>NZ_JBHXVZ010000001.1:126701-1743678 GCF_042672005.1 Nocardia sp. NPDC127579 | reverse complement strand
TTGATGTTGGATGCGATCACTCGGGTGGATGCGAAGGTTCTGGGTGAGAATTTGGTGGTGGTGCAGCAGCCGAAGGTTGTTGCCGAGCCCGAACCCGAGCCGGAGCCGGAGCCGGTTGCCGCTGAACCTGTTGCTCCGGTTGCTGCGGTGAAGCCTGCTGGTGGTGGTTTGGCGATGAAGGGTGCCAAGGCTCCTGGTGGTGGTTTGGGTATGAAGGGCGCGGCGAAAGCGCCTGGTGCGAAGGCCGAGTCGGCTCCGGCCGAGGCTGTCGCTGATGAGAAGCCCGCGGCTCCGGTCAAGGGTTTGGCCATGAAGGGTCCGGCGAAGGCTCCGGGTAAGGGGCTGGGCATGAAGGGTGGCGCGAAAGCGCCTGGTGCCAAGGCCGAGTCGGCTCCGGTGCAGACCCCGGTCGCTGAGTCCGCTGCTCCTGCTGCCCCGGTCAAGGGTTTGGGGATGAAGGGTAAGGCCAAGGCGCCCGGTGCGAAGGCCCCGGCTCCGGCGGCTCCCGCTGCCGCGGAAACCGCTGCCGCCGAACCCGCCTCCACCACGGGTGAAGAGGTCAAGCCGACTGTCGCGGCCAAGGGCCTGGCGATGAAGTCCGGCTTCAAGCGCCCCGGCGCGAAGGCTCCGGGCGCGGCGGCTCCGGCCCAGCCTGCTCCGGCCGAGGCGGCCGCGGAACCAGCCGAGGCGGCTGAGCCCGCGGCAGCCGAGCCGGAACAGCCCGCCAATGGCAATGGCACCCCGGCGGCTCCGCCGACCGCCAAGCCCGGTGGGCTCGGCTTCAAGTCCGGCGCGAAAGCACCGGGCCGGAAGAACTAGGCGAAAAGAAATCGGCCCCGGATCCGTGCACGGATCCGGGGCCGATTTCTTTCGCTATTTGCCGCGGGTCAACCCGGCATAGCGGGTGAGATGCGCGTCACTGGTTCCGAATTCGGATTCGATGGCCGTCAGCCGTTTGAAGTAATGGCCGATGGCCAATTCCTCGGTCATGCCCATTGCGCCGTGCAACTGCACCGCGTTCTGCCCGATGAATCGGGCCGCGCGGGCAATGGTGACTTTCGCCGCGGACGCCGCCCGCGCCCGCTGCTCGGCATTGCCGCCGAGCGAGTAAATCGCCAGATATGTTGCGGCGATGGCTTGTTCGAGCTCCATGTGCATATCCACCATGCGATGCTGCAATGCCTGGAAGCTGCTGATCGGCACGCCGAATTGCTGCCGCTGTTTGGTGTATTCGACCGTATCGGCGAGCACCTTGCTCATGGCGCCGACGGCTTCGGCGCAGATCGCGGCGATCGCCTCGTCGATGGTGGGTTCGATCGCCGCCCACGCTTCACCGGCCGCGCCGAGCAGCGCGGTCTCGGGCAACCGCAGCTCGGTGCAGACGAGGTCGGCGGCCGGGCGATCGTCGATGGTCCGGTAGGTATGCACCTCGAGACCCGCGGGCGGGTTCGCGGCATCGAATTCGAGGAGGAACAGCGAGATCCCGGCCTGATCGCGGCGCGCGCCGGCGGTGCGGGCGGCGATGATCAGATGAGTCGCCAGCGGCGCGCTGGTCACCACGACCTTGGTGCCGTCCAGGATCCAGTCGTCACCCTCGCGCCGCGCGGTCACCGAGACGTCGTGCAGGGTGTGGCCGGAGGCCGGTTCCAGCGCGGCGAAGGCGACGCGCGCCTGTCCCGCCCCGATCTCCCGCAGCACCGCCGCGGCCGGGTCGCCGCCCGAGCGGCGCAGCAGACCCGCGCCGATCACGACGGTGTCGACGTAGGGTTCGACGACCAGCGCCCGGCCGAGTTCCTCGGCGATCACCATCATCTCGACCGGCCCGCCGCCCATGCCGTCCACGTCCTCGGGCAGGGTGGCGCCGAGAATGCCGAGCTCATCGGCGAATCCGCCCCACACCTCGGGCTGCCAGCCCGCGCCGGTCTTCACGGCGTCCCGGCTGCGTTCCAGGTCGTAGCGGGCATCGAGGAAGCCGGCGAGCGCCGCGCGCAGGAGTTCCTGCTCCTGGGTGAGTGAGAAGTCCATCAGAGCCCCAATGCTGCTTTGGCGAGGATGTTTCGCTGAATTTCGTTGCTGCCCGCGTAGATCGAGCCGGCGCGATCGTTGAAGTAGTGCAGCGGGGCGGCCGCCTGCCAGTCCGCGCCACTGACATAGCCGTCGGCGGGCGGGGTGTATTCGGCGACCGGACCGCCCGGCATGGTGGCGTGCGGCTGGTAGACCCGTCCGCGCGGGCCCGCGGCCTCCAGTTTCAGTTCGGTGAGCCGCTGGCTCAATTCGGTGCCGAGCACCTTGAGCATGGAGGAGGCCGGGCCCGGGTTCTTGCCCTGCGCCATGGCGGAGAGGGTTCGGTATTCCAGGATCTCGAGCACTTCGGTGCGGATCCGGGCCTCGGCCAGTTTGCGGGCGAAGGCGGGATCGTCGAGCAGCGCGCCGCCGTCGGGGCCGGTCTGGTCGGCGGCGGCCGTGGCGACGTCTTCGGCCAGGACCTGCAGCATCGGGGAGAGCGCGCCGCCGCGCTCATGGATGAGCAGGTACTTGGCGACGGTCCAACCCTCATCGATCTGCCCGAGCACGTTGGCCTTCGGCACGCGCACGTTGTCGAAGAAGACCTGGTTCTGGACTTCCTCCCCGGAGGACATGACCAGCGGGCGGATTTCGATGCCCGGGGTGGTCATGTCGATCAGCAGAAAGGTGATGCCCTGTTGTTTCTTACCCGCGCGCGCGGTGCGCACCAGGCAGAAGATCCAGTTGGCTTCGGTGGCGTGCGTGGTCCAGATCTTGCTGCCGGTGCAGATCAGGTCGTCGCCGTCGGCGACGGCGGACATGCTCAGCGACGCGAGGTCGGAACCGGATTCCGGTTCGGAGTAGCCCTGGCAGAAGAACACCTCCCCCGTGAGGATGCGCGGCAGGAAGTAGGCCTTCTGTTCCGCGGTGCCGAACGCGATGATCGCGTGCGCCACCATCCGGATCCCCATGGGGGACAGCAGCGGTGCGCCCGCGAGGGTGAGTTCGCGGCCGAAGATGTAGTGCTGGGTCAGACTCCAGGGCTGCCCGCCGAACTCCACCGGCCAGGCGGGCGCGGCCCAGCCCCGCTCGTGCAGGATGTGCTGCCATCGCATGCTGGCTTCGTGATCGGGGTACACGCTCGTCGCCAGCCGCCCGGCCCGCCGTAGCTCCGGCGTCAGCTTCGCGTCCAGGAACGCGCGCACCTCGTCCCGGAAGGCCAGATCCGCGGCCGACCAGTCGTATTCCATCTGCCCTCCCAGAGGCATTACCGCAGGCCACGACCGGCCCGCCCAGCACCCAAAGTAGGCCCGCTCACCTCGGAAATCAAACTGAGGCCACCCGCCAGCAGTTGACCAGGCGTTCCGCGTCGGCGCAGCTCAGCAGTCCTCGAAGAAAGCCTTGAGATAGCCCGCGGACTGGTAGGCGTAGTCGTAGGCCCAGCGCGCCACCGACAGGTCCGGCCGCGGGTCGGCGAACAGCAGCTCACCGGACCAGCACTTGCCGAGGATGTAGCGGGCGCGCGAGATATGCGGGGTGAAGGTGACGACAATGACCCGCCGCCAGTTGTTCGCCCGGGCGAGGCGAGCCAGCTCGCGCCCCTCGCCGCGAGTGGTGCGCGGCGCGGGATCGAAGCAGGACACGCGAAAGCTGTAGCCGCCGTGGCAGATCCGATTCAGCATGGCGCTGTTGGTGTAGGGGTCGGAGAGCACGACCCACGGCGCGAACCCGTCGCGCGCGAGCCGCAGGGCGAGCTGTTCCCGGCCGTCGTGCGCGCCGCCGAGCACGAAGATGGCGTCGGCCGGCGCGGGCGGGTCGGTGCGCGGGCGCACATAGACCGGCCAGAGCGCGGTCACCACGATGACCAGCGTCACCCCGAAGCCGAGCAGCAGCAGCGACATTCGTTTCCGGCGCACCGCACCGATGGTAGCGATCAGGCGTTGCCGCAGGTCACCGCCGCACGCACCGCCTGTACACTTCTTGTTGCCGCGAGCCTTGCCTGGCGGACGGGGAGCGGCCATCGTGGGGGGCTATCAATCGATCATGCGTTGCACAGTCTTCGGAACCGGGTACCTCGGGGCTACGCACGCGGCGTGCATGGCCGAGCTCGGTCACGACGTCATCGGGGTGGATGTCGACCCGGGCAAGGTCGCGAAGCTCGCCGACGGCACGGTGCCGTTCTACGAACCCGGACTCGAAGCCGTGCTTCGCCGCAATCTCGACGCCGGACGACTACGCTTCACCACCTCCTACGCCGAGGCCGCCGCACACGCGGACCTGCATTTCCTCGGCGTAGGCACGCCGCAGAAGAAGGGCGAGTACGCGGCCGACCTGAAATATGTGCACGCCGTGGTGGATACGCTCGCCCCCATGCTTGAGCGCCCCGCGGTGCTCGTGGGCAAGTCGACGGTGCCGGTGGGTACCGCCGCCGCCCTGGGCGATCGAGCCCGCGCCCGGGCCGGCACCGAGGTCGAGGTGGCGTGGAACCCGGAGTTCCTGCGCGAGGGTTTCGCCGTCCAGGACACCCTGCGCCCGGACCGGCTGGTCCTCGGGGTGGACCCCGACCGCGAGAACTCCGCCTGGGCAGCCGAACTCGTGCGCGAGGCCTACGCCGACCTGATCGCGAACGATGTCCCGTTCCTGCAAACCGACCTGGCCACCGCGGAGTTGGTCAAGGCCTCGGCCAATGCCTTTCTGGCGACCAAGATTTCGTTCATCAACGCGGTCTCGGAGGTGTGCGAGGCGACCGGAGCCGATGTCACCGTGCTGGCCGACGCGCTCGGCTACGACGCCCGGATCGGCCGTCGTTTCCTCAACGCGGGCCTGGGTTTCGGCGGCGGGTGCCTGCCCAAGGACATCCGCGCCTTCATGGCCCGCTCGGGTGAGCTCGGCGCCGATCACGCCGTCGCCTTCCTGCGCGAGGTCGACAACATCAATATGCGCCGCCGCACCAAGGTGGTCGATATGGCCGCCCGCGCCTGCGGCGGCTCGCTGCTCGGCGCGAATGTCGCAGTGCTCGGCGCGGCGTTCAAACCCGAATCCGACGACGTGCGCGATTCGCCCGCGCTGAATGTAGCGGGCATGATCCAGCTGCACGGCGCGGTGGTCACCGTGTACGACCCCAAGGCCGTGGAGAATTCGCGCCGGGTCTTCCCCACCCTGAATTACGCGACCTCGGTCACCGAGGCCTGCGATCGCGCCGACGTGGTGCTCGTCCTCACCGAATGGGACGAGTTCACCGCGCTACGTCCCGCGGAATTGGACCGGGTGGTGCGGGCACGGTCGATCATCGACGGCCGGAACTGTCTCAATCGTGCCACCTGGCGGGCCGCCGGATGGGTGTACGCGGGTCTCGGCACACCGTAAAGTTGCACGCGCCGCGATGTGAACGCTGGCAAGGACGCTGGAGCGGGATAGTTAATCCCCGGTAAGGTCCCGCTGTAGGCTGGCCGGGAGCGCAGCGGAGAAGCGTGAAACAAGATGGGCAGCTGATGAGTTCGGTACTGGGAGTTTCGGTGGGAGCCGGGGCTGTTCGGTTGGCGCGCCCGCACGCCGCGGCCCAATCCCCCATTCCGCCTCAGGCCTTCGACCTGCATATGGTCGGGGTGCGCGACAACCACGGCGAGGAATTGGCCGCCGAGACGGTGGGCCGCACGCTGGCCTCCGCGCCCGATATCCGCGGCACCGCCATCGCCTATCGTGGCGAGCAGCAGGCCCGCGCGGTGCGCGCCGCGATGGCGCGCCAGCAGCTCACCGACTACGAACTGCTCCCGGAAGTGTTCGCCGCGCTCGAATTCGCCACCGTGACCGGCGCAGTCCGCGGGGTCAACTCGCTGGTCGTCTACGACCTGGGCAGTTCCGGTCTCACGGTCAGCGTGGTCGATGTGCACAGCCGCGAGATCCGCTACACCGAGCGCACCAGCGAGATCAGCGGCGACTACCTGGATTCGCTGATCCGCGAGCAGCAGATCGCCTCGGGCCGAATCGCGCATCCACAGACGCCCGCCGGACTGGCCGCGCTGGACGCGCTGTGCCGGGAAGCCAAGGAGCAGCTGTCGTCCACCACGGCGGTCGCGCTGCCCAGCGAGCAGGGCCTGGTGCTGCTCGCGCAGGAGAATTTCGAGGCGTTGATCGTCACGGCGGTCGAGTCCTCGGCCCGGATGACCCGGGATGTGATCGCGCGCGCCGAGCGGCCGGTGCACGGTGTGCTGGCCATCGGCGGCGGCGCCCGGATCCCGTTGGTCGCCAAGGTGCTCGAGCACTGGATCGGCGTGCCGGTGATCGTGCCGGAGAATCCGGAAGCGGTCATCGCGCGCGGCGCCGCGCTGCTGGCACGTCCGGCGGCCCGCCCTGCCGCCGCGCCCATGCAGGCTCCGGCGGCCGCGCCGTTCGACGACGAGGAACTTTCGCCCGCGTGGTTGTCCGCGCCGCCGAAGAAGTCCAAGCGCAAGCGCAAGAACGATCTGGCCGAGGACGACTGGCTGGCCGGCGACGACCAGGTGGACGACTGGGGCGCGGCCCCGGCGCCCAAGCCCCGCAATCAGAATCACGACGGCCCGCCGGGCACGCTGGCCGAGAGCGGCGGCTCCCGCAAGCGCGCGCTCAACGGCGCGGTGCTCACGGTGACGGCGCTGGCGGTAGTCGCGGCGATCGGGATCGGCCTGGGTTACGGCCAGCAGGTGCTGACCCGGGATTCGAACAGCAGCGAGGGCTCCACGCCCGCCACCACCTCGAGTCTGCCGCGCACCACGACGCTGGAGCCGCAGATCGCGGTCGCCCCGGCAACCACCACCGAAACCGAGGCCACCGTCGCACCGCAGCCGCGGCGGGTGACCACCACACCGCCGGAACCCACCCCGGGCCCGAATACCTTTACGGTGCCGTTCCTTCCGCCGATCGTGGTGCCCACCATCCCGTCCGACATGTTCCCGCCCCCGGCCCCGCCGGGCTAGTCCGGGACCTGCTGCGGCGGGGTCAGATCCGAGCGTGCCGGGCGCGGCGCGGCGTCGGCGCGGGCGGGCGATGGTGCCCGAACGGCCGGGCCAGGAGCACCGCGATGCCGGTGGTCAACGGCACCGACAGCGCCAGCGCGATACCGCCGACCGAGGAGCGGGCGATCTCGATCGCCACCGCGTCGCCGGTCAGCACGTCCCGGATCGACCGGCCGGCCACGCTGAACAGCAGCAGCAGCGGCAGCGCGCCACCGGCGTAGGCGAGCACCAGGGTGTAGACGGTGCTGGCGATATGGTCGCGCCCGACCCGCATGGCGGCCGCGAAAACCTCACGCCGGGAGGCGTCTCGATCGAGCGACGCCAATTCGAACGCCGCCGAGGCCTGGGTGATGGTGACGTCGTTGAGCACGCCGAGCGAGCCGATGATGAACCCGGCCAGCAGCAGGCCGGTGATGCTGACGTGCCCGATGTAGGTGGCCACGTTGGTGTTCTGTTCTTCGGACAGGCCGGTGAGGTGGGTGATCTCGATCGCCACCCAGGACAGCACCGCGGCCAGCAGCATGGAGGCCAGGGTGCCGAGCAGCGCGGAGCTGGTCCGCAGTGAGACACCGTGTGCCAGATACAGCACCGCGTACAGGATCGCCGAACCCGCGACCAGCGCGACCGGGATGGCGGGCTTGCCGTCCAGCAGCGCGGGCAGCATGAAACCGACCAGCACGGCGAACGCGATGACCAGCCCGATCAGCGCGCGGAACCCGCGCCAGCGGGCCACCACGATGATCACCACGACGAAGGTCAGGAAGATCAGCAGCAGGGGCAGCCCGCGGGAGTAGTCCTCGAAGGAGTACAGCGGCGTCCCGTTCGGGTCGGTCTGGCGGACCAGCCGGATCTCGTCTCCGGCTTTCAGTTCGGGTTGTCCTGGCCCGGGCGCGATTTCGAGGAGCGTCCGACTGCCTTCGTGCGGCCCGGACTCGATGCTGATCAGGCTGCGCTGGCACTGGTAGGCGTTGTTGCGCGGGGCCTCGGGTTTGTCGGCGAACACCTTGCCGATCGACGGGCTGCCGCAGGCGCCCAGGTCCTGCGCGATCACCGTCGCGGCTTCGGTCTGCACCGCGCCGCCACCCGCGTTCTGCATGGGCAGCGGAATGTCGATGTGTTGTTCGCTCGGCCACAGCAGGACGGCTCCGGCGATGACCGCCAGGCCAATGACGGTGAGCAGGCCGATGACCACGCGCGCGGCGGTGTCGCCGATCGCGAGCGGTTCGGAGTGGTCGTGATGATGGTGATGGTGGTCCGTCACCAGGTGAGCTTAAAGGATTTCATTTTCAACTGCCCGAGCGGATTTCGAGGCGGGGAGTCGGGAGGGGGCGGCGGAGAGCAGGGGGATGTCTCCGCCGCCCGCAGGCAGGCGCCCAGGGGGGTAGGCAGCCGTACCCGAGGGTCAGGTTGTCCAGGGGGGTAGACAACCTGACCGGGCACTCGAAGTGCCGAGAGCCACTGTACACAAAATTCGAACTTTTGCGCTAGTGAGTATTCAAAAACGGCTTATATCCAGACAGTCGGTCTGTTTTGCCCCCGAGAGTTGGGGCTACTGACGGTAGCTCGCGAGGAAGTTACCGAACCGCTCGATCGCCACCGCGAGATCACGCGCCCACGGCAGCGTCACGATCCGCAGATGATCGTGCGCGGGCCAGTTGAAGCCCGTGCCCTGCACCATCAGGATCTTCTCCTGTAGCAGCAGATCCAGGATCAGCTTCGAATCATCGTGGACCTCATGCACATTCGGATCCAGCCGGGGGAAGGCGTACAGCGCGCCCTTCGGCTTCACACACGAGACGCCCGGGATCATATTGAGCCGCTCCCAGGCCACATCGCGCTGCTCCAATAGTCGCCCGCCGGGCAGGATCAGATCCTCGATGCTCTGATGGCCGCCGAGCGCCACTTGAATGGCGTGCTGCGCGGGCACATTCGGGCACAGGCGGGTGGAGGCGAGCAGATCGATCCCCTCCAGGAACCCGGCCGCGTGCTCCTTGGGCCCGGTGATGACCAGCCAGCCGGAGCGGTAGCCCGCCACCCGATACGCCTTGGACAGGCCGTTGAAGGTCAGGCACAGTAGATCGGGCGCGAGCGTCGCCAGCGAGATGTGCTTGGCGTCGTCGTAGAGGATCTTGTCGTAGATCTCGTCGGCGAGTAGCAGCAGCTGATGCTTGCGGGCCAGATCGACCAGCTGCTGCAACACCTCCGCGGAGTACACCGCGCCGGTCGGATTGTTCGGGTTGATCACCAGCAGCGCTTTGGTCTTGTCGGTGATCTTCGACTCGATATCGGCGATATCGGGCTGCCAGCCATTGGCCTCGTCGGACAGGTAGTGCACCGGAGTACCACCCGCCAGGCTCGTCATGGCCGTCCACAGCGGGTAGTCGGGCGCCGGGATCAGCACCTCGTCCCCATTGTTCAGCAGCGCCTGCATGGTCATGGTGATCAGCTCGGAGACGCCGTTGCCCAGGTAGACATCGTCGACATCGAATTCCGGGAAGCCCGGCACCAGCTCGTAGCGGGTGACGATGGCCCGGCGCGCCGAGAGGATGCCCTTGGACTCCGAGTACCCCTGGGCGTAGGGCAGCGCGGCGATGATGTCGCGCATGATCACATCGGGCGCCTCGAAACCGAAGGGCGCCGGATTGCCGATATTGAGCTTGAGGATGCGGTGCCCCTCGGCCTCCAACCGTGCCGCATGCGCGTGTACCGGCCCACGAATCTCGTAGAGAACGTTCTGCAGCTTCGTGGACTGCTCCAAAGCACGCGGCGGCTGATGCGGTAGATGACTCGGGCTCACCCGATCAATGGTGCCATCCCGAGCAAGGGATTAATCGATGGCCCGCACCCCTAACTGCCAGGCGGGATGCCTTTCGCCGCGGTCGAGCCGCAGAATTCCTCGATGCGTTCGTCCAGGAAACGCGCCTCCGACGCGTTGCGGAAGGTGGGCGCGGCGATCCGGCGGCGCACGCCGGTGAGCCGGGCCTCGAGTTGCACAATGCGCTTGTCCTCGGCGAGTCCGAGCACCGGACGCAGTGCCTCGGCCGCGCCGTCCAGGCTGCCGTTGATCAAATGCGCGGCCGCGTTGTCGACCCGGGCCAGAGACTCGGCCCCGTAGGAGCGCTTCTCGGAGGGGCCGGTGGCGTAGATCTCGATGGCGCGCTGGGTGGCGGCCAGGGCGGGCTCGGCCTCGCCGAGATGGATATAGGTCGCGCCCGCGTAGTACTGCGACTTCGCGTCCGGGAAACCGAATACGCCGCCGACGCCGTCGTGCAGATCGTCGGTGGCCGCGAGTTCGCGCGCGTCGTCGGCGGCCCGGACGCAGCGGTCGGTGTCGACCGGGCTGCCGATCTTGGACCAGATTCTGGCCTCGATATTGAGCAGGCGCACCTTGGCCGTCGCCGAGTCGGCATACTCGTGGCCGCTCTGCGCGAGCAGCACGCCCCGGCGCGGGCGCTCGGACCAGTACTCGATGAGCGCGTGCATGCCACGCGTCCAGGCGCGTAAGCCGTTGTGCCCGCATAGCTCCGCGTAGGCCCACGACGCGCGGATCTGCTCGCCCGCCGCGTCGTAGTAGCCGAGATCGGTGCTGGCATTGGCGAGCAACCCCGACAGGGTGCCGGCCAGCAGATACAGATGGGCGGTGTCGGCGGGGCGCTGATGCCCCTCCAGTAACCGATACACCCGCCGCCGCACCCGCAGCATCTCGACCATCATCGGCACCGGTGGAATGTGCACGTAGTCGTTCGCGATGCGCGTGACATCGGCGTCGAGCTGTTCCAACGTGGTCGGGCCCACATTGGTGCTCTCGGCCCGTCCGGCGTGATCGCTGGCCTCATGGGCAGCCGCCATGATCAGATCCCTCTCCGAAATCGCTGCTAACGCATCGCCTCTCATCGCACCGGCGTCTATCAGAGCCAGAAGGTCCGCGTCGCTCGAATAAGTTACGTCGGCCGTGGCGGCCGACGCCTCGAAACCGGAGTCGGCGGAGCGAGCGGATCCGGGCCCGGGAGTACCCGGATGCTCGATCAACTCCGCGAACCGGGCCCGCACCACATCATCGGACCGTGCCAGGGATGTATCGAGTGCGGCTTGATTGACGGGACGTGGATGGACGCGCGGACCACCCGCCTCCCACTTCGACACCAGGCGATCGTGCACACCCAGATGGGCGGCGAACTCCCGGATACTCATCCGCTTGGCATCGCGAAGGGCACGGGTCTCTCTACCTGACCACTGCCTGACCACGATGTCATCCCTTCGCGCGCGGCATGAGCTCGAGGCCCGGAGGAGGTAGCGCAGCGTAACCACGCAGGGCCAGTGAATGCCGCAAATTCAATAGAGCACTCTCTCCAGGGTACGAGGGCAATGTGCCTTCGGCCACAAACAATTCCACGTCGCTATGAGTAGTTCGGGGTGCCGCGCCCCGAGGTGACGGGCAGAGGCAGCGAAAGGGCAGCGGAAGGCGGGCGACAGGGCAATACCGCATCCGCGTCCGGCAGGCGACCCTTGATGCAGGAGGCAAGGAGTTGGCCGTGAATGTGGACAAACTCAGGACAGTCGATGATTGGGTGGCCTTCTACCAGTACGAATACGGCCTACCGGTGGTCGAGCGCGGTGGCTTCGCCATGTTGCCGATCAGCGGCCGGGTCTGTGTCGTGCACCTGCCGACGGCACGCGCCGAAAAGGTCAGGGCGGCACTGGAACAGCAGGGGACGAGGGGTCCGATGCTGGCCCGGCAGATCCGCTGGAGCTTTCTCGCCGAGCCGGACAGCCGGCCCGGCGCTCAGGTCATGGAGGTACTGAACCGACTCGATATCGGAGTTCCTGCGATCGGCAGTGCCGTGATGTTGCCGACCGGCCTCGGCCGGTGGACCCGGGAAGGGTGCTTCTGGGTCGGTCCACCGAGGCGCGGCGACACGCTCCCACCGCTGTCCGTCGTCATCACGACGGCGCTCGCGGTGGGAGCGGGCGGCGGGGATTGAAATTGCGTCGTCGATCCCCGCCGTCGCCCCCGGGCTACCGCCTGCCCCCGGGGGCACCACGTGGATCGGCCGGGTCCGCCTCGAAATCCACAGTCGACGAGGCGGACTCGGCCGCAGGCCCGCTGTGTGGGGTTGCTCAGCGGGCCTCGACCGAATTCACCACATCGGCGGACAGCGGAAAGTTCAGGTAGGACCGCGAGGGCGTCGGCCCGCGCTGGCCCTGGTACTTGGACCCGACCTGCGCACTGCCGTACGGATGTTCGGCCGGGCTGCTCAGCCGGATCAGGCACAGCTGCCCGATCTTCATCCCCGGCCACAAGGTGATCGGCAGGTTCGCCACGTTCGACAACTCCAGGGTGATATGGCCGCTGAAGCCCGGGTCGATGAAGCCCGCGGTCGAGTGGGTCAGCAGACCCAGCCGCCCCAGGCTCGACTTGCCCTCCAGCCGTCCGGCCAGATCGTCGGGCAGCGAGCACACTTCGAGCGTGGACCCCAGCACGAACTCGCCGGGGTGCAGCACGAACGGCTCCCCCTCGGCGGGCTCGACCAGGCTGGTCAGCTCGTCCTGCCGCTGCGCCGGATCGATATGGGTATAGCGGGAATTGTCGAACACCCGGAACAGCCGGTCCAGCCGCACATCGATACTGGACGGCTGAATCAGGTTCGCCAGCAGCGGTTCGACCCCGAGCCGCCCAGCGGCGATCTCCGCGCGGATGTCTCGATCGGAAAGCAGCACGCCAAGCAGCGTAGTGCCTACCGTGCCCGGTCCATCGCGCGGATCAGGCTGTTCGGGCGCATATCGGCCCAGTTGCGCTCGACGTAGCACAGGCAGTCCGCCCGATCGCCCGCGTAGACGCTCTGCCAGCCGTCGGGCACCTCCGCGAAGTCCGGCCACAGCGAGTGCTGGCCTTCAGCATTGACCAGTACCAGGTACCGGCCCGCCTCGTCGTCGAACGGGTTGGTCGTGCTCATCGCCTGTCCCCTTCCGCTTCTGCTGCTCGGCCGTGCTGGCGACCGGCATCGTTGGATACCAGCCGGGAGGTCTCGTCGGACGCGTCCAAGTGCTCGCGCAGGATCGGCCCGATCGCGTCCAATCCGGTCGGTGCGCCCATGTCGACGTGCGTGCACGCGATCGGGTAGTCGCGCACCTCACCCTGGACGAACAGCCGCCACGGATCCGCGCCGCTGATCGACATGGCCGGGTCGTCGTCGTCCGGATAGTCCTCCGCCGCCGTGAAATACAGCATGTCGCCCGGGTAGGCGGCGGGCCGGAACCGATAGCCCATGGTGGCCCCGGCCTGGTAACCCGCGTACAGCCGCTCCACGTGCGCCGCGTCCAGCGCACCGAACGGACCCTGGCGCTCGTGCAGCAGTTCGGCCGCCCGCTCGGCGGTGATGTCCTGCCCGGCCAGGCCGGCGTCGCCCAGCAGCGCCGCCAGCAACTCCCCGGCGCTCACCTCCGGTGATTCCGGTTCGTCGGCGAGGATGCGGCTGTCCAGCAGCGCGAGCAGCTCGACCCGCTCCCCGGCCGCCACCAGACTGGTCGCGATCTCATAGGCGATCAGTCCGCCCAGCGACCAGCCGAGCAGGTGGTAGGGACCCACCGGCTGCACCGACCGCATCTCGCGGATATAGCGCTGCGCCAGTTGCTCGATCGAGTCGAGCTCGTGGCCGTCCTCGGTGAGATGCGGCAGTTGCAGGCCGTATACGGGCCGGTCCGGGCCGAGATGCGGCAGCAGACCGGTGTAGCTCCAGGCCACACCGCTGACCGAGTGCACGCAGAACAGCGGCGGCAGACTGCCGCTGTTGCGGATCGGCAGCAACGGGTCCAGCGCGGCCGCGATGGTGTCGGCCGCGCCCGCGCCCGGTGCGCCCGCGCGGAAGGCGATGCCCGCCGGGGTCGGGTCCAGGAACAGGGCCTGCATGGGCACCTCGACCGCGTGCTCGTCGCGCAGCGCGGCCACCAAACGGGTTGCCAGCAGCGAGTTTCCGCCGAGTTCGAAGAAATTGTCGTCCGCGCCCACCGACTCCAGGCCGAGCACCGTCCCGAACGCCCGACATACCAGCGCTTCCAGTGCTGTACCCGGTGCCCGGTAGGCAGCGGCCGCCAGCAGGACCGGTTCGGGCAGCGCGGCCCGGTCCAGTTTGCCCGCGGGGGTGAGCGGCAGGACGTCGAGCATGGTGATCGCCTGCGGCACCATATAGACGGGCACCCGGGCGGCGACGTGCGCGCGCAGGTCGGCGGCGCTGGGTGCGGCGCCGGGCACGCACCGCACATATGACGCCAGAATCGTGGCGCCGCTGGGCATTTCGTGTCCGATCGTAATCGCTGCGGCGATCTCGGGATGCGCGACGAGCGCGGCGTCGATCTCGCCGAACTCGATGCGGAAGCCGCGCACCTTCACCTGGTCGTCGGAGCGGCCGAGGTATTCCAGTTCCCGGCGGCCGGACCGGGTGGTCCACCGGACCAGGTCACCGGTCCGGTACATCCGCTCCCCCGCCGTCCCGAACGGGTTGGCCACGAACCGTTCCGCCGTCAGCCCGGGTCGGCGATGGTAGCCGCGGGCCAGGGCGGGACCGGCCAGATACAGCTCACCCGGCACGCCCAGCGGCACCGGCCGCAGCCTGGCGTCGAGCACGGTGAGCGCGAAGCCACGCAGCGGACCGCCGATGGTGACCGGGCTGTCCACCCGCAGCGGCGCACTGATCGAGGCCGCCACTGTTGCCTCGGAGGGGCCGTAGGCATTGAGCATGGTGCGTCGTGGCGCGCCCTCGGTCCAGCGGCGCACCAGTTCCGGTCCGGTCCGGTCGCCGCCGACCATGATCATTTCCAGGTCGTCGAGTCCCTCCGGGTCGACCGTCGCCAGCGCGGCCGGGGTGATGAACGCGTGCGTGATCCGCTCCGTGCGCAGCAGTTCGCGCAGTTCCGCGCCACCGTAGATCAGCGGATCGGCCAGCACGAGCGGCACCGCCGAGCCGAGCGCCAGCAGCAGTTCCAGGATCGCCGCGTCGAAACTCGGTGACGCGAAATGCAATACACGCGACTGCGCGGTGACGCCGCCGCGGGCGGCGAGTTCGGCGGCGAAGTCGGCCAGGCCCGCGTGCGTGACGCTCACGCCCTTGGGCAGACCGGTGGATCCGGAGGTGTAGATCAGATAGGCCGGATTGGCCAGGCGCAGGCCGCCGCGTTCGGCGTCGGTGAGCGGGGCGGCGGACTGCGCCCGCACCTCGGCGGCGAACTGCGGATCGTCGAGCACCAGCCAGGGCGGGACATCGGGCAGATCGCGGCGGCAGCGGGTGATGGTGAGACCGAGCCGGGCGCCCGAGTCGGCCAGCATGTGCTGTTTACGCGCGCCCGGGTAGGCCGGGTCGACCGGCACGAACGCCGCGCCGGTCTTGAGCACCGCGAGCATGGCCTGCACGGATCCGACCGAACGTGGAATACCCAGCGCCACATAGGCTTCCGGGCCTATGCCGCGCGCGATCAAGGCGCGGGCCAGCCGGTTGGTGGCCCGATCGAGCTGCGCGTAGCTCATCTGGACCTCGTGGTCGCACACCGCGACGGTGTTCTCGGTCCGGGCCACGGCCGAGGCGAAGACCTCCGGGAACGTGCGCGCACCCACCGAATCCGCGCCGCGGGCCGGCACCAGCTCGAAGGTCTCGACCGGATCGAGCAGCTCGACATCGCCCACCGCGGTGTCGGGTTCGGTGATGAGCGTGGTGAGCACCCGGACGAATCGGCGGCACAGTCGCTCGGCGCTCGGCGCGTCGAGCAGATCGGTCGCATAAGTAAGGTCCAGCCGCAGACCCGCCGGAACTCCGTCCGCCGTATGGGATTCGGCGATGGTGAACTGCAGGTCGAACTTCGCCACCTCGAAGCCCGGGTCCTCGGCCAGCACCGAGACGCCAGGCAGCGGCGGCAGTTCCGGCGTCGCGTTGTGCACCGACAGCATGACCTGGAACAGCGGGTGGTGCGCGGCCGAACGCACCGGGGACAGTGCCTCCACCAGCCGTTCGAAGGGAATGTCGGCGTGCGCGAAGGCATCCAGGTCGGTTTCGCGCACGGTATCGAGGAATTCGACGAAGGTACGGTCGCCGCTGACCCGGGTGCGCAGCACCAGTGTCCCGACGAACATGCCGATCAGCGCGTCCAACTGCGGATCGACCCGGCCGCCGATCGGCGTGCCGACCGTGACATCGCCGGTGCCGCCGAGCCGGCCCAGCAGCACCGCGAGCGCGGCGTGCAGCACCATGAACAGGCTGACGCCGCGACCGCGGGCCAGCTCGGTGAGCTCGTCGTGCAGGTCCGCGCCGATGGTCGCGGTGACGGTCGCGCCGTGCCGGGAGGGCACCGGCGGACGCGGCCGGTCGTAGGGCAGGGTGAGGCAATCGGGGGTACCGGCCAGCTTGTCGGTCCAGTACGACAGCTGGCGCGCGGCCGGGCTGTCGGGATCCTCGTCCGCGCCCAGGGTTTCGTGCTGCCACAGGCTGAAGTCGGCGTACTGCACGGGCAGTGGCGCCCAGCGCGGCGGTGCGCCCGTGCTGCGCGCGGCGTAGGCGGCGGCCAGATCGGCGGCCAGCGGCGCGGCGGACGCGCCGTCGGCGGCGATGTGGTGCAGCACCAGCACCAGCACATGTTCGGACGGATCGATCCGCAGCAGCCGCGCCCGCACCGGAATCTGCTGTGTCACATCGAAACCCGTACCGGTGAAGGTTCGGACGAACTCGGCCACCGCATCGGCGGCGATGTCCTGCACCGGGACCGGCAGGGCCGGATCGGCGGCGGGGACGATCACCTGGTGCGGTCCGTCCGCGTCGGCCGGGAACACGGTGTGCAGCACCTCGTGGCGCGCCACCACATCCGCGACCGCCCGCACCAGCGCGGCGGTGTCCAGCGCGCCGCGCAAGCGCAGCACCACCGGGATGTTGTAACCGCCGGACGCGGTGTCGAATCGATTGAGCAGCCACAGCCGCTGCTGCGCGGGCGAGAGCGGAATCCGCGCGGGGCGCGGGCGCGCCGCCAGCGCGGTGCGGTCGGCTCCGCCCGCGCGCAGCAGCCGATCGAGCACGTCGCCCAGGGCCTGCGGCGTCGGATGCTCGAAGACCGCCCGGACCTCCAGGCGGCAGCCGGAGGCGGCGGCGATCCGGGCCACCAGCTGGGTCGCCGACAGCGAGGTACCGCCCAGCTCGAAGAAGCTGTGGTCGGCGCAGACTCGCTCGCGCCCGACCACCTCGGCCATGGCCGTGGCCACCAGGATCTCGCTGGCCGTGACCGGTGCGCGACCGGTGTCGCTGGGCGCCCAGTCAGGTTCCGGCAGCGCGCGGCGGTCGAGTTTTCCGTTGGGGGTCAATGGAATCGAGTCCAGCACCAGGAAGGCCGCGGGCACCATGTGCGCCGGAAGCAACCGCGCGGCGGCGGCCCGCAGCGCGGGCGTGTGCAGCGTGTGGCCGGTGGCCGCCGCGACATAGCAGACGATCTGCGCCCGGCCGCCGTCATCGGGGCGAACCTCGGTGTGCGCGAACCGGACTCCCGGTTCGGCGGCCAGCACCGCGGTGATCTCGCCCAGCTCGACGCGGAATCCGCGCACCTTCACCTGATCGTCGGCCCGGCCGACGAAGACCAGTTCGCCCTCGGCGTTCCAGCGCACCAGGTCACCGGTGCGATACAGCCGCGCCGCGCCGCCTTCGATCGGGTCGGCCACGAAACGCTGCGCGGTCAGTCCGGGCCTGCGGTGGTAGCCCCGCGCGATGCCGATGCCGCCGATGTACAGCTCACCGACCACGCCGGGCGGCACCGGCCGCAGGCGGTGATCCAGCACCACCGTGGTCATGCCGCGCATCGGACGGCCGAGCGCGATCGGGCGATCGGGATGCATCGCCTCGGAGAAGGTGGTGCTGATCGTCGCCTCGGACGGGCCGTAGCCATTGATCATGGCGCGGCCGCGGCCCCAGCGCTCCACCAGCTCCCGGTCGAACGCTTCACCGCCGACGATCATGGTGCGTACCCCGGTCAGCGGGTGCCGGTCGGCGTCCATGCTGGCCAGCGCCGCGGGGGTGATCACCACGTGGGTGGCCCGCTGCGCCTCGATCAGCTCGGCCAGCGCGTCACCGCCGTAGACCTCGGTCGGCACGATCACCATGGTGGCGCCGCCGCCCCAGGCCAGCAGCAGTTCGAGCACGGCCACGTCGAAGCTGGGCGAGGCCAGGTGCATGGTGCGCGCGTCGCGGTCCACGCCGAAGCGAACCCGCTGTACCTCGGCGCAATTGAACAGGCCGCGGTGGGTGACGGCGACGCCCTTGGGCAGGCCGGTGGATCCGGAGGTGTAGATCAGGTACGCGAGGTCGTCGACGCGGATCGGCCGCGGTGGCGTCACCGGTGTCGGCGGCCAGTCCGCGGCCGCGTCGACCGGCAGCCATTCGCCGTCGAGGGCGCCGGGCAGCGCGTCCGCGCCGACGCCGGTCAGGCCCAGGCGCACGGCGGAGTCGGTCAGCATGTGCCGGATCCGGTCCACCGGGTGCCGCAGGTCGACCGGCAGGAAGGCCGCGCCGGTCTTGGCGATGGCCAGCGCGCCGAGCACCGACTCCAGCGCGCGCGCCGAAGCCAGCGCGACCACCTCGCCGGGTCCCGCGCCGTGCGCGAGCAGCCGGTGCGCCAATCGATTCGACCAGGCGTCGAGCTCACCGTAGGTGAGCGTGCGTGATTCGGTGACCAGCGCCGGATGCGCGGGCTCCACCGCCCGGGCGAACAGCTCCGGCAGTGGGACCGGCGCGGCGGCCCGCGCACCGCGCGCGGGCACGAATACCGAACGCTCCCAGGCGCTGAGCAGGTCGACATCGCCGACCGCGGTGTAGGGATCGGCCAGTACCGCCGTGAGCAGGCGGACATAGCGCTGGCCGATCCGCTCGGCGGTGGCGCTGTCGAACAGGTCGGTGGCGTAGCCCAGGCTCAGCTCGATACCGTCCGGATCGCCTGCGGCGGTGTGTGTTTCATTGAAGGTGAACTGGAGATCGCACTTCACCAGATCCGGTTCGACCGGCACGCCCGCGACCGCCACATCGCGCAGCCGCACCGTGGGCACGCCCATATTGGTCAGCGACAGGCTCACCTGGAACAGCGGGTGGTGCGCGGTCGAGCGGACCGGGTTGAGCACCTCGACCAGCCGCTCGAACGGCAATTCGGCGTGGGCGAAGGCATCCAGATCGCTGTCGCGCACCGCGGCGAGCACGCTCGCGAAGGACGCGGCGCTCTCGACCCGGGTCCGCAGCACCAGCGTGCTGACGAACATGCCGATCAGATTGTCCAGCGCCGCCTCGCCGCGACCGGCGACCGCGGTTCCGATGGCGATGTCGTCGGAGCCGCTGGTGCGGGCGATCAAGACCGCCAGGGCGGCGTGCAGCACCATGAACACGCTGGCGTCGCCGGCCCGGGCCGTATCCACCAGGCGCGCATGGGTTCCCGCATCGATCCGGGTCGCGATCGAGGCGCCCCGATGCGTGGCCACCAGCGGGCGTGGCCGGTCCGCGGGCAGTTCCAGGCATTCCGGCAGCCCGGCCAGGTGCTCGGTCCAGAACCGCAGCTGGCGGGCGGCCCGGCTGTCGGGGTCGGATTCGTCGCCGAGCAGATCTCGTTGCCACACACTGAAATCCGCGTACTGCACGGCCAGCGGCCGCCACCCCGGCGCCGCACCGCCCCGGCGGGCTTCGTAGGCCGTGACGAGGTCACCGGCCAGCGGGGTCAGCGACCAGCCGTCGGCGGCGATGTGATGGATGATCACGACCAGCACGTGCTCGTCGAGTCCGACCCGCAGCAGCGCGGCCCGGATCGGCAGCTCGACCGCGAGGTCGAAACCCGCACGCGTCAGGTCGATCACATCGTCGAACAGCGTGGCGGCGCCGGAGACGATGCGGGTGAACGGCACCGCGGCCTCTGCGTCCGGCACCACCACCTGATGCGGGCCCTGCGGGTCCTCGGGGAACAGGGTGCGCAGCACCTCGTGCCGCGCGACCACGTCCAGCAGCGCCTGCCGCAGCGCGGCCACGTCCAGGTGGCCGGTCAGCCGCAGCGCGACCGGGATGTTGTAGAGCGCCGAGCCCGGATCGAAACGGTTGAGGAACCACAGGCGCTGCTGGGCCACCGACAGCGGCACCCGGGCAGGTCGCTGTCCGGATCCCAGCACCGGCCGGTCGGCGTCGCGCGGATCGGCTCGATCCAGCAGGGCCGCCAGGCCCGCGGGCGTCGGATGGTCGAAGATCGCACGCACGGCCAGCTGCTGTCCGGAGGCCGCCGCGATCCGGGCGACCAGCTGCGTCGCCGAGAGCGAATTGCCGCCGAGTTCGAAGAACCCGTGCTCGGCGCCGACCTCGTCGAGGCCGAGCAGATCCGCCATCACCTCGGCGACCAGCCGCTCGTTCGCGGTGGCTGGTGCGCGACCGGCGCTCGCGGCGGTCCAGGTGGGTTCGGGCAGTGCCCGGCGATCGATCTTCCCGTTGGGCGACAACGGCATCGCGGCCAGCGGTACGAAGGCCGAGGGCACCATGTGCAGCGGCAGGCGTTCGGCGGCCGCCGTGTGCAGCGCGGCGGGATCGAGCACCGCGCTCTCCCAGGGCACCACGTAGCAGACCACGGCCTGGTGTCCCGCGCCGTCCACGCGCACCTCGGTGTGTGCGAGCCGGACGCCGTCGAGTTCGCCGACCACCGCGGTGATCTCGCCGAGTTCGATGCGGAAGCCGCGCAGCTTGACCTGGTCGTCGCTGCGGCCGACGAAGACGATCTCGCCGAATTCGTTCCA
Source organism: Nocardia sp. NPDC127579 (assembly GCF_042672005.1). NCBI lineage: Bacteria > Bacillati > Actinomycetota > Actinomycetes > Mycobacteriales > Nocardiaceae > Nocardia > Nocardia sp. NPDC127579. The sequence goes on along the minus strand of NZ_JBHXVZ010000001.1, from coordinate 1,722,912 downwards.
GCGCACCACATCACCGGACCGGTACATGCGCTCGCCCGGGGCCGTGGCGAAGGGGTTGGCCACGAACCGCTCGGCGGTGAGACCGGGCCTGCGGTGGTAGCCGCGCGCCAGACCCGCACCGGCGATGTAGAGGTCACCGGCGACACCCGGCGGCACCGGTTGCAGCCGTTCGTCGAGCACCGCGACCGCGGTCCCACGGATCGGGCCGCCGATCACCACCGGCCCGGTGACCGGCATCGGATCGGAGATCGTGCTCATGATGGTGGTCTCGGTGGGCCCGTACCCGATGTAGAGGGCGCGGTTCGGCGCCCAGCGCGCCACCAGGTCGGTGGCCACCGCCTCGCCGCCGACCGCGAGATGCCGCAGCGCGGGCAGCGGCCAGCGGGTGGTGTCGATGGTAGCCAGGGCCGCGGGCGTGATGAACGCGTGGCTGACCCGCTCGCGATCGAGCAGCTCGGCCAGTTCGTCGCCGCCGTACACCTGCGGCCCGGCGACCACCAGGGTCGCGCCCGCGCACCAGGCCAGCAGCAGCTCGAGCACCGCGGCGTCGAAACTCGGCGACGCGAAATGCAGTGCGCGACAGTCGGAATCCACGGCATAGCGAACGCGCTGTTCCGCCGCGAAGCTGGTCAGCCCGCGATGGGTGACCGCGACGCCCTTGGGCGTACCGGTCGATCCCGAGGTGTAGATGACATAGGCGATGTCGTCGATGACCGGCGGCCGCGACCCGGTGATCGGCGCGGCGCCCTGTTCCAGCTCCGCCAGCTCGAGCTGACGCAGTTCCGGCGGCAGCGCGTCGGTGGCGTTGCGCGTGATGCACACGCGCGCACCGGAATCGGCGACCATGTGGCGGATGCGGTCGGCCGGGTAGCGCAGGTCGATCGGCACGAACGCCGCGCCGGTCTTGGCCACGGCCACCGTCGCCAGCACCGACTCGATCGACCGCGGCAGGGCCAGCGCGACGAAGTCGCCGGGGCCCAGACCGCGGGCGATCAGGGCCCGCGCCACCCGGGTGGACCGTTCGTCCAGTTCACCGTAGGTAACGGTGCCGCCGGGGGCCCGTACCGCGATCCGGTCCCGTTCGGACGCGGCCGCGGTGAACAGTTCCGGCAGGGTCGCCGGTACCGGGCCGTCCAGGCCGCGGGCGGGCGCCAGCGCGGCTCGTTCGGGCACCGAAAGCAGATCGATATCGCCGATCCGGGCGTGCGGGCGGCTGGTCACGGCGGCGAGCAGCCGGACGAAGCGGGCGCGGAGCCCCTCGGCCGTCGCGGCGTCGAACAGGTCGGTCGCGTAGGTCAGGCAGATGTCCACCCCATCCGGATCACCCTGTGCGGTACGCGATTCGGTGAAAGTGAACTGGAGATCGAACTTGGCCACGACGGTGGCCGGCTCCTCGACCGCCACCTCGACCTGGTCCAGGCGCGGCGGCGCGGGCGCGGTGTCGTGCACCGAGAGCATCACCTGGAACAGCGGGTGGTGCGCGGTGGAGCGCGCCGGATCCAGCGCCTCCACCAGCCGTTCGAACGGGAGGTCGGCGTGCGCGAACGCGTCCAGATCGTCCTCACGCACCGCCGCCAGCAGCTCGGTGAACGAGCGGGCCCGATCCAGCCGGGTGCGCAGCACCAGGGTGCCCGCGAACATGCCGATCAGCGGGTGCAGCCGGGCGTCGGCGCGCCCGGAGATCGGGGTGCCGACCGCGATGTCGCCGGTGCCGGTGACCCGGCCGAGCAGGGTCGCGAGCACGGCGTGCAACACCATGAACAGGCTGGCGTCGTGCTCGCGCGCCAGCCGGAGCAGGGCAGCGTGCGAGGCCGCCTCGAGCCGGGCGGTCACCGACTCGCCGCGCTGGGACGGCACCGCCGGGCGCGGTCGATCGGCGGGTAACTCCAGGCACTGCGGCAGATCCGCCAGATGCGTGGTCCAGTACCGCAATTGGCGTGCCGCCAGGCTTTCGGGATCGGCTTCGTCACCGAGCAGCTCCCGCTGCCACAGACTGAAATCGGCGTACTGGACCGGCAATTCGGTCCACCGCGGGCCGGCGCCCTGCCTGCGCGCGGCATAGGCGGTGGCCAGGTCGGCGGCCAGCGGCGCGATCGACGCCCCGTCGGCGGCGATGTGGTGCACCACCACGACCAGCAGGTGCTCGTCGGCGGCCAACCGCAGCAGTTCCGCGCGCAGCGGCGGCGCGGCGGTCAGATCGAATCCCGACGAGGCGAGCGTCCCTAGCCGAACGCTCGCCTCGTCCTCGGACAGGCTGGTGACGGGCAGCGCGCACCGCGCGGCGTCGACCGGTAGCACTACCTGGTGCGGTCCCTGACCGTCCTGCGGGAACACGGTCCGCAGCACCTCGTGCCGGGCGAGCAGGTCGTGCAGGGCCGCGGTGAGCGCGTCGACGTCCAGGTCGCCACGCAGGCGCAGCGCGAGCGGAATGTTGTACGCGCCGGAATCGGTGTCGAATCGATTGAGGAACCACAGGCGCTGCTGGGCCGGGGCCAGCGCGACCCGGTCCGGGCGGCGGCCCGCACGCAACTCGGGCAGATTCGACTCCTGTTGTGCCAAAGCCTTATCCAGCACACGGGCGAGTTCCTCGGGCGTCGGATGCTCGAACACCGCGCGCACCGAGAACTGGCGACCGGCCCGGGCGGCCAGCTCGGCCACCAGACGGGTGGCCGACAGCGAGGTGCCGCCCAGGTCGAAGAAGTCGTGATCGGCGCCGATCCGGTCCCGGCCGACGATCTCGGCCATGACCGAGGCCACCAGGACTTCGCTGGCCGTCTGTGGCTCCCGGCCACCCCGGGTCACCGACCAGTCGGGATCCGGCAGCGCCCGCCGATCCAGTTTGCCGCTGGGCGAGAGCGGGATCGCGGCCAGCACCACGATCGCCGAGGGCACCATGTAGCCCGGCAGTCGCCCGGCCAGCCCGGCGCGCACCGCGTCGCGATCCGGTGCCACGGCGTCCTCGGGCACCACATAGCCGACGATGCGCGGGGTCCCGGCCTCGTCCTGGCGGATCTCGGTGTGCGCGAACCGGATTCCCGGCAACTCGGCCGCCGCCGCGCTGACCTCACCCAGCTCGATCCGGAAACCGCGGATCTTCACCTGGTCGTCACCGCGGCCGACGAAGACCAGCGCACCAGCGCCGTTCCAGCGCACCACGTCACCGGTGCGATACATCCGCTCGCCCGGCACGGCGGCGTACGGATTCGCCACGAATCGTTCGGCGGTGAGCCCGAAGCGGTCCACATAGCCGCGCGCCAGGCCCGCGCCCGCCACATACAGCTCACCCGGGACGCCCACCGGCACCGGCCGCAACCGGGCATCGAGCACCGCCACGGCGACACCGCGAATCGGCCCGCCGAGCAGCACGGGCTGATCCGGCGCGAGCGCGTCCGAAAGAACCGGGGCCACCGTGGCTTCCGAGGGCCCGTAGGCGTTGAACATGGTGCGCGTCGCCGCCCAGCGCGCGACCAGGTCGGCGCCGACCGCTTCACCGCCCACCATCAGCCGGCGCAGCCGCGGCAGCGGCCAGCGCTCGGCATCGATGCTGGCCAGCGCGGCCGGAGTGAGGAACGCGTGGGTGACCGCCGCCTGCTCCAGCCGGGCCGCGAGTTCGTCGCCGCCGTAGATGTCCGCGTCCGCCACCACCATGGTGGCGCCCGCCGACCAGGCCAGCAGCAGTTCCAGCACCGAGGCGTCGAAGCTCGGCGAAGCGAAATGCAGTGTGCGCGAAGCGGCTTCGATGCTGTACCGGTCGCGCTGCTCGTAGGCGAACCCGGCCAGACCGCGGTGCGGCACCGCGACGCCCTTGGGCACGCCGGTGGACCCGGAGGTGTAGATGACATAGGCGATGTCGTCGACCCGCATGGGCCGCAGCCGGTCCGAATCCTCGATCGGCGCACCGGATTCCGTCGCGCCGAGCTCATCGATCCGGCACCAGCGCACCGCGCTGTCGACGGGCAGCCGGTCCCGGTCCGCGGCGGTGCTCAGGCCGAGCCGGGCGCCGGAATCGGTGAGCATGTGCCGGATCCGATCGATCGGATGCCGCACGTCCACCGGCAGATAGGCGGCGCCGGTCTTGGCGACCGCCAGGGTAGCCACCACCGACTCCAGCGAGCGGGCCAGGCCGAGCGCGACCACCGTGCCCGGCCCCGCGCCGAGCGCGATCAGGGCGCGACCCAGGCGATTCGACCATTCGTCGAGTTCGCGGTAGCTCACCGATCGCGAATCCGTCACCACCGCAGGGTGTTCCGGATCCGGGCGGGTAGCCGCGAAGATCTCCGGCAGGGTGAGCGCGTCCGGGGCGGCCGGGCCGCGCACCGGCGTCAACGCCCGCGCCTCCGCCGGAGCCAGCAGGTCGAGATCGCCCACCGCGCGCCCGGGAGCGGCGACCGCCGCCGCCAGCAGCCGCAGGAACCGGCGGCTCAGGTCGGCCGCCGTGCTCATCTCGAACAGATCGGTGGCGTAGGTCAGGCACAGCTCCAGACCACCGGAGGGGCCCGCCGGAGCGGTGAAGGCGAATTGCAGATCGAATTTCGCTGCCGCGGGGTCGATCCGGTCGACGGTCACGTCCAGGCCGGGCAGGCGCACCGTGGTCGCACCGAAGCTGTCCAGCGACAGGCTCACCTGGAACAGCGGGTGGTGCGCGGTGGAGCGCGCCGGATTCAGCGCCTCCACCAGCCGCTCGAACGACAGGTCGGCGTGCGCGAACGCGTCGAGGTCGCCATCGCGGACCGCGGCCAGCAGATCGGCGAACGAGCGCGCCCGCTCGACCGGGGTGCGCAACACGACCGTCTCGACGAACGCGCCGATCGACGCGTCCAGCTCGGCTTCGGTACGTCCCGCGACCACGGTGCCGATCACCACGTCGGCGGTATCGCCGAGGCGGGCCAGCAGCACGGCCAGCACCGCGTGCAGCACCATGAACTCGCTGACATCGTGGCGACGCGCCAATGTGGCGACAGCCGCGCGCAATTCGGGCTCCACCCGGGCGCGCACCGAGGCTCCGCGCTGCGAGGCGACGGCGGGCCGGGGCCGGTCGGCGGGCAGTTCGAGGCAATCCGGAGCACCGGCGAGCCGGGTACGCCAGTACCGCAGCTGGCGGGCGGCCAGGCTGTCCGGATCGTCGACGTGACCGAGCAGATCCTCGTGCCAGAGCGCGAAATCCGCGTACTGCACCGGCGGGTCGGGCCAGTCCGGCGCGTGCCCGGCCAGTCGCGCCGCGTAGGCGGTGGTGAGATCGGCGGCGAGCGGCGCCAGCGAGCCGCCGTCCATCGCGATGTGGTGAACGACCAGCACCAGGGTGTATTCCGCGTCGCCGGTGCACAGCAGCTCGGCGCGCAGCGGCAGGTCGGTGGTCAGGTCGAAACCCGCGGCGGCACTGCGGCGCTGGTCCGCGCCCGCCGCTATCCGGGTGAGCGGCGCGGCCGCGACGGGCAGCACCACCTGGTGTGGCCCCTGCTCGTCCTGGGGATAGCAGGTACGCAGGATCTCGTGGCGGGCAAGGACATCTGTGAGCGCGGACTGCAGTGCGGCTTCGTCGAGTGTGCCGCGCAATCGCACCGATACCGGGATGTTGTACGCGCCGGAGGCGGTGTCGAGCTGATTGAGGAACCACAGGCGACGCTGGGTGGCCGACAGCGGCACCCGGGCCGGGCGGTCGCCCGCACGCAGGCGCGGACGGGTCGAATCCGGCTGTGCCACAGCAGCATCCACCAGGATGGCGAGCCCCGCGGCGGTGGGCTGTTCGAAGACCTCACGCACGGCGAGCCGATGCCCGCACGCCGCCGCGATCCGCGAGACCAGCTGGGTCGCCGACAGCGAGGTGCCACCCAGATCGAAGAAACTCTGATCGGCGTACACGGCGGGCAGACCGAGCACACGCGCCATCTGCGCGGCCACCATGGTCTCGGCCGGCGTCTGGGGTGCCCGGCCGCCGACGGTGACGTCCCACACCGGTTCCGGCAGCGCCCGGCGGTCCAGTTTGCCGCTCGGCGCCACCGGAATCGCGGCCAGGACGACGACCGCGGCGGGCACCATGTAACCGGGCAGCCGGGCGGCGACGTGTTCGCGGATCGCGTCGCCGGTGGCCGCGCCGCGGACGTAGCTCACGATCCGCGCGCGTCCGGCCGCATCCGGGCGCACCTCGGTGTGCGCGAATTCCACTCCGGCACAGCCGGCGACAGCGGCGGTGATCTCGCCGAGCTCGATCCGGAAACCACGCACCTTGACCTGATCGTCGCCGCGGCCGACGAAGACCAGCTCACCGGCTCGGGTCCAGCGCACCAGGTCACCGGTGCGATACATCCGCGTTCCGGCCGCGCCGTGCGGATCGGCGACGAACCGCGCCGCCGACAGGCCGGGCCGATCCAGGTAGCCGCGGGCCAGCCCGGGGCCGCTGAGATACAGCTCGCCGACCACGCCGAGCGGCACCGGCCGCAGCCGGCGATCCAGCACGGCCAGACCCGCACCGTGGATCGGGCCGCCGAGCACCACCGGCTGCTGCGGCGCGAGCGGATAGGACACGGCCGCGGCGATCGTCGCCTCGGACGGGCCGTAGGCATTGAAGAAGGTGCGGCCCGGGGCCCAGCGGGCGAGCAGGTCCGCACCGAGGGCGTCACCACCGACGATCAGGGCGCGCAGCCGCGGCAGCGGCCAGCGATCCGCGTCCAGCGTGGCGAGCGCGGCCGGGGTCAGGAACGCGTGGCTGACCGCGTCGCGGTCGATCAGTTCGGCCAGCTCGTCGCCGCCGTAGAGCTGCGGCGGCGCGATCACCATGGTCGCTCCGGTCCCCCAGGCCAGCAGCAGTTCCAGCACCGAGGCGTCGAAACTCGGTGAGGCGAAATGCAGTGTGCGCGAGCCGCTGTCGATGCCGAAGCGTTCGGCCATGGTGTGCGCGAAATTCGCGATGCCCGCGTGCGTGACCGTGACGCCCTTGGGCGTGCCCGTCGAACCGGAGGTGTAGATGACATACGCGGTGTGCGAGATCCGCGGCGGCGCGGTACGTTCCGCGTCATCGACCGGGTCGTCGGCCAGCTCCGCCAGCGTAGCGACGCACTGCGGGTCGTCGAGCACCAGCCACCGCACGCCGTCGTCCGGAAGATCCGGGCGGGCGGCGGCGACGGTGAGTCCGAGCGGGGTGCCGGAATCGGCCAGCATGTGCTGTTTGCGCTGCGCCGGATACGCGGGATCGACCGGCAGGAACGCCGCGCCGGTCTTGGCCACCGCGGCGATGGCGCACACCGAATCGATCGAGCGCGGAATCCCGAGCGCCACCATTGTTTCCGGACCCGCACCGTGTGCGATCAACAGGCGGGCCAGGCGGCTGGACCTGCGGTCCAGCTCCGCGTAGCTCAGGTCGCGGCCACCGAACCGGACCGCGGCAGTGTCCGGATTCCGGCGCGCGGCGGCGGCGAACAGTTCGGCCAGGGTCAGCGCGGGTACCGGCGCGGCCCCACGCGCGGGCGTCAGATCGGCCATCTCGTCGCGGCGCAGCAGCGGAAGATCGCCCACCGCGACCGTGGGATCGGCCGTCGCGGCGGTGAGCACCCGGGTGAACCGCTCGAGCAGGAAACGCGCCGAGTCCGCCTCGAACAGGTCGGTGGCGTAGGTCAGGCCGATCTCGATGCCCGCCGGATCGGCCGGCGCCACCTGCTTCTCGACCATGGTGAACTGGAGATCCCATCGGGCCGCACCGGTTTCGACGGCCGTGGCCGTCGAGCGCAGACCCGGCAGCTCCACCGCTTCCGGCACCGCGCTGTGCACCGACAGCATGACCTGGAACAGCGGGTGATGTGCCGTCGAGCGCACCGGGTCCAGTTCCTCGACCAGGCGCTCGAACGGCAGCTCAGCGTGGGCAAACGCGTCCAGATCGGTATCGCGCACCGTCCGCAGCAACTCGGCGAAGGACACCGAGGCATCGATCTCGGTGCGCAGCACCAGGGTGCCGACGAACATGCCGATCAGATCGTCCAGGCGCGGATCGCCGCGCCCGGCCACCGGGGTGCCGACAGCCACGTCGTCGGTGGCGGCCAGCCGGGCGAGCACGATCGCCAGGGCGGCGTGCAGCACCATGAAGACGCTCACGCCGTGCCGGCGGGCCAGCTCTGTCACCTGCGCGTGCAGCGCGGCATCGAGCCGGGTGTCGATCCGCGCCCCACGCTGGGACGCCACCGCCGGGCGCGGATGGTCGGTGGGCAGGGCCAGGCATTCGGGCAGCTCCGCCAGCCGGTCCCGCCAATAGGCGAGCTGGCGGGACGCGGCGCTGTCCGGGTCGTCCGCGCTGCCGAGCAGATCCTGCTGCCACACCGTGAAATCCGCATATTGCACCGGCAATTCGGTCCAGCGCGGCGGATGCCCGCCGACCCGCGCCGCGTAGGCGGTGTGCAGATCCGCGGCCAGCGGCGTGAGCGACCAGCCGTCCGCGGCGATGTGGTGGATCACCACGACCAGCACTGCCTCCTCGGCCCCGAGCCGCAGCAGTGCGGCCCGGATCGGCAGCTCGGCCGTGAGATCGAAACCGCCACCGGCGAAATCGAGAATGTCGGCGTCCACCGAGTCGGGCCGCGCGACGATCCGCGCGAACGGCGCGACCGCCCCGGCCCGCACCAGCTGATGCGGGCCCTGCTCGTCCTCGGGGAATACCGTGTGCAGAATCTCGTGCCGCGCAACGAGATCCGACAGCGCACGCTCCAGGGCCGGCTCGTCCAACCGGCCCGACATCCGCAGCGCGACCGCGATGTTGTAGGCCCCCGAATCGACGTCGAAGCGATTCAGGAACCACAGCCGCGACTGCGCGGCGGACAGCGGTACCCGCGCGGGGCGCGCCATCGCCGCCAGCTCCGGACGCCCACCCGTACCCGCCGACCGTTCCAGGCGCGCGGCCAGGGCCGCCACGGTGGGCGCGTCGAACAGCGCGCGCACCTCCACCACCGTGTCCAGCGCCGTGCCCAGCCGCCCAGCCACCCGGGTCGCGAGCAGGGAATTGCCGCCGCGCGCGAAGAAGTCGTCGTCGAGCCCGACCCGCTCGACCTCGAGCAGTTCGACGAAGACCTCCGCCACCGCGCACTCCACCCGGGTGACCGGCGCGCGGAACCGCGCGGCCGCGAACACCGGCTCGGGCAGCGCCCGGCGATCGACCTTGCCGGTGGCGGTCATCGGCAGCTCGGGCAGCACCAGCAGCGCCGCGGGCAGCATGTACGCGGGCAGCGTCGCGGCCAGCCCGGCGCGCACGTCCTCCGGCGCCAGCACCCGGCGGCCCGTGGGCGCCACATAGGCCACCAGCTGATCATCGCCGCGGGCATCGGGGCGGGCGACGACCACGGCCGCCTCGATATCGTCGTGCGCGAGCAGCGCCGCCTCGATATCACCGAGCTCGATCCGGAACCCCCGGATCTTGACCTGGAAATCGGTGCGGCCGTGATATTCCAACTCGCCCAGCGGATTCCAGGCCGCGAGATCGCCGGTGCGGTACATGCGCTCGCCCGCCACCGCGAACGGGTCCGGCACGAATCGCTCGGCCGTGAGCCCGGTCCGACCGAAATAGCCGTGCGCCAACTGGTTTCCGGCCAGATACAGCTCACCCACCACACCCGGGGCGACCGGCCGCAGCCGGGCGTCGAGCACGTAGGCGCGGGTGTTCCACACCGGCTGCCCGATCGGCACCGCCTCGGTATCGGCCGCGTCCACCTGGTGCGCGGTCACCGACACCGCGGCTTCGGTGGGGCCGTACAGATTCCACAGCCGCACCCGCGGATTCGCGTGCCGGACGCGCTGCGCCACCGCGGCGGGCAGCGCCTCGCCGATGGCCAGCACCAGCCGCACCGAGGCGGGCAGGTCCGGGTGCGGATCGGCGGTCAGCGCCGCGAGCATGGACGGCACCAGGTGCAGCACCGAGACGCCGGTGCCGGCGATCAGCGCGCGCAGATACGCCGGATCGCGGTGGCCGTCCGGTGCGGCGAGCACGGTCCGCCCGCCCGCCAGCATCCCGGAGTAGAACTCCCACACCGAGAGGTCGAAGGTGGCAGCCGTCTTCAGCAGTACGCTGTCCTCGTCGCCGAGCCCGAAATGCTCCTGCTTCCAGAGCAATTGGTTCACCACAGCCTGGTGTGGCACGGCCACGCCCTTGGGCTGCCCGGTCGAGCCGGAGGTGAAGATGACGTAGGCGGTGTGCCGCGGGTCCAGCGGCGCGAGCCGTTCGCCGTCGAGCACGGGATACGACGGCAGCGCCGACAGGTCGAGCCCGTCGAGCTCGAGCACGGTGGCGGTGCCGGGCAGCCCGGCGGCATCGGCCCGGGTGCTCAGGACGCAGCGCGGCGCGGCGGTCTCGAGAATGTATTCCAGGCGGCCCGCGGGCTGATCGGGGTCCAGCGGCACATACGCGCCGCCCGCCACGGTCACCGCGTACATGCCGACCAGCAGTTCGGTCGAGCGGCGCAGCGCCAGCGCCACCCGGGTCTCGGGCCCGACCCCCAGCGCGATCAGGCGGCGCGCCAGCCGGTTGACCCGCTCGGAGAACTCGCGGTAGCTCAGGATTTCCGGCTCGGTCCCGGCGCCGGAGTCCACGACCAGCGCGGTCGCCGCGGGCGTGCGCGCGGCCTGGGCCGCGAACAGCGCGGCCAGGGTGCGCCGCGCCTCGATGACATGGTGGGTGTCGTTCCAGCCGTGCAGGATCCGGGTGCGCTCGGCGGGCGCGAGCAGGTCGAGATCGCCGATCGGCAGGTGTGGCCGCGCGGCCGCGTCGGCCAGCAGCCAGCGCAGCCGATCGGCGAAACCGGCGACCGTCGCCGCGTCGAAAAGGTCTGTCGCGTAGACGAAATGGCCGGTGATCCCGGCGGGCTCGCCGGTGGCGTCGTAGTGATCTGTGAGCACGAGTTGCAGATCGAACTGCGATACCCCGGTCTCGATCTCGCTGCCCGACACCGTGAGCCCGGGCAGCTCCACCTCGATCCGGCCCAGATTCTGGAACGAAAAGCCCACCTGCACCAGGGGATGCCGCGCGGTCGAGCGCACCGGGTTCAGGTCTTCCACCAGTCGTTCGAACGGCACCTGCGCGTGTGCGAAGGCAGCCAGATCGGTGCCCCGCTGCCGCGCCAGCAGCGCTTCGAAGGACGCGCCGAGCTCGATCCGCGCCCGGAACACGACGGTGTTCACGAACATGCCGATCAGCGCGTCCAATTCGCGCTCACCGCGTCCGGCCACCGGCGTGCCGACGGCGATATCGCCACCGCCGGACAACCGGGCCAGCAGCACGGCGAACGCGGTGTGCACCGCCATGAACAGGGTCGCGTCCGCCGCGCGAGCCACCCGCAGCAGGCCGCCGTGCACGGTGGCCCCGATCGCCACCTCCACCTTCGCGCCCCGGAACGACTGCACCGCAGGGCGTTTGCGGTCGTACGGCAGCGACAGCTCATCGGGCAGATCGGCCAGCTGGGCGCGCCAGTACGCCAGCTGCGCTGCCGCCGGGCTCGCGGCGTCGGCGGTGTCACCGAGCAGTTCGTCGAGCCAGAGGCTGTAGTCGGCGTACTGCACCGGCAGCGGCTGCCACCCCGGTGCGCTGCCGGCGACCCGCGCGCCGTAGGCGCGGGACAGATCGGCGAACAGCGGCGCGAGCGACCAGCCGTCGGCCGCGATGTGATGGATAACCACCGCCAGCACATGCTCGCGCGGACCGACCCGGAACAGTTCCATGCGCAGCGCGGTCTCGTCGGTGAGCTCGAAGCCGCGGGCGGCGACGTCGCGCAGGCGGGCCGTAAGTTCGGCCGCGGACACCTCGTGCACGGGCAGTGGCGGTGCGTCGTCCGCCGGTCGGATCACCTGGTGCGGCCCGGCCGCCCCGTCGGGATAGACGGTGCGCAGCGGCTCGTGCCGCGCGATCAGGTCCGCGATCGCGGCGCGCAGCGCGGCCACGTCCAGCTCGCCGCGCATTCGCACCGCGAACGGGATGTTGTAGGTGTAGGCATCGCGGTCGAAACGATTGATGAACCAGAGCCGCTGCTGCGCGGGCGAGAGCGGGATCCGCTCCGGACGCGGCCGGGCCCGCAGCGCGCCGTGCTCCCCGGCGGGACGCAGCCCGGCCACCCGCGCGGCCAGGCCCGCGACGGTCGTCTCCTCCAGCACCACCCGGACCGGCACGGTGACACCGAGTTCCGCGCCCACCCGTGCGGCCACTCGGGTCGCGCTCAGCGAATTGCCGCCGAGCGCGAAGAAGCCGTCGTCCAGGCCGACCCGGTCCAGCTCGAGCAGTTCGGCCAGCACGGTCGCCACCACACGCTCCGCCGGTGTCACCGGCGCGCGGTAGACCACCGTGGCCGCCACCGGTTCGGGCAGCGCCCGGCGATCCAGTTTTCCGTTGGCGGTCAACGGAATCGCGTCGATCGGCATCAGGGCGGCGGGCACCATGTAGTCCGGCAGCTGCTCCGCCAGCGCCGTGCGCAGCGCCGGAATATCCAGCACCACACCGTGTTCGGGCACCAGGTAGGCGGCGATGCTGGTTTCGCCCGCCTCGTCCTGGCGGACCACCACCGCGGCCTGGCGCACCTGCCGCTGCGCCAGCACCCGTGCCTCGATCTCGCCGAGCTCGATTCGGAAGCCGCGCACCTTCACCTGGTCGTCGGCGCGGCCCAGGTATTCCAGCTCACCGGCAACGGTCCAGCGCGCGAGATCGCCGGAGCGATACAGGCGGGCGCCGGGCGCCCCGAACGGGTCGGCCACGAAGCGCGCCGAGGTCAGCGCGGGCCGGCCGAGGTAGCCGCGCGCGAGCTGTGCGCCACAGACATAGAGCTCCGCGGTGACGCCGATCGGGGCCGGCCGCAGCCGCGAATCCAGCAGGTACAGGCCCAGGCCCGGAATCGCCCGGCCGATACCGCCGCCACCGCCGCGGGCCGCGGCCCGGTCCAGGATCCGGTGCGTGACATGCACGGTGGTCTCGGTGATGCCGTACATGTTGATCAGGCGTGGCGCGGTATCCGCGTGCCGCTCGAACCACGGTGCCAGGCGGCGCGGGTCCAGCGCCTCACCGCCGAAGACGATGTAGCGCAGGGCAAGTGGCGTCGCGTCGGGCACCGGGTCGGTGCGCTCGGCGTCGATGAGCTGATAGAACGCCGACGGCGTCTGATTCAGCACCGTCACCCGCTCCCGACGCAGCAGCGCCAGCAGCAGCTCCGGCGAGCGCGAGGTCTCGTAGTCGACCACGACCAGGGTGCCGCCGTACAGCAGCGGACCCCACAGCTCCCACACCGAGAAGTCGAAGGCGTAGGAGTGGAACAGCGTCCACACGTCGCGATGGTCGAAGCCGAAGGCCGCGTCGGTATTGGCGAACAATGTGGCCACATTGGCGTGCGGGATCTGCACGCCCTTGGGGCGGCCGGTGGAGCCGGAGGTGTAGATGACGTAGGCGATATTGCCCGGGGTCAGCGGCGCGAGTCGATCGGCGGCGGTGATGGGCTCCGCCGCGCCGGTCTCGAACGCGGCGGTGTCGAGATCGATCACCGGCAATTCAGCGGGCAGCGTCAGCCCGAGCGCGGCCGAGGTGATGGCGCAGGCCGGGCGGGCGTCGGCCAGCATGTAGGCGACGCGGTCGGCGGGATAGTCCGGGTCGATGGGCAGATAGCCGCCGCCCGCCTCGAGCACCGCGAGCAGTGCCACCACGAGTTCGGGTGAACGCGGCAGTGCGATCGCTACCAGCATCTCGGGTCCTACCCCGCGCCGAATGAGTTCGCGCGCAAGTCGATTCGCGCGTACGGCGAGCTCACCGTAGGTGAGGGTGACGCCGTTGCCGGTGACGGCGGTCGCGGTGGGGTGCGCCGCCACCGTCCGGCCGAACAGCTCGGGCAGGGTGGCAGTCGGCGCGGTGGCGACCGCCGGAGTCAGCGCCCAGTCCCGCAGCACGAGCGCACGCTCGGCGGCATCGAGCACGTTCAGCTGGTCGATCTTCGATTCCGCTGCGGCGAGCAGGAATTCGGAGAGGAAGTCGAGGAAGCGGCGGTGGTGGGCATGCAGTTCGTCGGCGGTGTAGCGGGCCGGATTGCCGATGAAGTCGACGCGCAGTTCGCCGCCCCCGGCCCCGTTGTAGATATTGATCGACAGGTCCTCCACCGGGCCGGTGGAGAGCAGGTGCATGGTCGCGTCGGCGTGGCCGAAGCGAATCCCGTTGTGGAACAACATGATATTGACCACCGGACCGAAGAAGTCCCGGTGCTCGCCCGCAACGCCGCGGTCGCGGCGCATGTCCTCGTGCCGGTAGCGCTGGTGGCGCAGCGCGCCTCGGATGCTCGGATCCACCCGCGCGACCAGGTCGGCGATGGTGCCGTCGCGGCCGACCTCGATATGCAGCGGAACGACATTGGACACATAGCCCGCCGACATCTGCAGATCCGGGGTGGTGCGCGCGGTCACCGGCAGGCTCAGCGTGACCTCCGCGCGACCGGTGACCGCGCCGAGGTAGGCGGCGATGCCTGCGGTCAGCAGCGCCGGGCGTGACGCGGTGAACCGCTCCCGCACCGAGTCCAGTCGCTGCACGACCGCCGCGGTGAGAATGCCGCTTTCGATCCAGCGCCGCGCGCCGGCGGGCCCGCTCCGGTCGCTGAGGGTGAACACCTCGTCGATGGCGTCCAGCTGACGGCGCCAGTACTCGCGGTCCTCGTCGAACGCCGCCGAGGTGCGGTAGGCGGTCTCGGCCTCGTAGATCGAGCGCAGCTCGCGCGCCGCCGACGGGCTCGGCGCGCGCCCCTCGACAATGGCGGTGTAATGCTCCGCGATGCGCGCGACGAGCAGCATCGCGCCGTACCCGTCGATCGCGATGTGGTGCATCTTGGCGTACCAGAGATACTCCTCGTCGCCGACGCGCAGCACGGCCACGGTGAACAGCTGTTCGCCGGTGACCGGAATCGGCACCTCGACATCGCGGCGCATCCAGGTGATCGCGGCGTCGCGGGGCGCGTCGCAGGCGCGGAAGTCGTGCCGATCGATCTCGAAAGCCCCATTGACATCGATGAATTGCTGCGGTGCCCCGGCCACCTCCACGATCCGCAGCCCGAGACTCTGCAAATCTTCAGCGCACAGGCGCATGGCCCGGTCGAGGACGGATGTGTCGAACGCACCGTGGATTTCGACGTACTGCGCGACCGTCAGTGGCACGTCCGGAGCGATGTGCTGCGCGTTCCAGATCCCAATCTGCGCCTCTGACAACGGAAAAGCGGAAGCTGTGTTCGGTGCGTCTGGACCTGCGGGCTCCGAGGCCAACGCCGTCATCACAACTCTCCAATCGCCGAGGGAAAGACTCTGAAAATCATTCGGGCATGCAGCAACTACCCTGCAACCGTCTGATGGGAGTCGTACAGACCGGGTGGACGGATTGGTCTTTCGGCGAAAAACTTTGGGAATACGGCAATTCGGGCGTTACGAACCGCCGCGGCAGAGGGCCAGCATGGCGATCGGAGACATGGTGGGCGCGGGCGAACCACCCGCCGGCTCCACTGTCACGGCGAGCGTGTCCGCCGTGGTGAACACGATCACCAGCGGAGCATCCGGCAAACGATCCACCACCGCCGCGGACCGGGCCGCGCCGGTCGGCGGCACCAGCCAGAGCTGATAGACCCGGCCCGACGGCGGACGGCGCACCCCCACGAAATCCACCGCGGCCGTGCGCAGCGACTCCGAACTCCGGATCTCCAGCACGCCACGCTCACCGACCCACACCGTGCGGGTCAGCGCGTCCGGCCGGGCATCGATCTCGGCGGTCGTACTCACACTCGGCGTGGGCTCCGCACCGGCACGCAGCAGCAGGAAACCCGCACCGGCAGCCAGCGCGACCAGCAGCATGACCGCCGCGACCAGCCGCTGGACCCCGATCCGCCGCCCGCGCCCGGTCGTCACCCGAGTCAGGGCGCGTTGTAGTCGTTCCTCCAGTTCGGGCGGCGGCGCGCAGGCATCCAGGGCGGTGAGCCTGGCCAGCGTCTCCCCCACCGCGGCCACCGTGGCATCGAACTGCACCGCCGTACGTCGGTCGGCGCGTTCGCGGCAGTGCTCGATCGCACGGCGCTCCGCATCCGACACCGCGTCCAGCGCGTAGGGGTAGGCCAGATCCAGCAGGTTCAAGTGCTCGGATTCGCGCTTCACAGGTCGGCTCCGGTCAGACAGGCGGCCAGGCGCTTGAGGCCGTCGCGGATTCGGGTCTTCACAGTGGCGACGGGCGCACCGAGCCGCTCCGCCACCTCGCTGTAGGTGTGTCCGCCGTAATAGGCCAGGGCGATGGTGTCCCGCTGCAGCACGGTGAGCGTGTCCAGGCAGCGCAGCACCGCCGCCTCCTCGATGCTCTGCTCCACCCCCTCGACCACCACGTCGTAGTCGCGGCCCAGATGCAGTCTGCTGTAGGTGTTCTCGCGACTGGCCGCCGAACGCTCACCCCTGATCCGGTCCACCGCTCTGCGGTGGGTCAGCATCATCAACCAGCCCATCGGGCTGGACTGGGTGCGGTCGTAGCGATCGGCCAGCGTCCACACCTGGAGATACACCTCCTGGGCGATCTCCTCCGCGGTGGCCCGATTGCCCAGCATGCGCAGTGCCAGCCCGTAGACCCGGTGACTGGTCAGCCGATACAGGTCGGTGAAAGCCTCCCGATCCCCGTCGCCCACCGCCACCAGCACCGCGACCAAGCGACGAGTCAACTCGTCGTCCAGGTCCGGCCGGGGTGGGCAGGACGGCCCTGCCGCCACGCGCGCGAGGTTGCCCAGCGCCGGAATCGTCGGCACGTCCTGTGCGTCTGTCACATCGACACCCGCGATGCTCCTCCAAACGTGTGAGCCGGAAACGGGATTCGTCGCGTCCGCATTGCCCCTGCGCCTCCTGCATCAGGTTCGTCTCCCCGAATTGGTACCCGCCGCCGTTCTCGACGCCACAGGCGATACGTATATCTGTATTTCGTACCGCCCGACCGGTTGGATGGGTCCGCCCCACGGATTTATCGCGCACCCGCCACTCGACGCCGACCCGGCATACCATCCAGGAGTGTTCGACCTAGCTTTCCCGCTGCTCGCGGGCCTGGCGGCCACCACGGTCGGCGGTTTCCTGTGCGGTGCGGCCTTCCACCATGTGCTGGTGCCGCTCGACGCGATGTTCCGCGGCAACGGCCGCCCCCGCTACGCCCCCCGCCGCCCGGCCCGCGTCATCGCGCACACCTGCCTCCGCGCCCACACCCCCGCCACCTGCTCCTGCGCAGCACGCGATCAACGCACCGTCCTGGAATTCCGTGGGACGAACGCACTCCCGCAGCAAGCCGCGGTACCTGGTCACTACCCCCTCGGCAGCGAACTGCCTGTACACGTGCGCCTCACCACGAACCAGCCCATCCCACTGACCCGAAAAACCGTGCTCCGCAGCGCGATTCGAGGCAGCGCGATAGGAGCCGCCCTCGGATCGGCATACGCCGCCCTGCTCTGCGTCGTGCTCTACACATAGATCCGCTCGCAGCCGTAACAACCACCCCGGAGATGGTCCCAGCGACAGCGATCCAAGCAGCATCCACCCTCGAAATAATATCTGCCGGAACGGATTACCACCTCGACATCACGGCAGCCGCCTTCTCGACCATCTAGCTGCACGCGCCGTTCTCGACCTCAGCGATCAGGTCGATCAAGGTTTGGAACTCCACAGCTTCGCCGGGCAGGGCATCGTTGCTGTACTCGATCTCGACGTGCAGGCATACCGGATCTTCACCGTCTATGTCGCTGATGGTTGCCCCCTCTTTATCGAGGCCGACCTTCGGGACGGGCACGTCCGCCCGCAGGGCGGCATGTTCGACCTGATGGACGATTTCTCGATCGACTTCGCGCCGAACCGACTCGACCAGGCTGCGCCGCCTCGTTTCGTTGAGCTCACC
The DNA here is from genome assembly GCF_042672005.1 of Nocardia sp. NPDC127579. Classification (NCBI taxonomy): domain Bacteria; kingdom Bacillati; phylum Actinomycetota; class Actinomycetes; order Mycobacteriales; family Nocardiaceae; genus Nocardia; species Nocardia sp. NPDC127579. Next base: position 1,705,040 of record NZ_JBHXVZ010000001.1, on the reverse strand, counting down.
AGCAGTGATCTTGCTGATCCTGTGCTCGTTGAGGTGGTCGGCGGCATCGTCGGCCACCGCTCGGATCTCGCCCGAGCTGAGTGTCTCGCGATCCCGGACGTACCAGCCCCCGGCAAACGCGAGGACAGCGACCAGCGGGATGAGACCCCACCGAAGCCACCGCCGAGTCGTCGCGATACCCGCTGACTCATCACCCATTTGTTCCCGCCCACCAATCACTTTCGTCCGGAAAGTAGCGGATCTCGGTGGCCGAAACAAGGCTGATTCCTGGCACCTTCGGGGATGTCGTGACAGCGCAACGCTGCTCATAGCCGGATTACACTTGGCACGACCACGGGCAGGGGGAGGATGCGATGGACGCCATAGTCACTACCACATGGCACAGCGGATGCGTATGACTCCGGACCCGAAACCTGGTCAGGTATTCGCCGGCTACACGATCGACCGTCTCATCGGAAGGGGCGGCACCGGAAGCGTCTACCTGGCAGGGCATCCGAGGTTGCCTCGCCGAACCGCACTCAAGGTGTTGAGTGCGGTATTCGCCGGTGATGCCGAAAGCCGGGCTCGGTTCGAACGGGAAGCCGACACCGCCGCCGCGCTGGATCACCCGAATATCGTCACCATTTACGACCGAGGTCTCGAGGACGACCACGCCTGGATCTCGATGCAGTTCATTGACGGCCCGGACGCATCGCAGGCGCTGAGTGATGGGCCGTTGGCAGTCGAGCGAGCGGTCAAGATTGTCAGCGACATTGCGATGGCGTTGGATCACGCGCACGCGCTCGGCGTGCTCCACCGAGATATCAAACCGTCGAACATTCTTCTCGGGCAGTCGAAAGGAAGCGAACCGGAACGGGCATACCTCGCGGACTTCGGCATTGCGAAGCTGTTCGCGGATGCCGGTGAAGTGACCCGAACCGGAACGATCGTCGCCAGCCTCAACTACGCCGCACCCGAACAACTGAGCGGCTCTGATCTGGACGAGCGCGTAGACGTCTATGCGCTCGGCTGCACGTTCTATCAACTGTTGACAGGCGAGATCCCCTTTGCCGGAAGCAATGTTGCCTCCCTGATCAGCGCGCATCTGCAAGACCCGCCTCCACTTCCGAGCGGGCGATCTGTCGAACGTCCTGAACTCGAGGCGTTCGACGCGGTCGTCCTGAAGGCGATGGCAAAGAACCGCGACGACCGGTATCGAACCTGTGGTGAATTCGCAGCCGCGGCCAGAACAGCGTTGCAGTGGTCATCGCGCGGAACTACAGTCACCCTTCACTCTTCCGAGGTGGCGGGATACGCACAACAGTCTCCTGCCGGAGAACAACCGGCATTCGCTGAACCGTACGCCGACGATGTGACCGATTCGGCTCCTGATCTGATCCCGCTGTGGCCCGGCCCGAGACCGCCGACGACCGTCATTGCGACAGATCGCCGTGGCGAGGTGATCAGTGGACGGTATCGCCTGCTCGAGCACATGGCGCGTGGCCTGTCCGGTGACTTGTACAAGGCATACGACGACATCCGTGGTGAGATCGTTGCTTTCAAAGTCGTCCATGCCGCGGATGCCGACACGATGAAACGCTTGCAGCGGGGCGGGCGGGTGTGGCTGAAACTGAAGCCACACCCGAATGTCGTTGAGGTCATGGATGTCCAGAATCAGCACGGCGATGACCCGCCCTACATCGTCAGCAGGTTCATCGACGGTGGAGACCTCGCTGAGCTCGCCAAGAACCGCGATCTCCAGCTCGAAGAGAGCATCTGGATAACCGTCCAGATCTGCGTTGCGCTCAGGCATATTCATGACAGCGGGCTGGTGCATCGTGAGATAAAGCCGAGGAACATTCTGGTTTCAGGCGCGGACCTTCTTGTCACCGTGCTGGATTCGGGTATCGCTCGACACGAGAACCCCGCGGTGGACTCGTTCACGAAGACCGGCATATTTGTCGGTGACCTGTCCTATGCGGCCCCGGAGCAGGTTCAAGAAGGGCGGCATGTCGGCCGCCGCGCGGACATCTACGCGGTGGTTGCTGTGCTGTATGAACTGGTTACCGGAACGCCGTTGCCGTTTCCCGTCCCGCGTGGGTGGGAGCCGGACCAGGACCTGCTCAATGGACTGCCTGAGCAGTTGCGATCGGCCTTGTCACGCGGTTTGTGCCAGGACCCGAAAGACAGATTCACCAGCATCGATGAACTTCACGATTGCATCGCTCCGCTGTCCAGGCACGCGCCGCGAACTGCGGTGGAGGGACCAGCGGTTGTTGCGCTGCACGGCATTCGGACCCATGCCGCCTGGCAGCGGTCGTTTACCGAAGTCGCAGGTCGCGCCGGTCTCGGCGTGCACTTCGACCTGTGGAACTTCGGCTATTTCTCCGTTCTGCGTTTTGTCATGCCGTGGGCCAGGCTGGCGAAGGTGCGGTGGTTCCGAGAGGTCTATCAACAGGAGTTCGGCAATGCTGCTGCCGCAGGCCAAGTTCCGTCGATAGTCGCGCACAGCTTCGGCACCTACATCCTCGGCAACGCGTTGCTGCGCTATCCGTACCTGCGCTTCGGCAAGGTGCTGCTCTGCGGCTCTATCCTGCCGACGAACTTTCCGTGGGATCTGCTCATCGAACGTGGGCAAGTGCAGGTCGTCCGGAACGAGTACGGCAGTGAGGACGTGTGGACTCGGATGGTCAGCGTGTTCGTATCGGGCACCGGGCCTTCGGGTCTCGTCGGATTCACCGCCCGAAGCAACCGACTGTGGCAGGAAAGATTCATGTTCGGCCACAGCGAGTACTTCGAGCGCGGCCATATGAAAAGCCGGTGGCTGCCCTTCCTGACCGCGCATTTCGAGGAGCGGCCGCAACAGGAGATCTCCATTCCGGTACCGCCGACCGAGCGCATGCCATGGGGGTTGTACCTGGCTTACGCAGTCCTAGCGGTCGCGTGCACGATCCTTGTCGCCGTCCTGGCTGTTTAGCGAGTGGCCACCGCCTCCTCCCGGTTACAGCCCGGTCCGACACCGAAAACGAAGCGGCCGTTCGAGATCCGATCGAGCGTGCAGCCGCGAGTGAAACGCGATCGGAAAGTATGGATCCACGAAGCATCCGGGTTCGAGGCGATAGAAAGGGCTCGGCGTCCAGCCTCGACCTGGCTATCGTGCACCGATGACGAAACGACAACTCGCCGCCAGGGCCAGTGCCGCTGTATTGATCGTGATGGTCGCCGGGGCTTGCAGCACGGACCCCGGCGACACCGTCGGCGAGCTGGCCGACGCGATGGCCGAGGCATACAACACCAAGGACACCGACGCGATGGTCGACCTGACGTGCGAGGCCGACAAGTCGAGATACGCGACGATAGATCTGCACAAAGAGATGCAGGCACGAACCTTCGGGGTGCCCTACACCGTGTCCGTTGCCAAGGTCGAAGAGAACGGCGATCACGGCACCGTGACGCTCGAGTTCTTCTCCAACAACAAGCATCTACCCGAGGAGTTCGAGGTGTCCAAAATCGATGGCAAATGGCTGGTGTGCAATCGCTGAAGCAGCGCAGGCGAAGCGTCGGAGTTGACCGGCATAGTGGCTGGTCTGATAGAGTCGCGGGCACGCTCAGGCGCAGTGCCGATGTAGTTCAATGGTAGAACTTCTGCTTCCCAAGCAGACAGCGCGGGTTCGATTCCCGTCATCGGCTCCATGGCTAGAGAACAGGCCCTGACCAGGGATTATGGTCAGGGCCTGAATTGTTGGGTGGCTACTTCTGAGCCTTGGTGAGGTCGGTGAAACCTTCGATGCCGAGTTCGGCGCCGATGGCGGCTACGGCGTCTACGAGGGTGCGGTCGCCGAGTTGGGGCCAGCCTTTGAGGGGGATGGGGCCGCCGACTTGTTCGCGGAGGTCGTTGACGTATTCGTCGATGTAGCGGATGGCGGTGCCGAGTGTGACTGTGTCGCCGCGGAAGTTGACGAAGGTTTCCTCGAGGGCGGGCATGCGGTGGCCTCCTGGGGTGGATTCGATGATTGCTTGGACGTCGAGCCGGAAAGCGCCCATGTCGATGCCGGTCGGGTCGATCTTTCCCTCGCTCGAGTACTCGCGGTGGCCGACGCAGTCGCCGGCGTCGCGGCCGATGTGGCGCAGGATCGCGGCACAACCGCGCTTGTAGGCGTCGAGTTGCACCGGGGTCCAGTCGGATCCGTCGCCGCGCGACACGGCCTCGATCCCGATGACGTGATAGTTGGCGTCATCGGTGGGCCAGCCGGGCCAGGAACCGCGGCCCGCGTGCCAGCACACGCCCGCGGCGATCACGCGGTAGCTGCCGTCGCGTTCGAGCACCAGTTGCGCCAGCGGGCCCTCCAGGTCCGGCCGCCCGTATTGCACGATGCGCCAGTCGTTTTCGCCGCCGCCGGCGGTGTGATGACACAGCACACCTCGAATATCGGCGAAATCACCGTGTCCACGGTGCTGCCAGCCCTCGTGCTCGATCACGCGCAGCCCTTCGGCCCGCAGCACATCGGCCAACCAGAGTGGATCACTCACAGGTTCGCGCCTCCTTGCTCTCTGCTCGCAGCCGGTAGACCACCCGGCTTCGGATTTGCACAGCGCAAAGCATTCGGTGCCGCACGGGTACACGGCGTTGTCGGAGCCCCTGGATACAGTCCGTGGGGTGTATTCGTTCACGGCCGAAGTGTGGGAACACCCGGGGATGGGCGCGTGGCATTTCGTGTCGCTGCCCGAAGCCATCGCCGACGAGATCGAGGAGCTCTACGGGCATCGGACCGGCGGGTTCGGTGCGGTGCGCGTCCATGTCACGATCGGCGCCACCCGCTGGTCGACCTCGCTGTTCCCGGACAAAACGCGTGGCACCTATGTGCTTCCGGTGAAGAAACCGGTGCGCACCGCCGAAGGGCTCGAGGCCGGGTCGACGCCGCGGATCGAGGTGGAGGTGGCGCTCTAGAGCGTCACAGGTCCATGGCCGCGCGCAGTGCGGTGTCGAGCCGATCGATCACCTCGGGTGTCATCTCGTCGACCCGGTCGGCCAGCCAGTCGCGGTAGATGCGGCCGATATTGCCCGCGTGCACCCACCCGTGACCGGGAACGGTGACCGCGAGAATGTCCTTCGGGTCCTCAGCCATGATCTCGGCGGCGATCAGCCAGCGGCGCGGCGAATCATGGATGCCGTCGCTGCTGATCAGGACGATGGTGCGCTGCCGGGTCGAGCCGTGCGGGTGGTAGGTCCACAGTTCACCCCTGCGCACGCAGCTCCTTCTCGGCGGCGGCGAGTTCCGCCTCGTCGGCGGCGGCCTGCGCGCTCACATCGGTGAGCGGGCCGACCCCGGTGCGGACCGCTTCGCGGCGGGCCGCCTTGGAGATCCACGCGGACGGTGACATACCGGCCCGGGCCGCTGCCTGTTCGGCGTACGACCAGGCCGCCTCGTCCAGCGAGAGAGTGACCTTACGTGTTGCCATACCTTTTATCGTACCGACGAACCGGCTTTCTGCCAGCGCTTTCCCGGTCGGGGCCGGGTCGTTACGATACTGTTGGCCTGTTGCCAGTAGGAGGGGCGAGCATGACGTTGAATCATCGCCGGGTCGGCGCGGGCGAACCGCTGGTGCTGGTGCACGGGGTCGGCAGCCGCTGGCAGGTGTGGGAGCCCATCATCGACACGCTCGCGCGGTCCTACGAGGTGATCGCGGTCGATCTGCCGGGCTTCGGCGGCTCCGCCCCGCTCCCGCACACCACGGTCGACACACTCACCGACGCGCTTGCGGATTTCCTTGCCGCACAAGATATTCAGCGACCACACCTGGCGGGCAATTCGATGGGTGGCCTGATCACGCTGCGGCTCGCCGCACGCGGGCTGGCCCGCTCGGTCACCGCGTATTCGCCGATCGGCTTCTGGGACAAGGCCGGTCGCATCTGGTGCCAGCAGTCACTGGGCCGCTCGGCCGACTTGCTCGGCCCACTCGGCGCGGTGATACCCGCCATCCTCGGCACCGCAGCGGGCCGCACTCTGTTCCTGACGCTGGTCTTCGGCAAAGCGTGGGCGGTGGATCCGCAGACCGCCATCGACACCGCGCACGGCGCACAGGCCCCGGGCTTCCGGCCCGCCCTGGACTCGTTCCGCGAAGCGCACCTGCCCGACCTCGGCGCACTCGCCGCACTCCCGGTCACCATCGCCTGGGGCAATCGCGACGTCCTGCTCACCTACCGCACCCAGAGCCGCCGCGCGCGGACGCTGCTGCCCGGCGCGGCACACGTCACCCTGCACGGCAGCGGGCACACTCCGTTCTACGACGATCCCGGCGGCTGCGCCCAGGTGCTGCTCGACACCGCGGCCCGAGCCGACTGATCATCGGATTTCCTTGGCGCGGTGAGTGATTCCGGTGCCGCTGTGCCCAGCAGGATGCGCACCGCGGTCGTCCATCGCTCCCGCACGGTGCGGTTACGATCCACATCGCCGGTGAGCAGGGCGCGCATGGCCAGACCAGTCATGATCTCGATGGTGAACTCGGTGATGGTGGGAACCCGTGGGTCGTCCGGGAATTCGGTGCGGAAGACATCGCGGATGCTGGTGTGCATCAGCTCGAACAGCCGCCCTTCGAGCGGCAGGAACGCCGCCAGCAGATCGGGGTCCGTGCGGGCGCCCACCCAGATCTCCAGCGCCGCAAGGAAGGACGGGCCGTCGAGCATGCGGGCGGTGAGATCGAGGGCGACCACCAGGCGATCGACGTCGGCCGCAATGGCCTCGAATTCCCTCGACAGCTGATCCAGCCGACGCGCGGCCAGATGTTCGACCGCACCGGCCAGCAGATCGGCCTTGGTCGGAAAATGATGCTGGAGGGTGCCGCGCGGCACGCCCGCGCGCTTCTGCACCGCCAAGGTCGTGGTGCCGGAGTAGCCGTCGTCGACCAGGCTCTGCACGGCCGCGTCCAGGAGGCGGGTGCGCATGCGCGCGCTGCGCTGCGCCTGCGTCTCCCGGACGCGCCCGCTCATCGAATCAGCGTCCCTGCCACTGCGGCTCACGCTTCTGCGCGAACGCCAGCGCGCCCTCGGCGGCATCCTTGGAAAGCAGTGCGGGCAAGGCGATCTCACCTTGCTTGGCGAATGCCTCGTCGGCCGACCAGTCCGGCGACTCGTCGATGATGCGCTTGCTGGCGGCCACCGCCAGCGGCGCTGCGGCCACGATCTCGGCCGCCATGGCCAGCGCGCCGGCGAGCGCGCCGCCCGGCTCGGTCAGCCGATTGACCAGCCCCAGCCGATACAGCCGACCGGCCCCGATCCGCCCGCCGGTCAGCGCCAGCTCGGCCGCCATGCTGCGCGGCAGCCGCTGGGTCAGCCGCAGCACGCCGCCGCCGACCGCCACCAGTCCGCGCTTCACCTCGGGGATGCCGAACTGCGCGTTCTCGGCCGAGACGATCAGGTCGGCCGCGAGCGCGAGCTCGAATCCGCCTGCCAGCGCGAAGCCCTCGACCGCCGCGATCATCGGCTTGACCGGCGGCTTCGCGGTGAGACCGAGCGGACCGCGGCGCTGGGTCATCGGCATCTCGCCCTTGGTCGCGGCAACCAGATCCATTCCCGCGCTGAAAGTCTCACCGGCGCCGGTCAGCACCAGCACCCGCGCGGACTCGTCGGCCTCGAACTCGTCGACGGCCGCCTCGATGGCCTGCGCGGCGGCCAGATTGATGGCGTTGCGGGCCTCGGGGCGATTGATGGTCAGCACGGTGACGCCGTCGCGCCGTTCGACCGATACCAAGTCGGACATGGGGTTTCCTCTCAGAACAGGGTGAGCTTGCCGGCGGTGAGTTCGGCGGCCGCGCCGAGCGGATCGCCGTCGGTGCACGCCGTGATGGTGTCGGTCTCCGAAGCCCGCACCAGGATGCGGGCGCCGTCGGGGTTCAGGGCGCTGATCACGACGGCTTCGGGTTCGTCGCCGCCGTCGCGCGCCTTGCGATAGACGACGGTGTACGCCTCGACGGTGACGGGGCCGGTGTAGTCCGGCGCGACCGCCCGGCGCGCCGGAGGCACCTCGGCCTCGATCGAACGGAATTGGCGCGCAGGCGGTTTCGCCGAGTAGAGGCCCACACCGTGCTTGGTGATGTACCAGCCGAGGGCGGTGGCCAGGCCGTATTCGTCCGGCCGCTCCCGCAGCCGCCCGACCAGGGTCGCGATCGAATGGGTCGTGTAGTTGTTGCCCGCGCCGCCCGCGAAGGTGAGCCCGCCGGTGACCGAGAGCGGGCGCGCCGGGTCGTCGAGCGGCAGGCCGAGCGCCTCGGCAGCGACCTGCACCGCGACCGGGAAGCAGGAGTACAGGTCGACCTGGGCCACCTCGTCGATGCCGATGCCCGCGTGGCCCAGCGCCGCCCGGCCGGCCGCGCCGATGGCGGGTGAGACGCTCATGTCCGCGCGCTCGGTGACGAACCACTCGTCGGTCGCGGTGGCGCCGCCGTGTGGGAAGATCCAGCGATCGTGTGGGACGCCCGCCGCGTCGGCGGCGGCCGCGCTGCACAGGATCAGGCCCGCACCGAGATCCACGGTCAGGTTGGCGATCAAGAGTTTCGGATACGGGGTCGACACCATACGGTTCGCGGGTGTGGGTGTGGTGAGTTCCCGCGCGGTGTGCGCGGTCGGCTGCCACGCGTACGGATTGCCCGCGGCGACCTCGGACAGCCGGGACCAGAGGCCACCGATTCGCGCCTGGTGGTCGGTTTCGCTGAGACCCAGCCGGGACCGCAGGGCGGTTTCCATGAGCGCGTAGAAGTAGACCGGCCCCCACATCCCGGCGGCTGTCTCCATTTCGGAGTTCGGCCCGCGCTCGGAACCGATGATCTCGCAGCCGGTTTCGGGCTGCTCCGGCCAATCCACTGGGCTACCGGTACGTTTCGCGGAATTCCAGGACGCGACGGCCTCGGCTCCGGCGATCAGGGCGACCTCGCAGCGCCCGTCGGCGATGGCCTGGGCGACGGTGTTGAGCAGCCGCTGCGGCGCGTCGCCGCCGAACCGTGCGGACTGCACCGTCCGCTTGGGGTCGGCGCCGAGTTCCGCGGCGACCAGCGCGCCGAGATCGGGGTAGGGCTTGCTGACGGGCGCGACGGCGGCGACCAGGTCAGCCGAGCGGAGCAGCCGGTCACCGGCGCCGCTGTCGGCCCCGGCCCGGCGCAGCGCTTCGGCGGCGAGGGCGACCGGACCGAGCAGGCCCGGGTCTGCGGCCCGGTGCACGACCTGGCCGGCACCGACGAGAACCGGTGTGCGCGGGTCGATTCCGGCTGGCAGCATTGTTCCTCCGCTCCAGTTCCCGTCAACGCTGACGGGAACCGACCTCGATTAGAACAGAGCCGAACCAGCCCTGGCAATGGTCGATGCCGACTAACTGACTCGCGGGTAAGATCCGGGAATGAGCTCCCCCATCGCGCTGAGATTCGCGCAGGATCGGGCCTATGTCGCCCTCGATCGTCCCGACAAGCACAACGGCCTCACCCTCGAAATGCTGCGCGGATTGATCGACGCCGCACATCGCATCGACCGGAACACCGACGTCCGAGCCGTCATCCTGACCGGCAACGGCCCGAGTTTCAGCAGCGGACTCGATATCGCCAAGGCCACCAGCGATCCACTGGCGATCGTGCGCGCGTTCGTACCGCTGCCCTGGCGCGGCACCAACACCTTCCAGGAAGCGTGCTGGGCCTGGCGCCGGCTGCGCGTGCCCGTGATCGCGGCCGTGCACGGCCGCTGCTTCGGCGGCGGACTCCAGATCGCGCTGGCCGCCGACATCCGCTTCGCCACCCCCGACGCGGAGTTCTCGGTCATGGAGGCCAAGCACGGCCTGGTGCCCGATATGACCGGCGCGGCCACGCTGTCGCAGCTCATCGGCATCGACCAGGCGCTCCTGCTGACCATGACCGCCGATGTCGTGGACGCCGAATACGCGGCGCGCGTCGGCCTGATCACCGAGGTGGTCGCCGACCCGGCGGCGGCCGCGGAACAGCTCGCCGACCGGATCGCGACCCGTTCACCGCACGCGGTAGCCGGGGCCAAGCGCCTGTTCGACCGGTCCTGGCAGGCGTCCGCGCGACGCACCTTCGCCCGGGAACGCGCCACCCAGCTGCCGCTCATCCTGCGCCTGGCCCGCGGCTCCGGCAAACAGTAGGCGCACCTGCACATATCAATTTCGCATGATGGTGATGCCCACCACAATTCCGAGTCATCCTGCTGTTAGCATTCCGGTCGATCTGCCCAGCCAGTCGTAGTGTGGTGCAAGACACATCACGAGGTCTGTGTCGGTGTGCCCGCTTCGGCGTGATCCGGAGGGCTTCACCGACTTGCACAAGACCGCATCGATCCTGCTGTCGACGGTCGCGGGCGCCACGGCCGTGCTATTGACCGTCAGCGCTCCGGCCGCGGCGAATCCCAACGCGATCAATCCGATCCCGGTGCTCAACGGCACCAACGGGCTTCCGCACCTGCCCGGCCGGAGCAAGGCCGTCTTCCAGGTGACGGGCATGGCCAGCCCCAACAGCACCCACACCTACAACGTGCTCGGCACCGACCTGGGCATCATGTGGGACAACGGCCGCGGCGAAATGCTCACCGCCTTCGGCGACACCGCCGGTCTCGGCTTCCCGAACCTGCTCTCCGGCAGCACCTGGGCGTGGCGCAGCAATATCCTGGTGCGCAGCCACACCCAGAACCCGGCCAACGGCATCTATTTCGACAGCGTCGTCCGCGATGTCTTCGGGCAGGCGCGCGACCTGATCCCCAGCCCGAAGATCCCGTTCCTGGAGATCAGCCGCATCCCGACCGCCGGCATCTCGGCCGACGGCGCGCAATACATGAGCCTGATGTCGGTGGCCAGCTGGGACGACGTCGGCCAGTGGACCACCAACTACTCCGGGCTCGCCGTCTCCGGCGACAACGGTGAGACCTGGATGGAACTGCCCGCCACCCGGCGGCCCAACGAGGGCGGCCACCGCAACTTCCAGATGAACGCCTTCCTGAAGAGCGGCGGTTTCGTCTACGTCTACGGCACACCCGACGGGCGCAACAACGCGGCGTTCGTCGCCCGGGTGCCGGAGCCCGCGATGGGCGACCTCGGCGCCTACGAGTACTGGGACGGCGGCGGCTGGAAACGCGGCGATGTCGACGCGGCCGCGCCGATCATGGGCGGCGTCGGCGAACTGTCGGTGATGTGGAACGACTATCTCGGACAATTCGTTTCGCTCACCACCGACCCGTTCAATTCCGTCGTGATGCGCCGAGCCCCTTCCCCGGAGGGGCCGTGGAGCGGGCCCGAGGTGCTGATCGACACCCGCGAACTGCCCACCGCCTACGCGCCCGCGATCTTCCCGTATCAAACCGGGCGTGACCTGTACTTCCTCACCACGGTGCACAGCCAGTACAACGTCCTGCTGATGCGCACCACCCTCTGAATTCCGCTGCGAACGGCGGCCTCCCGTCCCGGAGGCCGCCGTTCGCTGTATCAACGGTTTTCGGCCGGGCAGGTATCGCTCACAGGCAGGCGGAGATCGACCAGGTAGCGGTCGGCAGCCGACATCGTGCAGGCTGAGCGGTTGTAGATGCCGTGCCCCCACCCGGCATAGGTGAGCAGGGCGGCGCGGGGCGTCTGGGCCGCGACCTGAACCGCCCACTCGTGCGGAGTCGCCGGATCGTGGCGGGAGTTGAGGATCAGGATCGGCGGCCCGTTCTCGATGCTCGGACGATGCGGCGGATTCTTCGGCGCGACCGGCCAACCGGCGCACAGACTCCCGGCACCCCAGGCGAAGTGCGCGCCCAGCGTGCGCGCGTTGTCGCGCTGAGCACGCCAAAGTCGTTGCCATTGCGCTTGATCCGCGATATCGAATACCCAATCCGAGCAGAGGATGACCCCCGGGAATTCCACCACCTCCCCGGTCCGGCGCGGCTGCGTCGGCAATGCAGCGCCACCGCGCGGCTGGGCGGACAGCGCCTGTAAATCCTTCGCCAGCTCCTCCCACTGCGGCCCGTAGAGACGCTGTGTCACAGCCGAACTCAGATCCAGCGGTGCCAGCGGCGCGCCGGAGACGGCGCGCAATTCGCCCCGGATGGCCGCCGCGAACAACTCGCCGTAGCTGCCGTGCAGATCCGATCCGCGCAGGACACACCGCTCATCGCGGTCACACCAGGACACGAATTCGGCAAAGGTGTCCTGCCCCGCGCGCGCCTCGGTCGCCAGGAACTCGGCACCGCCGAGGCTGTGATCGTCCACGCTGTCCAGCAGCGAGGCCCTTAGTCGCTGCGGGAAGAGCTCCGCGTACCGCTGTGCGGGCATGGTGCCGTAGGACCGGCTGTAGAGACTGATCTGCCGCTCCCCCAACGCGATTCGCAGGGCCTCCAGATCCCGCGCGGTGCTCTCGGCATCGAGATGATCGAGCAGCGGGCCAGTTTGTTCCCGGCAGCTGGCCGCCAGCTCCTCGGCGTAGGCGCGCACCAACTCGAACCGACCGCCCGCGTCGGGCACGAGATTCGGCCGCCCGAACGCCAGCCCCCGATCACAGCGCACGGGGCTACTACGGCGCACGCCGCGCGGATCGATGCTGACGATGTCGAAACGCTCGCGCAGTTCCGGCGAGAACCCCGGTGTGCCGTCGATGATCTGGTCGACACCGGAGCTACCGGGACCGCCCGGCAGCGAGATCAAGGTTCCGACGGGACCGCCGGCGGCATCGGCCCGGTCCCGGACGACCGCCAGATCGATACGCACCCCGCCTGGCTCCGACCAGTCGATCGGCACCGACAGTCGCGCGCACTCGAACCCGGCATCCTCGGCACAGGCTTGCCAGGTCAGCGCGGATTCCGAACCCTCGGGCGGAGCGCACGCGGCGAGCAGGCCGGCACCGAGAACGGCGGCGAGCACGACCGCACAAAGCTTGCGAGACAACGACATACCCCGATCATCGAGGCACCGGACGCCACCTCACATCACACCGGCGATTGATCAGGGTCCCCCTGGGGTACTGGACCTCGCGCCGCCGCCATGGCGATGTGGTGCGCTGGAACAGCATCGTCGTCGAGCACCCGTGACGCCGCAGTACGCGAGATGGTCGCGGGCGGCCAATAGACTTTCGGGCATGGAAGCGGCGGATTGGGACGCGCGGTACGCACAGAGTGAGCTGGTGTGGGGTGCGCCGCCGAACAGCACCGTGGTCGAGCATGTGTACGGGCTGGAGCGGGCGATCACCCTGCGGCCGGACACGCCGGACGGGCCCGTACCGGAGCATCCGCGGGCACTGGATCTGGCCTGCGGCGAAGGACGCAACGCGCTGTGGCTGGCCACGCACGGCTGGCAGGTGGACGCGATCGACTATTCGCAGGTCGGCATCGACAAGGGGCGCACGGTCGCGACCCGCCTGTCGCGCTCGGTGCGCAGCCGGATCAGCTGGCACTGCGCCGATGTCACCGAGCCCGCGGCGGCCGGGTTGACGGGCCCGTACGAACTGGTGCTGATGGTGTTCCTGCATCTGCCCGCCGAGCAGCGCCGCGCACTGCTGCGCCGGGCCGCGAATCTGCTCGCCCCCGATGGGACCCTGCTGGTCCTCGGCCACGACGCCACGAATCTCACCGATGGGTACGGCGGCCCGCAGGATCCGGCGATCCTGTTCACCCCGGACGATATCGCCGCCGACCTGGGCCCGGAGGCCGAGCACCTCCGAGTCCGGCTCGCCGACCGCGTCTACCGCCCGACCGAGGGCCGCGACGCGATCGACGCCCTCGTCCTGGCCACCCGGCGCGCGCCGGACGCCTGAGACCTCGACGCTGAGCGGGTGTCACTGCGACCAGCGGCGCAACCAGGGTTCGACGGTCGCCTGGATGACCTCGAATCCGGTGCGGAACGAGTGCGGCTGCCCGGCGATCACCTTGACCTCGGCGGCGTCGGCCGGGTCGGGGATGCCGAAGGGGTCGCTGCCGCCGTTGATCACCACCACCGGGATGTCCCCGGCGGCCAGTAGCTCGTCGCGCCGCGATTTCTCCGGCTTGCCCGGCGGATGCAGCGGGTACGAGAGAGCGAGCACGCCGCGCGCCCCGGCCGCGCGGGCCGTGCGGCAGGCGACGCGGGCCCCGTTGCTGCGCCCGCCCTGGATCAGCGGGGGCTTACGCACCTTCTTGCGCAGCGCGGCGACGACCTCCAGCCAGGCTTCGTCCTGCTTGATCGCCGAGCCGGGCGCTCGGCGACCGGCGACTCGGTAGGGCTGGGTCACCAGCGCTACCGCACCGCCCAGTTCGAGGGCCGTATCACGCACGGCCACAAGGTCTTCGGCGTCGACGCCGCCGCCGGACCCGTGGGTCAGCAGCAGCAGGAAGGTCGGGGAACGCGGCTTGTCGAGCTCGATCTCGGCCGGTCCGGCGCTCGTCTCGATGTGCACACCTCACCGTAACCCGCCAGCAATCGGTGAGCCCCACGGCGGGCGACGGACCTGCGGCAACGTCGTTTCTTCCCTTTACTCGTCGCTTCAACCAGGGGCAATGCGCCGCAGTGTCTTTCGCGTCACATTGGCCGCCGGAACCTTTGCCGCGCTGATTACTCACCGGTAATATGCTTAGTAAGTTACCCGCGAGTAGCAAGTCACGGCTACCCGGAGGCGCACAACGGGCGGGAACGGCACACACCGACCGCACCCCGACTCAACGGAGAGTGAGACAGACATGGGTCACTACAAGAGCAACGTCCGCGACCTCGAATTCAACCTCTTCGAGGTGCTCGGCCTGGGTTCGCTCCTGGACAGCGGCGCCTACGGCGACCTGGACACCGACACCGTCAAGGAGATGCTGAGCGAGGTGCGTCGCCTGGCCGAGGGCCCGCTCGCCGACTCCTTCGTCGACGGCGACCGCAACCCGCCGGTCTTCGACCCGAACACTCACGTCGTCACCCTCCCCGAGTCCTTCAAGAAGTCCTACAGGGCGCTCGAAGACGCCGGTTGGGCCAAGGTCCCGGTGCGTGAGGAGCTCGGCGGCCTCGGCGCCCCCAGCGTTGTCGGCTGGGCGCTGGGCGAGATGATCCTGGGCGCCAACCCGCCCGCGCAGATGTACGCCGCCGGCGCCGGTTTCGCTGAGGTCTTCTACAACAACGGCACCGATGAGCAGAAGAAGTGGGCTTCGATCATCGCGGAGCGCAACTGGGGCGCCACCATGGTGCTGACCGAGCCGGACGCCGGTTCCGATGTCGGCGCCGGTCGTACCAAGGCCGTCAAGCAGGAGGACGGCTCCTGGCACATCGAGGGCGTCAAGCGCTTCATCACCTCGGGCGACTCCGACGACCTGTTCGAGAACATCATGCACCTGGTGCTGGCCCGCCCCGAGGGCGCCGGCCCCGGCACCAAGGGCCTGTCGCTGTTCTACGTGCCGAAGTGGCACTTCGACTTCGACACCCAGACCAAGGGCGACCGCAACGGCGTCTTCGTCACCAATGTCGAGCACAAGATGGGTATCAAGGTCTCGGCCACCTGTGAGGTCACCTTCGGTGGTCACGGCGTGCCCGCCAAGGGCTGGCTGGTCGGCGAGGTGCACAACGGCATCGCGCAGATGTTCGACGTCATCGAGAACGCGCGCATGATGGTCGGCACCAAGGCCATCGCGACCCTGTCCACCGGTTACCTGAACGCGCTGGACTACGCCAAGCAGCGGGTCCAGGGTGCGGATCTCACCCAGATGACCGACAAGGCCGCGCCCCGCGTCACCATCACCCACCACCCGGACGTGCGCCGTTCGCTGGCGTTGCAGAAGGCCTACGCCGAGGGTCTGCGCGCGATCTACCTCTACACCGCCGCGCACCAGAACGACGACATCGCCGCCCTGGTCTCGGGTGCGGACGCCGACACCGCGTTCCGCGTCAACGATCTGCTGCTGCCGATCGTCAAGGGCGTCGGTTCCGAGCGGGCCTACCAGTACCTGACCGAATCGCTGCAGACCTTCGGTGGCTCCGGCTTCCTCCAGGACTACCCGATCGAGCAGTACATCCGCGACGCCAAGATCGACTCGCTGTACGAGGGCACCACCGCCATCCAGGCGCAGGACTTCTTCTTCCGCAAGATCGCCCGCGACCGCGGCGTGGCCCTGGCCCACGTGGCCGGCCAGGTGCAGAAGTTCATCGAGTCCGAGGCGGGCAACGGCCGGCTCAAGGCCGAGCGCAAGCTGCTGGCCACCGCGCTGGAGGACGTGCAGGGCATGGCCGCCACTCTGACCGGCCACCTGATGGGCGCGCAGGAGGACCCGAAGGAGCTGTACAAGGTCGGCCTGGGTTCGGTGCGCTTCCTGATGGCCGTCGGTGACCTGCTCATCGGCTGGCAGCTGCTGCGCGGCGCCGAGGTCGCCATCTCCGCGCTCGACAACGGCTCGGACGAGGCGTTCTACCAGGGCAAGATCGCGACCGCGCAGTTCTTCGCGCGCAATGTGCTGCCGGAGCTCACCGCCACCCGCGCGGTGCTGGCGAACCTGGACAACGACATCATGGAGCTGGACGAAGCCGCCTTCTGAGGCCGCTGAGCCGAGCACAATCGAAGAGCTGACCGAGCGGCCCGGGATTCGTCCCGGGCCGCTCTGCTGTGTCGGGTCACGCGCCGGGGCCGGTGCGGAGGGCAGAATGAGCACGCCGACCGCCACAGAAGGGGACACTCCGGATGAAACGATCGCTGGCCACACTGGTCAAAGCCGGTGCGTGCGTCGCCGCCCTCTCGCTCGTGCTCACCAACCCGGCGTCCGCCGATCCCAACAACATCAACCCGATCCCCGGGATCAACGGCTGGAACGGCCTGCCGCAGCTGCCCGGCCCGACTCGGGCCGTGTTCCAGATGACCGGCATGGACAGCCCGAACCAGACCGAGAAGGTCAATATGCTCGGCACCGACCTCGGCATCATGTGGGACGACGGCGGTGGCCGCATGCTCACCGCGTTCGGCGACAGCGCGGGACTCGGGATGCCCAATCTGTTCGCGGGCAGTTGGTGGGCCTGGAGTTCGAACATGCTGTTCCGCAGCACCACCAAGGATCCGGCACAGGGCATCCACTTCGACAGCGTGGTGCCGAATCCGTTGCCCAGCCCCAAGATTCCCGGCGTCGAGATCAGTCTCATTCCGACAGCGGGTATTTCGTCCGGGGGCACCCAGTACATGAGCATGATGTCGGTGCGGGAGTGGGGCGCCCACGGCAAGTGGAGCACCAATTTCTCCACCCTCGCGGCCTCCGGCGACGGCGGGCAGACCTGGACGCAACTACCCACCACCCGCCGCGCGAATGTCGACGGCTACGAGAACTTCCAGCAGAACGCCTTCGTCAAACACGATGGATTCATCTACCGCTACGGCACCCCGGCGGGCCGGGACAATCCCGGATTCATCTCGCGCGCGGCCGAACCCGAGATCGCCGATATCGATGCCTACGAGTATTGGGACGGCACGGCATGGAAGCGCGACGTCCGGGCGGCCGCGCCGATCGTGGGCGGGGTCGCCGAGCAGTCGGTGATGTGGAACGAGCACCTGGGCCGATTCGTCATGCTGACCACCGATCCGTTCAATTCGGTGGTGCTGCGCACCGCGCCCGCGCCGGAGGGGCCGTGGAGCGAACCGCGCGTGCTCATCGCGGCTCCCGAGCTGCCCACCGCCTACGCCCCGATGATCTTCCCGTATCAGACCGGGAGCGATCTGTACTTCCTGCTCACGGTGCACAGTCAGTACAACGTGCTGCTCATGCGCACGCCGCTGTAGATCCCGGCGAAACGACGATGCCCTCCTCGCGTGAGCGAGGAGGGCATCGGGCGTTCAGGCGGCTGTCACTCCTCCGGGGTGGCCGCGGAACCGGTGATCAGCTTGGTCAGCAG
The DNA here is from genome assembly GCF_042672005.1 of Nocardia sp. NPDC127579. NCBI lineage: Bacteria > Bacillati > Actinomycetota > Actinomycetes > Mycobacteriales > Nocardiaceae > Nocardia > Nocardia sp. NPDC127579. The sequence continues at coordinate 1,687,227 of NZ_JBHXVZ010000001.1, read as the reverse complement.
CTCCAGCATCTGCGGGGACGCCGAACCGGTGGTGGGTTCGTCCGCGACGGTCTCGGTGCCGGCGGGCGCCTCGGCCGACCCGGTGAGCAGGGCGGTCAGCAGGGTCGCCGAGCCGGTGCCCACCGGAGTCTCGTCGGCCGCGGCAGCGACACCCGCACCGGAGAACAGGAGACCGGCGGTGGCCACAGCGATACCGAACGTACGAATCTTGCGCATTGAAAGACTTCCCCTAAAAGAATTGCTCTTGGCCGGCTGCCGAGCTGCAACCGACTGATCATGTTCTATCACGCGAGCTTTCGACCTCGAAGTATTCGAATTATCGGCGTGAAAGACTCGAATTGCCCTAGAATTGCGGGGATCTCATATCGACACACTTCGATTGCAAATTCTCGGGCAATGTAGCCGAACACGATGTCGCCGAGTTCGAATACAGTGCCGCCCACACCGACTCCAGCGATTTGTCAGCAATTCTTGAGAGCTGGCTCACAGCATTTGGTGCGCGAGTGTCGGCCGGCCCGAAACACACGAGCCCGGATCCATTCGGACCCGGGCTCGTCGAGAATTCGCTCTCCGCTTACTGAGCGGCGGTTCGATCAGCGATCTTGTTCAATTCCTGCTGGTAGTACAGGATGCCGAGGCCGAGGACGAGGTTCAGCAAGAACCCGATCACCGGCTTGCAGGTGGCTTCCAAGCCCGCGGATTCCTGCGCCTGCGCGATCCGGGAGCCGGTGCGCCAGAAGCTGATCAGCGCGCCGATACCGGTCCAGCCGAGGAAGATCATCACCAACATCGGACCGGCGACCGGCGCGTCCGTGTCACGACGGAGATCGGCCATCTCACGGTGAATCTTGTAATACCAGACGAGAAAATAGATTCCCAGCGTGATCAGCGGGAACACCAGCCACGTCAACAACGGGTTGCGGCGCTGAATCGGTGAGATGGTTTGGGTGGTGGTCATTTCGATCCTGTCATCATCCGGACATGCCGGGTTCGGCACCACGGATGGAACCTCCCCCGCGCAGGAAAGTACCAGACCTGAGATCGAAATTCCCGACGCGGGAGAAAAAGCCGTTGTGCGCCCAGCTTATTCGCACTGCACGATCGGGATGGGGTCGTACTTGACGGTGCGGGTGTGGCGCGAGATCTCCTTGCCGGACTTGCGGTCCTTGATCACCCGGGTATCGGAGATCGTGAAACCGTCGGCGCCCTCGGAGGCGATGCAATCCTTGCCCTTGGGAAGTTTCACCGTATTGGGTTCGGTCGGTTTGGATTTCTCACCGGTGATCGACTCGACCTCGACCGTCTTGGTGCCCCAGATCCGCACGGTGATATCCGAACCGGTCGCCAGCGTTTCGATGTAGATGCCGCTCTGGGTGTTGTTGCGGAATTTGAGATCGATGGCGCCGTCGAACACCGTGGCCTCACGCGCGGCCGGATACCGGGAGATGTAGTAGCTGTGCTCGGTGTGCCCGGCATCCTCGAGCCCGGCGAAATAGGCGGCGTTGTACAGCGTCGTGGCGAACTGGCTGATCCCGCCGCCCACCGCGGTACTGGGCCGCCCGTGGTCGATGATGCCCGACTCGACATAGCCCTCGGCGACACCACGCGGGCCGGTGAAATCGTTGAGCGAGAAGACATCTCCCGGCCGCACCACGGCGCCATTGACCTTCGCCGCGACGGTACGGATATTCACGCCCGAGGGGCCGCTGAAGCCGCCGGTGGTGAACGACCCCATCGGCTCGACGATCTTCAGCGCGTTGGCGGCCTCGGTGGTGAGCTTCGGCTCGACCTTCTCGTAGACCGCCTCGGCGGCGCGCTGATCCGGCGAAATCAACAGGAGCGGAAGCTTTTCCAGTGTCTTCGGCCAGTTGACCTTGTTGCCGGTGACGGCGGGTACGACCCGGGCTCCCCCGCCGGCCAGGGCGAAGGTGGCGTCCTTCGGCTCGACCTCGGTCGGGGCCAGCTGCGGCGCCAGCAGCGCGGTCGCGGCGGCCTGGTCGTATTTGGCCGCCAAACCGCCTTGGCCGTCGGGGGCGAAGCTGAGAATGGTGGCGATCTGGGCCGGGTCGAGCTTGGCGCTCGCTTCTTTTCCGGTGGCGTCCTTACCCGTGAAGACGACCTCGGCGGCCACCGCGGGCTGCGCGACCTCGTTCAAGGCGCGGGTCAGCGCCTCGGGCTGAACCGTCACCGGGGCCGGGTGCACCGGCAGCTCGAGCGCGGCACCGAGAATCCACCGGTCGATCAGGGTGGTGCGCGCCAGCGGCAGATCGAGTTCGCGGCCCGGCACCGGCGGCACGGCGACCGGGTCGGCGCCGTCGAATCGAATGGTGCCCTCGACCGTCGGGCGGTCGTGCACCCGCAGCGCGGAAAGCTGCTGATCCAGCGCCGCGGAGTCGACCTTGCTGGTGACCGGGACGGTGCGCCGGGTGAACATGGACGCGAACCGGGTGAACGGATTCAGCGGCTGATCGTCGATCGCGGCCCAGGTGGCGTCCCAGTCCACCTCCAGCCCGGCGGCACTGGGCGTCAGCTCGGTCTGCACGTCGCCGATGCGAATCGGGAGCGCCTGGCCGGACCGCCCGGCGAGCGCGCCGCGCAACTTGGTGTCGGCGGCGGCATTGTCCATACCGCCGATGTCGATGCCCGCGACCACGGTGCCGCGCGGCACCTCGCCGGAGGAGCGCACCAGATCGGTGACGTAGCCGATGACGCCGATCGCCAGCAGTGCGCCCGCCGCGATGGCGATGCGGCGCGCGCCCGGGGATTTCCATCCGCCGCCGGAGCCGGGCGGGGCGCCGCCGGGGCGCACCGGGCGCAGGACCTCGGTGGGTGGATCCTCCACCCGGTCGGCGGTGGCACGCTGACCCGGTCGAGACACCGACGGGATCGGCACGGTCGCCGATTCGTCCGGCGATCCGGTCGCCGCGGTGCGGTTGGCGGCGAGCAACTGGCGCAGCGAGACTTCGCCGCCCTGCCCTCGACCGTGGTCGTGGCGTCCGGTGCTCGACTCGTTCGTCACGAACCCGTCCTCCCCGTGTCCTCGAAAATACAGCCAGGTGAAAGGCACTCGCCGATGCGAGTCTCCGCTCACGATAAAGGCTCCACGCAGTTGCCGGGTCGGGGGTCTGGCAACTACGCGGAGCCGAACTGTTTATCGGCGACCCGTGCCGCGTGTTACACCCCGCCTCACCGGGTTTGCGGCCGCGAGGGCGGGACAATCGGTGCCGGAGTGGATCGCGTCACAGCCGCACATCGGAGACGGAGAGGGTTGCCATGCAGCTGGGAATGATCGGACTTGGTCGAATGGGCGCCAATATCGTGCGTCGCGTCGTGCGTGCCGGGCACACCGCCGTCGGCCTCGACCACCATCCCGAGAACATCGAAACCCTGCGGGGTGAGCTAGGTAACAGTTTCGACGGCAGTACCGAGCTGGCCGGGTTCGTGGCGAAACTGGATACCCCGCGAGTGGTGTGGGTCATGATCCCGGCGGGTGCCACCGGCGCGATGGTGGATCAGCTGGCGCAGGCGCTCGAGCCCGGCGACATCATCATCGACGGTGGCAACAGCCGCTACCACGCCGATATCGAGCGGGCGAAAGCACTGCGGCCCAAAGGCATTCACTATGTCGATATCGGAACTTCCGGCGGCGTCTTCGGTTTGGCGCGCGGGTTCTGCCTGATGATCGGCGGCGAGGCCGAACCGGTGAAATACCTCGACCCGCTGCTGAAGTCGATCGCGCCAGGGGTCGAAGCGGCGGCGCGCACGCCCGGACGCACCGGCGAACCGTCCCAGGCCGAGCAGGGTTACCTGCACTGCGGGCCCGCCGGGGCCGGGCATTTCGTGAAGATGGTGCACAACGGCATCGAATACGGCGCGATGGCGGCATACGCCGAGGGCCTGAACATCTTGCACCAAGCCGATATCGGGGCACAGCACACCGGACAGTTCTCCGCCGAGGAGACGCCGCTCGAGCATCCCGAGCACTACAGGTACGACATCGACGTCCCGGAGGTGACCGAGGTGTGGCGACGCGGGTCGGTGGTCGCCTCCTGGCTGCTGGACCTCACCGCGGGCGCGCTGTACGCCGATCCGACACTGGAGTCGTTCAGCGGCCGGGTTTCCGATTCCGGCGAGGGCCGCTGGACCCTGGACGCGGCGATCGACGTCGGCGTTCCGGCCCCCGTGCTCGCCGCCGCGCTGTTCCAGCGGTTCTCCTCGCGCGGCGAGGCGCTGTACGCGGACAAGATGCTCTCCGCGATGCGCAAAGCCTTCGGCGGGCACAACGAATTGCCCGGCGCGTAACGACATACACGCCGATTCGAGCCCCGAACGACACCGCGCCCCGGACGCGAGGTCCGGGGGCGCGGTCGGTCCTACCGGGTCAGCGCTCGATGATCGCCACGACGCCCTGGCCACCGGCGGCGCAGATGGAGATCAGCGCGCGGCCGGATCCCTTCTCCGCCAGCATCTTCGCGGTGGAGGCGACGATGCGGCCGCCGGTCGCCGCGAACGGGTGGCCCGCCGCCAGCGAGGAGCCGTTGACATTGAGCTTGGAGCGGTCGATGGCGCCCAGCGCGCCGTCCAGGCCGAGACGCTCCTTGCAGTACTGATCGGACTCCCAGGCCTGCAGGGTGGCCAGCACCACGGAGGCGAACGCCTCGTGGATCTCGTAGTAGTCGAAGTCCTGCAGGGTCAGGCCGTTTCGGGCCAGCATGCGCGGCACCGCGTAGGTGGGCGCCATCAGCAGGCCGTCGGGGCCGTGGATGTAGTCGACCGCGGCGACCTCGGAGTCGACCAGGTAGGCCAGGGTGGGCAGGTTGCGTTCGGCGGCCCACTCCTCCGAGGACAGCAGCACCGCGGAGGCGCCGTCGGTGAGCGGGGTGGAGTTGCCGGCGGTCATGGTGGCGTCACCGGCCTTGACGCCGAACACCGGCTTCAGGGTGGCCAGCTTCTCCACGGTGGAACCGGGACGCAGGTTGTCGTCGCGGGTCAGGCCGAGGAAGGGGGTGATCAGGTCGTCGAAGAAACCGCGGTCGTAGGCGGCGGACATGTTCTTGTGCGACAGGTAGGCCAGCTCGTCCTGCGCCTCGCGGGAGACACCGAATTCCTTGGCGGTCAGGGCCGCGTGCTCACCCATCGACAGGCCGGTGCGCGGTTCGGCGTTGCGCGGGATCTCGATGCCGACCATCGACGGACGCAGCTGCCCGACCAGCTTGAGACGGTCCTTGTTGGTCTTGGCGCGGTTGGCGTCCAGCATCCATTCACGCATGCTGTCGCTGACGCCGATCGGGGCGTCGGAGGTGGTGTCGGTGCCGCCGCCGATGCCGGCCGTGATGCGGCCCGCGGCAATCGCGTCGCCGACGGTGACGATGGACTGAAGACCGGTGCCACAGGCCAATTGCAGGTCGTGGGCCGGGGTGTAGGGGCTCAGCTTGGAGCCGAGCACGCTCTCCCGGATCAGGCCGTGCTCGCCGACGCGCTTGAGCACCGCGCCGCCGACCACCATGCCCAGGCGCTCGCCCTGCAGGTTGAACCGGCTGACCAGACCATCCAGCGCGGCGGTGAACATGTCCTGATTGGACGCGTGCGCGTAGGCCTTGTCCGAGCGCGCGAACGGAATCCGGTTACCGCCGACGATCGCGACGGGCTTCGGCTGCTTCACAGGCTTCTTGGCCGAACGGGCTTTGCTAGTCACTCGAGTCTCCACGGTCTCGTCGGATGTCCGCGGGGAGTACGCCCCGCCGGGATTGGTTACCTTAAACTTACTCTTGAGTAAGTTCTTTGTCGACACTACCCGTGACGATTCGCTATTCGAGTGCGCGGGCCAGGCTCAGGGCGAGAGCATCGCAGTCCTCGAGCATCGCGAGATGCCCGACTCCGCGTAGATATTCCAGCTCGGCGCCCGGCACCGACGTGTACTGGTGCGCCGATGCCGGGTCCCACCGGGGGTCGGAGTCTCCGAAGATCACGAAGACGGGCTTTCCGGCGGCGAGGAGTCGCTGCGGCACCGACCGGGTGGCGATGTAGTCGATATTGGCGGCGAGAATCGCACGGAAAGCTCGATAGGAGGTTCTCCGCAGGTCGGCGACCACCTCGTCGGGCACCGTGATCGGGGCCGCCGCGGTCGCCGCCAGTCCGCGGCGGATCATCGAGTCGTTACGGATCGACCAGATGAGCGGCCCGAGCGGCGGCGCGACGAGCATCCGGATGATGGCCGGTTCGGGAAGCAGGGCCGCGGGGCTCGGCCCGGTGCTCAGCAGGATCAACTTGTCGACCAGGTCGGGACGACCCTCTACGAGGGCGGTGCCGACGTAGCCTCCGCTGGAGTGACCGACGACTCTCAGGCGTCGGACGCCGAGTTCGTCCAATACGGCGGCTATCCGATCCGCCTGCTCCGCAACGGTATACGTCGGGGCCGGCTCGGACCGGCCGCATCCGGGCAGATCGATCGTGATCACCCGATGTGTCCGGCTCAGAGTCGGCACCACCCCCGCCCAGGTGGAACCCGTTGCGCCCGAGCCATGAATGAGCAGCACGGGCGGAGCCGCCCGGTTCCCGTCGATGACGACGTGCAACCCGCGCACTGTCGTCGAGCGTTGTGTCTGCGCTGGAGTCGATTTGGTCATACCCGACAGCCTCGTCGCAGATCGCGACGTCGTATTGGACGAATGTCAGCCTTGCGCCGCGGTCCGCCTAACCTGGATCCATGACCGCAACGAGCCGAGGGAAATCGCGGCGGATCGATGTCGCGGTTCCCGTCCGGCAACCGGCTCCGGGCGTCTCGATGGCGGGTTTCCGATACGACAGCGGCGCCTCGGCCGATCTCACGATGATCCCGTATCCCCAGGTCACGCTGCTGTTCGATCTCAGCGAGCAGATCGTCGTCCACGACCCGTTCGGGCGCTCGGTCACAGGTGAGCTGATCGTCGGCCTCGATGCGGGTGCCGTACGCATCGCCGGCGCGGGCGCAGGCGATGTCCTACAGATCCGGATGTCTCCTGTCGTCGCCGTGGCGATGCTCCGCGACTCCGCAATCATCGGCGGTACCGTGACGCCGCTGCGGGAGCTGTGGGGCAGCCGCGCTGCCGCCCTGACCGAGCGGCTGCGCGCGACGCCGTCCTGGGACGATCGATTCGCGATCGCCGCGGAATTCCTTCGCAGCCGGGCGAACCGCGAATTCGGCGTCGCGCCCGAGATCGCGTACGCCTGGAATCGGACCGTCCGCACCAGGGGGCGGCTCCGCGTCGATGACCTCGCCGTGGAGACCGGCTGGACGCGCCAGCGCCTCTGGTCTCGGTTCCGCGCTCATCTCGGAGTTTCGCCGAAGCGCGCGTGCGAACTCGTACGCTTCGATCATGCCGCCCATCTCCTCGCCGCAGGGCGCCCACCCGCGGAGGTGGCCGCCGAGGCGGGCTACGCCGACCAGTCCCATCTGCACCGTCGAATCAGGTCGATTGTCGATTTGACCCCCACCGGCGTGGCCGGCGCACCGTGGCTTGCGATCGACGACATCGCCTGGCCGACAAGCTGATTCCCACGAACGAGCGAACCTGAGCCGGGTCGGTTCGTTCACACCGCCGCGCGCGGCACCGCCCCGATCGCACGCAGCGCCTGCGCGGTCTCCCGCTGCGCTTCCGCCTGCGCGAGCGCGGCATGTGCCTGTGCCTGCGCGATCACGTTTCGTCGCTCCGCTTCGCTGATCTCCCGCGCGGCGGTGAGCTCTGCGAGCAGCGCCTCGGCCCTCTGCTTGTGGGTGGTGTAGTCGTCCATCGGGCGATTCTCGCACCCTGACCTGCAGAGTCACTTGCCGAACAACTTACTCTGGAGTAAGTTCATTGTCGACACCGTACCCCGTCGCGAGGGCAGATCAGCCCCGGGGTGAACGAGACACCACCACGACAGCAAAGGTAGGAACTGTGGCAGCCAGCAAGAGCAAGGGTGCTCCCAACCTCTACGGATCGTTCGTCCACTCCGCGCCCGGGCAGTTCCTGGCCAGCAAGCTCGGCCTGCCGCAGCCGGAGAACCTGCGCCGGTACAAAGCCGGCGAACCGCCGCTCGCCGGTCCGGTACTGGTCGGCGGCAAGGGCCGGGTCGCCGAGCCGGTGCGAAACCTGTTGTCCGACTACACCTTCGCCGATTCGCTCACCCAGGGCACCAAGTACGGCGCGCTGGTCTTCGATGCCACCGGCATCGGGTCCATCGAGGACCTCTCGCAGCTGTTCGAGTTCTTCCAGCCCGCCATGCGCAGCCTGAGCGCCTCCGGCCGCATCGTGGTCATCGGCACCACCCCCGAACTCACCGGCAGTGTCGACGAGCAGATCGCGCAGCGCGCGCTCGAGGGCTTCACCCGCTCGGTCGCCAAGGAACTGCTGAAGGGTTCCACCGCTCAGCTGGTCTACCTGTCCCCGGACGCCTCGGCGGCGGCCACCGGTCTGGAATCCACGCTGCGCTTCCTGCTCTCGGCCAAGTCGGCGTTCGTCGACGGCCAGGTCATCCGGGTCGGCTCGGCCGATTCCGTGGCCCCCGCCAGCTGGGACAAGCCGCTGGCCGGCAAGGTCGCCGTGGTGACCGGCGCGGCCCGCGGCATCGGCGCCACCATCGCCGAGGTGTTCGCCCGCGACGGCGCGACCGTCGTGGTGGCGGATATCCCCGCCGCCGGTGACGCGCTGTCCCAGACCGCCAACAAGGTCGGCGGCACCGCGCTCGCACTCGACGTCACCGCCGCCGACGCCGCGGAGAAGCTGGCCGAGTTCTGCACCGAACGCTTCGGCGGTATCGACATCGTCGTGCACAACGCCGGCATCACCCGCGACAAGCTGCTCGCGAACATGGACGAGGGCCGCTGGAACTCGGTCATCAACGTGAATCTGGCTGCCCCGCACCGGATCACCGAGGGCTTGGTGGCGCGCGGCGCGCTCAAGGAGGGTGGCCGCGTCATCGACGTGTCCTCCATCGCGGGCATCGCGGGCAACCGCGGCCAGACCAACTACGGCGCCTCCAAGGCCGGTGTCATCGGCATGGTGAACGCCGAAGCGCCGAAGCTGGCCGAGAAGGGCATCACCATCAACGCCGTCGCGCCGGGCTTCATCGAGACCGCCATGACCGCCGCCATCCCGCTCGGCACCCGCGAGGCCGGTCGACTGATGAGCTCGCTGCTGCAGGGCGGGCAGACCGTCGACGTGGCCGAGACCATCGCCTACTTCGCCAGCCCGGCCTCGAACGCGGTGAGCGGCAACGTGGTTCGCGTCTGCGGGCAGTCCCTGATCGGAGCATGATGACGCAGATGATCACGCTCACCGAACCACCCAAGAACAGCGGCCTTTTCGTCAAAGCCGCCCTGGGCGCCGTTCCGGTGCCGCTGCTTTCGGCGCGCCCGAACAAGCTGCCGGACCGGGTGGTACGGCTGGACGGTTTCCGGGTCGATCCCGATCACCTGGCCGCCTACTGCCGGGCCACCGGCCTGCGTTTCGGTGACGCGCTGCCGCTGACCTACCCGTTCGTGCTCAGCTTCCCGCTGGCCATGCAACTGGTGGTGGCTCGTGACTTCCCGTTCGTCGCGGTCGGCGCGGTGCACGCGGAGAACCGGATCGAGCGCACCCGCGAGATCTCGGTGGCCGAGCCGCTGGATTTCCGAACCCACATCGAGAACCTGCGCGAGCACCCGAAGGGGCTGCTGGTCGACGCGATCACCGAGGTGAACGTGGGCCGCGAACTGGTGTGGCGGCAGGTCACCACCTTCCTGCACCAGCAGCGCACCTCGCTGTCGGGCGGGCCCAAGCCCGAACCGAAGCCGGACGAGGTGCCGCCCCCGCCGATGCGCAAGTTCCGGGTGGACCAGAAGATCATCAACCGCTATGCGGCGGCCTCCGGGGATCACAACCCGATCCACACCTCCGCGTTGGGCGCCAAGGCTTTCGGGTTCCCGAAGCCGATCGCGCACGGGATGTGGTCGGCGGCCAATATCCTGGCCAATATCGAGGGCCGGGTGCCCGAGCAGGCCACCTACGCGGTGAAGTTCGGTAAGCCGATCTTCCTGCCGTCGACGGTGAACGTCTATGCCGATCAGGTCGAGGGTGGCTGGGATCTGGCGCTGCGCAACCCGAAGAAGGGGTACCCGCATCTGACGGCGACCCTGCGCTGAGGTTATGCGGAAACCGCGCTCCGGAGCTCCGGGGCGCGGTTTCTTTTGTGCGGAGGCAGATTCGGTCGGCGCGCGTCTTCAGCAGCCGCAGTCGCAGCCGCACCCGTCGCAGCAACAGCCGTCGCCGCAGCAGCTACAGCAGTCACCGCAGTTCGAGCAGCAGTCACAGCCCTCGCAGCACCGGTCCCACCACTTCTTCCCCTGCTCCTGGCGCTGTTCCTCTTGATTCTGGTCCTGCCCGAACATCGCGGCGCCGACCCCCGCCGCGCCGAGCGCCGCCCCGGCGCCGAGTGCCCGGCCGATATCCGGACCGGTCCGGTGCGGTGGAGGTCCAGCAGGGTACTGATTCGGCCCGCCGGGGTATTGGCTCGGCCCTGCCGGATAGTGGTTCGGCCCGGGACGGTGGCCGCCGACGTGCGCACGAGATGTCTTGCAGGCGTGGGTGATCGGCGCACCCACCCCGGTCCCCAGGCGGCGCAGTACCGCGCTCAGCGGGTCGAGCAGGATCCAGCGCACCGCCGGGACGTCGCGCAGCCGAGCGGCGGCGACAGCCCGGCGCAGCTCCGCCTCCGATTCCTGGAGCAGGTCGTAGGCTTCGGTCAGGCCCGTTCCGGTGGCGGCCAGCGGGTTGAATCGCCCCTGGGCGCAGTCGGCGTCGAAATCCTCGACGGCGTCGGCGAGATGGGCGATGCGGCCGAAGTGCCTGCCCGCCAGACGAAGTGGCTCGATGTTCTCGGCGCGCTCCGCGAGCACCGCGGTGTGGCCGAAGAATTCGGCGGCGCAGAGCTGGGTCGGACCGGTGAGCTCGTCCAGCGAGGCCGGACGGCTTTCCAGTGCCGACTGCGAATCGATCGCGGCGACAAGCGGTTCGACATCGAGCCCGATCCGGCGCGCCTGTGCCCGCGCACCGTTCGCCCAGCGACCGGATACCCGCAGCATCGGGCGACGGGCCAGCACCGAACCGTCACGATCCTCGACGTGATCTCGAATCTTGGCCGAGCCCAACAGGAGCGAGGCGGTCGACGCGAGCAGCACACCCGGCGAGTCCGCCGCGGCGACCTCGGCGCGCCGCATGCCGCGCAGGGCGCAACGCCCCGCCGTGGTGCGGCGCATCGGCTGGTCCAGCTGCGCTTCGGTGAGCACGCTCAGAACGATCGCGTCGGTATTGGTCGCGGTGCGGGCCAAGTGGCCCTGCCCATCTCGCAGCCCCAGGCACAGCCCGCACATGTGGGCCCGCCACTGCGCCGGGTCGATTCCATACCTGGCCGCGCCGTGCGAACACGGCTTCAACATCCCGAACAAGTCCACCCCGATAATCCCCGACCTGACCGGCCGGTCCGTGCCTGTTGCTCCCTGGCACCATGACAGGGCGGCAACCACAATGCAATCGGAAATCGGGCTATTCGGCCTTCTTGCGCCCCTTCAGACCGCTCCAGGCCAGATCGTCGAGCAGGTCGACCGCCTCCCCGACCTCGATGCGCCCGCTGGCCACTCGATCGGCGATGGCCTCCCCCGCACCGATCACCGCGACCGCGACCACGTCGAAGTTGGTGATCGGATCGGCGTGCTTGGCGCTGGACTCCAGCAGTTTCGCGGTGAGCTCGATGACCCGCTCCCGCGCGTTCTCGATCTCCGAGGCGAACGCTTGCTGGCCGATCGCCTGTCGGTAGAGCACCTGCCAGGAGCGGCGGTTCGCGTCGACGAACCCGAGGAAGCCCTCGAGCGCGGTGCGCACCTGCTCGTGCGGGGACAGCAGGGGATTTCCCGCGGGTGCGACGGACTCGATGAAACGTAGGCCCTCACGCTGGATGCAGGCCCGGAACAACTCGTCCTTGGAGCCGTAGTACAGGTACAGCATCGGCTTGGAGATCTTGGCCTCGGCGGCGATCGCGTCCATCGAGGTGTCGTGGAAACCTTTGCGCGAGAACACCTCGACGGCGGCGTCGAGCATCTGCTGCTCACGAACCGCCCGGGGAAGTCGCTTCGTTCCGCCCGCCATCCACTGTCTCCTACCGCAAGGTGAAACCCCTATATTACTCCAAGGTAAGTTCGGCGGGCGCGATTTGCTCACCGATCGCCTGACTTCTCCGAGAGCCGGGGTAGACAGCGATCCTACGACCAGGGGACGGTAGCCCGAGGCGGCCTTAACACTGCGTTGAGATGCCCTTGTACTTCGCCACCCGCAGCACCGAATCGTCGATCCGCTCAGCGGACAGCGCGCCGCTGGCCAGGGCCTGCTCCAGCTGGTCGAGCACCTCGGTCACCTTCGAGGTGTTGATCCACAGCGCGTTGTCCGCACCGGCCGCCAACGCGGCCTGCACCGCGTCCGCGATATCCATCCGGGCGGTGATCGCCTTCATACCGCTCAGATCGTCGGTGAAGATGACGCCGTCGAACGGCGCGGCGCCGTAGCCGGTTCCGGAGCGCAGCAATGCCATCGTCTCCGGGCTGATGCTGGCGGGCACCTCGGGAGTGGTCAGGCCGGGCACATCCAGGTGGCCCACCATGACCGCGGCGCCGGTGCCGATCAGATGACGGTAGGGCAGCAGATCCGAACCGATCAGCTCCGACAGCGGCGGGGTGCGCACCGCGCCCTGATGCGAATCGCCCGAGGCGCTGCCGTGGCCCGGGAAATGCTTCATGACGGAGCCGAGCCCGACCTCGGTCATGGCGCGGATGTAGGCGCGGGCGTACTCGGTGACGATCTCGGGGTCATCGGAGAAGGAACGATCGCCGATCACATCGTCGTCCGGCTCGCTGCTCACATCGACATCGGGCGCGAAATCGACCGTGATGCCCAGATCCTTCAACTTGCGGCCGCGGGCCACCGTGGCCTCGTAGAACTCGTCCGGGGACATGGTCTTCGCGGTTTCGCGGGCCGAGGGCGCCGCCCCGATCAGATCTTTGACCCGGGAGACGCGCCCACCCTCCTCGTCGATGGTGACCATGAGCGGAATCTTGGACGCCGCTTTGACATCGGCGATCTCACCGTCGGCGAGCAGCGCCCTGTCGGTGAAACTGCCGACGAAGATGCCGCCGATCTGCTCGGTACGCACCACGTTCTCGGCGTCGGCGGCGCTGCTGACGCCGACGGTGAGCAGCTGCGCCAGCTTCTGGCGCGGGGTGAACTTCGCGAGGAACTCGGTATCGCAGTCGCGTTGCACAGGGGTCGCGGGCGCCGCCGAGGACGGCGCGGCGGGTTCCGGCGATCCGGAATCGGAGGAGCCACCGTTCGAGCAGCCGGTGACGACCGAGGCGAGAACCGCGAGCAGGACGAGAGGCGTCTTCCGCATGGGCGTTCACGCTAGTGCGCTACCGCCGCACCGGCATCTCCGGGTGGGCGCGGGCCGCGCGCCGAGCCCGCTCCCCGGGGTGTCGCGAGTAGCCTGGAGGAGGTAGCCGAACCCCGCACCGGGAGGTCGCCGTGCCCTGCGATCTGATGCTCATCGCGTACGACGGATCCGAGAATGCCAAGCGCGCCATCGAATACGCCGGTCGGTTCCTGTCCGCGAACCGCGCCGTCGTGCTCACCGCCTGGGAACCCATGGTGCGCCAAGCCGCCAAACTCTCCGGGCTCTCCGGCGTCATGCAGCCGGAATGGCTGCCCGACGAGGAGGTCGAGGACATCGCCTATGTCGATGCCCGCACCATCAATACCGAGGGGGTCCGGCTGGCGAAACTCGCGGGCCTGAACGCCGAGGCGCGCACCGCCGAATGCAGCACCACCATCTGGAACACGATCGTGGAGTGCGCCGACGAACTCGACGTGGACATCATCGTCGCCGGTACCCGCGGCGCTACCGGCGTACGCGCGCTGCTGCACAGCAGCGTCGCCGACGCGGTGCTCAAACACTGCCACCGGCCGGTGCTCATGGTGCCGCCGGGCAAGGAGCCCGCGCGCTGAGCACCGTTCGGAAACCGGCGACTGAGACGTGCGTCGCTGGACCGAAATCGGGGCGCCGCGCGGGGTTAGGGTCGGAGCATGGACGGATTCCTGCTGGCCCAGCCCGATGGGGTGCTGCGCACCTCGGGTAGTCGCGCCACCTTCGACGAGGCGGCTGCTGCGGCGGCGGCGCTGCGGGACGGGGCGGCCGAGCTGGTGGTCGGCGCACTGGCGTTCGATCCGGCTCGCCCGGCGGCGCTGACGGTGCCCGCGCATGCCGAGCACACCGCCGGGCCCTGGCGGCCCGCGGCGCTGCCCGCGCTGCCGCCGGTGCGGGTGGTCACCGAAATACCCGCTCCCGCAGAACATATCGCGCGGGTGGCGAAGCTCGTCGAGCAATTGAACGATCCCGGGCAGCCGCTGCGCAAGGTCGTCGCCGCGAGATCCGTTCTCGCCGAGGCAGATCGGGGGCTGGAACCGGAGACGGTGGCCGCGCACCTGCTGACCCGGCATCCGAACGCGAATGTCTTCGCGGTGGACCTGTCCCCCGCCGGGCGCACCGGAGCCACCCTGATCGGCGCCACACCCGAGGTCCTGGTCGCCCGGCACGGCCGCACCGTGACGCTGCGCCCTCTCGCGGGCACCGCGCCCCGGGCCGCGGATCCCGCCGTGGATGCCGAGCGGGCACGAGAGCTGTTGTCCAGCACCAAGAATCGCGACGAACATGCCTTCGTCATCGACTGGATCCGCGACCTGCTCGCCCCGCTGTGCACCGAGCTGAACATTCCCGACGGCCCGGAACTGCTTCGCACGCACGAGGTCTGGCATCTGGCCACCCCGATCACCGCGACCCTGCGCGACCCGGCCGTCACGGCCCTGGATCTGGCGGTGCTGCTGCACCCGACGCCCGCGATCTGCGGGACGCCCACCGCGGCCGCCCTGGAATACATCAACGACCTCGAAGGCGACCGTGGCTTCTACGCCGGCGCGGTCGGCTGGTGCGCGGCCGACGGCGACGGTGCCTGGGTGGTCGCGATCCGCAGCGCGGAACTGTCCGCCGACGGCCGGTCGGTACGCGCCTACGCCGGCGGCGGTATCGTCGCCGCCTCCGACCCGCGCACCGAACTCGACGAGACCACCGCCAAACTGCGCACCTTCCTCGGCGGCCTGCACTGCGCCCTGCCCTGAAGTTGCGCTCGATTCTGGGCGTTTTCCCCGGTCGGCCCGCGAATCGACAGGCTGCGGGTACGAAGTGATCTGGACTACTGCTAAGTTGCTCCGGAATGTGCCTGCATCAATGTATTGGAGTGCCGCGATGAAGTTTGCTGTTCCTGGGGTTGCGAGTGCGGTCGCCGGCGCCGTGCTGGGCGTGCTCGCCGTGTTCGCGATCACCGCGGCCGTGCAGCAGAACACCCGCCCCGAGCTGGACAAGGGCGACCCGGACTCCTCGCTGCTCAACAACGTTGAGTACGGCTCTCGCTGACCTCGACTCCCTTCCGCCATGCTCGCGGGCAGGGCAATGCCCGCGCATGTCAGTAGCTGACCCGGTAGGCCCGGGGCCGCGCGTGCGTCAGCCGCGCCGCCCCGGGCCCGACCTGGTATGCCATTGACCTCCGCGCCCTCACTCGAGTCCCACCGCACCGAGCGCGCGGCGGCGGGTGCGCCCGACGCCGCGCCGCTCGGCCGGGGCTGGCTGCTCGGCACCGTTCTCGCGGCATTCCTGCTCACCTTCGCGCAGGCACCCGGCAGCACGGTCGCGGACACCAAGTACGACCTGGCGCAGAACCCGTTCGGGTTCCTGGCGCGCGCCGCCCACCTGTGGAGCAGTCAGGCGCCGATGGGTCAGGTGCAGAACCAGGCCTACGGCTATTTCTTCCCGCACGGAGCCTTCTTCTCGGCCGGGCACGCGCTCGGCCTGCCGGCCTGGGTGACCCAGCGGATCTGGTGGGCGCTGCTGCTGCTCGCCGGATTCTGGGGCATCGTCCGCCTCTGCGAGACGCTCGGCATCGGCAGCCGTGGCTCGCGGGTGCTCGCGGCCGCCGCGTACGCGCTGTCCCCCCGCGTGCTGACCACCCTCGGATCGATCTCCTCGGAAACACTGCCGATGATGCTCGCGCCGTGGGTGCTGCTCGCCCCCGCCGCGCTGGCCACCGCGCACCGCAATCACAAACTGGGCGGTGCGCGTTCCCCGGCGGGCAGCGCGCTCGCCCTGGCGCTGATGGGCTCGGTCAACGCGGTCGCGACCGTGGCCGCGTTCCTGCCCGCTCTGCTGTGGTGGGGCGCATACCGCCCGAATCGGCGCTGGTGGCGGTTCACCCGGGCCTGGGTGCCGCTGCTGGTGCTCGCGGTGTTCTGGTGGGCGGTGCCGCTGCTGCTGCTGGGCAAGGTGTCGCCGCCGTTCCTGGACTACATCGAATCCTCGGGCGTAACCACCCAGTGGGCCTCGCTGGCCGAGGTGCTGCGCGGCACCGACAGCTGGACGCCGTTCGTCTCACCGGAGCGGATCGCGGGCGCGGTGCTGGTCACCCAGCCGGCCGCGGTGCTGGCCACCGGGCTGCTCGCCGCGGCCGGCCTGGCCGGGCTGGCGCTGCGCGGCATGCCCTATCGCGGTCGGCTCACGCTGATACTGCTGGTCGGGCTGGCCGGGATCTGCGCGGGTTTTGTGGGTGAACTCGGCGGGCCGTTCGCGGAATCGGTGCGGGTGTTCCTGGATTCCGCCGGCGCACCGCTGCGCAATGTGCACAAGCTGGAACCGCTGATCCGGCTGCCGCTGGTGCTCGGCCTGGCGCACCTGCTGGCCCGGATCCCGCTGCCCGCCTCGGTGCCGATGCCGGTGTGGCGCAGCGCGTTCGCCCATCCGGAGCGCGACCGCCGGGTCGCGGTCGCCGCGCTCATCCTGACCGCGCTGACCCTGTCGACCTCGCTGGCCTGGACCGGCAAGCTCGCTCCGCGCGGGGCCTACGACGAGGTCCCCGCCTACTGGTCCCAGACCGCGGACTGGCTGTCGCGCAATGCCTCCGACACTCGCGCGCTGGTGGTGCCCGGCGCGCCGTTCGGCAGCCAGGTGTGGGGCCTGACCCGGGACGAGCCGATGCAGGCCCTGGCGAGCACGCCGTGGGCGGTCCGGGACGCGGTGCCGTTGAACCCGCCCGGCACCATCCGCGCGATGGACTCGGTACAGCGGCTGATCGCCGACGGGCGTCCGTCGACCGGATTGGCGGCGACACTGGCCGATCAGGGCATCGGAATCCTGGTGCTGCGCAACGATCTCGACCCCGAGACCGCGCGCTCGACCCGACCGCTGCTGGCACACCGCGCCATCGAAGGCTCACCCGGCCTGCGCAAGGTGGCCGAATTCGGCGCGCCCATCGAGACTTCCGTGATCGCGGACGGACTGGTCGCCAACGGTGACCTGCGTCCGACGTATCCGGCGGTCGAGCTCTACCGGGTGGAGCCGCCGACGCCGGGTACACCGGTCCAGGTGCGTTCGGGCACCGGCGCACCGAACTCGTTCCCGGGCGCCTACACCGTTGGGCTGGACCAGGTTCCGACCGTGGCGGGCGGCCCCGAGGTACTCGAGCGCCTGCGCCGCACGGACCGGACCGGCACGCCGAGCCTGCTCGCCGCCGACGCGACCCGCGCGGGTCTGCCGCTCGGACCGGTGACGGTCACCGACAGTCCGATGGATCGCGAAACCGACTTCGGCAAGGTCGACAATCACAACTCGGCGCTGCGCGCGGCCACCGATCCGCGCCGGACCCACAACCTGGTCCCCGACTACCCGGTTCCCGGCGCGGACCTGGTGCGCGGGGAATGGAGCGGCGCCACCGTCACCGCCTCCAGCGCGGCCTCCGACGCCACCCAGCTCGGCGGCGCGGCGCCCGGTAGCTCCACCGCCGCCGCGGTGGACGGCGACCCGGCCACCTCTTGGATCAGCAGCGGTATCGACAGCGCCGTGGGCCAGTGGCTCCGGCTCGACCTGGACCGGCCGATCAAGTCCGCCGGACTGCTCACACTCACCACCAGCCCGGCCGCCATCGGCGCCGCGGTGAAATGGGTGGAGGTGCGCACCGACAACGGCAGCGTGTCCACCCGGATCAGCGAACCCGGTGCGCCGGTATCGATCTCGCTGCCCGCCGGGCGCACCACCTGGCTCACCATCACCGCGACCCGGACCGAGAACGGCACCGGCGGTGGCCAATTCGGTATCAGCGAACTCGAACTCGACGATTACAGCGTGCGCGAGACACCGCTGCCGGTCCCGATCCGGCACCGCACCGTGCTGCCGCCGGTCGCCGCGAGCACCCAGGTGCAGGGCTGGGATCTGGGCCAGGAATTCCCCGGGCGCAGCGCCTGTTTCGATTCACCCGACCGCGTGCGGTGCAGCAAGAGCCTGGCGCTGGCCGCCGAGGAACCGGGCAACTTCAGCCGCACGCTGCACGTGCCGCAGCCGATGACGGTCACGCCCGACCTCACCGTGCGAACCCGGCAGGGCCCCGCGCTCGAGGCGCTGCTCACCGACCACGACCGGCCGGTGGCACGCGGCCAGGCCGACGTCGGCAACCTGCGCGGCTCCTCCTTCGCGGCCACCGACGGTGACGTGCGCACCAGCTGGACCGCGCCCGAGGACTCGATCCGCGACCACACCGGCCCGAAGCCGACGCTCACCATCGAGTTGCCCGAACCGGCGCTGGTCACCGGTTTGGACCTGACTCCGTCGCTGGGCGGGCTGCCCGCCGCACCCACCGCCGTGGCGGTGAATCTCGGTGCCGGACCGCAGGTCCGGGAACTCGACCCCGACGCCCCCACCCGGATCGAGCTGCACCCGCAGGTCACCGACCGGATCGAGATCACCCTCCAGGGGTGGCTGCCGGTGCTGGACAAGACCGCGCTCGGCTTCGCCATCAGCCAGCCGCCCGGCCTGGCCGAGATCGAGGTGCTCGGCCCCGACTATCCCGCGCCCGCCCCGGCCGACCGGCTGCTCACCATCCCGTGCGCGCTCGGCCCGACCGTCGACATCGGCGGCGCGCTGGTACGCACCACCGTCACCGCCACCGCGGAGGAATTGCGTTCCGGCGCACCGGTACCGGCCCGGGTCTGCACCGGAGACGAAGCGGCTCCCGCGGATTCGTCCGGGGAACTTCCCCTGTCGGCCGGACGCGTGGATGTCACCGTCGGGCCCACCGAACTGTTCTCGGTGGATCGGCTTCGCCTGCACCGCACCGGTTTCGAGCCGAGTCGCCCGGTCACCCGGGACCGGCTGCTGGTGCTGCCGCTGAGCACCAATGTCGGCTGGCAGGCCAGCGCCGACGGACGCGCGCTGACCCCGGTGGTGGTCAACGGCTGGCAGCAGGGCTGGATCCTGCCGCCGGACGCGGGGCCGGTCACGGTCTCCTTCCCGGACGACCGCTGGTACCGGCTCGGCATCTTCGGCGGCCTGCTGTTGCTCATTCCCCTTGCCCTGCTTGCCGTTCCGCGCCGACGCCGGACTCCCGAACCGGCCGGCCCGAGTCCCGGCACCTGGGGCGGCCGTGGCGCCGGGGCGCTCGGCTTGGGCGTGGTGGCGACGGTGATCGCCGGTCCGGTCGGCACGGTGCTCACCGTCGCAGGGCTGGCGGCCGCGCGGTGGCGGCCGCACACCACCCGGTACCTGCCGTGGATCGCGGGCCTGAGCGCCACCGCGTCGGCCGCGGCCCTGTCCACCGGACCGTGGCGCGCGCAGGATGGTTACCTGGGTGGTTCGCTCTGGGTGCAGGCGCCCGCGCTCATCGCGGTGCTCGCGGTGGGTATCGCCGCACTGGCGCCGCGGCGAGGACAGCGCTAGGCGGCGCGCTCGTCCGGTCGCGCCTGCGCCTTCGCGCGATCCCGGCGGCGCGCGAACCGGCGGGCCGGTTCCTCGATCAGCGCGTAACTCGCCGCGGCGACCGGCAGCGTGAGCGCGACGGTGAGCAGCAGCACCCAGGCGAAGTCACCACTGAACGGCAGGATGCCGAATACCGGGAACACGATCGACAGCACCGCCAGGTGCCACAGGAAGATGCCGTAGGACCAGCGGCCCACGGTCGCCGCCACCCGCGATTCCAGCCAGCGGTGCCGGCGCTCCCCCACGACCAGCGGTGCGAGCAAGGCGAATCCGATGATCATGCCGAGCGCCATCTTCACCGCGTACTGCCACGGCTCGGCGCGGGTGAGCCCGGCCGGGCCGCCCAGATCGGTGGTCGAGAACAGGAAGGCCACCAGCGCGATCGCCCACATCAGGGCCTGATTGCCCAGGACCCGCACCCAGCGGGCGGGGCCGGCGGTGAGCCGGATGTCCACCAGCTCGGCGAGCACCATGCCGCCGGCGAACCACGGCAGATACGCGGGCAGCCAGTTGTCGGCGTGAATCGCGTCCGGGGTCGGCACCGGGATGAAGTTCCAGCCCAGGCACAGCAGTGCGGCACCGATCAGCACCGGCACCCGTCGACGGGCGGCGTCGCCGCGCAACCGCGCCAGGCACAGCGCGAGCAGCGGCAGCACTAGATAGAAGGCCACCTCCACCGACAGGCTCCACATCTGGGTGAGCCCGTCGGTCAGGGTCAGCGGGATGAAGACTTGCAGCAGCGCCAGGTTCGAGAACCAGACCCGCCAGCCCGCGGAGTCGGCGGCGCTCGGCAGCAGCAGGAGCACCGCGATCACCACCGCCCAATAGGCGGGCAGGATGCGGGCGGCGCGATGCCGGAAGTAGTAGCCGGTCGCGGGCGCGGTGCCCAGACCGCGGGCCGCCGCCGCGTGCGGGCGCCACAGCAGGAATCCGGACAGCGCGAAGAACACCGCGACCGCCATGTCGAAGCGCTCCCATACCCGGCCGAGAACGGGCATCGACGAGGCGCCGGTCTGGAAGGCGACGTGGGTCAGCAGCACACCGAGCGCCGCCAGGCCGCGCATGCCTTCGAGGGCGGGAACGAAGCCGCGCGATCGTACCGGGGGTGCGGTCGTGGCGGCGGACACAGATGTGGTGAGGGTCATCGGGCTCCAGTCTGCCCTATCGATTCCGCAGGTGAGAACCCGTCGTTTCACTTTTCGCGCTACACTCAGCGCGATTTTGGTCGGATTCCGGACTCGGCAGGGCATGTTACTACTCGGTCCTGTTAGTGTCGGGGCTCACGAGTGCCGCGGACTGCCCGCAGTACGTGGAACGACCTGTGTGTTCTAAGACGAGGAGTGTTTGCATGGCACTGAGTGCCGGAACCAGAAGGACGGTGGCCTGCCTGCTCGTGGGTCTCGGCGCGTTATTGATCGCGATGGCGCTGATGATCCCGGCCTACACCGTCGGCAAGCTGGCGAAGACACCTCTCGATCTCGAGATCACGACTATCGCCAAGAATGCCCCCGGCTCCGAAAGCCTGGTGCTCGACTCCAAGTCGCTCACCGCGCCCGAGGGTTCGGCCAAGATCGACACCAACGTGCCGCTGGTCTCCCAGCGGTTCGTCACCGTCGAAGAGCCGTCCAATGCCACCGAAATGACCGTTCAGGCCGGTCAGACGCTGCGCCGCATCGACAAGCAGGGCGACACCGGCCTGCTCACCGCCTCGGTCGACCGCGTCACCCTCGACCGCGTGAGCGGTGAACCCGTCGCGGCCGAGCCCAACGGCTCCATCGCCGTCGGCGTCGACAAGGAAATGAAGAGCGTCGCCGAACCGGTGCAGCACGTCGGTCTGCAGTACCGCTTCCCGATCGGCACCGAGAAGAAGACCTACCCGTACTTCGATCTCAACGCGCGCAAGACCTTCGACATCAACTTCGTCGAAGAGACCGAGATCAACAACATGAAGGTCTACCACTTCCAGCAGACCATCCCGGCCACCAACATGTGGGACGTCGTCAAGGCACCGACCCACCGCCTGGAACTGCCCGCCGCCAAGTGGGGCGTCGAGGGCGACGGCCCGGTCACCATGACCCGGTGGTACACCAACACCCGCGACGTGTGGGTGGAGCCGCAGACCGGCGCCGTGATCAAGGGCGGCGAGAAGCTGCACCTGTACTACGCCCGCAACGGCGACAAGCCCGAGGTCACCGCGCTCAAGGCCGACCTCATCTTCGACGAGGCCACCATCGAGTCGCAGATCGGTGTCGCCAAGGAGAGCATCGACAAGCTGTCGATGTTCGGCCGGATCATGCCGATCGTGCTCGGCGTGCTGGGCGCGATCCTGGTGATCGTCGGCGCGCTCATCGGTATCCGCGGTGGCTCCGCCCCCGCCGGTCGCCGCCCCGCCACGGGCGGCCCGGTCCGCGGTGACGACTCGCCGACCCAGGTGATCGACACCAGGAATCTCTGACCCTGTCGGACTCCCGAATTCGGCCCTCCGGCATCCGCCGGGGGGCCGAATTCTATTTGCGCACACTGCTTCTGGCCCGTTGCTAGGGTTGGGTATGAGTGACGCGGATGTGATCGTGCTCGGGGGCGGAGTAACCGGATTGACCACCGCGATCGTCCTGGCCGAGCGGGGCGCGCGCGTGCGGGTCTGGGCGAAAGAGCTTGCCGCGTGGACGACTTCGGCCGTCGCAGGAGCACTGATCTGGCCCTACCACATCGAACCCGCCGACCTGGTCGCTGCCTGGGCGGTGCGGTCACTACGCGAATACCAAGGGCTGGTGCACAATCCGGCTGCCGGAGTGCGGCTGGTCACCGGCGTGCAGGCCGACACCGCCCCCGACTTCCTGCCCACCTGGACCGCCGCGCTCGACGGAGCCCGCCCGGCCACCCCCGCCGAACTCCCCGACGGCTACACCCGCGGGCTGCGGGCCACCGTGCCGCTGCTCGATATGCGGCTGCACCTGGACTATCTGATGCGGCGACTGGCCGCCGCCGGCGGCACGATCGAGGAACGCGCCGTCGCGGGATTCGGAGCCGCGGCGCGGATGGCGCCGGTCATCGTCAACTGCACCGGGCTCGGGTCACGCACTCTCGTACCCGATCCGGCCGTGCGGCCGGTGCGCGGGCAGGTCGTGGTCGTCGAGAACCCCGGCCTCACCGAATGGTTCGCGCACGCCGGAGACCAGCTCACCTATGTGCTGCCCCGGCCCGGCTACGTAATCCTCGGTGGCACATCCCAACCCGGCTCCTGGGATCTGAGCCCCGACCCCGCCATCGCCCGCACCATCGTCGCCCGCTGCGCCCGCATCCACCCCGCCCTCGCCACGGCCCGCGTCCTGGAACACCGGGTCGGGTTGCGGCCCGCGCGGTCCAGCGTCCGGGTCGAACGCGAAAAGCTCGACGGCGCACTGCTCGTCCACAACTACGGACACGGCGGTGCGGGCGTTACCGTCGCCTGGGGATGCGCCGAAGCGGCGGCCGCGCTGATCTGAACAGCTACCACAAGGACGCCACCAGATGTCGCGGCTGATACAGCAGCATCGTCCCGCACAGGCGCGGGCGGCATCGGGATCGTCCGGGTACACGTGGGTATGCAGCGGCCGGACGGCGCCGAGCCCTCAGTCCCCGCCGGTGTCGGCGGTGCGCAGCACGGTCGTGGCGACCACGGCCGTGGTGGCCGCGGCGACACACACGCAGATCGTGATCAACGTCGGCACCGAACGCGCGAACAGCAGCGCGGAGGTCACCTCCACCACCAGCCCGACCCAGGCCAGGGTCGCCAGGGCGGTGCGATCCAAGGCGATCGCCGACAGCACCGCCCCCTGGAGCACCGCCAGGATCGCGCCGTGCAGCGCGAACAACCACAGCAGGCCCTGGATCGGGGCGTAATCCGCACCCGCGAACAGCGGCGCCAGCGGCGCTGCGGCCGCCGCCCCGATCACCGCCACGATGCCGATACCCGACAGCACCGCCAGCGCGTCCCGGATCGCGCGCGCCGACTGCGTCGGCTGCGCCATCCGCGGATACAGCACCACACCCACCGCCTGCGGCAGCCAGAACGCGATCTTCGCCGCCACCGTCCCCAGGGCGTAGCGGCTGGCGTCATCGGTGTCACCGAGCACCATCCGGACCACGATCAGATCCGCCGAGGACAGGGCCATCAGCGCCGCCTGCACCTGGGCGGCGCGCAGGACCGGGAGAACCCCCGAGGTTCGGTCGCGGAGCCGGTGCACGGCGGCGGTCCGCCGGGCGGGAACCCGGTCCGTAGTCTGCTGCCCACCAGCTACGCGGTCGTCCTGGTGGGCTGGCTCGCCCGGCCCTGCGATATAGCGGGCGATGGCGGCGGCGGTGGTCAGGCCGAGGGCGGCGGCGATGAGGGCCGCGGCGGTTCCGCCGCCGAGGATCAGGGCCGCCAGCGCGGGAGCGACCCGTGCGATCCCGGCGCAACCCAGGACGATCGCCAGCTGCCGGAAGCGGTTGCTGCCCTGGAGAATTCCCTGCTCACCGGCCAGCAGCACCAGCGCCGGGGCCGCGCCGAGAGCGGCGGCGCAGGCGAGCACGTTCACATCGAGCGCCCAGGTCACCAGTGGAACGAGCACCGCGGCGAGCCCCGCGACGATCACCGCGCAGCGCCACTGCAACCCGCGCAGCGTGTCCACGCTCGCCCCGCGTACCAGTTCGCGCGCCACCACATTCTGCAACGCCAGCGCGGGCACCGCGCACAGCAGCTGCACGGCCAGCAGACTCGCGAACTCGCTGAACCCGGCCACGCCGAGCCATCGGCTGGCCAGCACCTGCAACAGATATCCGGCCACATTCGCCGTCATCGCGCCCGCCGTCACCAACGTCAGATCCGCGACAACGGGCAGGCGACGAACTTCAGGCACACCCCATCGTCGCACCCGCACCGCACGGCGGCCTCGACTGCCTAGGGTCGGACCATGGCTGTCGTACACAACACCACGATGGAACCCACCAAATGGGAGCTGCTACGCAGCTGGCTCCCGACGCAGGAGTGGTTCCGCGGCGACACTCCGACCGTGCGCAAAGCGGGCGGCTTCCGCCTCGACGACCCCGCCGGCGCGGTCGGCCATGTCATCGCGCCCTGCCAGACCCTTACCGGCTCGAAACCCGCCCTCCTGCTGGAAGCCCTACGCTGAGCGAACCACCCTGATCGTGCGGAGCCTCCGGAAGGAGGCGATGCGCGGGTGGTGGATGTGTCGGTGTGGGTGCTTATCGTTGGTCGCATGACCGATATCTCGCCTCTGGCTGCGTCGGCACGGGCGGTCTTCGGCGATCCGGGGGTGCACGCGGTCGTCCGGGCCGGACGCACCGTCCACGCTGTGCGTCTCGGCCGGTGGGTCGGGGACGAAGAAGTGCCCGAGTTGCTGTGCCATACCGGTGTCTCCGGGTGGTCGCCGGACGCGCTGGTGCCGACCCGGGCGGCGGTGACCTGTGCACGCTGCTCGCGGCGGCTCGGCGGCCCTGCGCCCACGCACCAGCTTCCACTGTTCGGCATGGAACAGTAGGCCGCGATTTCCGGCCCACGTAGGGTGACCAGGCGTGGGTGACTGGAGCAGGCGCGTGGTGGGTGTGTACAGCGCGGTGCTCACGCTGGTCATCTGCGGGCCATTACTGGGGTCCGGGTATCTGCTGCTGCGGGATGCGGTGAGTACGCCGCGGTCGTATTCGACGGATTCGGCGCTCGGGTTGGGGGATGCGGCGCCGCGGGCGGTACCGCAAGACGGGCTGTTGGCGGTGCTTTCGCCGGTTGTGGATGGCGGGGTGCTGGTCAAGGCGATTCTGGTGGTCGCGCTGTGGATGGCCGGGTATGGCGCGGCGGTGCTGGCGCGCGAGCTGCTGCGGGTGGGTGTCGGGCCGCAGCTGGTCGCTACGACGGTGGCGCTGTGGAATCCCTATGTGGCCGAACGGCTGCTGCAAGGACACTGGAGTCTGCTGGCGGGGTACGCGGCGCTGCCGTGGACCGCGCTCGCCGCGCACCGCCTGCGAACGGTCCACAATTGTCCACAGCCTGGTGAGCGTTGTGGATGGCGGGCGAGGGCTCCCCTGTGGGGCGCACTGGCGGCGAGTTTCGCGGCGGCGGGTCTCACGCCGACCGGCGCGCTCCTCGCCGGGACCACGGCCCTGGTGCTGGTCGGCCGGCGTCGTGTCCTCGGCACCCTCGTGCTGCTGGCCGCGGCCAGCGCTCCATGGCTGACCGCGACCGCGCTGTCCGGTGCGGGCGCCGAGCCCTCGGATCCCGCGGGCATCGCCGCCTTCGCCGCCCGCGCCGAACCCGGCCTGGGCACCCTCGGCAGCCTCGCCGGACTCGGCGGCATCTGGAACGCGGACGCCGTCCCCGCATCCCGCACCACCCTGCTGGCCCTGATCGGTACGGCGATCCTGCTCGCCCTGGTAGCCACCGGCCTCCGCACGGTCATCGCTCGCAATACCTCGCGAGCCGACGGCGAATCCCGGGTCGGCAGTATCGCCCTCGACGGCTCGCATCTGGATTCGCCTGCGGCCGCGACTGTTTCGGCCGACCTCCGAACCGGCCGAACCCTGCTGCTGCTCGCGGCCGTGGCCGTGGCGCTGCCCGCGCTGGCCGCGACCGGGTGGGGCCGGGACACTCTGGAGTGGATGGTTATCCACATCCCCGGTGCCGGATTGCTGCGCGACACACAGAAATACGTCGCGCTGGCCGTCCCCGGCTATGCGCTGTGCGCGGCGGCGGGCTGCCGCGTCCTCGCGCGGCGCTTCGGCAAGCCGCCGACCGCGGCCGCCGAACCGGACAGCGGATCGGCCGACACGGACACGACGACCACGGTTCCGCGCTGCGGGCCGACCGAGTCATCCACATCGGCCTCCGGGCTCGCCGCGGACAACTCGCCGACAGCGATCAGCCCGGGCGCGACCAGTGACGCACCGGTCGGCGCTGCCGAATCCCCGGCGACTGCGGTGAATTCCCCAGTCGAACGCAGTCGTGCCGAATTGTCCACAGCTGTCCACAAACCGGGGGCAGCGTTGGTCGCGGCGGCGTTCATCGCGCTGCTGATTCTGCCGATGGTGGATCTGGCCTGGGGTGTGGGGGGCGGGATGCGGCCGGTGCGCTATCCGGGTGGGTGGGCCCAGGTGGTCGAGTGGATCGATGGGCCGGGCGATGTGGCGGTGCTGCCCGGCGGCATGTTCCGGAAGTTTCCGTACAGCGGGACGGCGCCGGTGCTGGATCCGGCGCCGCGCATGCTGCCCGCGGACGTGTTGCAGACGGGTGCGCTGCCGGTGCGCGGTGCGGTGGTCGCAGGCGAGGGCAAGCGGGCGCGGCAGGTGGAAAGCCTTCTGCTGCAAGGCAGTTCGGTGCACCGGCTGGCCGACTTGGGGGTCGGCTGGGTGCTGGTGGAGCGGACCACCCCGGGTCCGCTCGGCGCCTCGAAAACCACGCTGGCCGAACTCGATCCGGTTTACGGTGACGATCAGCTCACGCTGTATCGGGTGCCGAATCCACGCCTAACCGAAACCGATGCGGCGCACCGTTTTCTGGCGATCGCAGCCCACATCCTGTGGGCGGCAGTGCTTCTCGGTGGCCTACTGGTCGGTGCCCGGAAAGCGGGCTAGACGCCCGCCTCGGGCGCACCGACCAGCCCGGCGATCTGCTCGCCCCGCGCCGCCGCCGCCAGCACCTCGTACACGCCGTTTCCGGTTTGCTCCCAGGAGAATTCGCGCGCCCGCGACCGCGCCTTCTCACCCATTACGGTGCGGCCCGCAGCGTCGGAGAGCAGGTCACCGATCGCCTCGGCGAGTTGCGCGACATCGTCGACGAGTAGACCGGTCACACCGTCGACGATGGAGTCGGTGAGCCCGCGGGAGCTGCGGTAGCCGACCGTCGGCACACCGTGCTGCGCGGCTTCGATCACGGCCAGCCCCCACCCCTCCTTGCGGGAGGGCATGACGTGCACCCACCCGGCGGCCAGCAGTTCGTGCTTGCGGCGTTCATCGACGTGTCCGTGGAAGGTGACGGCGTCGGCGATGCCGAGCGCGGCGGCGTCGGCCTGGAGGTTCTCGGCCCACCAGCCGCCGCCGATGACGTCGAGCCGCAGGCCGGGAATCCGGTCGCGCAGGCGGGCGACGGCGTGCAGCGCGTCCTCGATCTGCTTGTGCGGCACCAGCCGGGACAGCACGACGACGCGCGGTTCGGGGCTGCGGGTGTGCGTGGCGCCGGTGGGCGCGTCGTCGGGCACGGGTTCGGCGCCGTTGCGGACGACGGCGATGCGCGCTCGATCGACGCCGAGCGTCGCGAGCTCTTCGGCCGACGGCAGTGACACGGTCAGATACTGGTGGTCACGATGCACGCGTGGGGAGAGCCGGGATTCGATCCACCAGCCGATCCGCCCGACCAGCCGTCCGGCGACCGGCCACTGTTCGCGATGTCCGTGGTGCACGAGCACGACCGACGGCGCGGCGGTGGCGGCGGTGGCGAAGAAGGGGATGCCGTTCTGGGTGTCGATCACCGCGTCGGGTCGCAGGCCGCGCAGCGGGCCGAGGCCGAGCCGACCCAGCGCGATGGCGGCGAGGGCGCGTGGATAGACGGTGTAGCGCCCGCCCGCGCGGCTGATGTCGATGCCGTCGACGTGTTCGCGTCGGGCCGCGCCGGGATAGCGGGCGGTGCGCAGGGTGACTTTGACGCCGCGGGCCGCGAGCTGGGCGCCGACCTGTTCCAGATAGCGTTCGCTGCCGCCGCCCTGCGGGTGCCCGGTGTCACGCCAGCAGAGCAGGAGGACTTCGCGCACGGTGGAGCTTCTCTCGGTCGTCAGGTGCAGGCCGCGATCTGACGGCCGGGAACACGATATCGCGGTCCACCTTAACCTGCCGCATCCCCGCGGCAACCCTCCCACCTGCTCGGTCATGGTGTTCGATGGCGCTATTGCGCCATGTCGGATCTATTGAAACACACACATTTCACAGTCTGATCTGGATAACCTCCCGCACACCCGCCGAACCCGGCGGGCGTGGTCGGGTACCGCACTCGACATCGATGAGGAGGACACCATGAAAGCAGTACGAACCAGAACGGACGGCGGCACCGGGACCGGAAGCGCCGCCGGCGGCGATATGGATGGCCTCCTCGGCATCCTGCTCGCCCTGATCAACGCCTCGACCTCGACCGGCAGCGGCGCCTCCAGCGGCGTCGGCTGACCTCCGCCGGGCCCGGCCGCGCGCGGCGGCCGGGCCCCTCCGGGCCGGTAGCGCCGGTTATGTGAGACTTGCCGTCGTGCCGAGAGCTGAGATCAGGTCCGCCGGGGTGGCGAACGCGTTGCCGGGATGGCGGCCGATGTCGCGATTCGCGCGACGCGCGACGCTACGGCGGTCGTGGCGGCTGCTCAGCAGTTTCCGCTTCGAGCAGACCGACCCGGCACTGTTCTACGGCGGCATCGCCTCCGACAGCGCGGACATGATCGCGGATTTCTACCGCGAGGTCAGCGGCCGCGCGATGACCGGCGCGGTGGTCCTGGATGTCGGCGGCGGCCCCGGCTACTTCGCCGACGAATTCGCCCGGACGGGCGCGACTTACATTCCGGTGGAACCGGATCCGTCGGAGATGCACGCCGCCGGGCTCACCACGGCGGGCGCGGTGCGCGGTTCCGGAATGGCCCTGCCGTTCCGCGACGACGCCGTGGATATCTGCTTTTCCTCGAATGTGGCCGAGCACGTACCGGATCCGTGGCTGATGGCCGACGAGATGGTGCGGGTGACCAAGCCCGGCGGTCTGATCGTGCTGTCCTATACCGTCTGGCACGGTCCGTTCGGCGGCCACGAGACCGGGCCCTGGCACTATCTCGGTGGCGAGTACGCCGCCGCTCGATACCGCCGCAAGCACGGCCGGGAGCCGAAGAACCGCTTCGGACGGTCACTGTTCGCGGTGCGCGCCGCCGACGGGTTGTGCTGGGCCGCGGGCACTTCCGCCGATGTCCGGGCCTTGTTCCCGCGCTATCACCCGAGGTGGGCGTGGTGGCTGATCCGAGTACCGCTGCTGCGAGAGTTACTGGTAAGCAATCTCGTCGTCGTGGCGACGAAGTAGCTCGCTAACCGCCGATCCAGCCTTGGCGCCAGCCACGTCTCGCGCAGGCGCCACCGGGAACCGGTTCGCTCCACGGGGATTCCTGGATCGCCAGGCCCACCGTCTCCAGCGTGGTGAGCCCGACCAGGTCGGCCAGCGCACGCACGTACGCGATCGCCTCCGCGGCTTGCATTGCGGCCGTGGCCTGCTCGATTGTCAGCGTGCGACCCGGCAGGTAGGAGACCACCCAGCCCCCGCTACCCACGCTCCGCGCTTGATGTTGAGTTTGGTCGCTGGTCATTACCGACCGATCGACAACTTGCACCGCCATGACCCGTCTCCCCTGCATTCGGTTTCGAGAATCGAGCGAGCTGATCAGTAGCTATCAGCATCCTCCCCTCAGCAACAGAACGCAATAGTGCGTTCTCCGAGAAGAGAACCGACGGGTTGGAATTCCCGCAGCTCGAGCGGGTGCCGCGCGAGGAAACTGAAACATGTTACAGACAAGTGGGCCATAAAACTGTAACGTGTTCCCATGCATTACGACAGCTTGTTCATCGGCGGCAAATGGACCGCGCCAGCCAGTTCCGAGCGCCTCCAGGTCATCTCACCGGCCACGGTGGAACCGGTGGGCAGCGTCCCGGTCGTCGAACGCGCCGACGTCGACGCCGCGGTTGCCGCCGCCCGGCAGGCCTTCGATTCCGGCCCCTGGCCCAAGACTTCGCCGGAGGAGCGCGCCCAAGTACTCACCCGCGCGGCCCGGCTGATCGAAGAGCGCTCCGCCGAACTCGTCGCCGCGCTCACCGCGGAGATGGGCGCACCGCAGACCTTCGCCATGATGCTCAACCAGATCCCGGCGACCGCCGCGCTGGACACCTACGCCGGGCTCGCGAAGTCGTTCCCCTGGAGCGAGACTCGCACCGGCATGTTCGGCACCACCCGCGTCACCCGCGAACCGCGCGGCGTCGTCGCGGCCGTCACCGCCTGGAACGTCCCGCTCTTCCTCGCCGTCAACAAGCTCGCCCCCGCGCTGCTGGCCGGCTGCACCGTGGTGCTCAAGCCCGCGCCGCTGACTCCGATCACCGCGAACATGGTCGCCGACATCTTCACCGAGGCCGGCCTGCCCGAGGGCGTGCTGTCCGTGCTGCCCGCCGAGGCCGAGGTCGCCGAATACCTCGTCTCGCATCCCGATGTCGACAAGGTGACCTTCACCGGCAGCACCGCGGTCGGCCGCAAAATCGGAGCAATCGCCACCGGGCAGCTCAAGACGGTCTCGCTCGAACTCGGCGGCAAGTCGGCGGCGATCATCCTGGAGGACGCCGACCTGGCCGCGGCCATCCCGCAGCTGGCCTTCTCCGGCCTGATGAACTCCGGACAGGGTTGCGTCGCCCAGACCCGCATCCTGGCGCCGCGCAGCCGCTACGACGAAATCGTCACCGCCCTGGTCGAACACGTGCAGACGATGAAGATGGGCGACCCGTCCGATCCGAGCGTGCAACTGGGCCCGCTGATCTCGCAGACTCAGCGCGACCGCGTCGAGAGCTACATCGCCAAGGGCAAGGCCGAGGGCGCCCGCCTGGTGCTCGGTGGCGGCCGGCCCGAGGGCGTCGAGCGCGGCTGGTTCGTCGAGCCGACCATCTTCGCCGACGTGGACAACAAGTCCACCATCGCGCAGGAGGAGATCTTCGGCCCGGTGCTGGCGGTGATTCCGTACGAGACCGAAGCCGAGGCCATCGCGATCGCCAACGATTCGCAGTACGGCCTGGCCGGTTCGGTATGGACCACCGATATCGAGCACGGCGCCGAAATCGCCGCTCAGGTGCGCACCGGCACCTACGCGATCAACTGGTACGCCTTCGACCCGAGCTCACCGTTCGGCGGCTACAAGAACTCCGGTCTGGGCCGGGAGAACGGCCCCGAGGGCATCGACGCGTTCTGCGAGCAGAAGTCGCTGCTGATGCCGCTGGGCTGGACCGGCTAGGTCCCCGGCCACCACCCCGACCGAATGCTCTTGCGCCCGCATTCCGGTTGCACCACACGCAGGCAGGGCTGACCGTCCGGCGCCTGCGCGTCGATGAATTCGACGCGCCAGCCGGGCGGCAGCGCCGCCTGTAGCCGCCCCGCGGCCCGACGTAGCGGCGTGCTCGCGGCAGCGAGTTCCAGACCCGTGACCATCGGGATCCGCGGTCCGCCGTACTCCAGATCGGTCATGCTCAAACCACCTCTCGTCTGGAAGCAGTTCAGGCGGATAGCTAATCCTCAGCATCCGGACTGGACGGCCGTCATCGGCCGGTCGGCGCAAGCATAGGACACCATCTGGCTAACCGAAGACAACCGCCCGCACCGTTGCCGAAACGGTGCGGGCGGTCGGCGTGTTCGCGGCCGGGTCGGACTCAGCCCAGACGCTGCTTGAGCGCCTCGAACTCGTCGCGCAGGCCCGACGGCAGCTTGTCGCCGACGAACTCGAACCACTCCTCGATCATCGGGATCTCCTTGCGCCACTCCTCGGCATTCACCGCGAGCGCCTCGTCGACATCGGCCGGATTCACATCCAGACCCTCGAGATCCATGTTCGCGGCATGCGGCACCGTGCCGATCGCGGTGGCCTCGCCCTCGGAGGTGCCCTCGATCCGGCCAACGATCCACTCCAGCACACGGGAGTTCTCGCCGAAGCCCGGCCACAGGAAGCGGCCGTCGTCACCACGACGGAACCAGTTGACGTAGAAGATCTTCGGCAGCTTGGTCGCGTCCGCGCTCTTGCCCAGCGAGATCCAGTGGTTCATGTAGTCACCGACGTGGTAGCCCATGAACGGCAGCATGGCCATCGGGTCGCGGCGCACGGTGCCGACCTTGCCCTCGGCCGCGGCGGTCTGCTCGGAGGACATGGTGGCGCCCATGAACACGCCGTGCTGCCAGTCGAAGGACTCGGTCACCAGCGGGATGGTGGTCTTACGGCGGCCACCGAACAGGATCGCCGAGATCGGCACACCCTGCGGGTCGTCCCACTCCGGCGCCAGCGTCGGGCACTGCGACATCGGGGTGCAGTAGCGCGAATTCGGGTGCGCGGCCAGGGTCTCGGTCTCCCGCAGGAACCAGTCGTTGCCCTTCCAGTCGATCAGGTGGTCGGGCTCGCCCTCCAGGCCCTCCCACCACACATCGTTGTCGTCGGTCAGCGCGACATTGGTGTAGACGGTATTGCCCGCGTCGATGGTCGCCATCGCGTTCGGGTTGGAGCTGTGGTTGGTGCCGGGCGCGACACCGAAGAAACCGAACTCCGGGTTGACCGCGTACAGGCGGCCGTCCTCGCCGAACCGCATCCAGGCGATATCGTCACCCAGGGTCTCCGCGCGCCAGCCGGGAACCGTCGGCTGGAGCATGGCGAGGTTGGTCTTACCGCAGGCCGACGGGAAGGCGGCGGCCACGTAGTAGGCCTTGTTCTCCGGGGAGATCAGCTTGAGGATGAGCATGTGCTCGGCCAGCCAGCCCTCGTCGTGCGCCATCGCCGAGGCGATCCGCAGCGAGTAGCACTTCTTGCCGAGCAGGGCGTTGCCGCCGTAGCCGGAACCGTAGGACCAGATCTCGCGATCCTCCGGGAAGTGGGTGATGTACTTGGTCTCGCTGCACGGCCACGGCACATCGGCCTGACCCTCGGCCAGCGGCGCGCCGACGGAGTGCAGCGCCTTCACGAACGGCTTGTCGGTGCCCAGCTTGGCCAGCGCCGCGGCGCCCATCCGGGTCATGACGCGCATCGACACCACGACGTACTCGGAGTCGGTGATCTCCACACCGAGCTTCGGGTCCTCGGCGCCCAGCGGGCCCATGCAGAACGGCACCACATACATGGTGCGGCCCTTCATCGAGCCGCGGTACAGCTCGGTCATGGTGGC
Organism: Nocardia sp. NPDC127579; assembly: GCF_042672005.1. Taxonomy (NCBI): domain Bacteria; kingdom Bacillati; phylum Actinomycetota; class Actinomycetes; order Mycobacteriales; family Nocardiaceae; genus Nocardia; species Nocardia sp. NPDC127579. Next base: position 1,653,408 of record NZ_JBHXVZ010000001.1, on the reverse strand, counting down.
GCGCATCTCGGCCGGATCGACCCAGTTGTTGGTCGGACCGGCGTCGGCCTCGGTCTTGGAACAGATGTAGGTGCGCGATTCGACCCGGGCGACATCGGAGGGGTCGGATAACGCGAGGAACGAATTCGGCTTCTTCTTCTCGTCGAGCTTCTTGAAGGTGCCCGCGTCGACGAGTTGAGTGGTTAGTCGATCCCACTCGGCGTCGGAACCGTCCGCCCAGACCACTCGCTCCGGCTGAGTGAGTTCTGCGACTTCCTGTACCCAGGCGAGTAGTTCGCTGTGCTCAGTCGGCGCTTTGCCGTCGGAATCACGAAGACCAGGAATGGTCGCTGAGGTCATGAAAACTCTCCTGAAATGGACGGTAAGGCTCCCGCTACGACCAGCCGTGCAGCGCGCTGAGCGGCGCAAAGGACGAAGCGGACGCCCAGGTTCCTGTTAAGAGGTTAACGCGATATGACGACCAGTACGGAATCGGGTGCTCTTCTATTACCCACTCTTAGGCCGGATCAACAGGCCTAAGGTGCTGATCCAGCGTGTCGACATCGCGTCGGCACGCGGCGAGTTGCCCGGGCTGCTCGGACCCCGCCCGGCGGATCCGCGCCTCCAATTCGGCCACGCGACGGTCGGTTTCGAGGATCCGCGCGGCACTGGCCCGCACCACCTGATCGGCCAGCTCGGTTTCCGATTCCACCAATCCGGTGGCGACACGCTGCTCCAGCTGGGCCTTCACATTCACCAGCGCGTCGGCGACCCACTGCCGCACGTGCGCGCGGTCGGCGACCTGACGCCGGGCGCGCACCACCCACCATGCGACCAGCCCGCCGAGCAGCAGCGTTACCGGGATGCTGGCGAAATCCAGGGCCGGAACCAACGCCAGCGGCGCCACCAGCAGCCGCCCCAGGCCGACACCGGCCGACGCGCCGAGCGCGATCATCAAGTGATCTTCGACACCTCGATGCCGCGGCTCGGGTTCCGGGCCCACCCGCGGGGCCGGATCACGGCGCACATGCGGCAGCCCGGAGGCGCCGTCCAGCCGTTCCACCAGCACCGCCAGCCGGCTCTCGATCTTCTGGTCCACGGTCCCGGTCAGATCGAGAACGGAGTGCTGCAGGTGCTCCGGGTAACCGTCCAGCTCCTGCGGGCGCAGCCGGTCGAGTTCGGCGCGGGCGGCCACGTGCAGCGAACGGACCTGCGCTCCGACCTCGGTCATCAGATCGACGCGGGCCAGGTGCAACTGGCCGCGCAGCGCCGCCATCACCGAGGCGCGGCCCCCGTCGCGCCCGGCCAGCAGCGTCGCGCGCTCCGCACGCCACTGATCCACCTCGGCTCCGGCGCGCAGCTTCGCGACCTGGCCGAGAATGCGCTCGCGAGTGTCGGTGAGCACCCGGGTGGTGACAGCGGCGAATCGTCCCGCGCCCGGGCCGCCGGCCGCGGCGGCGGTCAGCTCCGCGTGCAGCGCGGTCAGGCCGGACCGATCGAGCAGGCTGGCATCGTCGGTGACCCGGGCCGCGCCCGCGAGTTTCGCCGACACCGGCATGATGTCCAGGTCGCCGAAATCGTGTGCGTCCAGCAGTTCCAGATTGTGCTGCCGCACCGAACGCCAGTCACCATGGGCATGAATCGCGTTCATGGCGAGCAGGATTCGGATGTCCTCGGCGCGCAGCCGGCGCAACAACTCCAGCGTGCCGGTCCCGAGGGTGTTGCCCGCGTCCAACAGGACCAGGGCGACCGGATGCGGCGCGACACCCGACGGCGAGGTCTGCTCCACCGCCGCACCGGGATCGGGCATCGGATCGGTGAGAGCGATCCGGGGCTCGAATCGCGCCAACTCGGTACGCAACAGCCTGGTGTTGGCGTCCTCGGGGCCGATCAGGCTGACCGTCGCCGCCGCGCCGCCGGTCCGCATGGCCTGCAGCAGCGCCGCGCCCTGCGGATTCCACCGCGCGACCACCTTCTCGACCTCGGGCGGCAAGGTCGCGTCGGCTCCGGGATCAGAGTCCGGCACTGCTCATTCGCTCCCATAGCCGGACGTACCCGTTGTGCGCGCGCAGCGCGGCGCGCCGCGCCGCCGGGGACATATCGCTGGACACCACCGCGCGCCAGCGCTCCGCCCGATACAGCGCGTCATCCGCGTCGGCCGGTGCGGGCGACGGATACCCGGCGGCCAGGTGGGCGATCGCCGGATTGGCCACGCCCGCGCACAGCGCGGTCCACATCGCGTCGTCGCTGTCGAGGTAGTCCTCGATCAGGTCGCGGGCCCGGCCGTGCACGCCGGGGACGGCGCGCGCCGCCAGCCGCGCCAGCTCGTCGAGCAGCTCGCCGCCGCGCAGCGCGGTGACCTGCTCGTAGCGGCGGTGCAGCAGCCGGTGCAGCGGATCGATGCCGCTGACCGCGTGCAGAATCTGGAGCACCTGATGACCGGACAGGTCGGGTGCGCGGCGCAAAGCGCCCAGCGCACAGGTGATTCCGTAGAAGTCCCAGCGTTCGAGCAGCTGTTCCCGCTCGGCCACATCCGGGCCCAGGGTGGGCGAGACGAACAGATCCGAGGACAGCGTCAGCGCGGGATCGCCGCTCTCGGCGAGCCGGCGCAGGGCGGCCAGTTCGGGATCGGTCACCGCGCCGGCGCGGGTGCGCACGGCCAGCGAGGCCACCACCGGCAGCACCACCAGGCCGAGTTCGCGGCTGTACTGATCGGCGGCGTAGACGGCGTCGCCCCAGCGGGTGCCGATGGCATCGGCCTTGTTCAGCACCACCACGGTGCGTTCACGCGGCAGTTCATCCAGCACGCGGCGATCGGCGGGCAACGGCGAACCGGACAGCACGTAGACCACGAGATCGGCGTCGATCACCGGATCCGGCTGGCCCGGCTCGTCCACCGGGCCGGTCTCCGCGGCCGACATGAGCGCGAGCGCGTGCAGCACCGTGGTGCGGCCCGAATGCGCCCGGCCGGTGACCTGGATGCGCGGCGGGCGCCGCCACGAATTCGCCGCCACGCCCGCGTGATAGCCGATCTGGGGATCTGCCCCGGACGCCTGTAACTGGACAAGCAGCTGGTCGAGCTGATCCTGTTCCCGTGTCGGGACTCCGCGCTCCCGCGGCTGCCCATTGAATTCGGTCGCTGTCGGCAAGGCTCCATACCCCCTTCTCGCTGCGCAATTCTGTCAGACCCGGCGCGGGCGCACGCGCCGACCACGCGCTTTCGCTCAGCGTCTGGCCAGGTATTTGTTGACCGTGCGGGTGGCCCAGCCCGGGGCGAGTTTGCCGGCCGTGGCCAGTAGCTTGGCCTGGACGCCGATCTCGTAGTGCACCTTGGGCAGCCGGCCGCGTTTGCGCACGGCGTCCCAGATGCCGACGGCCACATCGTCGGCGGTCAGGTGCACGCCCAGCGAATCGGTGGTGCCGGTGCGCACGCCCTCGACCATGCCGGTGGACACGAAGAGCGGCCAGATCGCGATCACCCGGATGTCGTGGCGTTCCCACTCCAGATCCAGCGCCTCGGTCAGACTCTTGACCGCGGACTTGGAGGCGCCGTAGCTGGCCAGTTCGGGTTGGCCGTAGATCGCCGACGCGGAGCACAGATTCACCACCTGCGAGGCAGGCGTGTCGCGCAGATAGCCGAAGGCGGCGTGCGTGCCGTTCAGGACGCCGACCACATTGACCTCGATGATCGCGCGGTGCACGGCCGGGTCGAGGTCCTCGAAGGCGCCCGCGCGCAGGATGCCCGCGTTGTTGATCAGGATGTCGAGCCGCCCGGTGGCGCCGTGGAACTCGGCCAGCCGCTCGGACCACTGCGTGGCGTTGGTCACATCCAGGACGCCGGTCTGCACCGTGCCGCCCGCCTCCGCGATCTCCGCGGCCAGCCGGGTCAACCCCACCTCGTCGATGTCGTAGGCGCCGACCCGATAGCCGTGCGCAGCGAAAAGCAGGGCGGTCGCCCGGCCGATGCCCGCCGCCGCACCGGTGATGAACACCGTCGGTGAGTTCATGGCCGCAGTCTAGTGCCGCGCACCCGCCCTATTACCAGGGTTCACAGATACCCTGCCCGGGCCTTACTCTCCAGGGGTTCAACCCGAGTAACCGTGCGCACCAGTCATTTTCGAACTAAATGCACAATTCTCGCCGATCGCCGGAACAGACCTCGAAGCTGGGCCGATAAACAAGCAGTCCGCCCGTCCGGGTGGGCGGGGAGGGTTGTGATGAGCAGCGACGCCAGCGCCGGCACCGCGCCGAAACACCTGCGCGAGCATCGGATCGACCCGGCGCCCGCCCGCGGCACGCTCGCCGACATCACCCTGAACTCCGCGCGGATCGTGCTCAACTCCGCGCGCGCCCTCCTCGATTCGGCGCAGCTACTGGCGAACAAGGGCACCCCGCTGCCCAGCGCGGACCCGTTCTACCGGCCGCCACGGGGATTTGCCAACCGCCCCGCCGGCACCGTGCTGCGCAGCCGGGAGATCGAACCCGCCCTGTTCGGCCTGATCCCGCAACGGGTTTCGGCCTGGCAGCTGCTCTACCGCAGCGCCGACCTGCACGGCGCACCCGAAGTCGCGGTGACCACCGTGCTGCTGCCCGCGGGCGCCGCACCCGACCCCACCCGGCCGCTGCTCGCCTTCCAGACCGCCATGGACGCGGTCACCGAGAAGTGCGCGCCCTCCTACGCGCTGCGGCGCGGTGCCCGGGCGATCGGCTCGGCCACCCAGTTCGAGTGGCTGCTGGTCGCCAACGCGCTGCGCCGGGGCTGGGCGGTCTCCATTGCCGATCACGAAGGGCCGCACGGCAACTTCGGCGCGCCCCGCGAACCGGGCTACCGCGCGCTCGACGGCGTCCGCGCCGCACTGGCCTTCGCGCCGCTGGGCCTGCACCCCCGGACCCGGGTCGCGGCCTGGGGTTACTCCGGCGGCGGCATGGCCAGCTCCTGGCTGGCCGAGATGGCTCCCGGTTACGCGCCGGAACTGAACCTGGTCGGCGCCGCGCTCGGCGCACCCGTCGGCGATCCGGGCCAGGTGTTCCAGCGGTTGAACGGCGGCGCCTACGCCGGGCTGCCCGCCGTGGTCATCGCCGCGCTGCACAAGCTGTATCCCGTGCTGGGCGCGGTGGTCCGCGAGGGCCTCAGCGCCGACGGGCTGAAATACATCGCGCACGCACAGAGCTCGACCCCGCTCGGCTCGATCCTCGGCCTCGCGAACCAGCGGCTCGGCGACTTCCTTACCGGCGAGCCACTCGAGCGATTGCTCGACACCCCGGAATTCCACGATCTGTTCGACGACCTGCGCCTGGGCAACACCACCCCGGACTGTCCGCTGCTGGTGGTGCAGCCGGTCCACGACCAGGTCATCCACATGGACGGGGTGGACGGGCAGGTCGCCCGCTACCGCGACGGCGGCGCGACCGTCACCTATGTCCGCGACCGGCTCAGCGAGCACTTCTCCATGCTGGTGTTCGGCACTCCGATCAGCCTGGCCTGGCTGGCCGATCGCCTCGCCGGTCATCCGGCGACCGCGAACGCCGACACCACCGTGTGGTCGGTGCTGGCCTCCCCGGCCGGCCTGCGCGGCGTCGTGGACATGGCGAGCACCGCGGCGCGCTGCGTCCTCGGTCAGCCGCTGGGACCGGAGACCACCCGAACGCCGCAGGTTCACCGCGAGCGTGCGGCCTGATCCCGGCGACCGTCGATATCGCGCGCCCACGGCTCGATCCGGCCTGAATAATCGAGGTGGCGGGCCAGCAGGCACAATGGGACGCGTGAACGACGCCGCCAACCATACTGACGAGTCGGTTCCGCGGCCGTCCACAGCTTCGGTCCCGCTCGAAGCCGGACGCCGCTCGACCACCGGCTCCCGCCTCTACCCGCGGGTCACCAGCTTCCGCTCCCGGCGCGGTGCGCTGACCCCGAATCAGCAGGCATCCTGGGATCGCATGTGGCCCACCATCGGCCGCCCGGTCGGCGACGAACTACTCGACGCCGACGCCTGGTTCGGCCGCAGCGCGCCGCTGGTCATCGAGATCGGCTGCGGCACCGGCACCGCCACCGCCGAAATGGCCAAGGCCGAACCGCACCTGAACCTGATCGGCATCGAGGTGTACCAGCCGGGTCTGGCCCAGCTCGTGCAGCGCATCGAACGTGAGGACATCGGCAATATCCGCCTGCTGCGCGGCGACGCCGTCGACGTACTCGAACACATGGTTGCGGAGAATTCGCTTACCGGCGTCCGAGTGTTCTTCCCGGACCCGTGGCCGAAGGCGCGCCACCACAAGCGCCGCCTGCTCCAGCCCGCCACCCTCGCACTTATCGCCAGCCGGCTGCGACCCGGCGGCGTGCTGCACGTCGCCACCGACCACGCCGACTACGCCGAATGGATCGCCGCGGTCGGCGCCGGAGAAGCCCAGCTCACTGGCCTGAACGAGACCACAGGCGGAGTCAGCGCCGACCATCGCGACACCGCCCCGATCGGGTTCGACCGCCCCGTCACGAAATTCGAAGGCAAGGCACATCGTGCCGGAAGCGCCATCACCGAGTTCATATGGGGCAAGATCGAATGATGATCGCCAGTGAGATGGCCGCCGAGGTCGCCGATGTTGCCGGGGAGGTGCAGGGCCCCGAAGGACTGTCCGTGTCCACGCCCGACATCCGGCGGGTCCTGCTCGTCTGGGACGCGCCGAATCTCGATATGGGCCTCGGCGCCATCCTCGGCGGCAGACCGACCGCCGCCTACCGCCCCCGCTTCGACGCGCTCGGCCGCTGGCTGCTCGCGCGTACCGCCGAGCTGTCCGTCGGCAGCCGCGGCCGCGTCGAACCCGAAGCCACCGTCTTCACCAATATCGCGCCCGGCACCGCCGACGTGGTGCGGCCGTGGGTAGAGGCGCTGCGCAACGTGGGTTACGCGGTCTTCGCCAAGCCGAAGGTCGACGAGGACTCCGACGTCGACGCCGACATGCTGGCCCACATCGAGCTACGCAGCCGCGGCGCCGGCCTGGCCGGCATCATGGTGGCCTCGGCCGACGGCCAGGCTTTCCGCGAACCACTGGAAAAACTTGCCGCGCACGGTATCCCCGTACAAGTATTGGGGTTCCGTGAGCACGCGAGTTGGGCGGTCACATCGGATACCCTCGAGTTCATCGATCTCGAGGACATCCCGGGTGTGTTCCGTGAACCACTGCCCCGGGTCAGTCTCGACTCGTTGCCCGACGAGGGTGCGTGGCTGCAGCCGTTCCGGCCGCTGTCCGCACTGCTCACCTCTCGCCCCGCCCAAGGAGTCGCTTAGTGTTCACACGCTGGGGCGATCTGGTCCATCGGCTGCGCTTCGCCGTCATCGGCGTCGTCGTGGCCGCTCTGCTCGCGCTGGGCTATTACGGCCTCGGCGTGAACGACCATCTCAGCTCCAGCGGGTGGGACGATCCGACCTCGGAGTCCAGCCAGGCCGCACGCATCGCCGACGCGTCCTACGGACGCGATCACAACAGCGACGTGCTGGTGATGTACACCCCGGCGGCGGGTAAGACGATCGAGGACGACCCGGAGCAGTTCCGGGACAAGATCGTCGAGAGCCTCAACCGGCTGCCCGAGCAGTACCCGAACGAAATCGCGAAGGTCATCGGGGCCTACTGGCCGACCAAAACCGGTGCGGTACAACCGGCGGTCTTCGGCGCCAAGGACAAGAAGTCCACCTTCGCCGCCATCGCCATCGTCGGGGACAACGACACCGACATGGTGCGCAACTATCGCGCGGTCAAGGACGTCTTCGCGATCCCGGGCATCGACACCGAGGTCGCGGGTCTGCAACCGGTCGCGGGCACGCTCAACGACACCATCGCCCACGACTCCAAACGCATGGAGGTCATCGCCTTCCCGGCGGTGGCGCTGCTGCTGTTCTTCATCTTCGGCGGCGTCGTCGCGGCCGGGCTCCCGCTGATCGTCGGCGGCCTGACCATCATCGGCGCCAACGGCATCGTCATGTTCCTGACGCGGTTCACCGAGGTGAACAACTTCGTCGGCAATATCGTCTCGATGATCGGCCTCGGCCTGGCCATCGACTACGGCCTGTTCATCGTGAGCCGCTTCCGCGAGGAACTCGCCGAAGGCTACGACACCAAGGCCGCGGTCCGCCGCACGGTCATGACCGCGGGCCGCACCGTCGTCTTCTCCGCCACCATGATCGTGGCCAGCCTCGCCGGTCTGCTGCTTTTCCCGCAGGGCTTCCTGAAATCGATCGCCTACGGCGCCATCGCCACGGTGACACTGGCCGCGCTCACCTCGATCACCATCCTGCCCGCCATGCTCGCCATCCTCGGCAAGCGCGTGGACTGGCTGGGGCTCAAGGCGTTCCGCAAGACCAAGACCGCCGAAGAGGTGGAGAACGGGTTCTGGGGCCGATCCACCCGCTGGGTGATGCAGCACCCGCTCAAGATCGCGGTACCGATCACCATCGTCCTGCTGCTGCTCATCATCCCGGTGAAGAACCTGGCCTTCGGCGGCATCAACGAACGCTATCTGCCGCCGGACAACGCGACCCGGCTCGCGCAGCAGCACTTCGACGAGACCTTCCCGCTGCGCAAGACCGACCCGATCATGCTGGTGTTCGTCTCGGACAACAGCGCCAGCGTCGGCAAAGCGTGGAAGGCCGCCAATGCCGCACCCGGCCTGGCCAGTTCGACGCCCGGACAGCCAGGTGAGTTCGGCGTCCCGTCGCACTCCACCATCGATCCGGCTGTCTACCGCACCACCGCCACCCTGGCGGACTCGGAGAACTACAACCCCACCATCGAATATCTGCGGGATATGGAACTGCCCGACGACGTGCAGATGTACGTCGGCGGCACACCGTCGATGACCAAGGACAGTATCGACGCCCTGGTCGACCGGATGCCGATGATGATCGCGCTGGTCCTCGCGGTAACCATGCTGCTGATGTTCTTGACCTTCGGGTCGCTGGTGCTGCCGATCAAGGCCGCGCTGATGAGCGCGCTCGGGCTCGGTTCCACGCTCGGCATCCTGACCTGGATCTTCATCGACGGCCACGGCTCCGGCCTGCTGAACTTCACGCCGCAGCCGATCATGTCGCCGATCCTGGTGCTGATCATCGCCGTCGTCTACGGCCTGTCGGTGGACTACGAGGTGTTCCTGCTCTCCCGCATGGTGGAGGCGCGCGCCCAGGGCGCGTCGACCACCGAGGCGGTGCGCATCGGCACCGCGCAGACCGGCCGGATCATCACCGCGGCCGCGCTCATCCTGCTCGTGGTGGTCGGCGCGTTCGCGTTCTCCGACCTGGTGATGATGCAGTACCTGGCCTACGGCATGGTCGCGGCGCTGCTCATCGACGCCACCATTCTGCGCATGCTGCTGGTGCCGGCCACCATGAAACTGCTCGGCGACGACTGCTGGTGGGCGCCGAAGTGGATGAAGAAGGTGCAGGCCAAGATCGGGCTGGGCGAGCCGATCCTCGACGACGAACGGCCCGGCGGTGGCGAACTCGTCGACCTGGTGAAGACCACGCCGGTCACCGATCCGGTGACCATGGTGATGCCGGTGGTGGACGACGGCAAGCGGCCGAAGTCGCCGCGCCGGCCGCGGACGGTGGCCGAGATCGAGGCGGAAGCCCCGACTCAGCGGCTGGACAAGGTTCCGCCGGTGCAATCGTCGGCCCAGTCGGCACCACCGGCACAGCCGCCCACGCAGCCCGCGCAACCGCACCAGTCGGCCCAGCCGCTCGCGCAACCGGTGCAGCCGCCCGTACCACCGCGCAATCCGCGGATTCTGCCGCCCAAGGGGATGGACGAAGGCCCGGCCGCGCCGCAGGTGCCCGGTGTGCAGTTGCCTGCCACACCGGCGCAGTACGGCACCGTGCCGCCCGGCTCGGTACCGCCGGTGTCGACCGGACCGGAGTCGACGCCCCCTCGGCCCGCTCCGATGCCATCCGCGCCGGATCCGACGCGTCCGCGCGCGGTTCCGCCGGTGCCCTCGCCCGAGGTGTCGCGTTCGGTGCCGCCCGCGCCTGAGCCGGTCGATACCGAGCCGTTCACACCGGACCCGGAGGCACCGCAGCCGACCCACCACGCCGCGCCGCCCGAAGCCGAGGTGAATCCGGATGACAGCCGCAGCAGTATCGAGAACTGGATGGCCGAGTTGCGGTCCTCACGGCGTCGTATCGCCGATGCCGAGCCCGGCCGCCACGCCGGTGGTGACGGGCGCACGGTCAGCGTGAACGAGCTGCTGCGCCGCCGCGAACAGGAGTGACCGCACCGGGGATTCGAGTAGATATCGAATCCCCGGTAAGTGCTTCTACTCATGTTTCGATCTCGGCCGAGCCCGAGCATTGGATCATGACCACAGCCATCGATCCGAAGCTGCTCGCCCGCCTGTCGGGCGAGTTCACCACCCTGGGCGCCCGGATGGGCGAGCTCGGCCGCGACCTGGACACCCTCCGCGACCAGATCGCCACGAACCTGGCTGCGCCCCAACCCACCACCGCTCCGGACAACACGACTCCGCCGCGCACCGCAGGCGCACCGCCGTCGAAATCGCAGGCGCCTACGGCAACTGGGGCACCGCCAGGGGCGGCACCCGGTGTGCACGGTTCACCGGCACCGCCGGAAACGGGCGCAACCGGTCTGACCGGTGTCCCGGCTCCGGCACAGCCGCAGGGAGGTGGATCGCCTTCTCGTGCTTGGTACGAACCTGCCGGGCCCGCAACGGCAGCACCACGGGCGGGGTCGGTCGCGCAGGGGCCAGCCCAGAACCTGCGTGCACCTGAGGGTGCCGCGGCGGAAACAAGCGCGCCGACTGCGGGAGCCGGTCTCACACAGGCACACCCAGCAGCCGGCACCGGACACCCGCGACCGGGAACCGGTGCCGCACCGGGCCATCTTGGCGTTGGTGCGGGCTACCCGCAGTCGGGATCTATTGCCGCACAGGCGTATCCGGGCGGGGGTGCGGTTCCGTGGACGCCGCGGGGGTGGGGTGTGCCGCCGCGCGGCGGGATGCCCGGGTACGGGGTGCCACCGCGGGGTGGGATGCGGCCGCAGTCGGCGGGGACGCCGTGGTGGCAGCGGGAAGGGGTGATCAGCCGGATGCTGGCGGTGGCCGGGGTCGGGGTGACCTTGGTCGGGGTGGTGATGCTGCTGGTTCTTGCGGCGCAGGCCGGTGTCTTCGGGCCGGTGCCGAGAGTCGTTGCGGGTGGGGTGTTCTCGGCGGCGCTGGTGGCGGCCGGGATGCGGGTGTTCGGGCGGGCCGGGGGCCGGGTCGGGGGAATCGCCTTGGCGGCCACCGGGTTCGCGGGGGCCTATCTGGATGTGGTCGCGATGACGGCGATGTACGAGTGGCTGCCGCGGGTGGGTGGGCTGGCGTTGGCGCTGACGATCGCCGCCGGTGGGGTCGCGTTGGCGCTGAAATGGAACGCGCAAGCGCTGGCGGTGCTGGTGGTGGCCGGGGCGGCGCTGCTGGCCCCGGTGGTGACCTCGGAGCTGGTACTGCTCGGCTTCCTCATCGTCTTGCAGTTGACCTGTGTGCCAGTGCAATTGGTGAAGGACTGGCCCGCGCTGCACATCGTCCGGACCGTGCCCGCCGTGCTGGCCACCCTCCTCTACGTCGCGATCGCCGGATTCGATTCCGGTCAGCGCGAGCGGGTGCACTGGGTGCTGACCGCCGCCGTCGCGGTCGCGGCGATCGGCCTGGTGGGCACGTTGCTCACCGTGCGCACGCGGCCCGGCGACCGGATCGCCACCCTGGCCTTCGCGGTGTCGACGGTCCCGCTGCTCGCCGTGGCCGGCCTGTTCGACCGCGCGCCGAGCATGATCGTCGCGGGCGCTACCGCCGCGGTGCTGACCACGGTCGCCGTGCTCGCCATGCTACCGAAACTCCGTACAGTGACCAGGATTCCGGCGCATACCGGGATCGCCGCCGCGGTCGCGGGCGCGTTCGCGCTGCTCGAGGTCTGCGTGCAGGCGACCCGCGTGCAGACCGCGCCCATCGCCCTGTTCCTGGTGGCGATCGGCTATCTGGGGGTGGCGGGCCAGCAGCGCAACCGGGTCGCCGCGATCATCGGCGCGCTCTTCGGGCTGCTCGGCGCTCTCACCTTCATGACCCGGGTGGACCCGGGAACGCTTGCCTCGCAACGTCTCGCGGAGAAGTATCTCGACCTCCCGACGGCGCTCGCGGCGGTCCTCGCGCTCGCCGTGCTGGCGGTCGCGGCCTGGGGTCTGCGCCGGGCGGCCACGCCGGCCGGGGACGACACCGTGCGCTCACTCCTCGGGCTCGGCGGTGGTGTCGCCGCGCTCTACGCGGTCACGGCCGTCACCGTCTCGATCGGTGTGGCCACCGGCGCGACCGACGGTTTCCTGATCGGCCACAGCGCGGCCACGATCGGGTGGATGGCCGCCGCTACGGCCGCGCTGCTGTACGGCCTGCGCAATCTGACCCGTTCGACCGCGATCGCGAAACTCGCGCTGGGTTCGGGTCTGCTGGTCACGGCGGCCGCCCTGGCCAAGCTGTTCCTGTTCGATCTGGCCACGCTGGACGGCCTGGTCCGGGTGGCGGCCTTCCTGGTGGTCGGCGTGCTGCTCCTGCTGGCGGGCACCCGCTACGCGCGCGCCTTCGCGGAGACGACGACCGGGGAGTAGCCCTGCCCCGGCTCCCATCATCCCCGTATGGGAGCCGGGCACCGGTCTCAGGAAGTCGGCGCGTGTAAGGCGATCACCCGGTGGATGGCCTCGATGACGGCCGTTCGGGGCGGCAGGCGCAGCGTTCCCGGCGCGGGTTCGGCGGCCCAGTGCCAGCCGAGGGTGGAATCGGTGGTGGGTAGCAGGACGAATCGGCCGCCGGGGACAACGGTGACCTGATGCGCGGCCAGTTGACTACGGACCGCCGTGTCTACCGGTTTACCGAGGCTTGGCGGGGTGACCAGGAAGGTCCAGGTTCGGTTGCCCGGATCGGCGACCACCGGAGCCTGTAGTTCGGGGTCGAGTGCGCCCAGCACTTCCCCACCCAGGTACGGCGGCATGACCAGGGCTCCGATGACGGAACCGGTGGTGATCATGGGCCGTCCGGCGAGCAATTGGACCGGCAGGCCGAAGCGCCGCCGCAGCAGGTGCGCGATTTCGTGGGGTGAGTGGCAGCTCTCGAACATGGCACTCACTCCTCGCCGCATCCGGTAGTGGATCCTTCCGCTAAATCCGACATGACGGCTAGGCGCTGGGTATGGCGCGGGTATGGTGCGTGGATCGCGCGATCGGCGCGAAAGCTGGTGTTCGGCATGGTTGTCATTGCCGCCGCCCTTTGCTTGCTCAAAGTTGCAGAAACACAACGGTATTCCGGAACTGCCAGAACAAGTCGTACGCAATGTCCCACTTTTCCTATGTGCAACCACCTAGCGTCGTACTCTGAAACCTGCATGTAACAAAGGATTTGGTTAGATGGACGACTCGTCGATCGGCGTGCGTATCCGGCGCTTCCGGGGTAAAGCGCTCACGCAACGTCAGCTCGCCGACCAGGCCGGTGTCAGCGTTGACCTGGTGCGCAAACTCGAACAGGGCGGTCGGCAGACCGCTTCGATCGCCAGCTTGCAGAAGCTGGCTCGCGCACTGGATGTCGACATCGCCGATCTGGTCGGTAAACGCCATGGCGTACCCTCCGGCAATCCCGATGCCGGCATTGTTGCCATTCGCCGCGCATTGACCCCGGTGGACGATCTACTCGGCGAAGTACCCGAAGCTGAGGCGATCACCCTCGAAGAGGCCGCTCGCGCAGTCGATTACGCCTGGGGCGCGTATTGGGTGGGTCGCTACGAACTGCTCACCACCATTCTGCCGCCGGGCCTGACCCAGCTGCGCGCCACCGCGCACGCCGCCCGCAACGGCTCGGTCGCGCCCGCGCACGAACTGCTGGCCCGGATGTACTGGGTCACCGGCTGCACGCTGGTGCATCTCGGCCAGACCGATCCGGCGTTCCTGGCCATCCGGCAGGCGCTGGCGGCCGCGGAGCGCGGTGCGGACCCCTTGCTGCTCGGCACGATTCGCGGTTCGGTCGCCTGGCAGCTGCTGGTGCAGGGCCGCTACGACGAGTCGCGCCGAGTCGCGCTGCGCGCCGCCGCCGACCTCGAGCCGACCGGCGCCGCCACCCCGGCGCACCTGTCGTCCTACGGTTCCCTGGTGCTACAGGGCGCGACGGCGGCCGGGCGCGCCCAGAACGTCGCCGAGGCCATGACGCTGCTCGACGCGGCGGGCGAGGTGGCGCTGCGGCTGGGCGCCGACCGCCGCGACTACGAAACCTATTTCGGCCCTTCGCAAGTGGTCATGCAGACGGTGGACGTGAATATCTCCTCCGAACGCTACGTCGAGGCGCTGAGCGCGGCGGACCGGATGCCGGCGACTGTCGGCCTGCCGCAGGCCTCACGTGCCCGGCACCTGGCCGACACGGCCGTCGCGTGGGCGCGCACCGGCCATCACCCGCGCGCCTTGGACGCGCTGTTGCAAGCCGAACGCGTCGGCGGCCCGGATTGGATCAAATACCAGTCCCTGCCCCGGCATATCGTGTCCGAACTGCTCGATCACGACCGCCGCACGCCGCTGCGCGCCTTCGCCCATCGGCTGGGCGTGCACACCTAGTGCCCGAGGAACCTGCGCCAGTGCGTGACGAACCGGTGCTTGGCGGTGACTGTGCCGAACCGGAGCTGACCGTGCACGACAATGTGCAGTGGGCCCAGCGGGGGCCCGGTGCGCACCTTGTTGTTGATGCTGGAACCGAGTAGATCCAGGCCGTTGAGGTCGACGGTGGCTTCGGCGGGGACGATCAGGTTGACCGAGCCGAAGTAGTCGTCGACGTGGACCTCGACGACCTGGGTGGACATGACCGCCTCGGTGAAATCGAGGGTCACGCCGGAGAACCAGTTGTTCAGGCGTAGCACCGGCGGCACCTGCCACGGCCCCTTCCGGGTGACGCCGGACAGGCGGCTGCGAATCACGTTGCCCGGCGGAGCGGGAACCGGTTTGCGGAGCACCGGTGCGGGCCGGACGAATCCGGGCCGCGGCGCGGCGGGCTGCCCGACCAGTCGCACCCCGGGCAGGTCGATCAGGACGGCGTTGAGTTCGCCGCGGGTCTTGGCCGCGAGCGCGGTGTCCATCCGCTCGGTGAACTCGCCGAGCGAGAGCATGCCCATACCGACCGCGCGTTGCAGCAGCTGTCCGACATGTTCGCGTTCGGCATCGGAGACGCGCAGCTCGCGGTCGCCGACCGTGCCGCCCGCGCCGGTACTCTCCGTGCCACCCATGTCATCGAGGGTAGCGATCGCGAACCGGATCGACATCCGGGTAAACCCGGATTACTCCAGGCCCTGCTCGATCGCGTACCGGGTGAGTTCGACCCGGTTGGCGAGCTGGAGTTTCCGCAGCGTGGCCTGCACGTGGTTTTCCACCGTCCGATGACTCAATCCGAGCCGGGACGCGATCTGCTTGGCGGACAGCCCTTTCGCCACCATCCGTAGCACCTCGGTCTCGCGCTCGGTGAGTGCGGGCCGGTGCGGTGCGTCGGGTTCGGCAGGCGCGGAAGCCATGCGGCGGTACTCCCCCAGGACCAGCCCGGCCAGACCCGGCGTGAAGACCGGCTGCCCGGCGGCGGTGGCGCGTACCGCGTCGATCAGCTCGGTCGCCGACGCGCTCTTCACCAGATATCCCGAGGCTCCGGCCTTGATCGCGTCGAGCACGTCGTCGCGTTCGGCCGAGGCGGACAGCACCAGCACCCGGCTGTGCGGCGAGACCCGCAGCACCTCCGCGGTGGCCTGGGCACCGTTGCCGTCGGTCAGCTGCATGTCCATCAGCACGACGGCGGGCTGGACCGCCGCCGCGCGCCGGGTCGCCGCGCCCACCCCGTCGGCGGTGGCGGCCACGTGGAATCCGGCTTCGGCCAGGTCCCGGGAGACGCCGTCGCGCCACATGGGGTGGTCGTCGACCACCATCACCGAGATCGCCGCACTGTCGGTCATGACTTCTCCTCGCGTGGGATCCGGAATTCCCATTCTGCGCCGTCGTCGGCGGTGAGCAGTTCCGCGGTGCCGTCCAGGGTGGCGATCCGCCCGATCATGGAGCGGGACACGCCCATTCGTCCTTCGGCCGCCGCTTCCGCGAGCCGGCCGGGTGCGATGCCGACGCCGTCGTCGCGCACGCTGACGATCAGCTCGGAACCGGTGTCCTCCAGCAGCACATAGGCTTTCGCGTCCGGTCCGGCGTGCAGTTCGACATTGGAGAGCGCGTTGGCCACCACGGCGGCGATCTCGGTGGCCGCCCAGCGCCCGACCAGCACCGGCTCGCCGGGGGTGGAGACGAACACCCGCGGGGTCGCGTGCACGGTCAGCAGCGGCCGCAGGTCCACCTCGGGGCCGCCGCTGTCGCCGCGCCCACCCTGTTCGGAGATCAGGACGCGCAAGGCCACCTCCTGTTCGCCCGCGCGCTGCGCCAATTCCGCGGTGTCGCCGCCGATCTGGGCCCCGCGCCGCTTGATGTAGCTGAGCACCTGGAGCACGCCGTCGTGCACTTCGCGGGCCAGCCGCTCGCGTTCCTCGGCGGCCGCGGTCAACCGGACCGCGCGCTGCAACTGCTCCTGCGCGCGCCGGGCGGTGTTGGCCGCCAGCCCGAGCGCCAGCCCCACCGACACCAGCACCGGCAGCGTGGCGTCGGTCCACACGTCCTGACCCCACTGCTCGCGCACGGTGATGATCACCAGGGAGATGAGGACACCGGAGGCGATGCCGAGCACCGGCCCGCGCAACAATGCCGCCGAGATCACCGCGTTCGCCGCCCACAGGGTGGTCGGCAGGGTCTGGTGGCCGTGGTACCAGTCGTAGTCGGCGACCAGCCGGGTCGCCGCGATCAACAGAATGACCACGATGTGATCGCCGAGCACCACCCACAGGCGGACCCGCGCGACCGTGGCGACCCACCAGTGCGACAAGAGGAACGCCGACGCACCCGACCACACCGCCATCAACGCGATGAACACCCAGCTCAACCGCTGGTTCGTGTAGTACTGCACGGACGCGACCTGCTGCCCGAGCGCGTACAGCAAGGTCACCAGGCGAAATGCCTGCACCGCGCGCCACAGCGGCGCCGTCGCGGCCTCGGCCGGGTTCAGTTCCCCGGCGGACTGCTCAGCGGTCGCGTTCCACGTCATCGCTGTCCCCGGAGCGGAGCGGGCTGTCGGGCCGCTGCTCCTCGTGGGCGAGGGTGGCGGTCAGGTCGAAACGGTCGGGGTCGGGCTGATCGGGCGCGGCCGAATACAACCGCCCGGATTCCGGCCGTAGATCCTGGAACGCCTCTTCTGGACTGTCCGCCAGCAGTGACCGGATCGCCGTATTCATCACGGCCACGAACGGCACGGCCAGCAGACCACCCGCGACGCCGCCGAGCACCACACCCGCGGTGATCGCCAGCACCACCGCCAGCGGATGGATGCTCACGGCCCGGCCGAGCAGCAGCGGTTGCAGCACATGGCCTTCCAGCTGCATGACCGCGATAATGATGCCGAGCACGATCAGCGCGGTGACCAGCCCCTTGGTCATCAGGGCGATGAACACCGCGACGAAGCCCGCCAGGAACGCGCCGATGATCGGCACGAACGCGCTGATGAACACCAGCGACGCGAGCGGTAGCGCGAGCGGCACTCCCAGGATCGCCAGCCCCGCGCCGATGCCGATGGCGTCCACGGCCGCGACCACCACGGTGGCCCGCACGAACCCGACCAGCGTCCCGAACCCGAGTTGCCCGGCCACCCGGACCCGCTCGCGATGCGCGGTGGGCACGATCCTGGTGACGAACCGCCAGATCTGATCGCCGCCGTAGAGGAAGAAGATCAGGATGAACAGGGTCAGGAACGTGCCGGTGAGAATGTGCCCGATCACGGTCGCGGTGGTCAGCGCGCCGCTGGTGAGGCTGTTCTGATTGGACTGGATGGTCTTGACGATGGTGTCGCCGGCATTGCGGATCTGCTCGTTGCTCAGATGCGGCGGACCGTTGATCAGCCAGTCCTGGATCTTGTGGATGCTCTGGGTGAACTCGTCGGTGAGTTTCGGAATGCCCGCGACGAACTGCTCCACCACGAAGGTCAGGATTCCGGCGACGACGCCGATCGATCCGATCAGCGCGACGAAGACCCCCACTCCGCGCGGTACGCCCAGCCGCTGCATCCAATCCACCAGCGGCGCTAGCAAACCCGCCGCCAACAGCGCGATGGCCAGCGGAATCACCACGGTGCCCAGTCGCTGCACGATCTCCGCGAGTACCCACAGCGCCGCCACGATGACCAGCAACCGCCAGGCCCACTCGGCCGACTGCCGGACCAGCGGATGCACCGCGTCAGCGGCCGTCGCGCGCGACGACCCGGCCGCGCTCTGCTTCTGGTCGCTCACCCCACCGAGCCTAACGGGACGATCGGGTTCGAGCCCACAGCCTCGGCGCTGTCGAACCCGGTGCGGCGGGCCGCCCCACACCTGTGAACAGCGACTTCCGGTTGCGCGCTGCGACCCGCCGCGGCCGGGCAGCTAGATTGGTGATCGTGTCGGCAGCGCCTTTTGAAGCGGTCAAACAGACCATGCGAACGCGCTGGCCGCTGTATCTGGCCTCGATGCTGCTGGCCAACGCCTTCGGCGCGGTGCTGGTGTGGGCGTTCATCGAATACGGTCTGCCGGTGCCCGAGGGCGAACCCACCGGGTCCAGGCGCACCGGCTTGTTCGTCCCCGGCCTGGTGTTCGTCACCGGCGGGCTGCTCAGCCTGCTCGCCTCCGCGCTGATGCTGCGCCCGGTCATGCGCTGGCAGGTGCGCGGCGGGCCGCCGAGCCGCCAGGAGCAGATGGCCGCGCTGCACGCGCCGCTGCGGCAGTCGATCGTGCACCTGGCGCTGTGGCTGATCGGCGGCGGAGTGCTGGCCACCCTGATCATCTCCAAGACACCCGAGCTGGCGGGCGCGGTGATCGTCACCGAATGCATGGCCGCCACCATCGTGTTCGGTTTCACCTACATGCTCGGCGAGCGGATCCTGCGCCCCGTCGCGGCCCAGGCCCTGACCGAGGGCACCTTCGACCACACGCTCACCCCCGGCATCGGCACCCGGATGGCGATGACCTGGGGCATGGGCACTTTCGCGCCGACCATCGCGATCGTGCTGCTCTGCGTCACCCAGATCACCTCCGAGGTGAAGTTCTCGGCGCAGTCGCTGGCCATCTCCATCCTGCTGCTTTCGGGCGTGGTGATCATGCAGGCGCTGGCGCTGTCCATGCTCACCGGCTCCAGCATCACCGACCCGGTACGCCAGCTCTCCCAGGCCATCAACCGGGTGCAGGAGGGCGCGCGCGATGTCCAGGTGGAGGTGTTCGACGGCTCCGAGATCGGCCTGCTGCAGGTCGGTTTCAACCGAATGATGGAGGAGGCGGCCAAACGCCGTGAACTCCAGGAACTGTTCGGTCAGCACGTCGGCGAGGAGGTGGCGCAGCGCGCGCTGGACTACGGCACCGAACTCGGCGGTGAGACCCGGTTCGTGGCGGTGCTTTTCGTCGACATGGTGGGCTCCACCGCGACCGCAGCGGAACGACCGCCGACCGAGGTGGTCAGCCTGCTCAACGAGTTCTTCCGGGTCGTGGTGGATGTGATCGACCGGCACCACGGATTCGTCAACAAGTTCGTCGGCGACGCCGCGCTGGCCATCTTCGGCGCGCCGCTGGACCGGCCCGACGCACCGACCGCCGCCCTGGCCGCGGCTCGCGAACTGCGTGAGGCGCTGCGCGAGGTCCCCGGACTGGACATCGGCATCGGCGTTTCCGCCGGGCTCGCGGTGGCCGGCAATATCGGCGCCGCGAACCGCTTCGAGTACACCGTGATCGGCGACCCGGTCAACGAGGCCTCCCGGCTCACCGAACTGGCCAAAGATCAACCCGGCCGGGTGCTCGCCTCGGGCAGCGCCCTGTATTTCGCGGATGAAAGTGAACAGGACTTCTGGGTTTCCGGCGACGAGGTACAGCTGCGCGGACGCCGCCGCAAGACCCGTCTGGCCTGGCCGCTCGAGCCCGGCGGCCCGCACGCCGATGCGGACAGTGAAAAGGCCGGTTCGTTAGGCTGACGTCGTGACGGCCAACGGTGAACTAGCGGGCGACCCCGCCTCCCGGCCGCCCGACGTGCCACCCGGCCGTCGCAGATTCCGCTGGGTGAGATGGGTGCTCGGGTTGGCGCTGGCCGCGGTGCTGATCGGTGAGGGCATCTATCTATGGCCCACACTGCACAAGTCGTGGCAGAGCCTCACCGAGATCCACTGGGGCTGGTTGATTCTCTGTATCGCGTTCCAAGCGATGTCCATGAGCGGGTTCGGCCGAGTGCAGAAGCAGCTGCTGCGCGCGGGTGGGGTGGAAGTCTCGCAGCGCCGCTCGGTCGCCGTCGTCTACGGCGCCACCGCCATGTCGGTCACCCTGCCCGCGGGGCAGGTCTTCTCGACCGCGTTCACCTATCGGCAGACTCGGCGCTGGGGCGCCAGCCCGATCGTGGCCTCCTGGCAGCTGGTGATCTCGGGGGTCATCGCGACCGCGGGCCTGGCGCTGCTCGGCGTGGCCGGCGCGCTGCTGGCCGGCGATTCCGTCGGGCCGTTCAAGCTGATCGCGTCGGTGGGCGGTGTGATCGCGCTGGTCTGGGCCTTCAACTATGTCTCGAAACATCCCGGTGGACTGGAGGCGGTGCTGCGCCGGCTGCTCGGGATCCTCAACCGGCTGCGCAAACGCCCGGCCGATCAGGGCATGGCGAAGGTCAGCGAGGTGCTGGGCCAGCTGGAGTCGGTGGACCTGCGCAAACGTGACGGCGTCATGGTGACGGTGTGGGCCCTGATGCACCGGCTCGCGGACGTCGCCTGTCTCGCCGCGGCCTGCTACGCGGTCGGCGCCGATCCCCGCCTGGCCGGTGTGCTGCTGGCGTTCGCCGCCGGAAAGGCGGTGGGCTCCATCCCCTTCGCGCCCGGCGGCATCGTCTACGTCGACGCCACCCTGTTCTCCGGTCTCACCGTGCTCGCCGGGCTGCCCGCGGTGCAGGCCGTCACGGCCGCGTTCGTCTATCGGGGGGTCAGTTTCATCCTGGTCGCGATCGTCGGCTGGATCGTCTTCGCCTTCCTGTTCCGTACCCCGCAGGCCGGCGACGCCGAATACGAGAAGGAATTCGAACAGCAGCGCCGATTCTGACCGGCCGCACGTCCACTACCCTTGCCGGGGTGAAGAGACTGGTGCCATTGGTGGTCGATCTACTGCTGGTCATCCTGTTCTGCGCGATCGGCCGCCGCAGCCACGACGAGGCGGTGCTCACCGGCCTGTTGAAGACACTGTGGCCGTTCGCGATCGGGCTCGCGGCCGGCTGGGCGGTCGCCTACGCCGTGGCCGGCCGGATCCGGGCCGGCGTCCGGTTCGACGGAACGGCGCTGTGGCCCACCGGAATCCTGGTGTGGCTGGGGACCCTGGTCGGCGGCATGCTGCTGCGGGTGATCAGCGGCCAGGGCACGGCACCCAGTTTCGTCGTCGTCGCGGCCACCGTGCTCGCCCTGTTCCTGCTGGGCTGGCGCGCCGCGGTCAAGGCGCTGAACTGACCGCTCAGGTTTCGGGGCCGGCCAGCGACTGGAGCATGCGCGCGGCCATCTTCGAGGTCATATCGCCGCTGTCGACGCTGTTGATGTGCACGGCGAAGGCCAGATCGCCCATGGTCGCGATGAGCCAGCCGTCCGAGCCCGCGCGCACCGCGTAGGCCGAGATATCCGGGAAGGCGCGCAGACTCGCGGTCTCGGGCGCGCCGACACCGTCGCGCAGCATGGTGCGCAGCCGGTCCACGATCGGACCGTGCAGCGGTTCCAGGCGGGCGTCGGTGACGCTGGGCTTACCCGATTCGATCATCGGCGGCGGCACCTCGCCGCGCGCGATGGCGGCGGCCGCGATGGCCATGCCGAATGGACTGGCCAGTACCGCGTCCGATCCGCCGCCCTGCTTGACCTGTTCGGCGGTGCGGCCCGCGATGGCCAGCCGTCCGGTGACCTCGTCCAGGCCGGGTACCTGGTAGTCGATGCCGATGCCCAGGCGGCTCGCCGCCTCGGCGGCTTCGGGCACCGTGATGTCCTGTGGCGGTTTGTTCTTGCTGATCGCGGCGACCGCCCGGAACAGCTCGATATTGCCGCCCGCCGGGTAGAGACCGGTGAAGGCGACCGGGCCGTGCTCACTGGCCTGGCTGTTCTGCGCGACCGCGACCACCGCGCCGCTGGACGGCTGGATCGCCACGATGGAGGCGGGCGTGCCCACGCTGACCACCGCGTCCTCGGCGGCGCGCTGCAATCGCTGATCCATGGTGGCGGCGATGTCCGGGCCGGGCGGGCCCTGCGCGCCGGCCACCTGGGTGACGAATCTGCCGTCCGGTTCGAAGATCTGCACGCCCCAGCCGGAGTGTGCGTCCTGGCTGTTCTGCTGCACCTTGCGCAGCGCGTCCAGCATGGGTGACCAGACCCGGCGGTCGGAGGAGATGAGCCGCTGCTGCTTCTCCATCACCACGCCGGGGATGGGCGCCATGCGCGGTTGCAGGATCTCGAAGTCGCCCTCGCGCAGGTTCACGGCGATGACCGGCTTGCCCTGCGAGGTCGAGAGCTGTTGCAGCAGCGAGTCACCGGTGATCAGCGGCGCGACCGGCTCGATCACCTTGGCCAGCGCGTTGGCCGACCCGGCGGGGTCGGTCATCTTGGCCGGGTCGAGTTTGACGACGTTGATCGGCTGCTCGTGCATGAGCGGCGCGCCGACCAGGTCGAGGACCCGCGGCGGCGGCGTTGGGGTGGTGCGCACCAGTTTGACGGTGCGATTGTTCTGGAGCTGCGGCATGACCAGGTTGGGCTCCCAGGAAATGCGCCAGCCGATGGCGAGCTTGCGCACCGTGCCCTGGAGGCTGTATTTCCAGTCCTTCTTGTCCCCGAAATTCCAATTGGCGTCGAGGCTGAAAATGCCTTCGCTGGAACCCAGGTTGATGAACTGGGATTTCTCGTAGTCGACGGTGCCCGGCTGCAAACCCTCGAACATTTGCTTCAGGGTTGCCGTGGCAGCCGTGGGATAGGAGGTAAGTTGCGCCGCCTTGGTGAAGTCCTGGTCGTCGAGCAGGTCGGTGAAACGGTCGACGACCGCTTCCGGTTCGTTCGGCGTCTTCTCTTCAGCACACGCCGCCGTGCCCGTCAGTACCGCCACAACCCCCGCGAGTGCCACTGCGCCCCGGACGCGAAAGCGGAGAGATCCCCACACATCCATGTCGCCCACTTTTCACTCTTGTCACTCCAGTAACAAGATCACCGTACCTGACAGAAACCTGCTCGCATCGCCCCGCCGACTGCCGGACGTTACCCACGCTCAGCGTCCAATTGTGCCCGATTGACCCGGCTCCGAAGGGCCGATCATGAACGGTGTCCAGTCACAAGGCGATAACTGGCGCCGACACCGTACCCCGTCGGCGAGCGACGATGCCCTGTGGATACCCCCGGCGAAACCTGTTCACGCAAAGCGGAACTCGACGGCCCAATTGCGACGTAATGTTGTAATCACTGAAAGACAGTCAGCGCCGAAGATCTGTTCCGCGGCGCCCGGCCAGAAGAAGGTGGCTCCCCATGCGCAATGAACACCGGGGACGTGGATTCGGCAGACCCGGCGGTTGGCAGCAAGCCGATCTCCCCGATCCGGCGGACGTCCCGGACTGGTTCGCGGGTCGTTTGCCCAACGATTGGTTCACCGGTCCGCCGGTACTCGAGATCGACCGCGACGAAATCGTGGTGATCGGCGAACTACCGATGCCGAAATCGGAGAAGACCGTGGTCATCAAGGATTCGGCGGATGATCCGGAACCACCCGCCGAGGAGATTCCGCAGGCCACCAAGGAAGGCGCGATCGCGCGCTTCCGGGAATCGACCCGTCCGGCCCGGATGCAAATCGCCGGCGAGGCGCAGCACCGCTATGGGCGAAATGTCGCGTGGGGTGTTTCGGTCGACGGGCAGCGCATCATGTTCACCAATATGTCCGTGCCCGTGATGACGCGATTGCGCCAACCCGAGCGCAAGGTGCTCGACACCCTCGTCGATTCCGGGGTCGCCCGCTCGCGGTCGGACGCACTGGCCTGGACGGTGAAGCTGGCGGGCAAGCACGCCGAGGAGTGGCTCGAGGAACTGCGCTCGGCCATGCGCAAGGTCGACGACCTGCGCGCGGAGGGTCCGCAGGGCCTCTGAATTACAGTGGCCGTATGCCTTCCGACGGTCCGATCCTGGTGCTCAACGGCCCGAACCTGAATATGCTCGGCACCCGCCAGCCCGAGGTGTACGGCGCCGACACCCTGGCGGACGTGATCGCGCTGTGTGAGCGGACGGCCGCGCGATTCGGGCGCGAGATCAGCGCGTTCCAGTCCAATTCCGAAGGCGCGCTGATCGATCGGATCCATCGGGCCCGGGGCGTGGAGTCGGCCATCGTGATCAATCCGGGCGGGCTCACCCATACCTCGGTCGCGCTGCGGGACGCGCTGGTCATCCCGGAGGTGCCGATCGTGGAGGTGCACATCAGCAATGTGCACGCCCGCGAGGAGTTCCGGCACCACTCCTTCGTCTCCCCGATCGCGACCGCGGTGATCGCGGGCATGGGCATCCAGGGGTACGCGGCCGCGGTCGAATTCCTCGCCACCCGGAGCTGATCAGCCGATCCGGAAGACCGGGAAACCCGGTGCGATGGCGGCCAGTTCGGCGTCGGTCGCGTCCTTGGTGACACCCTCGAAGAACCGGCCGACCTCCCAGCCCCAGGTCTTCAGGTACTGGCGCAGCAGCGGCACCTTGTCGGCATCGGGGACCTCGGCAGCGGTGAACTCCTCGGTCTTGCGGCCCAGGCGCAGTTCACCGCCGCCCGCGGCGCGCAGGTTCTTCACCCACTGGGTGTGCCCGCGCGGCGCGACCAGGTAGCGCGCGCCGTCGTCGGTGACCATCAGGTTCACCATGGTGGTGCGCCATTCCCCGCTCTTGCGGCCGCGCACCGCGAGCAGCCGCGAGTTCAGCACGCTGATTCCCAGCTTGGGTAGCAGGTTCATCACCTTGTTCATGATCGGCTCGATGCCGGTGGGTGCGATGTAGCGGGTGCTGGCGTTCATGACTTCTCCTGTTGTGAGCATTGCTCTCTGTTGAGATCAATGCTCTACGACGAGTGCCGGAAAGTCAAGAGCAGTGCTCTCATTTATTGATCGGGGAGCATTTGCGCGCCGAAACGTAGTAGGTACGCTACGAAGCATCACCAGCCCACAACGGAGCGATGCAGCGTGTCTTCTTCTGAGGTCATCTACAACCGGATCGCGATGCTGCGCGCCGAACGCGGCATCTCACGCCGCGAGCTGGCCGACGCCCTCGGCGTGCACTACCAGACCATCGGCTACCTGGAACGCGGCGAATACAGCCCGAGCCTGCACCTGGCGCTGCGCATCGCCGCCCACTTCGACGTGGCCGTCGAGGTCATCTTCGCGACCGCGCCCTTTCCCCGCCTCGGTTCGGTCACCGCCGACCACGACTGAGCCCGCGACGCCGGTAGAGTCGGGGACAACCTCAGGAGGCGCGATGACGATGACCGGCGACAACAGTCCCGACGTGTGCGGCATGTCCATCGCCATCGACGTCGTCGGCGGCAAATGGAAGCTGCACCTGATGTGGGTGCTGAGCGTCGGTCCGCAGCGCTTCGGCGAGATCCGCCGCCTGCTCGCCGGCGTCAGCGAGAAGGTGCTGGCCGAGAACCTCCGTCAACTGGAGGGCTTCGGCATCGTGCACCGGGAGATCTTCCCCGAGGTGCCGCCCCGGGTGGAGTACTCCCTGACCCCCCTGGGCCAAACCCTGCAGACGGCACTCGCGCCCCTGGAAGCCTGGGGTGATGAACACCGCCACGAAATTCTCGGCAACCCCCTCGCCTCCGCCAGCTAACGCCTACGGTCCACTCATGGGATGTCGCATGAGTGAACTCGTCCTCGACTGTCTCGATCCCGAACTGCTGGCCGGATTCTGGTGCGATGTGCTCGGCTACCAGATCCTGGAGCGAGACACCGACGGCAGCATCGAGATCGGCCCCGAGGCGGGCTTCGGTGGCCCGCAGCCGACCCTGCTCTTCAGCCCGACCACCGAACCCAAGGCCGGTAAATTGCGCCTGCACTGGGACCTCAACCCGACCGACACCGATCAGGCGACGGAATTGGAACGCCTGCTCGCGCTGGGCGCCCGGCCGGTCGAGATCGGCCAGACCGGCGCGGAATCCTGGCATGTGCTCGCCGATCCGGAGGGCAACGAGTTCTGCCTGCTGCGCCCGCGGCTCTCCGCCTAATCCGGCAGCTGCTCGGCGGCGATCCGGGCCCCGACCTGGCGCAGCAGCGCCGCCGCGTCCGCCATCGACCGCGCCGGATCCGGCTCCAGCGCCGACAGCGCGTAGCAGGCACGGAAACCCGCGGCCCGCAGCGCCGCGGCGTCCAGCGTGGTCCGCCCGGCCGCAGCGACCACCGGAACACCGGCCGCCCGGGCCTGCGCGCAGACCCCGATCGGGGCCTTGCCGTGCAGGCTCTGCTCATCCAGCGAGCCCTCCCCCGTGATCACCAGGGCGGCGCCGTCGACCAGGGCGCGAAAGTCCAGCAGCTCCAGGATGACCTCGATACCGCTGCGCATCTCGGCGCCGAGCACGGCCAGCGCGCCGAACCCGGTACCGCCCGCGGCGCCCGCGCCCGGCCGCCCCGCGAACTCCGGGCCGACCAACCGCGACCAGTTGTCCAGCGCCGCTTCGAGAATCGGGTGCTCGACGGCGGTGACGCCTTTCTGCGGGCCGTACACCGCGCTCGCGCCGCTGCGGCCGAGCAGCGGATTGTCCACATCACAGGCCAACGTGAACCGGGCCGCCGCGACCCGGTCGCCCAGCCCGGAGCGATCGAAGGTCACGGCCCGGGCCAAACCCGCACCGCCGTGCGGCACCTCGACGGCGTCCGCGTCGAGCACCCGGGCGCCCAGCGCCCGCAGCATGCCCGCGCCGCCGTCGGTGGACGCGCTGCCGCCCAGCCCGATGATGATCTCGGTCGCGCCCCGGGCCAGCGCGTGCCCGATGACGACGCCCAGTCCGTAGGTGCCGGCGCCGAGCGGATCCAGCACGCCCCCGGGCAGTTTCACCAGCCCGACGACCGCGGCGAGTTCCACCACGGCGGTCGAGCCGCGCATCGCGTAGGCGGCCGGGCCGGGTACGCCGGTCGGACCGGGCGCGGTCAGCTCGACCCGCTCCCAGCCCGCCGCCACGAACGCGTCCACGGTGCCGTCCCCACCGTCGGCGACCGGCAGTCGCAGCACCGCCGTGTCCGGGCGCGCCGCACCGATACCGGCCGCGAGCGCCGCGGCCACCTGCGCGGCGGTCAGCGACCCCTTGAACTTGTCCGGGGCCACCACAACTCGGGGAGAGGTCTCACGCGCCATGACCACATTCTGACCGCGGCCGGCGCCGTTGCGACCGCTCGCGCGAGCAGAAACCGGTACTTCTTTCCGGGCCGCCGTGACCTCAGGGTTTGGGCAGCGGTGCCTGGTCTGCGGTGGTGATGGTGACCTGCCCGGTGCGCAGATAGGTCATGACGGCCTCGTCGAGCACGGTGTTGCCGCGGCCGAAGGTGCCGTGATCACCGCCCTCGACCGTGATCAGCGCGCCGCCCAGGGCCGCGGCCAGCGCCGGGCCGCCCTCGTACTTGGTGAGCGCGTCGTGCCGGCTCTGCAGCAGCAGCGGTTTGGTCCGCAGTCCGGCGCCGGTCAGCGGCACCGGTGTGGTGACCGGTTCCCAGGCGCCGCAGGCCGCGCCGGAACGGACCAGATCGGCGCGCGCGTCCAAGGCATTGCCGCCGGTGGCGAGGGTGCCGGCCGCGGCGGCGAGCAGTTCGGGCCGGCCCGGGATGACGTTCTCGTTGCAGGTGATGGCCGAGAACACGAAGCGTCCGGTGGGATCGGTGGCGGTGATGCCCTCCAGCGCCAGCAACCGCGCGATATTCGCCGGATCGGCGTTCGCCTCGGACATGGCGCGCGCGAAGGTCGGCCAGAAGCCGCGGGTGTAGGTGGCCACGGCGGTGGCGCCGACCATCGGGGTCTGGGCCGACGCGCCACCGGAGAGCAGGGTGCGCACCAGGTTCTGGATCTTGCCCGCCTGCTCGAGGGTCAGATTGACGCCGTCGCGGGCGATCTCGGCCAGCGGGGCGGGCAGTTCGCGCGGCAGGTCGGCCACCCCGGTGGGCGGCGGGGTGAGGTTGGCGTACCAGCCGCCGCCCTGCGCGGAGACCAGCCGCACCCATTTCTCGTACACCTGGAAGGCCGTATTGCCCAGGTGGTATTCGTGGTCGTACTCGGCGATCCAGGCGAACAGGTCGTCCAGGCGCTGTTTGCCGGCCACCTGCTGCTGGGCGAACTCCTCGGTCCACACCCAGTTCGGATTCACATTGGAGTCCAGGATCATTCGGTCGACCCGCTGCGGGAACAGCGAGGCGTAGACCGCGCCCAGGTAGGTCCCGTAGGAGACGCCGAGGTAATCGATCCGCTCGACCCCGAGCGCGGCCCGCACGGATTCCATATCGCGGGCGGTGTTCTCGGTGGTGATGCTGTCCAGGTAGCCGGGCTGCGCGGCGTCACAGGCCTTCTTGACCTCGTCGCGGCTACCGCCGGCGACCGGAACCGGCTCACCCTCGGCGATTTCCCCGGCGGTCCGGCAGGTCAGCGGTGTGGCCCAGCGCAATCCGCGCGGCTGCACGGCGATCCGGTCGTACTCGGCGGCCAGCGCGGCGGGCAGCACCTCGGTGCGCTTGGCCCAGTAGTCCAGGGCGTCGGCGCCGGGACCGCCCGGATTGGCGAACAGGACGCCGCGCCGCGCGCCGGTGGCCGCGATCCGGCTGACGGTCAGATCGATCCGCGGGCTGTCGGGGTTCGAGTAGTCCATCGGGACGCTGATCACCGCGCACTGCACGCCGCGGTCGGCGGTCACCGAACCCGCTGGGCAGGAGCCGAATTCGAGACCGGACGCGGCGTGTGCGCCGCCCGGGACGAGCGTTCCGCCGAGCAGGGTGGCCGCGGCCAGCGCGCCGAGGGCCCGCGGGGTCATCCGTACCGCTGATTTCCGCATTGATCTCGTACCTCCGCCGGCTCGGAGTCGATCATTTCACATCTGTGCATCGATCCGCGTTGCGAGGCTTCACGATCACCGGAACCGGAGTAGTTTCACTGCCATGGCCCTCCCGCCGATTCCCCGATTCCAGGTGCGCAACAACACCCGGTTGGACCGCTTCGAACTGTCGGTCGACGGCGCGCTGGCCGGCTGGGCCGAGTACCAGGACACCGCCTCCGAACGTGCCTTCGTGCACACCGAACTCGAAGTCGGCTACCAGGACGGCGATTTCGCCGGACTGCTGGTGGCGGCGGCGCTGGCGACCAGCCGCGCAGAGGGTTTCGGCATTCTGCCGATGTGCCCGACGGTGTGCCGGTATGTGGAAACCCATCCCGAATACGTCGCGGCGGTACCCGCCTGGGCACGCCCCAGAATGGGCCTGCCTCAGTAGGCTCTCCCGTCGCCCGACCACCACCCCTCATCGAATCGCGCTACGCGCGATACTGTGACACCGCGCCGTCCAGTGCCTGCTGCAAATCCGCGCGCACCAGCCGGGCGATCTCCGCGGGTTTGGCGGGCACGTCGAATATCGGATTGCCGAAATAGAAGCTGGCCGACTTGGCCTCCTCCTTGGTCGGCTCGACCGTCGGATCCGGTCGCGGGCCGTAGCTGAGCCCGAGACTGAGCAGCGCGGGCTGCACCCCGAGTTTCTGCGCGCGGAAAGCGATGTGCCCCACCCCGCTTCCGACCGCCTGCACCTGGGTCGGATCGACCTCGTTGCAGGTGCCCTCGGGGAAAATGGCCAGATGTTCCCCGCGCGCCAGCCGCTGCGCGCAGATATCCATCATGCGCTGCCCCGCCGCGTTGACCGCGCGCAAGCCGTGGTCCTTGCCGCGGAACACCGGAATTCCGCCCATCATGTCGACTTTGCGTCGCTGCTCGGGTTCGAGGAACAACTCGTCCTTGGCGAGCACGCGGACCACACCGATGATCGGGCGCAGCGGACTGCGCCACGCAGCGGCGGCCACGGTATACGGATCGTTCTGCGACAGATGATTGATCGAGATCAGGATCGGTCGGCCCGAACGCACCAGGGCGCGCACCTGTTCGCGCGCTTGCGGCGCGTAACTCACCCGCGGATGGTAGCGACGCCCGAGGAGCGCGTACGACGCCTTGGCTTTCAGCCGATTCTGCCGATGCTGCAAGTAGAAGTCGTAAACAGCATCGCTGTTTTCGAGGACAACCTCGGGCTGTTGCATACCGCGACTCTAACTCTTACACCGAAACGCCGGGGCTCCAGACCAGTGCGGATCGAGGAGACAGCTGCGAGAATGTGCGAGTGGCACGCGGAGACGACCCGGACGAGCGGAGAACGCACGGCGGACACGGTGACCGCCGTCGGCGCGATTTCTCCCACAGCGAGCAGTTGGTCCGTGCGGGCACCCTACTGGTGTCCGCTACCGACCTGGTCGAGCCCACCTTCCGGCGCACCGTCGTCTACATCATCGAGCACAACGATGGCGGCAGTCTGGGTGTGGTGCTGAATCGGCCGAGTGAGACCGCGGTGCGCGATGTGCTGCCGCACTGGGCGGCGGCGACCGCCGCACCGCACCGATTATTCATCGGTGGACCGGTGAAACGTGATGCGGCACTGTGTCTCGGCACGCTTCGGGTCGGCGCATCGATCGCCGGTGTGCCCGGGATACGCCGGGTCGACGGCAGAGTCGTGCTGGTCGACCTGGATTCCGATCCCCGCCTGGTCGCGCCGCTACTCGAGGGTGTGCGCATCTTCGCCGGGTACGCGGGCTGGACCTTCGGCCAGCTGGAGGGTGAGTTGCAGAACAACGACTGGATCGTGCTGTCGGCCTTGCCTTCCGATCCGATCTGCACCGGCCGCCCGGACCTATGGGCGCACGTGCTACGCCGCCAGCCCCTACCCCTGGCATTGCTGGCCACCCATCCGATCGAGCTGGAGCGCAACTGAGCCGATCCCGCCGGTCGGGTGACCGGCGGGATCGTTCGGATTCGGTGCCTCAGCGGCTCTGCTTGCGGAACAGCGACTTCGCCCACAGGTAGCCGACGAGCGCGATCACCGCGCACCAGGCGAGGGAGATGATTCCGCTGGCGCCGATCTCACTGCCCATCAGCAGACCGCGCACCGTTTCGGTGAACGGGGTGAACGGCTGGTACTCGGCGAACTGGCGCAGACCGACCGGCATGGTGTCGGTGGGCACCAGACCGCTGCCCAGGAACGGCATCATGATGATCGGGAACGGCATATTGCTGGCGCTCTCCGGATTCGGCGCGGCCAGGCCGAAGGCCACCGACAGCCAGCCCAGCGCGAACACGATCAGCAGCATGAGGCCGATCGCGGCGACCCACTCGATCGGCGTCGCCTCCGGCCGGAAGCCGCACAGGGCCGCCACGCCCAGCATCGCGCCCAGTGCCAGCACCGCCTGGATCAGAGTCCCCATCACATGCCCGGTCAGGATCGCCGATTGCGAGATCGCCATCGTGCGGAACCGGTTCACGATGCCCTTGGTGACATCGGTGCTCACCAGCACCGCGATCGCCGCGGTCATGTACGCCGGGAGCAGCAGCAGCATGCCGGGCGTCAGGTAGTTGATGTATTTGCTGTCGTCCCCGCCGACGCCCGCCTGCATCGCTCCGCCCAGCACGAAGTTGAAGATGAGCAGCAGGATCACCGGCATCACCACGACGCTGAAGGTCATGGACGGATAGCGCTTGGCGTGCATCAGGTTTCGCCGCAGCATGGTCATCGAATCGGCGAAGGCCGGGGGCCGCGCGACGCGCGGGGCAGTGATCGTGGGCCCACCCGTCGCCCGACCGCCACCCCTCATGGAATCGCTACGCGATGCTGTGGTCATTTTCGGTCTCCTTTTCAATAGTGGAATGTCCGGTCAGGGTGAGGAATACGTCGTCGAGCGTGGGCGTCTGCACGGAGAGCCCGGCAGGTTCGATCTGCTCGTAGGCGAGCCGGTCCAGGACCGTGCGCAGCGAGTGCACGCCACCGTCGCTGGGGACGGCGAGGGTCAGATCGTCCTCGCTCTCGGGCAACTGGACGGCGAAGGCCGCGGCCGCGGCCGTCTGGACAGCGCGATCGGCGAACTCCAGCCGGATGTGCCCGCCGGGGACCAGCCGCTTGAGTTCGGCCGCGGTGCCCTCGGCGACGATGCGCCCGTGGTCGAGGACGGCGATGCGGTCGGCCAGCTGGTCGGCCTCGTCCAGGTACTGGGTGGTGAGGAATACGGTGACGCTGTAGTCGTCGACCAGGTTGCGGATGATCTCCCACATGGAGCGGCGGCTGCGTGGATCCAGGCCGGTGGTCGGCTCGTCCAGGAAGATGACGCGCGGGTCGCCGACCAGGGTCATGGCCAGATCCAGGCGCCGGGTCATGCCACCGGAGTAGGTGGAGGCGGGCTTGTCGCCGGCTTCGACCAGGTCGAAGCGCTCCAGCAGGTCCGCCGCGAGCCGCGTGCCGGTCTTGCGCGGCAGATGGTGCAGGTCGGCCATCAGCAGCAGGTTCTCGCGCCCGGTGAGCAGTTCGTCGACGGCGGCGAACTGGCCGGTGACGCCGATCGCCTGGCGCACCGCGTTGGCTTCGGCGTCCAGGTCGTGGCCCGCCACCCGGACCTCGCCGCCGTCGCGGCCGATCAGGGTGCTCAGGATCTGCACCGTGGTGGTCTTACCCGCGCCGTTGGGGCCGAGCAGGGAGAAGATGGTGCCCTCGGGGACGGTGATGTCGATGCCGTCGAGAACCAGCTTGTCGCCGTACGACTTTCGCAGCCCCTGCGCGGAAATCGCGGGGAGGCGATGACCGTTCGTCATGGGTTTCCCTTTCATTAGAACATGCGAATGTAGGCATGTTTCAGCCGCACCGCTCCCGTCCTGCGGTGCGGTGTTGCGTTTTTCGGAGTCGGCCGGAGCCGGTACTAGATGTCGAGTTCCTCGATCGGCGGACGATCCGCGATATCGGCGACCCGCCTGTAGAGCTTGTCGGGCAGGTGCGGTTTCAGTTCCTCGAACGTGTCGACCACCACGAGAATGAACTCACCCCAGTCCTGTTCGCCGACACCGAGCATGCGACGCCAGTTGGTCAGGTCCTTGACCCAGTTCGTGGACAGTTCGGTGGCTTGTTCGGCCCAGTCCGACAGCTGGGCGTGCATCACGTATTTGCCTTTGCGGCTGCGATACACCCGATAGTGCTCGGCGCGCTTATCGTTGAGATCACGCAGTTCGCCGAGCAGCGCACCCGAGAAGCGGACCTGCCGGACGCCGTTGTGGCCGACCTTGAGCACCACTTCCTCGAAGCCCTCCTGGCGACCCTCCTCCAGTTCGATGAACCGGCGCAGAGCCGTGGTCACCGCTCCGGAGAGGTTGCCGCCGACCAGCTCCTGCGCCCGCTGGAACAGCGGCAGGTCGTCGTCGGAAACGTAGATGGTCTTATTGGGCATGACACGACTATACGTAGATGTATACGTACACGCAAGATCTGGGTTCAACTACCTCCGCCGCAGCCGCCACCACCGCCACCACAGCCGCTGCCCCCGTCACCACCGGAGCAGCCGCCGGAGTCACCCTCCAGAAGTTCGACCAGATCCCACCAGCCGCCCTGCTTCGTCCGTTTGATCTTGCGCTTGCGACGGCGGCGGGCTCGAAATCGGAGCACCGCGAGCGGCCACAGGGTCAGGAACATTCCCGAGCCGAGCGCGCCGTACCCGTACGACGAGTCGAGAAAAGAACCGATGGCGAACAGTCCGCCGACAGTGCCGACCAACGCCATCCACAGCGTCCACAGCATGATGCCTACTTCGACGCGATGCTAGCTACCGCCACCGCAACCACCACCACCGCCGCCGCAGCCACTACTGCTGCTGCCACCGCCGCAACCACTGCTGGAACTACTCGAACCCGAATCGGAGTAGCCGCCGGAACCCGACGAACTACCGAAGTCGAAGGAACCAC
This sequence comes from Nocardia sp. NPDC127579, assembly GCF_042672005.1. Classification (NCBI taxonomy): domain Bacteria; kingdom Bacillati; phylum Actinomycetota; class Actinomycetes; order Mycobacteriales; family Nocardiaceae; genus Nocardia; species Nocardia sp. NPDC127579. The sequence goes on along the minus strand of NZ_JBHXVZ010000001.1, from coordinate 1,619,293 downwards.
CGCTGAAGTCCGCGCTCCAGGCGCCGCGACGGCGACGCGCGTTGTCGCGCCCGGCGTTTCCGATGATGACGAGAATGACCGCGGGCACCGCGAAGCAGAAACCCACTGCGATGGCATCGCCGATAAAGGCGACGAAAGCGAGAAATCCCAGCCAGATTCCGAAAATTCGGATCATGCGCATTCTTCCTCCCCAGGAGAATGTGGCCTCCCCCACGAAGGCCGCTGAGGCCAGGCTACGGGAGCACCCGGCACCCGCGCATCACCTTTTGGTCAGCGCCGCCAAAAGATCAATTGGCGGGCGCGCAGGTATCCCGCAGCGAGCACGAACCGCACGAGGAACCGCAACCACCGGACTGCACCGGAACCAGACTCGCGAGCGCCTTGTCGGCCGCGATGGCGCCCCCGCCCAGGGTGAACAGCGCGACTACCGAGCTGACCACGGCCACGATCAGGCCGACCAGCACGCCGGCCTGGGAGGCGACCAGACCGCCGGCGAACAGCAGCGCACCGGCCGCGACCGAGGTCGGCGCGGCGACGCGGTTCGCGATCCGGAAGTTCTCCTCGGAACTGAGAGCGGACTCGGTATGCACACCGACGACGCGGTTGAAAGGCAGCCGGCCGGTGAGCCCGAGCACGCCGGTCGCGATGGCGACGACGGCCAGCACGAAAAGGGCGAGAGCTACGAAGAACACCCGGCCAGGGTATCGCACCCTGTTTTTCGGTCCTACGGGGCCGACGCTCTACCCTGGTAGGCATTTACTTTGTCGGTGATCGGCGAGAACAAGAAGGCAGGACCGTGCAGGACAACCGTGTCAATGAAAGCGATGTACCCGAGCACCGGTACAGCGCCGATCTCGCGGGCCGCATCGAACGCCGCTGGCAGCAGAACTGGACAGCGCGCGGCACCTTCCACGCGCCCAACCCGACCGGTCCGCTGTCCGGCGAAACGCCCGCCGACAAACTCTTCGTCCAGGACATGTTCCCGTACCCGTCGGGCGCGGGCCTGCACGTCGGGCACCCGCTGGGCTACATCGCCACCGACGTGTTCGCGCGCTACCACCGCATGCAGGGCCGCAATGTGCTGCACGCGCTGGGCTACGACGCCTTCGGCCTGCCCGCCGAGCAGTACGCGGTGCAGACCGGTCAGCACCCGCGCACCACCACCATGTCCAATATCTCGACCATGCAGCGTCAGCTGGACCGCTTGGGACTGGGGCACGACCGGCGTCGTTCCTTCGCCACCACCGACCCCGAGTACTACAAGTGGACGCAGTGGATCTTCCTGCGCATCTACAACGCCTGGTACGACCAGGAGGTCGGCCGGGCCCGGCCGATCGCGGAGCTGGAGGCGCAGTTCGCCGGCGGAGCGCGCCCCGCGCCCGAAGGCCAGGACTGGCACACCATGTCCACGGCCGAGCGGGCCGCGCTGATCGACTCGTATCGCCTGGTCTACCAGACCGATTCGATGGTCAACTGGTGCCCGGGTCTGGGCACCGTGTTGTCCAACGAAGAGGTCACCGCCGACGGCCGCAGCGAGCGCGGCAACTTCCCGGTGTTCCGTAAGCGCCTGTGGCAGTGGATGATGCGGATCACCGCCTACTCCGATCGGCTGGTCGACGACCTGGACCTGCTGGACTGGCCGGACAACGTGAAGTCCATGCAGCGCAACTGGATCGGGCGCTCACGCGGCGCGCAGGTGAAGTTCGACTCCCCCGCCGGGCCGATCGAGGTGTTCACCACCCGCCCCGACACCCTGTTCGGCGCGACCTACCTGGTGCTGGCCCCCGAGCACGAGCTGGTCGACCGGTTGGTCACCGCCGCCTACCCGGAAGGCACCGACCCGCGGTGGACCAACGCGAGCGCCACGCCCGCGGAAGCCGTTGCGGCGTACCGGAAGTCGATCGCCGCCAAATCCGATCTGGAACGCCAGGAGAACAAGGAGAAGACCGGCGTCTTCCTGGGCGCTTACGCGGTCAACCCGGCCGACGGCGCGGCCGTACCGGTGTTCATCGCCGACTACGTGCTCAGCGGCTACGGCACCGGCGCCATCATGGCGGTGCCCGGCCACGACCAGCGCGACTGGGATTTCGCCCAGGCGCTCGGCCTGCCGATCGCCGAGGTGATCGCCGGCGGTAACGTGCACGAGGCCGCCTTCACCGGCACCGGTGAGTTGGTGAATTCGCAATACCTGGACGGACTTTCGGTCGAGGACGCCAAGGCGTCGATGATCGCGAAGCTGGAGGCCGACGGCCATGGCGCGGGCACCGTGCAGTACAAGCTGCGCGACTGGCTGTTCGCGCGGCAGCGCTACTGGGGTGAGCCGTTCCCGATCGTCTACGACGAGACCGGCGCCGCCCACGCGCTGCCGGAATCCATGCTGCCCGTGGAACTTCCGGAAATGGAAGATTTCGCCCCGGTCACCTTCGACCCGGACGACGCCGCCTCCGAGCCGTCCCCGCCGCTGGCCAAGGCCACCGACTGGGTGCACGTGGAACTGGATCTGGGCGATGGCCCCAAACGGTACCGGCGCGATACCAATGTGATGCCGAACTGGGCGGGCAGCTCCTGGTATCAGCTGCGCTACACCGATCCCACCAACCCGGAGGTGTTCTGCGCCAAGGAGAACGAGGCCTACTGGGTGGGTCCGCGTCCGGCCGAGCACGGCCCGGACGATCCGGGCGGTGTCGATCTGTATGTCGGCGGCGTCGAGCACGCGGTGCTGCATCTGCTGTACGCGCGGTTCTGGCAGAAGGTGCTGTTCGATCTGGGTGAGGTGAGCAGCCGTGAGCCGTATCGCCGCCTGTTCAACCAGGGCTACATCCAGGCGTTCGCCTATACCGACGCCCGGGGCACGTACATCCCGGCGGCCGAGGTCGTCGAGCGGGACGGCAAGTTCTTCTGGACCGACCAGGCCGGTGTCGAGGCCGAGGTGTTCCAGGAGTACGGCAAGATCGGCAAGTCGCTGAAGAACGCCATCTCCCCCGACGAGATGTGCGACCTGTACGGCGCGGACACCTTCCGCTTCTACGAGATGTCGATGGGCCCGCTGGATACGTCGCGTCCGTGGGCCACCAAGGATGTGGTGGGCGCGCATCGTTTCCTGCAGCGGGTGTGGCGACTGGTGGTGGACGAGGAGACCGGCGCGATCCGGGTCACCGAGGACGATCCCTCGGAGGAGACGGCACGGCTGCTGCACAAGACGATCGCCGGGGTGGACGAGGATTACGCCGCGCTGCGCGACAACACCGCGGGCGCCAAGCTGATCGAGCTGACCAACCATCTGACCAAGAACTACCCCGGCGGCGCGCCACGCCACGTGGTGGAGTCGCTGATCCTGATGCTGGCGCCGCTGGCCCCGCATATCGCCGAGGAACTGTGGGAACGCCTGGGCCACCCCGAATCGCTGGCGCACGGCCCCTTCCCGGTCGCCGACCCGGCCATGCTGGTCGAGGCCAGCGTGGAGTACCCGATCCAGGTCAACGGCAAGGTCCGCAGCCGCATCCAGGTCCCCGCCGACGCCGACACCGCGGCCATCGAAGCCGCCGCCCTCACCGACGAGAAGATCGCCGCCCTCCTCGCCGGCGCCGCCCCCCGCAAGCTGATCGTCGTCCCCGGCCGCCTGATCAACATCGTCGCGTGACCTTCCAGCGCCACGTACTCTGGTGCCCATGACCGGGGCCTCGATCGCCTACCGCTGGACACGCGAGGAGTTTCTGCGCGCGTGGGAGGCGGGCGCGTTCGACCATCGAGTCGAACTCGTCGAGGGGGAGGTGTGGTCTGTGGTCATCGGAGATTGGCACGGCTTCACGACCGGAAATCTCCTCCGCCTACTGACAGCGAAGGGATTTCGCCTTACTACCGCCACACTGCCCACCGGGAATTCCCTCCCCGACCCGGACTGCTGGGTGCTGCGCGAAGGTGCCGAACCGATAGGCACGGTCGGCACCAAGGTCTCGGTATGGGCCCCGGCCGATGTCGCCCTCGTCGTCGAGGTGTCCGATGAAACGGTCATGTACGACCTCGGCATCAAGGCAAAGTTGTACGGTCGCGCCGGGTACTCCACGTACTGGGTAGTCACCAAGGACGTGCTCTACGAGCACACCGACCCCACTCCGGAGGGCTTCCGCGTACGGCGGGAATACCGTGCCGGAGAGGACATCCCGATTCATTACGCGGACACCACCCTTCCAGTCACGGACCTGCTGTCCACCCTCTGATCCGGCCCGACCGATGAGACAGCCGACGGTAGCCAGCTACCGGCTTACACCGGGATCAGGTGGACGCGGTCGCCGCAGAGGCGGCGCATATCGTCGACGTCCGAGGTCAACATGGCCACCGGGCCGGTTTGGCGTAACGCCATTTCTGCGACGGTGGCATCGATCGCGTACTTGTGGCCGTGTAGGCCGGCCTTTTTCAGCAGGTTGGCCGCAGCTGTGGCCGCTGATTCGGTAACTGGTTCAACCCGAACTCTGGACAGGACCCAGCGAAGCCTTGGAACATTCACCTTTGCGTGACTGACTTCGACGATTGTGTTCGCGCCCACGACGATCTTCGCGCCGTCCAGGTTGTAAACATGAACTCGAGTGAGCATCTCGCGATCCTCGGCTACCCACAGAGCCAAGCCCTGACTGTCGAGAACGACCGTTCGTCCAGCGCCGTTCACGCAGCGCCAGCCACGGTGTCACCGTCACCATAAAGTTCCGAGCGCGCCCGAGCCAGTTCCTCCGAGGTGAACTCGCCGTGTTCTTCCTGATACTTGCGCATATCCTCAGCGATTAGTTCATGCCGTAGCTGCTGCGCGACCGCCTCAGCAACGTAGCCGGAGAGGTTGTCGGTCCTTTCACGCAACTTCTCGACCTGCTCGGTGGGCAGCGTCACGGTGATTCGCGTAGTCGACGACATGCAGTGAGCATACTCCGATATGCTCCCTTTTGGGAACGGTTACCCAGCAATCGCTCACGGCGGTAGCAGGGCGTCGTTCAGGGTGACCATGCGAAGGTTGCGGCCGCGGATGATCTCGACCAGCCGCCAGGCAGCTGCCGGGACCGGGCGTTCAGCCGAAAGGGCGGAGCGTGATTTCGGTGGGGTGGGCGTCGCGCGGGGTGTCGATGGCGTTGCGGATGGTCCAGGCGACGGTCTCGGGGGTGAGGAATTCTTCGGGGCGGTAGTCGCGGCCTTCGCCGGCGATGATGGTGCGCTGCATGTCGGTGTCGATGCGGCCGGGGTGGATCGAGGTGACGCGCAGGGTGGGCTCCTCGAGCCGCAGGGCGTCGCCGAAGGCTCGCAGGCCGAACTTGGAGGCGGCGTAGGAGGCCCAACCGGCGTTGGCACGCAACCCGGCGCTCGAATTGACAAGGACCACATGGCCTTCGGCCCGGCGCAGGGCGGGCAGCAGCAGCCGGGTCAGCTCGGCCACGGCAATAACGTTGGCCTCCAGGGTATTCCGCCATTGATCCACCGACGAGTCGGCGATCGTACCCAGATCGGCGACACCGGCATTGTGAACGAGCACATCCAGCCGCTCGATTCGGGCGGCCGCCGCGGCCACCGCCGGATAGTCGGTGAGCGGCACGGGCCAGCCGGTGGCGCCGGGCAATTCGGCCAGGATCGGGCGCAGCGCCTCGGCCGAGCGGGCACCGAGCAGCAGATCGTGGGTGGGGGCGAGCGTTCTGGCGACGGCAGCGCCCAGCCCGCGGCTGGCGCCGGTGATCAAAGCGGTCGGCTTCGGATGACTGGTCATGGCGCATCACCGTAGTAGCTGTGCACAAACCCGGCGGTAACCCGTAGCGTCGTCGGGCCCCGCACCGATGCACGCATGTGAGTTCAGCCGCACCACTGCCGGTCGACCGGGCGACTCCGAGCGCCGCCGAACGGGCGTTCCTGCGCGTGGCATCGCAGAATAGGGGGATGGCGCACCCGGGTTTCACCCCCACTCAGCTCGCGGCCCGTGCCGCGTACCTGCTGCGTGGCAACGACCTGGGCACGATGACCAGCGCCGCGCCACGCCTGTACCCGCACATGTGGAGTTGGGACGCCGCCTTCGTCGCGGTCGGCTTGGCGCCGTTGAGCGTGGAGCGCGCGGTGGTGGAGCTGGACACGCTGCTGTCGGCGCAGTGGAAGAACGGGATGATCCCGCACATCGTGTTCGCCAACGGCGTCGACGGCTATTTCCCGGGCCCGGCCCGATGGGAGTGCCGCAGGCTGGCGGCGAACGCGCCGGACGGCCCGGACACTTCGGGGATCACCCAGCCGCCGGTGCACGCGATCGCGGTGCAGCGGATTCTGGATCATTCGCGCCGGCACGGCCGCGGCACCCGCGCGGTGGCCGAGGAGTTCCTGCAGCGCCGCTGGCCGGATCTGGTGCGCTGGCATCGCTGGCTGGCACACGCCCGGGACCCGAAGGAAACCGGCCGGATCACGCTGTATCACGGCTGGGAATCCGGTATGGACAATTCGCCGCGCTGGGATCGGGCCTACGAGAACGTGATTCCGGGTGCGCTGCCGCCGTACGAGCGCGCCGACACCGCGATCGTGGCGGATCCGACCCAGCGGCCGAGCGACCGCGAATACGACCGCTACCTGTGGCTGGTCGAGCAAATGCGCCGCGCCGGATACGACGACTACCAGCTCGCCTCGACCATGAGTTTCGCGGTCGAGGATGTTTTCGTCACCGCGATCTTCGCGCTGGCCTGCGAGGTGCTGGCGCATATCGGCGAGGACTACAAGCAACCGCTCGCCGATGTTCGTGAGCTGTACGGCTGGGCGGATCGGTTCCGCGCGGGCGTGGTCGCGACCGCGGATCCGCGCACCGGCGTGGCCCACGATATCGATGTGCGACTGGATCGCCCGATCGTGACCGAGACGCTGGCCGGTTTCGCGCCGCTGATTTCCGGTGGCCTGCCCCGTGATTCGGAACGCGCGCTGCTGCGCCTGTTCGAGGGGCCGAGCTATTGCGGCCATCCGGATCTGCGGTACGCGCTGCCGCCGTCGACTTCGCCCGTGTCGCGGGATTTCCGGCCGCGCGAGTATTGGCGCGGCCCGGTGTGGCCGGTGATGAGCTGGCTGTTCTCCTGGGTGTTCGCGCGCCGCGGCTGGGCCGAGCGCGCGTTCATGCTGCGCGCCGAGGGCCTGCGCCAGGCCAGCGACGGCAGTTTCGCCGAATACTACGAGCCGTTCACCGGCGAACCGCTGGGCAGCATGCAGCAGTCGTGGACGGCGGCCTCGGTGCTGGACTGGCTGGGGTAAACCGCACGTCCCCGGCGACCGGACATATCGGTCATACACTGCCGCTATGGCCACGCGTACGAGCCGATTGCTGCTGTCCGTGCCGCTCGCGGCGGTACTCGGCGCCGGCCTGCTGCAGATCCCGTCGGCGACCGCGAAACCGCAGCACGCCGAGGTCTACAGCGGCTATTCGGTGACCGCGCCCGAGCACGCCCCGATCCGCTCGGTATCCGCCCGCTGGACCCAGCCGACCGTCTCCTGCAATAGCCTCGCCGGGCTGACCGGCGGCTTGGAGAACCTGATCGGCACCGGCTCGGCGCTGCTGCGCACACCGGGCATGCTGGCCAATCCGCTCGGTCTGGCGGTCACGCAGTTCGTGCCGCACATGAGTTACTGGGTCGGGCTGGTCGGCGGCGAGGATCAGGATATGACGCTGGTCCAGACCGGCACCTCGGTCGCGTGCGTGCTCGGCATGGTCGAGTACGGCGGTTTCTTCGAGGCGCCGTCGCTGCGGAATCAGAAATCGCCGGAGGCGTGGACGGATCCGGGCGTCGAACCGGGCGATGTCATGGCGGCCACCGTGACCTGGGATGACGTCGACACCTATCGGCTGGTCCTGACCAACACCACCGCCGGCTGGACCAAGGAGCAGACCATGCGGCTCGAGGGCATCACCCCGCGCCTGGCCCTCGCGGTCGGCGAGACCATCCCCTGCAACTCACCGGATTTCACGCCGATCGAGTTCACCGAGGTCACCGCCGACGGCAGACCGTTCGGCGAGTACGAGGTGCGCTCGTGGACCGTGAGCCCGTGCGCGCCGATCGAGCCGAGCCCGCTGCACGGCTCGTCGTTCACCATCACCCAGCCGCCCGGTGTGGTGAGCGACACCCACCCGCAAGACAATTAGAGCGGATAACTATCGTGGAGCGCCATGGATATCAGGCGCTCCAGCTGGATGGTGGCATTGATCGCGTCGGCGGGCATCCTCACCGCTCCGCCTGCCACGGCCGAGCCGCAAGGCCCGGACGTGTCGTCCTGGCAGCATCCCGACAAGATGATGATCGACTGGTTCGCCGTACGCCACGCGGGCTACGAATTCGCGATGGTGAAGGCGAGCGAGGGCATGCACTATGTGAATCCGCACTTCGTCCCGGACAGCCTGATCATGCGGGCGGCCGGAGTAGCGCGCGGCACCTACCATTACGCACGCCCCGAACTGTCCCCCGAAGCCCAGGCCACGCTGTACTCGACCGTGGTGCTCGGCCAGAACGGCCCGCTGGATCTGCCGCCGGTCCTGGACCTCGAGTCCTCCGGCGGCCTGCCCCCGGACGCGCTGATCGACTGGACCCAGCGCTATCTGAACACGGTGCAGACCCTGACCGGCCGGACGCCGATCATCTACACCTATCCGAACTTCTGGAAGACGGCCATGGCCGACACCAACCAGTTCACCCGGTATCCGCTGTGGATCGCCGACTACCGCGGCAACCCGGAACCCGAGGTGCCCGGCGGGTGGCCTGCCTGGACCTTCTGGCAGACCACCGACAGCGGCAGCGTTCCGGGTATTCCGGCCCGGGTCGATCTCAACGTCTACAGCGGCGCCCAGGGCGATTTCCGCCGCTTCGCCAATATGTAGCGATCAGTGCCCGATGCGGGCGCCGCCCTTCTTCCACACCGCGACCACCGACGGCCGCGGCTGGGCGGCGCCACCGTCGGGCCAGTGCGACAGCGGGTTGTCGGGGGTGGCGTCGTCGGCCTCGCCCGGATGCTGCACGCACACCATGACCCGCTGCTCGGTGACGATCGGACCGCAGGTCTCGCCGCCGCGCGGCACCGTCAGGAACTGCTTGGTCTCACCGCGATTCGGGCCGTCGAGCACCACCGAGAACAGGCCGTCGTTGGACTTGAGCGCATTGCCGTCGGTGGAGATCCACAGGTTGCCGTACGGGTCGAAGGCCAGGTTGTCCGGGCAGGAGATCGGGCTGACCTTGGTCTTGTCGAAGCCACCGTAGTAGGTGTCGGCGGCGGCCGGGTCACCGCAGACCAGCAGCAGCGACCAGGTGAACTCGGTGCCGGTGTGCTCGTCGTCGATCTCGAGGATCTGGCCGTTCTTGTTCAGTTTGCGCGGATTCGCTTCGTCCACACCGGCTTTGCCCTCGGCGCCGCGGTTGTCGTTGTTGGTCAGCGCGACATACACCTTGCCGGTGTAGGGGTTGGCCTCGAAGTCCTCGGGGCGGTCCATCTTGGTGGCGCCGACCTTGTCCGCGGCCAGGCGGGTGAACACCGCGACCTCGGCCGCCGACATGCCCTCGACCAGCGACCTGCCCTTGCCGTCGGCGGTGGACTCCAGCAGCGGAATCCACTGGCCCTTACCGGTGAAGCCCTGCTCGGAGGGCTTGGCGCCGGTGCCATCGATCTTGTCGGCGTGATCGCCGGTCAGCTTGGCGACATACAGCGTGCCCTCGGCGAGGATCTTCATGTTCTCGCGGCGGCTCGACGCGCTGGTGCCGGACTGGATCTTGCGGCTGGACACGAACTTGTACATGTAGTCGAACTTCTCGTCGTCACCGGTGTAGGCGACGACCGCGCCGTCGGCGGTGACGTAGACGTTGGCGCCCTCGTGCTTGAGCCGGCCCAGCGCGGAATGCTTGAGCGGCACCGAGTTCGGGTCCCACGGGTCCACCTCGACCACATAGCCGAAGCGGTTCGCCTCGAACGGCTCCTTCTCCAGGTCGAAGCGCTTGTCGGCGGTCTCCCAGCCGTTGGCGGTCTTGCCGGCGGCGAAACCGTAGCGCTTGGTGCGTTTGTTGCCGATCTTGTCGCCGTTGGCGAAGTAGCCGTTGAAGTTCTCCTCTCCGGAAAGCACAGTGCCCCAAGGGGTTACACCACCCGCACAGTTGGCGAAGGTGCCCAGGATCTTGCTGCCGGTCGGATCGGCGGAGGTGGTGACGAACGCGCTGCCCGCGGCCGGACCGGTCAGCTTGAACTCGGAGGTGGCGGTGATGCGGCGGTTGTACTTTCCGAACACCGGAGTCAGCTTGCCCGAACCGGATTCGCCCTTGACCTCCACCACGGACAGGCCGTGTGCCGCCATGGTGATGGCGATCTGCTCGGCGGTCGGGGCATCCTTGTTGTAGCCGCGGAACATGTGCGGGCCGGTGGTGTACTCGTGATTGACCACCAGCAGATAGGAATTGGGCTGGCCCTCGATCGGCAGCAGCGCGGCGAAGTCGTTGTTGTAACCGAACTGCTCGGCCTGCGCGGCGGCGGTCTGCTTGTCGAAGTCGAACGCGGGCGCGTCGGCGAAGATCGGGTCGCCCCAGCGCAGGACGACGCCCTGCTCGTAGCCCTCGGGGATGACGACCGCGTCTTCCTTGTTGGGGGTGACGGCGGTGTAGGCGGTGCCGGTACCCGGCGTGCCCGCGGCCTTGGCGACCGGGGTGGGTGCGTCGGCGGGCTTGTCGTCACCACATGCGGCCAGGGCGCTGCCCGCGCCGACGGCGAGCACGGCGGCCGCGCCGCCCTTGATCAGGCCGCGGCGGTTCAGGGCGGCGACGATGTCACCGAAGTACGCGCCGCCGGAGGTGTTGGGCGGCTCGTGGAAGCAGGCGTTGCCGCACTTGTATTCACAGGTCACGGCGGCACGGGAGGACTGGCCGTCGTGCTTGACGAAGAGGGCGAGCGGTTTCACGGTAACTCCTGAACTCGAGCTGTCGGGCGCACGGTAAACCGCGGAAACCAGCCCCGGGAAACGAAAAGGTGAACAGGCGACCAATTAGGTAACCCTCAGTTTGCCAGCTCAGCACAAAAGGCCCGGGGCGCAAGCACATCCGCTTGTCATCCCGGGCCCAGCCTAGGGGGTTTCGCGTTCCTCATGCGTTCACCGGCAGCGCCAGCACGACCTCCTGCTCCGCGCCCGGCAGGTAGTGGACCTGCACGATCCGGCCGACCTGCACCCCGGCCACCAGCGCGGGCGGCAGGAACTTCTCGGCGTGCGCGGCGAACGTGCTCCCGTCCGGCCGGGTGACGACGAGTCCGAGATCGATGCGTGTGTGCCCGTCCCGGATCTCCCCCGGCACCGACAGCGACCGCACCACCGCCTGGGCCTGGATGCCCCGGGCCGCGATATCCAATTTCGCCGGGGTGGTGAAGCCCTTGCGCAGCATCGACTCGTTCATCGCGCGCTGCGCCGCGGCGGCGTCACCGGACAGGTCGACCTCGACCTTGTCGGTGCGCCCGGGCAGGTATCGCACCGGCAGCACCACACCGGGCCGCAGCAGGGCGAGTTCGGTGAGCGGCACGATCATCCGGGCCTGGGATTCGAAGACCTTGCCGTCCATGCCCTCCACACTGAAGTGGACGCGCACCTGCGGCTGGTCGTTGACGGTGACACCGGTGTGATGGAACGACCGCACCGTGCCGATCCCGACCAGCCCGCCCCGGAACTCGGAGCTGTTGTTACCGGTGAACGCTTGCAGAATGCCCTCGCCGGTGAACGCGAACACGATCGGGACGATGGTCATGGCGATGATCGGCAGCGCCAGCTGCGGGCCGACCCACGGCATGGCGAACGGGTCGGTGGTGTCGGCGGTGAAGCCGTGGAACAGATAGAAGGCGAAGGCGAAGGCGCCGAAGACGAGAGCGGCGGCGCGGGCTTTGGTACGCATGGTGTGCTCCTGGCAGAGGGGTGACCCGCGCTCCCACAGATGTTGCGGGAGCGCGGGATTCGGAAGGGAGAAGGATCAGGCGCCGACGATGGTCGTGCAGGCGAAGGTGATGTCGAACTTCGCGGCGGGCGCTCCGGCCATCGGGTTGGTCATATCCGGGGTGCCGACACCCTCACCGGTCACCTTGTAGGTGTTGCCGTCCTTGACCAGCTTCGCCGAGCCGCCCGGCTGGCCGTTGCCGTAGCCGACCGCGTACGGCATGCCGTTGGCGCCGCCCTTGCTGCCCGCGATGGCCACCGCCTGCACGGTGTCGCCGCTGATGGTGGCGCTCACCGAGAGCTGGCCGTGCGCGTCGTTGTTGTTGTCGGTCAGGGCCAGTGCCAGCAGACCGCCCTGCTTGGCGCAGGTGGTGTCGAAGGTGCCCGCGAGCGTCTTGCCGTCCACGGCGGCCGAGGACTTGCCCGCCGGTGCGGGGGCCGGGGCGGCGGAGGTGGCCGGCTTGTCGGCGGGGGCGGGGCTGCTGCTCTTGGCGTCCTCACCGCAGGCGGTCAGGCCCAGGGCGAGCGCGGAGGTGGCGGCGACAACGGCGGCGGCGGTCTTGAGGTTCATGATGGTGTTCCTTGTCTTTCGTGTGGTCCGGCCCTTGGCGGTGCCGTTACGAGAAAGGTAGGAACGATCGGCGTCCTACCGATCCCAGGTTTGTGCCCGCCCAAATCACAATTGCTCGGTATCACCTGGCCGGTAACCTGGTCGAATGCGACGACCGCGCGCCATGGTGCTGGACGAGGTGTGGCGCGAGCTCGACGGTGTCGAAGCGCTCAGCGGCCCACAGGGCGGTCCGCTGCGGCGCACCGTGAAACTGCTGCTGGATCCGCTGGTGATCCGGCCGGTCCAGCATCCGAGCTGTGCCGGGCCGCTGGTCAGCGCCGACGGCGCGACGCTGCTGACGGCCCGGGTGCACGCGAGCGCGGACGTACTGCGCGCGACCGCGGCCTGGTTCACCGTGCTCAAACAGGTTCGCCGGGCGCTGCGGATCACCGAGGGACATCCACAGGACCTGTACTTCCAGCGCTGTTTCGAACTCGCGACCACCTCGGGTGCGCCGAATCCGGTGCGGGAGCGCGAGATCGCCGAGGCGGCGCTGCGCGAGATCCACGAGTTCGCGGCCGGGCGCACCACCGGAGCACTGAAAGCTCACCTCGGAGATGCCGAGCGGGCGGCCGAACTCGCCCAGCTGGTCGAGGTCGCCTGGCGGCGGCGACCGTCCGCGGCAGCGCCGACGGTCGATCACACGCGGACGATCGACGCGCTCCTGGAGGAGGCGGCCGGCGCGCGGGTCGGCGCGGGAAACGGCAAGGGGCAGTATCTGTTCGACAGTCTGATCGCCGCGCACGCGGGCGCACATGCGGGAATCACGCTGTGGCACCGGGAGACTCGGGCGCAGCGCTACGGGCTCACCGGTCATCCGCTGCCCCGGGCGCCCGAGATCGGCGTCTCGGCTTCCACATCCGCGCTCGGGCTGCCCCTGGACCGCACCATCTACGAGCGGGTGTTCACGGTGTTGCAGGCATCGACCGAACGCTCCGAGCTACCCGAGATACCGGAACTGGTCACCTCCGAGGTGGCCCGCAGTTGCGCACCGTGGGGGTTCCTGGACGAATCGCTGCGCGTCACCGCCGCCGCGGGAGCCGCGCTGGCGGTGCGGTTCGCACCGATCAACACCCCCGGCCCGGCTCGGCTCGGCACCGACCCCGATGCGGCGGAATCGGTGCCGGCGCGTTTGATCAACGGGCGCTGGCGGCGGGAATCCTATGTGCTGCAAGCCCGTCGGCTCGCCATCGACCCGGCCGCCGAGCTGTCGGCGTCGAACCCGCTCGCCGTGATAGCCACCGAGTTGCGGACACCGTGGCAACCCTATCTGCGGCGACTGTGGGTGCGGCTGCACGGACGTGATGTCCGCGAATTCTCGATCTTCGATCCCGATGAGCTGTGGGATCTGCTCGACGGGGTGGCGCGCTCGGTCATCCTGGACCACCGAGCCCGGGTGAAGAAGGCGCTCAGCGCCGGATCCCTGGCCGCCGAGATCGACACGCTCGAATCGAGGGTGAGCTGATGACCGAGGTCACCCTGTTCCGCGCGCGCGACGTGCTCGCCATCGCGCCGGCGGGCGCGCCCACCGTCCTCGACGGCGCGCCGGACAACGACGTCATGGTGCTCGAGGTGCTCGGCGGGACGCTCACCTGGAGTGCCCTGTCCGGCCAGGCCATCCCGGCCGCCGTCCTCGACGACCTCGACGCCGCCCAGGACTGGCTGTGGGCGATCTACGGCGAGGCCGTCGCACTGGCCGCGGCCGAATACGCCGGGGGGCGGCCCGCGCTGCCCGCCCGCCCGGAACTGCCGCGCCTGATCACCCACAGCTGGCGGCTCGGCTACGCGCACTGGGCGGCCCGCTGGTGGCCCGCCTCCACGCTGGACGGTATCCCGGCCCTGGACCCCGCGCTCCTGGCGGCCGAGATCGCCGAACTCACCGAGCAGTGCGACCTGCTCGTCGACGGCGACGACGCCGAGATCGCCGTGTCCGTGCCGAAAGTGGCCGCGCGCCGCTCGGATTACGCACTGGCCGCCGGTCGCGATACCCCCGGCGCGGTGCTCACGCTGGACCGCGGCGTCGGCGGCTGGGATTGGCGCGGCTGCCCGCCCGGGTTGCTCGATGCCTCCGAACAGGCGGTCACCTGGGAACTGGCCCGCGAATCCGGTCTCACCATCGCCCGGGTCAGCGTGGTCGCCGCCCCCGGCCTGACCGGCCCGGTGCCGTCGCACCTGCGGCCGCGAGCGCGCGTCACCGAGGCCGCCGAGATCGAGCTCGACCTGGTGGGTGACACCTGGGTGGGGCAGACACCGGTGGCCGGGGAGGACGCCGTGACCGTCGAGGTCTCCGTGCCCGGCATCGGCCTGCCCGAGTACGAGGATCGCGGCGGGCCCGAACTGCGCAGGCGGATAAGGGAGTTCGCCGCCGCACGGTTGACCCGAACGGCGGAAACCGACGCATTCGACGCGCCGCTGCGGGCGGAACTCGATGCCGCCGTTGGCGATTCGGACTTCTGATTGCGGTTCCGCCACTTCGATATTGTGCGATGACCAGCGCATCCACCGGCGGCCGTGCGATCCTCATCACCGAGGGCCGACGCCGCGCGGTGGGCGGACTCACGGAAACGGCTGCGCGAAGCCGGTACACAGTTCGGAGATCGTGATGCCGGAAGCCGACGACGGCCGTGCGGTTCTACTGGCGGGCGCGCAGGCGTATCAGCGTGGCGATGTCGCCGGGGCACTCCGGATCTTCTCCGACGCGGTACGCGACACCACCGGCCCGCTGCGGGTCAGCGCGCTGATCAATGCCGCCAGCATGGCCGACGAGCTCGGCGATCACACCACCGCGCTCGGCTGGTACCGGGAGGCGCTGGCCGAGATTCCGGCGGACGCCGTCGAAAAGCGTTGTAGCGCACTGGTTAACCAATCCCAGGCATTGCAGCACCTCGGGGAACTGGACGCAGCACAGGCGGCGCTGGAGGAGGCGCGCGGCCTGCTCGCCAACAGTGCCGAGGAGCTGGGCACCTTGCGCGTCTCCTGTCTGCTGTCGCTGGGCGCGGTCGCCTTCCATCGCGGGCAGTGGGCGCACACCATCGAGATCGCCACCGAATCCCTGGAGACCGCGGTACGATTCGCGCCCCAGCTGGCGGGCCATCCGCTGATGAATCTGGCGGGCGCGTACTTCGAGACCGGCCGCCACGAGCTGGCCTTCGACTTCGCCCGGCAGGGGCTGGCGGCCTTCGAGGCGGCGGGTGATGTGAACGGGGTCGCCGAGTCGCGGCAGAATGTCGCGATCATGCACATCCGGCTCGGCCAGCACGACGCGGCCGCGCCGCTGCTGCGCGCCAGCCAGGACTATTTCGAGCGGGCCGGGCTCGGGTATCGCGCCGGGGTCGGCCTCAAGAACCTGGGCGCCATGGCCGAGGGCAACGACGACCTGGCCGAAGCCGAGGACCTGTACACCCGCGCGCTCACCTACTTCCGCGACTCCGGCGCCGTCCTGGACGCCGCCTTCGTCCGCACCCGGTTGGCCACCGTCGCCTACGACAGCGGCGACATCGAAGTGGGCGAGGATCATTTCGCGGAGGCCTTCGCCGTCTACGCCGAGCGCGGTCTCGGATTGCACTGCGCCCAGATCGATTTCTGGCACGCCCTGCTGCTGGAGTCGATCCTGGACGCCGTCGAGGATCCGACCGCGGCCCTGGCCTTGGCCACCGATCTGGCCGTCACCTCCGCCCTGGCCATCGACGCCGTCCGCCACACCCTGCCCACCGGCGCGCAGCGCCACCAGTGGACCCGCCAGATCGCCGACCCCGCCCTGCAATTGGCCTTCCGGCTCGCCTACCGCCGCGGCGACGGCCTGCTCCTGGCCGACCTCATCGAAACCCAGTGCGCGGGTGCGACCCTGCAACCCGCGACCACCAGCCCACCCGGCCGCAGACAGTTCCCCCTCGAGCTACTCGACCCCACTCTTGCATCCGAAACCGCGGACACCGCAACACTTTCTGAGGCGTCGACCAGTCCCGGCCCAGAAGGCACCGGCGCGACCGGAACCGAGAACACGGATCGAGCGGGCCTGTCTTCCACCGACCTGTCGAACAGTTCGCACGCTGAATCGACTAGCTCCAGCGCACCCCAACCCACACTCCAAGCCGGGCCGCTACCCGCGACCGCAGGCGCTCCCCCACCGGCGACCCTGCGGCTGGCCTCCGCCCTGGCCGATATCGCCGCTGGCGAAGGTCTCCCCATCACCCTCCCCCCGCGCCTGCTCGTCGGCCCGGAACAGCGCCTCGCCCTGGCCGATTTCATCACCGCCGCCGAACAACGCTACGGCCGCCCGATCCGCGATACCCGCGAGGTTTCCGCATGACCAACGCTCTACTCGCCTCGACCGATTCCGCACGCGGACAAACGAATCGGGCCGCCGCTCGGGTCGCGGCGGAGGTGTCCGCATGACGCGCACGGCGGAGCAGCCGGTTGTCGTGGTGCGGATGGCCGATGCGGGCGATCTGTACATGTCGTGGCGGTGGGTCGACGATGTCGGCCCCGGCGGGGTGAGCATGCTGCCCGGCGGGCCGATCGACGAGGTGGTGGCGCGGTTGGCGGCGGCGCTGCCGGTTCCCGGTGCGGCCCAGGGGGTGGCCGACGCGCTCAGCACCGGGGATTTCGCGACACCGGAGTCGGAATATCTACTGGCACGGGATCTTTCGCGGGCGCTGCTGCCCTCGGGCCTGGCCGAGCAGCTGGCGCACCTGCACGCCCAGGGGATCCGGCCGTTGCTTCGGCTGCAACCGTCGCCGCGGGTCGCGCAGGTGCCGTGGGAGATTCTGGCGCCCGCGCCGGAACTGCGGCTGATCGATATCGCCGATCTCGGCCTCTCGGCGGCGGCGAGCATTGTGGGGGCGCCGGGGCGGGTGGCGCGCCGCTGGGCGGATCGACGCGATCTGCCGGTGGTCGGGATTCTCGATCCGCGTATTCCGGGCTATCGCGCCGATTCGGCGCTCGGATCGGTGCTCGGCCGGATGGACGCGTCGAACGCGCTGACCGAGCGGATCGCCGAATATCGTGCGCGGCAACGGTTCGCGCCGGAGATCGGCACCGCCTTCCGGCGCACCGACCTGGACCGGGACTGGCTCGGCGCCGCCTTGCGCGCGGGTGCGAGCCGCCTGCTCTACGTCGGGCATGTGACCGCGGCCGCGCCGGAGTCCGGGCAGAGCGAGAACGCCGAACTGCATCTGGCCTGCGGCGCGGACACCACCGGGTTCGCCCGGGCCACCCGCACCCATCGTCCGCTGTCGGCCAAGGACTTCCTGCTCGGCACCCACACCCTCGAACCCGTTCCGAGGGCGGGCGCCGAGTTGTGGCCGATGCCCGCCCGGGTCGCGCTCATCGCCTGCGAGAGCGGCGGTGACCTGCGTTTCAGCGAGGCGCTGGGCCTCACCGCGGCAATGCTCGCCGGTGGCGCCGAACTCGTGACCGCCACCCGCTGGCCACTGCCCACCGATCTGGCCTTCCAGCATTTCGCGAACACCGGCGCACGTCCGCTGCTGGCCACCATCTGCGCGGTCGACGCCGCCCATGAACAGCCCGATCCGGTGGTCGCGCTGGCGGATTGGCAGCGCGATCGGCTGAGCTCCTGGCGCGATACCGGCGCGATCGAATTCTCGCCCATCCTGTGGAGCGCGCTCGCCACCGTCAGCACATAGGTAACCGAGCGCGGAAAGTACTTATAGGCGACTGATTCGGCGCACCCTCCCCGAGCCATAACGTAGTTCTCGTCAGCAAGACAGAGCGAGAACTACCAGCTCAGACCCTATGGAGGACACCATGAACGAGCTCGTCGCCCAGTACCTGGAAGCCTGGAACACCACCGACGCCGATGCCCGCAAGGCAGCCGTCGCCCGGGTCTTCACCGCGGACGCGACCTACGTCGATCCGATGGTCGACGTCGCGGGCCGCGCCGGTCTCGACGCGGTGATCGCCGGTGTGCAGACCCAGTTCCCCGGCTGGACCTTCCGTCTCGGCGGTCCGGTCGACGCCCACCACGATCAGGTCCGCTTCACCTGGGATCTGGGTCCGGCCGACGGCCCCGCCGTCGTGATCGGCTTCGATGTCGCGATCGTCGAGGACGGGAAGGTCGCCAAGGTCTACGGCTTCCTCGACAAAGTCCCCGCCGCCGCCTGACCCTCCTTGCCTAGACGAGAAAGAGCACCACCATGACCACCACCGCACCCACCCCGATGTCGGATCTCATGGCCCCCGGCCCCAAGCTGCTGCGCCTGTCGCTGCGCCTGGATTCGGTCGTCACCACCGCGAACGGGCTTGCCTACCTGGCACTTTCGGGCCCACTGGAATCCCTGCTCGGCCTGGATCGCGGCCTCGGCATCCCGATCGGCATCTTCCTCACCCTCTACGGCATCGCCGTCGGCCTGATCGGCGTCCCCGCGACGCCCAACACCTCGGCCGCTCACGGCGCGGTCCTCGTGAACGCCGCCTGGGTGGCGCTCAGCCTGATCGCCCTGCTGACCGGCACGCTCGAGCTGAACCTGGCCGGCTCCGTCTGGACCGTCATGCAGGCCGCCACCGTCGGCGCCTTCGCCGCCCTCCAATACCTGGGCATCCGCAAGGCAGCCTGATCCTTCCGCGACGCGGTACCGGTACTCCGGTGCCGCGTTCTCGGGTGTCGGGTACGGGCGGAGTCCGCTCGTGATCGGTAGCCTCGTCCCGGGACGACGTGAGGAGCCTCGGATGAGCAAGCCCGTGCGTATCGGTATCCAGCTGCAACCGCAGCATTCGGCCAAGTACGGATCGATCCGCGACGCGGTGCTGCGCGCGGAGGACCTGGGTGTGGACATCGTCTTCAACTGGGACCACTTCTATCCCCTGACCGGTGATCCGGAGGGGGCGCATTTCGAGTGCTGGACCATGCTCGGCGCCTGGGCCGAGCAGACCGAGCGGGTGGAGATCGGCGCGCTGGTCACCGGCGGCGGTTATCGCAATCCGGATCTGCTGGCCGATATGGCGCGCACCGTCGACCATGTCAGCGACGGTCGGCTGATCCTGGGGATCGGCGCGGGCTGGTTCCAGAAGGACTACGACCAGTACGGCTACGAATTCGGAACTCCCGGAACCCGATTGGCCCTGCTGAAGGACTCGATGGCGCGGATCGACGCCCGGCTGCGGCAGCTGAACCCGCCGCCGACCCGGCAGATCCCGATCCTGATCGGCGGTGGCGGGGAGAAGAAGACGCTGCGCCTGGTGGCCGAGTACGCCGATATCTGGCACAGCTTCGCCGACGCCACCGTGCTGGCCCGCAAGAACGCCATCCTCGGCGAGCACTGCGCGGCCGTCGGACGCGAATCCGCCGCGATCGAGCGGTCGGTGCAGTGGCCGGGCGTGGCCGACGCGCCCGGTCTGCGGGCCGAAGGGGTCACCCTGTTCACGGTGGGCGTCAACGGACCGGACTACGACCTGTCCGAGGTGGAGCGTGCCCTGCGCTGGCGGGACGAGGTGAATCCGGAGGCGCTCAGCGGCCTGGCCTGAACCACGTGGCGCGACCCTCACTGATGTAACTGGGTATTCGCGCTGGCCACCGATAGGCTGGTCGGTCATGGCCAGCCTGCGTGTCGTGAGGTTCCGGGCGTTGATCGCCGTGATGTTGCTCGCTGTCGGTTTCGTGGCAACAGGCTGCGCGTCCGGCACGGAATCCGGCACGGATCTGTGCGCACCCCCCGGGGTGAACTCCGCCTCGGCGGCGCCGGGCAACCTGGCCTCCTCCGAGGCCGCCGGACCCGACCGCTACACCACCGAGTCGACCGCGCCGCTCGACTCGGTGGACGTGAGCAAGCTCGGGTTGATCACCCCCGGCGTGCTCAGTGTCGGCACCCTGTCGGACGCGCCGCCCAGCATCTGCGTCAACTCCGAGGGGCAGTTCACCGGGTTCGACAATCTCCTGCTCGAAGCCGTCGCCGCGAAGCTCGGGCTGCGCGTGCAGTTCTCGGGCACCGAGTTCGCGGGCCTGCTGGCCCAGGTGGCGGGTAAGCGCTTCGATGTCGGCTCCTCGAACATCACCACCACGGCCGCGCGCCGCGAGCTAGTCGGATTCACCAATGGCTACGACTTCGGTTACTTCGCGCTCGTCGTGCGCGACGGCAGCGGGATCAGCGCGTTCTCGGATCTGAACGCGGGCAAGCGGATCGCCGTCGTGCAGGGCACCGTGCAGGACGACTACGTGATCAACACACTGCACCTGGACCCGGTGAAGTTCCCCGATTACAACACCGCCTACGCCAATCTGAAATCCGGTCAGGTGGATGCCTGGGTGGCGCCGTCCGCGCAGGCCGACGGGGCGATCAAAGCCGGTGACGGCACCTCCGTCGTCCAGAATGCCTACAGCCTGGACAATTTCGCGGCGTGGGCGGTCGGCAAGACCAATCAGCCGCTGATCGACGCGCTGAACAGCGGACTGGACGCGGTGATCGCGGACGGCACCTACGCCCGGCTCTACACCGACTGGGTGCCGCGCCAGTTCCCGCCCGGCTGGAAGCCGGGCTCCAAAGCCGCTCCCGCGCCGCAACTTCCGGACTTCGCGGCGATCGCGGCCGAGCACGCCGACGAGAAGACCACCGGGCCCGCCGCCCCCAAGTCGACGGTGCAGCAGCTGCGGGAAACGTTCTTCGACTGGTCGCTGTACCGCAAGGCCTTTCCCGACCTGATCAAGACCGGTCTGCCGAATACCCTGATCCTGGCCGTGGTTTCGGGTGTGCTCGGCTGCGTTCTCGGCATGCTGCTGGCCGTGGCGGGCATTTCGCGCACCCGCTGGCTGCGCTGGCCCGCGCGGGTCTACACCGATATCTTCCGCGGCCTGCCCGCCGTGGTGATCATCCTGCTGATCGGGCTCGGTCTCGGCCCGGTCAGCCGGACGCTGACCGGGAACAATCCGTACTGGCTCGGCGCGCTGGCCCTGGCCCTGCTGGCCTCGGCCTATATCGGCGAGATCTTCCGATCGGGTATCCAATCGGTGGATACCGGTCAGCGCGAGGCGGCCGCCGCACTCGGCCTCAGCTACCGCCAGGCGATGCGCCTGGTCATTATTCCGCAGGGTGTGCGAAAAGTGCTGCCCGCGTTGATGAACCAGTTCATCGCGCTGATCAAGGACTCCTCGCTGATCTATTTCCTCGGTCTGCTCGCTACCCAGCGCGAGCTGTTCGCCGTCGGCCGCGATCTCAACGCGCAGACCGGAAACCTGTCGCCGCTGGTCGCCGCGGGCCTGGTGTATCTGCTGCTCACCATCCCGCTGACCCATCTGGTCAACTACCTCGACCGCCGGATGCGCCAGGCCCGGCCCAAGACCGGCCGCACCATCGACTCCCTGGAGCGGGCCACCGTCACCGAGGGCCGCTGAGCACCCATTGATGCGCATCCACTAATGTGACCCGGGCAACAGAACGGATCGATTCGCGTACCGGGAGAGGGAGATTCTGATGACCACAGCACACCTCGAGCACACCGCGCACGACCACGTCCACGGACCCGACTGCGGCCACACCGCCGTCCAGCACGGCGACCACATCGACTACGCGCACGACGGTCACCTGCACCGCGCCCACGACGGCCACTACGACGAGTGCGAGCCCACCGGCCACCAGCCCTGCGACAACCATGCCCACATCCACGGCCCCGACTGCGGCCACGACGCCGTCCAGCACGGCGACCATGTCGACTACCTGCACGACGGTCACCGGCACGCCATCCACGGCGATCACTACGACGACCACTGACCGAACCGGCCGTCGCCCCGTCGGGGTGCGAACTAGCATGCGGGTCATGCAACGATTCGAGGCCACGATCGAGTCCGCCGCGGGCGGCGGCGCCTACGTATGCGTGCCCGATGAGGTGGTGGCGGCTCTCGGCGGCGGCGGGCGGATCCCGGTGCGGGCTACCTTCGACGGTGCCGGCTACACCGGATCGATCGTCTCCATGGGCGAGGGTCCGTGCATCGGCCTGCTGAAATCCATCCGCGCGACGATCGGCAAGCAGGCCGGTGAAACGGTCGCGGTCACGGTCGAACGCGATACCGCCGAGCGGACCGTGGCGGTACCCGATGACCTGGCCGCGGCACTCGCCGCCGTCGGACTCCGCGCGGGATTCGACGGGCAATCCTATTCCCGCCGCCGCGAACAAGTCCGGTCCGTGACCGAGGCCAAGCGAGCCGACACACGCGCCAGGCGGATCGACAAGATCGTCGAGGCGCTGAGCGCGTAAAGCTGCCGTGCTCATCCCAGCCGCTGAGGCTAAGGTGATGGCGAGAAACCCTTTACTCGGATCGTCCGGCACGTTCCTGCCGGTGAATGGGATGGATTCAGCATGGCTACAGTGACCTTCGACAACGCGACCCGGCTCTACCCGGGCTCGGGCAAACCGGCCGTCGACCAGTTGAACCTGGAGATCGCCGACGGCGAATTCCTGGTCCTGGTCGGCCCCTCCGGCTGCGGCAAATCCACGTCGCTGCGGATGCTGGCGGGCCTCGAGGAGGTCAACGGCGGGCGCATCCTGATCGGCGCCAACGACGTCACGCACGCCGAACCCAAGGAACGCGATATCGCCATGGTGTTCCAGAACTACGCGCTCTACCCGCATATGACCGTCGCGGAGAACATGGGCTTCGCGCTCAAGCTCGCCAAGGTCGCCAAGGCGGAGAAGGACCGGCGGGTACTCGAGGCCGCGAAGCTGCTGGATCTGGAGCCCTACCTGGATCGCAAGCCCAAGGCCCTGTCCGGTGGTCAGCGCCAGCGGGTGGCGATGGGCCGGGCGATCGTGCGGCAGCCGCAGGTGTTCCTGATGGACGAGCCGCTGTCGAACCTGGACGCGAAGCTGCGCGTGCAGACCCGCACCCAGATCGCGCAGCTACAGCGTCGTCTCGGCACCACCACCGTCTACGTCACCCACGACCAGGTCGAGGCCATGACCATGGGCGACCGGGTCGCGGTGCTCAAGGACGGCCTGCTCCAGCAGTGCGCCACTCCTCGTGACCTGTACCGGGATCCGGCGAACGCGTTCGTCGCCGGATTCATGGGCTCGCCGGCCATGAACATGTTCACGCTGCCGGTGCAGAACGGTTCGGTGACACTGGGCGGCCACGCGCTGGCGGTGCCGCGCTCGGTGGTCGACGCGGCCGAGGGATCGGTGGTGATGGGTATCCGTCCCGAGCACCTCGAGATCGGCGGCGGCCTGAGCAAGGGCATCGAGATGGAGGTCGACGTGGTCGAGGAACTCGGCTCCGACGCCTACATCTACGGCCGCACGCTGGCCGACGGTGAGTCGAACGGCGCGGGCGAGATCATTGTGGCGCGGGCGGATTGGCGTAACCCGCCGGCCAAGGGCACCCGGCTCACGCTGGCCACCACGCCGGAGCACACCTACTTCTTCTCCGCCGACGACGGTCGTCGCCTGAACTGAGGTTCGCGGCTCAGACCGCGATGAACATCGAGATCGACGCCAACACCAGCAGCACCGAGCCGCCCGCCCAGATCACGCTGGAACGGCCCTGTTCGCGCGCCCGGCGCCCCATGATCCGGGGCACGGCCAGGATCAGCCCGATGCCGACCCAGCAGACCGCCAGGGCGGCAAGGACTTCCGCGATCGCGATCCCGTCGCCTCGGATATAGGTGACGACCAGCGCGAAGGTCGCGTACAGCAGGGCGGCTCCACCGAGGATGGCCGCGACCGTGAACAGCAGTCTGCTCACGGTCGCGTCCCAGGTTCTCGATTGCCGCTGATGCTGCTGTGCTTCCTGATACCGGTAGGACATGCACCCATCATGGCAATCCGCTACCGGTGCGGGCACGGGGTTTTTACTCAGGTGCGCAACGTCACGGCCGAGCCGTCCAGTGGACTCGAGATTCCGCGATCCCGCCGCACCGGGTGCGTAGGGTGACGGGGTGACCGAACCCGTGGTGTACGCGATCCCGTTGCGGACGCGGTTCCGGGGCATCACCGTGCGTGAGGGGATGCTGATTCCGGGGCCGCTGGGCTGGGGCGAATTCTGCCCGTTCCCGGAGTACGACGACCGGGAGGCGGCCGGGTGGCTGGCGACGGCGCTCGAACAGAGCGCGCTCGGGTGGCCGGAGCCGGTGCGCGACCGGATTCCGGTCAATTGCATTGTGCCCGCGGTGGATCCGGAGCGGGCCTATCGGGTCGTGGCCGAATCCGGTTGTGGCACTGCCAAGGTGAAGGTGGCCGACCACCCGGATTCGCTCGCCGAGGACCTGGCCCGGGTCGAGGCGGTGCGCGACGCGCTCGGCGCGCAGGGCGCGATCCGGGTGGATGCCAACGCGGTGTGGGATGTGGATACGGCGATCACCGCCATCGCCGAACTCGACCGGGCCGCAGCCGGTTTGCAGTACGTCGAACAACCCTGCCGCACGCTCGAGGAGCTGGCCGCGGTGCGCCGCAAGGTCGACGTGCGGATCGCGGCCGACGAGTCCATCCGCCGGGCCGCGGACCCGCTGCGAGTAGCGGTCGCGGGCGCGGCGGATATCGCGATCCTCAAATGCACGCCGCTGGGCGGGGTGCAGCGGGCGCTGGAAGTCGCGGAAGCGGCCGCGCTCCCCTGCGTGGTGTCCTCGGCCTTGGAGACCAGTGTGGGACTGGCGGCCCAACTGGCCCTGGCCGGTGCGCTGCCCGAACTCGACTTCGCCTGCGGCCTCGGCACCACCGCGCTGTTCGACGGCGATGTCGTCACCGAATCGCTGCGCCCGGTGGACGGCTACCTTCCGGTCCCCAGCACCCCGCCGACCCCGGATCCCGCCCTGCTCGAGCGCTACCGGCACCCTGACCCTGCTCGAACGTCGTGGTGGCACGACCGCTTCAACCGTGTTCGTCGCCTGCTGCCCGCCTGACGCGGGCACCACGACTGCCTGCCCCATTCGCTTCGTATGGCGCGCGCCGACATCTCGCCCCCACATGGCGTCGGCCCCGCACGCTGTCAGATTCCGCGCACCGCGCCGTCAGTTCAGCCGCACACCGCAGTTCAACAGCGTGGCCCGCAGCAGCAGCGCCGCCTCCGGTCCGATCACGCCGTCGACCAATTCCAGGTAGCACGAACAGAATTCGGGGCCGTGCGGGGCGAGATCGTCAGTCGCCGACTCCAGATGGTGGGCGAGTTCGTGCAGCACGACGAGTTCCCGGAGAGCCCACGCGGTCCCGCCGGTGTGCAAAGGTACCGCCAGGACCGCGTCGGCCGCCTCGTAATGGGCAGCGGTCGCTCCGGCACGCGACCGGACCCGCACCGGGATCGAGGCCCTATCCCATTGCGCCCGAACCCAATTGAGCGCGAGCACCCTGTCAGCATAAGCCTGTACCGAGGCCACCGAGGCGAAACGACGTTCGATCGGCAGCGTGAGCTGCGATCCGTACAGATCGACGGTGCGGCTGCCGAATTCGTCGGCGCGGTCGAAGACGCCGCGTACCAGCTGTTCGGCGTCGTACACCCGGGCCCGCTGACTGTCGCGCACACTCATCGCACCGCATCCCGCCCCGTCGGATCACCGTGTATCAATTGTCCACAATTCGCCGGTGCGAAATCCATCCACACCCGTCCACAGGGTTCACTCCGCGTCCTCACGCTGGGTCAACTCGCCGCGGGGCGCACCCAGTTCGGGCGAATTCCCCAGTCGCGCGGCCTTCCCCGCTCGATCCCCGGCCCGCCGTGCCGCCGCCGAATGGCCCGCCGAGACCTGCGGACCGCGCCAGGTGCCGCGGGCCTCGGAGGTCTTCGCATAGAAGTCGACCAACTCGATCTCCTTGTCCCGTAAGGCGAGCGCGGTGCCGGCCGCGGTCTCCGACGGCGCGACCGCCGCCGTCTCGACCTCCTGTTTCACCACCGCGAGCCGCCGCCCGACCCGCGCCGCGAAGGCCATCTGGAAGTTCAACCGGGCGGTCACCGCCGCCACCGGCGCCTGCACCCGCCGCCGCACCGTGCGCCCCCAGCGCTGCTCGTCGACCACCTTCTCCACGGTCGCCGACCGGTACGCACCCGACTTGATGTAATGGTCCGAGGCACGCACCATCTGGATCAGCAGACTCGCGTAGAGCGCCTCACAGGTGTCGATATCGGCGTCGAAACCGTAGGCGTACACCTGCGTCGAGGTACGGGCAACATCGCAGCGCACATCGTTGGCGTGCGCGATCGCGACGAACAACTGCACATAGGTGCGCAACCCCTTCTTGCCGACCGCGCCGATCGGGATGACCCGCTGCACCGGCGCCGGCCTGCGCTCACGCCCGCGCACATGCGCCCGCGCCACCGCCAGATCGATCGAGGAGCGAGTGGCCAGCCGCTGCGCCGCGGCCAGGAACGCCTCGGCCTCGTGCGCGTTGTCGGTGGATTCGGCCTGCCGCAGCAATCCCCCGATGCGGGTCAGCATCCGGTCGGGAACCCCATTCGGCACAGTCATCGCCTGTAATCGTAGGAGAGCGGCCCGCTCGCCGATCCGTGGCCTGGGACCGAGCACAGGAAAGCGACACAACCGGGGCGGCCTTCGCGCACACCATGTATCTTGCCTTGTGCAAGCGGCAGTCTGTGCCGCCGCTCACGATCTGAACCTGGAGTGAACGCGATGGCTATAAAGAAGGATGCGCCGACCGCCCGGCGTTCGTCACTCGTGCCGCGGGCCGCCGTCGCGCTCTCCGCGTGCGCGCTGCTCACCGCCACATTCGCCAGCGCCTGCTCCAACGACAGCGGTACCAACCCGACCAGCCAGAACCTCACCGGTCGCGGCCCGATCACCTATGTCGAAGGCAAAGACACCACCGACACCGGCGTGGTCAAGCAGCTGATCGAGCGCTGGAACGCCTCGCACCCGACCGAGCAGGTGACGTTCAAGGAGCAGTCCAACGACGCCTCGCAGCAGTACGACGACCTGATCGAGCACATGCGCTCGAAGTCGGCGGACTACGACGTGGTCGCCCTGGACGTGCCGTGGACCGCCGAGTTCGCCGCGAAGGGCTACCTGCAGCCGCTCAAGGACACCTTCGCCATCGACACCTCCACGCTGCTGTCCCCGCCCGTGGCCAGCGCGACCTACAACAACACCCTCTACGCGGCGCCGCGGAACACCAACGGCGGCCTGCTGTTCTACCGCACCGACCTGGTCCCGAATCCCCCCAAGACCTGGACCGAGCTGCTCAGCCAGTGCCCGGTCGCCAAGGAGCAGAGCATCGGCTGCTACGCCGGTCAATTCGCGACCTACGAGGGCCTGACCGTGAACACCTCCGAGGTGATCAACGGCTTCGGCGGCACCTTCGTCGGCCCCGATGGCAAGACCCCGACAGTGAACAGCCCGCAGGCCCGCAAGGGCCTGACCACCCTGGTGGACGCCTACAACAACGGCGATATCCCCAAGGAGGCCATCACCTTCAAGGAGCCGGAGTCGGCCAACGCCTTCCAGTCCGGCAAGCTGATGTTCCTGCGCGGCTGGCCGTCCACCTTCGGCGACCTCAAGTCCGAGGGCTCCTCGGTCAAGGACAAGTTCGCCGTCGCCCCGCTGCCCGGTGAGACCGGCGTCGGCGCCTCCACCCTGGGCGGCTACAACGCGGCGATCAGCGCGTTCTCCAAGAACAAGGCCACCGCGCTGGACTTCCTGCGCTACCTGATCAGCGAAGAGGCACAGCAGCTGGTGGCGGCGAGCTCGCTGCCGTCGGTGCGCGCCTCGATGTACGACGACCCGGCGCTGATCGCGAAGATGCCGTACCTGCCCGCCCTCAAGGACTCGATCGCCAGCGCCGTGCCGCGCCCGGTCACCCCGTTCTACCCGGCGGTCTCGAAGGCGATCCAGGAGAACGCCGCCGCCGCGCTGCGCGGCGAGAAGTCCGTGGACGACGCGATCGTGGGCATGCAGAAGGGCATCGAGTCGGCCGGCTCGTAGCGGACCCGGACCCACCCGTAGGAGAGAGATAAACGGTGTCGGATCCTTCTGGAACGGCTACACGCAAGCGTTTCAGCCTCCGCGAGAGCGGTAAGCCGTGGCTGTTCGTCGCGCCGGTGCTGGTGGCACTGGCTGTGGTCATCGGATATCCGGTGTTCCGCGCGATCTACATGTCGTTCCAGAAGGACGCCGGGCTCGACCCGGCGACCGGCATGTTCGTCGAGGGCGGCAACGCCGGGTTCGCCAACTACACGCACTGGCTGTTGCAGCAGTGCACGCTGCCCACCGGTGAGACGATCGCCTGCCCGACCGGCAATCTGGGCTCGCAGTTCTGGCTGGCGATCGGCGTCACCCTGTTCTTCACCGTCGTCACCGTCGCGCTGGAGGCCACCATCGGCCTCGGCATGGCGATGGTGATGGGCAAGAGCTTCACCGGTCGCGCGCTGCTGCGCGCCGCGGTGCTGATCCCGTGGGCCATACCCACCGCCGTCACAGCGCGGCTGTGGGAGTTCATGTTCCAGTACGACGGTGTGGTGAACCGGGTGTTCGGCACGCACATCCTCTGGACCACCGACCCGTGGTTCTCGCGGTTCGCGGTGATCGCCGCCGATGTCTGGAAGACCACGCCGTTCATGGCGCTGCTGCTGCTGGCCGGTCTCCAGGTCATCCCCGGCGATGTGTACGAGGCCGCCAAGGTCGACGGCGCGTCGGCCTGGCAGCGGTTCACCCAGATCACGCTGCCTCTGCTCAAGCCCGCGCTGCTGGTCGCGGTGCTGTTCCGCACCATGGACGCGCTGCGCATGTTCGACCTGCCCGCGATCATGACCCAGGGCAACCCGAACACCCGGACCGCTTCGATCCTGGTGGTCGACCAGTTCCGGCAGGGCCCCAACAGTGCCGCCGCGCTGTCCACCATCACCTTCCTGCTCATCTTCGCGGTCGCGTTCCTGCTCGTGAAGGTGCTGGGCGCCAACGCCGTTCGCACTCAGGAAGCCCAGCGAGAAGGGGCGGTGCGCTGATGGCCGTCGCGACAAAGAACCCGGCCGCGCCGTCCTGGACCCGGCGGCTGCGCACACCCCGGCTGTACTTCGGTGTGCTGATCATCCTGGTGTGGGGCCTGGGCCCGTTCTACTGGATGGCGGTCACCGCGTTCCGCGATCCGGACTACACCTTCGACAACACTCCGTGGCCGACGCATCTGACCATGGAAAACTTCCGCAATGCCTTCGACACCTCGCGTGGCAACGATTTCGGCAGGGCGCTGATCAACAGTTTCGTCATCGGGTCGATCACCACGGTGCTCGCGCTGATCATCGGCATCTTCGCGGCCTACGCGCTGGCCCGGCTGACCTTCCGCGGCAAGTACCTGGTGTCGGGGCTGATCCTGTCCGCGTCGATGTTCCCGGTGGTCGTGCTGGTGACCCCGCTGTTCCAGCTGTTCACCAATATCGGCTGGATCGGTGAGTACCAGGCGATGATCATCCCGAACATCTCGTTCGTGCTGCCGATGACGGTCTACATCCTGGCCTCGTTCTTCACCGAACTCCCCTGGGAGCTCGAGGAAGCGGCCCGGATCGACGGCGCCAGCAAGTTGCAGGCGTTCCGGCTGGTCATGCTGCCGCTGGCGGCGCCGGCGGTGTTCACCACCGCGATCCTGGCGTTCATCGCCGCGGTCAACGAATATCTGCTGGCCCGTTTGCTTTCCAGCGGTTCGACCGAACCGGTGACGGTGGCGATCGCGCGCTTCTCCGGCAACAACCCGGTGGTGCCGCCGTACGCG
Source organism: Nocardia sp. NPDC127579 (assembly GCF_042672005.1). NCBI lineage: Bacteria > Bacillati > Actinomycetota > Actinomycetes > Mycobacteriales > Nocardiaceae > Nocardia > Nocardia sp. NPDC127579. The sequence goes on along the minus strand of NZ_JBHXVZ010000001.1, from coordinate 1,589,108 downwards.
GCGATCATGGCCGCGGGCACCATCGTCACCATTCCGCTGGTGACCATGGTGCTGATCTTCCAGCGCCGCATCATCTCCGGACTGACCGCGGGCGGTGTCAAGAGCTAGGGACCGTGTCGGGATGCGGTGATAGCATCCCGACACAATCCAGGCGCGCTAGTCTCGAAGCGTCAGGTGTGCTTTACCGAACGTTGCTTCTGGCACATGGGTGAACTCGACCGACGCTCCGGGAGGAGATGCTCGTGCGTAGGAAAACCGGCAGGCGCGCGGAGCCTGCGTCCTATGCCTCGCTCGCCGGCTGGGACGAACCCACCCTGCGCGACACACCCGCGGTTCGCCCCGCGCCCCCGCCCGCCGAACGCCCGCCCCGCACCCGCGCCCAGCGCGCCCGCAGATTGGCGCTCGCGCTGTTCATCCTGTTCGTCGGCGTTCCCGCGCTGCTGTCCGGTCTGGCGTACTGGAGTGCCGAGATCCCCGACCCGAGCGCGGTGCAGACCAATCAGATCGCCACCATCCTGGCCGCCGACAGCTCCACGGTGCTCGCCGAAGTCGTTCCGCCGGACGGCAATCGGACACCGGTCCCGCTCGATCAGGTGCCCCAGCACGTGCGTGACGCCGTGCTCGCCGCCGAGGACCGCAGCTTCTACACCAATGCCGGATACTCCACCTCGGGCTTCCTGCGCGCCACCCGCGACAATCTGCTCGGCCGGGAGAACGCGGGCGGCGGCTCCACCATCACCCAGCAGTACGTCAAGAACGCTTTCCTCGGCTCCGAGCGCACCGTCAGCCGCAAGATGCGGGAACTGATCATCGCCGCGAAGATGGCCCGGCAGTGGAGCAAGGACGACATCCTCGCCGCCTACCTCAACACCGTCTACTACGGGCGCGGCGCCTACGGTATCGCCGCGGCGGCGAAGGCCTACTTCGGCAGGGAACCGGCGCACCTGTCCCGGGCCGAGGGCGCGGTACTGGCCGCCGTGCTGCGCACCCCCTCCCTGCTCGACCCGGAATCGCATCTGCCGCAGTTGAAAGCGCGCTGGCAGTACGTGATCGACGGCATGGTCGAGATGGGTGTGCTGGCGCCCGGCGATCGAGACGCCACCCGGTTCCCCGACATCCTCCCGATCACCGAACTGCCCACCGTCGACGAGGCGCGCGGTCCCGAGGGCCTGATCCGCACCCAGGTGCTGCGGGAACTGCGTGCCTCGGGCATCAGCGAACAGGAGCTGAACACCGGCGCCCTGCGGATCACCACCACGATCGATGCCCGCGCGCAACAGGCCGCGCTGGGCGCCATCGCCGACCGGCTCGGCGGGCAGCCACCCGAATTGCGCGGCGCGGTGGTGTCGATCGATCCGCGTTCGGGCGCGGTGCGTGCCTACTACGGCGGCGCCGACGGCATCGGCTACGACTTCGCCCAGGCGCCGCTGCAAACCGGTTCGGCCTTCAAGGTTTTCGCGACCATCGCCGCGCAGCAGCAGAGCATTCCGCTGCACCGGGTGATCGACAGCTCCCCGATCACCGACCGCGGCACCAGGATCACCAATGTGGACGGTGAGAGCTGCGGCAAATGCACCATCGCCGAGGCGCTGAAACGGTCGCTGAACACCACCTTCTACCGGCTGACCATGACCATGTTCGACGGCCCGGGCGCGATCGCCGCGGCCGCCCACCAGGCCGGTATCCCGGAGGAGATCCCCGGTGTCGCGGGCAAGACACTGACCGAGGACGACGGCCGCCCGCTCAATGGAATCGTGCTGGGCCAGTACCTCGTTCGGCCGATCGACATGGCGTCGGCGTACGCGACCATCGCCGCTTCGGGCGTCTACCACCGCCCCTATTTCGTGCAGCGGGTGGTCACCGGCGACGGCCGGGTGCTGCTCGATCGCGACCCCACGAACCGGGTCGGGGAACAACTTCCGGAGGGCGAGCAACGGATCCCGCGCCATATCGCCGACAACACCATCGCGGCCATGGCGCCGATCGCCGCCTATTCCAACGGCCATGCCCTGGCCGAGGGCCGCCCCTCCGGCGCCAAGACCGGCACCACCCAGCTCGGGGAAAGCGACTGGAACAAGGACGCCTGGATGATCGGCTTCACCCCCGGGCTGTCCACGGCGGTCTGGGTCGGCACCGAGCTGTCGCAGCCGATCCGCACCGCTCGCGGCGCCGATATCTACGGCTCCGGCCTGCCCTCCGATATCTGGAAGCAGGTGATGGACAACACACTCGCGGGCACACCCGTGGAGCAGTTCCCGGACCCCGCCGCCCCGGCCGCACCGCAGGCCCTGATTCCGGGTAAACCGTCCGGGGGTCCATACGACATTCTCGACCCGCAGCAGCAGGAACCACAGCAGGACCACGGACCGGTCATCGTCTTCCCGCCCGCGCCCGGCGGCGGGGAGGTGGAGATTTTCCCCGGTTTCTCCGTTCCCGTGCCCAGGTGACAGCTGTTTCACAGCCAGTCTTGTCGATCTTGTGACCTAGCACGCCCCACAGGAACACTGGACGTGGCAGCATCGTTTGCCAGAGTGAGAGCGAATCCTGGGTGAAAACTCCGAATCCGGATCCGGGTCGGCACTGACGCCGGCGACGCGATGCGGAAGGATAGCGCTCGAGCGACGAACAGCGGCGTGAACGATGAGCCAGGAAGGCCCGGGAGCATGGGCTCCCGGTGCGCCGCCAAGCGAAACAGACTAGACATAGGGGCAACGCCGGTGGATTTCGAAGTCGTTGACCGTCCCGAGCTCTTGGTGGCGGGAACAGTACTGCGCAGCCCTGCGCTCGCGGTCGAAGGGCCGCGCCGCCTCAAGGTGGAAGAAGCGTGGAAGCGCACCATGGCGCGGACGCTGCCAGGCCCGCCGACCACCGCGTACGTGGACCACGCGCCGGAGATCAACTCGTATCTCACCCATATCGTCGGCTACCGCTGCAAGAGCCTGGACGATCTACAACCCGGCGATGTGCTCGCCCGGGTGCCCGCCGGGCGCTTCGCCCAGTTCACCGCCAGCGGCGACAATCTCGGCGACACGATCGTCAGCATCTGGCGGGCGGTGTGGGACGCGGAGGCGGCGGGCAGGTTCGTGCGCTCCTACACCGGGGATTCCGAGCATTATCCGGACGCGCGCACGGCCCAGATATTCGTGGCGCTGGCCGACGACGAGGCCGAGGGGTAGAACCGTGGATTTCGAGATTGTCACCCTGGACGACAGCCTGGTCGCGGGCTTGACCATTCCGCTGGCCGGACGCGAGGTCACCGCCCGCGATCTGGACCTGGTGAACTTCACCTGGGATCGCTACCTGGCCCGGGAGAAGGCGGTACCGCGAGTGGCCGCCTACATCGGCCAGAACGATCACGCGGTCGCCGTGCTCGGCTACGAGGTCGGCGGACTCGACGACGTGGACGCGGGCGACGTGCTGACCCGGATACCCGCCGGCCGCTACGCCAGATTCGTGGTCTCGGACAAGCCGTACGATCTGCTGCGCACCGCGTGGGCGCAGGTGGCCAAAGCCGAAGCGGCGGGCACGATCACGCGCTCGCACCGAGCCGAGGTGGAGCGCTACACCGGCCCGACCTCGGTCGAGGTCTACGTCTCGCTCGACTGAGCACGCCCGAACGAAACCGGCCCCGGCGAATGCCGGGGCCGGTTCACGTTGTGCGCCGGTATTACTCGGCGTCGATGATGAACGCCTCGAGCTGCGCCCGCGCGACATCGTCGGCGAGCTGCTGCGGCGGGGACTTCATCAGGTAGGCCGAGGCCGGGATGACCGGGCCGCCGATGCCGCGGTCCTTGGCGATCTTCGCCGCGCGGACCGCGTCGATGATGATGCCCGCCGAGTTCGGCGAATCCCACACCTCGAGCTTGTATTCCAGGTTCAGCGGCACATCGCCGAAGGCGCGACCCTCGAGGCGCACATAGGCCCACTTGCGGTCGTCGAGCCACTCGACGTAGTCCGACGGGCCGATGTGCACGTTGCGGTCGTGCACCTTGCCCGCCAGCGGGCCCTCCAGGTTGGAGGTGACGGCCTGGGTCTTGGAGACCTTCTTCGACTCCAGCCGATCACGCTCGAGCATGTTCTTGAAGTCCATGTTGCCGCCGACGTTCAGCTGGTACGTGCGATCCAGCGTGACACCGCGGTCCTCGAACAGCTTGGCCATCACGCGGTGGGTGATGGTCGCGCCGACCTGCGACTTGATGTCGTCACCGACGATCGGGACACCCGCGTCGGCGAACTTCTTGGCCCACACCGGATCCGAGGCGATGAACACCGGCAGCGCGTTGACGAAGGCGACCCCCGCGTCGATGGCGCACTGCGCGTAGAACTTGTCGGCCTCTTCCGAGCCCACCGGCAGGTAGGAGACGAGCACGTCGACCTGCGCGTCCTTCAGGACCTTGACCACGTCGACCGGCTCGGCCTCGGAGACCTCGATGGTCTCGGAGTAGTACTTGCCGATACCGTCCAGGGTCGGGCCACGCTGCACGGTGATGCCGGTCGGCGGCACATCGGCGATCTTGATGGTGTTGTTCTCGCTGGCGACGATGGCGTCGGCCAGGTCGAAACCGACCTTCTTGGCGTCGACGTCGAACGCGGCGACGAAGTTCACATCACGCACGTGGTACGCGCCGAACTTGACGTGCATCAGGCCCGGAACGGTGGCGGACTCGTCCGCGTCCCGGTAGTACTGCACACCCTGGACCAGGGAGGAGGCGCAGTTGCCGACGCCAACGATGGCCACGCGTACTTCCGTGGCGTTACCAGCCTTCTTGGTTTCAGTCATGGCCGATGTTTCCCTCTTTCTGTGGTGCCGCGTTCGTCGATTGCTCCGCCGCAATCAACTCGTTGAGCCAGCGCACTTCGCGCTCGCTTGATTCCAGACCGAGCTGGTGGAGCTGGCGGGTGTAGCGATCCAGCGACCCGCTGGCCTTCTTGATCGCCTCCCGCAGGCTCTCCCGGCGTTCCTCGACCTGCCTGCGCCGCCCCTCGAGGATGCGCATGCGCGCCTCGGCGGGAGTGCGGTTGAAGAAGGCGAGGTGCACGCCGAAGCCGTCATCGGTGTAGTTCTGCGGGCCGGTGTCGGCGAGCAGTTCGGTGAAGCGTTCTCGCCCCTGCGATGTCAGTTGATAGACCCGTCGCGCGCGGCGCATCGGCACGCCCGCGACGTTCTCCTCGTCGATCAGTCCGTCGGCCTGCATGCGCCGCAGCGTCGGATAGAGCGACCCGTAGGAGAAGGCCCGAAACGGTCCGAGCAGACCCGTGAGCCGCTTGCGCAACTCGTAGCCGTGCATGGGCGCTTCGAGGAGCAGCCCGAGAATCGCCAGCTCGAGCATCGGGCTTCACCCCCTGACTTGTGTACAGACCTAACCAACAGATGCGATTGCCAACTATATCGCGCCGATATACCTGAGCGCACGGGGAGGCAACGGCGCACTCTGGCCAGGGCGGCACTCGATGTTCACCAGTACTCTGGGGTCCGTGCTTATTCAGCGGCAGGTGGTCGACTACGCGCTCCGGCGCCGGTCCCTGCTGGCTGACGTGTATGCGGGCCGGGTCGGTGTCGCCGAGGTATGTGATGCGAATCCCTACCTCCTGCGTGCGGCCAAATTCCACGGCCGGGGGAGCGAGGTCACGTGCCCTATCTGCCGGAAAGAACAGCTGACACTCGTATCCTGGGTCTACGGCGACGAGCTCGGGCCGATGGCCGGGTCCGCTCGTACCCCCGAGGAGCTGGTGCGTCTCGCCGAGACGCGTGCGGAATTCTCGGTTCATGTCGTCGAGGTATGCCGGACGTGCAGCTGGAATCATCTGGTGCAGTCCTATGTGCTCGGCACGGCGCCGGCACCGACCAGGCGCCGCGCGAACCGTCGTACCGCCGCCGAATGAACTAACCGAATGCGCAGCTGTCCGGCGAGGACCACAACCAGCCACGCAGTCCGATACGAGTTATGGAGATCTTGTCAGTGACTTCCCCCTACGGCGATGAACCGCACGGCGGCCGTCCACAGCGAGGTTCACAACCGGGTCCCAACTCACCGGAGCGTCGTCAGCCTCCTCCCGGTTTCCGGCCGCTGCCCCCGCAGGGCGCACGGCCGCAGCAGGGCGGCCCGCGGGGTCCGCAGCCGCCGCAACAGGGGCCGCCGCCCCAGAATCGCGCGCCGCAAGGGCGACCGCCCCAGGGCCGTCCGCCCCACGATCGGGCACCGCGGAGTGGGCCCAATCCGCAGGCGACACAGAAACTTCCGAACCCGAACCGGGCCGGTTCGCTGAGCGAGGCCGTGGCCGAACGCAATCGGCGGCCCGAGGGCAACCGCGCGCCGGGCGCTTCGCGTCCGGCGACCGGCGGACGCCCGGCCGTGGACCGGGCCGGAGCCGAACGCACCGCGCGCACCGAACGTCCGGGCGCCGAACGCACGCTGCGCAACGGCCGCACGAACGGCCCGTCCACCGGTGAACGCCGGGCGACCGCGGGCGGTCCGCCGTCCGGTCCGCCGCCGCGGCGCGGTGGTCGCGGCGGTGACGGTGGCGGCGAGGGCCCGGGGCGGCGTCGTCCGGGGCAGGGGCAGGGCCGGCGCTTCCCGTGGAAAGCCGTGCGCCGCACCCTGTATGTGCTGATGGCGCTGGCCATCGTGGTGCCGAGCACCGCGTTCCTGATCGCCTACTCCTCGGTGTCGGTGCCCAAACCCGGTGATCTGAAGAACAATCAGGTCGCCTTCATCTACGGCAACGACGGCGAGACCGTGCTCAGCAAGGTGGTGCCGCCGGAGGGCAACCGCACCGACGTCACCATCGACCAGATTCCACCGCACGTGCGCAATGCCGTGATCGCCGCCGAGGACCGGGATTTCTACACCAACCCCGGCTTCTCCATCTCCGGTTTCGCCCGCGCCGCCCGCGACAATCTCCTCGGCAAGGAGAGCGCCGGTGGTGGTTCGACCATTACGCAGCAGTATGTGAAGAACGCGATGGTCGGTGACGAGCGCTCCTACACCCGTAAACTGCGCGAGCTGGTCATCTCGGCGAAGATGGCGCGGCAGTGGAGCAAGGACGAGATCCTTACCGCCTACCTGAACACCATCTACTTCGGTCGCGGTGCCTACGGCATCGATGCCGCCGCCAAGGCTTACTTCGGCAAGCCGGTCCAGGAACTCAGCGTCGCCGAGGGCGCCGTCCTCGCCGCCACCATCCAGCTCCCGTCGTCCCTGGACCCGGAGAAGAACCCCGAGGGCGCCAAGTCCCGCTGGAACTATGTCCTCGACGGCATGCGCGACATGAACAACCTCAACGCCACCGACCGCCAGGGCATGCAGTACCCGGCTGTGGTGCCGCTGGCGACGGTCCGGGACAAGTCCCAGGATTCGGGGCCGGAAGGTCTCGTGAAGACCCAGGTGCTCAAAGAGCTTGCGGCCGCGGGTATCAGCGAGCAGCAGCTCAACCAGTCCGGCTTGAAGATCACCACCACCATCGACCCGAAGATGCAGGCGGCCGCGGTCGATGCGGCGACGAAGAAGATGGAGGGCGAGCCCGAGCAGTTGCGGACCGCGGTGGTGTCGATCGATCCGCGCACGGGCGCGGTGAAGGCCTACTACGGCGGCACCGATGGCCAGGGTTACGACTACGCCAATGCGCCGCTGCAGACCGGTTCGTCGTTCAAGGCGGTCGGCCTGGCCGCGAATCTCGAACAGGGCATCCCGCTTTCGCAGCTGTACGACAGCGGGCCGCTCACGGTCAACGGCATCAAGATCACCAATGTCGAGGGTGAGCAGTGCGGTAACTGCACCATCGCCGAGGCGTTGAAGCGCTCGCTGAACACCAGCTTCTACCGGATGCAGATCGATATGGGCAACGGGCCCAAGAAGATCGCCGACATGGGCCACAAGCTCGGCATCCCGGACAGCCTGCCTGGCATCGCCAAGACCCTGTCCGAGTCCGATGGTTCCGGCCCGAACAACGGCATCGTGCTCGGCCAGTACGAGGCACGCCCGCTCGATATGGCCTCGGTCTACGCGACGTTCGCGGCCTCCGGCGTCTATCACGCGCCGCACTTCGTCACCAAGGTCGTCACCGCCGACGGTGATGTCCTGCTCGACCGCGGCGAGGTCGCCGGTGAGCAGCGCGTCTCCGCGGCCGTCGCCGACAATGTCACCGCGGCGATGAAGCCGATCGCGGCCTACTCGCGCAACCACAACCTGTCGAACAACCGGGAGTCCGCGGCCAAGACCGGTACCGCCCAGCTCGGCGACACCGGCGAGAACAAGGACGCCTGGATGGTCGGCTACACGCCGTCGCTGTCCACGGCCGTATGGGTCGGCACGGTCGACAACACCCGGCTGCGGAATTACCAGGGCGGCATGATCTACGGCTCCGGCCTGCCGTCGGACATCTGGAAGGCCACGATGGACGGCGCCCTCCAGGGCACCCCCAACGAGACCTTCCCGAAGCCCGCCGCGATCAAGGGCCAGGCCGGTGTCCCCGAATGGTCTGCCCCCTACACCGCCCCGTCGACGACGCAGTTCGTCCCGCCGGTGGTCGTCCCGACCCAGATTCAGATCCCGGGCCTGCCGTTCACCATCCCGGGCCTGGGCGTCCAGGAACAGCCGCAGCAGCAACAACAGCAGCAGGAACCCCAGTCCCCACAGACCCCGGACCAGGGCCCGCTGCCCGGCCAGCCGATCGCGCCGACCGACGGCTCCCAGCCGACGTCATCGAACCGCCCCGATGACAACGACAACGGAAACGGCAATACCCGGCCCACAACTCGAAGTAGGTAGGACAGCAACAGGCCGAGGGCCGAATCGGATACCCGTCCGATTCGGCCCTCGGCCGTTCTGCGGTGCCGCTGAGCTGGCTGGTTCTGGTCAATGGGTCGGGTGGGGCGGGGGAACGGTAGCCTCGAACTCTGTGACCGAGCAGCAGGTGGTGGACGGACAGGTGTCCACGGGTGGGCGGGGGCACAATGGTGCTGGGCCGCGATGGGTGTGGGCCGGGGGTCCCGCGGCGGATCCGCGGTCGGTGGATGGGCGGGATCGGCCCAGCCGGAATGATTCGCTGGTGGCGCAGTTGTCCACGACGGTCGGGGGGCCGGTGGGGGATCATGCGCTGATCGGGCGGGCGCGGTTCTGGACGCCGTTGCGGGTGCTGTTTCTGTTCACCGTGGTGTTTCTGGCGTTGGGGTGGGGGGCCAAGGCGCCGTGTATTCAGCAGACGAGCGCGCCGGATGGGCGGGCAATGCTGGACTGGGGGGACGGGCGGCAGTACACGGCGATGTGTTATTCGGACACGGTGCCGCTGTACGGGGCCGAACGGCTGGACGAGGGCGCGTTCCCGTACAAGAAATCCTGGACCGAGGAGACGCCGGACGGCGGGGTCGAGACCCGCTATATGGAATACCCGGTGCTGTCGGGGCTGTACCAGTACCTGGGCATGCAGATCGCCAAGACCTGGGACGCCTCCCCGCTGCCGGGCGCGCTGCAAGTCGTCCTGTACTTCAATGTGATCGCGTTCGGTTTGGCGCTGGCCTGGTTGGTGACGGTGTGGGCCTCGGCGACCCTGGCGGGGCGCCGGGTCTGGGATATCGCGCTGCTGGCCTGCTCGCCGCTGGTGATCGTGCACGCGTTCACCAATTTCGACGCGCTCGCCACGGCTTTCGCGGCCACCGGCCTGCTGGCCTGGGCGCGCCGCAAGCCGGTGCTGGCGGGCATCCTGCTCGGTCTGGGCGGTGCGGCGAAACTGTATCCGCTGCTGCTGCTCGGCCCGATCGTGGTGCTGTGCCTGCGCGTGGACCCCATGCGCCGCACGCCGAGCGCCCACACCGGATTACGGCTGCGCGATATCGACAGTGGCGCGAGGGCACTGACCTGGCTGCGGGAGACGCCCGACCGGATCCGGGTCACGAGTCAGCGTCCGCTCGGCGCGGCGGGTGTGGCGGTGGGCGCGGCGGCAAGCACCTGGGTGCTGGTGAATCTGCCGATCGCCCTGCTGTTTCCGCAGGGTTGGCGGGAGTTCTTCCGCCTCAACACCACCCGGCACGCCGACCCGGATTCGCTGTACAACGTGATCACCTCGTTCACCGGCTGGAGCGGCTTCGACGGTGAACTCGCGCACGGCGAGGCCCCGACCATCCTGAACACGGTGTCGCTGCTGCTGTTCCTGCTGGCCTGCCTGCTCATCGCCTATATCGCGTTGACCGCGCCGCGCCGCCCCCGGCTGGCACAGCTGTGCTTCCTGGTGGTCGCCGCGTTCCTGCTGACCAACAAGGTGTGGAGCCCGCAGTATTCGCTGTGGCTGGTGCCGCTGGCGGTACTGGCGCTGCCGCATCGTCGGATCCTGCTGGCCTGGATGACGATCGACGCCCTGGTCTGGGCGCCGCGCATGTTCTACTACCTGGGCCTGGACCGTAAGGGGCTGCCGGAGCAGTGGTTCACGGGCACTGTCGCGCTGCGCGATCTCGCGGTTGTCGGCCTGTGCGCGCTGATCGTGTGGCAGATCTACCGGCCCGCGCAGGATCTGGTCCGCCGGGATTTCGTGGACGATCCGGTCGGTGGCGTGGTAGACCGCGCCACCGACCCGCTACTGCCGTGGCTGCCGGAGTGGTTGCGCCCCTGGGATTCGCTGCGCCACCACCATCCAGCCCGCTGACCCGGGCCGGGAACTAGTCGACGCGAAGTAACCGGGCCTGCCGGTGTGGATCCGGCGGCAGCAGATCGAGTTCCAGATGCCAGGCGCTGCCGGTCCACGGATCGAACATCGGTGTGTCGGTCAGTGTCGGCAGGTGCCGGCACGCTTGGGACAGCACGGCGATCGTCTCGTCCTCGGATTCGGACTCGTCGGTGCCGACGATCATGATGGACAGCCCGATCAGGTCGCCGCGCAGCATGAGCGCGCCGATCCGCTGGGCGTCGACCGGCTGGTAGCCGTGCGGGAAGTCGGCGGCCAGCAGCACCCGATGCTCGGTGGGCGGGGTGAAATTGCCGCTGCTGTACGCCATCTCAGCGAGTTCGGCCTGGTCGGCCAGCGCTTTGATCCGCGCCGAGATCTCGCTGTGGTCGGTGACCACCGGCCCGTTCAACAGGGGCAGCAGCGGCGCGATCAGCCCGGTGAAGGCGCCGGACAGGTCGATGACGTCGAGCCGGGTGCGGCGGGTCGGGTCGGCGGCGCGCAGGCGGGCCAGCAGCGCGCCGACCACCGGCACGACGGCGGCGGTGTATTCGGTGTCGATCCACAGCGGCCGGGTGAGCGGTACCGGCACGCAATACGGAATCCGCAGCGGCCCACGCTCGTTCGCGTACAGTTCGCCGAGCCGGATGCCGTCGGCCTTGGCGGCCGGGCGATCCCAGGCCGCGGAATTCCAGGAGGCCAGGGCGGGCGGCAGCTGATCGTCGGCGGTGACGAGTTCCTGGATCAGGTGGTCGCTGTCGCGCCCATGGTTGGCTTCGGCGGTAGCGATCAGGTCGTCGTAGCGCTGCTGGGCGGCCTGGCGGGCCGCCTCCCCCGCCGGGCTGTTGCGAGTGGCCGGGTCGGAGACCGCCGCGGACAGTTCCTCATCGAGCCGGTCACCGGCGTAGGCGCGCGCGGACAGCAGCGCCGCGGCGGAGCGGGCGGCGTCCTCGAAGATCATCCACAGTCGTTCCACCCCGTGTGACAGTTCCAGTGGCGCACCGGCGGCCGGGCCGGGGATGGCGCCGTGGTCGTGGCCGTGCGGCGTCTCGGCCTGCGCGGAGTGCACGTGCGCGTCCGGGCCGGGGTGGTCCACCTCGACGCCGTGCGCGTTGAGCAGGACCGCGAGCCCGCCCGCGTAGCCCTGCCCGACCGCGCGCACCTTCCACGCCTCGCCGCGGCGATACACCTCGAAGCAGATCAGCGCCGTCTCCCCCGCCAGCGGGGTGATCGCGAATTCCGCTGTCGGCGTGCGGTTCTCGGACAGGGTGACGGTCACCGGACCGAGCCCGCCGAGCGGTGCGGGGTCGGCGCTGACCACCAGCAGCACCGCCTGTGCGTCGGCCCGCACCTGTGACAGCGTGACCGTCACCTCGTCGTCGGCCAGCGCCACGCCGGCGGTGGCCATCTGGTTGTAGAAGACGAAGTCGTCGGTGTCGAACACGCGCAGGTTCTCTGCCACTACCAGCGCGGAAACATCCAGTGCGGCTGTGGCTTTCGCGCTGAACCGGATCGCGTCGGCGGAAAGCGGCGTGTTCTGACCGGCCTTGAGCTGAATCACGTGATCTGCCCTGCTGTTTCGCGCCGCTAGTGCACCGACAGGAATCGGCCGAGCTGCGGAATCGCCTCGCCCGGATGTTTGGCCTGGAAGCCCTCGCCGAGCGCCTGCATCTTCCAGTCGCCGCCGGCCCGGTACACCTTGGCCATCGCCATGGCGGTGAACGGCATGCCGCCGGTCAGCGTGTAGCGGGCGAGTTCGGCGCTGTTGGTGCCGTCGATCAGGCGGCAGAACGCGTTCTGCACCTGTTCGAAGGTGTGGCCCTTGTAGGAGGTCACGATGAAAACGAGCGTGGTGACATGCGCCGGGATCCGGGTGAGGTCGACCAGGATCATCTCGTCGTCGCCCTCGCCCTCGCCGGTGAGGTTGTCGCCCTGGTGGCGCACCGAGCCGTCCTTGGACGAAAGCTGGCCGTAGTAGGCGTAATCGGCGGGGTTGGCGTCGGCGAACATGATCACCGAGGCGTCCAGGTCGATGTCGACGGTGCGGTTGCCGAACATCCCGCGGCTGCGGACCGGATCCCAGCCCAGACCCATCTTCACGAAGGTGAGCGCCGCGCCGCCCTCCTTGCGCAGGGTGACCTTCTGGCCCTTGACCAGGCTGACCGGCCGGTCCTTGCTCAGGCTGACCTCGCCGGTGGGCTGCTGCTGCGGCGCCATCGGCTGCGCCGGCGGCGGGTAGCCCTGTCCGGGCGGCGGCGCGTACTGCTGCTGCGGCGGCGGGTAGTTGGGCTGCTGCGGCGGCGGGGGCGGCTGCTGCGGCGGGTAGCTCGGCTGCTGCGGCGGCGCGGCGGCCTGCGCGGCGGCAGGCGCAGGCGAATCCTCGACGGACACACCGTGATCGGTGACCAGCGCCGCGAATCCCCCCGCGTAGCCCTGGCCGACCGCGCGCACCTTCCAGGCGCCCTGACGCCGGTACAGCTCCAGCGCGATCACGATCGACTCGCTCTGCAATCCGGTGATCTGGTATTCGAAGAGCCGGTTACCGCTGGAATCGGAGACGATCGCGGTCGGCGGCGCGAACTGCCCGAAATTGCTCGAGGCGTCGTCGAGGGTGATCACGGCCCGAATCTGATCGATCTCCGGCGGCACCGAATTCAGGGATACGGCAAGCGATGCGGGCTGTCCGGTGGGCGCGGGCTGCAGGTTGACGCCGGGACCGCTGGGCTGGTTGAAGAAGACGAAGTCCGCGTCCGTGCGGACCTTGCCGCGTTCGGTCACCAGCAGCGCGGACAGATCCGCGGGCGCCGGGAGCTGGACGGAGATCACCACATCGTTGGTGGCCAGCGGACCGTTCTGGCCCTTGGCGAGTGTTGCGGACAAGGTTGACCCTTCGCTTGTCGGTGCATTCGCTAGCCACTCTACGAGAAACGTGGTGGTCCGCGCCGGAGCTAGGTGGTTAACGGTGCGGGCGTGGATGGACGATCTTCGACCGTGGCCGTTAGGGTGGCGGCCGAAGCACTTCGAATGTGTTCCCGGATCGAGACAGCAGGCAACTCCCCCCATGGCGCAATTGTTAGAGCAATCGAAAAAGGTCGTCGAGGCCCAACTCAGCGGCACCAGCATTCGCGCGATCTCCGGCTCCATGATCGCCTACGAAGGCAATGTGCAGTTCAAGTCCGCGGGTTTCGGCGGCGGCGACGGTGTGCTGGCGGGGCTCAAGCGCCGCGCCACCGGCGAGAAGCTGTCGCTGATGGAGTGCCAGGGGCACGGGCGGGTGTTCTTCGCGGTGAACGGCCAGGACGTCACCGTGGTGAATCTGAACAACGAGATGCTTCAGGTGGAATCGCAGCAACTGCTGGCGTTCGCCGGAAATCTGCGCACCGATGTGCGGTTCGCGGGTGTGCGCGGCGCGTCCAGCGGGCAGGGCCTGTTCACGACGACGGTGCAGGGCCAGGGGCAGGTCGCGCTGCTGTCGGCGGGCGGTCCGCTGATCCATCTCGAGGTGTCGCCGAATTATCCGCTGATCGTCGACCCGGACGCGTTCGTCGCGGCGCAGGGCAATCTGCAGCAGTCGTTCATCACCGATGTGTCGTGGCGCTCGTTCGTCGGCCAGGACGCGGGCGAGGCGTTCTCGCTGCGCTGGGACGGCCAGGGCGTGGTGCTGATCCAGCCGGCGGAACGGTAAGGGATTCACAGTGTTCGAAAAGGTCAACAGCAAAGTCGTCAAGGTCGATGTCGGGATGGCGGGCGGCGTGGTCGCCCGCAACGGCGCGATGCTGTTCTACACCGGCGATGTCTCCTTCGCGCCGCACCAGATTCCGGGCGCGAACCAGATGGGCGGCGGCGGAATGATGCGCATGGCCGGCCGGATGATGGCCGGTGAGCACGAGCGCACCATGCTGGCGCAGGGCAATGGCGAGGTGCACTACGGCTTCGCCGGGCTCGAGGTGCAGGTGGTGCAGATGCAGCCGGGCGCGGTGCTGCGGGTCGAGGCTTCGCGGCTGCTGGCCAATACCGCCGCGCTGCAGAGTTCGATTGTCTCGGTGATGAGTTCGGGTGGTGGCGGCGGCGGTGGCGGCGGGCTGATGGGCGCGCTGCGCGGCGCCGCGACCGGCGCGCTGACCGGTCAGGGCATGTTCACCACCCAGCTGTCCGGCCAGGGCGCGGCGGTATTGCTCGCACACGGCGGCTTCCTGGAACTGCAAGTGGGCGGGCCGAATCCGATCGTGGTCGACCCGCAGGCGTTCATCGCGGCCTACGGCAATGTGCAAACCGAGCTGAAGACGGCGATGAGCTGGCGCGACGCGGTGGGCCGCGGCGCGGGCGAGGCGATGCAATTGCATTGCGTCGGACAGGGTGTGGTGTACGTGCAGGCCTCCGAAGAGAAGTTGTAAGCCATGGCGCAAGTGTTCAATCCCACGAATCTCGGTGCGAGCGACAATATCCCGGGCAACGACTACGCGTACTGCATCGATCTGATGCAGCCGTGGTTCATGCGCAAGGGCGCGATGATCGCCTACTACGGTCAGATCAATTTCCAGATGCTGACGCACGGCCTGCAGGGCGGGCTCATGCACATGGTGTCGCAGCAATTCTCCGCACCGCTGTTCACCGGCGATTACGTCGTCGCCGAGGGCCAGGGCAAGCTGATCATCGGCGACCGCGGCTACAACATCAATTCCTACGACCTCGAGGACGGCAACCTCACCATCCGCGCCGCCAACCTGCTCGCCTTCGAGCCGGGTCTGTCGCTGAACCAGTCGATCGTGCCCGGCTTCCTGACGCTGATCGGCACGGGCAAGTTCCTCGCCTCGTCCAACGGGCCGGTCATGTTCGCCGAACCGCCGCTGCGGGTCGACCCGGAGTCGCTGGTCGGCTGGGCCGACTGCCCGTCCCCCAGCCACCATTACGACCAGCGCTGGGTCTCCAGCTTCCTGGCCGCGGGCGCGGCCCGGTTCGGCGTGAACTCCGGTGAGGAACGACAGTTCGACTTCACCGGTGCGGGCACGGTGCTGATCCAGTCCAGCGAGAAGGTGATGAACGACGCGATGATCGTGCGCACCATCGAGGGACAGTTGCAGAGCGGTATCGGCGTCGGCGGACTCCAGCGGTTGCAGGCCACCATCATGCAGCAACTCCAGGGGCAGCAGCAGTATTGAGCCTTCGCGGGCCGGTGCGCCGGCCGAAGCACCGCTATGGTGGGAGCCGTTCCGATCATCGGAGCGAATTCCATCGGCGCAACGCGGAATCGAGGGGCTGGATGTCGCAGCACCGGGGCAGACGGATCGCGCTGGCGGCGCTCGCGGGCGCGGCCACGCTGGGTATCGGAGCGGCCCCCGTGACCGCGGATCCGGTGCTCTCCAACCCCGGGGTGGTCAAGCCCGTGATCAAGTCGACCGACGGCTCCTATGTCGACAAGATCGCGACCAAGGACGCGCGCAATGTGCGCATGCAGATCTGGTCGACGGCGATGAACAAGCCCGTCTCGGTGGACGTGCTGCGCCCCGCCGACACCTCGGTGCCGCGGCCCACCCTGTACCTGTTCAACGGTGCGGGCGGCGGCATGGACGACGCCTCGTGGAAGCGCAATACCGACGCGCTGGAATTCCTGGGCACCAAGAACATCAATGTGGTGCAGGTCGTCGGCGGCGCGTGGAGCTTCTACACCGATTGGATCGCCGCCGACCCGGTGCTCGGGGTGAACAAGTGGCAGACCTTCGTCACCGAGGAGATGCCCACCCTGATCGACGCCGCGCTCGGCACCAACGGCGTGAATGCCGTTGCGGCGCTGTCGATGACCGGCACCTCGGTGCTCAACTTCGCCATCCACAAGCCGGGCCTGTTCCGCAGCGTCGCCACCTACAGCGGCATCGCTCAGGTCAGTGACCCGCTCGGACAGCGGATGGTGAAACTGACCGTGGAGACCTGGGGCGGCGGCGACACCCGCAACATGTGGGGTGAGCCGGACAACCCGCTATGGGCCGCCAACGATCCGCTGGTGAACGCCGAAAAGCTGCGTGGCACAAACCTTTTCTTCTCCACCGGTAACGGAATCCCCGGCGAGTACGACAAGCCGGGAGGCGAGTTCCGCATGGAGCCGCCGGAAGACACCCCGAAAACCGTTGCGCTGGGCGGGATTATCGAGGCGGGCGTGAACTGGTCCAACCGGAACATGAACGACCGGCTCGATCGGCTCGGCATTCCCGCGACGTTCGTGTACCGCGACAGCGGTACACACTCCTGGGGGTACTGGCAGGACGATCTCAAAGCGTCCTGGCCGACCCTGGAACAAGGCCTGTTCAGCGCCCCGTGACGGCGCGGACGGGCGACCACACCCCGAAAGGAACCATGCGTACTCTCAAGCTCGCCACCGTTTCCACCGCCCTCGCCGCCGCCGCGATGACCCTGCTCGCGGGCACCGCGTCGGCCGCGAAAACCGCTGACGCCGTGGGCAGTACGGACAGCATCACGGTCTCGATCAACAACACCGACGACAGGTGCTGGTCGGGCACCGTGCTGCTGGACGAGATGATGCAGCAGGTCATCCTGACCCCGGACAAGCCGTCCGCGGTCCTGAAGGATGTCGCGAAGGGCACCCACCAGGTGCGCGTGCACCTCTACGTGGGTGAGGGCGAGAGCTGCACCGTCAACTCGCCCGCCGTCGAACTGCTGAACAAGAGCGTCCAGGTCGGCGCCGCGGCGGGCAACCCGCTGCAGGATCTGCTCGAAACCGGCAGCGCCGCCCTCGGCCAGAAGTAGCTGTCGTTCAGGCTGACTGGATCAGCCAGTCGATGATCTCCTCGCCGGCCAGGATTCCGGAAGCCTGGGTGACGGTGAGGTTCGGGCTGGTCCAGTTCAGCTGTTCGAGTTCGCCGTGCCGCGGCCGGATGGCCGAGTCGGCGGCGCGCAGCATCTCCGCGTCCAGCGCGCCGTCACCGGCCGCGAGTGTGGTCGCGCTCGCGGTGAGCTCGCCGGACTCGGTGAGCCGGCGGCGCACCTCGGCCACCGCGATGCTCTTGCACACCGCCTGCGGCATCGTGTAGATCTTGCGGCCCTGCTGGGAGGCGGACCAGCCACGTTCCCGGCACCAGGCATCCCAGTCGGCCAGGAACCCCTCGGGCACCGCCTTGGGTTTGACCACCAGGTAGGCGAACAGGTGGTCGGCGATCCGGAACTTGGTGACCCAGGAATCGTCGATCCGGGACCGCAGTTCGGCGCTCACCTGCGACAGGGTCGCACCGCCCGCCCGCGCCTTCGCGTCGATATCGATCCGCCAGCGCATATCCGGCACGCCGTCGACCAGGATATTGCCGCCGTTGCTGGTGATGGCGTAACGCCAAGGCGCGCCGGGCAATTGGATCCGGCCGAACTGCTTGATGGTGCGCGTGGTGGTCGGGACGACCGCGGCGGGTTCGGTGAGCGCCTGCATGCGCAGCGCGGCGGCCGTGGTCATGAACGACAGCGGCGCACCCTCCAGATGTTCGACGCAGACCGTCGGCACCTCGGTGCCGGGTGTCATGGCGTTGCGGGAGTAGATCATCGTACGGTCCAGGTCGGTCGCGACCAGGGTCTGTCTCCGGGTGGTGCCCAATAGCATTACTCGAGTACTTCCTTGATCAGTCCCATGCACGAATAAGCAAGGCCGGGAACAACTTCCACCGGGACACCGCGCGCCGCGGCGAGCAGCCGCAGATGCGCGTGCTCCGGCGCATCGGCCTCCCGGACCAGTACCCGCCACGGCACGCGCCGCAACAGGACCCGGGTCGTCTCGCCGACGCCGGGTTTCACGAAATTCACGCTGGTGATGCCGTATTCGGCCCGCACCCGCTCCACCGAGGCCCAGCCGGACCAGTCGGGGGTGCGGTCACCGGCCTGGATCGCGGCCACGGCGGCGGGTACCCGGTCGCGGACGGCGTCGAAGGCCGCGCTGACCGTGTCGAGCAGTCGTCCGGATACGTCGGCGCCAGCAAGTTCACGATAGAACTTGGCGCCGTGGAACTCACCGGGGCCGGTCAGCCCGTCGTTGAGTACGGTGCGGGAAATCAGACCGGACACAGTCGAATTCAAGCAGGCCGAGGCGATCAGGAAGTCGTCGCGGGTGCCGAAGGTGCGTACAGAGTGGCCCGGATCGGCGAGCACGGCCAGCTCTCCGTCGAAACGCGCGCCACCGGCGGCGTGATAGGCCGCGAGCGCGTTGTTCAGCTCATGGGTGATCGCGCCCTTGCCGGTCCAGCCGTCGACGAACACGATCGAGGCCGGATCGTGGTGTGCGGCCAGGTAATCCAGTGCCACCGCGTCGATACCGCGACCGCGCACGATCGACACCGCGTAGTGCGGAACATCCAGTCCCCGTGCGGTTTTCAACCAGCGCTTCATCAGGACGCCGACCGGCGTACCCGCCCGAGCCAGCGACACCAGCACGATATCGCTACCCCGCTCGGCCAGCACGAGTTCGGCCACCGTGCCGACCGCGAGCGCCAGCCGTTCGGCACTCTCCTCGAGCACCGTGTCGAACAGCTCCCGATAGGCGGCATCCGGCTGATACTCGATCGGCAGCGACTCCGCGTAGTGCGCCACCCCAGCCTGGATCTTCCGCTCCCGCTCGACCACATCGGCCTCGAGATCGACGTCGGACAGATCCTTGAGCAGCCACGACACCTCATCGGCCGCGTACGACCCGAACTCGGGGCCACGCAGGGGTTCCGGCAGCTCGCGCACCGACGCTCTCGCCGACGAAGCGGGACTCGGGGAGGCGACAACAGCCGCCCGGGTGCGCTCCACGTGCAACGCGCGTGGATCGGCCCCCGGCAGTACCGCGATGAGTACATCCGCACCCGATGCGGTGAGCACATCGACCAGACCGCCCCCGGCGACCAGTGCGGCGGTATCGGCCGGCTTGTCGATGACGACCACCAGCACCGCATCGGCAGGTGACCGCGCCACACCTGAATCGGCCGGTGCCACACCGGCTCCCGAGCTCACCCGCGGATCCTTCGTGGTCACGGCGTGCGCTGTCGCCTGCCCAGCTGCCGGCGTCTCGATATCGCGCGAACCGGGCACCCCGTGTGCGAACGTCATATCCGTGATCGCGTCAGCGGGCACCGAAACCGCGCGCGTCGGGTGGGCTGCCGCTGCGGTTGCCGTATTCCCGTGCGGTCCAGGAACGGTCAGTGCCTGGAGTTCCGCGTCGAGGTCGGTCCACTGGGCGTTGTAGAGGTAGCGGGGGGCTTCGGCGTCGGGTTCCGGTGCGGTGAAACGGAATCCGCGGCGCAGCGGGTAGCCGGGCTCGTCCAGGACGTAGGCAGGTGAGCGGGTGGTGGTCTGGAAGCGGGTGGGTACACCGGTTTCGGCGAGTACGGCGGCCAGGCGGACCGGGAGGTACATCAGCTCCTCGTGTCCGATCACGATCGCCGGGCGGCCGGGGGCCTGATCGGCCAGCTGCGCGTGCACGATCCGCGCGGCCGAGGTGACGGCCGCCTCGAACGCAGCCGTGTCGGAATCCAGGATGCCGTGCCGCCCGCCTTCGGGAACGTCCAGCGGCCAGGGCAATTCGATTCGAGTGAGCGAACCACGACGCACCGCAACGGGATTCAGTTCCGGGTCGGGCAGTGCGGTGACCGTGTCGATCAAGCCTTCGGGGAGCATGGTTCTCCCCGAAGCCAAGCACACCGTGTCGATCCGCGCGCCCAACTCGGCCGCCGCGGCCTCGAATGCCGCGTGATCCGCCTCGGTGCGCATGTCCACCAGTGAGGCGAGCACATAGTGGGTGCGTGGCGCGAACGCGTGCAGCGCCCGGACCGCGTCGATCGCGGTTGCACCGGTGGAGATCTCGTCGTCCACCAGGACCAGCGGTTGTTCATTGAGGAAGATCTCGGCGGGCATCGGCTGCAGCAGATGCGAGGTGGCGTGCGAATGGCCCTCCTCGAACCCGGCGAGCGTCTGCGCGGTCGCCACGTCGCGGCGGGTCGAATGCAGGTAGCAGCTCGCGCCGATCCGCGCGGCCACGATATGCCCGAGCCCAGTGGCGGTTTCGGCGAATCCCAGCGCCACCACCGGCCGATCGCCCACCGCGGCGCGCACCAGATCACCCAGCCGATCCCCGGCCTCGAGCACGACCTTCGGATCGGTGGGCAAGTGTTTGCCGAGCACGGTCGACACCAGCAGGTGCGCGCGGCGTGGATTGCGCCGCAACCCCGGCTCGACCAGCGCCGGAATCGACACCTCGGCATGCGCGCGCACATGCCGCAGTTCGATCCCGAGCTCCCGGGTCGCCCAGGGCAGCGCGTCGCCCGCCGTCTGACCAGGTACCGAATCGCCGTGCCGGAGGCTCATACCTTCACCAACGCCGTCAGCAGATCCACGAACGACACTCCCTTGTTTGCCACGCCGAACACCCGCGCCCGCAGCAGCGTCTGCCGGGCCCAGCTGCGGTGCGGGCGCATCTCGTTCATCTTGTTCCGGTACTCCGAGGCCGCGACCCCGCCCACCTCGACCTGGAGGATGTCCAGCGCGTCGGAGTACTCCTCGTGCGACACCACCGACAGCGCGTGCACCGCCGCCACGTGTGACGGATGGATGACGGTCTTGCCCTGGATCCCATTGGCCCGGTCCAGGGTGATCTCCCGGAGCAGACCGTCCAGATCCCGGCTGACCAGGTACTGCCGGAACGGGACCGCGTCGGATTCCTCGAACGGCGCGGTGCGCAGCAGCGGCCGGAACATGCGCTCGTGATCGGCGAAGTACTCCCAGACCGGGCCGGTGATGACGAATCCGGTGCCGTCGGCGCGACCGAGATAGTTGACGATGTCGGCGATCACATCGGCGACCACCCGCACGTCGTAGATGGTCAGATCGCGGTCACGGCGGATGCCGAAGGTCGAGCACATATCGGTGGCGCCGACCCGCACCGCGAGCACCCGCTCCCGATGTTCGGCCAGCAGCGCGGCGATCTCGGTCAGCTCCTCGTCCCGGGTCTGCCGGTGCACCAGGGCTTTCGACTCCAGCACCGGCATGCCGTACACCGGCCGCGCCAAACGCTGCCCGGCCTCCTCCAGCGCGTCGAGATACTTCGCGCCGGTGGAGCTGTCGAACTTGGGGAACACGAACCCGGTCAGCACATCCGCGCCCGCGCCCAGCCCGTCGACGATCTCGCGGACCGTATCCGCGTCGCGCACCCGCACGAACACCAGCGGATTCGGTTCCGGACTGGCGGCGAGCAGATCCAGCGCCGCCACGGCCTGCCGCTTGGCGTACTCGACCTCGTGATCGGCGACCGCGTCCTCGAGATCGATCACCATCGAGCACACGCCGCGCGCGGCCCGTTTGCGGATGGTCTCGGCCAGATCGGGGCGGGTCGCCGGTGCGTAGAGTGTCGCCCCCAGAGCCGTCGCGAGTAGTTCACGATCGGTGCTGTCACCGAACGGTTCCGGCGGCCGGTGAAAGAGGGTCCGGATATCCGGACCGTGTAGCTGCCGAAAATGGCGCAGCGGCAATCGCTTCCGCAGGGTTACCGCCTGCTGGACCGCAATGCCCGCGGTCATCGGCGCCCCGTCCCCAACTTCAATTCCATGACCCTTTCGAGCGCCCCCGCAAGCGATCGCTAACGGTGTGGTCCTGCGTGTTTTCTCATTCGATCCACTACCCCGGCTATGAATTCGGTGACGGCATCGAGTTCCGTCACATAGGCCCAGTAATCGGGGTGCCGCCCCGACAGTGATTCGGTTATTCGGTCGATCCGGTCGGCCTGTGCGTCGAGCACAGATCCCCACTCTTCGACCAGCCCGCGGCTGACCGCGAGCATTTGCGCGTCCCGCAGCCGGAAGCGTACGGCCTTGGCCTGGTTTTGCGGATCCGCTCGAACCTCACGCAGCAGGGCGAGTCGCTTCGTGACGGCGTCTACCTGGCGTTCGGCTGCGGCGAGATTCCCCCGCGCAGTAGAGGTCAGTTCAAGGGCTAACTCCGGGTTGTTCTCGGCCATCGCCGACCGCGCGCCCGCGAGGGCGGTGGCCGCGGCGTCCATGTCTGCCTGGCTCTCGCGCCCATTGTTCGCCAGATCGGCCGAACTTGCAGCATTGAATTCGCGCAGTAGCGCGGAGTACGCCGGAGCCAACCGTTCCGCGCGGGTCCGCACCGCCGAAAGCCTGGTATTCACCGAGGTGATCGCGGTGCGCGCGGCGCCGAGCCGAGATGGGGCCTGCGCCAACGCATCTGCCAACTCCGCGGTTGCCGACTCCAGCCGGCGGGCCGTCTCGCGCACCTGTCCGGCGGTGCCGCGGCCCGGTCCGCCGGAGCCCAGCTCGGCCGCCTCCACTGTGAGCAGTGCCTCATCCACGGCGGCCGCGCGCGACCGCACCGACGGATAGTCGGCGAACTCGCTCTCGGCCGCCTGCCCGCGCACGACCGCCGCCGCCTGCTTGACCTGCCGGGCCAACTGCGGCACCGCCCCCAGCACCGTGCTCGCGTGCTCGAGCTGCGCCTGATGCCCGCGATAGAACTCGTCCACCCCGCGCGCCGCGTCGATCAACTGCCTGGTCACCGCGTCCGCGCGGGCCTGCCCCTGCGGGAACGGCATCTTGTCCCGCTCGGCGGTATCGATCTCCCCGGTCAGGGTCAGATACGCCTCCGCCGCCGCATAGCACCGCGCCCGCACCGGTTCCCACAGCGCCGCGTGCCCGCGCTCCGGCGACATCTGCTCCGAGGCGTGTACCGCCGCTTCGGCCGCGCTCTGACGCCGATCCATATCCAGGAACGCTTCCGTCAGACGCGCCCGAGCGGTTTCTATCCATTCGTTGGGATCCGATGACTGGAACCAACCACGCCTACGGCCTGCCACGTCCCGATCGTAGGCGCTGCCCCGTAACCCCCGCCCATACCCGGACGGAGATCTTTCGGTCGGCGGCCGTTAACCCAGTTCCTACGCAAGTTCGGCGAAACCTACTACTGTCGTTGGCGTACCCGGCTATTCGGACATGCTGGGATCACTAGACGGACTATTGAAAGGGTTTCCCGCATGGGTGTCAGTTTGTCCAAGGGCGGCAATGTCTCGCTGACCAAGGCCGCGCCTAACCTCACCAAGGTGGCCGTCGGCCTCGGGTGGGATGTGCGGACCACCACCGGCACCGACTTCGACCTCGATGCCAGCGCCATCGCGACCGGCGCGGACAAGAAGGTCCTGACGGACCAGCACTTCGTGTTCTTCAACAACCTGAAGTCGCCCGAGGGTGCCATCGAGCACGCCGGTGACAACAAGACCGGTGAGGGCGAAGGCGATGACGAGGTCATCAATGTCGACCTGGCCGGTACCCCGCCGACCATCGAGAGCATCTTCTTCCCCGTCTCCATCTACGACGCGGAAACCCGGCAGCAGTCCTTCGGTCAGGTGCGCAACGCCTACATCCGCGTCGTCAACCGCGACAACGGTGAAGAGCTGGCCCGCTACGACCTGTCCGAGGACGCCTCCACCGAGACCGCCATGGTCTTCGGCGAGCTGTACCGCAACGGGGCCGAGTGGAAGTTCCGCGCCATCGGCCAGGGCTACGCCTCCGGTCTGGCCGGTATCGCCCGCGACTACGGCGTCAACGTCTAACCGGCGACGCGAACGCGGAGGGGGCTCGCCGCCGGGCCCCCTTCTCGTGTGTCCCTGATCTCAGTAGGACGCAAATAAGGGGGGCGGCAGTTGGACATCCAGCGCATCAGCGACCACGCTGAAAAGACCCCGATACTAGATTCTCCTCAGACATGACACGAAAGGTCCCCCAGTGGTCCTGCGCATATACGGACTCTCCATCGCCGTCACGGTGGTATCGCTGATCGCGGCCTTCCTCTACGGCGGGCCCGAGGCGTTCATTCTCTGTGCCATTCTCGGCATCCTCGAGGTCTCGCTGTCGTTCGACAACGCGGTCATCAACGCCACGGTGCTCGAGCGGATGAGCGAGTTCTGGCAGAAGATCTTCCTTACCATCGGCGTAGTCATCGCCGTGTTCGGTATGCGCCTGGTCTTCCCGCTCGCGATCGTGTGGATCACCGCGGGACTGAACCCGGCGAAGGCCTTCGACCTGGCGATGAACGTGCCCTCGGCCGAAGAGCAGGCCGCGGGCGTCAAGTCCTACGAAACGCTGCTCACCGACGCGCATCCGTCGATCGCGGCGTTCGGCGGCATGTTCCTGCTCATGCTGTTCCTGAACTTCATCTTCGAAGAGCGGGAGATCACCTGGCTGAGCTGGCTGGAGAAGCCGCTGTCCAAGGCCGGCAAGATGGATATGGTCGCGGTCGTCGTGGCCGGGATCGCCCTGCTGCTGACCGCCGAATTCCTGACCAAGGGCGAGGATCGCACCACCGTCCTGATCGCGGGCCTGCTCGGCATGGTCGTCTACATCGCGGTCGACGGGCTCGGGTCCATGTTCCACACCGACGAGCTGGTCGAGGAACATGAGCACAGCGGCCCGTCCACCCTGGTCAAAGCCACCGGCAAGGCCGCGTTCTTCCTGTTCCTGTACCTCGAGGTGCTCGACGCGTCGTTCTCCTTCGACGGTGTCATCGGCGCCTTCGCCATCACCTCCGACCCGATCATCATCGCGCTGGGCCTGGGCCTGATCGGCGCCATGTTCGTCCGGTCCATCACGGTGTACCTGGTCCGCAAGGGCACGCTGGCGGAGTACGTCTACCTGGAGCACGGTGCGCACTGGGCCATCGGCGCCCTGGCGATCATCCTGTTCATCTCGATCAAGGTGCACGTGCCCGAGCTGGTCACCGGCCTGATCGGCGTCGCGCTGATCGGTGCGGCGTTCATTACCAGCATCATTCGCAACAAGCGCGACGGCGGGGACGACGCTCCCGAGCCCGAGCTGGAGAAGTCGGCCACCCCGGTCGCCTGATCCCGTATCCATCCGACAGCGGCTCCGCCATTGCGGCGGGGCCGCTTTCGCGTTCTCGTCAACGTGCGGCCACCGGTTGCGGCGCCGGCCGCCCCGCCGACTGCGGCCGTGCGGAGGCGAGCACCAGCCCGAGCACGCCGACCCCGAGACCCGCGATCGTCAACGGCCGCAGCGGCTGATCGACGAGCAGCCAGGCCAGTAGCGCGGTCACGGCGGGCGTGGCGAAGAACAACCGGCCGACGCGGGTGGCGTCCCAGCGCCGCAGCATCGCGTTCAGCAGCAGGAACGCGGCCACCGAATTCACCAGCACGATCCAGGTCAGCGCGGCGGCGAAATGCGGCAGGTCCCGGATCTGCCACTGCTGGGTCGCCAGGACCAGCACGGCGGCGATCGGCGCGCTGGCCAGCGCGTGCACGGCCGTCGAGGCGCGCGAATCGACCTGCGGCGCGAACCGTTTCTGATACACGGTCCCCATGCTCAGGCCGAACAGACCGAGCAGGCACAGCAACAGCCCCGCCACCGAGAAGTTCGACTGGTCGACCACGGCCGCCGCGACACCCACGCCGCCGATACCGAACCCCGCCCACTGGCGAGCGGTCACCGTTTCGCCGAGAAACCCGGCGAACACCGCGATCAGCACCGGGTTCAGGCCTTGGATCAAGGCGATGACGGCACCGGAGACCTGGTGACTCATAGCCGTGTAGAAGGCACCGAACTGCACGATCTGCATGAGCAGTCCCGCGATCACCACATGCCGCAGGGTCTGCCCACGCGGCCAGGTCGCGCGGACCGCCCAGGCGTACCCGGCGAGCAGGGCGCCGCCGATCACGTAGCGCCCCAGCAGGACCAGCATCGGTGGCGCGGCGCCGACTCCGATGATGCCCGCGATGAAGGCGCTGCTCCACATCAGGACGAACAACGGTTGCACAGCAATGGTGAAGTACGCCTTCATGATTCCTCCGCGGTAACCGGTCAAGGTGGTTAGTACGCTGTCAGCCGACCGGATAACCTGTCAAGGCGGTTACTATGACCAGCATGTTCACCTTCGTCAGCGGGAATCTCGCACTCGACTTCGCGGGCACGGTCAAGCACCGATCCACGACATACATCGATGGCCTGACGACCGCCGACGCGCTCGCCGAATGGCTGGTCGACGCGGGACTACTCGACACCGCGGCCTGTGCGCCGCCGCAGCTCGAACACGCGGTGCGGCTGCGCGAAGCGATCTACCGGATGGGCGTCGCGGCGGCCGCGAACGCGCCGATCGCCGCCGCCGACCGACGCTGGATCAACGACTGCGCGCGCGGTGAATTACCCACGGTCACCCTGCGATCCGATGACACGATCGCCCGCGCGGGCACCCCGGAGGCTGCGCTGACCGCGATCGCCCGCGCGGCCGTCGAACTGTTCGGCGGCGGCGATCGGGTACGCGTCAAACAATGCTCGCGACCGTCCTGCACCCGGCTGTACCTGGACACCTCGCGCGGCGGAACCCGGCGCTGGTGCGATATGACGCTATGCGGCAACCGCGCCAAGAGCGCGGCGTTCCGCGCGAAACACGCGTGAGCGTCAGAGCATGCGATGCGGCTTGGCCGCGGCCCTGGCCCGCCGGATCGACACCCGGCTCCACACCCGCTGCTGCACCGCGAGGGTGGCCCAGCCCGCCAGCGCCATCCCGGTAAGGTTCACGACGAGCTGCAACGTGCTCCCCCAAATCGCCTCACCCACACCGAAAGCCGCGCCCAGCGCGATATTGCCGGAGGCCGGCACGGTGGTCACCGAAATGAAGACCCCGGCCATACCGGCGGCCTTCGACGAGGTCAACGCCAGCACACCGGCCATCGCCGCGATCACCGCGACAATGAACGACCACTTGTCCGGGGTGTAGATGAACGCCGTGCTCGGCCGCGGACCGGTCACATCCTCGAGTGTGATCCAGCCCAGGCCGCGACCGACGAGCGCGAGCAGGAAGGTGACGGCGATCGAGACGGCGAAGCCGATCAGCAACGTCCGCACCGCCAGTCCGAAGAGCGTGAACCGCCTGCGCACCAGGGCGACTCCGAGCGCGGCGATAGCGCCGAACTCCGGGCCGAGCACCATCGCGCCGATCACCAGGACCTGCGAATCCACCACGATGGCGATGGCCGCGAGCATCGTCGCCAGCGTCATGAAACTCAGGTAGGTCCAGTTCAGTTCGGTTTCCTCGTACGAGCGCTGCGCCACGTCGGCCCACACCACCGCGTCGGAGCTGCTGCCCGGCGTGCGCACCTCGGCGTCGAAACCGCTGCGCGACAGCCAGGTTCGCACCTGATCGATCTCGATCGTGCCGTCGCGGTGCACGCCCAGCTCACGCAGGCGGGTGATCACATCGTTGGCGGCTTCGCGGGCGACATCGGCCAGCACCAGATCGCCCTGCGGCTTCAGCGATGCGCCGCGCAGCACCGACAGCCCGGTCACCGCGTCATCGGCTTCGAAGATCTGAATCACGTCGTCGGTCATGGCCTTCGGCGCATTGACCCGAATCTGCAACATGGACACAGTGTGCCGCGCGTCCGCGCACGGCACCGGTTATGCGGGCACCAGCGTGCCGGGTTCGTAGCGCGGCACCCGCGGCGGTTCCCGGCGCACCCAGCGTGGCTCGGCCCGCACGAACAGCCCGAACAGGATGACCAGCAGAATCGCCCGACCCCACACGCCGAACTGCACCACACTCTCCGACAGTTCCACCCAGCGCCCGGTGACGAGAGCATGGAAATACCGGAACACCCCGACCCCGATCGCGAGATCGGCGACCAGATAGGCCCCGATCACCGGCCACGGCAGCGTGAGCAGGATCAGGAACGGAAGCAGCCACAGGGTGTACTGCGGCGAATGGACCTTGTGCAGCACCATGAACGCGCACAGCATGGCCGCGCCGACCCCGATCCACGGATAGACACCGGTCTCCCCGTAACGCTGCCAGCCCAACCACAGCGCGAGCGCGAACGCGCCGAGCAGCAGCGACGGCGAGAGCACCGACACCACCTGCTGGAAATCCACCTCGCCCGCGTAGTCCGGGTCGAACATCCGGCGCAGGCCCCAGTACCAGATGGAATTGGTGGTGATATCGACCGTGCGCATCTGCTGGAAGGTGATCGATGCGCGCCAGCCCTGATATCCCAGCAGCATGAACGGCAGATTGATGGCGACGACAGTGGCCACGGCGGCGCCGAGAGTCAGTGCGGCGCCGCGCATATCCGGGCCACGGTCGCGCCGCTCGCTGGTCAGCACGAAGGCCAGCAGTGGCAGCAGGAAGATGCCCGGATAGATCTTCAGGCAGATGCCGACACCGAGCGCGATCGCGGCCAGCACGCCCCGTTTTCGCACGGAATACCTGGTCAGTGTCGTCACGTAGACGGCGGCGACCGTCGTGCAGACCACCGGTAGGTCCCAATTGTGGGAGCCGTAGAGCACAAGCGGCGGACCACCGGCCCACAGCAGCGCGGTGCGGCCGGTGAGCAGCACCAGCAGCGCCACGGTCAGCAGGCCGAACGGGGCGAGTAGCCAGGCCGACTGCGCCAGGAAATCGGCGTCGTTGTCCGCGCCGAGGGCGCCCAGCCAGATCAACAAGCCGCTGAGCACCGGATACTCGACCGCGCCCCCGGTCAGCTCGCCCTCGGCGGTGATGCCGCCGTGGATATAGGGAAAGACGTGCTGGTCGATATCGCGGCCCAGCCACAGGTACTGGATATCGGAATAACAGACGTCGGAATCCTTGATGTCGTCGAAGACGACACTGCGACCGTCGTCGTAGAACTCCCCGCCCGCGCACCGCGCCTTGTTCGCATAGGCCAGCGCCAAAGTCAGCGCGCACAGCAGCAACGTGACCGTGATGAGGGCCACTCGCCGGGACGGGCGCGAGAACATGCGCACCACCCTAGGTGGCCGTTTTTCGGAGCGCTCCCAGCCACAGGGAAGTTGGGATCGATTTCTTGGTTGACCTGGAGCCCATGTAGCCTTGTCGGGTTGCTGACGCAACGACCCTCCTGCCACGGACCGTCCGTGGCCGATTCCTAGTCCACAGGAGGTGATTGGTCCGTGCGTCATTACGAAGTGATGGTTATCCTCGACCCGAGCCTGGACGAGCGCACTGTTGGTCCGTCGCTGGACAACATGCTGAACGTCGTCAAGACCGAGGGCGGCAAGGTCGACAAGGTCGACATCTGGGGCCGCCGCCGGCTCGCCTACGAGATCTCGAAGCAGGCCGAGGGCATCTACGCGGTCGTCGATCTGACCGCTACCCCCGCCACGGTGAGCGAGCTCGATCGCCAGCTGGGTCTGAACGAGTCGGTGCTGCGCACCAAGGTTCTGCGCCACGGCAAGTGACCCCCTCGTCAGCGTCGGTGCCTATGCCTAGGCTCTAGCGCAAAGCGAGTGCAAGGCGGACTGCACACCGAGCAGGAGGAACCACATGGCAGGCGACACGGTCATCACCGTCATCGGAAACTTGACGGCCGACCCCGAGCTTCGATTCACGCCCGCGGGAGCGGCGGTTGCCAACTTCACCGTTGCATCCACTCCCCGTGTGTTCGACCGTAATTCGAATGAATGGAAAGACGGCGAAGCGCTTTTTCTGCGCTGCAATATCTGGCGCGAAGCTGCGGAAAATGTCGCCGAATCGCTGACCCGAGGCGCTCGCGTGATCGTGAGCGGACGGCTGAAGCAGCGCTCCTACGAAACCCGCGAGGGTGAGAAGCGCACGGTCGTCGAACTCGAGGTCGACGAGGTCGGTCCCTCGCTGCGTTACGCCACCGCGAAGGTCAACAAGGCCAATCGCGGCGGCGGAGGCGGCGGCTTCGGATCCGGTGGTGGCGGCGGCAACAACTTCGCCGCGGCCAATTCCGGTGGTGGCGGCGGTCGTTCCGGCGGCGCCGAGGACGACCCCTGGGGCAGTGCGCCCGCGGCCGGCTCCTTCGGGGGCGGCGGCCGCGTCGATGACGAACCGCCGTTCTGAGAACGGCATACCTGGGCTTCGGGCCCGATAACTAACGGAGTAAAAGACCATGCCTAAAGCGCCCGCGCGCGAAAAGGTGCTGAAGAAGAAGGCTTGCACTTTCTGCAAGGAAGCCAAGTCCGGCACCGTGAAGATCGACTACAAGGACACCACGCTGCTGCGTAAGTACGTCAGTGATCGCGGCAAGATCCGCGCTCGCCGGGTCACCGGCAACTGCGTGCAGCATCAGCGCGATGTCGCCGTCGCCGTCAAGAACAGCCGTGAGGTGGCCCTGCTGCCTTACGTCTCCACGGCTCGCTGAGAAAGGGAAGCATCGCAATGAAGCTGATTCTGACTGCCGATGTGGACAACCTCGGTGCGCCCGGCGACACCGTCGAGGTCAAGGACGGCTACGGCCGTAACTACCTGCTGCCGCGCGGCCTGGCCATCGTCGCCAGCCGTGGCGCGCAGAAGCAGGTCGAGGGCATCCGCCGGGCGCAGGACGCCCGTAAGGTGCGCGACCTGGATCACGCCAACGAGCTGAAGCAGGCCATCGAGGGCCTGGAGGCCGTCTCGCTGAGCGTGAAGACCGCCGGCACCGGCAAGCTCTTCGGCTCGGTGACCCAGGCCGATGTCGCCGCGGCCATCAAGACCGCGGGCGGCCCGGTGGTCGACAAGCGCAGTATCGAGCTGCCGAAGTCGCACATCAAGACCGTTGGCAAGCACGGCGTCGTGGTGCACCTGCACCCCGACGTGGCGGCCAAGTTCGACCTGCAGGTCGCGGCCAACTGATTCCGGCTCGAAGACCACCCTCGCGGTTCGCGCGAGGGTGGTCTTCGGCTGCGCGAACCAATCGATAACTGCCTGTTTGCCACTCTTCGAACGCCGGTTGCGGGTACACCCCCGGCGAATTTCGGCCCCCTTTCGACCACCGGTTATTCGGCCTGTGGATTACTTGCAAACCGACCGATCGCGATGTGACGTGCGGATTCCTGCTCCACATCCGCCGTTAACCCAACACGCCCGGTCGTTCATCTCGAACGACACGCCGACTCCCAGTTAATCCACATGCCGATCGCTCGAAAAATCGATTGCTATCTGCGTGTTCTCACGGTGTGACCTGGGTTTTCCCCAAGTTGTCCACAGGAGGTGCACACGGAGGCGGGAACACTCCCCAAGTTATCCACAGCTGGGTACACAGGGGCGTTTGGCGACCCGCCGTACGGTCGCCTAGGTTCTTCGCTGCACCGGGTACGAAGATCGGGTTCGGCAGTGCCGCAACGGTTTGCTGACCTCCGGCCGAAAGGCCCTGGTGGCGTGGGTGGCTCGGCGAATGTGTCGGTGCCCGGGAGTAGAACAACTCATCGATAGTGTGATCCCGGTCGAGGGACGAGAGGACGGTCGAGTCTGGTGGCAGTCGTCGATGACCGCGGGCACGCCGCCGAATTCCCGCCCGAACCCCCCGGCGAGGATTTCGGCCGCCAGCCTCCGCACGATATGGCGGCCGAGCAGTCGGTACTCGGCGGCATGCTGCTGTCCAAGGACGCCATCGCCGATGTCGTCGAAGTCATCCGGCCCGGCGATTTCTACCGTCCCGCCCATCAGGCCGTCTACGACACCATTCTCGATCTGTACGGCCGCGGCGAACCCGCCGACCCGGTCACCGTCGCCGCGGGGCTGGACCGGCGCGGCGAGCTCAAACGCATCGGCGGCCCGCCCTACCTCGTCACCCTGACCCAGACCGTCCCCACCGCCGCCAATGCCGGCTTCTACGCCGAAATCGTCGCGGAGAAGGCGATTCTGCGCCGCCTGGTGGAGGCAGGCACCCGCATCGTCCAGTACGGCTATGCCGGCGCCGACGGCCAGGACATCGCCGAGGTCGTCGACCGCGCCCAGGCCGAGGTCTACGAGGTCACCGAACGCCGCACCACCGAGGATTTCATGCCCCTGGAGGAACTCCTCCAGCCCACCATGGACGAGATCGACTCCATCGCCTCCCGCGGCGGCATCTCCCTCGGCGTCCCCACCGGCTTCACCGAACTCGACGAGATCACCAACGGCCTGCACCCCGGCCAGATGATCATCGTTGCCGCTCGGCCAGGTGTCGGCAAGGCCCTGGCCTTGGACACCCCCCTCCCCACCCCCACCGGTTGGACCACCATGGGCGAGGTCCGGGTCGGCGACGAGCTCCTCGACGCCTCAGGCCGGCCCACCCGCGTAGTTGCAGCAACCGAGGTGTTGGTCGACCGCCCGTGTTATGAGGTCGAATTCTCCGATGGCACAGTGCTGGTCGCCGACGAGCAGCATCAATGGCTTACCGAGACGCGAAAGTCTCGACGTTCGGCTCGGCAGGCCGCATCTGGACACTCCCGCCAGCATCACCAGCGAGCGTTCGCCGAGGTTCGAACAACGGCGGAGATCGCGCGCACGGTGCGCTGCGAGACTGCCGACCGCAGGCTCAACCATTCGGTCGTCAATGCCGAGCCGCTGCAACTGCCGATGCGCCACCTGCAGATTCCGCCCTACACCCTGGGTGCGTGGCTCGGCGACGGAACTTCGGCCGCAGCGCAGATCACGTCGGCAGATCCAGAGATCATCGCGTGTATCGAGGCCGAAGGCATCGTGGCGGTGCCCTCACACTCGGCGGCTCTGCGCTACCAACTTCGGCTTCCGCCGGACCAGCCGATCACCGCGCGTCAATGCACTGTTTGCGGCAGCGAATTCATCCCCTTCACCAGCGAAGTTCGCACTTGCGGTAGGTCCTGCGGCGGAAAGGCACGTTTCCACTCCGATCCTGTCCCCACGCCGACTTGCTCGAACTGTGGCGGCCCTTCGATCGGGCTCCGCCTGTGCCGGTCGTGCCGAAACAGCATCGGAAGCGTGCAGGCAAGACTCCGCACCATCGGCGTTCTCGGCGACAAGCACATTCCGATCGAGTATCTGCGCGCTGCCGAGGCTCAGCGCCGTGCACTGCTGGCTGGCCTGCTCGACACCGACGGCACTGTCACCCATGGCGGTTCGGTCCAGTTCGCGGTTACCAGCGAACGTCTGTTCCAGGATGTCTGTGAACTGGTGGTGAGCTTGGGTTATCGCTGCGCTATCTCGACGAGGCATGTCCGCGGCCGCTCCGAGGATTCCTCGACTCTGTACACACTCACCTTCGCCACAGACGACGAGGTGTTCGGGCTCTACCGAAAAGCACTGCTGCACAAAGAACGTCGCGCAAGCAAGAACACTTCGCGCTCTGGTTCCCGCTACATCGTCGACGTGCGCGCGGTGGACAGTGTTCCTGTCCGATGTGTCCAGGTCGATAATGCCGACCACATGTATCTCGCGGGTCGTTCGATGGTGCCCACGCACAATTCGACGCTCGGCATGGATTTCATGCGCAGTTGCTCGATCAAACACGGCCTGGCCAGCGTCATCTTCTCGTTGGAGATGAGTCGTACGGAAATCGTCATGCGTTTGCTGTCGGCGGAGGCGAAGATCAAACTCGGCGATATGCGCTCCGGGCGAATGAGCGATGACGACTGGACCAAGCTGGCACGGCGGATGAGCGAGATCAGCGAGGCGCCGCTGTTCGTGGACGATTCACCGAACCTGACGATGATGGAGATTCGAGCGAAGGCGCGGCGGTTGAAGCAGCGGCACGACCTGAAACTCGTTGTGGTGGACTACCTTCAGCTGATGACCTCCGGTAAGAAGGTCGAATCCCGGCAGCAGGAAGTCTCGGACTTCTCCCGAAACCTGAAGCTGCTGGCCAAGGAACTCGAAGTCCCGGTGGTCGCGATCTCCCAGCTGAACCGTGGCCCGGAACAGCGCACCGACAAGCGCCCCATGGTGTCCGACCTGCGCGAATCGGGTTGTATGTCGGCCTCGACCCGAATTCTGCGGGCCGACAATGGAGGCGAGACGACTCTCGGCGAACTGCTCGTCAGCGGCGAGCAACCGCTGGTGTGGTCGTTGGACGAGCGCATGCGAATGGTCGCGCGGCCGATGGTCAAGGTCTTCCCGAGCGGGCGCAAGGAAGTATTCAAGCTGCGCCTGGCCTCCGGGCGTGAGGTCGAGGCAACCGGCAACCACCCATTCCTCACGGTCGACGGCTGGATCGCGCTGGAGCAGCTGGCCGTCGGTGATCGCCTGGCGACCCCGCGACTGGTACCAGAGCCGGCGCACACCACACCGATGGAGGATGCCGAGATCATCCTCCTCGCCCACATGATCGGCGATGGCTCCTGCGTGAAGCGCCAGCCGATCCGCTACGCAAGCATCGACGAGCAGAACTTGGCTGCGGTCACAACCGCGGCGCAGCACTTCGGCGTCACCGCGGTGCGCGACGAATACGTTGCAGCTCGCGTGACGACATTGCGTCTACCCGCGCCTTTTCACCTCACCCACGGCAAGCGGAATCCGATCGCGGCCTGGCTCGACGAGCTTGGTCTCTTCGGTCTGCGCAGCTACGAGAAGTTCGTCCCACAGCAGGTTTTCTCGTTGCCGAACATCCAGGTCGCGCTCTTTCTGAAACACCTCTGGGCCACAGACGGATCCGTGCGCTGGGACGCGAAAGGTCGCCAAGCCCGTATCTACTACGCCTCGACCAGCCGACGCCTGATCGACGACGTAGCCCAGCTACTGTTGCGCCTCGGTGTGCTTGGAAGGATCAAGCGGGTACCCAAGTCCGGCTACCGCGACTGCTGGCGCCTCACCATCGACGGCTCCGAAAACCAATCCACCTTCCTCCGCGACATCGGCGTGCACGGCGCTCGCGGCGAAGGCGCCGAAATCGCACTTCGGGAGCTCGCCTCGGTCGCCGCCAACCCCAATGCGGACACCGTCCCCAGGGAGGTCTGGTCTCAGATCAGGACGCTCCTGGCCACGAAACACATAACCCACCGGGAATTCTCGGCAGCCATGGACTCCCGCTTCTGCGGCTCCACCATGTGGAAACGCTCCCCGAGCCGTTCCCGCCTCGCTCGAGTCGCCGCGGTCCTCGACGACGCCGAAATCGACATGCTCGCCACCAACGATGTCTTCTGGGACAAGATCGTCGAAATCACCAGCCTCGGAGAGCAAGACGTCTATGATGGCACGGTGCCTGGGACGAATAACTTTGTGGCACAAGGGATCTCAGCTCACAACTCGCTCGAACAGGACGCCGACATGGTCATCCTGTTGCACCGCCCCGACGCGTTCGAACGCGACGACCCACGCGGCGGCGAAGCCGACCTGATCCTCGGCAAACACCGCAACGGCCCCACCGCCACCGTCACCGTCGCCCACCAACTCCACCTCAGCCGCTTCGTGGACATGGCCCGCGGCTGATCCCACTGTCGGTGCAGAACATCTATGTGGTGAGCCACCCGCACGCGGAACACACGCGAAGCGATCTTGTTGGTGGCTGGCATGATTCGCGGCTGACCGAGCGCGGGCGGCGCGATGCTCGATTGATCGCCGCGGAATTGCGGCGGCGGCACGACTCGGCGCGGCCGCTCCGCATCACGACGTCTGATCTGGCCCGGTGCGCCGAAACCGCCACCATCGTGGCCGAGGCGCTCGATGTCGGTGTCACCGCCGATGCACGCCTTCGCGAAATCAGCTTCGGTGTGGCCGAAGGGCGGCCGAACGACTGGCTCGCGCAACGACAGGTACCCGCGCCTGACAACGACCGACTCGACCACCGCGGCCCCGTCCGCGGCGCGGAGACTCGGCGCGAGGTCGCGACACGCGTGGGGGCGTGCGTGCGCGAGTTGATGGCGGATTCCGCGCACGACCATGTCGTGATCACGCACGGATACGCGTTGACGTTCGTCGTCACCACCTGGATGCGGATCCCGGTCGACTCGGCGGGATTCGCGGCCTTCGCCACGACGCCGGGTGCGATCACCCATTTGCAGCTCGACGATTACTGGCGAAACCGGGCTCTGCGCAGCCTCGCCGATACCTCGCACCTGAACACCGAGACACCCTGACACACAGCCGGTTCAGGATCGTTCATGGGCGTGGCGGCGGATTGCGGTAGGCGGCCACGGCGGTTCGGACGAATGAGCGGATCAAGAGGTTGGGGAGCTCGCGGGTCACGGCGACATCGACCAGTCCGGCCCGCAGTCCGCAGGTGGGATCGGTGAGATCGGTGGCGCGGACGCGGATTTCGATCTCGGGGTGCCTGCGCCGGTATTCGGCGGCCAGCCTGGTGACGCCGGGGTCGGTGCTGTCACTCAGGATGCCGACGGTGAGCTGTGCGGTGCCGTCGGACGTCAGTGCACGGGTGATACGGGGTCGGTCACACGGAGTCCTAGGTGTGCGGCGGCGGTCTTCATCGTGTTGCCGTGCGTCGCGACGGTCACGGTCTCGCCGATCAGCAACGCTGTCGCCAGGTGCAGGGCATCGAGGGTCTTGATATGTCGTTCGATGGACTCGGCCACCGTGTGCGTCTCCCGGGTGATGTCGAGGAGACCGACCCGGTCCAACAGTGGCGCACCGTCGGACAGCGGGCGATCATCGCGTCGGAGGACGCGAGTCACCTCGGTGCGCAGCAAGCGGGAGGACAGGAAGATCTCGCCCGGAGTCTGCATCCAGGATTGGAGGCGCTCGCGTTGGGGAACGTCGAGAATGGTGCGCAGTGTGACCGAGGTGTCCAGATAGATGAGGT
This sequence comes from Nocardia sp. NPDC127579, assembly GCF_042672005.1. Lineage (NCBI taxonomy): Bacteria > Bacillati > Actinomycetota > Actinomycetes > Mycobacteriales > Nocardiaceae > Nocardia > Nocardia sp. NPDC127579. Next base: position 1,551,961 of record NZ_JBHXVZ010000001.1, on the reverse strand, counting down.
TCGGTGCCACGGCTCAGTGATCCGCGCGCATCTCATCCAGCAAGGCGTCAACTTCGGCCGCTTGCTGATGGTCCGCATACCAGGAAATGTATTGCTTTTGTCAGACAATATCCGGTGATTGATGGCGGCTGGATGGCGCGACGGCTCACCGCCGCCGCGACCGGGTGGCTGTCGACGGTCTGGTGGTGACGTGCTCAGGTCACGATCACGCGGCGGCCGCGGGTATGACCGGCGCGGCTGTCGATGTGAGCATTCGCGGCTTCGGCGAGGGTGTAGGTCCGTTCGACCGGGATGTGGAGTTTTCCGCGCCTGATGAGGTCGACCGCCGCGGCGAGCGCGTCGGGGACACTTCCGGCCACACCGGAGAACCGGACACCGAATTCGGCTGCGTTCGGATCGGCGATGGTCAGTACCCGTCGCCGGTCCCCGACGAGATCGGCCAGTTCGCGGAGCACACCGGACCCGGCCAGGTCGAGCGCCGCGTCGACCCGGCCGAACTCGCGCACGCGCTCGACCCAGCCGTCGCCGTAGGTCGTGGCGGCGGCGCCGAGGCCGCGCAGATAGTCCTGATTGGCGGCCCCGCCGACAGCGATCACCGCGATCCCGCGATCCCGGGCGATCTGTAGCACCGCGGATCCGACCCCGCCGGAGGCACCGCTGACCAGCAGCGTCTGCCCGGGCCGCACCCCGACTTCGTCGAGTACGCGCAGCGCTGTCTCCACGACCGAGGGATATCCGGCCGCTTCCTCGAAGGCCAATCCCTCGGGCATCCGCGCCCAGGCCGACAGCACGGCGAATTCGGCGTAGGTGCCCGAGCCCACGCCGAAGACGTGGTCGCCGAGCGCGATACCGTCGACACCCGCGCCGATTTCGTCCACCACCCCGGCTGCGTCCAGACCGACACCGGAGGGCAGTGCGATCGCATGGCCGCCGAGGATCTGGCCTTCGCGAATCCGCCAGTCGACGGCGTTCACGCCGGCCGCTCGCACCGCGATGCGCACCTGGCCGGGGCCCGCGTGCGGTTCCTCGGCAGCGACGAGTTCCAGTACTTCCGGACCGCCGAATTCGGCGAAGATCACCTGCTTCATGCGATCGAAGATAACACTAACCGTTAGTATTTTGTAACGGTTGCATTTTTGTAGCTGATAGTATCCGCACATGACCGAGCCGCCCGGGCGCCGCGCACGGAAGAAGGCCGCGACCCGCCAGAAGATCGCCGACACCGCGCTGCGACTGTTCCTGGAACGCGGGTACGACGAGGTCGGCATTCGCGATGTGGCCACCGCGGCCGACGTCGCCGTCACCACGCTGTTCGCGCATTTCGCCTCGAAGGAGGCACTGGTGTTCGAACAGGACGAGACCTTCGAGCAACGCCTGACCCGAGCGGTCACCGACCGGCCGCCGACCCAACCGCTCATTCCCGCGCTCCGCGACGCGATCGAGGCCCAGGTGCGCTACTGCGGCGCGACGGAGGGCGGCGCGATCATCTGGAACCTGATCGACGAGACGCCGAGCCTGCGCCGATACGAGGAAACGATGCGGGTGCGCCACACCGAATCACTGGCGGCCGCCATCGCGGCCGATCTCGAACTGGCCGAGCCGAACACGGCCTGCCGGACTATCGCGCGGTTCGTGGTCGACGCCCATTCGCTGGCGCGCGGGTCGGCCGATCCCGAGGCCGCGGTGGCGGAGATCTTCCGGATGATCGAGGCGGCCTGGGCGGCGGCCTGAGCACGCGAACGACGAAGCGGGCCATGCCGATTCGGCGTGGCCCGGTTCGTCGTGCGGCTTCAGTTCTTGCCGAAGATCTCGGTCATCAGCCGCGTGGTGGCGGCCTGGAAGACACCGGCGAGGGAGAGGTCGGCGTCGTCGATGTAGTTCAGGGCGGCGGTCATGGTCTTCGAGCCGTCGACGGTGCTGTACATCAGGGCGCCGTGGCCGCCGTGGCCGCCGTTGTGCGTGATGACGGTGACGCCGTCCAGGTCGTGCACGAAAACGCCCAGGCCATAGGGAATTTCGGCGTGCGGGGTGAGCATCTCGGTCAGCAGCGGGGCGGGGAGCAACGTGCCGCCGAGCAGCCCGGAGATGAACAGGTGCAGGTCGCGGGTCGTGGAGATCATGTCGCCGCCGCCGGAGATCCAGGACGGATTCTGCTCGGTGACATCGGTGATCTGCTCGATGCCGTCGACCTCGTACCGGTAGTAGGCGTGTGCGTGCGGAGCCGGGATCTCGGTCGAGGTGTCCGGCACGATGGTGCCGGTAAGCCCGAGCGGTTCCAGGATCAGGCGGCGCATCTCCTGCGCCAGCGAGGCGCCGGTCACCCGCTCGACCAGCAGCCGGGCCAGCACGTAGTTGGTGTTGGCGTAGCTCCAGGCGGTGCCGGGCTCGAACCGCGCGGGCTTGGACAACGCGAACCGGACCAATTCCTCGGGCCGGTAGGTCTTGAACCGGCCTTCCACCCATTCCTGTCCCTGCCAGGCGATGCCCGGTTCGAAGCTGCCGTCTTCGAGCTGTTCGCCGGTGTGGTTGAACACGCCGCTGGTGTGCTGCAACAGCATTCGCACGGTGATCCGCGGGTCGAGGTCGAATTCCGGCAGGTAGTCGACGGCGGCGGTGTCGAGTTCGATCTTGCCCTCGCCGACCAGCGCCAGCACCACCACCGCGATGAAGGTCTTGGTATTGCTGCCGATTCGGATGTGGCCGTCGACCGGCGGCGCGGTGTCGGCGCTGAGTTCACCGACACCGGCGCTGCCCGCCCATTCGCCGTGTTCGTCGTTGACCCGCATCGCCATTCCGGTGAATCCGGTGGCGACGACCTCGTCGATGGTCTGCTGCAACTGGTTGTCGTTCATGATGGTCACTCCCGTGGATCTCGCTGTCCGTCCGGCTCTTTCCGCCGTTGCGAAGAAGCGTCCACCTTGCCCCAGGGGCAACCTCAACAGTGACCTACATCACAGCCTCGGCCTCCACCTCGACGAGTACGTCCGGCTCGAAGAGATAGTCGACGCCGATCGCCGACAGCGGCGGCAGCGGATCGGGCAAGCCGAGTTCGGCCGCGACACTGTCGATTCCGGCAATGAAGTCGGCGTAGCGATCCGGCGTCCAACCGGTGACGTAGAACCGCAGCCGCACCACATCGGCGAAACTGGCTCCGGCACCGGCCAATCCACGCGCCGTATTGCGCAGCGCCTGCGCGAGCTGCCCGGCCAGGTCGCCGGGCGCGATCGCGTTGCCCTCGGCGTCGCGCGCGATCTGACCGGCCACGTGCACCTGCCGGGTGCCCGAGCTGATCGAGACATGGTGGTAGGGGACCGGACCGAACATGCCGTCCGGAGTCATCAACCGCACTGTCATGCGTTCACCTTTCCGAGTAGGTATCCGATTAATACTTGGTACTCGAAAGGAACTTCAACGAGACTAGGTGTCATGACCGATACCACCCAGCTCACAATGCACCACCGGGAATTGCTCGACCAGGTGCTCGACAAGTGGTCGCTCCAGATCCTGGACGCGCTGTGTGGAAATCCGCAGCGGTTCAACGAGCTGCGCCGGTCGATTCCCACCGTCACCCAGAAGTCGCTGACCACCGCGCTGCGCCGGCTGGAACGCAATGGCATGGTGGAGCGGGTCGTGATCGGCACCCGCCCGATCGCCGTCGAATATCGCGTCGCGCCGCTGGGCAAGACTTTGCAGGAGCTCATCGATGCCCTCCTGCACTGGTCGACCGTGACCTTGCCCGAGGTGGAACTAGCGCGAATCCGATTCGACGAGCAGTTCGAGTGAGCAGCGCCAGAGCACTGCGGGCAGCCGCCGTGCCGAGGCCCAGGTTCCGGGCGCGGTCGAATTCGCCTATCCACACGCATCCGCACACCGTGTAGCACACGATCCGTAACATTCCCGCTCCACGCGACGACAGCTTCGATGACAACGGCCCGTCGGGGGGCCTGTCCATTTCCGTTTGTCGTTTCGTGAAATTGGGGATCAGGACATGGCTCTTCGTGAGTTCTTGACGCGTCATCGAATCGGGGTCGGCGTCGCCGCCCCGGCGGTGCTGGGTTTGTCGGCGATCGTCGCCGCTTCGTTCGCGCTGACCGCGCAGTCGCCCGAGACCCGAGACACCCGGTTGACCAGCTCGGTTACCGAATGCCACGACATGGTGACCATCTCGGTGGCCGGACGCAACGACACGCCGAACCCGGAGACCACCGCCATGCTGGTCGACGCCAACGGCAACCCGCTGCCCGCCGCACTGTCCGGCGACCACCGCAGCGAATGGGTGGATCCGGTGGTCAACGCGCCCGCCGACGACGTCGATCCGGGCTCCTACCGCGCGGTGTACGTCGCCTACCCGGCGAACATGTCCAGCTACGAGGACTCGGTCAACGCGGGTGTAGCGAACACCAAGCAAGTCATGCGCGAGATCGCCCAGGCGTGCCCGGACACCCGCTTCTCGATCGTCGGCTACAGCGAGGGCGCGGACGTGGTGCGCCGGGTCGCGATGGAGGTCGGCAATCAGGATGCCGGGCCCGAGGGCAACTACGGCATCGTGAACCCGGACTCGGTGGTCGGCGTGGTCATCCTGGCCGACCCGGGCCGCGCGGCCGGTGACGGCACATTCCCCGGTGCGCAGAACCCGAACAACCCCGACAACTTCGATCAGGTGTACGGCGGCAAGCCGATCTCCGGCGAGGGCGTCATGGCCGGCACCGGCGGCGGTTTCGGCAAACTGAACGGCAAGGTCGCCTCGTTCTGCTCCGAGGGTGACCTGACTTGCGCCGCGCCGCAGAACATTTCGCTGCTGCAGCTGGCGGTGAACGTGGGCCGTCAGATCAATGTCGACAATCTGGAGCGCGAGGGGCTCACCCCGGCGACGGGGCAGAATGTCGCCGAGGTGCTGGGCCGGATCGCGATGACGGCGTTCGCCGATATCGCGGCGCAGCCGAACTGGATGGCCAGCGACGAGACCTTCCTGACCGTGCTGCTTCGGGTCTCCGACCCGAACTACAAGCCGGGCCAGCACACCCCGGTCCCGGTGAATTCGCAGATCTCGACCGACGGGATGTCACCGCTGGCCTACCTGCCGCAGAAGGTGTTCAACGAGATCATCGGGCTGATCGTGACCAACCAGAACACCATTCCGGTGGTGCTGAGCGATCCGTACCAGCTGACGCTGGGCCCGAACCACACCGGTCACCACTTCGACTACTGGCGCAATGCCGATCCGGAGAACGGGCAGCCGCTGACCTCCGCCGAGTACGCGGCCGCGTGGTTGACCCAGCTGGCCAAGCAGGCGCAGGCCGGTGAGCCGGTGGACAAGACCGTCAAGCCGAAGACCGAGGACGTGCAGGCGATGTACCAGGTGGTGGACGAGGCGCAGGCGCCCCGGACCGCGACGGCCACCTCGACCAGCAAGTCGCCGACCAGCACCCCGGCCCCGACCAGCACCACCACGAAATCCGATGCGGCCGTGAGCTCGACGAGTCAGGCGCCGACCAGCACGTCATCGGGGAGCACGAGTTCCACCACCGCGCCGCCGAGCACGACGGCACCGAGCAGCACGGCACCGAGCAGCACCGTGGCGCCGACCACGACCGCGGCACCGACCACCACGGCACAGACCACCGCCGTCGCGCCGACCACAACGATCGCACCCACCACGACGATCGCACCCACCACGACCGTCGCACCCACCACGACCACGGAATCGGCCGCGCCGACCACCACCGAGTCGCGGTAGCGACCAGCACGCCACGAACCGGCCGGATCCCGATCCGGCCGGTTCGTTCGCGTCCGGCGCGAAACCCGCCCGGCCACCCCGGAATTCCATATTGTCGGATCATCGGATCTCTGGATATTCTGCGGAGAAACAGAGCGGAGCAGGCCGATGACCAGGCGTGGCTGGGTGCTTTTTCTCGCGTTGGGCGTCATCTGGGGCGTGCCCTACGCGATGATCCGAATTGCGGTCGAGGACTTCGACCCGTTCGCCGTGGCCTTCGGCCGCACCTTGCTCGGCGGCCTGATCCTGCTGCCGATCGCGCTGTACACCAAGGAGCTGCTGCCCGCGTTCCGTCGTTGGAAACCGCTGCTGGCCTATACCCTGGTGGAGATCAGCGGGCCCTGGTTCCTGATCGGGCACGCGGAAACCACCCTGAACAGTTCCACCGTCGGACTGCTGCTCGCCGCGGTGCCGCTGATCGCCGTGGTGCTGGTGACCTTGCTCGGGCACGAACGTTTCGACGGCCGCCGGACCCTCGGGCTGATCGTCGGATTCGCCGGCGTCGCCGCCCTGGTCGGCCTCGATGTCGATCTGTCGAATCCGGCGGCGATCGGCGCGATCGGGCTCACCGCCGTCGGCTACGCGATCGGGCCGATCATCATCAACCGCTCGCTGGCCGACCTGCCACCGCTGGGCGTGGTGACCGCGTCACTGATCCTGGCCGCGGTCCTCTACGCGCCGATCGCCCTCACGCGGCGGCCGTCGCACTACCCCGCCGACGCCACCTGGTCGGTGCTCGGCCTCGCCGTGATCTGCACGGTGCTGGCCTTTCTCGTGTTCTTCGCACTGATCGGCGAGGTCGGTCCGGCGCGGGCCACGGTGATCACCTACATCAATCCGGCCGTGGCTATCCTGGTCGGGGTGGCTGTTCTGAACGAACCTCTGACTGCGGGCATGGCGATCGGCTTCCCGCTGGTCATTCTCGGGTCGGTGATCGGCACCGCTCGCGCCCGCCGCACCGAATCCACCGGCGAACCGGCGGTCGCGACCGCGAGCGGTGACCGCGGATGACATCCGATATCGCGGCGACTCGCAGCGCCTACGACGGAATAGCCGAGGTCTATTCGGATTTCGCGCGCGATCAACTCGACTGGAATCCGCTGCCGCGCCGCATGCTGACCGCGTTCGCCGAATCGGTCGGCGGCGGCGGGGAGGTCGCCGATATCGGATGCGGCCCGGGCTGGATCACCGCCGAGCTGGCCGGGCTCGGGCTCGACGTGCGCGGAATCGATCTGTCCGACCGCATGATCGCCCTGGCCCGCGCCGAGTTTCCGCACCTGCGTTTCGATCAGGGGACGATGGAGTCGCTTCCCTTCGACGACGACACGCTCGATGGCGTCGTGGCCTGGTATTCGATGATCCATCTGCCGCCGGATCGGATTCCCGGGGTGTTGGCCGAATTCACCCGGGTACTCCGTCCAGGCGGCCACGCATTACTGGCCACCTTCGCGATCGACGGTTCGGAAGTGGTGGAACCGTTCGATCACAAGGTGATTCGCGCGTACCGGTGGCCCCTGCGGCGGCTTGCCGAGCTGTCGCGGGCCGGTGGTCTGGAGGTGCTGGCCAGGCTGATCCGGGAACCCGGCAGCGGCGAGCGGTTCGAACAGGGCTACCTGCTGTGCCGCAAGCCACGGTGATTCGCCGGACACATCCGCGATCCGCCGGGTAACTTTGGACTATCGCGCGACGCCGTGCACCGGGTTGCGCGGGCCCGTCCGACAACGTGGTCGATTCCGTTACAAGACTTCACCACTGTCGTCAGGGGGCGACGCGCCATGGAGTTACTCTCACCGATCGATGCCATCTTCCTGATCGCCGAATCCCGGGAACACCCGATGCATGTGGGCGGCCTGCAACTGTTCGAGGCGCCCGAGGACGCGGGACCCGAATTCGCGCGCACCATCCACTCGCGGGTGCTGGCGGATCACACCGTCAGCGCCACCTTCCGTAAGCGGCCCGCGACCTGGCTGGGCGCACCCCAGCTCGGCTGGTCGCAGGATCCGGATGTCGATCTCGCCTATCACGTGCGACGTTCCGCGCTACCCAGTCCCGGCGGCGTCGAACAGCTGCTGGATCTGGCCTCGCGACTACACGGCCAGCTGCTCGACCGGCATCGGCCGCTCTGGGAGATCCGCGTGGTGGAAGGGCTCGCCGACGGCCGGTTCGCGCTGTACACGAAGATGCATCACGCGCTCATCGACGGCGTGGCCGCGCAGCGGCTGATGCAGCGCACGCTCACCAGCGACCCGGCCGAACGCGAGGTCCGCGTGCCCTGGAATCTGCCCCGGCGGCCGCGCACCCCGAAACCCGAGAGCTCAGGGCTCGGCGGCGCGGCGCGAAACCTGCTCTCGGCCGGTGCGTTCGGGCCGAAGCTGGCCCGCGCCGCCCGCTCGGCGCTGCTGGAACAGCAGCTCACCCTGCCGTTCGAGGCGCCGCGCACCATGCTCAATGTTCCGATCGGCGGCGCCCGCACGGTCGCGGTGCGGTCCTGGCCGCTGGAGCGGATCAAGCAGGTGAAGAAGGCCACCGGCAAGACCATCAACGATGTGGTGCTGGCCATGTCCTCCGGTGCGCTGCGCCGCTATCTGGCCGAACGTGCCGCGCTGCCGGACAAATCGCTGATCGCCATGGTGCCGATGAATTTGCGCGGCGAGGACGACACCGAGACCAGCGGCAACAAGGTGTGTGCGGCCCTGTGCAATCTGGGCACCGATGTCACCGACCCGCTGGCCCGGCTGACGGTGATCAGCGAATCCATGCACGACGCCAAGACCGTGTACAAGCAGCTGTCCAGCACCCAGGCGATGGCGCTGTCGGCGGTGACGCTCAGCCCGATGGCGATGACCTTGCTGCCGGCGCTGGTGCAGCGGGCGGCGCCGCCGTTCAATATCGTCATCTCGAATGTGCCCGGCGCGCGGGAACCCATGTACTTCAACGGCGCCCGGCTCGATGCCAGCTATCCCATGTCGATTCCGCTGGACGGGCAGGCCATGAACATCACATTGACGACCACCGCGGCCAATCTGGACTTCGGCCTGGTCGGCTGCCGGCGCAGTGTGCCGGATATGCACCGGATCCTCGATCACCTGGAAAGCTCGCTGGCCGAAATGGAGGACGCCATCTAGTCCGCCCGATATCGGCTGGCAGCGAATCCGCGCGCCTGCCAGGATGACCGGGTGGGTGCAGATGTCCGGGTGTGTTTCGTCGGTGATTCGTTCGTGGCGGGGGTCGGAGATCCGCTGCTGCTCGGCTGGGCGGGCCGGCTCGGCGGGCGAGCGCTGGCCGACGGTGTCGCGCTGACCGCCTACAACCTCGGTGTGCGCCGCCAGACCTCGGCGGACGTACTGGCCCGTTTCACCGCCGAATGCGCGCAGCGGCTGCCCGCCGGAACCGATCGGCGCGTGGTGCTGTCGTTCGGGGTGAACGACACCATGCACGAGAACGGCGGTCCGCGGGTGGATCCCGAGACCTCGGCCGCGAATCTGGCGGCCCTGCTGGAGCGGTCCGCGGAGCAGGGCTGGCGGGTGCTGATGGTCGGGCCGGTCCCGGTCGACGATGCCGCCCACAATGCGCGCACCGCCGCCCTCGACGCGCGATTCGCCGAGATCTGCGCGGCCGCGGAGATCTCCTATGTCAGCGTGCACGAGGTCCTGCTCGGCAGCGCGGTGTGGATGCGCGAGGTGCGGGCCGGCGACGGAGCGCACCCCGGTGCACCGGGCTACGACGTCCTGGCCGAACTGGTACTTCCCCACTGGCAGGACTGGTTGGCGCGCCGATGAGCCAGAATTGTCTGGGACAGAATGGAACTAACTGATCCGGCGGGGCGCTTCGATCGCTTCCTCCAGGCGCGGGAGCCAGCGCACCAACTCGTCCCGATACGGGCCCTCGGTCTCGAGCTGTGACAGCGTTCCGATCAGGGTCAGAGTCGAGCGGGCGAACGGGGTGAATTCCGCGGGCATGGTCAATTGCCGCGCCACATTGGACAATTCGAGTTTCGTCGTGCGCAATACCTGGGTCCGCAGCCAGGGCGTGGTGATCCGATAACTGGACCGGCGGAACGGTTCACTGGCGGCCAGCACCGAGGTGAACAGTGCGTCGATATCGAAAACCCGGCTCGAATCCACGAATCCGTGCCGCCGCGCGACCAATTCCAGATCGCGCGGACCGCCGTGGGCGATAGCGGTGCAGTAATCCACCGCGAATTCATCGAATTCGGCCGGCGGCCACGGGCAGCAGGCCCCGAAATCGACGATGCCGAGCCGCCCGTCGGGTAGCACCCGAAAGTTCCCGGGATGCGGATCGGCATACAGCAATCCATTGCGGGCCCAGCCGGAGAGCACGAAACGCAGCGTCAGCATGCCCACCCGATTCCGCTCGGCCTGACTGCCGCTGGCGCGGATCCGGGTCAGCGGCGTGCCATCCAGCCATTCGGTGATCAGCACATCACCGTGCTGCGCCACCACATTCGGGACACAGAATTCGGGATCGTCCGCGTAGGCGGCGGCGAACGCGCGCTGATGCCGCGCCTCGGCGGCGTAATCGAGTTCCGCGAGCAGCCCGTCGCAGATCGCCTCGGTCACCCCCTTGACATCGGCACCGGACAGAAACACTGTGGCCAGCAGGGAGATTCGACGCAGCTGTACCAGATCGCTCTCGATCGACGCGCGTGCGCCCGGATACATGAGCTTGACCGCGACCTGACGTCCGTCGTGCCAGACCGCCCGGTGCACCTGGCCGATCGAGGCCGCGGCGGCGCGGCGGGCATCGAATTCCCGGAACCGCGAACGCCAATCGGCGCCGAGCTGTTCGGCCATGACCGCGTGCACCATCGAGGGCAGCATGGCCGGCGCCGAATCCTGGAGCTGGCTCAATGCGGCGGTGTAGGGCTCGGCGACATCACGCGGCAAGGCCAGGCCGTAGATCGCCAGCAGCTGGCCGAGTTTGGCCACGCAGCCCTTCAGCTCGCCCAGCACCTCGAAAATATGCTGTGCCGTGCGCAATTGGATATCGCGATCGATCTCCTGCGGCGAACGGCCAAGCAGGCGCTTGCCGACACCCGCCGCCTGGCGCCCCGCGTAGGCCACCGGCAGCGCCGCCAGTTTGGCGCTGCGTACCGAACTCCGTACCGGCGGCGTGTTTCCGGAACCCAGCCTCGTCATGAATCACCTCACAGTCTGCGCTGACCAGTGTTACCGCAGGTGCGGTGCGACACAAGAGGGCCTAGACTGTCTGGGACGTAATCGACACGGACTAGAAAGGTGGCATCGATGGGATCCCAAACGGTAGTCGCCGACGTTGCCGACGAATTGGCGCGCCGGGTTGCCGCAGGGGAATATCAGCCAGGGGATTTGATGCCCTCGGTCCGCCAGGTCGCCGAGGAATTCCGAATGAACCGCGCGACAGCCCAGCTGACTCTCGGCCGGCTGGAGTCCTACGGTTTCGTCGAAGCACGCCGGGGCAAGGGGTTCACCATTCGAGACGTCCGGGAGGCGGGCGGCATCGATGTGTACCGGCATTTGTTTCGTTTTTCCAGTCCCGAGGTCGCGATCGATATGTTCGGCGACATCGTGGAAGCCGAACGCGGCATTGTGATGGAGGCGCTGCTCGCCTATACCGGTAGCGCGCAGGAAATCGACCCGGCGGAATTGAAATCCGCCGTCGATGAGATGGAAGCGCTGGCGCGCCTGGAGGTTCCGGATTTCCACCGGATTCTCGAGATCGAACTCACCCTGGTACGCGGATTGCTCACCAGCATCGGGTCGACCATGCAGCGCGCGGTCCTGAACTCCATCGGCGATATGGTGCTCGAGGTTCCGGAGGCGATCGAGGCCTATTTCGCGGGCGCCGCCGACCTGCACGTCCTGGTCTGGCGTGCGCTGATCGCGGTGTGGGAGTCCGGATCCGGCCCGTCGGACGCGCAGCTGGCGCTGTTCGAGGACCTGTTCGGGATGTACCACGAGAAGGTGACCGCCCGGTTCACCGAACTCGTCGGCGTCCTCGCCGAGCCCGACGTGGAGTCGGTGCACGCGGCCACCGCGTAACCCGCTGCGGCCCGGGCTTTCTCGTCCGGGCCGCAGCCGGCGTCGATTACAGCGCGTCGTTGAGTTTGTTCAAACGCTCGCAGGCGTCGACGTACTCCTGGATCAGGCGGGCGACCACATCGGCGGAGCGCTCGACCTTGTTCATCATCCCGACGATCTGGCCGACCGGGTTGAAGTTCACGTCCTTGGCCTGCTCGGGGTAGCGGTGGCCGCGCTTGACGCCGTCGATGGCGACCATCATCTGTAGCGGCATGGGCAGCGGCTTCGGGTTCTCCGGCTGCTCCCACGCCTCGGTCCAGTCGTTGCGGAGCATGCGGGCCGGCTTGCCGGTCCAGGCCCGCGAACGCACGGTGTCGCTGCTGGAGGCGTCGAGGTAGCTCTGCATCTGAGCAGGCGGCACATTCGCCTCTTCGACCGTGAGCCAGATCGAACCGGTCCACGCGCCCGCCGCACCCATCGCCATGGCGGCGGCGACCTGACGGCCGTTGCCGATACCGCCCGCGGCCAGCAGCGGCAGATCGCCGATGGCGTCGATCACCTGCGGCCACAACACCATCGAGGAGACCTCGCCGCAGTGGCCGCCGCCCTCGGTGCCCTGGCAGACGACGAAGTCCAGTCCGGCTTCCTTGTGCTTGAGCGCGTGCTTGACCGAGCCGCAGAGCGCGCCGATCAGCCGGCCGGAGTCCTGGATCTGCTTGATCACGTCGTCGGGCGGGGTGCCGAGCGCGTTGGCGACCAGTTTGGCCTTGGGGTGGCGCAGGATGACCTCGATCTGCGGTGCGACGGTGGTCGCGGTCCAGCCGAGCAGCTGGTTGACCTGTTCCTCGTCGGGCAGGTGCGGCACGCCGTGGTCGTTGAGCAGTTGCTCCGCGAAATCGCGGTGGCCCTGCGGAACCATCTGTGCCAGTTTGGCTTCCAGTTCCTCCGGGCTCAGGCCCTCGACGCCTTTGCCTTCGTACTTGGACGGGATCACCAGGTCCACGCCGTAGACTCCGGTGACGTGCTCGTCCAGCCAGGCGAGTTCGACCTCGAGCTGTTCGGCGGTGAAACCGACCGCGCCGAGCACGCCGATGCCTCCGGCATTGCTGACCGCGGCGGCTACGTCGCGGCAATGGGTGAAGGCGAAGATGGGGAATTCGATCCCCAGCCGGTCGCAGATTTCGGTGCGCATGGCGTGCTGATCTCCCTCGGGGATGGCAGCCGACGAGGTCGGCGGGGCGGGTACACACCGCCCTAGAACGGGTTTCAGTTCAGGTGCCCGCCCGTCGGCCTCGAGACTGCCGCTACCGCGAATATCGCCATGGCGCGGCAGCGGCAGCATCGACTGGCGGATGCACCATAATCCGACAGTAACATGTTCTAGTTTTCCGGGTACAGCCTCAATTTCTCCCTAACCGGGCCGCCGAATCCGGCCCACACCCCATAGGATCGCGATGTTCGTTTGGGAGGGAGGAACCTTGACCGGCGTAATGGAAACCCCGGCGCCCGCGCTACCCGAGTGGTTCACGGAACTGTTCGCGCACCGGCGCTGGGTTCGGCGCGCGACACCGTTTCCGCACGTGTACGTCCGCGATGTCTTCGTCGAAGAGTTCTATCAGCGGCTGTCCGCCGAATACCAGCGCGTGCGCCGCGATCGCGGCGACGAATTCCACGTGGTCAACGAGCTCTACAGCGCCGACGCGATCTCGCTGACGAAACTGCGCAACGGGCCGCTGGCGCTGTTCGGTTCGCGGGAGTGGCACGACCTGATCGCCGGCGTCATGGGCGTGGCGGGCACCGGCGATATCGAAGGCGCCGTGCACCATCACCCGCCGGACAGCCCGCGCGGCTGGCCGCACAGCGATCTCGCCCCCGCCTGGTTCGCGGGTGACCCGCCCGTCGCGGGCGAAACCCGGCTGCCCGACGGCGAGGTCGACATCCAGACCGGCGAGCGCGAATCCGGCGTCGCGGCCCGCGAACTGGTGCGCGGGGTCGCGATCATGTTCTATCTGGCCAACGATCCGGCCTGGGCCGCCGGCGACGGCGGCGAGACCGCGCTGTTCGCGCACGTGAACGGGCGGCACGACCCGGAACCGGATCTGCTGGTGCCACCGCTGAACAACTCCATGGTCATGTTCGAGTGCACGCCCCGGTCCTGGCACACCTTCGCGGGACACAATGTCGCAGACCGCAACTGCCTGGTCATGTGGCTGCACCGCCCGAGATCGGAGGCGGTCCGGCGCTGGGGAGAGAACCATATTGTCACCTGGTGAACGACGCGTCTGCCTGCTCACGGGTGCCGGCGGCGTGCTCGGCGACGGATTCTGCCGCGCCCTGCACACCGAGTACGACATCGTCGCGGTGCATCGCACCCGGGTGCCGTCGGTGCCCTCGCAGCACGAATGGTTCGTCGACCCGTTCCAGCCGGACGCCGCCGTGCCCGACAACGATTCGCGCGTGCACCTGATCAATGCCGACCTGAGCCGGCCGGGCGAAGTGGAACGAGTCGTCGACCTGGCACTCGCCCGCTTCGGCCGGGTCGACCTGCTGGTCAACAATGCCGCGCATGTCGACCACCGGCCCAACGGACTGATCGACGGCGACGCGGCCCTGGACGGATTCGAACCCACGTTCGGCATGAATGTCGGTGTGCCGCTACGGATGTCGACCCGGTTGGCGCAGCGTGGCTGGCTGCACGACCGGGCGGCGAACCTGGCCCGCAACCGCAATATCGTCAACATCTCCTGCGCCTCCGGCGCCAAGGTCTATCCCGGCGTGCAGGCGCTCTACGCCGCGTCCAAGGCGGCGCTGAACCATCTGACCCGGCACATGGCCGCCGAATTCACCGAGTTCGGCGTGCGCGTGAACGCCCTCGCGCCCTACAACTTTCCCGAGGTGGTTCCGGTCGAGAACGTGCTGCACGCCATCTACCAGCTCGACAGCGGCACGATGACGGGCGGGATCTTCGACGTCGACGCCACCGCCGCGGCACCGCAGGCGGACACCGGGTCCGCCTGACGGCGCACCGCTCACCGCTGGTAGCTCACCCCGGTCAGCTGCTCGGACAGCTCCCACAGCTGCGCGGCGAATACCGGGTCCACCGCCTGCTTGACACTCGGCGACTCCTCCTTGAACCGGTGGAAGTACTTGCCGTCGATCGCCTCGACATCCCGCGTCGCGGCCAGGTGCACCAGCGGCTCGGCGCCCTGCGCCGGGCGGATGAAGAACGGCCGCGCCAGCGGGGACCGGATGAACGCGCCGATCCCGAACGGGATGTTGTCGTAGACATTGGTGGCCACGGCGCCCGGATGGAAGGCGGCGCTGACCAGACCGGTGCGCCGCACCAGCTCGCGGGTGAACACGATATTGGCCAGCTTGGTCGCGGCGTAGGCGCCGAGCATGGAGAACGACCCGGACGGCGCGTTCACGGTATCCAGGTTCAGTTTCGCGGTCCGGTAGGTCAGGCTCGAGGTGTTGATGACTCGTGCCCGCGGCGCCTGGCGTAGTCGATCCAGCAGCAACCCGGTCAGCAGGAAGCCGCCCAGATGGTTGACCTGGAAGGTGCGCTCATTGCCGTCCACGGTGACCGCGCGATCCGGCCACGACCCGCCCGCATTATTGACCAGCACGTCGATCTGGGGAAAACGCCCCAGCAACTGATCGGCCAGCTTTCGCACGTCGTCCAGGCGGCCGAAGTCCGCGAGGAAATGCGCCGCCCCGATCTCCTCCGCCACCCGCGCGGTCCGCTCCGGATCGCGTCCGACCACCGCCACCGTCGCGCCGCGCGCGGCCAGACGGGCCGCACCGACCGCGCCGATCCCGCTGCTGGCGCCGGTGACGACGATGGTCCGGCCCTGTAAGTCCTGGTCCTGCACTGCCATAACTTCCTCCCTGAATCACCCGCCCTCCCTGATCGTGGGCCGAACGGGCGAGTTCTTCAAGCACGCGTACCCCCACTCGAGCCCACAATGTCTCCCGGGCTGCGACCGATCCGGGCGTCTCTGGCAGGCTGATCACGCGCGGGACATCGGCGTGTTGGCGCCGAACGTCCCGGCGGGCTGCTGCATACTCACCCGGGGTGGCCCGTCACCCTATGGCGCCGTGCAGCTTCCACCGACCGAAAGTGCCGATACGACATGCGAGTCGACGGGCGGGAGATCCCGGTCACGGGCAGCCTGCTGCAACCGCTGACCCGGCGGACCACCGACATGGTTCGCGTCGCACTGGCGGCGTCCTGGCTCGCGATCATCATCGCCGCCTCGGTGATCACCCGCCCGGAATGGCTGGCCCTGGAGAGTTCGGTCTCCGATATCGTCGGCTTCCTCACCCCGGACCAGTCGAATCTGGTGTACCTGGTCTACGGCGTGCTCATCCTGATCCTGCCGTTCGCGATTCTGGTCGAGCTGATCATCGGCAGACAGTGGAAGCTGCTGGCCGGATACGCGGCCGCGGCGCTGCTGGCCGGACTGCTGCTCTCGATCACCGGCACCGGTCTGTCGGCGCCACAGTGGCATCTACAGGTTCCCGACCGGCTGGACACCTTCCTGTCCCAGTTCCTCGACGACCCGCGCTGGATCGCCATGCTGGCCGCGGTGCTCACCGTGTCCAGTCCCTGGCTGCCGCGCAAACCGCGGCGCTGGTGGTGGATTCTGCTACTGCTGTTCGCGCCGATCCACCTGGCGGTCTCGACCGTCGTCCCGGCCCGGGCCATGCTCGGCCTCGCGGTCGGCTGGCTGGTCGGCGCGGTCATCGTCTGGCTGGTCGGCACGCCCGCCCTGGAGGTGCCGCTCGACGCCGCGGTCCGGGTGCTGGGCAAACGCGGCTACACCGTCACCGGGATCCGGGTGGTGCGCCCCGCCGGGCCGGGCCCGCTGGTGCTCGCCGCCGCCACCGAAGACGACGAGGTGAACGTCGAGCTGTACGGCAAGGATCAGCGCAGTCACGGCGCCCTGCGCATGCTGTTCCGCTGGTTGACCTTCCGGCGCGGCGAGACCGCGGCCATGCACGGTTCGCTGCATCGCGCGGTCGAGCATCGCGCGCTCATGACCATCGCGGTGGGCGAGATCGGGCTGGCCGCGCAGGACGCCGTCGCCGTGGCCGCCCTCGATCGCGGCTGGATGCTCTATGCGCACACCCGCCCGCGCGGCAGACCCCTGAGCCAGGTGGCGGCCGCGGATCTACCCGGGGTGTGGAACTCGCTGGCGGAACTGCACGGCGCTCAGGTCGCGCACGGCGATCTACGGCCGGAGGAGATCCGGCTCGGCGACGACGATGTCACCCGGTTCAGTGGTTTCGGCAATGCCGAATTCGGGGCCTCGGAGGTGCAGCGGAAATCCGATATCGCGCAGCTGCTGGTGCTGACCTCGGCCATCTTCGGCAAGAAAGCGGCCGTGCGCACGGCCATCGACGCACTCGGCGAACAGCCGGTGCTGGCGGCCTCGCCGCGACTCACCAAGTCCGCCATGCCCTCCGGGATCCGCAAATCGGTCGCCGACTGGAAATCCGTGGTCGCCGGGACCCGCGACGAGGTCCGCGAGCAGACCGGCACGGACAAACTCGAAGCCGACCAGATCACCCGGTTCAGCCGTAAGCAGGTCATTCAGCTGGCGCTGCTGATCGGCCTGGTCTACGTCGCGTATCCGTTCATCAGCCAGGTCCCGACCTTCTTCACCCAGTTGCGGACCGCGAACTGGTGGTGGGCGCTGCTCGGGCTCGGAGTCTCGCTGCTGACCTATGTCGGCGCCGCCGCCGCGCTCTGGGCGTGCGCGTCGGGGCTGGCCTCGTTCCCGAATCTGGTGATCATGCAGATCGCCAACACCTTCGCCGCCACCACTACACCCGCCCGGGTCGGCGGTCTCGCGCTGAGTGTGCGGTTCCTGCAGAAGAGCGGTCTCGGGGCGGTGCGGGCCACCGCCGCGGTGGCGTTGCAGCAGGCCGTCCAGGTGATCACGCATCTCTCGCTACTGCTGCTGTTCAGCGTGGTGGCGGGCAGATCGGCGGACCTGTCGCACTTCGTGCCCGACGCCACCGTGCTGTATCTGGCCGCCGGTGTGGGCGTCGGCGTGCTCGGCACCTTCATGTTCGTGCCGAAACTGCGGCGCTGGCTGAACAATTCGATCCGCCCGCAATTGCAGGAGGTGCTCGGCGAACTGGGCGATCTGGCCCGCGACCCGAAACGCTTCGCCATCATCATCCTCGGTTCCACGGCCATCACCCTGGGCATGGCGGGCGCGCTGTGGGCCAGCGTGCAAGCGTTCGGCGGCGGCGCCAATTTCGTCACTGTCACGATCGTCACGATGGTCGGCGGCACACTCGCCTCCGCCGCGCCCACCCCGGGCGGCGTCGGCGCGGTCGAAGCCGCCCTGATCGGCGGACTCGCCTTCGTCCTCCCTCCGACCGTCTCCGTTCCCGCCGTCCTGCTCTACCGCGTCCTGACCTGCTGGCTCCCGGTCTTCTGCGGCTGGCCCACCATGCGCTGGATGACCGCACGCAACCTGATCTAGTTCGGCTCGAAGATGGTGTCGCGCACGGTCGCCGAGAATCCGGTCACCAACTGCGCGACGTTCCGGCGCACCTGACCCGCGCGCAATTCGGCCGGCAACGCGTGCCAGACATCGCGGATCAGCGCCGACGCCTGCTCGGATTCGCCGCGCCGCTGTAGCGAGGCCGCCAGGTCCAGATCGAGCAGCGCGCGTCCCACCTCGTCCTTGGCCGCCATCGGCAGTTCCAGCATGCGCTTGCGAATCTCCTCGGCCCCGCGCCAATCGTCCATCGAACTCAGCGCGTGCGACTGATGCCAGCGCAGGATGTACTCGGAGGTGCCGAGATTGTTGTCGGTTCGATCGGTCACCGGCAGGACATCGAACAGTCGCTCGGCGGTGGTGATGGCGTCCAGGGCTTCCCGGGATCTGCCGACGCGGGCCTGGATTCCGCCTTCGGCGAGCAGCCCGAACACCCGTCCGGGATTCGGTGCCGTCCCGCTCACGGCCTGCGCTGTGCGAGCCATGCTCAGACCACGGTCGAGCGCGTGCCGATAGCATTCGTGACCGTGGGCCAGATGCCCGAGCAGCCAGGCTTCCACGCCGGGATACCCGGACTGGCGCGCGGCGCGCCGGGATTTGTGCGCCCACATGAAGGTGTCGTGAATATCGGCGATGTCATTGAGCCGGAAGGCGATCAGCCCGGCGAGGATCGCCTCGACCCGTCGCAATCTGCGCTGTGTCTCGGTACCCGGGTCGCTCAGGATCAGCTGCTGCACCTGAGCGAGATCCCGCATCCGTGCCGGGATGAATTCCGACGGGGGCAGCACATAGACCAGGTACCCACTGAGGTCCAGGCCCTCTTCCAGCGACTGGAGCGCCTCCGCCATCGATGACCGATTCCGCGCACCGGCCGCATCGAATGCCGGTGCGGCGCACGCGGGATTCACGAGCCGTACCCGCACCGGGTAGCGCCGATCGGAGTAGTCGTTACCGAAGCCGAGCCGGTCCGGGCGCGTGCGGTACAGCTGGCACAGGGCGTCCAGAAACTGATACGACGGCATGTCCGATCCGGTCTCCCAGCGAGAGACGCTCTGATGCGACAGTCCCGCCCCGGCGGCTCCGCGCTCGGCCAGCAGATCCTGTAGCTGCCGCGCCACCTCGCTGAGCGTGAGTTTGTGCGCGACGCGGTGCGCGCGTAGCAGCGAAACTCCGCAGTGTGCGCGGATCGCCTGGGCTGCCTGCCATTTCGATCCACCGCCTTGTTCGAGCTCGCGTACGATTCGTCGTCCGCACGCGATGCTGTGCTGACCGCTCACAACATCTCCAGCCGGCTGGTGCTGTCCCGCTGATCGGGCTGGCACGAAATGTTTTGTGCCAGTGCTCCGAAGATAGCTCGCCGCCGTGCGTGCCGACCGCGATATTCCGCCGGTTTGCGCGCTCTGCGTGCATTCGGGAGAAACTGCTGGCGCGGGCGGTTGCGCGGATCTCACGCTTTCGCCATGAGACACCAGCGATTTGTACCGACGATCGGCCCGGCTCGGCACCGGGGCTGCGCGCACCGAGAGGCAGCCCACTGGACCCGGAGCGCACCGGCCCTGACGACGGTGGCGGCCGCCCTGGCCGGCTTCGCCACCTGCGTGGCCAGCATGAATCTCACCGGCCTCGCCGTACTGGCGGCCGCGACGCTGCTGGTGGCCTGGCTGGCCCGCGGGCGGCGCTGCCGGTGCGGTGACAGCGCCGAGGAATCCCAGGCGCCGCGATGAGGGTATTCGCCGGTGTCGGCGACCGGCCCGTGGTTTCGCATTGGGACGGCGGGTCCGGCTGTAGGCTGGAGCGCATCGACAACACTCTTCCCGGACGGGTCAGCATGCGCACCGACCTGCGCGGAGTCGGCGCATTCCTAGTACTCACAGCCTCGTTCGCGATGCTCACGGTATTTGCGCGATTCCTGAACATGGACAATGGATTCACGATCGCACAGCAGGTTTATCTGCGTACCGCGGTGGCTTTTCTGATCGCCGTTGTCGCGTTCGGCCGCTGGATCCGCTGGCGCGTGATTCTGACCATCACGGGCCGCGAGTGGCGGGTGATCGTCATTCGCGCCGTCCTGCTGTATCTCGTCGGAACCTCGCTGTTCTCCAAGGCCGCGACCTTGGCTCCGATCAGTGACGTCTCGTTCATCGCGGCGCTCCCGCTCGTACCCGCGTTGGGACTGCTGCTCCGGAAGGTGCGCATCACGCCCACTCGCGTCCTCTGTGTCGCCGGGTCGGCCGCCGGGGTCGCGATCCTGACGGCCTCGGGCACCGGCCCGCTCGCCCTGTCCTGGGACCGTGGTGAGCTACTCGCGCTGGTGGCCATGGTCGCCCTCGCGGTGAGTTACATCGGCCGGGAATGGCATGACGACAGCCTGAACAACTACGAGATCACCGCGTTGACAGTGGGTTTCGGCGCTGTCGCGGTCGCGCTCTGGTCGGTGTTCAGCGGGGATGGCCTGCCCGACGTTTCGGCGACGGACGCACCGACCACCCTGTGGGCGGCGATCGCGGTCGCCGGAATTCTCAATGTCATGAACGTGTTCCTGATCAACTACGCCTTCGAGCACG
The DNA here is from genome assembly GCF_042672005.1 of Nocardia sp. NPDC127579. Lineage (NCBI taxonomy): Bacteria > Bacillati > Actinomycetota > Actinomycetes > Mycobacteriales > Nocardiaceae > Nocardia > Nocardia sp. NPDC127579. The sequence goes on along the minus strand of NZ_JBHXVZ010000001.1, from coordinate 1,531,080 downwards.
TCGATCCGGTACACGGCGGCAACCTGCTGACCCTGGAATGTGTGTGGGGGTTGCTGCTCGGCTGGTTGTGCTACCAGCAGATGCCGACGGTCGGCGGCATCGTCGGCGGCATCGTGATCGTCGCCTGCGCCGTGCGTCTCAATATCGCCGGTGGGCAGCCCGATTCGCCATCCGTCGCCTCGCCGCCACCACCGACCACGCTGCCCGCGCCGGTCGACCGAGAACCCGTGCCCTCGCAGCGGACCTGAGCTTTCGGCTCGACTAGGGCTTGGTCGCGCGCAGGACGCCGGTCACCGGGCGCGCGGTGCTGAATTCGACGTCGTGGAACCCGGTTGTGCGCAGCAGGTCTCGGTAGCGGCGGATATCGATGGCGGCAAGCGGGTCGGTGTGGGCGGCGTGGTCGTCGGTCTGGCGCGCGGCGGAGCGGGACATGGCGCGGATCAGGGTGGACACGATGCGGCCGTGCGGGTGGGTGTCGGCCAGCAGCAGGCGACCGCCGGGGCGTAGCACGCGGAACATCTCGGCGAAGGCGTCCGGACGCCGCGCCTGGGGAATGTGGTGCATGACGAAGGTGCAGGTAAGTACGTCGACGCTGGCGTCGGCGAGCGGAAGCTGCTGTGCCGGAGCGAGTTCGAAGGCGCATCGAGGCAGGTGCGCGGAGTGCTCGCGCGCGTAGCGCAGCATTTCCGGGGACGGATCGATGCCGGTCGCCGTTCCCGTGACACCCGCGCGTTCGGCCAGGTTCCGAAGCAGATCTCCGGGGCCGCAACCGATATCGGCGACGCGGTCGCCGGGGCCGACGCCGCTGAGGGCGGTCAGCCTCCGGTTCAGGGCGCTGCCGCGGCCGACCATGAATGCCTGCCGGAAGACCAGATAGGCGCGCGGATTGGTGAGCAGGATACCGATCTCGTCGGTGGGGTTCGTGCTGGTTTCGGTCATGGCTCCATGGTCGGCGGAGGCGGCGCGCGGAACCAGGAACAAAACCGGATATACCGTTCGATACCGAACAAATGGTCCGGTATTGTCCGGGACCGGGTGATGATATGAGTGACACAGCGGATCGCCGGGTACGCCGCACCAGGCAGCAATTGCACCAGGCCCTGGTCGAGTTGATGATCGAGCGTGGCTACGACCGGATCACGGTGCGCGACATCCTGGAACGCGCCGACGTCGGCCGCTCCACCTTCTACGCGCACTTCCGGGACAAGGACGACCTGCTCGTGGTGAGCAGCACCGAATTCCTGCGATCCGCCCTGGATGCGCCGGAACCCGGTGCGGCGCCACAGGGTTGGTCGCCGCCGGATTCCGAACCGCTGGCACCGATGTACACCCTGTTCAGCCTCGCCGCCGAATACTCCGACGTGTACCGGGCGTGGCTGGGCCGCAAGAGCAGCGGCGAGATGCTGCGCGCCTATCAGGCTGTGCTGGGCAAGATCCTGACCGAGCGTCTGGCGGATCGCCTCGATCTGGACGAGGACGAACTGGCCGCCACGGTCACCTTCCTCTCCTGGGGCGTGGTCGGCCTGCTCGGTGGGATCGCGCAGGCGGATCCGCCGACCCATCCCCGCGTCGCCTACCGCCGTTTGAATCAGCTGGCCGGTCCGGGCCTGCGGGCCCGCCAGCCCTGATATCCGGGTCGGCCGGGCAGTTGGCTCTCACACCGCGTCGCGGCGCAACAGCTCCTGGGCCACCACCGCGGTGATATTGCCCGCGGTCACCAACTCCAGATTCGCCAGCGCGGCGGCGTGCGCCTCCGGCGTGGCGGCGGTGACGCAGTCGGTGACGACGTGCACGGTGAACCCGAGATCGGTGCCGTGCCGGGCGGTCTGCTCGACCGTCAGATTGGTGGCCACGCCGGTCAGGAACAGGGTGTCGATCTCGCGTTCCCGCAGCCACTCGACAGCCGGGCTCGACGCCAGCCCGGACAGCTTCTGATTGTCGAAGGCCACCGTGTACCGCCCGGCCATCTCCGGAATCGTCTGCGCCCCGGGCGATCCCGGACGGAAATCGGTCTGCCCGGCCGCGACCGAGCGCATGAACCCGGTGTTGCGCACCAGTTCCCCCTCGCCGATCGGCACGGTGAACCGGGTGAACACCACCGGCACCCCGGCGTCGAGCGCACCGGCGTGAAAGCCCGCCGCCCGGCGCACCACGCCGCTGCGCGCGACCGGAGCCGCCAGCATCGGCCCGAAGAACCCTTCGGGCCGAATCACATTCACCTGCCAGTGCAGTCCGAGCACTGCGGCGCGGACGCGGGGAGTAGCCATAGGCCGATCATGAAGCATCCGCGCCGGTTGCGCCTGGATTCATGACGAATAATCTTTGCGCAACTGCACTTTCACGACCTTGCCGCTGGCATTGCGGGGCAGCTCGGCCACCACGACCAGATCCTTGGGATGCTTGTAGCGGGCCAGGTTCTCGTTGAGGAACGGCTCCAGCTCCGCGATGGTGAGCTGTGCGTTCGGATCGGTGAGCGCGACCACCGCGACCGGCACCTCGCCCCACTTCTCGTGCGCGCGCCCGATCACCGCGGCCTCGCGGATCGCCGGATGCGCGAACAGCACATTCTCCACCTCGGCGCAGTAGATGTTCTCACCGCCGGAGATGATCATGTCCTTCTTGCGGTCGACCACGTAGACGAAGCCGTCCTCGTCCTGGCGCACCAGATCGCCGGAGTGGAACCAGCCACCCGCGAAAGCCTCCGCGGTGGCCTCGGGCTTGTTCCAGTAGCCCGCCATGAGCGTCGGTCCGCGATAGACGATCTCGCCGATCTCGCCGGGCGCGACGTCGTTCATCTCGTCGTCGACCACGCGGGCCTGAATGGTGGGGATGGGCTTGCCGACCGAGCCGAGCTTGGCGATCGCGTCCTTGCCCTCCAGCACACAGGTGATCGGCGACATCTCGGTCTGCCCGAACACCGCGACATTCTGGGCATCCGGGAAGCAGTCCGCCATGGCCCGCAGCACGGTGTCCGAGGCCGGAGCCGCGCCCCAGCTGAGCATCTTCAACGCCAGCTTGCGCTGTTTGACGGTCGGCTCGTCGCAGATCAGCTGCCACTGCGCGGGCACGCAGAACGCGGTGGTGGCGCCCTCGCGTTCCACCGCGTCCAGGTACTCGGTCGCGTCGAAGGCGCCGAGCGGATGCAGCACAGTCTTCCCGCCGAGCATGAAATACGGTGCGAGACTGCCCAGTCCGGCGATGTGGAACAGCGGCGAGGTGCAGAAACCGACCGAATCGGGTGTGATCTCCAAGGCCCGGATACACGTGAGCGCCTGGGCGTTCATGTTCGCGTGCGAGAGCACCGCGCCCTTGGGACTGCCGGTGGTGCCCGAGGTGTACATGATCAGGCTGGGGGTGTCCTCGGGGATGTCGAGCGGGCTGTGCGGCTCGCCGCCCTCGGCGAGCAGTTCGTCGTAGCCGAGCACGCCCTCACCCGAGGTGCCGTTGATGACGACGCAGGTCTCGAGCGCCGGCGCCTGCGCCCGCACCGCGGTGGCCAGCGGCTGCAACACCGTGTCGGTGACGATGGCCTTGGCGCCGCTGTCGCCGACGATGTAGGCGACCTCTGGTGGGGTGAGCCGGAAGTTCACCGGCACCGCGATGGCGCCGAGCGCGTTGATGCCGAACACCGCCTCCAGATATTCGGGGTAGTTCAGCGCGAGCAGCAGCACCCTGTCGCCGAATCCGACGCCGCGGCGGGCCAGCGCATCGGCGAACTTCCCGGACCGCTCGTGCAGCTGGGCCCAGGTGGTGTCCCGGCCCCGGAACCGCAGCGCGACCGCGTCGGGACGCATCAGCGCGTGCGCTGCGATCTGGTTGTTCCAGTGGTTGCGCCGCGACCGGATCGGTTCGTCGAGCGCTTGGGCACCATTCATCATGAGACGAGAATAACAACTAACTTAATTGAGCAGCAAGAGCGAATTCATGTGCCCGAATCCGAGGTAATCGCCTGTTTGCAGGCGAGTCACCGTTCACTTACTTCTTGTATACGACGTGACTGTCATGTCACCATCTAGGCGACGGACGAGCAGAGACACAGGAGAAGCACGATGCTGCGTACCAGGTTCACCGAGACCTTCGGGGTGAAGCACCCGATCGTGCAGGGCGGGATGATGTGGGTCGGGCGCGCCGAACTCGTCGCCGCCGTCGCCAACGCGGGCGGCCTCGGCTTCATCACCGCGCTCACCCAGCCCACGCCCGAGGACCTGCGCAAGGAGATCGCGCGCACCCGAGAACTCACCGACCAGCCGTTCGGCGTGAACGTCACCATCCTGCCGTCGATCAACCCGCCGCCGTACGCCGAATACGTACAGGCCATCATCGACAGCGGCGTCAAGATCGTCGAAACGGCCGGCAGCAACCCCGAACCGTTCCTGCCCTACTACCGCGAAGCCGGAATCAAGGTGCTGCACAAGTGCACCAGCGTCCGGCACGCGCTCAAGGCGCAGAAGATCGGCGTCGACGGCGTCAGCATCGACGGCTTCGAATGCGCCGGACATCCCGGCGAGGACGACATCCCCGGCCTGATCCTGATCCCGGCCGCCGCCCGCGCGCTGGACATCCCCATGGTCGCCTCCGGCGGCATCGCCGACGCCCGCGGCCTGGTCGCCGCGCTCGCGCTCGGCGCGGACGGCGTCAATATGGGCACCCGCTTCCTGTGCACCCAGGAGTCCTCGATCGATCAGAAGGTCAAGGAACAAATCGTCGCCAACAGCGAACTCGACACCCAGCTCATCTTCCGCACCATGCGCAATACCGCGCGCGTCGCGGACAACGAGATCAGCCGCAAGGTGGTCGAGATCGAGAAGGCCGGCGGCACCTTCGAGGATGTGCGGGAACTGGTCGCCGGTGCGCGCGGCCGCCGCGTCTTCGAGGAGGGCGATCTGGACGCGGGCATCTGGTCGGCGGGCCTGGCCCAGGGCCTGATCCACGACATCCCCACCTGTGCGGAGCTGATCGAGCGCATGGTCACCGAGGCCGAGGCGCTGATCAAGGCGCGCCTGGCCGACCTGGTCGCCTGAGCCGAAAACCGCCGGGGTGACGGAAATTCCGTCGACCCCGGCGGTGCGGTGGACGTACGCTGACCCGGTCTTCTGGAGGGGATGCCCATGTCAACGTTGTCCGTAACCGCCGAAAAGCTGGTTGTCCACCCGCACCCGAACGCCGACCGGCTCGAGCTGGCCCAGGTCGGGCTGTACCGTGCCGTGGTCGCCAAGGGTCAATTCACGACCGGCGACTACGCGCTCTACATCCCGGAACAGGCGGTCCTGCCGGAACCACTGATCGAGGAGCTCGGCCTGACCGGGAAATTGGCCGGGTCGCAGCACAATCGGGTGAAGATCGTCCGGCTGCGCGGGGAAGTGTCCCAGGGCATCGTGTGCCGTCCGGCGGCGCTGGCCGAGGTCGACCTGGCACAGGCGCAGGCCGAGCGGACCGATTTCGCCGAGACGCTCGGCATCACCAAGTGGGCGCCCCCGATCCCGACCTCGATGTCCGGGCAGGTGGAGTCCGCGCCGGACCTGCTCCGGTGGATCGACGTGGAGAACATCAAACGCTACCCGGAGATCTTCGAACCGGGCGAGCCGGTGGTGGCTACCGAGAAGATCCACGGCACCGCCTGCCTGATGACCTATCTGCGCGACGGTGACCGGGTTCAGGTGTCCTCCAAGGGCGTCGGCGGGCAGTCGCTGGCGCTGGTATCGGACGAGCGGAATCTGTACTGGCGTGCGGTCAACCACCACGGTCTGGCCGAGGCGGCCCGCAAACTCAGTGCCGCACTGGATCTCGCGCGGGTCGGGTTCTTCGGCGAGGTGTTCGGCCAGGGTGTGCAGGACCTGCACTACGGCGCCGCCGCCGGACACGATGACACGCTGGGCTACGCGCTGTTCGACATCGTGATCGACCCGGCCCCCGAGCCGGTGCGCTGGCTCGACCATGCCGAAATCGGCGCGGTGCTGGCCGATCTCGGCATCACGCTGCCGCGCGTGCCGGTCCTGTACGAGGGCCCCTACGACGCGGCGGCCCTGCTCGAACTCGCCGAGGGACGCGAGACCGTCACCGGAACCGCGGCCAATATCCGGGAGGGCCTGGTGGTGCGGCCCGCCACCGAGCGATACGCGCCCGTGCTCGGTGGACGGGCGATCGGCAAGATCGTGTCCAACGCCTACCTGCTGCGGGACGGCGGTACCGAGTACGAGTGAGTCCGAGCCGCGGGCGCGGTGGGCCTCGACCTGCTGGGTGGCACTCTCGCCGTCCGAGACGCAGGACCGATCGCCGCGGCTGCGCGTGCGGCCGCGCTAGTTCCGGGCGGCGCGGGCGGTGATGGCGGCGTGGTCGTGGCCGGCGATGATCTCGATGCCGGGCGGCAGGGCGTGCAGCCGGTGGACGGTGGTGAACGCCGCGTCGCGGTCGGTGTCGAAGATCTGGCCCGGCATGGGCGCCTTTTCGCGCAGCAGGTCGATCTGGAGTTTGCTCCACACCGCATCACCGGCCAGCAGCACTCGGCTGCCGTCGTCGACCGCGAGCAGCACGCCGATGCTGCCCGGTGTGTGCCCGGCCAGATCCACCAGTAGCACCGAACCGTCACCGAAGAGATCGCGGCTGCGCGGAAAGGTGAGCACCGGCGGGCCGTCGAGGTCGAACAGATCGAAGGCGCGGTCGCGCAGCGGGCCGCGTGCCACACCGATCGGGGCGTGTGCACCGCTCATTGCCCACTCATGTTCGGCCCTGGGCAGTCTGATCGGCATCGAAGTGGGCAGCTCGAGCAGGCCGGATACGTGATCCCAGTGCAGGTGTGTCGGGATCACGAAATCGAGATCGCCACCGGCCAATCCGCGCGCGGCCAGCGCGTCGGCCAGCCCGAGCACCGGCTTGTGCGGCGCCACCAGCAGCGGAATCGGGAACGGCAGCTCCGGCAGCACCCGATCGTGCACCTTCGAGCACAGCGCCGGATCGACCAGGAACCGGCCCTTCGGATGCTCGACCAGAAACGCCGCCATGGTCAGCGGCAGCGAGCGCAGACTCCGGACACCTTCGGCCACAATGGTTTTCGGTGCCGCCATATCGCCCTGGCGGATCACCGTGAGCTGCACGGTGGTGCGGGCCGAGGGCGGATCCAGCACGGTCAGGCCCGCCAGCAACCCTCGATCCGCTCGGCGCGGGCGCACCAGCCGAGCGGGCGTCGCGGCCACCGCCGCACAGCAGCGCAGCACGGTCGACAGGGTCGGCGTCTGCTCGGCGCGGGCAGCGAACCCATGGGAATCTGACACGCCTGCAACGCTAAATGATCACGGCGAATCCGGAAAGTGCGCCGCAAACCCCGCCGTTCGACGTCACTGGTCGGCGCGGCCGAGCAGGCGATCGGTTTCGCGCCGTTCTCGTTTGGTGGGCCGGCCCGAGCCGCGGTCTCGCACCGGCATGCTCGCGAGGAGCTCCTTCGGTGGCGGCGGCGGGCTGCGGTCGATCAGGCACTGGGCGGCGATGGGAGCGCCGACGCGTTTGGTGACGATCCGCTCCACGATCACGATGCGTTCGAGACCGGCTCCGCGGATACGGATCTCATCGCCCAGCTTCACCGTCTGCGCGGGTTTTGCGGTAGCGCCGTTGACCCGGACGTGCCCGCCCCGGCAGGCTTCGGCTGCCGCGGAGCGGGTCTTGAAAAGGCGAACCGCCCAGGTCCACGCGTCGACGCGGGCCTGGACGGGAGCGATTCGTTCGATGGGCGCCACCCCTACGAAATTAGACGACGCGACGCGCGGTGACGACGTCCTCGGGGTCCAGCTGGGTGTAGGACACCGGGGTACCGGACTGGACGGCGTTCAGCAGCTTGCCGTCGCCGGCGTAGATGCCGACGTGGCCACCGCCGTTGGTGATGACGATGTCACCCGCCTGCAAGTTCTGGAAGGCCACCGGAGCGCCGACGTGCGACTGCTCGAAGCTGGTGCGGGGCAGTTCGATTCCGGCCTGCTTGTAGGCCCACTGGACCAGACCCGAGCAGTCGAAGTTGTACGGGCCCGACGCGCCCCACGAGTACGCGGCGCCGACCTTGGTCTTGGCGGCGTCCAGCGCGATATCGGCGGCGCTGGTCGGAGCGGCTTCGAAGAAGCCGAGGCCGACGTTCGGCGCGGCCTGCGGAATCGCCGGGGTGGCGGCAAGCGCCTGGCCCAGCTGCTTTCCGAGGTCTTGGGCCTGCGCCTCGAATTCCTGCGGCACGGGGACGTCGAAGTCGCCCAAGCCGGGGACATTGATCGTCGCGGCCTGCGCCTGGATGGCAGGCATCGCACCGGTTGTCGCGATGGCGCCCATGACGATGGCGCCCTTGACGGAATTCGGCAAGCGAGATTCCCGCTGCAAGCTGTGTCTACCCACCGAGCTGAGTCTCCGTTTCATGCTCCACCACCGACCGGGGACTTCTCAGCCCCGACGACCGATCCGTGGTGACTTCGTGGCGCCGCTTCTCTTACGAAGCGACAGACTCCACTAAGTCACGAAGAGATTACGGTGCCGATCGAGTGTTGTCCAGCGCACAGCGCCGCATGTTCTTGTGCGACAGCAAAACCCCAGCATGAAGCGGGTCGCGAGAAATGCGACACGGGGTTACGACTCGATATCGCCACGCGCGCGCAGGCGTTACCGAACTGGCGCGCCCGGAGCTCAGTACCGAGAATCCCGCTCGGCCAGCGCGCGTTCGAGCTCGGCGATCCGCCGGCGCGCGTCGGCCAGGCCGACCTCGAGTTTGCCCAGTTCCATCACCAGTGGGCCGACCGCCAGATCCGCGACCAGCTGGGGATCGTTCAACCCCTGCGCGATCGCCTCCAGAATGTTGGAGCGGATCAATTCGGCCTGCGTCGCCCCCGCCGGGATACGCCAGGACTGGACGACATCGGCGGTGGAATGGGTTGCTGATTCCTCGGACACCGCCTCAGAGTAGGGATTTCCGGCGCGTTCGCAAGGACAAAATAGACGCGTCTAGGAGAGTTCGTAGATCGGCCCAGAGAATACGGGCGTCAAGCGCTACGGTGTCAGGGTATGGACCCCGTGCGGAATCCGTATGCTCCCGGAGCCGGTCAGCGCCCGCCCGAACTAGCCGGGCGCGACAAACAACTCACCGCGTTCGACATCGTGCTGGAACGCATCGCCCGCGGCCGCCCGGAACGCAGCGTCATGCTCACCGGTCTGCGCGGCGTCGGGAAGACGGTGCTGCTCAACCAGCTTCGCTCCGCGGCCATCAGCCGGGGCTGGGGTACCGGCAAGATCGAGGCCCGGCCGGATCAGGAACTGCGCCGGCCGCTGTCCTCCGCACTGCACATGGCCGCCCGCGCGATCGCCATGGCGCACCGCAATCCCGAGCGGGTCGACGACTTCCTGGGCATCCTCAAGGCTTTCGCGCTGCGTTCCACCGCCGACAAGGGCATGCGGGAACGCTGGCAGCCCGGCATCGACGTGCCCGCGATCTCCGGCCGCGCCGATTCCGGCGACATCGAGATCGATCTGGTCGAGCTGCTCAAGGAGGCGGCGGCGCTGGCCAGCGATATCGGCGTCGGCATCGCCGTCTTCATCGACGAGATGCAGGATCTCGGCCCGGCCGATGTCTCCGCGATCTGCGGCGCCTGCCACGAATTGAGCCAGGATGCCGCGCCGTTGATCGTGGTGGGCGCGGGACTGCCGCATCTGCCCGCGGTGCTCTCGGCGTCCAAGAGCTATTCGGAGCGCTTGTTCAGTTATCACCGAATCGACCGGCTGGACCGGGAATCCGCGGATCAGGCGTTGATCGCGCCCGCGCGGCGCGAGGACGTGAAGTTCACCGACGAGGCGCTGGACGCGCTGTACCAGCGCGCCGACGGATACCCGTACTTCGTGCAGGCCTACGGCAAGGCCGCCTGGGATCAGGCGCCGGAGAGCCCGATCACCGCCGAGGATGTCGCGGTGGCCGCGCCCGCCGCGGAGGAGGAGTTGGCCGTGGGTTTCTTCGGGTCACGCTATGAGCGCGCGACACCGGCCGAACGCGAATACATGCGCGCCATGGCCGATCTGGCCGGCGACGACGGCCCGGTCGCGACTGCGGCGGTGGCGCAGGAGCTGGGCCGCAAGCCCGCTTCGCTGTCTCCCGCCCGGGACGGCCTGATCAAGAAGGGCCTGATCTATTCGGCCGAGCGCGGCACCATCGGTTTCACCGTGCCGCACTTCGGGCGCTATCTGCGCAGCGTGTGATAACCACGTATTCGCTTGTCTAACAAGATCATTAGAGATCGTTAGAATTCTCGGGCAAACGCCTACCGGCGGGTAACCATTGTTCCTACACTCGGATGTGACGCTGATCACCTCCGAAGGAGGACATCATGGCGACCACCGCCAAAGTCGACGCCACCGAAGAACAGGCCCGCGCGCTCGTCGAGGAATCCCGCGAAACCAGCTGGGCCAAACCGTCGTTCGCGAAGGAGATGTTCCTCGGACGCTTCCGGCTCGACCTCATCCACCCCTACCCGCAACCCGACGCCGAGGACGCCGCACGCACCGAGGCCTACCTGAATCGGCTGCGCCCGTTCTGCGAGAGCATCGACGGCGCGGCCATCGAGGCCGCGGCCCGCATACCCGACGAGGTCGTCAAAGGGCTGGCCGAACTCGGCTGCTTCGGCCTCAAGATCCCGCAATCCTATGGCGGACAGGGGCTCTCGCAGGTCGGCTACAACCGCGCGCTGATGCTGGTCGGCTCCGCGCACGCCAGCCTCGGCGTGCTGCTGTCGGCACACCAGTCCATCGGCGTACCCGAACCGCTCAAGCTGGCGGGCACCCCCGAGCAGAAGGCCGAGTTCCTGCCCCGCTGCGCCGCCGGCGCGGTCAGCGCCTTCCTGCTCACCGAACCCGACGTCGGCTCGGATCCCGCCCGCATGGCCAGCACCGCGACCCCGACCGAGGACGGCGAAGCCTACGAGCTCAACGGGGTCAAGCTGTGGACCACCAACGGCGTGGTCGCGGAACTGCTGGTGGTGATGGCGCGGGTGCCCAAGAGCGAGGGCCATCGCGGCGGCATCTCCGCGTTCGTGGTGGAAGCCGACTCCCCCGGCATCACCGTGGAGCGCCGCAACGCGTTCATGGGGCTGCGCGGAATCGAGAACGGCGTCACCCGAATGCACAACGTGCGTGTGCCCAAGCGCAATCTGATCGGCCGCGAGGGTGAGGGCCTGAAGATCGCGCTCACCACCCTCAACGCCGGTCGCCTGGCGATTCCCGCGCTCTGCACGGCATCGGCGAAATGGTCGCTGAAGATCGCCCGGGAGTGGAGCGCCGCCCGCGTGCAGTGGGGCCGCCCGGTCGGCGAGCACGCCGCGGTCGGCGAGAAGATCTCGTTCATCGCGGCCACCACCTACGCCCTGGAAGCCGCCCTTGACCTCTCGGCCACCATGTGCGACGAGGGGCGCAACGACATTCGGATCGAGGCGGCGCTGGCCAAGCTGTGGGCCAGCGAGATGAGCTGCGCCATCGCCGACGAGCTGGTACAGATCCGCGGCGGCCGCGGCTACGAGACGGCCGCCTCCCTGGCCGCACGCGGTGAACGCGCCGTCGCGGCCGAGCAGCTGCTGCGCGATCTGCGGATCAATCGCATCTTCGAGGGGTCGAGCGAGATCATGCGGCTGCTGGTCGCGCGCGAGATGGCCGACGCGCACATGTCGGCCGCGGGCGCGCTGGTGGATCGCAACGCCGAGTTCAAGGACAAGGCCAAGGCCGCCGTCGGAGCGACCGGCTTCTACGCCAAGTGGTTCCCGCAGCTGGCCGTCGGCGCCGGGACCGTCCCGGCGACCTACGGCGAATTCGGCACGCTGGCCAAGCATCTGCGCTTCATCGAACGGAACTCGCGCAAGCAGGCCCGCTCGCTGATGTACGCCATGGGCCGCTGGCAGGCGGGGCTGGAGTACCGGCAGAACTTCCTGGGCCGCATCGTCGATATCGGCGCCGAGCTGTTCGCCATGGCGGCCGCGGTGGTGCGGGCGCAGGCGTTGCGCGACGCACCCGAGGGTCCGGCGGCAGCGGAGCTGGCCGATGCCTTCTGCGGGCAGTCGCGGGTGCGGGTGCGCAGGCTGTTCGCCGCGCTGTGGGACAACACCGACGATGACGATCGCGCGGTCGCCCGCGGCGTGCTCGACGGGCGCTACACCTGGCTGGAAGGCGGGGTCTTCGATCCGAGCGAGGGCACCGGGCCGTGGATCGCGGAGTGGCAGCTGGGCGCGTCCACCGAGCCGAATCTGCTCGATCCGTTCCTGCCGTCGACCAGGCCGTCGACATGACAGAGAAATATCCGTCTATATCGGATATTTCCTAGACAACTGAATACTGACGATATAAGGCCCCGACCTTCAGGTCGGGGCCTTAGTCGGACTGTCTCGCAAAATCTAGGGCTATCTACAGCATCGCCGAGATACGTTGATAGACAGATGTTCCCGATCGACCGGAATCTGCTGGTCGATCCGATGTCGATCTACCGCGTCGGTTGCGCAACACGTACATAACGGCAGGTATGCCGGGCTAACGACCCGGCAATCTATATCGACAACCGGGCAAAAGCTCCACTGGGACGACGCGCCACAGGAGATCCCATGTCCACCCCCTTCGCCCGTGTCGTCGTAGCGGCCGATGACGGAGTCCCGATCGCGGTCCGCACCTTCGGCGTCGAAACCGCACCGCTCACCGTGGTGTTCGTCCACGGACACTGCCTGCGCATCGATTCCTGGTCGTTCCTGCGCGACCAGTTGCTGAGTCACTGGGACGCCGATACCCGGATGGTCTTCTACGATCACCGCGGCCACGGCGAATCCGGGGTAGCGGACCCCTCGACCTACACCATCGACCAGCTCGCGCACGACCTCGACGCCGTGCTGCGGGCGCTCGCCCCGACCGGGCCCGTGGTCCTGGTCGGGCACTCGATGGGCGCGATGGTGTGCTTGGCCTATGCCCGCTTGTTTCCCGAGGCGATCGGCACCCGAGTGCTCGGCGTCGGCCTGATCGCGGGCGCCGCCAACGGACTCAACGAGGTCGGCCTGGGCCGATTCCTGCACCGCTACGCGGTCAGCTCGCTACAGACCGCGGTGCTGCGCGCACCGCGGGTGATGCAGGCCTCGAAGCGGCTCTCCCGGCGGATCTTCGAACCGATCATCCGGGAGGCGCAGTTCGGCACCCGGAAGGTGAATCCGCGGGTCGTCGCGGTGGCGACCGCCATGTTGAACGACACGCCGCTGCTCACCATGTCGAGCTTCCTGGGTTCGCTCATCGCGTTCGACGAGACCGCGTCGCTGCACCGGCTCGGGACGATTCCGGCCCTGGTACTGGCCGGCACCCAGGACATCATGGTTCCGTTCGTGCACTCGGTGGTGCTGGCCGCCCAGCTCAGCGGCTCCGAGCTGGTTCCGGTGCCGGGCGCGGGACACAGCGTCATCCTGGAGCGGGCCGAGGAGGTGGCGTTGCAGATCGTCGCGCTGGTCAACCGGGTGTGCGCGACCCTCGCCGAGCCGGGCCCGGATCCGGAGCTGGCGGCCGCCGGTTAGCCCTCGGCCGAAGCTATGACCCGAACCAATCGCCGACCCGCAACACTCGGGCAATCACCCAGGATTCTCGATCGGACGAGCCAGATCGGAAATCGTCACGTACTGTGTTGTAGATCACGATGTGTGGTGGGTCACAGGGCTGATAAGCCCCGTCGTCAGCAACGACCCGCCAGCGAACACAGGAGGAAACGATGACACGCAGCGATATCGCGGAACTCCGCTACGCGGTGGGCCAGCTCCGGCAATCGATCAGCGCACTGCGTTCGCACTACGGCGACGCCAACACCGTGCGCCGCCTGGAGAACGATCTCGAACGCCTCGTCATCGACGCCGAGGACTTCGAGCAAGCGCCGCCGCCGGAGGTCAACCCGCGCCCGCAGCAGACCATCTACGTCCCGGACAGCAAGTCCGACGAAGCGGCGTGGATGGGTGCGCAGGACGAGGGGCTCGGCTTCCACTCGCGGCCGCGCACCAAGTAACCGATCCGCGTTCAACACTGTCGTCCCGGCGCGCTACGGCCGGGGCGACAGTGCTGGAAGCGCCCTGATCGCCGAATTCCCCTGTGTTCGAACAGGTTCGAAATCCGGTCGATTGCCGGATTTGTCATACCTGCACAAGATCAGTTGTGGCGCAAATCATATGGGTCAGGTTTGCCAGGACCCCGCTCGAGCGATAGCGGACGTGTCGTATGGTGCTCAGCATCACATTCGACCTCAGCACAGCAGAGCGAGGCATCCAGCTGTGAGTGCCGCACCGACAACCACTCCCGAATCAGGCCCCGGCGTCTTCAGCCGGACCCGGGCCCGGATCTCCGAGCGCACCCTGCGCACCGACAAGTGGTGGATCCCACCGCTGCTCACGGTGCTCGGCCTGAGCGCGTTCATCATCTACGCGACGGTGAGATCCTATGTGCGAACGGCCTATTGGGTTGAGGACTACCACTACCTGACGCCGTTCTACTCCCCCTGCGTCAGCACCGACTGCGTCGAGGGCGCCCGCCACTTCGGCGCCTGGTTCGGGCACATCCCGGCGATCCTGCCGCTCGGCTTCCTGGTGCTGCCGTTCCTGCTCGGCTTCCGGCTGACCTGCTACTACTACCGCAAGGCGTACTACCGCGCGGTCTGGTTCTCCCCGCCGGCCTGCGCCGTGGCCGAACCGCACGCCAAGTACACCGGCGAAACCCGGCTGCCGCTGATCATCCAGAACGTGCACCGCTACTTCTTCTATGTGGCCGTGCTGGTCTCGCTGATCAACACCTATGACGCCATCACCGCCTTCCACGGTAAGGGCGGCGGGTTCGGCTTCGGGCTCGGCAATATCGTGCTGCTGGGCAACGTGATCCTGCTCTGGGCCTACACGCTGTCCTGCCACTCCTGCCGCCACATCGCCGGCGGGCGGCTCAAGCACTTCTCCGCGCATCCCGTGCGGTACTGGTTCTGGACCCAGGTCTCCACACTCAACACCCGGCACATGCAGCTGGCCTGGATCACCCTGTTCACCCTGGTGCTCACCGACTTCTACGTCATGCTGGTGGCCAGCGGCACCATCTCCGACCTGCGGTTCATCAACTGAATCTGCCTAGACCCCAGGAGTATTCGTCCCCATGCCAGAACTCGAGCGGCACAAGTACGACGTCGTCGTGATCGGTGCCGGCGGCGCCGGACTGCGCGCGGTGATCGAAGCCAGGGAACACGGCCACTCCGTCGCGGTGGTGTGCAAGTCGCTGTTCGGCAAGGCGCACACCGTGATGGCCGAGGGCGGCTGCGCGGCCTCGATGGGCAATGCCAACGAGAAGGACAACTGGCAGACCCACTTCAAGGACACCATGCGCGGTGGCAAGTTCCTCAACAACTGGCGCATGGCCGAACTGCACGCCCAGGAGGCGCCGGACCGGGTCTGGGAACTGGAAACCTATGGCGCGCTGTTCGATCGGACCGCCGACGGCCGGATCAGCCAGCGCAACTTCGGCGGTCACACCTATCCGCGCCTGGCGCACGTCGGCGACCGCACCGGCCTCGAACTCATCCGCACCATGCAGCAGAAGATCGTCTCGCTGCAACAGGAGGACTTCGCCGAGACCGGCGACTACGAGGCCCGGATCAAGGTCTTCTCCGAATGCACCGTCACCGAGCTGCTCAAGGACGGCGACAAGATCGCCGGCGCCTTCGGCTACTGGCGCGAATCCGGGCGCTTCATCCTGTTCGAGGCGCCCGCGGTGGTGCTCGCCACCGGCGGAATCGGCAAGTCCTACAAGGTCACCTCGAACTCGTGGGAGTACACCGGCGACGGTCACGCCCTCGCGCTGCGCGCCGGCGCGACGCTGATCAACATGGAGTTCCTGCAATTCCACCCGACCGGCATGGTCTGGCCGCCCTCGGTCAAGGGCATCCTGGTCACCGAGGGGGTGCGCGGGGACGGCGGCGTGCTGAAGAACTCCGACGGCAAGCGGTTCATGTTCGACTACATTCCGCCGGTCTTCAAAGGGCAGTACGCCGAGACCGAGGCGGAGGCCGATCAGTGGTTGCGCGACAACGATTCCGCGCGCCGCACCCCCGACCTGCTCCCCCGCGACGAAGTCGCGCGCGCCATCAACGAGGAGGTGAAGGCGGGGCGCGGCACCAAGAACGGCGGCGTCTACCTCGATATCGCCTCGCGGCTGCCCGCCGAGGAGATCCGCAGGCGGCTGCCATCCATGCACCACCAGTTCAAAGAGCTGGCCGATGTGGACATCACCGCCGAGCCGATGGAGGTCGGCCCGACCTGTCACTACGTGATGGGCGGGATCGAGGTGGATCCCGATACCGGCGCCGCCACGGTGCCGGGGCTCTTCGCGGCCGGTGAATGTTCCGGCGGCATGCACGGATCCAACCGGCTCGGCGGCAACTCGCTGTCGGACCTGCTGGTCTTCGGCAGACGGGCCGGGCTCGGCGCCGCCACCTATGTCGAGCAGCTGACCGAGCGGCCGACGGTCACCGACGCCGATATCACCGCCGCCTCGAAAGCCGCTGTGGCGCCGTTCGATCCGCCGGCCGAAGGCACCGGCGAGAACCCCTACACACTGCATACCGATCTCCAGCAGTCGATGAACGACCTGGTCGGCATCATTCGCAAGGAACACGAACTCCAGCAGGCCATCGAACGGCTCGCCGCGCTGCGCGAACGCTTCGCCGGCGTCACGGTCGAGGGACACCGGCAGTTCAACCCCGGTTGGCACCTGGCGCTCGATCTGCGCAACATGCTGCTGGTCAGCGAATGCGTCGCGCAGGCGGCGCTGCTGCGCACCGAGAGTCGCGGCGGGCACACCCGCGACGACTTCCCGGCGATGGATCCGGTGTGGCGCAACAGGCTGCTGGTCTGCTCGATCGACCCGGCCGACGCCGCCGCGGCCATCCCGGAGATCCGGGTCACCCCCGAAGACCAGGTGCCCATGCGCGCCGACCTGCTCGAGCTGTTCGACGTGGCCGAGCTCGAAAAGTACTATCGCCCGGACGAAATCCCGGGCGCGACGGCTACTGCCACGGAAGGTGAGGCCTAGCCATGGGATACGACGCCAAGTTCCGCGTCTGGCGCGGCGACGATACCGGCGGCGCGCTGGAGGACTTCACGGTCGAGGTGAACGAGGGCGAAGTCGTGCTCGACATCATCCACCGGCTCCAGGCCACCCAGGCGCCCGATCTGGCCGTGCGCTGGAATTGCAAAGCGGGCAAATGCGGTTCGTGCTCGGCGGAGGTGAACGGTAGGCCCCGGCTGCTGTGCATGACGCGGATGTCCACCTTCACCGAGGACGAGTTGATCACGGTCACTCCGATGCGTACCTTCCCGGTGATCCGCGATCTGGTCACCGACGTGTCGTTCAATTACACCAAGGCACGCGAGATTCCGTCCTTCACGCCGCCGCCGGATCTGAAGCCGGGTGATTACCGGATGCAGCAGGTCGATGTGGAACGCTCGCAGGAGTTCCGCAAGTGCATCGAATGTTTCCTGTGCCAGAACACCTGTCACGTGGTGCGTGATCACGAGGAGAACAAGGAGGCGTTCTCCGGGCCGCGTTTTCTCATGCGCATCGCGGAACTGGAAATGCATCCGCTGGATGTGGCCGACCGCCGCGATATGGCGCAGGAGGAGCACGGACTCGGACTGTGCAATATCACCAAGTGCTGCACCGAGGTCTGCCCGGAACATATCAAGATCACCGACAATGCGCTGATTCCGATGAAGGAACGCGTCGTCGACCGGAAGTATGATCCGCTGGTCTGGTTGGGCAACAAGCTGTTCCGGCGCTGAGCGGGTGGACCGGCCGGGGAACTCCCGGCCGGTCGGCGCACCCATTCACAAAGTCGCGATGACGCCGAGCGCGACGACCCACACCAGCAGGCCCACGAACAGCGCCGACAGCAGTGAACCCGACAGGATGTAGACGCCGATCGCGGACACGCCGAACAACAGCGCGACAATCAGCCATTCCACCCAATCGCCCGGACGCAATTTCCGATACCGGGGATGGGCATTCTTCAACCCGCGGTCCACAATAGGGAGCTACCCCGCACACCGGCGGGGTAAACACGGGTTACCGCGGACGATCGAACTCACCATCGTGTACACCCGCCGTGAAGGCAGCCCATTCCGAGGGCGTGAACACCAAAACCCCTTCGGCAGGGTCGTTTCCATTGCGCAGTGCCACGTAACCGTCGGCCAGCAGCGCGACCTCCACACCATTGCCTTCCGGTCCGCCCGTCGCACGCCAAGTGGCGGTGGACAAGTCGACATTGCCTTTCATGCCACGAACTCCTTTGCTACCTGCCGCAACAGGTTTCGGGTCGCCTGAGCATCCAGCGACGCATGCCGCAGGCACTCGTGTGCCCGCAGGTACCGCTCCACATCGGCCGGGCGCTCCAGATACAGATCGCCGGTGAAACCCTCCACATAGACCACCGGCGGCTCCACCTGATGGCCCTTGCCGTCGATACCGAACTGCAGCACGGTGAACGGGCCGGTCGCGTCGCCGAGCGGAATACCCGCGGCGAACGGCAGAATACGCAGTGTCACATTCGGTTTGGTGCTGATATCGGCGAGATGCCGCAGTTGCGCCGCCATCACCCGGGCGTCACCGACCACGCGCCGCAACACCGACTCGTGCAGCACCACGTCGACAGCCGCGGGGGAAGTCTTGCGGGAGGTCAGGGCCTGGCGCTGTTGCCGCAGCTGCACCCGGCGCTCGAGCTCGTCGGCGGAATCCTCCGGGTAGCCGAGCCGGTTCAGCGCGCGAGCGTACTCGGCGGTCTGCAACTGGCCGAGCACGAGCTCGGACTGGTAGGAGGTCAGCTGGTGCGCCGAAGCCTCCAAACCCACATACACATCGAAGTTCTCGGGGATCAGGTCACCGTAGGCGTGCCACCAGCTCTTCACCGCCGCCTGCTGGGCCAGGCCCTTGAGCGCCTCGGCCAGATCGTCGGGAATCCCGTAGATGCGGCACAGCTCTTGGATGTCGATGGTCCGGATCCGGTCGGCCTGCCCCTTCTCCATGCGCTGGAGCGTGCTCGCACCCCACTCCATCAACCGGGACGCCTCCGCGATCGTCAATCCGGCTTGCGTACGCCAGTCGCGCAGATATCTGCCGAGCTGGCGGCGCGGTAGCGTCGAGGACGCACCCTCCGCGGACGCGCGATCATGGTCGCTCTCGATTGCGGAAACCCTGGCCATACTCGCTGACACGGCACGCTCCGTTCAGTTCTCCGGCTCACCCAATATGGTGAATCTTCCTCTCCTGGATGGACTTCGTGCTGGGAATTCGCGCGAAATCTTCCGGTATCCGGCAAGTCCGTTGCCCGACACCGCATCCAGTGGTGTGCTGAGAGTGTGCCCGGAGCCTTCCAGGCCCGGCCCCTCCCCGCTGTGAAAGCTCCGGGCACATCACAGGAATCGCACGCAGGAACGAGGAGTCATGGCCGCAGATGATCGACGTCCGGACCAGTCCCGCCCCGAGCGCTGGATGGTTCCCACACCGCCCGCGTGGAGGTTCGCCGCACCGGCGACACCCGCGGCGGTACCGGTAACTGGTGGAATGCCAGCTAACGGTTCCCGGTATCGGACAGGGGTTGTGCCATGCAACTGACGAACCTGAACATGCACGTAGCCGCACTGCTCGCCTGTGGCACCGACCCCGGGCCGATGACCACCGAACAAGCACACGCGGCAATGCAATTGCACCTCGACTGCACCGTCGACCGCTGCCGGGTCCGGCGGCGCGCCCGCGCCACCCTGGTCGAGGCCGGCAAATGCGTATTGGACGAGCGGGCGCTGCGCACCTGAGCGGCGTCCGCCAGGGGACGCGCGGCCGCGACACAGGGAAGGCCGCGGCGGCGCGTCATCCCCTCCGGCGGGTCTTCGGCCGGGATCCAGCGCACCGGAATGAGAGGACCCGTTCGCGGGTTCCGGTGCCTGGATCCCGCCCCGAGGCCCGCCGGACTCAATGCCACGTGTGATCGGTGAGCGGCGTGCGCGGGCCGAATTTCGGCTTGTGCGCGTAACCGCTGACCTCCAGTAACCGCACCGCCCGATAGCGATGCGGCCGTAGCGGATTCAGATACTCGACCATCTCGTCGTCGTCGATCGGGCGGCCCAGCAAGGTCCAGCCGACGATCGCGGCCAGGTGGAAGTCACCGACCGACAGCGCGTCCGCGTCACCGAACGCGCGCTGGGCGATCTCGGCGGCCGTCCACACACCGATACCCGGGATCGTGCGCAGCCGCCGGGCGGCTTCGACCGGGTCCTGGTGCGCGGTGCGCTCCAGCGCGTCCGCGACCCGAGCCGCGCGGACGATGGTCTGCGCGCGCTGTGGGCCGACATTGGCGCGGTGATAGGCCCACGACGGAATGCGGCGCCACGCCTCGGCGTCGGGCGGGAGCATGAGCCCCGCGGGCGCGGGCCCCGGCGCCGGCGCGCCGAACTCACGAACCAGGCGCCGCCACGACGCCCGCGCCGACTTGGTGTGCACCTTCTGCTCGAGCACCGCCGGGACCAGGGCCTCGAAGACCAGACCAGTCCGGAGCATACGCAGCCCCGGAAACCGGCGGTGCGCGTCGGCCAGCTTCGGATGCTCCGGCACGAAATCCGACACATCCTCGTCGAGACAGAGCATGTGCTCGAGCCCGGCCAGGAATTCCGCCGCGCCCGCACCCCAGGCCTGCGCCCGCACCGCATCCGGTCCCGATTGGGCGAGGCGGTAGGTCACCGGGCCGGACGGCAGCCGCGAAGCATGCCAGTGCGTGCCGTCCGGGGCATCGACGTGGCACGGATCACCGAGACCGCGGCGCAGCGGGGCGATCGTGTGGGCGAGATCGACCGGGCGGTCCGTGGTCACCGTCCGGACCAGGGCGGATTCGGCAATCGCCGCCTGTTCGCGCACCCGCGCCATTCTGCCCGTCGGCCCTTTCGGGCGGCCCATCGGGTTGACGAGCGAAGAGGTGATGGCCGGAGTACTTCGGGTCGTGCCGGTAGATGCCGCGGTCGCCGTCATGCCCCGCGGGCAGGCCAGCAGCAAATCAGCGGCTCGATAGCTGACCGACCGAACGGTCTCAGTCGTCCAACAGGAACCGCGCCAGGTGCATGCCGCGTCGGCCTGCCAGCTGGTCGGCCTGCGTGCGGCAGGAGAAGCCGTCGGCCAGCAGCGTCGCGGCGGGGTTCTCGCGGAGGGCGGGCAGGATTCCGTTCTCGGCGACGCCTGCCGACACCTCGTAGTGGCCCTGCTGCATACCGAAATTCCCGGCCAACCCGCAGCAGCCGCTGATCTCGCTGACCCGCACGCCCGTGTCGGTCAGTAGCCGCCGGTCGGCGTCGAAGCCGAGCACGGCGTGCTGATGGCAATGCGGTTGAACCACCACGTCGCCGGTCCGCGGTGGTGGTCGCCAATCAGGATGCTCCGCGAGGAATTCCGCGAGCGTGCGCACTGCCCGCGCGGTCGCCGCGGCCCGCGGGTCATCGGGCAACAACTCCGGCAGATCAGAGCGCAACACCGCGGTGCACGAAGGCTCCAGACCGACGATCACGCCGCCGCCTCGCACATGCGCGTCCAGCTCATCCAGCGTCGCCCGCAATCGCGCCCGCGCCCCATCCAGCTGGCCGGTAGTTATCCACGTCAATCCACAACACACCCGACGGCCGGTAATCCGCACCCGATAGCCGAGTGCATTGATCAATCGCACAGCGGCCCCAGCGGTTTCGGGGTCGAAGGCATCGGTGAAGGTATCGAGCCACAACATCACCTCCTTGCCGTCGCTGCCCTCGGCGACCCGATCGAGCACGAACGCCCCGCTCGACGCCCGACCAACCTTCGCCGCCCATCGGCGAATTCGGATCGGCCCACCTGGGCGACTCGCGCCGACCTCGTGCTGAGCATCGACATCCGACGTGCCGAGAGCGGCGAGGTAGCCGGGTTTTCGGAGCTGGCGGCGGAAACTGCGATCGGCCAGGCGGGGGATTTCGCGACGGGGGTCGATTCCCGCGGCGCGCAAGGTGATTCGGCGGAGGCGGGGATGGTCGGCGAGGGTGTTCGCCAGACGGGGGGCACGGGTGGCCAGGGTCAGCCAGCGTGGGAGCCAGCCGAGGGAGTAGTGGTCGATCGGGCGGAGGCGACGGCGGTAGCGACGATGCAGGGCCTCGGATTTGTAGGTGGCGAGGTCGACGCCGGCCGGGCAATCCGAGCGACATGCCTTGCAGGACAGGCAGAGATCGAGGGATTCGGCGACAGCGGGCGCGTCCCAGGGGAGGGCGCCGCGGACCACTTCCTGGAGGACGCGAGCGCGGCCGCGGGTGCTGTCCTTCTCATCGGCGGTCGCGCGGTAGGACGGGCACATGAAGCCGCCGGAATTGTCGTCGGCACGGCATTTTCCGATGCCGACACAGCGATGCACGGCGGTCGTCAGGTCGCCGTCGTCATCGGGGAACGCGAAACCCGTGGTGGCGGCGACAATCGGCAGGCCGGCGACACGGAGATCGGCATCGATCGGGCGCGGGCCGACCAGCACTCCGGGGTTCAGAATGTTCTGCGGATCGAATAGCGCTTTGTAACCTTCGAATACGTCGAGGACATTGCGGGAATACATGAGCGGCAGGAGTTCCGAACGTGCGCGCCCATCGCCGTGTTCGCCCGACAGCGAACCGCCATAGCGGACGACGAGCTCGGCTGCGTCGAACAGGAAGGCCCGGAATCGTTGTGGCGCATCGGCTATCGGGAGATCCAAGCGCACGTGGATGCACCCGTCACCGATATGTCCGTAGAGCAGACCATCGACACCGTGATCGCGGGTGAGGTCGGCGAAATCGCGGAGATAGGCGCCGAGATGCTCGGGCGGTACAGCGGCGTCCTCCCAGCCGGGCCAAGCGGGACGGCCGTCGGGAGTGCGGCCCGCCAGCCCGGCGCCATCGGCTCGGATCCGCCAGAGTGCCGCGGCCTCGGCCGGTTCCGTGACAATGCGGGCCGCACGGGCATGGACGTTCGCGCACAACTGGGCGGCGATCGCGCGGGCTTCCTCGACCGTGGTTCCGGCGGTTTCCACGAACAGCCAGCCCCCGCCACGCGGCAGGTCCGGGACCGTACCCCGGTGTGCGCGCACGATATCGACGAGGCGGGCATCGATACCTTCGACCGCGATCGGACCGCAGCCCATGACCTCGGCGACATCGTCTGCGGCACTGGCGATGTCGTCGTACCCGAGGACGGTGAGCACCGTTGCCCCGGGCAGCGCGACCAGATCGACGGTGGCGTCGAGCAGTAGCCCACAGGTGCCCTCGGTACCGACGAACGCCTTGGCAACAGACGAACCGCGTTCTGGCAGTAGGTGTTCCAATCCGTAGCCGGAAGCCTGGCGATCGAAGCGCCCCAGGTCGGTGCGCAGGACGGCGAGGTTGGCGCGGGTGAATTCCGGCAGTCCCGGTAGCACCCCGAGATCGTTCGCGAGCCGCCGCTCGCTACCCGACCCGTCGAGAATTCGCAGCTCCCGCACGTTGTCGGAGGTGCGCCCCCAGGCCACCGCCCGCGGCCCACAGGCGTTGTTGCCGATCATTCCGCCCAGCGTGCACCGGTTCTGGGTCGACGGATCCGGCCCGAACCGCAGCCCGGCCGCCCGCACGACCCGCTGCAACTCCGACAGCACCACACCGGGTTGCACCCGCGCAATTCGCCGCTCGGCGTCCACCTCCAGCACCCGGTTCATGGACCGGCTGAAATCCAGCACGATCCCCTCCCCGATCGCGTTGCCCGCCACCGAGGTTCCCGCACCACGCGCCGTCACCGAAACTCCGTGCTCCCGGCCGAATTCCAACGCGCCCGCCACATCCTCGTCGCCCCGCGGAAACACCACGGCCGCCGGCAGCACGCGATAGTTCGACGCGTCGCTGGCGTACTCCGCCCGCCGCCGCACCGAAATCTCGACCGGGCACCCCACCGCCTCCCGCAGACCCCCGACATCGACCGCGTCCACCCCACCACCCTAAGCCCGCCCGACCACTACCCTCCGCGACAACACAGCCCCACCAGCCACACCCCTGTTCCATCCCTTTCAGCCGGGGCGCTCGCTGGGTTCCGGGGACGGGAAATAGTTGATCTGAATCTTTGTTGAGGTTTTAGTGTCGGGGGCATCGGATTGAATGGGCGGGAGCGAGAGGGAGTACAGGCGTGAGTATCGAATCCGTGGCTTACAGCCAGATGTATCGGCGGATGAACGCGCCGGATGAACAGCGGCCGTTCAGCCTGGCCACGGCCAAGCGGATCCTGCGGTTCGCGGAACCGCACCGGCGGCGCATCGCGGTGTTCCTGGTGTTCAGCGTGGTGTCCGCGCTGCTCGCGGTGGCCACACCGGTGCTGGCGGGGCGGGTCGTGAACAACATTGTCGGCGGGTCGGCGCCGCGGGTGGTGGTCGTGCTCGCGCTCGTCATCGCCGGGCTCGCGATCTTCGACGCGGTGCTGGGGGTCGCGATCCGGTGGCTGTCCTCGCGCATCGGCGAGGGACTGATCCTGGATCTGCGCCGCGCCGTATTCGACCACGTACAGAAGATGCCGATCGCGTTCTTCACCCGCACTCGCACCGGCGCCCTGGTCAGCCGCTTGAACAATGATGTGATCGGCGCGCAGCGGGCATTCAGCGACACGCTCTCCGGCGTGGTCGCCAATCTGGTGACGCTCGCGCTCACCCTCGGCGTCATGCTCAGCATCTCCTGGCGGATCACCCTGCTCGCATTGGTGCTGCTGCCGGTCTTCGTTATTCCGGCGCGGCGCATGGGCAATCGGCTGGCCGCGCTGCAACGGGAGGCCGCGAAACTCAATGCGGCCATGAGCACACAGATGACGGAACGCTTCTCCGCACCCGGCGCCACCCTGGTCAAACTGTTCGGCCGGCCGGAACAGGAATCCGACGAGTTCGCGCTGCGCGCCCGCCGGGTCCGCGATATCGGGGTGCGCACCGCGATGCTCCAGACCGTCTTCGTCACCTCGCTCACCCTGGTGTCCGCGCTGGCGCTGGCGCTGGTCTACGGCCTCGGCGGCTGGTACGCGCTGCGCGGCCAACTCGACGCGGGCGCGGTCGTCGCACTATCGCTGCTGCTGGCCCGGCTCTACACCCCGCTCACCGCGCTGGCCAGCGCGCGCATGGAGATCATGGCCGCGCTGGTCAGCTTCGAGCGGGTCTTCGAAGTGCTCGATCTGAAACCGCTGATCGAAGACGCGCCCGACGCCGTGGCGGTGCCGGACGGCCCGGTCGCGGTGGAGTTCGACAACGTCACCTTCGGCTACCCCTCCGCCGACAAGGTCTCCCTGGCCTCGCTCGAGGAAGTGTCGACACTGGACACTCGCGGCGGCACGGATGTGCTGCATCAGGTGTCCTTGCGCGCCGAACCCGGCCAGCTGATCGCCCTCGTCGGGTCCTCGGGAGCGGGCAAATCCACGATCGCCCAGCTGGTTTCGCGACTGTACGACGTCGACAGCGGCACGGTGCGCCTGAACGGCACCGATGTGCGCGAGCTGAGCACCACGTCGCTGCGGGACACGGTCGGGCTCGTCACCCAGGACGGTCACCTCTTCCACGATTCGATCCGGTCGAATCTGCTGCTGGCCCGGCCCGAAGCGACCGAATCCGAGCTGTGGGACGCGCTGGAACGGGCCCGCCTGCGCGAGTTGATCGAATCGCTGGCCGACGGGCTGGACACCGTGGTCGGCGAGCGGGGCTACCGGCTCTCCGGCGGTGAACGTCAACGGCTCACCATCGCCCGGCTCCTGCTCAAGCAGCCACGCCTGGTGATCCTGGACGAAGCCACCGCCTCTCTGGACTCCACCTCCGAAGCAGCTGTCCAGGAAGCGCTTTCGGAAGCCCTCGACGGGCGCACCGCCCTGGTGATCGCCCACCGGCTCTCCACCATCCGCGCCGCCGACCTCATCGTCGTCCTGGAGCAGGGCCGCATCGTCGAACGCGGCACCCACACCCAGCTCCTCGCCGCCGACGGCCGCTACGCCGAGCTCTACCGCACCCAATTCGCCGACGACCCGGTCGAGGTCGCCGCTTGAGACAAGGTTCGAACACTCCGACGCGCCGGAGCCTTCGAGCTGGTCGGTCATGGCCGCGAGCCGAGAAGCCACCAGATGTCGAACTCACGTTCGAGGTTGGGTGTATCGTCTGCGCATGCTCGACGCAGCCACCGACGATGCGCGGATGAATCTGGAGCAGGTTCGGGCGCAATTGCTCGATGCCGCGGCCTTCGGGAAGCACCTCGATGCGGCGCAGCTCGAGAACGCGGCCCGCAAGATCGGCTATGCGCTACGGGTCTACAGCTGCCGGGACTGAGCCCGGACGGGAACCGCCGAAAATAGGGTGGCGCGTGCCCGCCGGCCGCTGCTACCGTGGCGGAGCCGTACCAGACGACCGAGGAGGTGGTATCCGTGAACGCAGTATCGACATGGGTGCTCCTCGGTGAGGTGACGGTCGGGCGATAGGTCGCCCGGGAGCGCCGTTCGAGCACTCCCGAAAGGCACGACCGTGCAATTCATTACCGAACAACGCCTCGACGACGACCTTCTCGAGCGCGAATTCACGCTGGGTGACATTCCCGGCATCCTGTGGACACCCGGATCCGCCGCCACCCCGGTGCCGCTGATCCTGCTCGGCCAGTCACCCATCGGCTTGCCGGCGATGTATCCACGCCTGCTGGACCGGGCCCGCGCGGTCGCGGCGGAAGGTTACGCCGCGGCCGTCCTCGAGCTGCCCGGCAGCGGCGCACGGCCGAGTTCGGCTGTGATCGATCAAGCCCGCGTCGACTTGCAGCGGGCGCTGCGAACCGGCGAACCGGTCACCGACGATATCGTCGACCGGCTCGTCCTCCCGCTGGTCGAGCAGGCGGTACCGGAATTGCAGGCCGCCCTCGACGCCCTCCTGGCGCTGCCCGAACTCGGCGGCCCGGTCGGCTACTCGGGTGGCGTGATCTCCATCGGCACCCGGCTCGCACTGGTCGAACCGCGCATCATCGCGGCTGTGCTGTTCGCGGGCAGTTTCGTCCCCCGATCGATAATCGAGGAGGCCAGGCAGGTCACCATCCCGCTGCACGTGCTGTTGCAGTGGGACGACGAAGGCAACGACCGGCAGCAAGCCCTGGACCTGTTCGACGCCTTCGGCTCCACCGAGAAGACGCTGAACGCCAACCTCGGCGGACACACCGGTGTCCCCCAGCACGCCGGTGAAGCGGCCGGCCGATTCTTGGCCCGGCACCTGAAATAGACCGCACCTGAGGAAGAAAGCGAACCCTGCGGTCGTCGACCGCAGGGTTCGTCGTCACAGAGGGCGCTGTCGGTGCCCAGCAAACCAGCTCAGAAAGCGCCCGCGACCTCGAACACCGTCCGGCCCGAATGCGTTCCGGATTTGATGCTGTCCAGCACGGCCGCCGCCTCGGTGACCGGCGCGAGGTGCTCGATGGACGAAAGATGCGGGGGTTTCAGCTCTTTGCCCAGCCGAGCCCACAGATCGCGGCGCTGATCGATCGGGAAGTTGACCGAGTCGATGCCGAACAGGGCGACGCCGCGCAGAATGAACGGCATGACCGTGGCCGGGACATTGTGCCCGCCGGTCAGGCCGCTCACGGCCACCGAACCGCCGTAGGCGATGGAACTGAGCACGTAGGCCAGCGATGTGCCGCCGACACTGTCCACGGCCGCCGACCAGCGCGCCTTCGACAGCGGCCGCAGTTTCGCCTCGGGGTCCTCGGGCAGCCGCCCGATCACCTCGGCCGCGCCCAGCTCGGAAAGCAGTTCGCCCGCATCGGTTTTGCCGGTGGAGGCGACCACCTCGAACCCGAGTCCGGACAGGATGTCGAGCGCCACACTGCCGACGCCGCCGGTCGCGCCGGTGACCAGCACCTGACCGTCGGACGGGGTGAGCCCGCGGTTCAGCAGCTCCTGCACGCTCATGGCGGCGGTGAACCCGGCGGTGCCGAGCGCCGCGGCCTCGCGCGGGGTCAGCCCGTCCAGCTTGACCACCCACTCCGCCGGAACGCGCGCGTATTCGGCGAACCCGCCGTGGTGCGCGACACCGATGTCGTAGCCGTGCGCCACCACCAGATCACCGGGGGCGAAATGATCGTCGTCGGAATCGACCACCTCACCGGCGAGATCGATGCCCGGCACGATCGGGTAGTCGCGGACCACGCCGCCACCCTCGGTGACCGCCAGCCCGTCTTTGAAATTCGCACTCGAGTAGTGCACTCGGATCGTCACGGTGCCCGGCCCGAGGAACTCGGCGCCGACCCGCTCCCGGCGCAACTCGATTCCGTCATCGGACCGGTGCGCCACCATCGCCCAGAACTCCATGGCCTCGAGCATACGAGCGCGAACGCGAGCATGCGGGATTCCACCGGTGGAGAACCGCGGCCGGGAAACCTAATGTGGTCACATGACGCAGCAAGATCCCGCGGACGAGGTTTCGGCCGCGGAAATCGAAATGCGTTGGGTGGACGCGTGGAATCAGCTCTCCGACATCGGTGCGGGCACCTGCCTACTACCTGACGGGTCCTGGGTCGATGTCGAGGCGGGCCGTGGATTTCTCCAGGGCAGTGCCTACGAGGGCTGGCAGTTGGCGGTCACCGCGGCGGATTTCGCCGGACGGCCGGTCGCCGTCGTACACCGGTGGAAATAGCCATCATTCGGGTAGCAGCTCGAGGCGCACACCGAGCAGCCGGACCGGGCGATCCAGCTCGAAACGATCCAGAATGCGGACCGCGGCGTCGACGATGACCGCCACCTCCGCGGTCGGCTCGGCTAGCTTGGTCTGTTTGCTGCGCGTGTAGAAAGTGTTGCTGCGCACCGTGACCGAGACCCGGAACGGCACGCGGCCCGCGGCGGCCATCTCCGCGGCGACCTCGGCCGCCAATCGGGCCACCTGGGTTTCGATCTCGGCACGTTCGGTCAGATCGCGCGGGAAGGTCTCGGATTTGCTGCGGCCCACCGGAACTCGCGGCTCGGTCACCACATCGGTGTCGCCCTTGCCTTTGCCTAGCACCCACAGGTAGGGCCCGGTGTTGGGGCCGAACTCGGCGGCCAGGCGGCGCCGGTCGGCGGACATCAGGTCACCGACGGTCTCGATGCCCAGCTCGGACATGCGCGCGGCGATCCGCTTGCCGACACCCCACAGCGCCGTGGTGGGTCGATGTGCCATCACCTCGGTCCAGTTGGCGGCGGTGAGCCGGAACATGCCGGTGCCGTCCCCGGTGGCGGGCGCGTCGGACTTGCTCACCGATTTGGCGAAACCGGTGGCGAGTTTGGCGGTGAGTTTGTTGTCGCCGATACCGATGGCGCAGGTGAGTTCCAGGGCGGCGATCCCGGCGCGAATCTCCGCGGCCAGGCTTTCCGGATCGTCGGTGTCGGCGGCGAGAAAAGCCTCGTCCCAGCCCCACACCTCGACGCGGCCACCGAAGGTGCGCAGCAGCGTCATCACCTCGTCCGAGGCCGCCTCGTAGGCGGCCATATCCAGCGGCAGGAAGACGCCCTCGGGGCATTTGCGCTGGGCGGATCGCAGCGCCATGCCCGCGTGCACGCCGAAGGCCCGGGCCGGATAGGACGCGCAGGTGACGACCTTGCGCGGTTCGCTCGGATCGCCGTTCCCGCCGACGATCACCGGCTGTCCGCGCAGTTCTGGATGGCGGCGGAATTCCACCGCCGCCTGGAACTGGTCGAGATCGACATGCAGCAGCCATCTGGCCATAGGTCATTCCTACCGCACTCCGGGGCCGCCGGGCTTGCGCACCGAGCCGAAACAGAACTAAATTCTGGTTGTGAAGATTCGAGATCGGTTGCTGCTGGCGGCCGAGCGGCAATTCGCCGAGCGCGGGGCGCTGGAGGCGACACTGACGCAGATCCGCGACGCCGCGGGCGCCAGCGTGGGCGCGCTGTATCACCACTTCCCCGACAAGGCCGAGCTGTACCGGCAGGTGTGGGCGCACGCGCTGGCCGACTACCAGGCGCACTTCTGGGTCGCGGTCGGGCAGAGCACCGACGCGCAGGAGGGCGTCACCGCGGGCGTGCGTGAACACCTGCGCTGGGTGACCGAAAACCAATACCGCGCCATGGTGCTCACCTCCGCCCGCCCGCCCGGCGTGCGCGACAGCGACAGCAACCGGGAGTTCTTCACGAACGTGTACCGCTGGTGGCGCACGCACGCCGGCTACGGCGCGGTCCGCGATCTGGACTTCGACCTCGTCTACGCGCTGTGGCTCGGCCCGGCACAGGAGTACTCCCGGCAGTGGCTCGGCGGCGATATGCGCACCGCGCCCAAGGATGTCGGCAAGGAACTGGCCGACGCCGCCTGGATCGCGCTGCGCGCCAGCGACCGCTGAACCCCGAATCGGCCGGGCGCGCCGATTCGCGACACCACGATGATGAAACGGAGCCGCCGATGACCGCCTCGATCGCCCTCAACCAGGAACTGGCCCAGCAGGTGCTGGCCGCCCAGCCCTTCGCGCAGCTGGTCGGCACCGAACTGACGGCCTTCGGCGACGGCGCCGCCACACTGATCATTCCGATCCGGCCGGAGCTCGGCCAGCAGTTCGGGTTCGTGCACGGCGGAGTGCTGGCCTACGCCGCCGACAACGCCCTCACCTTCGCCGCCGGGACCGTGCTGGGCGCGAACGTGCTCACCGGCGGATTCAGCGTCACCTACCTGCGGCCCGCCTCCGGCACCCGGCTGCGCGCCGAAGCGAAGGTGACCGGAAGGACCCGGCGGCAAGCCGTGGTCAGCTGCGAGATCTACGCCGAGACCGACGATTCCGAGCCGGTGCTGTGCGCGGTCGCCCAGGGCACCACCCGATCGGTGGAGCGCGACCTGCAATCCAACGGCGACTAGCTCATTCCACCTGTCGCGAGCTCGCGGCACTGTCCAGATGACGGGTGGGCCGGGCACGGTGTTCCGTGCCCGGCCCGCGCGGTCGGCTCAAGCGGACGCCGCGAACTTCGGCGCGTCCAGGACCGGTTCGCGCACCGGCTCGATGGCGTAGGCCAGGATGTCGGCCACGTCGGCGACGGGGCGGACATCGAGGGCGGCCAGCACCTCGGCGGGGACATCGTCCAGATCCGGTTCGTTGCGCGCCGGGATGAACACGGTCTTCAGCCCGTTGCGCTGGGCGGCCATCAGCTTCTGCTTCACGCCGCCGATCGGCAGGACCCGGCCGTTGAGGGTGACCTCGCCGGTCATACCCACATCCGCGCGAACCTGCCGGCCCAGCGCCAGCGACACCAGGGCGGTCACCATGGTGACGCCCGCGGACGGACCGTCCTTGGGCACCGCGCCCGCCGGGAAGTGGATGTGGATATTGCGGTCCAGGACCTTCGGCTCGATCCCGATCTCCTCCAGGTGCGACCGCACGTAGGTGAGTGCGATCTGCGCCGACTCCTTCATCACATCGCCGAGCTGCCCGGTGAGGGTGAGCGCGCGCTCGCCCTCGGCGGCATTGGCCTCGATGTAGAGGACGTCACCGCCCATGCCGGTCACCGCCAGGCCGGTCGCGACGCCGGGGACGGCGGTGCGCTCCACCCCGTCCGGAGTGAAACGCGGACGGCCCAGGTAGTCCTTCAGATCGGCCACGTCGATGGTCAGCGCACCGGACTCGTACCCCAGCTCGGGGTCATAGCCCAGATCGTCCGACTGTTGGGCCAGCCGCGTCGCCGCCTTGCGCAGCGCCTTGGCGACCAGCCGCTCCATCTGCCGCACTCCGGCTTCGCGGGTGTAGTCGGCCGCGATCTCGCGCAGCGCGGACTCGGTGATCGACACCTCCGCCGCGGTCAGCGCGTTGCGTTCCAGCTGCCGCGGCACCAGGAAGTCGCGCGCGATGGCGACCTTGTCGGCCTCGGTGTACCCGTCGACGGTGATCAGTTCCATCCGGTCCAGCAACGGGCCGGGAATGGACTCCACCACGTTCGCGGTGGCGATGAACAGCACGTCGGACAGGTCCAGATCCAGATCCAGGTAGTGATCGCGGAAGGTGTGGTTCTGCGCGGGGTCGAGCACCTCGAGCAGCGCCGCCGCCGGATCACCGCGGAAATCGGCGCCGACCTTGTCGATCTCGTCCAGCAGCACAACGGGATTCATCGATCCCGCTTCCTTCACGGCGCGCACGATCCGGCCGGGCAGAGCGCCCACGTAGGTGCGGCGGTGGCCACGGATCTCGGCCTCGTCGCGGACGCCGCCGAGCGCGACCCGGACGAACTTGCGGCCCAGCGCCCGCGCCACGGACTCACCGAGCGAGGTCTTACCGACACCGGGCGGACCGGCCAGCACCAGCACCGCGCCGGAGCCGCGGCCGCCGACCACCTCGAGTCCGCGCCGGGCGCGGCGAGCCCGCACGGCCAGGTACTCGACCATGCGGTCCTTGACCTCGTCCAGCCCGTGGTGATCGGCGTCGAGCACGGCCCGCGCCGCCGAGATATCGGTGCTGTCCTCGGTTTTCACGGTCCAGGGCAGTTCCAGGACGGTGTCCAGCCAGGTGCGGATCCACCCGGATTCCGGGCTCTGATCGCTGGCTCGCTCCAGCCGCCCGACCTCGCGCAACGCGGCCTCGCGCACCTCGGCGGGCAGGTCGGCCTGCTCGAGCCGGGTGCGGTAGTCGTCGGCGCCGTCGGGTTCGTCCTCGCCGAGTTCCTTGCGAATGGCGTTGAGCTGCTGGCGCAGCAGGAATTCGCGCTGGGTCTTCTCGACGTTCTCGCGCACCTCGTCGCTGATCTTCTCGGTCACCTCGGCCTCGGCGATATGCGCCTTGGTCCAGTCGATCAGCGCGGTCAAACGGGCTGCGACGTCCGGGGTTTCGAGGAGCTCGCGCTTCTGGTCGGCGGTCAGGTACGAGGCGTACCCGGCGGTGTCGGCGATGGCGGCGGGATCGTCGAGCTGATTGACGGCGTCGATGATCTGCCAGGCCTCGCGCCGTTGCAGCACCGAGACGACCAGCTTCTTGTATTCGGCCGCGAGCTCACGGGTACGCCCGTCGGCGGCGCCGGTCTCGACCGGTTCGGCCTCGACCCACAGCGCGGCGCCCGGCCCGGTGACTCCGTGGCCGATCTTGGCGCGCCGTTCGGCCTTGAGTACGGCGGCGGGTGCACCGCCGCGCATCCGGCCGACCTGTTCGATGGTGGCGACCACGCCGTAGGCGGCGTAGCCGGTGTCCAGGCGCGGTGCGACGAGCACCTGATCCAGTTTCGCCGCCCGCGCGGCGTCGATCGCGGCCTGCGCGGATTCGTCGAGTTCGATGGGCACGACCATGCCCGGCAGCACGATCGGATCGGTGAGGAACAGCACCGGCAGGTTCTGAGGTGTAGTCACGTCTTCGACCCTTCTGAAAGTTGAGCGATGTCCAGTCAACCCCGCCTGCCCCGGGTTTGTTCCAGCCGCCCGCCCACGTTCGCTGACAGCGAATGCGAGCGGTCGGTTTGCCGCGTCGCTCACCGCGAGCACGGGCCCGCTGACATATCGTTGAACGGCTGAGCCGCAGGTTACGGCCAGTTTTCTCCGGTTACCCACGCGATCGAAGCGAGCGGAGCGTCGAAGATGACCAGTGGCGTGCCACATGAAGATTGGGATCCGGAACCCGCATGGCGGGATCCCGCAGCGCGCATGGCGGATGTGCTGCAGATGCCGCCGCCGCAACGCCGGGACTGGAGAATCGCCGTCATCGTGCTGCTGGTGCTCGCCGCGCTGCTCGCTGTTCCGGCCCTGCTGGCCACGCTGGTCCCGGATCGCGAGACCGCGCAGCACGCCGACTCGGTCGTCGAGCTGACCGCCGCGGGCACCGCACCCGACACCATTGCGTTCTCCGGCGTCGCGGGCTGGGACCGCCGTCCCACCGGTGACAGCTCCGCCGCGCTGCTGACCCGCGACGACACGGTGCTGGCCGTGAATGTCGTCAACGGCGCGACCGATTTCGCGGACGCGGCCGCGTGGCGGCTGAAAGTCCTGGGCGTCCAGGGCTTTCCGGCCGAATGGGATCGTGGCTGGGAGATGTGGAACCACCACGGTTTCGCCGGACCGGCCTGCCACGGCACCGCGACCAAGGGCGTCTGCGCGATCCTCGGCAACCAGAACCTGGTGGTCACGATGGTGCTGCGCGGTGACGACGCCACGCTGGAGCAACTCGACACGATCGTCGACACGCTCCAGGCCGATCGGTCGTGAGCAGATCCCCGGTCTTCTGGGTCTACTGTCTGGCCCTGGTCACGGGTGCGGCGGGGCTGCTGATCCAGCTGCTGCCGGTGCTGCTGCTCACCTGGCGCGACAGCCTGGTCGGCGCACCGTTCGTCCTCGCGACCTTCCTGGTGTTCGGCGCGCTGATCCTGCATCTGGACCGATTGCGCGCCCACCACTGGATCTGGTCGGCGCTGCTGATGGGCTTCGCCTGGGGCGCGCTGGCCGGGCCGGGGATCGCCATGTGGGCCAACGACCACAATCTCGCGGTGATCAAGAACCTGGCCGGTGACGCCTTCGCCATCAACTGGCAGGCCGCGATCTCCGCGCCGATCGCCGAGGAGGCGATCAAGGGGCTCGGCGTGTTCACCGTGGCCTGGTTGTGGCGGTCACGCCTGTGGCGCCCGATCCACGGACTGCTACTCGGCGGCTGCACCGGCCTCGGCTTCCAGGTCGTGGAGAACGCGACCTACGAGGCGAATGTCGGACTCGGCGCGGCCCAGCCGAGCGCGGCCGACGCGATTCTGGTGGGCGCGGTCCGATTACTGACCGGGCTCACCTCGCACTGGATGCTCACCGCACTGGCCGGGATCGGCATCGTGGCTGCCGTGGCGCGGGCGGACTGGCCGATGGGCAAGCGGGTGCGCGTATTCACGCTGTTCTATCTGCTCGGCGTCTTCTTCCACTTCCTGTGGGATTCGCCGCAGCCGCGGGAGGGATACCCGCTCGGCATCGTGGCGCTGCGGATGACGGCGGCGGTGCTGATCTTCGCGGTGATCTACGCGGCGGTGGTGCGCGATGAACGGCGCTGGTTCCTGGCCACCGTGGCGACGGCGGTGGCCCGCGGCGCCGCGCCCGCGGAGGAACCGGCCACCCTGCTGACCCGGCGGTCCCGGCGGCGGGCCCGGCACGAAGCGGCCACCGGGCTCGACCTGCGGCGTCGTCAGATCCGGCTGATCGACTGGGTCCAGGGCTACGGCACCTATCTGCGCGCGACGGGCCGCGTTGACACCCCGGCGAACGCAATGAGACTGTTGGGGCCGTAACCGCTCAGGTCAGGCTGCTAGGGGGATCCCACGATGGCGACACTCGCCGCCGGCGTGTTCATCGATTGGGAACAACTGACCGGGCAGTCGAAATTCGTGGTCGAGCTGATCACGTTCCCGATCTTCAGCGCGCTGGCCGGCTGGCTCACCAACTGGACCGGTGTGCTGATGCTGTTCTGGCCGGTGCGCTTCCGGGGATTCCGGATCCCCGGCCTGTCGCTGCTGTACCCCTATTTCCCACGCCGGGTGCAGGTGCTGCCCACCTTCTCCGGTGACGGGCGGGAGTTCGGCTTCCAGGGTTTCATTCCGGCGCGCGCGGAGAAGATGGCCAGTATCTGCGTCGACAAGGCGCTCATGCGGATCGGCAGCCCGCGCGATTTCATTCATGAGCTCGATCTCCAGGGCATCGCGGACTACATCGCCGAGCTGGCGCGCGGCCAGGTGCGGCCGATCGTCGACGAGATCATGTACCGGGAGAACCCGGATCTGTGGCGCAGCGTGCCGCGTCAGGTCCGGCAGGTGGTCTATCAGCGCATCGAACGCGAGCTGCCGAGCCTGTGCGAGCGCGCCTTCGACACCCTCGGCGACAATATCGACCAGCTCATCGATATCAAGAGTTTCGTCATCCGGTATCTCCAGGACAATCCGGACATCCTGAAGGATCTGACCACCACCATCGCCGCCCCCGAGCTGAAGTTCATGGTCCGGATCGGCCTGCTGGGTGCGCCGTTCGGCCTGCTGATGGCGCTGTATCTGCATGTGCACCATGACATTCCGGTGCTCGGCTGGCTACCGATCTGGCTGATCGTACTGGCCAGCGCCGCGGCCATCGGCGTGCTCGTCAATGTGATCGCGGTCAAGATGGTGTTCGAACCAGGCGACCCGCAGCCGCGCTACAAGTATCTGTGGCGGCAGGCCCTGCTGGCCAAGCGGCAACCGCAGGCCGCGACGGATCTCGCGCATATCCTGGCCTATCAGGTGCTGACGCTGCCGAATCTGGCGAGCGAACTGCTGGATGGCCCCAACGGCGACAAGACCCGGCAGCTGATCGAGCGCCTGATCTCCGATGAGATCCACCGACAGCTGGGCCCGACCACGTCCATGGTGCGGGCCGCGTTCGGCAAGCGGCAATTCGACAATTTGAAGGTCGGTGCGGCGGGCGCGGCGGTCGGCCTGGCGCCGAGCATGATCGCCGACGAGGAATTCGCGCGCGAGCAGGCCAAGAAGATCGATGAGTTCGCCGCGCGCAAATTGCAGCAGTTGAGCCCGGGCGAGTTCATGGAGATGTTCTATGCCTCGATCGAGCAGGACGCCTGGCTGCTGTATCTGCACGGCGCGCTGCTCGGTCTGGTGGTGGGTGCGGCGCACCTGGTGCTTTTCGGTTGGTGAGCGGGGAGTTTCCCCGCCGCGCAATAACAAGCACGCATGCTTGCATTTTTCTCGGACCGCTGCGATGCTGAGCGCATGGCTGACCTCGAGGCGCTGCTGGGCGATTTCGCCGACGAATGCGCGGACCTGGAATCCCTGGTCGCATCGCTCGCCCCCGCCGACTGGACCCGGGCGACCCCGGCCGCCGGATGGACCATCGCGCATCAGATCGGCCACCTGACCTGGACCGACGAGATCGCCACGGTAGCCGCCGCCGACGCCGGGCAGTTCGCGGCCATGGTCGCCGCGGCCACCCCGAAGGCGTTCACCTTCGTCGACGACGCCGCCGAGGAAGCCGCCGCCATGGCCCCTGCCGATCTGCTGGCCCGATGGCGTCGCGGGCGGATCGCCCTGATCGAGGCGCTGCGCGCGGTACCCGCCGGGACCAAACTCCCCTGGTTCGGCCCGCCGATGAGCGCGGGCTCGATGATCACCGCCCGCATCATGGAGACCTGGGCGCACGGACAGGACGTGGCCGACGGGCTCGGCGCCACCCGCGTGCCCACCGCGCGACTGCGCAATATCGCCCACATCGGCGTCCGCACCCGCAACTTCGCCTACCAGGTGCGCGGCACCACCCCGCCCGAGGCCGAGTTCCGCGTCGAACTCGACGCGCCCGACGGCAGCGTGTGGACCTGGGGGCCGGAGGACGCCGAGCAGCGGATCACTGGCCCGGCCCTGGACTTCTGCCTGCTGGTGACGCAGCGCCGTCATCGTGACGATCTCGCGCTGACCGCGACGGGAGCGGATTGCGCGCACTGGCTGACGATCGCACAGGCTTTCGCGGGGCCCACTGGAGAAGGTAGAAAAGCCGGACAGTTCGACTGACCGGCCGGGCCCGAAAGCCTGGCCGTCAGCCACCCGGCCCCGATCGAACGTTCGGAGCCGACGAGCATCACACTTGGGTGCGCCGTTCGTGTCGGCCGGACGCCGTTGGCCGGGTGTCTCGATGTGGCAGTCGAGAATGACGCTCGTCGACTATCTCTCTATTTACCCGCTGGACGTGTACCAGAAACATGTCACGTTCATCTATTCGTCAACTGTGTATTCACACGACGTTCGGCGGGGCTGTGATCCTGCTCGCAGGAGCGGGCGAGGGCCGCCCCGCGGCCCGTAACCTGGACGGGCGTACGGCTTTCAACGATGCGGGCCGTGCGTCAGGGGAGATAAGGGGAGCCCAGGGAAGGGGAAGCATCGTGCACGCACACAATCCTGCCCAGGTCATCCGGCATACCGCCATTGTGTTCGCCGGAGCCGCGAGTATCGCGCTCACCGGCGCCGCCGGCGCCTACATCATGACTCAGATGAGCGACGTGCAGCGCAGCCAGTCCGCGCCACCCGCGCCGCAGTCCGACCACTACGCCACCGATTCCATCGACACCGGGTTCGCGCGGCCCGCCGCCGCTGTCGTGCTGACCGGCGAACGCCGCCGCCTGCCCGTATCCGCCGCCGGGTTCGCGCCGGAACCGGTGCTGCCGCAGGTCGTCTCGACCGCGCCGGCCGCCACCGGCCTGACCGGGACACTGCGCCTGGGCACCACCACCTATGTCGGTGCCCAGGTCGCGCCGGTACACAGCAATACCCTCGCGATCACCGTGGACACCAATGTGTTCTCGGCGCTGTCGGAGTTCCTGCGGTCCGAGGGCCTGGACGCGCAGGCCGGTGTCACCTACTTGCGCAGCGAGTTCGACAGCCGGGGCGGACTCACCATGACGGTGTCCGATCCGGCGATCGGCGAGCACGCGATCCAGTTGAACCGCACGCCGACACCGGTGCAAACCCCCGAGGCGCCGATCGCTTCGGAGACACCCGAGCCCGGTACTGGCACCATAACCGTGTGACACCCAGCTACGACTTCTGCGTGATCGGCGGCGGCATCGTCGGTGTCGCCACCGCGCACGAGATCCTGCGCCGCCACCCCGGCGCGAGCCTGGTTCTGGTCGAGAAGGCCGCGGCGCTGGCGACCCATCAGACCGGGCACAACAGCGGTGTCATCCACTCCGGCATCTATTACGAGCCCGGCAGCCTCAAAGCGGAGCTGTGCCGCCGCGGCGCGCGGTGGACCCGGGAATTCGCCGCTGCCCATGGCATTCCGTTCGAGATATGCGGAAAATTGCTGGTGGCCACCGATTCCGGGGAGCATCGGCGGATGCTCGCGTTGCACGAGCGTTCGGTCACCAACGGCGTCGAGGTCGAGTTGCTGGACGCGGCGCAGCTGCGCCGCCGCGAACCCCGGGTGACCGGCGTCGGCGCGCTGTTCGTACCGGGTACCGGCATCGTCGACTTCACGAGAATCGTCACCGCGCTGGCCGATTCGGTCCGGCGGGCGGGTGGTGCGATCGTGCTCGGCGCCGAGATCACGGCGATCACCGAGACCGCGGACGCGGTAACGGCGGCCGGACCGAGCGGTTCCTGGACCGCGCGCACGCTGATCGTGTGCGCGGGCCTACAGGCCGACCGCATGGCGCGGCTCGCGGGCGTGCCCGTCGATTTCCGCATCGTGCCGTTCCGCGGTGAGTACTACCAGCTGCCGCCGGAGCGAAAAGATCTGGTGCGCACACTGATCTATCCGGTACCCGATCCGAGCCTGCCGTTCCTGGGCGTGCACCTGAGCCCGACCATCGACGGCGGGTTGACCGTCGGCCCCAATGCCGTGCTCGGACTGGCCCGCGAGGGCTATCCGAAGGGCAGCGTGAACTGGCGCGACACCAGGGAGATCCTCGGCTACCGCGGGCTGCACCGCGTCGCCCGGCGGCATATGCGCACGGGTGCGCGCGAACTGCGCAACTCGCTGTTCAAACGCGGCTACCTGGCCGAATGCCAACGCTACTGCCCGGAGTTGACGCTGGCCGACCTCCAACCGCGCGAGGCGGGAATCCGGGCCCAGGCGGTGCTGCGCGATGGAACGCTGGTGCACGACTTCATGATCGAACGCACCGCGCGCACGGTGCACGTCCTCAACGCCCCCTCCCCCGCGGCCACCTCGGCGATGCCGATCGCCGAACACATCGTCGAGCAGCTCCGATCCTGAAGTCGCGCGGGGTTTCCCGGATCCCGGAAATAAAGAGGAGATCTGTAGTACTTTTGTCGCAGCCGCGGAATCGTCAACGTAGCTCGACGGAAGCAGTGATCTCGTGAGTACATGGGCAACTCGGGGAAGCGGGACCAGCCACCTCATCAGGTATGCGAGTGATGTCGGCGCACCCGTCGAGGCGGCGTTCAGCTACACCGAGAACCATGTCTTCGTGCCCGACTGGATGTTCGCGGTCACCGCCTTCGAACCGACCGGCGAGCTGGATCAGGGGCTCGGCGCCCGCTACGCCACCCGCGCCGGGTTCGCGCTCTGGCGGCCCGTACTGGACTGCGAGGTCACCGAATACCGCCGCAACGCGGTCATCGGCTATACCTTGCGCGGCGCGCTGCGCGGCACGCTGACCTTGCGCTTCGATCCGCTCGGCTACGGGCGTTCGGTGCTGACCTCGCAAGCGGAGTACGCTGCTTCGCGGGGATTCCCCGGCCGCCTCTGCGCCCGCCCGGTGGAATCCGCGGTGCGCTCGGCGCTACGCCGCACCGAATCGCAATTGCGAAGGGAGATAGAGGAATTCCACGGTACCGATCTTGTCGGCCGGATTGCGTAGGGTGCCAGCCATGATCATCGTGAGCACCGACGGATCCTGCCTCCGAAACCCCGGCGGCGCCATCGGCTGGGCCTGGGTCAATCACGAGGGCGGCGCGAACAGCGGGGGCGCCGCGACGGGCACCAACCAGATCGCGGAACTGCGCGCGGTATCCGAAGCGATCAGCGCCCATCCCGGAGCCGAACCGCTGCTCATCGAGAGCGATTCGCTCTACGCGATCAAATGCTCCTCGGAGTGGATCAACGGCTGGCGGCTCAACGGCTGGCGCACCGCCAGCGGCGGCGCGGTGAAGAACGTCGAGATCATCAAGCAGATCGATCGGGCCATCGCCACCCGCCCGGGACCGGTGCGGTTCCGCTGGGTACGGGGGCATGTGGGGAATTACTTCAATGAAAAGGCCGACGTGCTGGCTGGGGAAGCAGCACGAAAGGCGGCAGCGGCAGGGCCGAGCACCGACAGGACGCTGCCAATGGATGAACCGGTGGCCGACACGGCACCGGTGGCGCACCCGAAACCGGTTACGGCTCCGACCCCGGAACCGGCCACCGCGCCCGCGGCGACTCAGACCTTGACCCTGTTCTGACCGTCGAAAGAGCCCCCGGCTCAGTGGTACTGGGACCCACTGAGCCGGGGGTTCTCGCGTGTTGTCAG
Organism: Nocardia sp. NPDC127579; assembly: GCF_042672005.1. Taxonomy (NCBI): domain Bacteria; kingdom Bacillati; phylum Actinomycetota; class Actinomycetes; order Mycobacteriales; family Nocardiaceae; genus Nocardia; species Nocardia sp. NPDC127579. The sequence goes on along the minus strand of NZ_JBHXVZ010000001.1, from coordinate 1,490,089 downwards.
TTGCCCGGCTGCGGCTGCTGGTCGCCCGGTGCCGGAGCCGGGGTGGTCGCCTGCGGTGCCTGAGCCGTACCGGGCAGGCCGGAATCCGCGCCCTTGAGCATCGGGGAATCCAGCTTGCTGACCTTCCAGCGGCCGTCGGTGTGCTCGAGATCCGCGACGATCGCCACGTACTGGCGATCGGGCTCGGCCTTGGTGAAGTTGGTGCGGTACTGGGCCAGGGTGACCAGCACCTTGGCCGTGCTGGTGTCACCGGACTGGAAGCCGCATTCGACATTGTCGGTCCAGGACTTCACCTGCGCCTGCACCATGGCATCGGTCAGCGCCTTGGTGGCGTCGTCGAACTCCTTGAGGAAGTCACCGGTCGCGCCGGACTTCACCTTCGCGAAGTAGCCCTCGAGATCCTTGGAGTAGTCGTAGGTCGAGACATCGTTTCCGAACGTGCACGCGGCCTTGGTGGCGGCGTCCACGGCGGCGAGCTCATCGCTCTTCTTGCTGGCCTGTAGGTAGAACAGGGTGACCGCGGTGGCCGCCGCGACCAGCAGGATGCCGGCGGCGAACGCCGCGATGATCGGCACCAGGTTCGACGAGCCGCGCGGGGAGTCACCGAGGTAATCCGCGGCCTTCGGCACGGCGGCCTTGGGCTCCTTCTTCGGCTTGGCCTTCTTCGGCTCGGCCGCTGCCTGCTCGGCCTTCTCGACCTTGACCGTGGGCTCGTCGGCGGCTTTCTTGGACAGATCCGGCTGCGCCGTCACCGCGGCGGTCTCGGCCTCGACCGTCTGCTCGGTGTCGGCGTGATCCGTAGCCTCGATCTTCTCGGTGATCTCGGCGTCTTTATTGGTGTCGGCGTCCTTGGACATCGATACAACCTGCACTTTCCCGGCGCACGAAGCACCGATCGGCTAGCGGCTCACCTGGGCGAACCGTACGCGTAGCTGCGAGTATGCCCCGTCCGGTGTCGGTGGCGCCGGACGGGGTGTAACTCACCTCACCGGCGGCAGCGTCCGTTCGTTCGGATCCACGTTCGGCGGCATCTGCGCGCCGTTGTTCGGCACGTCAGGACGCGGCGCGGCGGCCGCGCCCCTGATCTGCTGACCCGGTGGCGGGTTCACGCAGTAGTTCCACTTGGGCATGGTGTTGTCCGAGACGATCTCGTTCCGGATCGTCGGGGTGTTGTAGTAGCAGGTCGGGCGCGGCCACACATCGATGATGGTGTGGAATTCGCCGTCATGGGCGGGCACACCGAGCGCGTCCAGACCCAGCGCCAGGGCCGGGAACAGCGCGCGCAACGCCGGCTGACGCAGCTGCGCGGCCTTGGTGATCGCCGCGAAGTTGGTGGCCAGGCTGGTGATCGGGTCGGCCGTCTTGTCCAGCACCGCGCCCAGGCTGTCGAATTGGCCGGGCGCCTGATCCAGGATCGCCTGCAGTTCCGCGTTGGCGTTGTTGAACTGGTTGAACAACACGCCCGAGTTGCTGGTCAGGGTGGCCAGATCCGGCTGCGCGTGCGAGGTGGTCTCGGCGATGGTGCGCAGGTTCGCGATCAGGTTGGTGGTCTGCGGCAGCAGATTGTCCAGACCGTAGGCGGCCAGGCTGACACCGTTGACCAGGCCACGTAGCTGATCCGGCCCACCGCTGAGCGCGATATCCAGTTCGGACAGGATGACCGCGAATTTGTCCGGGTCGACCTGCGAGATCAGGGCGGTGGTGTTGTCCAGCACCGACCAGACCGGGGTGGGTGTCTTGATCCGCTCGGCGTCGAAGGCGATCTTCTCACCATCACGCAGGTACGGTCCCTGGTCGCTGTCCGGACGGAAGTCGATGTACTGCTCGCCGACACCGGACAGGGCCTGCACCGCGATCCGCGTGTCCTGCGGAATCCGGTAGTCGGAGTCGATCTCCGCGGCTGCCGCGATCGACTGACCGCGGTCGGTCAGCTTGATCGAGGTCACCTTGCCGATGCGGTGGCCGCGCAGGGTGACGTCGTTGCCGGGTTGCAGACCGCCGGAGCGGTCCAACTGCACCGTGACCGTGTAGGTCTGGTTCAGCGGGTTGATCCGCATGATGCTGACCAGCAGGTAGGTGGCGCCGACCACCAACACCAGGATCAAGCCCGCATTGGATAGGAACAGCTTGCTGCGAAACAGCTTTCCGACTCGGCTCACCGCGGTGCACTCCCTACCCGGTTCTGGATCACCTGGAGCACCTGGAGGAAGCTGCCTGTGAAGTCCGCCATGTCCTTCAGGTCGAAGAACTTGCTGTTCGCCGGATCGGTCAGCAATCCGACATCGAGATTGGTCAGCGTGGCGGCGACGGCCAGCGACTTGCCCTTGAAGCTCGCGTTGGCCTTGGGCACGATCTCGTGCAGCTGATCCAGCGCGTAGCCGAACTTGTCACCGGTCGCGCCCAGCGCGTCCATCAGGCTGCGCAGGTTGACCAACAGGTCGCCGAGCTGGTCGCTCGAGGTGTTGGAGAAGTCGCCGAGCGCGGCGCTGGTGGTGGAGACCTTGGTGAGCAGATCGCCGAGCGCGCGATTGTTCTCGGCGATCGCGCCGATCATCTGCGGCAGGGTGTCGGCCACCTGGCCGAGCTCGTTGTGCCGGGACTCGATGGTCGTCGTCAGCGTGCTGAAATTCGCCAGCACGCCATCGATGTGCTGGGTGTTGGCGTTGAGACTGCCGACCACACCGGTCATTTCGGTGATCAGGTGGGCCAGCTGCTCGCCGCGGCCACCGACGATGGAGTCCAGCTCCGACATCAGCCGGCTCAGGCTGGCGATGCCGCCGCCGTTGAACAGCATGGAGACCGAGATCAGCAGTTCCTCGACGGTGGCGCCGGCCGAGGTCGACTCGAGCGGCAGCTTGTCGCCGTCCTGCAGCATCACCTGACCGGGCTCCGCCTTCGGCTTGGAGACGGCCACGAACACATCGCCGAGCGGGGTGGCCTGCCGCAGTTCTGCCGTGCTGCCCTTGGGCAGCTCGATGTCGTCGCGGATGGTCAGGTCGACCACGGCCTGGAAGTTCTTGGTCGTGATATTGGTGACGACGCCGACATCGGAGCCGCCGATCTTCACCTTGGCCTGATCGGGCAGGTTCAGCGCGTTCTCGAACACCGCCTGCACGGTGTAGGTGTTCGCGCCCGGCCCGGGTTTGGGCAGTGGCAGTTCCTCCACGGTGAACCCGCAGCCGGCGCTGACGCCGATCGCGGCCACCCCGGCCAGCGCCACGATCGCTCTGCGCGCCTTCAACATTCGCTTTGTCATTTCGTCAGTCCCAGCAGTGCGGCGGTGAGACCGTAGTCCGGCCCGAAGTCCTGCATATTGCCGGTGCGGCAGCCGTCCGCACGCATCTGGATCCGCTCACAGAACAGGCTGACGATCTCGCCGCTGAGCGCGGTGCCGATCACGGCGTGCAGGCGGATGAAGCCCTTCTCGCGGTTGACCACCAGGTCCATGTTCTGCAGCAGCACCGGTGCGACGTCGACGATTTCGGTCATGCCGTAGGCGTTGGCGCGCAACTGGTTGGTCACCGAGGTCAAGCCGGTGAGCGTGCCCGACAGCTTGTCCTGGTATTGCACGAACACCGAGCTCGTGTTGGCCAGGAAGTCGTTGATCTGCTGCAATGTCGCCTGCAGACCGGGCGCCTGCTCGGCGAGCAGACCGGTCATCTGGGTCATCCGGTCGCTGAAATCGCGCACGGACTGGTCGTTCTCGGCCAGCATCGTGGTCAGCTCGTTGAGCTTGATGATGATGTTGGAGACCGCGTCCTTGTTGTCGACACCGACCTTCAACGCACCGGACAGCGCGTTGAGCGTGTCGCGCATCTTCTCGCCGTTGCCGTTCAGCATCGGGTACAGCACCCGGCCGGACAGCGCGCCGACACCTTCCTGACCCGGCTCCGGCTTCAACGCGGCCGCGAACTGGTCGATGGTCTTGATCATCGTGTCCAGCTCGACCGGTGTGCGCGTGCGCTTCAGCGGCAGATGCTCGCCGTCGCCGAGGGTGTCGCCGCCGGTGTAGACCGGCGTCATCTCGATGTGCCGGTCGGTGACGATCGACGGCGAGATGATCGCCGCGATGGCGTCCTTGGGGATCTTGGTGCCGCTGTCGATGGACATGTGCACCTCGACGAAGGTGCCCTTGGGCACGATCTTGTCGACCTTGCCCACCTGCAACCCGAGCACGGTGATCGGGTTGCCCTCGTACATACCGGCGATGTTCTCGAAATCGGCGGTGATGCGCGTGGTGGTGCCGAGCGCGTCGTTGACCGAACTCGGCAGGATGGAGCAGCTGCCGATCGCCAGGGCGGTCGCGCCGAGCACGATCGCACGCCGCAGTCGCGGGTTGCTTACCTTCATCACTGGCACCCTTCGATCACGGCGGCCTTGCACAGCCAGTTGTCCGGGAAGATCCAGGGCAGACCGACCTCGGCGTAATTGCCGTTGCCGCCCCAGGTATTGGCCAGATAGCGCACCGAGGTGGGCGCGATCGACAGCAGCCGGTCCAGGTTGTCCTTGTTCTTCTGCAGGCCCTCGGCCACGGTGTTCAGCTGGTCCAGGGTGGGGCCGAGCTGACCGTCGTTCTCCGCGCCGATCTCCTGGAGCTGCCGGGTCAGCGTCGCGACATTGTCGAGCAGCTGACGCAGCAGACCCTGCCGTTCCATCACCCGATTGGCGATCGCCTCCCCCTGGGTGATGATCAGCAGCACGCTGTTGCGGTTGTCGGCGAGCAGCTGGGTGACCTTGTTCAGATCCTTGAGCAGGCCGTCGACCTCGTTCTTGCGCGCGTCCATCACCTTGGCCAGCGCGCCGACCGAGTCCAGCGCCTGAGCCATCAGCTCCGGATTGCTGAGTTCCTGGTTGATCAGGTTCAGCGACTCGTTGAGCTTCTTGGTGTCGAGCTGCTCGAACTTGGGCGTGCCGATCTGCACCACGTCGGCCAGGTTGTAGGGAACGTCGGTGTTGGACTTCGGGATCCGCTTACCGGGCAGCCCGGTGCCGTCACCGGGCTCCAGGTCGACGTAGCGGGCGCCGAGCAGCGTGGCCATCTTGATCGACGCGCGCGCGTCCGGACCGAGCTTCAGATCGCTGTTGACGTTCAGTTCCAGCAGTACGTGATCGCCCTCGATCTTCGCCCCGGCGACGGTGCCGACCGGCACGCCGGCCACGTCCACCTTGTCGCCGACCCGGATGCCGGCGGCCTGGGCGAATTCCGCCTTGACGGTCTGGTCACCGACGCCGAGCAGCCGGAAGGCACTGGAGGCCACCAGCATGACCAGCACCAGGAAGGCTCCGAGGACGCCGAGCCAGAAGTAGCGGTTGTTGTCGAATCTGCGCTTGAGCGAGGTCATCATGGGCGGCACACCGCCGAGTGGGTGGTGCCGAGGCGGGACATGATGCTCGGCAGGAACCCGCGTGGGAACAGCACACCGTACAGCGAGATGTCCAGCTCGCAGAGGTAGGCGTTGGCGAAGGTGCCCTCGGAGGTGAACACGCCCGCGTTGGCGAGGGCGGCGGGCAGGTCGACGGCCGCCTGGTCCAGCTGTGCGCCGGTATTGATCAGCAGGGTGAGCGTCGCGTGCGTGGAGCTCTGGGCCGCTTGGATCTTGGGCTGTACCTTGCCGATCATGTCGACCAGCGAGCTGGTCGCGTCCGCGATCGCCACGGTCGAGGTCTGTAGCGACTGGCCCTGTTCATAGAGCCCGCCGATCAGTGACCGGGTCTGGGTCACCAAGGTTTCCAATTCATCACCTCGTTTGGCCAACCCCTGCATCACTGCGGACAGGTTGACGATCACATCGGTCAGGATCACGTCGCGGCGCTGGAAATCCGAGGCCAGCGCCGCCGCTTGGGTGACGAACGCGCTCAGCGAGACTCCGTCGCCCTGCAGTGCCTGGATGAAGGTCTCCGACAGCCGGTTCACCTGTTCGGGCTGTAGCACCTGGAACAGCGGCTGGAAACCGTTGAGCAGGCCCGAGACATCGAAGGACGGTTCGGTGCGCTCGACCGGAATGGTGTCCTTGTTCTTCAGCGGCTGCGGTGCCGACGACTGGCCCGGCGCCAGCGCGACGTAGCGCTGGCCGATCAGGTTCTGGTATCGGACCAGGGCTTTGGTGTCGTCGTAGAGGGTCTGGTCGGACTGGACGATGAAGGTCACCTTGGCGTTGTTCTCGGTGTCCAGCTCGATCTGTTCGATCTTGCCGACGCGCACGCCCGCCATTCGGACGTCGTCGCCCTCCCGCAGGCCGAGGACGTCGGTGAAGACCGCCGAGTAGGTGCGGGTGTCGCCGGGCACGATGCGCGCCAGGGTGTTCCACACGACCACGGTGACCAGCACCGAGACGATCGCGAACAGCGAGAACCCGATCAGAGGTTTCTTGATACTCATCGGCTGCCCCCACTAGGAGTCACTTGCAGGGTTCCGTTCCTCATGATCGTGCTCAGCAACAACAGTTCCGACGATGTCGGCTTGCGGCCGAGCAGCTGCGTGATGGCGGCCTCGCCCTGGTAGGCGATGGGCGCCGCGGCCGGCTTGACCTCCGGTTGTTCGGCCGGAGCCGCGGGCACGGGCTGCGGGGCGCCGAGGCCGGGCAGCCACGGGAACAGCCCTTCCAGCGGCGTACCCGAGAACGGCCGGGTCGGATCCGGTTGCGCGGTCGGCGCGGGCACCGTCGGAATGGTCAGACCGGGGATTTCCGGCAGGCCCGGGATCGCGACGAGTTCGGGCAGGCCGATCGAGGATTCGAGCCGGCGCGGCTTCAGGTTCTCCGGCATCGGCGGCAGTTCCGCCACGGCCGGCGCGGTGGCACAGCTCGGGCCGGCCAGTTCGCCGTACCGCGGGCAGTCGGCGACGGTCCACGGCTTGTACGGCGTGAAGGTGAGCCCCGCGTTCCACCGCATCTGCTGCTGTGTACCCCAGGTGAAGGTGGTCTGCAGCTTCGCGATCGAGTTGCCCAGGTTCAGGATGGCGTTGGTGACCGACTGCGGATCCGCGGCCAGCGCTCCGAACATGTCGGCCGTTCCGGCGACGATCTGCTTGCCCTGATCGGGGTTTCGCGCGAACAGGTCGTTGACCTTGTCGACGGTGGAGCTGGTGCCGGTGAGCAGCGCGACCAGCTGGGCGCGGCGATCGGCGATGGTGCGCGCGGTCTGCACCGAGCTGCTGACCACGTCGAGCAGTTCCGGCGCGGACTGGTTCAGCGCGTGGACCGACGAGGAGATGTCGTTGAGCATGACGCCCAGATCCGGGATCGACTGGTCCACCGAGAGCAGCCAGCGGTCCAGGCGTTCCACGGTGGAGCCGGGCATCCGGCCGCTGCCGTCCAGCGCCTGCGACAGCGTGCCGAGCACCCGGCCGAATTGCACCGGGTCGATCTTGTCGAGCACCTTCTCGACGGAGGTCAAGGTGTCCTGCAGCGCGATCGTGCCTTTGCTGCGGTCCTCCTCGATCACCGAGCCCTCGCTCAGGAACTGGTCGGCGGGGCCGTTGAAGACCAGCTCGACCGAGGTGACAGCGAACAGGTTGGACGGCACCACGCGCGCGGTGACATTGGCCGGAACGCCTTCGGCCAGCTCGGGCTTCAGCTCGATCCGCACGTTCTGGAGTTCGCCCTTGGCCGCGACGTCGACGTCCTTGACCGCGCCGACCAGCACGCCGCGGAACTTCACGTCCGCCTTGGAGGGCAGGCCGTCACCGGTGGTGGTCAGCTGGGCAACCACATTCACCTTAGGCACGAAATAGCCCTTGTACCTTGCCATGAGGAAGCCCATGACCAGGGCGAAGACGATGAGTCCCGCCACACCGGCCAGCATCAGCTGCCGCATCGTGGGGCCGCGCCCACTCGGATCAATGATCATCTCGCCCTACCCCGAAATCCGGATTCCGGCTTCAACGCCCCAGATAGCCAACGTCATGAACAGGTCCGCGAAGACGACCAGGATGATGCACATCTTGATCGCCCGGCCAGCCGCGACACCGACACCCTCCGGGCCACCCGAGGCGAAGAAGCCGTAGTAGCACTGGATGAACGTCGTGATCGCGACGAAGAGAATCGCTTTCGCCAACGAGTAGATCACGTCGGTCGGCACCAGGAACTGATAGAAGTAGTGCGCGTATGTTCCGCTCGCGGTGCCACCGACCAGCTGCACGGTCAACGAGCAGGAGATGTAGGCCATGGCCAGGCCCAGGCAGTAGAGCGGGACGATGGCCACGATCGCCGCGAAGATCCGGGTGCTGACCAGATACGGCAGCGGCCGGATGGCGATCGATTCCAGCGCGTCGATCTCCTCGGAGATCCGCATCGCGCCGAGTTGCGCGGTGAACCGGCAGCCGGCCTGTGCGGCGAAAGCCAGTGCGGCGAGCAGCGGACCGAGTTCGCGGGTGGTGGCGAAGGCGGAGATGGCGCCGGTGATCGGGCTCAGCCCGAGCAGATTCAGCGAGGTGTAGCCCTGGATGGCGACGGTCATACCGCCGAACGCGCTGAGGATGACGACGACGCCGATGGTGCCGCCGCCGACGACGAGATTGCCGTTGCCCCAGGTGACGTCGGAGAGCAGACGCCACACTTCCTTGGGGTAGTGCTTGAGTGCCAGCGGGATGGAGCTGAGCGATCTCAGGAAGAAGAAGACCTGGTGGCCGAGGCGGGCGAGCAGGTCGACCGGCGCCTGTCCGGCGCGCCGGAGTTGCTGAAAGGGCCGCAGCAGCGGCGGCACATAGGTTGAGGACACCGGCTCAGACCACCTGTGGGGGGAAGAGTGCGCTGTAGATCTGCGTGATGATCAGATTCACTCCGAACAACATGATCGCGGACGAAACCACCGCGGAGTTCACCGAATTGGCTACGCCGCCGGGCCCGCCGCGGGTGTTCAGCCCGGTGTCGCAGGCGATGATCGCCGCGAGCAGGCCGAAGATCAACGATTTCAACAGTGCGATGAACAGGTCGAAGGAGGTCGCGAAGGAGGAGAAGGTGCCGATGTAGGAACCCGGGGTGCCGCTCTGGGCGAAGATGTTGAAGACGTAGCCGGTCAGGAAGCCGACGAAAACCACGAAGCCGCAGAGCAGGACGCTGACCAGCATGGCCGCGCCCAACCGGGGGGCGACCAGGCGGCGCATCGGATCCACGCCCATGACCTTCATGGCGTCGATCTCTTCCCGGATGGTGCGGGAGCCGAGGTCGGCGCAGATGGCCGAGCCGACCGCGCCGGCGATCATGATCGAGGTGACCAGCGGCGCGCCCTGCTGAATGATGCCGAGGCCGTTGGCCGCGCCGATGAACGAGGTGGCGCCGACCTGGCCGGCGACCGCACCGACCTGGATCGAGACGATGACGCCGATCGGGATCGCCACCAGCAGGGTGGGCGCCGCGGCGACATTGGCCATGAAGGCGCATTGCCGGACGAATTCGTCGAAGGGGAAGCGGCGGCGGAAGATGGCCACGAAAAGCTCTGCGACCGCGGCGATTCCCATCGTGATCTGACGGCCGCCGGTCTCCAGCGACTTCTTCGGATGGTCTTCCCAGTAGTCCCTAGTCCAATCGACCGCATCACTGATCCGTGACCTCGGTGGGCTCTTGGTCGACTGCACTCGCTATCCCCTCTCGACGCCAGGTTGGACAACCCCGACGACAGTTTGCTTGTCGCACCTTACTACGGAGTAGTGCAGAACACACCATGGTCATGTGATTGCAGTCATAGATGGATGTCACTATGCGCGAAAATGCCCTGAATACCGGCCCATCATTTGGGACACGCACCAAAATCCCCGGGCGAGTTCTGCAACTGGTTACAGTTCCCCTTCGACGTCAGGGGCAGGTAAGAGGGCATCTCCGGACGTTTACAAGGAAAACTTTCATCTAAAAAACCCGTGTTTTCCAATGCCAATTGAACATTCGGATCGCGCGCTCGAAATACAAAACTCGACGCCCCCGAAACGGTTTCGATAGAGCCTCGCTATCAGCGACACCCACCCCTACCTGACGCGCCCGAGACCGAATACTGACACGATGGGTGCGACAGATTGATATCGTGCGGTCTTCCGACGTCTGGAGGGACATGTTCAGCAAACTCGCCAAGGCGGTTCACGCTGCCTTCGCCGTAGCCCTGGGTGCGGCGTTGCTCGGGACGGGCGCTGGAGCCGCGCACGCGGCGACCCCACCGGTCCTGGGTGGTGGCTCCGGGATCATCATCGACAACCAATTCGAATGCACCGTCACCACTGTCGGCCACGACGGCGCCGGCCGACTGGTCGGCCTGACGGCCGGACACTGCGGTGAGGCCGGCGCGCAGGTGTACGCCGAGTCCGATCGGGACGCCGGCGTCGTCGGCAGATTCGTCTACTCCAACCACGACCTCGACTACGCGGTCATCCAGTTCGATCCGGGCCGCATCGTGCCGGTGAACCGGATCGGCGGGGTCACCATCACCAATGTCGGCGCGCCGCCGCAGTTCCCGCAGGTGGTCTGCAAGGAAGGCCGGACCACCGGCAACACCTGCGGCCTGGTCTGGGGCGACGTCTTCGACAGCAAGATCGAGACCTGGACCCAGATGTGCGTGGTCGAAGGCGATTCCGGCGCGCCGGTGGTCGTCGGCTCGACGCTGGTCGGCATGGTGAACGCCTACCTCGCGCTGGCCTGCTTCGGCCCGGAGGTCGGCACCAACATGAACGTGATCATGGACGACATCAACGCACGCGGCGGCGTCGGAGCCGGTTACCAGCCGATCTAGCGGCAGCAGCGACAACGGAGGGCGGGTGCTTCGGCGCCCGCCCTTCGTCGTCGCCGGTCAGGAATCGCGCGGCGCGACGGCCGGACCGGCGATCGCGCACTGCGGTACACAGTCGACCGTGTCCAGCTCGGGCGCCTTGCGCAAGGCCGGCGGCTCGCGGCGCTCGGGCCGCACCAGCACCGCGGCCAGCAGCGCGCCCGCCAGCAGCAGGCCGACACAGATCCAGATCGCGACACCGAACCCGCGGTCGAATTCGGCCGGGTCGTCGAGTGATCCGGAGATTCCGGCCAGGCCGGGCAGTGCGGCCACCGCGAGCAGCTGTGCGGTGCGGGCGATCGCGTTGTTGACCCCGGAGGCGATCCCGGCCTCGGTGGCGGGCACCGCGCCGAGTACCGCGCCGGTGAGCGGCGCGACCAGCACCGCCAGCCCGAGCCCGAAGACCAGGACCCCGGGCAGCACATCGGCGAAATAGACCGTGCCCGGCCCGATCCGCAACAGCAGGACCAGGCCCGCGGCCGACAGCAGCGGGCCGAGCGTCATCGGCAGGCGGGCGCCGTGCTGCTGGGCCCAGCGACCGGCCGGGGCGGACAGCACCAGCATGATCAGCGTGATCGGCACGGTGGCCACGCCCGACATGAGCGGTGAATAGCCCGCCACCAGCTGCAATTCCAGGACCAGCAGGAAGAACACGCCACCCAGCGCCGCGTAGACGGCCAGCGTCACCAGATTCGCCGCGGTGAACACGCGGGAGCGGAACAGCGCGGGCGGCACCAGCGGATGGTCACTGCGCAGCTCGATCACCACGAAGACGAGCAGCAGCAGCACGCCGACGGTGAGCAGCGGCAGGTTGATATCGATCAGGCCGAAGGTCAGCGCGCCGAGGCCGAGCGCGATCACCACCGCGCCGGGAACATCCAGGCGCGCGGCGCTTATCGACCCCGCCGGATCCCGGCTCTCCGGCACGTGCCGCAGCGTCACCAGCACGACCACCAGCACCAGCGGAACATTGAGGAAGAAGATGGAGCGCCAGCCGACCACGTCGATCAGCCAGCCGCCCAGGAACGGGCCGAGCGCGCCGGCGACACCGCCGAAACCGGACCACAGGCCGATGGCGGCGCCCTGATCGCGGCGATCGATCGACGACGAGATCAGCGCGAGGCTGCCCGGAGTGAGCATGGCCCCGGCGACGCCCTGCAGCACTCGCGCCGCGATCAGCATCTCGACATTCAGCGCGGCGCCGCACAGTACCGAGGTGACCGCGAAACCGACCGCGCCCCACAGGAACACGCGCCGGCGGCCGAGCCGGTCCCCCAGCGAGCCGCCGAGCAGGATGAATGCCGCCAGCGTCAGGGTATAGCCGTTCAGTGTCCATTGCAGACCGGCCACATCGGTCTCGAGCTCCGCGCCGATGCGTGGCAGGGCGATATTGACCACCGTGGCATCCAGCGAGGCCACCGAGGATCCGAGGATGGTGGCCAGCAGGATCCAACGCCCCGTGGCCGATCGCAATCGAGGCAGCTCGGAGGTGGGCACCGACCCAACCTAGCCCCGCGGGCGGCCTACATGTCCGATACGCAGACCACGAACTTACGTTCTTTGTAGGTGAATCCGGAGCCGGTGCCGCAGGCGGACACCTCGGTGGTGTTCTGCTTGATGCTGACCACCTTGACGCCCTCGACGGCGGACTCGGTGCAGGCGATCCGCTTGGGATCCTCGCCGCCGACATCCATGCAGTCGCCGACCACCCAGTCGATGTCCAGGCACAGCGCACCGGTCTGCACGCCATTGCGTTTCTCGGCGTAGTAACTGTCGCGATCGCTCACGCACAGCGCGGTATTGGGCACCTTGCCGATGATCTTGTAGTTGGAGGCCTTGCTGCCGCAGGTGACCTTCTCGATCTTGGGATCGTTGCTGGCGCCGCCGAGGCTGACGCAGTCACCGACCGCCGCGTCGAAGTCGATGCTGCCGCCCTGATCCGCCGCGCTGGTGCTGGGACTGGCCGACCGGCTCGACCTGGGACTCGAACTCGGCTTGGCCGTCGTGGTCTTGCTGGGGCTGGTCTCCACCGCGTCGACCGTGCCGTTGCCGATCGGGCGGGCCTGGCCGTCGATGGTCGCGCCGCACGCGACCAGGGCCAGCACCGCGACGGCGGCACCGCACCCCAGTGCGATCCGTTCGAGTAGACGAGACTCAAGTAGACGAGACACGTACAGTCCTCCCGAGCTGCCCGCCGAAATAACACGCCATGCTTACATAATCGCCGCGAGGGCGTCGACTCGTATCATCCCTACCGGCCCCGCGCCGCGCCGTGCCGTCGGATCAGTAGAAACGCAATTCTTTCACCTTCGCCCGATAGGGTGTGGGCTCACCGGTGGGAAAGGGGCAGTCCGTGAAGCTGTTCAGTGCGCTCGGCGTCGCGTCCGCTGCCGCCGGCGCTTCGTTGCTGGTCCCCGGCTCGGCCGCCGCCACCGATGTGCACTGCACCTCCGACCGGGGTGTCGACATCACCGTCGTCGAAGGCCGCACCGCCTGCCGCGCCGTCACCGATACGCTCGGGCAGGCCCGCGCCGCCGGGTTCGACGGCGTCGGCTATGCCAGTGCGACGTTCGGCGCGATCGCGCTCGGCGTCGGCGCGGGCGGCGGGGTCGGCGCCAGCGAGGGCGAGGGCGGCATGCCGATCGCCATCGGACTCGGCCCGGACGCGATCGCGCTCACCTCGCTGTCCGGCACGGGGTCCGCCGATGACACGCTCGGCCTGACGATCGCGCTCTACGGTTCGCGGGCTCAGGTCACCGCGGCGGACAATTCGGTGGTGTGTCTGGGAGCGGGCGCGTTCGCGTGGAACTCCGCGACCGGCGCGAGCTGCCTGGTGACGCCGTTCTACCTGCGCGCGTAACCGAGTGATCTTCGTCACGAAGGCGTTTGGTGTGCGTCAATACCCCACGGACTGACGGCATTCGGCCCGATCCATGACTCGCCGAGGTGACCGGCATCTTTGTCGAATATCGGTGCGGCACTGCAACTTCTGTGTCCGAGAACACACCGGGTGGTCTACCCGAATCAGTACCGGATCCGGCTGGATTCCGGTCGCTTCCGGACGGTAGGAAGGACGGACGGGGTCGGGTCAGTTCTACCTATTTCTTGGAATGGATGAGGTACATATGCATGCCGCTTCGCAGAGCAGGTCGTTGCCGAGATCGCGGTCTCGGCTCTCCCGTCGACTCCGGCAGGGCGTGCTCCTGTCCGCGGCCGTCGCGGCGGCCGGTGCTCTCGTAGTCGCGCCCGCCCAGGCCGAACCGCTGATTCCCGGCTTCCCCGGGCTCGGCTCCTCGGCCACCGACCCGGCACCCAAGGCCACCTTCGCACCGCCGAGCATCAATATCGCCGACGGTGAAGAGGTCGGCGTGGCGCAGCCGATCATCATCAACTTCAAGGACCCGATCGCCGAGGGCGACCGCGCGGCCGTCGAGAAGGCCATCAAGGTCACCTCGTCCAAGCCCGCCCCCGGTCACTTCACCTGGTGGAGCGACAAGCAGGTTCGATTCCGGCCGAACGATTTCTGGCCGGACAACACCGACGTGACGGTGGAGGCGGGCGAGACCCGCAGCGCGTTCCGGATCGGTGACGCGCTCATCGCCACCGCCGACGACGCGACCCACACCATGACCATCACCCGCAACGGCGAGGTCGTGCAGACCATGCCGATCTCGATGGGCAAGCCCAAGCACGAGACGCCCAACGGCATCTACATCGTCGGCGAGCAGCTGCGCAAGATGACCATGGATTCCTCCACCTACGGTGTGCCGATCACCGATCCGGAGGGCTACAAGATCGAGGTCGAGTACGCGACCCGCATCTCCAACTCCGGCATCTTCGTGCACGCCGCCCCGTGGTCGGTTGCGCAGCAGGGTGTTTCGAACGCCAGCCACGGCTGCCTGAACGTCAGCACCGACAATGGCCGCTGGTTCTTCGAGAACGCGAAGAAGGGTGACCCGGTGATCGTGCAGAACACCAGCGGCGGCACCCTCAACGCCCGCGACGGGCTCGGCGACTGGAACTAGCCGGCAGACACTCGAAGGGCCACCGGATCGCCGGTGGCCCTTCGTCGTTCCGGTGAACTAAACGATCGAATTCCCCCAATTCACTGACCGGTTTGTCCGGTACTTGGTTCACTTGCGCGCATGCGCGGACTGTTCAGCTCGACGCCGAGCGGCGTTAACTCTCTAGTTGCTGTGCGCCGCAAAGCTGCCGCCGTGCGATCCAGACCCGAGCGTGTACTCCCCCAACCCCGAGGTAAGGGGCTACGCGGGCGGCCGTGGCAGGACTACGCGCTGTTCCTGGTCCTGGTAGCCCCCAACCTCGCGCTACTCACGCTCTTCGTCTATCGCCCGCTGGCCGACAACATCCGGCTCTCCTTCACCGACTTCAATATTTCCGACCAGTTCGTCACCTACATCGGGTTCGACAACTACACCGAGTGGTTCGGACGCGACGACTCCTGGCAGATCGTCTCCAACACCGTCATCTTCACCATCGCCGCCGTGGTCGGCTCCATGGTGCTGGGGTTGGCGCTGGCGCTGCTGCTGGACCGGAAACTGTTCGGGCGCAACGTGGTCCGCTCCGCGGTCTTCGCGCCGTTCGTCATCTCCGGCGCCGCCATCGGTGTCGCATTCCAGTTCATCTTCGATCCCAGCTTCGGGTTGATCCAGGATGTCCTGCACCGGCTCGGCGTGCAGCACGTCCCCGACTTCTACCAGGATCCGAACTGGGCGTTGTTCATGGTGACCGTCACCTACATCTGGAAGAACCTGGGCTACGCCTTCGTCATCTATCTGGCCGCGCTGCAAGGCATTCGCGCCGAGTTGATGGAGGCCGCCGAGATCGACGGCGCGAGCCGCTGGACCACCTTCACCAAGGTACTGATGCCCCAGCTGCGGCCGACGACGTTCTTCCTGTCCATCACGGTGCTGCTGAACTCACTGCAGGTCTTCGACATCATCAACGTGATGACCCGCGGCGGGCCGCTGGGCACCAGCACCTCCACCATGGTCTACCAGGTGTATCAGGAGACATTCGTGAATTTCCGGGCCGGCTACGGCGCGACGGTGGCGACCATCATGTTCCTGGTACTGCTCATCGTCACGCTGCTCCAGGTGCGCGTCATGGATCGAGGCGACCAGTGAGAACAACTGCCGTGGAGCCACTTTCCTACCGGCGCCGCCAGCGCCTGGTCACGGCGCTCGGCTACGCCGCCATGGTGTGCGTGCTGATCATCGTCGGCCTGCCACTGTTCTGGATCTTCATCACCTCGTTCAAGGAACGACCCGACATCTACACCCAGCCCGCCATCTACTGGCCGCGCACCTGGCGTCCGCAGAACTACGGCGACGCGACCACGACGCTCCCCTACTGGACCTTCCTGCGGAACTCGCTGGTCGTCACCGGCATCATCGCCGCCGTCAAGTTCGTCCTCGGCGTGCTGAGCGCCTACGGGCTGGTCTTCCTGCGATTCCCGGGCAAGACGTTGGTCTTCCTGGTCATCATCGCCGCGCTGATGGTGCCCAACCAGATCACCGTCATCTCCAACTACGCGCTCATCGCCCAGCTCGGCTGGCGAAATACGCTGCAGGGCATCATCATCCCGCTCTGCGGCGTCGCGTTCGGCACCTTTCTCATGCGCAACCATTTCCTGTCGCTGCCATCGGAGGTGATCGAGGCGGCGCGCATGGACGGTGCGGGCTGGTGGCGCCTGCTGACCCGGGTCGTGCTGCCCATGTCCGGGCCGACGATGGTGGCGTTCGCGGTGGTCACGCTCGTCAACGAATGGAACGAGTATCTCTGGCCGTTCCTGATGGCCGACAGCACCGAGGTCGCCACGCTGCCGGTGGGCCTGACGCTGTTGCAGAACACCGAGAACACCTCCGTCACCAACTGGGGGCCGGTGATGTCGGGGACGCTGCTCACCATGCTGCCGATTCTCATCGTGTTCCTGCTGCTGCAACGCCACATGATCAAAGGCCTCACCTCGGGTGCGGTCAAGGGCTGAATACAGGAGATGCCAATGCCCACTTCACGATTTCCCAACCTGTCCAGACGAGGCTTCCTCGGCCTGGCCGGCGCGGCCACGGCCGGTCTCGCCCTTACCGCGTGCGCGGGCGGAGGCGGCAGCAAGCAGAGCGGTGACGGCAAGACCATCAACTGGTGGTCGAATCACCCCGGCACCTCGAAGGATTACGAGCTGGAGCTGATCAACCGGTTCCAGGCCGAGTTCCCCGATCTGAAGGTGAACCTGGTCGACGCGGGCAAGAACTACGAGGAGGTGTCGCAGAAGTTCAACGCGGCACTTTCCGGCGGTGACCTGCCCGATGTCGTTGTGCTGTCGGATGTCTGGTGGTTCAACTACGCGCTGAACGGCACCATCGAACCGCTGGACGGTCACTTCGCCGATGCCGGGGTAAAGCTCGACGACTACGTGGACGCGCTCGCCGCCGACTATCTGTTCAACGGCAAGCACTACGCGCTGCCCTATGCCCGCTCGACCCCGCTGTTCTACTACAACAAGGATGTCTGGGCGAAAGCCGGTCTGCCCGACCGTGGCCCGGAGAGCTGGCAGGAATTCGACGAGTGGGGCCCCAAGATCCAGTCCGTCGTCGGCGACGGCAAGCTGGCGCACGGCTGGGGTGACGCGAAGAACTATTTCGCGTGGACCTTCCAGGGCCCGAACTGGACCTTCGGTGGCGCCTACTCCGACAAGTGGACGTTGAAGTTCAACGACCCCAACACCATCAAGGCCGGACAGTTCCTGCGGGACATGATCCACACCAAGAAGTACGCGGGTGTGAAGCCGGCCATCGCGACGGATTTCGGGGCCGGTGTCATCGCCTCCACCATCGCCTCCACCGGCGACCTGCGCGGAATCGCCAAGAACTCCGAGGGCAAGCTGCAATTCGGCACCGCGTTCCTCCCGCACCCGAATGGGCCGGGCGTCACCACCGGCGGCGCCGGTCTCGCGATCCCGTCGCGCATCTCCGATGAGCGGAAGGTGAACGCGCTCAAGTTCATCGAGTTCGTCACCAACGCCGCGAACACCGCGTACTTCTCGCAGAACACCGGGTACATGCCGGTGCGCAAGTCGGCGGTCAACGACCCCAGCGAACTGGATTTCCTGGCCAAGAACCCGAACTCGAAGGTCGCCATCGACCAGCTGGCGGTGACGAAGTCCCAGGACTACGCGCGCGTGTTCGTACCGGGCGGTGACCAGATCATCGGCACCGGCCTGGAGCAGATCGCATTGCAGAACGCCGACCCGGCCACCGCCTTCGCCGGAGTAGCGAGCCAGCTCCAAGCGATCATCGACCGACAAATCACACCGAAGCTGCCCAAGTAACAACTGATTTCGCAAGAACATGGGTAACTCATCGGGTACCGGCTAACCCATCCATCCACAGACCGGCAGCCGCCAACGCTGCCGATTCCCGCACATGAGTCTGGCCTGAATACGCGGAGAGGCGGAAGAGCATTGGCGACCGTGCAGTTCGACGGGGTGACGCACCAGTATCCCGGTGCGCCGAGCCCTGCTGTCGACAGCCTGGAGCTCGAGATCGCCGACGGGGAGTTCATCGTCCTCGTCGGCCCCTCGGGCTGCGGGAAATCCACCAGCCTGCGCATGCTCGCGGGGCTGGAATCCGTCGAGCAGGGGCGCATCCTGATCGGCGGCAAGGACGTGACCGGGCTGCCGCCGCGCGCCCGGGATGTGGCCATGGTGTTCCAGTCCTACGCGCTGTACCCGAACATGACGGTCGCGGAGAACATGGGCTTCGCGCTGCGCAATATGGGAATGAGCAAGGCCGACACCAAGGTTCGGGTGCTCGAGGCGGCCAGAATGCTCGAGCTCGAGCCGCTGCTGGACCGCAAACCCGCGAAACTGTCCGGCGGCCAGCGGCAACGGGTCGCCATGGGCCGCGCCATCGTGCGCCGTCCCCAGGTGTTCTGCATGGACGAACCGCTGTCCAATCTGGACGCCAAGCTGCGGGTCAGCACCCGCTCGCAGATCGCCGCCCTGCAGAAGCGGCTCGGCACCACCACGGTCTATGTCACCCACGACCAGGTCGAGGCCATGACCATGGGGCATCGGGTCGCGGTGCTGCTCGACGGCAAACTCCAGCAGATCGCCGCGCCGCGCGAGCTCTACGACAATCCGGTGAACACCTTCGTCGCCGGATTCATCGGATCGCCGGGCATGAACCTGCTCGAGGCACCGGTGCAGGACGGGCACGCGATCCTCGGGGACCTGCGAATCCCGGTGCCCAACGGCACTTCCCGGGACCGGATCATCGTCGGTATCCGACCCGAGTCGTGGGAGGTCAGCACCGATACCGACAACAGTCTCGCGGTCGACGCCGAGCTCCTCGAGGAACTCGGCGCCGAATCCTTCGTCTACAGCCATCCGATTACCGCGGCGTGGTCCAGCCGGTCGGGCAAGGTGGTGGCCCGGGTGGATCGGCACTTCCGGATCGCGCTCGGCGATCGGCTGCGGCTGCGGCCGAAGCCGAGCGAGATCTTCTTCTTCGACGCCGATTCCGAGCAGCGCCTGCGCTGAGACTCAGTCGGCCGGTTTCAGCGCGGCACGCATCAGATAGACGTTGTAGCTGTCCCACGCCGAGATCGTGAAGTAGAGGTCCTCGGTCGTGGACCACGGGTGGATGAAGCCGCCGTAGGCCTTCGGGTAGTCCGCGGTGGCGACCAGGGGCACCGCTTCGGTCCAGATCCCCTGGGGCGTAGCCGAATTCCGGACCACGATGGCGGCCTGGGCCGGGTCCAGGTACACCATCTGCCACTGGTCGGCGTCGGCGTCGTAGCGCACCGAGATCTCGCTGGCCAGACCGAGTACCAGTGGGGTGGCGTCGTTTTCGGCGGCGGGCGCCCAATCGCCGTCCACCCAGTACTGGTAGGCGGACTTGTTGAGCACCTCGGATTTCGCGACCCGGGCCAGCGCGATCATGCCGACGCGTCCGTTGGGCGTACCGAACATGTAGACGTAGTCGCCCTGCGGGACCATGGCCGCGACCTGGAACTTGCCTTGGCCGAACAGGTTGTCCCACTTGGCATGCTGGTCCTTGACCCAGGTGTGGCCGCCGTCGTCGGAGTAGGCGATGCCGCCGTAGTTGGTGGACCACAGGCCGGGAATCCGGCTCCAGTGGTTCACCGACATGTAGCTCAGGTACTGCCGCTCCCCCAGCGCGAACCCGGAGGTCGGAATGACCGTGGTCTCCCAGTTCTTGATCTTGCGGCTGGCCAGGAACTCGGCGGCGTGGCAGCGGCTGTCCTGCACGAAGGTATCGATGGTCAGGCCGTCGGCCAGCTCGCGGTCGGTGCTGAAACCGAGCACATTGCTGCGCCAGTCCGGTCCGCCCGCACCGCCGGTGACCCAGCCGTCGCCGAACGTGTCACCGAAGACCACCGCGACCTCGCCGGGCTTGGTCTCCCACATCAGGCCCAGGTCGGTTCCGTCCACCTGCCAGCGCATGTCGGTGCGGTTGCTCGAGCCGCGGCCGGTCACCTGGCCGACCAACTCGACCCGCTCGACCCGCGGCGTGGCGACGGGTTCGACGACCGGCCCCGGTTCGATGGGGTGCACGACCGGCGGGGGAGCGGGCTGGGCCGGTTCACCCTCGCCGCCGGGCACCGGGATGGGAATCGGCTCGATCTCCGGTTTGACCTCGAGTTTCGGCAGGACGAACGTCCCCGACCCGGAGCTGGACCCGGTGTCTGGCGTTTCGGGTTCCGTCGCTTCCACAGGTTCCGGCGTGTCCCGGATATCCGGGCACGGATTACGGCACGGGTCCGAGGGCAGCGGTTCCGGCTTGATCCGGGTGTTGTCCTGCGGCGGATCGGGGACCGGGACCGGCGTGAACTCCGGCCACGGCACCGGGATCTCGATCCGCGGCGGGATCTGGACCGGCGGCGGTGGGGGCTGATTCGGATCCGGTTGGCGCAGCAGCGGATCGAAGCCGACCTCGCCACAGATGTTCACCGGCGGGGGCGCCCACGGCGGCGGGGCGGCCTGCGCCGGGGACGGCACACAGAGCAGTCCGGTAAGGACCACTCCGAAGAGCACTGGGACATCCAGTTTCTCCGGCAGCAAGCCCATGATCTGTTGACTCCCATGTCGATTCGGACGTACTGGCGGGGAAGATCAACTTACCCGAGCCGGTGCGTGAACGCGGGAAGCCGGGCGGTCGCAATCCAGTCGATATGGAACCGAATTCCACGGCGCTGCGTCCAAGGGGTTATGAGCGATATCGAATACGTCTTCGGGACGGGTGACGGTGAGCTTCATGTCTGGTCCTCCCCGGCCGATCTGGAATTGGCGAACACCGGCACCGTAGACGCGGTGCAGCTGGATTTCGACGGTGACGGCCTACTCGACGACGCGCTGTGGGACACCCGCGGCGCCGGCAGCGCCGACGTGGCCGGGCTGGACCTGAACGACGACGGCGTGCTCGACCACTTCTACACCGACCCGACCGGGCTCGGCACCTGGAATCACCTGGTCACCGGCTTCGATACCGCGAACGAACCGCTGGCGTGGTCCACCCGTGGTGAACCCGTGGAAACGCCTGCCCCCGCATCCGAGCCGGGGGCGGAGGGCGTCCTGTCCGCGGGAATCGGGCAGGCGCTCGCGGATTACCCACTGCTGACCCATGATTCGCCGCGCGCACCGCTGCGCGAATTCGATCCGGACGATCAGCACGAAAGTTCCTGGCGCGCCGAATAACGCGCCCGCCGCGCATTGGCCACGATCGCCACGATTCCGGCGATATACATCGCCGCGCCGGCGAGTACCACCGGCAGCGAACGCCCGTCCGCCGGAATCACCAGCGCGGCAACGGCTATCGCGAGCACGAAGGCGATATTGAAGACGGTGTCCTGAAGTGCGAACACCTGGCCGCGGCGATCATCGTCGATATCGATCTGCATGGTCGCGTCACCGGTCAGTTTGATGGTCTGCCCGGCCAAGCCGAACAGGAACGCGCCCACCAGCAGCAGATGGTGGGCGTAGCGGGCCGCGCCGCCATCCTGTGCCAGCGCGATCGGGGTCACCAGGGTCAACTGGACCACCGTCGCGATCAGCAGCCCGGCCACCACCGTGCGCGGCCGGCCCAGCCGCGGAATCACCAGGGGCGCCACCACCGCGGCGACCAGCATGCCGCCCGCGACCGCCGTGATCGCGACACCGAAGCCGAGCAGCCCGCTGTCCAGGCCGGAGCCGCCGTCGGGCACCTGCCGCAGCACCAGCACCATGATCAAGGTGTTGGTGCCGAACACGATCCGATGCGTGCCGATACCGATCATCGCCGTGGTCACATGGGCGGACTGCCACACCGCGACCGCGCCGGTGCGCAATCCGGTCGCGATCGCCCGCACAGTGCTCTCCTTGCCCGCGGTGCCGTCCTGGGGCCCGAGCACCCGGGCGCGGAAGCCGGCCGCGAGCAGCGCGCCCAGTACCGACCCGGTGGCGCTCACCCCGACCGCGACCGCGGAGGCGAAATCGCCTGCGCCGAGCCCGCCGATGATCGCCACCGCCGCGGCCGCGCCCACCCCGGCACATCCCGAGGCCACCGTGGCCAGCACCGAGTTCATCGGCACCAGCCACCGCTGCGCCAGCACCCGCGGCAGCGCCGCCGACACACCCGCCAGCACGAAGCGACTGATCCCGACCACCGCCAGCGCGCCGAGCAGCAGCGGTGTCTCCTCGGCCCCGGCCAGCAGCCCGATCGCCACCGCGCCGATCAGCACCGCGCGAACGATATTGGCCACCAACAGCACCGCGCGCCGATCCCAGCGGTCCAGCAGCGCGCCCGCGTACGGCCCGATCAGCGAATAGGGGAGTAGCAGCACCGCGAATCCGGCCGCTATGGCCAGCGGGTCGGTCTCGCGTTCGGGATTGAACAGGATGGCGCCCGACAGCGCCGCCTGGAACATTCCGTCGCCGAACTGTCCGGCGAAACGCACGATCGCCAGGCGCAGCACGCCCGGGCTTTCCCGCAACGCGGTGCGCAACGGCACCGACTCGGGTGGAGCGGAGGCTGTCGACATCACCACGATTGTGCCGGTTACCCGTCACCGACGATCGGTCAGGCCGAGTGCGGCTGGTCGAGCGAGTCCACCAGGGCGCGCACGGTCTGGCTGGTGTCGGGCGCGAAAGGCAGTACGGTCAGGGCGGACGCGTCGATCCAGGCGTAGGCGTCGTGCTCGCCCGGTGCCAGCGTGACCTCGCCCGGCTCGGTGTCGACGGTGAAGGAGAACTTGCGCACCCGGGCCTTGGTGCGGGTGGCGTAGTCGACGCCCCCGAGAAACGTCCGGATGGCGCGCACGCGCAGCCCGGTCTCCTCGACCAATTCCCGGGCAACGCACTCGGCGAAGGTCTCCCCGGCCTCGACGCCGCCGCCCGGCAATTCCCACAACCCGCCGTAGTGCGCGTGCGGCACTCGGCGCACGACCAGCAGTTTGCGCTCGCGGAAGACCGCGACCCCCACCACGAAGTCGGTGATGCCCTCGGCCAGCGCGGTGGCACGGAGATCCCGCTCGAATTCCTCCGCTCGCATCCCCGATCACCTCCGGTTCCGTTGTCGCGCAGATATTTTGCGTACCCTACTGGCCCTGGGCCCGCGCTCCCCCGACCGGCCGACACTCCGCCCGACCGGCGCCGGGCGCCCGGTCGCCGACGCGACACTGTGCACATTGCGTTCACCCGAAAGTCGCTGGCTAAAATGCCCGGTGCAGGACAATCTACTAGGAATCCGGGGTACCCCGTCGGAGGTGCTCCCACCCGGAAACGCAGGTCGGAGAAGGAGGGACCCCCGATGTCCACGCTCACGACTCCCCATATCGACGTCCACCGTGGCGGCGACCGCATGAAGACCCGCATCTCGTGGCTGGACTCCAAGCACTCCTTCTCCTTCGGCGAGCACTACGACCCCGACAACACCCATCACGGCCTGCTGCTGGTCAACAACGACGACATCGTGCTGCCCGGCCAGGGTTTCGACACCCACCCGCATCGGGATATGGAGATCGTCACCTGGGTGCTCGGCGGCAGCCTGGTGCACCAGGATTCGCTGGGGCACAGCGGCGTCATCTATCCCGGCCTGGCCCAGCGCATGAGCGCGGGCGCCGGCATTCTGCACTCGGAGAAGAACGACTCCTGGCGGCTGTCGGACACCGCGGCCGAGCATGAGGAGCCGGTGCATTTCGTCCAGATGTGGGTGGTGCCGGACGAGCCGGGGCTGACGCCGGGCTACCAGCAACTCGAGATCGACGACGAACTGGCCGGCGGCGGACTGGTGACGGTGGCCTCGGGCCTGCCGCGCTATCGCGACCGCACCGCCATCGCGATCAACAGCAGCCACTCGGCGTTCCACGTGGCGCGCATGCCGGGCGCCGAGGGCGCACCGCAGGTGATCGAACTACCCGACGCGCCGTATCTGCACGTCTTCGTCGCGCGCGGCGAGGTGGAGATGGAAGACGTCGGCCCGCTCTACGAGGGTGATGCCGTGCGCCTGACCAGATCCGGCGGCCAGCGAATCACCGCGCACGGACCGGCCGAGGTGCTCATCTGGGAGATGCACGCGCGGCTCGGCGGCGCGAGCTGAGGTCCCGAAGGCCACAGCCGAGCGCGTAACCACGCAGGCCCGCGAATCGACACAGCGGTGCGAGCTAATCGCCGGCGGAGATGCGGGCCGAACACGCGCGAGTCGCGGCGACCACGTCGGCCAGCAGTGGCCGAAAGTCGCGGTGCGGGGGATGAATCCACACCCGATACCCACCCTGCTCGTCGGCGGGGGAGGGCAGCACCAGCCGGCTGCCGGGCAGCGCGACCGAGGCGCACACCCGGAACAGCTCCGAGAACAGCGTCATATCCAGATACGAGTTATCGGTGGGCCCGGTCAGAAATGTCCAGCGGCCTGAACGCGGATGCGCGATGACCGGACCGCTGTGCTCCTGCGCGCGGCCCAGCAGATCACGCACCCGGGCGCCGAGCGGAGCGGGCATGACGACCGCGCCGACCGCCCCCACCTCCAACATGATTCGGCCCAGGGCGGCATCGACCACCCCGTATAGGCCGTGCTCCTTGCGATACCTGCGGCACCGGGCGAAAGCGTCCTGGGTGACCGCGAAACCTTCGGGACTGCCGGGATCAATGCGCGACGGACTCATGAACCTCGCCTCGATGCATCGGTGGATCGATCGACGGGTGAACGGCCAGCTCGGTTGCGACAGTAGCTCCGGCCCCCAGGGTTGACAATAGTCACACGCAGGCGAATCGCTCGGGCGTAGCATCGCAAGCCATGGCACCCGTCTCGCCGACCGTCGCGCGTTGGGAATTGGTATTGCGCCTGCGGGAATTACGGGAGCAGCGCGGCTTCGACTCCGCTGGCTTCGCCAGACAGGTCGGCTTCACCGCCGCCAACTGGTCGCATGTGGAGAAGGGCCGCCGCGTCCTGACCGTCAACACCATCGGCCCGGTCCTCGAACTACTCGAGGTCGCCGTCGAGGAACGCGCCGAACTACTCGATCTGCTGGAGGCCAGCAAGCAGCGCGGCTGGTGGACCAAATCCGCGGCGCTGCTCGGCCCGGAACTGCAACGCCTCTACGGCATGGAGTTCGGCGCGCACAGCATCCGCAGCTACGACAGCCTGATCGTGCCCGGCCTGCTCCAGACCGAGGACTATGCCCGCGCGCTGATCAGCGCCGACGTCATGATCCGGCCGGTACAGGTGGAACAGCTGGTCGGGATCCGAATGCGCCGCCAGGAGCGACTACTCGGGCCGGATCCGGTGGAGCTGACCGCCGTGATCGGGGAGGCGGCGCTGCGCCAGCAGACCGGCGGGGCGCGGGTGCTCGGCGGACAACTCGCCCATCTGATCGAGCTGCTGGAGAAATACGACACCATCGCGGTGCGGGTCATCCCGTTCGCCGCGACCGCGGGCGCGATCCTCGGCGGCTCGAGTTTCCACCTGATCGACTTCGCGGTCGAGCAGCTGCCGACCTTCGGCTGGGCGGAGAGTTCGGTGTTCGGCGGCGCGGTCGAGGATCCGGAACTGGTGCGCGATCTCGGGTTCGCCTATGTGCGCGCGCTGGACCAATCCCTGTCCCGCGCCGAATCATTGGCCCTGATCAGGACCTATGCCGAGGTAAAGTCCTCGGCATGACCACCACCGCTAGCCCGTTTCCGGCCCGCATCGGCTGGTTCACATCCTCACGCTCCAACAATGGCAACCAGTGCGTCGAGGTCCGCTTCGACGGTGACGCGGTGCGCATCCGCGACAGTAAGTATCGCCGCGATCCGGCCAACCCCCGGGCCGACGAACCCGTCATCACCGTCACCGCGCGCGTCTGGACCGAATTCCTGACGCTGCTGCTGCGCGGCCGCGTCCACGATGAGCTGCTCGCCCGCCCCACCGCCGACGGCGGCGCGACCCTGCGGCACCACGACATCTGCCTCACCTACACCCCGGACGAATGGACCGCCTTCCTGGCGGGCGCCCGCGACGGCGAGTTCGACCGGGTCGCGCAGATGCACTGACATTTTGGATTCGCGCCGGCGGATTTCGCTGCGAGGCAGAGAATTCCGCTCGAGTCGATCCGGGTACCCGACCGGCCGCACACTCGTCGAGCACGTATCGAACGTGCCGTCAGACGCCGACTACGCCACCGGAGACCCGCATGACCGAGTCGCTCTTCCAGCTGCCCACCGCCGGAGAACCCGTTATCGACACCTTCGATCGGATGATCCGCACCGGGCCCATCGTTCCCTACGAGCTGCCGGGTGGCGTCCAGGCCTGGATGGCGGTCAGCCATCAGGCGGTCGAGGAGGTGCTCGCCGGTGACGGGACGCTGTTCAGCAAGAGCACGAAGAACTGTCCCGCCATGCACGACGGAACCGTCCCGGCGGACTGGCCGCTGCGCGTCCTGACCGACGCCGACCACCTGCTCAACCTGGACGGTGCCGACCACATGCGAATGCGACGTGCCATCGCCCGCGCGTTCACCCCCGCCCGGGTCGCGCAGCTCCAGCCGCGCGTCCAGCAGCTCACCGACGATCTGATCGACCGATTCGCCGACCAGCCCGAAATCGATCTCGTCGAACATTTCACGATGCCGCTGCCCGTCGCCGTGATCTGCGAGTTGTTCGGTGTCCCGGCCGGCGATCAGGCCAAGTTCCGCGGCTGGACCGCCACCCTGATCTCGCACACCAGCAGCGGCGAGCAAACCCAGGCCGCCATGGGCGAGATGGTCGGATATCTGACCGGGCTGGTCGAGGACAAGCACCGCGATCCGGGTGACGATCTGACCTCCGACCTGGTGCGGGCCCAGCCCGAAAACGGCATCACCGACGCCGAACTGGTCGAAATGCTGTGGATCATCATCGTGGCCGGACACGAGACCACGATGCATCTGCTCGGCAACGCGGTGGTGGCGCTGTCGGCCAACCCCGATCAGCTCGCGACAGCCAAGGACGGCGACCGCTGGTCGGAGGTGGTCGAGGAGACCCTGCGCTACCGGAACGCGGCTTGCGCCATGTTCAACCGGTACGCCCTGACCGACGTGCGGATCGCCGGTGTCGATATCCCCGCCGGCGCGATCGTGGGCTGGTTCGCAGGCGTCGGACGCGACCCGCGCAAGCACGCCGATCCCCAGGTCTTCGATATCGCCCGCGATCATTCCGATCAGCTGGCCTTCGGCCGCGGTCCGCACTTCTGCCTCGGCGCGCATCTGGCCCGCCTGGAATCCCACATCGCACTGGCCACGCTGTACCGCCGGTTCCCGGAGTTGCGGTTGGTGTGTGATCCGGCCGAAATCCCTTACGCGCCACAGTTCATGACCAACGGACCGCTCTGCGTGCCGGTACACCTGCGCTCCCTCGGCTGACCGGGCACCCCGGGCGGGAATCTGTCAGACTTTCATTCGGAACACCACCGAGTGAGCAGCGGAGTTGAGCATCAGAGCGACAGAGCAACCGCCATGCGGTATTCCGAGCTGACCGTCGCGAACGCAGCGGTGTGGACCGAGGTCACCGACCATTTCCTGACGGCGGAGCATCGCTACCGTGATCCGGCCAACTGGTGGGCCCGGATCACGGTGCAGGAATCCTCGGGCTACACCCTGCTGCGCGCACAGCAACGCGGCGAGCACCTGATGAATCGCAGCGGTTCACATATCCGGCGTGGCTCGACCGAGCACTGCTGGATCGTGTTCCCGCGCCGGGGCGAATACGTCATCCGGCAGCCGGATCGGCTGACCCGGGTCGCGCCGCAGCGCGGGTTCGTCCTCGAGCTGGACCGGATCTGCCGGGTGCTGCTTCCCGATTCGACGGCCTACGCGCTGCGCCTGCCCCGCGCGCAGTTCGAGCAGCGCCTGCCCGCCCGCGCCGCCGCCCGGACGGTGCTCGATATGTCCTCGGGTCTGGGCCGGGTGGTGCAGGGCATGCTCACCACCACACTTGCCGGACAATCGAATCTGACAACCCTGGAATTCGACGCCGTCTGTGACCGCATCGCCGAACTGCTGTGCCTGATGCGCGTCGGCGATGTCGGGCCGCAGCAGGCCCATGTGGCCGAAACCGTCGATGCCATCAGGGCATTCGTGCGGGCCAATATCGGGTCCGGTGACGTGCGGCTGCCCGCGGTGGCCCGGGCGCTCGGCTGGTCACCACGCCAGCTGCGCTCGGTCATGCATCAGACCGGCCTCACCTATCGGGAGCTCCGGCGTACCGAGGCACTGCGCGCCGCACGGGATCTGCTGGCGGGCGCCGACCCGCTGTCGATCGGGGAGGTGGCTGCCCGCGCCGGATTCACCAGCGCCGGATTCTCGACAGCGTTCAAATCCGAGTACGGCGAAACACCGCGGGATTTCCGGCGCCGCCGCAGATCCGCGCACTAGGCGGCTCGGTCGATACCCAGTGTCGCGATCAGATCTTCGTGCAGTTCGAACCAGATCCGATGGGCCGAATCGGATTCGGCGCCGGTGACCAGCTCGGGCCGGTCGGCTGCCTGCGCGACGGCCGCGGCGAATCGGGTGTCGTAACCGGAGAACCGGGCCAGTCGTTCGGTGAGCCGGGTGCTCAGGGGTGCCAATTCCGCTGCGAGGCTTTCCAGTTCGGCGCGGATCTGCTCATCTCGCCGGATATCGCTGTGGTCGTTGTCCCGCATGCTGCCATCGGGCAGGACCGTTAGCTGCCACGCCGTGCATGCCCGCACCACACGTGTGTTCAGCGGGAGGAATTCGCGGTAGACGGCTTCGACCGGCGTCCGGGCCCCGCATTCGGCGAGCTCGGCGGCGAGCATGCGCTCGTTCTCCGCGCGCCCGCTCTCGGTGAGCGACCACCCCGCGTCGCCCCCGAAACTGAACCGGCTGATCCAGCCGCGCTCCCGGAAATCCCGCAGGTGTGATTCGGCGAGGCCGACCGGCATGCGATATCGGTCGGCCACGACGCGCGTGTCGGCGAATCCGCCGAGGCGGATCGCGTGCAGGGTCAGCAGCGAACTTTCGGAGACGTGTGTCATCGGGACCACCGGGCCGAGTCGACGGCGTGCACCTGTCCGTGTGTCCCGTCGACCGAGATCACCTGGTGCTTCGCCACGGCCGACATGGCCCCCTTGGCGGCGACCACGGCCGGGATGCCGTACTCCCGGGCGACGATCGCGGCGTGGGCCAGTATCGATCCGGTTTCGGTCACCACCGCGGCGGCGATGCCGAACAGGGCGGTCCACGCCGGATCGGTGGTCCGGCAGACGATGACGTCGCCGGGCCGGACCGTGTCGAAATCGTCGACGCCGCGCACCAGCCGGGCCGGGCCGGTGGCGACGCCGCGGCTGGCCGGTGCGCCGGTGACGATCGGATCGGAGGGTGACACCATGCGTCAACCATAAGTTGACGATCGAGTTTCAGTCAACAGCTCGGTGGCTGGCCGCTTGCTGCCGCGGGCTTCGGGCCCGGCGGCCGGTTCGGATCCACCGGCATACTGGAGACCGTGACTTCCGAACTGACGAGCCCTTCCGGTATCGATCTGTCCCACCTGAATGACGCCGTGCGCGTACAGGACGACCTGTTCGCGCATGTCAACGGCAAATGGCTGGACACCTACGAGATCCCCGCGGACCGCTCGGTCGACGGAGCCTTTCGCGCGCTCTACGACCAGGCCGAGCTGGACGTGCAGGCGATCATCCAGAACGCCGCCACCGAAGCCGCGGCCGCCGGAACCGATGCGCGCAAGATCGGCGATCTGTTCTCCAGCTTCATGGACACCGCCGCGGTCACCGCGGCCGGGCTCGGCCCGATCGCCGAGGAGCTCGCCGCCGTGCGCGCGGTCACCGACCGCGCCGAGTTCGCGGCGCTGCTCGGCCGGTTACAACGCACCGGGATCGGCGGCGCGGTCGCGGTCTACGTCAACACCGACGACAAGAACTCCGCCCGCTACGTGACCTACACCAGCCAGTCCGGCATCGGCCTGCCCGACGAGTCCTACTACCGGCAGGACGAATTCGCCGAGATCCGCGCCAAGTACATCGACCACATCGGGCGCATGTTCGCCCTCGCGGCGGCCGACGAGCGGGTCGCCGGGCAGCTGCCCGAGGACCTGGATTCGATCGGGCAGCGGGTCTTCGAGCTGGAGCGCAAACTCGCCGCGGGGCACTGGGACGTGGTCAAACGCCGCGACGCCGAACTCAGCTACAACCTCACCACCTTCGACGAGCTCAGCGCCGCCAACCCGGAATTCGACTGGACCGCCTGGACTTCCGCGCTGAGCGAGGGCGTGGCGAAGCCGGGTCCGGAACTGTTCGCCGAGGTCGTGGTGTGCCAGCCCGAGTACCTGCGCACCTTCGCCCAGACCTGGGCCGCGGAGTCGCTCGACGACTGGCGTGCCTGGGCGGCCTGGCGGATCCTGCGGTCGCGCGCCGCCTACCTGACCGACGAACTGGTCGAGGAGAGCTTCGATTTCAACGGCCGTACCCTCTCGGGTCAGCCGGAGAACCGGGAGCGCTGGAAGCGCGGCGTCTCGCTGGTGGAGGCGCTGCTCGGCGAGGCCGTCGGCAAGCTGTATGTGGCACAGCACTTCCCGCCGGCGGCCAAGGCGCGCATGGTGGAACTGGTGGCCAATCTCCAGGAGGCCTACCGCCGCAATATCTCCCAGCTGGAGTGGATGAGCCCGGAGACCAGGAAGGCCGCGCTGACCAAGCTGGAGAAGTTCACCCCCAAGATCGGCTACCCGGACAAGTGGCGCGACTACTCCGCGGTCGAGATCGACCCGGCCGACCTGGTCGGCAACTACCGCCGCGGCTACGCCGCCGACCACGACCGCGACCTGAACAAGCTCGGCGGCCCGGTGGACCGCACCGAATGGTTCATGACCCCCCAGACGGTGAACGCCTACTACAACCCGGGCATGAACGAGATCGTCTTCCCCGCCGCGATCCTGCGACCGCCGTTCTTCGACATGAACGCCGACGACGCCGCCAACTACGGCGGGATCGGCGCGGTGATCGGGCACGAGATCGGCCACGGCTTCGACGATCAGGGCGCCAAATACGACGGCGACGGCAATATGGTCGACTGGTGGACCGATGCCGACCGGGCCGAATTCGCCAAGCGCACCAAGGCGTTGATCGAGCAGTACAACGCGCTGTCCCCGCAGGAGCTCTCCGACGACCACCGCGTCAACGGCGCGTTCACCGTCGGCGAGAACATCGGCGACCTGGGCGGATTGTCCATCGCGCTGGAGGCGTACCGCATCTCACTGGACGGCGCCGAGGCGACGGAGCTGGACGGGCTCACCGGTCTGCAACGCGTCTTCTACGGCTGGGCACAGGTGTGGCGCACCAAGGCCCGTACCGAGGAAGCGATCCGCCGCCTGTCCACCGACCCGCATTCGCCGCCGGAATTCCGCTGCAATGCCGTGGTCCGCAATGTCGACAGCTTCTACGAGGCGTTCGGCGTCGAGCCCGGTGACGCGCTGTACCTGGCACCGGCCGAGCGGGTTCGGATCTGGTAGCCGACCGGGACGGTCAGCCGGTCATCCCACCACCGCGAACCGACCGGTCCGCCCAGGTCAGGGCACCTGATGGTTACCTGTAATCGGTTGACTCACAAGCTGATTGGTCGGCACGATTACTGCCATGGAACCAGTGACGGTGATCGTGGCGGCGATCGCCGCGGGCGCGGGAGCGGGCGCGACCCAGGTCGTCTCACAGGCGATCGGTGACGCCTACACGGCCTTGAAGGATCTGCTGGGCGGGCGCTACGGCGATATCGACGTAGCGCCCGTGCAGCGCAAGCCGGAGTCGGCGGCCAAACGGGAATCGCTCGCGGAGGATCTGGCGGCGGCCGGCGCCGATCAGGACACCGAATTGCTCGACGCCGCCCGGGCGGTGATCGCCGCCGTCCGGGCGCATGCCGCCACCGTCGGCCCCGCCATCGGCGTCGACCTGCACCGCATCGAGGCGGCGGCCCTGCGGATCGGCTCGGTCGAGTCCACCGGGACCGGCGTCCGTGCTGTCGATGCGAAGATCCACGGCGAGATCGAGATACAGCGAGTGCGCGCGGGTCAGCGGGACCCGGACCCCACCCGGGCGCGTCGGTAACACCCGGAGCCGACGCGCCGGACCGTAGGCCATCGGTCCATTTCTCCGGGGTACGTGCCGGTTCGAGCATCGGGATCGACCAGCGCACGGTCTACGAGTTCCGGGCCGACCGAGATCAGATCTTCCTGCAGACGATCGCGCAGCGCGACGCCGACGAACCGTGCATGGTGTCGGTGGAACCGCTGTTCGGGCGGCTGCCCGCGATCGTCCGCGGTCGCGCCGCCCTGGTCGAAACCCTGGTGGACGCACTGGTTCTCGGCCACGCGCGAGGTCGGGTGCGGGTGCTGCACGGGCCGGGCGGCTGCGGCAAGAGCACGGTCGCACTGGAAGTCGCGCGGCAGGCGCACGAGCTCGGCATCCTGACCTGGCGGGTGGATGCCTCGACACCCTCGCAGCTGAGCCTGGGCATGCGGCAGGTGGCGATCAGTCTCGGCATCGACGACGCGAAGGTGCGGGCCGCCTGGTCCGGCCTGGCTTCCGCGCCGGATCTGCTGTGGCGCTGGCTGAACGGATCGCAGGTGCCCTGGCTGCTGGTGCTCGACCAAGCCGACCGGCCGGAACTGCTCGCCGCCCAGCACGCGGCCGTCGGCGACGGCACGGGCTGGCTGCGCGCGCCGGCCGCGCCACACGGCGCGGTCATCGTCACCAGCCGAGACGGTTCGCCCCGAACCTGGGGTCCGTGGGCAGTACGCTGTGCCATGGACGTTCTCGATCCCGCCGAAGCCGCCCGCGTCCTCCTCGATCTGGCCGGTTCCGAAGCCGGTTCGCCCGCGGATGCCCGGCGCCTGGCCGCCCGGCTCGGCTACCTGCCGCTGGCACTCACCCTGGTCGGAAACGACCTCAAGGCAACGCTTTCCGGCCCCACCTGGCCCGGGGACGAATCGCTACGCACCTTCGACGCGTACCGCCAGGCACTCGCCGAGCGGGTCGCGGTGCCGCGCTCGGCCAGCGCGGGACAGAAGCTGGTGGCAACGATCTCGGAGGTGGTATCGACCTCGCTGAGCCAGATCGCCTACCACGGCGACACGCTGGCCAGACCGCTGCTGTGGCTGCTCGCCTGTTTCAACGACGCCGTGGTCCCCGTGGAGGTGCTGCATCCGCGAAAGCTCGCCGACAGCACGCCCTTCCACGGCGCCGACGGCAACGCGGTCCGTGAGGGGCTGCTCGAACTCGCCGACCGGCACCTGATCGAGCTGCGGCGGCTCGAGCAGGCCGAGGCCCGCACCCCGGTCTTCATGGTCGATCTGCACCCGCTGATCCGCGAGGTCGGGCTGGACCAATTGCGTTCGGCCGGCCAGCTTTCCACCTACCTCGGCCTGCTGGTCGAGGTGATGGAGTACGCGGTGACCGAGGTCAGCGAGCAGGGCGAGGACGGCAGCCGCTTCGATCCGTTCGCGCACTCCACCTTCCTGCGCTGGAAGCGCATGGTCGCGCACGGTACGGCGGCGCTGCGGCTGTGCCCGGCCGCCGACGCCGACCACGACACCGTGGCCCGCGCGGCCCGCCTGGCCATCTTCAGCGCCCGCCACCTCAACGCGGCCGGGGCCTACGCGCAGGCGGTGTCCGTACTGGAGGCCTGCCACCGGATCGCGGTACGCATCCTCGGCCCCGAGCACCCGCACACCATCGATGCCCGCCATCAGCTCGGCTGGTCGCTGCGGCAGCAGGGGCGGCTCGACGCCGCCGAGGTCGTCTACCGCGAGGTGCTCGAGCTGCGCCGGCGAGTCCTCGGGCCGGAACATCCGGCCACCCTGATGGCACACCACAAGCTCGGCAACTGCTGGACCGACGCACGACGCTGGGACGAAGCCGAAGCCGCCTATGCCGAGGTGTACGCGGCGCGCTGCCGCATTCTCGGCCTCGAACACCCGGATACGCTGCGCACCCGGCACGGTCAGGCGTGGCTGCTCGAACAGCGCGGCCACCTGGCCGCGGCCGAACAGGAGTACCGCGCGGTGCTCACCGCACGCCGCCGGGTCGAAGGGATCGAACATCCGGACACCTTGCGTACCGGCCACAATCTGGCCCGGGTACTGAAGCTGCGCGGTCGGCTCGACGAGGCCGAAACCGAATACCAGCAGGTGCTCGCGTCCTACCGGCAGATGCTCGGGCCGGACAATCCGCGCAGCCTCGCCACCGCCGCCGACCTGGCCGCGCTCTACGCCGAGCAGGGCCGCGTCCACGCGGCCATCCGCCTGGGCAATCAGGTCTATCAGGCGCGGCGGCGCGTCCTCGGCGTCGAACACCCCGACACCCGCGCCGCCGAGGCCGCCGTCGCGGCGCTGACCACCGTCGATATGCCGCCCACGGTCCCCTTCGCGCTCGGCGAGCGCGAGCCCGACGACGATTGAGCGGCGCCGCCGTTCGGTATCGTGCCCGGGTCGGCAGGTGGGCGAGGAGCAGGAGATTTCGGTGACCGAGGCGGGAACGACACCGGCGGGCGGGACATCGGGGTGGCAGTTCTGGATCGACCGGGGCGGCACGTTCACCGATGTGGTGGCACGGCGACCGGACGGCGCGCTGGTCACCCACAAGCTGCTGTCGGAGAACCCGGCGCGCTACGCCGATTCGGCGGTGGCGGGAATCCGCGAGATCCTGGCCGCCGCGACCGGACGGGAGCCGACCGGCGAACTGGTCGACGCGGTACGCATGGGCACGACCGTCGCCACCAATGCGCTGCTGGAACGCAAGGGGGAACGCACGGTCCTGGTGATCACGCGCGGCTTCCGGGACGCGCTGCGGATCGCCTACCAGAACCGGCCGCGAATCTTCGCGCGGGAGATCGTGCTGCCGGAACTGTTGCACGAGCGGGTGATCGAGGTCGACGAACGGGTCGCCGCCGACGGCACGGTGCTGACCCCGCCGGATCTCGACGCGCTCGCCGAGCAGCTGCGCCAGGCCCACGCCGACGGGATTCGCGCGGTTGCCGTGGTGTGCATGCACAGCCACCTCTATCCCGAGCACGAGCAGCGGATCGGCGCGGTCGCCGAAGGGCTCGGCTTCCCCCAGATTTCGTTGTCCAGCGCGGTCAGCCCGCTGATGAAGCTGGTGCCGCGCGGCGACACCACTGTCGTCGACGCCTACCTGTCGCCGGTGCTGCGCCGCTATGTCGAGCAGGTCGCCGAGCAGCTGGCCGGGGTGCGGCTGATGTTCATGCAGTCCAACGGCGGCCTCACCGAGGCCGGGCAGTTCCGGGGCAAGGACGCGATCCTGTCCGGTCCGGCCGGCGGCATCGTCGGTATGGTGCGCATGTCGCAACTCGCCGGATTCGACCGCGTGATCGGCTTCGACATGGGCGGAACCTCCACCGACGTCTCGCATTTCGCGGGGGAGTACGAGCGCGTGTTCACCACCCAGATCGCGGGGGTGCGGCTACGGGCGCCGATGCTCGACATCCACACGGTGGCGGCGGGCGGCGGCTCGATCCTGCATTTCGACGGCAGCCGGTATCGCGTCGGCCCCGATTCGGCCGGCGCGGTCCCGGGTCCGGCCTGCTATCGCGGCGGCGGGCCGCTGACCGTCACCGACGCGAACGTGATGCTCGGACGCATCCAATCCGGGTACTTCCCTGCCGTTTTCGGCCCGGACGGGAACCAGCCCCTGGACGACGCGCTGGTGCGTGACCGGTTCACCGAACTCGCCGCGCGGATCGGCGACGACCGCACCCCGGAACAGGTCGCCGAGGGGTACCTGCGGATCGCGGTCGCCAATATCGCGGCGGCGATCAAACGGATCTCGGTGCAGAAGGGTCACGATGTCACCCGGTACGCGCTGACCACCTTCGGCGGCGCGGGCGGCCAGCTCGCCTGTGCCGTAGCCGATTCCCTCGGCATCCGCACAGTGCTGGTCCCGCCGCTGGCCGGTGTGCTGTCCGCGCTCGGCATCGGGCTGGCCGACACCACCGCCATGCGCGAGCAGTCGGTCGAACTGCCGTTGGATGCCGCGTCCATGCCGCGGGTCACCGAGATCGCCGATGGACTCGAAGCCGCGGCGCGCGCCGAACTCAGCGCCGAAGGCGTTCCGGAACAACGTGTTCGGGTGACGCGGCGCGCGCAACTGCGCTACGACGGCACCGATACCGCGATCTCGGTACCGTTCACCGAACCGGACACCATGGCCGGAGAGTTCGAAACCCGGCATCGCGGCACCTATTCGTTCACCCTGGACCGCCCGATCGTGGTGGAGGCGCTCTCGATCGAGGCGACCGGCGTCACCGAAGCACCCGAGCTGTCCGGGCTGGTGCCTCGTACCGTCGCCGCCGGGCCGGAGTCCGTGCGGCTGCACACCGGCGGCGCCTGGCGCACGGTATCCCTGTACCGCCGTGCGGAATTGACGCCCGGCGCGGCGGTGGCCGGCCCCGCGGTGATCTCCGAGGCGAACTCCACCACCGTGGTCGACGACGGCTGGCAGGCCACCGTGTCCGATATCGGACACCTTGTCCTGGAACGTGTTGCCGCCGCACTGGAGCCGGACGCGGGCACGGCCGCGGACCCGGTGCTGCTGGAAGTCTTCAACAACCTGTTCATGTCGATCGCCGAGCAGATGGGCGCGCGCCTGGAATCCACCTCCCAGTCGGTGAACATCAAAGAGCGGCTGGACTTCTCGTGCGCGCTGTTCGACCCCGACGGCAACCTGGTCGCCAACGCGCCGCACATCCCGGTGCACCTGGGCTCGATGGGCACCAGCGTGAAAGAGGTGATCCGGCGGCGCACCGGCACACACGCCATGCGACCGGGCGACACCTACGCCGTCAACGATCCCTACCACGGCGGCACCCACCTGCCCGATGTCACCGTGATCACGCCCGTCTTCGACGACGCCGGCACCCACATCCTGTTCTATGTCGCCTCGCGCGGACATCACGCCGAGATCGGTGGCATCGCACCCGGTTCCATGCCCGCGAACAGCCGCCGGATCGAGGAGGAGGGCGTCGTCTTCGACAACTGGCTGCTGGTCGAGAACGGCCGCTTCCGGGAAGCCGAAACCCATCGGCTGCTCACCGGGGCGGCCTACCCGTCCCGCAATCCGGCCACCAACCTCGCGGACCTGCGCGCGCAGATCGCGGCCAACGCCAAGGGCGTCGAAGAGGTCGCCAAGATGATCGAGCACTTCGGGCTCGACGTGGTCCAGGCCTATATGCGCCACGTACAGGACAATGCCGAGGAAGCGGTGCGCCGCGTCATCGACGCGCTCGACGACGGCGAATACGCTTACGAGACCGATCTCGGCGCCGTCATCCGGGTACGGATCACGGTGGATCGCGAGAATCGGTCCGCCACCATCGATTTCACCGGCACCTCCGATCAGCTGGACCGCAACTTCAATGCGCCGTACGCGGTGGTGAACGCGGCGGTGCTGTATGTCTTCCGCACGCTGGTCGCCGACGACATCCCGCTCAACGACGGCTGCCTGCGGCCGCTGCGCATCGTGGTGCCCGCCGGTTCCATGCTCGCCCCCGAGCCGCCGGCCGCGGTGGTCGCGGGCAATGTCGAGACCTCCCAGGCGATCACGGGCGCGCTGTACGCCGCGCTGGGGGTCCAGGCCGAAGGCGCGGGCACGATGAACAACGTGACCTTCGGCAACGACCGCTGCCAGTACTACGAGACCATCGGCTCCGGATCGGGCGCGGGCGACGGCTTCGACGGCGCGTCGGTGGTGCAGACGCATATGACCAACTCCCGGCTCACCGACCCCGAGGTGCTGGAGTGGCGACTGCCGGTGCTGCTCGAGGAATTCTCGGTACGGACCGGCAGCGGCGGCGACGGACACTGGCGCGGCGGCGACGGCGGGGTGCGCCGGATCCGATTCACCGAGGCGGTCACCGTCTCGACCCTGTCGAGTCATCGGCGCGTGCCGCCCTACGGCATGGCGGGCGGCGCACCGGGGGCGCTGGGCGTCAACCGGGTGGAACGGGCCGACGGGACCGTGCAGCCGTTGACGGGCGCGGACTCGGCCGACCTCGGCCCCGGCGACGTGCTGGTCATCGAGACCCCCGGCGGCGGCGGTTACGGCAGCTGATCGACCGGCCACCGGCGCCCGGTACGCTCGGAGCAATCATGGCCGCGTATTTCGATCCGAAGTCATGGTCGCCGCTTCGGGCGGTCGAGGCAATGGCCGACCTGGGCGCGGGCACCGTCACCGCGCTGCTGCCGGACGTGCTGATGACCATGCTCAGCGAAGGCATCCTGAGCCGATTCGGCGGCCAGGAGATCACCGCCACCCTGCTCGGCCACGACCTGCACGCCACCCTCCAGGTACTCAAGGTCCGCCGCCGCGGCGCGCATTTCCAGACCAAGACCGTGCTGTCCCGCATGCTCTGGGACAGTCACACCATCGAATCGGTCACCCTGATCGCGCACGGCGTTCGGCTGATTCCGGGCGTGCCGACCAAGCTCCGCGCCCAGCGTTTCGACCTGAACGGCACCGTCACCACCACCGCCCTGGTCGGCTGGCTCAACGAACGCGGCCTGGAGTGGGAACTGAGCGTGCACGAGAGCGGCCTGATCCAGGCTCGACATCGCACCCGCAAACTCACCGTCCTGGCCGACGCGAGCGTCACGGACAACCTGCTCAGCCTGACGATCGACAAAGCCAGCTGGTGGGGAATGCGCCTGCCGCGCAAGCTGATCACCGCACCCGCGGTATTGCTGGACGGCCTGCCGAATCAGGC
Organism: Nocardia sp. NPDC127579; assembly: GCF_042672005.1. Classification (NCBI taxonomy): domain Bacteria; kingdom Bacillati; phylum Actinomycetota; class Actinomycetes; order Mycobacteriales; family Nocardiaceae; genus Nocardia; species Nocardia sp. NPDC127579. The sequence goes on along the minus strand of NZ_JBHXVZ010000001.1, from coordinate 1,451,062 downwards.
CCGGATCAACTCGGCCACGCGCGAGGGCGACCTGGTCCGCTTCCGCGTCGAACTACCCGAGATGTCCGGCTCGTTCGATCTCGCGCAGATCCGCTCGGCCATTGTCACCGGCACCACCCTGATCATCTTCTGATCAGTTCTGGGTCTTCCACCACTCGAGCAGCGCCGCCTCGGCTTCGTCGCGGGTCATCGGGCCACGATCCAACCGCAGCTCCTTCAGATACGACCACGCCTTACCGACCTGCGGCCCCGGCCGCAGCCCGAGCAGCTCCATGATCGCGTTGCCGTCCAGGTCGGGCCGGACCTTCGCCAGATCCTCGGCCTGCTGGATCCGTTCGATCCGAGCTTCCAGATCGTCGTAGGTGGCGCGCAGCGCGGCGGCCCGCCGCTTGTTGCGCGTGGTGCAGTCGGCGCGCACCAGCTTGTGCAGCCGGGGGAGCAGATCGTCGGCGTCGGTGACATAGCGGCGCACCGCCGAATCCGTCCACTGGCCCTTGCCGTAGCCGTGGAACCGCAGGTGCAGGAACACCAGCCGGGCCACGTCCTCGGTGAACTGCTTCGGATACTTCAGTGCCCGCATCCGCTTGCGCACCATCTTCGCCCCGACCACCTCGTGGTGATGGAAGCTGACGCCGCCGCCGGCCTCGTTGCGCTTGGTGTCCGGCTTGCCGATGTCGTGCAGCAGCGCGGCCCAGCGCAGCACCAGGTCCGGATCGCCCTCCTCCAGATCGATCGCCTGCTGCAATACGGTCAGCGAATGCCAGTACACATCCTTGTGCTGGTGGTGCTCGTCGATCTCCAGCTTCATCGCGGGCACCTCGGGCAGCACCCGCTGCGCCAGCCCGGTCTCGCACATGATGTTGATGCCGTCGATCGGATGTTGCGCGCCGATCAGCTTGTCCAGCTCGGCGCGCACCCGCTCCGCGGTGATCCGATCGATCTGCGCGGCCATCGCCGTGGCCGCCGCGCGCACCCGAGGATGCAGGTCGAACCCGAGCTGCGCGACGAACCGCGCGGCCCGCAGCATGCGCAGCGGATCGTCGTCGAACGAATCCTCGGGCGCCGCAGGCGTATCCAGCACGCCCGCGAGCAGGTCGGACATGCCGTCGAGCGGATCGACGAACTCCAATGTCCCGTCGGCCAGGATCCGCACCGCCATGGCGTTGACCCGGAAATCCCGGCGCACCAGATCGGCCTCGAGCGTGTCGCCGAAGGTCACCTGGGGGTTGCGCGAGACCCGGTCGTAGCTGTCGCTGCGGAACGTGGTGATCTCCAACTGCTGGCCCGCCTTGGCCGCGCTCACCGTCCCGAACACGAGCCCGCCGGTATCCCACAGATGATCGGCCCATCCGCGCAGCAGATCCTGCACCACCTCGGGCCGGGCGTCGGTGGTGAAGTCCAGATCGGTGCCCAGCCGCCCCAGCACCGCGTCGCGCACGCTGCCGCCGACCAGATAGAGCTGATGACCGCGCGCCGCGAACAGCTCGCCCAGCGGCGTCAGCACATCCGACAACCCGCCCAGGGTGACCGCGGCGGCGGCCAGCAAACGGGTACGTCGATCCAGTGCTGCATCCTCGGACTTGGGCGAAACCACGAAACGGCAGCTTACCGACCAGCGCCACCAGGACCTAAGCGCGCGGATGCCCGCCGCCGAGTCCGGTGGTCCGGCGGCCACCATCTAAGCTTGCTTGGTGTCTCCGGCCGATCGTGCGAACAGTCGACGCCGCCAGCCTCGGCGCCGCGGTTCGGCCCCCAACGCCGCGCCGAAACCGCGCATGCGCACCGTGCGGGAAACCTCCGCCGGTGGTCTGGTGGTCGACGGGCTCGACGGGCCCGGCGAAAAGCGCTGTGCCGCACTGATCGGCCGCACCGATCGCCGGGGCCGGCTGCTGTGGTCGCTGCCCAAGGGCCATATCGAGGCGGGGGAGACGCCCGAGCAGACCGCGATCCGCGAGGTGGCCGAGGAGACGGGCATCCAGGGTGTCGTGGTCGCCGAACTGGGCAGTATCGATTACTGGTTCGTGACCGAGGGTCGCCGGGTACACAAGACCGTGCATCATTATCTCCTGCGATCGGTCGGCGGTGAGTTGTCCGACGCCGATGTGGAAGTCACCCAGGTCGACTGGGTTCCGTTGAGCGAACTGGGTTCCCGGCTCGCCTATGCCGACGAGCGGCGGTTGGCTGAGGTCGCGAACAAACTGATCGACCGGATGGAGACCGGCAAGCAATGATTCAGGGGTTCCCGCATCGCGAAGCGATTCCGTGGGAGGTGGCGGTCGGGCGACGGGCGGGCCTGGTACGGATTGTCGTGGCGGTCCTGATCCTGATCGGTTCGGTATTCGCGACACCGGTGCTCGCGAACGCACAGCCGAGCGGGTCGAACAATGCCTCCACCCCGAAATTCCTGAAGCTGTCGCTGGATTCGGTGTCGCCGTCCACGGTGACCACCACCAGCGATCCCCGGCTGACCGTGTCGGGCACCGTCACCAATATCGGCGACCGGGTGGTCGAGGACATCAGCGTCCGCATCCAGCGCGCCGCCGCGGTGACCACACCCAGCGATCTGCGCTACGCGCTGCGCCTGGACCAGATCAACTACGAGGTCACCGGCCCGTTCGAGGACGTGGCCGAACGGCTGAGTCCCGGTCAGCGCAAACAGTTCACGCTGAGCATCGCGCTGCGCGGCAGCGAAGCGGACTCGCTCGGCCTGACCCAGGCCGGGGTCTATCCGCTGCTGCTGAACGTCAACGGGGAACCGGCCTACGGCAGCCAGGCCCGCCTGGACGACGCCCGTTTTCTGCTGCCGGTGCTGGGTCTGCCGCCCGCCGACGGCGAGCCCGCCGCGCCCGCACCGGCCGACGTGCCGGTGGCCACCACCTTGATCTGGCCGCTGGCCGACCGTCCCCGCCTGGTCGGCGGTCAGCCCGGCGCGGTGAACCGCACGGCCGAACTGACCGATGACGAACTCGCCGCCTCGCTCGCCCGGGGCGGTCGCCTCGACCAGTTGCTGGCCGCGTTGGAGAACGCGATCGGCAACAGCGGCCGCACCGGCCCGGCCGCGGCGATCTGTGTGGCCGTCGACCCGGACCTGCTGCTCACCGCGCAGGCCATGACCAAGGGCTACCGGGTATTGGCCAGCCCGTCGGATCCGGGCGGGCAGACCCGCGCGGGCTCCGGCGCCGAGGCCGCGCAGGCATGGCTGGACCGGCTGCGCACGGTCGCCGCCTCGGTGTGCACGGTGGCCCTGCCGTTCGGCCAGGTCGACGTGTCCGCGCTGGCCGCGGTGAACGATCCGGACCTGTCCGCGCGCGCCTTGCGCGCGCCCGCCGAGATCGTCGACTCCATCCTGACCACCAAATCCGTGCGCGGGGTGAGCCTGCCCGATTCCGGCAGCATCGACAACGCTGCCGGAACCCTGTTGCGCGGCCACGGCTTCCGCACCGCTGTCCTCGCCGACACCGCCGCGGTGCCGGTCGGCACGGCCGGCACCAGCGACCTGCCCGACGCCGCGACCGACCGCGGCGGACCACTGCCCGAACCCGCCGCACCCGACCTGGTCCGGGTGCCCGGCATCACCGCGCCGGACACCGGTCCGCCCGATACCGAAGTGGCCGAATCGAGCCCGACCACCACCAGCCCCCCGGCCTCGACCTCCGCCGCACCCAGCACCACGCCGAGTACCCCCTCGAAACCGGTGACACCCGTGGATCCCGCCCTGCGGGTCGCCCCCTTCGATATCTGGTCGGCCACCGCGCTCGCCGCGGTCGGCTCGAATCCGCCGACCCCGTCCTACACACCGAGCCGGGTCCGCTACGACGTCACCATCGACTCCCGCATCGCCCGGCTCCAGGACGCGATCGGCGCGGTCTCCTGGACAGCGCTGAATCCGCTGGCCGGACGCCCGCGTTCACAACTGCTCATGCCGCCGCAGCAGTGGGGCGCGAACAAGGACGAGGCCACCGCCCTGCTCAAACAGCTGGACCTGCTGATCCGCAACAATCTCGCGACGCCGCGCCCGTTCACCGAACTGCTCGCCGGACAGCCCGATCCCGCGCCCTACGAACTGGACTACCTCGGGCAAGCCGCCCGCGACGCGGTACCCAGCCGTTTCGTGCCGCCCGCCCGCGACCAGTCCGCGCGAATCACCGACCTGCTGGACGCGCTGGTCGAGGTGCCCGAAGCCGAGCCGACGCCACGGGAATTCCTCGACCCGCTGCGCGATGATCTGATCCGGGTACTCAGTCTTTCGGACCGCCGCACCGGAAACGCCACCCAGCCCGACACCTTCGCGCAGCGGCGAGTCGACCAGAACACCACCGCCGTGGACAAGCTCTACAACTCGGTGACGGTGCTGCCGCCGGGCGGCCTCTACACCCTGGCCTCCGAACAGAGCCCACTGCTGCTGGTGGCCCGCAACGATCTGCCCGTCAGCGTCCGGGTCCGGTTCCGGATCGAAGCCCCCAGCGAGACGAAGATCACCGATATCGGTGAACAGGCGTTGCCGCCCAACGCCTCCCGGTCATTCCAGATCCCGGCCGAGATCGACGACAGCCGTTACCTGGTCATTCCCATCTCCCTTACCACAGCCGAAGGCATACCTCTCGGTCATCCGACCTCGGTCTCGGTCCGCTCGAACGCCTACGGCCAGACGTTGGCGATAATGACCGGATGCGCTGGATTGCTGTTGTTCCTGTTGGCCGGGCGCCGGTTGTGGCACCGGTTCCGGGGACAACCCGACCCGGCCGACGAGGGGTTCGATCCGAAGACCCGGCGTCGCGTCAACCGCTATCTGCGGGCACGGAAACGAGCGCTGCGTGAGGAGAGTTGAGCGGACCGCACTGAGCGGTGTGCACAATGGGGGAGAGCTCGAACGGCGAAACGCCGGGTGGCGGGCACGCCGGGTGCGTAGGTCCGGCGCGGTACAGGAGGCATGATGAGCGACGATGAATTGTCCGCTCATCCCGCTGGACCCGACGACAGACCCGACGGGACAAACGCCCGCCGGGCGCCCGCGGCACCCTGGGAGCGCCGACTACCACCGCCCGAGCGAGAAGAGCCGGGCATGACCCACCGCGATCCACACGGTGGACCGCAGCGTCCACCCCAGGTCAGCCGGCCCGGCGGCCCGCCGCAGCAACCCGGCAGACCGGTGCCGCCCCCGCCCGGCCGGAGCGAACCACGTCAGCCGGGGTCGCGCCCGCATCCCGGCCAGCAGTCCTACCCCCCGCAGGAACGCCGGCAGCCCCCGCCCGGACGGCCCCGGCCGCCGATACCGCCCGGTCAGCCCGGGCGGGCGCCCGGCGGTCAAGCACAGCCCGGGCAGGGTCGCCCAGGGCGTCCGCGATCCGGACAACCGCAGCCAGGTCAACCGCAGCCAGGTCAACCGCAGGCCGGTCAACCGCAGCCGGGACGTCCGCAGGCCGGTCAACCGCAGCCGGGACGTCCGCGGGCCGGTCAGCCGCGACCGGATCGACCACGGTCGGGGCAGCCGCGTCCACCTGCCAAGCGGGTCGCCGCACCGCCGAATTACCCGCCACCGCAGCCCAACCCGGCACCCGCGCATCCGGCCGCGCAACAGCGCCGGCCCGAGCGGGCCCGGCCGGAGCGGCGGACCAATACGCAGGAGTGGCCGACCACCACCAAGGAACCCGAGCAGCCCGAATCGAAGGAGAGCGCGGGCGGACGGTTGCTGCGCAGCTCCGGTTCGATGGCGGTCGCGACGCTGATCAGCCGGATCACCGGCTTCGGCAAGGTGCTCATGCTCGCGGCCGTGCTCGGCCCGGAGATCGCGTCGGCGTTCACCTCCGCCAGCCTGATCCCGAACATGATCGCCGAACTGGTGCTGGGTGCCGTGCTCGGCGCGATCGTGGTGCCGACGCTGGTGCGCGCCGAACAGGAGGACCCGGACCGCGGCGCGGCCTTCACCCGGCGACTGATCACGGCGGCCTTCGCAGTCCTGCTCACCGCCACGGTGCTCACCACCGCGCTGGCCCCGATCCTGGCGACCCACGTCTTCGTCGACGCCGACGGCAAGGTCAACACGGCGCTCACCACCGCGCTGACCTTCCTGCTGCTCCCGGCGATTCTGTTCTACGGCATGTCCGCCCTGCTCACAGCGATCCTCAATACGCGGGAAAACTTCAAACCCGGTGCCTGGGCACCGGTCCTGAACAACCTGGTGGTCCTCGCGGTCCTCGGGCTCTACGCGCTCACCCCCGGCGAGATCACGCTCGATCCGGTCCACATGAGCGACCCGAAACTGCTGGTCCTCGGCATCGGTGTCACGCTCGGCGTGGTGGTACAGGCGCTGAGCCTGCTGCCCGCGATCCGGCGCGAGGGCATCGACCTGCGCCCGCTGTGGGGCCTGGACGAGCGGCTGCGGCAATTCGGCACCATGGGCGCCGCGATCATCCTGTACGTGGCGATCAGCCAGGTCGGCATGATCTTCGCCAACCACGTCTCCTCGCAGGCCGACGCCGCGGGCCCGGCCATCTACTCCTACACCTGGCTGCTGCTGCAACTGCCCTACGGCGTTCTGGTGGTCACGCTGCTGACCGCGATCATGCCGCGGCTGAGCCGCAATGCCGCCGCCGACGACACCCCGGCCGTGGTCGACGACCTGTCGGTCGCCACCCGGTTGAGCATGATCGCGCTGGTACCGGTCGTCACCTTCTTCACACTGGCGGGACCGCAGATCGGCGAGGCGCTGTTCGGGTACGCCCGCTTCTCCGGCGACGCCGAGCGGCTCGGCCAGGCCCTGGCCTGGTCGGCGTTCACGCTGATCCCGTACTCGCTGGTGCTGATCCATCTGCGCGTCTTCTACGCCCGGCACCAAGCCTGGACCCCGACCTGGATCATCCTGGGCATCACTGGTGTCAAGATCGCGCTCTCGGCGCTGGCTCCGCTGCTCGCACAGACACCCGAGCAGGTCGTGATCGTGCTCGGCGCGGTCAATGGGATCAGCTTCGCCGTCGGTGCCGGCATCGGCGGCTTCCTGCTGCACCGCAGCCTCGGCGATCTGCGCATGGCCAATGTCGGCCGGACCATCACCCGCGTGGTGCTGGCCTCGATCGCGGGCGGCGCGGTGATGCTCATCGTCGACACGGTGCTCGGACTGGACCGACTTTCGGACGCACTCGGCGGACCCGGCTCGCTCATCCGGGTGGCGATCGATGGGGTCGTGCTGCTCACCGTGGCGTTCGGCCTGATGCGACTCGCCGGTGTTCCTGAAATTGTTGCAATTACGGTCGCGATTTCCCGGCGGCTCGGAATCACGCCGCCCGCACCGGATCTCGATCTCGAGGCCCCGGTCGAGGACGAATACACCACACAGGTGTTCCGGCGGCCGGATCCCTACGGCTACTCCGGTTTCGACCCGTATATGGACGCACAGACCATGGTGTTGCCCGTCATTCGTGACGTAGCCGTTGACCGCACCGGGCGGGTTGAGTTCCCGTACCCTGTTCGGCAGACAAGCACAAGTGGCGAATTCGCCGGCACCTCGACAGATCAGGGCGAAGGAGGACCGAGGGTGAGCGACGACGCGGCGGTGGGCGGCGTCCCGTCCGCCGATCCATCTGCGACCACAGCCGGCGGTTTGGAGACCGACATCGAACCACCCACTCCGGATCAGGGGCGACGCGACAGCGAAGGCCCCGCGCGCGATCCGATGTACGACACCGGGATGATCCCGATCCCGCCGTTGCAGGCGCCGCCGCCGGACCAGGGCCGCCGCGGCCCGGGCCCACGTGGGCCCAAGCTGCTGGCGGGCGCGTCCGTGGCCGGTGGCCGTTACCGGCTGCTCGCGCCGCACGGCGGCGCCCGCGGTCTGCGGTTCTGGCAGGCCCTGGACATCAAGCTCGACCGCGAGGTCGCCCTCACCTTCGTCGACGCCGATCAGAAGTCGGCCGACAACTCCGGGCATGACGGCCCGCAGGCCATCCTGTCGCGCACGCTGCGCCTGGGCCGGATCAATTCGCCCGGTCTGGCCCGCGTGCTCGACGTGGTGCGCGGCAGTTCCGGCGGCATCGTGGTCGCCGAGTGGACGCCGGGCCGTTCGCTGCGCGAGATGGCCGAGACCGTGCCCTCGCCGATCGGCGCCGCGCGCGCTATCCGCGCGCTGGCCTCGGCGGCCGAGCTGGCGCACCGCGGTGGCGGTTCGCTGTCCATCGATCATCCGGATCGGGTGCGGATCAGCGCTTCCGGCGATGCCGTGCTCGCTTTCCCGGGCACCCTGTCCGATTCCGACGCTCAGTCCGACGTGCGCGGGCTCGGAGCCATGCTCTACGCGCTGATCACCGCGCGCTGGCCGATCCGCACGGGCGGTATGGCGGGCACCGCGGCGACGGTCGGCGGACTGCGCCTGGCCGATTTCGGTCCCGACGGAACCCCGGTGGAGCCGCGTCAGATCCGGCCCGAGGTGCCCTTCGAGATCTCCGCGGTCGCCGTGCGCTCGCTGGAGTCGAACAAGGGCGTGCGCACCGCGGCCACCGTCCAGCACGTGCTGGAGCAGGCGTCGGTGGTCGACCAGAAGACCGATTTCATCCCGGTGCTCAGATTGGGGCAACGCCAGAACGCCGCCTCGGCGGCCGCCATCGATGAATCGCTGGCCGATCCGGAGCTGCTCGCACAGGAGCGCGAACGGTCCCAGCGGATGATGTGGATCATGGTCGGGCTGGGCATTCTGGCCGCGCTGGTGGTCGGCGTCGTGATCTGGTGGATGGTCAGTTTCTTCGCACCGTCCGCGTCCGAGCAGCCGCTCAACGAGCAGCGCAATATCGGCCTGACCACCGAGGCGACCGCCCCGCCGACGGCCGCGCCCAGCGCGGAGGCGACACCGAGCGCTGCCGAACCCGCCGGGGTCCCGGTGCCGGTGGCCAAGGTCGAGGTGTTCTCGCCCGAGGGCACCCCGGACAACGCGGGCACGGTCAACGCGGTGCTGGACCACAATCCCGGCACCGTGTGGAAGACAGATCAGTACTTCCAGCAGTTCCCCGCCCTGAAGAAGGGCATCGGGCTGCTGGCGACGCTACCGAGCCCGGCGAAGCTGACCACCGTGTCGATCACCTCGCCCAGCCCGGGCACCTCGGTCGAGATAAGAACCTCGCCCACCGATGCTCCGACACTGGATCAGACCCAGCTGATCGGCTCGGCGCGACTAGGGGAGGGCGTCACCGAGATCTCGGTGCGCGCCGACCAACCCGCCCGCTATGTGCTCGTCTGGATCACCGGACTCGGTAATTCCGGTGGTCAGTTCCAAACCGCTATCGCCGATCTCCGTTTCGACGCCGCCAAGTAGACAGGTCTCGAAGCCTCCGGCACGTGTCCATTCCGTGCCACTCCTGCGCGTGTCCATCCCGCGCCATTCGCTCGACTCCGCCAAAACCGCAGTGCGCCAGGCTGTCCCGGCTGTCTGCGACGGCACGCTCGCCGGTTATGATCGCTACGCGCTCTCTGGTGGGAGCTTCCCGGGATACAGTGTCTCGAATCCTGGATGTCGCGGGAAATGGATGGTCACGGTCGGCCTGGCCGTAATCGTGTGAGCGCCGTCGGAGGGGTGGCTGTTGTCCGAAATGAGCGGGGGCCGACCATCGGGTCCGGTCGCGTTCCGTACCCGGCCGTTCACCCCCGACGATCATTCCGATATCGAGCTGCTGCGCGCACACGCCGCCGGCCAGCGCCATGCCTTCACCGAACTGGTGCGCCGCCACAACGACCATCTCTGGCAGACCGCGTTGCGCACCTCCTACACCCGCGAGGACGCGGCCGATTCGCTCCAGGACGCGCTGCTGGCCGCGCATCGCACCGCCGGATCGTTCCGCGGCGAATCCGAGGTGCGCAGCTGGCTGCACCGCATCGTGGTGAATGCCTGTCTGGACCGGATCCGGCGCAACAAGGCTCGCCGGGCGCTGTCGCTGGATCCGGAGAACGTGCCCGAACCCCTCGACGACCGGGACTCCTTCGCCGAGATGGAGATGTCGATGGTGGTCGAGCGCGCCCTGCATACCCTGCCGCCGGATCAGCGCACCGCCCTGGTCGCGGTGGAGATGGAAGGGTATAGCGTGGCCGACGCGGCGGCCATGCTCGGCGTCCCGGAGGGCACGATCAAGAGCCGTTGCGCCCGTGGCCGACAACGCTTACAAGAACGCCTGGAATTTCTCCGAGATCCACGGAACCGGAAGTAGCCGGGATGCGTCATTAATAGTGACGAACAACGAGACGATGTATTTCATGGCGGAACGAGACCACTGGAGGTGCGATGGCGAGCCGATCCGATCCGCAGCCTCCCTTCTCGCCGGAGCTGCTGGCCGATCTGCACGCGGACAATCTAGCGCCGGAGGTCAGTGCTGAGCTCTGGCCGGTCGTCCGTGCGGATCCGCAGGCCCGGGCCTACCTGGACTCCCTCGACGAGGTGAACAACGCGCTGCGCGCGCTCGCCGACCGGGAGCCCGAACCCATGCCCGGCGATGTCTCGGCCCGGTTGGACTCCTTCCTGGCAGGGCTCGACGACGCCATGCCCGAGGCGACCGTGCACCGGCCGCTGTTCGGTGCCCCGAGTCCCGAATCCGGGTCCGCCACAGCGCATTCCGCGACCGAGCGCCCCGACGCCCCGATCTCCCTGGCCGACCGGCGCGAACGCCGCGACCGGCGACTGCGCTGGCTGGCCGCCGCGGCCGCCGCCGTGGTGTTGCTCACCGGCGCGGGCATCACGGTCCAGATCTATCGCGAGACCACCACCACACCCGGCACCCCCACCGCGCTGCCGCCGACCCCGCCCACCCCGGATGTCGATGACGACACCATTCCCGCCGCCTTCGCCCTGGGCGCCATCGGCCGCTTCGATGTCACCGGCACACTCGCGACGCGCGATTCGCTCAATGCCTGTGTCGCCGCCGCCGGTCTGGGCGATCGCAAGCTGCTCGGCTCCACCGATATGCGGTACAAGGGTGCCGACGCCGTCTTGATTCTGCTCAGCGGCGCGGACGGCCGCAAGATCACCGCGCTGGTCGTCGGCACCACCTGCACACCCGACGATCCACAGGTGAAGAACGTCACCGACATCGGCTAGGCCCGCCGAGCAGGTAGATTTCCCGGGGAACAACGGACATTAGGCTGTTGTTGACCGAACAGTCCCACGTTTTTCTCTCGGAAGGGCCCCATGACTACGCCAGTTCGCGACCTGATCATCGTCGGCTCCGGACCGGCCGGTTATACGGCCGCCGTGTACGCGGCTCGCGCCGAACTCCAGCCGCTGCTCTTCGAGGGCACCCAGTTCGGCGGCGCCCTGATGACCACCACCGAGGTGGAGAACTTCCCCGGCTTCCGCGAAGGCATCATGGGCCCGGACCTGATGGACGAGATGCGGGAGCAGGCAAAGCGTTTCGGCGCCGACATCCGCACCGAGGACGTCGACGCGATCGACCTGTCCGGCCCGGTCAAGACGGTCACCGTCGGCGGTGAGACCTACTCCGCCTACGCGATCATCCTCGCCATGGGTTCGGCCGCGCGCTATCTCGGCATCCCGGGGGAGCAGGACCTACTCGGCAAGGGCGTCAGCGCCTGTGCCACCTGCGACGGCTTCTTCTTCCGCGGCCAGGAAATCGTGGTGGTCGGCGGCGGCGACTCGGCGATGGAGGAAGCGACTTTCCTCACCAAGTTCGCCAGCAAGGTCACCATCGTGCACCGTCGCGAGGAGTTCCGCGCCTCGCGGATCATGCTGGAGCGGGCCAAGGCCAACGAGAAGATCGAGTTCCGGCTCAATGCCGAAGTCATCGCGGTGCAGGGCACCGACAAGGTGACCGCACTCACCCTGCGCGACACCAAGACCGGCGAAACCTCCGAACTGAACGCCACCGGCCTGTTCGTGGCGATCGGCCACGATCCCCGCAGCGAACTGGTCAAGGGCCAGCTCGAGCTGGACGCCGAGGGCTATGTCCAGGTGCAGCATCCCGGCACCGAGACCGCGGTCCCCGGAGTCTTCGCGGCGGGCGATCTGGTCGACCACACCTACCGCCAGGCCATCACGGCTGCGGGCACCGGCTGCCGCGCCGCGATCGACGCCGAGCGCTGGCTGGCCGAGCAGGGCGACATCACCGCCAACACGCTCGACCACGCGGGCCAGCCCGTCGCGGCGAACTGACACCCTCAAATCCCCATCACAGAGGAGATATCCATGTCCGCTAATACGGTGACCGTCACCGACAAGGACTTCGCCGACGCCGTGCTGCTCAGCGAGAAGCCCGTTCTCGTCGACTTCTGGGCAACCTGGTGCGGCCCCTGCAAGATGGTCGCCCCCGTGCTGGAGGAGATCGCGGGCGCGCACGGCGACAAGCTGACCATCGCCAAGCTGGATGTGGATGCCAACCCGGAAACCGCCAAGGAGTACCAGATCCTGTCGATTCCGACCATGGTGCTGTTCGAGAAAGGCAAGCCGGTCAAGCAGATCGTCGGCGCCAAGGGCAAGGCCGCGCTGCTGCGCGAACTCGACGGTGTCCTCTGACACCGCTCACTCTCCGACGAACCCCGCAGTGAGACTGCGGGGTTCGATCGGGTAATCTCCCCGTTTGTTCCCCAGGGCCCGGTGCCGTAATTCGTGGTGTCAATCAGACATCGCGGCCCCACGACGCGCCGTAGGATGCCCTGGACCCCGCGAATTGCCGAATTCCGGGTCAGGTCTGAGACAATCGACCACGCGCCGTACAGCGCCGGGCCCGCCCAACCGGTAGCCTGCGTGGCGGTGCGAACGAGCACAGCTCCGGTCGTGCGAAGGTGTCAACCCTCGCATGAGTGGGTACCCGGGTTGACGGAAGGAAAGGGCTCTCACGCATGCACCGACTTCGTCACGGCGATACCGGTCCAGCCGTCGCAGAGGTTCGGAGCACCCTGGCAAGTCTCGGGTTTCTGCACGCGCACGCCGCTGGCGCCGATGCCGATGCGCGCGAGTACTGGAAGGACACCGAGGCGTCCTTCGATCATCAGCTCGATTCCGCGGTGCGCGCGTTCCAGCAGCATCGTGGTCTGCTCGTCGACGGCGTCGTAGGTCCCGCGACCTATCGCGCGCTCAAGGAAGCCTCCTACCGCCTGGGTGCCCGCACACTGATCTATCAGCTGTCCGCACCGCTGTACGGCGACGATGTCGCGACCCTGCAGCGTCGCCTGCAAGATCTCGGCTTCTACGTCCACCGGGTCGACGGCTACTTCGGCCCACAAACCCACGAGGCGCTGTCCGCGTTCCAACGGGAGATCGGGCTGTCCGCCGACGGCATCTGCGGCCCGGAGACCTTGCGTTCGCTGGAACTGCTGGGCGCCCGCGTCACCGGCGGCAATCCGCATCGGATCGCCGAGGAGGAGGTCGTGCACCGGGCCGGCCCGCAGCTGACCGGCAAGCGGATCGTGATCGATCCGGGTCTGGGCGGCCCCGACAAGGGCCACTCCGTGCCCACCGAGTACGGCGACGTGTACGAGTCGGAGATCCTCTGGGATCTGGCCAGCCGCCTGGAGGGCCGGATGGCGGCCACCGGCATGGAGACCTTCCTGTCCCGTCCGTGGGGCGCCAATCCCACCGACGCCGAACGTGCCGACACTTCCAACGCTTTCGATGCCGATCTGATGATCTCGTTGCGCTGCGCGACCAATCCCAGTCAGTCCGCGAACGGTGTGGCCGGCTTCCATTTCGGCAATTCGCACGGCTCGGTCTCGATGATCGGCCAGGTGCTCGCCGGTTTCATTCAGCGCGAAGTGGTGGCCCGCACCTCCTTGCAGGACTGCCGGACCCACGCGCGCACCTGGGATCTGCTGCGGCTCACCAAGATGCCGACGGTGCAGATCGATATCGGCTATCTGACCAACGATTACGACGCTTCGGTACTCACCAATCCACGCATGCGCGATGTGATCGCCGAGGCCATCCTGATCTCGGTGAAGCGGCTGTATCTGCTCGGCCAGGACGACCAGCCCACCGGCACATACACCTTCGCCGAACTGCTCGCCGAGGAACTCGCGGCAGCCGATCGCGCCTAGCGCCCCGAAACCGCACAGTGCCCCGGCCGGAATCCGGCCGGGGCACTGTCGTTTCCGAGACCGCTATCCGGCGCCGATCCGGAACGGCACGGTGAGCTCGGCGGCGGCCAGCAGTTGATCCAGCGCGCGCTCGACGTCTTCCTTCCAGCCGTGATCGGAATTCAGCTCCAACCGCAGCCGGGGGAACCGGTGATGCGCGGCGACCACCTCGAATCCGGCGTCCTCCAGGAAGTCGGCGTCGATCATGCAGGTCTCCGGCGAGCAATCACTCGACGGGTTCTCCCGCACCGGCGCGCCGATCCGTTCCATCAGCATCATGGAACCGACCGATCGGTCGGACATAGCCTGGGTCGCCGGTCCGCTGCGAATACCGAACGCCTCCAGAGCGCGGACACCACGCCGGACGAGATCGGCCACCACCGCCTGTAGCAGCCGGTGGGGTACCTCCGAGTCGGAATACCGGAATTCGGTCCGCAGCGTGGTCAGCAGGACGGCATCCGGGCTGACCGGGGAGGTGGGGAAGAGCGCGGCCCGCGGCACGGCACTGGGCGGCGAATACAGGGCGCAACCCGCGACCTTGCCGTCCACCGCGGCCACCTGTCCGCACGAACCCCACTCCAGCAGAACCGTGGACAGCCACGCTTCCTTCTCGAAAACCGGATCGCTGAACTCACGCGAATCCGCGACTACCGCGGGATCCATCTCCCAGAAGACACAGCGCCTGGCATGTGCCGGGAGCTTGTCGAGTTCCCCGAGGGAAAGGGCTGTGACGCTGGTCGACACCGCTCTGCTCAGCCTCCAGCTGTCCGATTCATCCATGCGTTCGCGCGCGCCGCATTGTGGCTATTGCCCGCCAGCAAGAATAAGCGATCAAAAGAACCCGCCTCACTCCACTCACTGTGCTGTTGTCAGAGATCCCGTTCGGACCGGCGATCGGGGTGCGCCGAAACGCGCCGTCACAGTGACGTTTCGGCGGCGACCACGGAGTTGCCGGGATTACGGGGCGATTTTCGTCACTGGTCGACCTGCTGCTGCTGCTGCATCATGCCGACGATGCGCTCGAGATCTTCGACCGAACCGAATTCGACGACGATCTTGCCCTTGCGCTTGCCTAGGCTCACCGTCACCCGGGTGTCGAACGATTCGGACAGCCGCTCGGCCACATCCTGGAGACCGGGCATATGAATCGGCTTGCGGCGCGGCGTCGGGGGAGTGGCGGCATTGTCCGGATCTCGATTGGCCAGCGTCACCGCTTCCTCGGTGGCGCGCACCGATAGGCCCTCCGCCACGATCCGCGCGGCCAGCACCTCCTGAGCGTCGGCACCCGCCTCCAACCCCAGCAGCGCACGCGCATGCCCGGCGGACAGCACGCCCGCGGCAACCCGGCGCTGCACCGGAATCGGCAGTTTCAAGAGTCGGATCATATTGGTGACGACCGGCCGGGATCGGCCGATCCGCGACGCCAGTTCCTCGTGGGTGACGTCGAATTCCTCCAGCAGCTGCTGATAGGCCGCAGCCTCTTCCAACGGGTTCAACTGCACCCGGTGGATGTTCTCCAGCAGCGCGTCGCGCAGCATCGCGTCATCGGCGGTCTCCCGCACGATGGCCGGAATGCTCTCCAGCCCCGCTTCCTGGCAGGCGCGCCAGCGCCGCTCGCCCATGACGAGCTGATAGCGATCCACCCCGGGCGCCACCCGGCGCACCACGATCGGCTGCATCAGCCCGAATTCGCGGATGGAGTGCACCAGCTCGGCGAGCGCCTCCTCCTCGAAGACGCTGCGCGGCTGCTTCGGATTCGGTTCGATCTGCGACGGCGGGATCTCGCGGTAGGTCGCGCCCGCCGCATTCACCTCGAGCTCGTCATCATCGGCAGGATCCGGAACCCGATGCAGATAGGCCGACGCCGGCTGCGGGCCGATCGGATCGACGCCGATCACCACATTGGCCGCCGCGCTGCCCATGCCCGGCGCGAGGCCGTGGGTGGCGCCCAGACCCGGTTCGGCTGCCGGGCCCGTGGGGATCAACGCGGCCAGTCCGCGTCCCAGCCCGCCCTTCTTCGCCTGACTCATCGGCCTACCGATCCCTTTCTCGTCCGCCAACCCACACCCATCAACTGGCTACGCCGCGCCGCCGGCGGCGGCCTTGTTCATTGCCCGCTGGGCCATCTCCCGACCGGCGTCGAGGTAGCTCATCGCACCCCGGGAGCCTGGATCATAATCGAGCACCGTCATGCCGTATCCCGGTGCCTCCGAGACCTTTACGCTGCGGGGGATCACCGAGCGCAGCACCACGTCGCCGAAGTGGCCGCGCACCTCGTCGGCCACCTGGTCGGCGAGTTTGGTGCGGCCGTCGTACATCGTGAGGATCACCGTCGACACGTGCAGTTGGGGATTCAGGTGCGCTTGCACCAGACCGATATTGCGGAGCAGCTGCCCGACACCCTCCAGTGCGTAGTACTCGCACTGAATCGGGATCAGCACCTCCTTGGCCGCCACGAGCGCGTTGACGGTGAGCAAGCCGAGCGACGGCGGGCAGTCGATCATGACGTAATCGATCTCGTAGCCCGCGATATTCGCCTGATCGATAGCGGCCTTCAGCCGACCCTCACGGGCCACCATGGAAACCAGCTCGATCTCGGCGCCCGCCAGATCGATGGTGGCGGGGATGCAGAGCAGCCGCTCGTTGTGCGGACTCGTCTTGATCGCCTCCTGCACCGACACCTCGCCGATGAGGAGTTCGTAGCTGGAGGGAACACCCGAGTGGTGTTCGATACCGAGTGCGGTGCTGGCGTTGCCCTGCGGATCGAGATCGATCACCAGCACCGTCATGCCTTGATGCGCCAGGGCCGCCGCGAGATTCACCGTGGTTGTCGTCTTACCGACGCCGCCCTTCTGATTGGCGACGGTGATGATGCGTTGCTCGTGCGGTTTTGGCACAGTCACCTTTCCTGGATGCAATATCTGGCTGGCGCGTTGGGCTTCGGCGGCAATCGGGGTCTCGCTGGGGGAGATGTGCCCGAACGGTGTGCTTCCGAATGCTTCCTGGTCGAGGTTGCTGGAGTCCAGCATCCCCGGCACGCGCGACGTAGTTTCCCGTGAAACATTCGCCGGACCGCTCGACATAACAGCTCCTAACGCGAGAACTTCAGATCACGCACCACCGGCCAACGCCGACGCATGTGACTTCAAACAGCTGAGTCGGATCGAATCCCAATATTCCTTCGTGGCACCAACGCTCACGCCCGACGTGACATAGCTTGCCAGCACCGGCCGGGATTAGAAAGCTGAATCGCGGTGCGGCGCACAGGACAAGCGAATTGCCCGCCACAGCCGCCCATGTTTCATGTGAAACAACGCGCCCGCGCACATCCGACAGCACACGCCACGTGCGCTGTTTCACATGAAACATGAGAATGGACCCCGACATTCGCCCAGGAGACAGCCGTGGCCCCGACGGACCACGCGCCGAGCAAGTGGGCGACAACAAATCGAACAACCGGCAACCGGGGCTGACCTGATGCGCCCCGACGTTCGCGAGGCGACGGGATCAGCCGCGAGACTTGTTGGCGCGCCGACGCGGAGCGCGTTCAGCGCGGGGGAGCAGTTCGGCGCTGATGACGACGGTGGGGGTGGAGACGATTCCGACGCCGCATTCGAGCACCTGGAAATTGCTCGCGCCCGCGCGAGTCAGCGCCTCACCGTCGCGTTCCAATTCCTCTGCTGCGCTGGCGCCCTTCAGCGCGAGCATGTGGCCGTGGTCGCGCAGTAGCGGGAGGGACCACTGCGCCAGTTTCGCCAAGGGGGCCACCGCACGCGAGGTGACGATGTCCGCGCCGCCCGCTTCCTTCATCACGCCGGACTGTTCGGCACGGCCGCGCACCACGGTGATGTCCAGGCCCGCCGCGTCGATGAATTCGCTCAGGAAGATAGTGCGGCGCAACAACGGTTCCACCAGAGTGATGCGCAGATCCGGTCGCGCGATTCCGAGCGGGATACCGGGCAGCCCGGCACCACTACCGATGTCGACAACAGTCGCGCCTTCGGGGATCAGCTCGCCGAGCACCGCGCAATTGAGGATGTGGCGATCCCAGAGCCGCGGCACCTCACGCGGACCGATCAGCCCACGCTCCACACCGGCGGTCGCCAGCGCCGCGCAGTACTTCCGGGCGATATCCAACCGGTCGCCGAAGACCCGGGCGGCTTCGGCCGGCGGCTCCAACTCGGTTGGCAGGGGAGTGCTTTCACCGAGATCCCGTTCCACGTGAAACATCCTTCCGCGTCTGATGAGTCAACAGTATTGAACCGACCGCGGCCGACCGCGCCCGGGACATGGAGAAGGCCCCCGGTCCATAGACCGGAGGCCCTGTCCAAAACGTCAGGGTGACGAAACGCGCCGTCCCCCAGGATCAAGCGGGAACGACCACCACGTGGCGGTTCGGCTCCACGCCTTCGCTCTCACTCTCCACCCCGTCGACAGCGGCGACCGCGTCGTGCACGATCTTCCGCTCGAACGGGGTCATGGCCGCAAGCGCCTCGGGGGCACCGGATTCCAGCACCCGCTGCGCGGCGGCGGTGCCAAGCGCGCTCAGCTCCTCCCGACGCTTGGCCCGCCAGCCCGCCACATCCAGCATCAGTCGGCTCCGCACACCGGTCGCCTGCTGCACCGCGAGGCGGGTCAGCTCCTGCAGCGCGTCCAGCACTTCGCCGTTGCGGCCGACCAGCTTCGACAGATCGCGGCCGCCGTCGATGCTCACCACCGCACGATCGCCCTCGACATCCAGGTCGATATCGCCGTCGAAATCCAGCACGTCGAGCAGTTGCTCGAGGTAGTCACCCGCGATCTCGCCCTCTTCGATCAGAGCTTCCTCGGAGTCACTGACGACATCGGCTGGTTCGGTGTCTGCGCTCACCATCGTCGTCGCCACTGTGGCGTCCCCTCCGTCGGTCTCAACAGTCATTTGGCTTTCCTTCATCTGCTCGCCGCGACCGCCTGGCCATCGCCGCCGGGTGGTACGCGATCAAGGGGTTGCTGCTTAGTGCGCGAAGGCGATCAGCGTCGCCGCTTCTGGTTGGCGCGGCCGCGGTTCGGGCGCTTCTGCCCACCGCCCGAGCGGCGCTGGGCCGCGCTCTTCGGCTTCGCGGTGCCGTTCGTCGCGGCCCGCTCGACCGTGTCCGCCGCGTCCTCGACGGCGTCGGCGGGCTCGGCGTCGACAGCCGGCTTCTTCTTGGTGTTGACCGGCTTCGCGCCCGGCTTGGGGGCGTTCTGCGCGCGCTGCTCCAGCTTCTGCTGCTTCTTCTCTTCTTCTTCCTTGGCCATCCGGCCGAAGACGAGGTGCTGCTGCCCGTAGGTCCAGATGTTGTTCGCCACCCAGTACAGCAGGATGGCGATCGGCAGGAACGGGCCACCGACGAGCACGCCCAGCGGGAAGACCCACAGCGCCAGCTTGTTCATCAGCGCGGCCTGCGGATTGGCCGCGGCCTCCGGGCTCTGCCGCGCGACCGAAGCGCGAGCGTTGAAGTGCGTAGCCAGACCGGCGATGACCATCAGCGGGATCGCGACGGCGGCAATAGCGACACGCGAGGGCAGCGCGCCGTCGATGGCGAACGCCTGCAGCTCGCTGACCGGGGTGGTGATGAACGCCGAGATCGGCGCGCCGAAGAGCCGGGCACTCAGGAACGACTGCACATCGGCGGCATTGAAGACGTAGTTCGGAGTGTTGGCGTTCTCCTGGATGCTCATCCCGAGCTGGCCGAAACCGTGGCCGGTCCGGTTGAAGGAACGCAGCACGTGGAACAGACCGAGGAAGACCGGCACCTGCGCCAGGATCGGCAGGCACCCCATCAGCGGGTTGAAGCCGTGATCCTTCTGGAGCTTCTGCATCTCCAGCGCCATCTTCTGGCGGTCGTTCTTGTACTTCTTCTGCAGCTCCTTGATCTGGGGCTGCAACTCCTGCATCTGTTTGGTGGTGCGGACCTGCTTCACGAACGGCTTGTAGAGCACGATGCGCAAGGTGAAGACCAGGAACACCACCGCCAGCGCCCAGGCGATGCCGCTGCTGTCGCTCAGGCCGGGGATGGCCGCGAAGACCCGGTGCCAGAACCAGAGGATCCAGGACACCGGATAATAGATGAAGTCGAGCACGGCTCTATGCACTCCCGTCGTTCGGTTCGCCGATCACCGCGGACGGTGATCCTGTACAAGCTTGTGGCGCCGCTGCCGACGCGGCAGTGTCGGCGGCTGCCGCGTCCCGGGCGCGTGCGCGGCGCTCCGGGACGGGGTCCCATCCACCAGGGTGCCAGGGCGCGCATTTGAGCAATCGCACGGCCGTCAAACCGAGTCCGACGAACAGGCCGCGGGTACGCAGCGCAGTGACTGCGTATTCACTGCAGGTCGGAGTGAAGCGGCACACCGGCATTCGGGTGGGGGAGACGTAGGTCCGGTACAGCTCGATCAAGAAGATCAACAAGCGAGCCGGCAGCCGCGTGAGGCTGTTCACGACGACCGGGCCCCATCGAGTTTGCGCAGCGCGCCCTGGAGCTGGCGGAGTAGTTCCGCGGAGCTGGCGTCGGCCGCGCCGGGCAGCGCACGAATCACGATATCGGTCTCGGCGGGTAGATCGTGGATCACCTTGCCGCACATATGACGCAGGCGGCGGGCTACCCGGTGTCGAATCACCGCGGAGCCCACCGCCTTGCTGACAATCAATCCGAATCGCGGACCGCCCACGCGGATCAGCGCATCCACCGAAACCGGTCCGAGGGATGCGCTGATACCTCCGGAGCCACGGGGCTTCGCCCCCTGGGTCTCCGGCCGGGATTCCGTCGTGCCCACGATTCCGTCGTACCCGTGCACGAGCGCGTGTACGACCAGATCTCGCCTCCCGATTCGCTGGCCGCGGCGCACCGTCCGGGAGAAGTCGGCACGATGATGCAACCGATACGGCTCAGGCAACACCCGAGCGTCCGAATGCGAGGATCAGGCAGTCAGGGTCTTGCGGCCCTTGCCGCGACGCGCGGAAACGATGGCGCGGCCCGCACGGGTCCGCATCCGGAGGCGGAAGCCGTGGACGCGCGCCCGACGACGGTTGTTCGGCTGGAACGTCCGCTTGCCCTTGGCCACGGTCAACACTCCTCGAGTTGGGGGCGCGGGTGCGCCCGATAGCTGGTCGGTAAAACATGGGTGCGCGATGCTGAGTCACGCAAAACTTGCGGTCGTCATCGATGCGCGTCGGTCCTGGCGCACAGAGGGTCGGTTACGACCTCAACGCGGTCAGCACAGGACCGCCACCGCACCAAGGGGTGACTGTACGAGGGTACTGATCCGCCAGATTCGGGTCAAACTCAGCCCCTGTGAAGCCGGTCATCGGGCCAGCTCAGGGCGGGGACCGGTTGTGGACTGAACGGTCGGTTATCAACACCCCTGGGCACGGACATGTGCACGGCAAGCGTCGATAGCTGCTTAATAGCTGAAGATCCGCTGGTAGATGCGACACACCGACCGAGCTGACGCCGGATTCACATGTCCCCAGGGTTTTCCACATCTGTGGATAATTGTGTGGAAACACCCCTCCGGTGGCATATTCGTAGGCCGACGGCTGACTTCGCCGCTACCTGGAACCGGAGAATCCTAACAGCGCTCGGGCTCACGGTACAACGCCCAGGTCGTCTGCGTTCCTATCGAACAACTACTGGGGAGGACACTGCATGGACGACGAGCAGAACGTGTTGGCCACTGTGTGGCCCGAGGTGATCGCTGAGCTCACCACCGGTTCGCCCGACGGCGCCATCCCCCCGGTCACCCGAGCACAGCAGGCCTGGCTGAAGCTGGTCAAGCCGATCACCGTGGCGCAGGGCTTCGCCCTGCTCTCGGTGCCCTCGTCGCTGGCCCAGGAGGCCATCGAACGTGATCTGCGCGAACCGATTCTGCGTTCCCTGGGTCGTCGGCTCGGCCCCCAGGTCGAGGGGCTGGGCGTGCGCATCGCCGCACCACCGCAGTCGACCAGCGAACGCTCCGCGGCCAATCCCCGGCACGCGCGGATGACCAGCCGTCCGGAACGCCGCGAACCGCGCCGCGCGCCCGCACCCGACTACGCGGCCCGCGGCGAGTACGGCCAGACACAGCGATACGCCACCGCTACCGAGTACGGCGGCACGACGCAGGAGTACGGCACGGCGCCGGAGTACAACAAAGCACCCGAATACAACAGCACCGGTGAATACGGCGAGTACGGCGACACCGGCGACTACGGCAGCACCAGCGAGTACAGCGCGCCGGGCGACTACAACGCCACCGGTGCGGAGTACAGCCCCGCCGCCGAATACGAGACAACGCCCGAATACCAACCGGGCGACGGTGAGTACTCGCCCGCCGCGGAGTACCAGCCCGCCCAGAGCTACGAATCCGGCTACCAGTCACAGGAGTACGAACCGTCCCCGGAGTACGCGGCCGACGACTACTACTCCGCACCGGACTATCAGAGCCCGGCGCCCGCTCCGACCGCACCCGCGCCCGAACCGCCGCCGCGGTCCAACGGGCAGTCCACGCGCCGGGAATCCGGGCCGCCCGGGCAGGAGTCGCTGTTCACTCCCGAACCTGTCGCGATGCGCGGCCGTGAGTCGGCCGGCCGCCCACCGCGGCATGACGAACCCGAGCCCGCCCGCACCGCCGCGCACCAGCCGGTCCGGGAGCAGCAGCCGCCCCGCGACACCCGGCCCGCGCATCCCGACCACGAGGACGGCGACGAGCCCGTCGTGAGCGCCCGCAACTCCTGGCCTACCTATTTCACCAAGACCCAGGAGACGCCCGCGCCGAGTTCCTCGGCCAGTCTCAATGCCAAGTACACCTTCGAGACCTTCGTCATCGGCGCATCCAATCGCTTCGCGCATGCCGCCGCGGTCGCCATCGCGGAAGCCCCCGCGCGGGCCTACAACCCGCTGTTCGTCTGGGGCGCTTCGGGTTTGGGCAAGACGCATCTGCTGCACGCGGCCGGGCACTACGCCCAGCGGCTGTTCCCTGGTATGCGGGTGAAATACGTCTCGACCGAGGAATTCACCAACGACTTCATCAACTCGCTGCGCGACGACCGCAAGGTGGCCTTCAAACGCCGCTACCGCGAGACCGACATCCTGCTGGTCGACGACATCCAGTTCATCGAGGGCAAGGAAGGCATCCAGGAAGAGTTCTTCCACACCTTCAACACGCTGCACAACGCGAACAAACAGATCGTGGTGTCCTCGGACCGGCCGCCCAAACAGCTGGCGACGCTGGAGGAACGGCTGCGCACCCGCTTCGAGTGGGGTCTGATCACCGATGTGCAGCCGCCGGAGCTGGAGACCCGGATCGCGATCCTGCGCAAGAAGGCGCGAATGGATCGACTCGATGTGCCGCACGATGTGATGGAACTGATCGCGAGCCGGGTCGAGCGCAATATCCGGGAGCTGGAGGGCGCGCTGATCCGCGTGACCGCGTTCGCCTCGCTGAACGGCCAGCCGCTGGATCTGCCGCTGGCCGAGGTCGTGCTCCGCGATCTGATGCCGGAGACCGCGGCGCTGGAGATCAACGCGGCCACGATCATGGCCGTGACCGCGGAGTACTTCAACACCACGCTCGAGGAACTCACCGGTCCCGGTAAGGCCCGCCCGCTGGCGCAGGCCCGGCAGATCGCGATGTACCTATGCCGTGAGCTCACGGATCTGTCGCTGCCGAAGATCGGCCAGGCGTTCGGTCGCGACCACACCACGGTCATGTACGCGGAGAAGAAGGTGCGCAAGGAGATGACCGAGCGCCGCCGGGTCTACGACCAGGTGCAGGAGCTCACCGCACGCATCAAGCAGCGTTCGCGCTAGCCGCGGGAAGAATCCACTAACACCCACGATCACCAGCCCGGCGCGGCTGTTGAATCCACACTTGTGCACTGCCTCTGACCAGGGGCAGTGCACTTTTTTGGGTTGTGGATTCCTCGAGGAATTCCTGGGGACTCCTCGAGGAATCCACCGCTTTGTCCACCGATTCCCCCACACCCTGTGGAACCTGCCTGGGAGCCGTCACTCACACCCGGTTGTCCCCAGTGCTAACAACCATGGCTACCCACAGGCACTGACCAGGCAGCCTGTCGGTTAACCCCTGTGGATTCCTCGAGGAGTCCCTGGGGAGTCCTCGAGGAATCCTCGAGTTGTGCACTCGTTCCTGCACATATGTGCACAACCGGGTGAATCCGGTGGAACAACTCGAGGAGCACTCGAGGATGAATCGGGGACAACTTTCCGACGTCCACAGACACCCTCGGTTCATCCTCGAGTCATCCGCCGGTCATCCCCACGCCGCCAGGCATCGCGACCTGCGAAAACAGGCGCAGTCCACAGATTCCACAGTGCCTACTACTACTTCAGTTCTTCTTCTAGAAGAGATCTCTTGAAAACAGGCTGTGTGGAAAGTTGATCGAGTCGGCTCACGCACCGAGCCACTCACCGAAAGACGCCTCGGAGGACAGGAAGCCGATCGAGTCCGCACGCATCTACAGTTGTCACCGGTTGGTGCGAACACCGGAGGGTCGGGCTAGGTCTACGCGGGTGAGACGAGTACGGTTTGTTGTCGGTCGCCTGTGCCAGACTTCGAAGGCGGCCGATCCAGTACCCTCTGACGACGTTCGGCCACCGCACACGGATCACGGCAGCATCGACTCCAGGAATGGGAGAGGACAGATCGGGCGATGGAAAGCATGAAGTTTCGGGTCGCCCGTGAGGATTTCGCGGAATCCGTCGCCTGGGTCGCACGCAGCCTCCCGTCCCGGCCGCCGGTGCCCGTACTCGGTGGCGTGCTCCTGGTTGCCAACGAGGACGGCCTCACGGTCTCCGGTTTCGACTACGAGGTGTCCGCGCAGATGCGGGTCGCCGCCGAGGTCGCCGGTCCGGGCGAGGTCCTGGTCTCCGGTCGCCTGCTGGCCGATATCACCAAGGCCCTGTCCAACAAGCCCGTCGACGTCTCCGTCGACGGCACCCGCGTGCTGATCAGCTGCGGCAGCGCCAAGTTCTCCCTGCCCACCATGCCGGTCGAGGACTATCCCCAGCTGCCCGAAGTCCCCCAGCAGACCGGTGAACTCGGTGTGGACGTCTTCGCCGAGGCCGTCGGCCAGGTCGCCGTCGCCGCCGGCCGCGACGACACGCTGCCCATGCTCACCGGCATCCGGGTCGAGATCGAGGGCGCCAATGTCGTCCTCGCGGCCACGGACCGGTTCCGGCTCGCGGTGCGCCACATCGAGTGGAAGCCGGAGCAGGCCGATATCGAGACCTCGGTGCTGATTCCGGCCAAGACGCTCTCCGAGTCCGCCAAGACCCTGGGCGCCACCGACGCGCCCGTTCAGCTGTCCCTGGGGACCGGTGCGGGCTCGGATGGCCTGCTCGGCATCGTCAATGCGGGCCGCCGTACCACCACGCGCCTGCTCGACGCCGAATTCCCCAAGTTCCGCCAGTTGCTCCCCAAGGAGCACACCTCGATCGCCACGCTGTCGGTGTCGGCGCTCTCGGAGGCCATCAAGCGCGTCGCCCTGGTGGCCGAGCGCGGTGCCCAGGTGCGCCTGGAGTTCTCCACCGAGGGTCTGCTGCTGTCGGCCGGTGGCGACGACGCCGGGCGCGCCGAGGAATGGCTGGAGGCCGATTTCCGCGGTGAGGCATTGACCATCGCGTTCAACCCCGGTTACCTCGTGGACGGGCTCTCGGCGCTGCACTCGGACCGGGTCACCTTCGGGTTCACCACCCCGAGCCGTCCCGCCGTGCTGCTGCCCGCCAGCGAGAACGAGCCCGAAGTGCTCGATTCCGGATCGTTCGCCGCGCTGGCCAGCCCCTACATCTACCTGTTGATGCCGGTCCGGTTGCCGGGCTGATCCCCAGGGGTGCAAACGTCTGTGCATAACCGGGTCGAACCCGGTCCACTCGCCGTGGGCCGGGTTCATCCGCAGGTCGGGCTGGGATAGTCCATGTTCATTCGGGCACTGTCACTGCGTGATTTCCGCTCCTGGGAACAGGCCGAGCTGGAATTATCCCCAGGCCGCACGGTCTTCTTGGGATCGAACGGCAATGGCAAGACCAACCTCGTCGAGGCAATCGGTTACCTGGCCACTCTCGCCTCCCACCGGGTCGCCGCCGACGCGCCGCTGATCCGCCTGGGCGCGGCCAAGGCTCGGGTCGGCGCCACCGTGGTCAATACCGGTCGAGAATTGCGCATCGATGTCGAACTGAATTCCGGGGCGGCCAATCGCGCGCAGATCAACCGGTCGCCGGTGCGGCGGCCGCGTGAGATTCTCGGCATTCTGCAGACCGTCCTGTTCGCGCCGGAGGATCTGTCGCTGGTCCGCGGCGATCCGGGAGAGCGGCGGCGCTTCCTGGACGAGTTGTGCACAACCCGGCTCCCGCGGCTGGCGGCGGTGCGCGCCGACTACGACCGGGTGTTGCGGCAGCGTTCGGCCCTGTTGAAAACCGCTGGCCGGCAGGCGCGTTCGAAAGCCGACCTGAGCACCCTGGATGTGTGGGACGGGCATCTGGCGACGCATGCCGCCGTGCTGCTGGCCCAGCGGCTGCGACTGGTGCACGAACTCTATCCCCAACTCGCACAGGCTTATTCCTCGATCGCGCCCGAATCCCGGCCCGCCGCAATCGGTTACCGAAGCGGCTACCTGCCCCCGGAGCTGCTCGATCCGGCTCGGGAGCCGCGGGCCGAGGACACCGCCGAGCTGGAGTCGATCGTATTGCGCGAGTTGGGGATCGCGCGGACCCGGGAGCTGGAGCGCGGCGTCTGCCTGGTCGGCCCGCACCGCGATGATCTGGAGCTGCTGCTGGGGAGCGCGCCCGCGAAAGGCTTTGCCAGTCATGGGGAATCGTGGTCTTTCGCGCTGGCGCTGCGGCTGGGTGCGTTCGAGCTGTTACGCGCGGGCGGCACCGAGCCGGTGCTGCTGCTCGATGACGTGTTCGCCGAACTCGACCGGCGGCGGCGCACCGCGCTGGCCGAGGTGGCGGCGGGTGCGGAGCAGGTGCTGATCACCGCGGCGGTTCCCGACGATGTCCCCGCCGAGCTCGAGGCGACCCCGCTGCGGGTGGAAACCACCGGCGCGGCCGATCATCGGACCTCCCTGATCCGCCCGGCCGGGCCCGCCGCGCCGGGTTCGCTCGACCTCGATTCGGGGCAGCGCGAGTCCGGTGATCTCCCGTAGAGTTCGCAGCGCCGAGGCGCCGGATCGGCGGTATTACCAGCGGGAAGAAGTTATCCACAGGTTCTGTGGACAACTCGGCTCGCTCATGACCACCGCGGTATCGCGACCCGATGGCTCGAACACTGTGGAATATGCAGAACACCCACGTGACCGGGGCGAACAGACGTTCGATCTTGGGCGTTCGAGCCGCTGACCACGGGATTTCCATCCCGGCGGGGTAGGTGTGGCGCCTGGGGACAACTTGGGAAAACTGGGGACAACCCCCGCGGCAGGGTGAACGGAGCAGGCGATGACCGATCAATCGGAACAGCGGGGCGCCGATGCGGGGCCACCCGGAGAGCAACCGGAGCTGCGCGGCATCGACCTGGCCCGGCGCGCGCTGGAGGAGGCTCGGGCCGCCGCGCGCGCCAGCGGTAAATCCGTCGGTCAGGGCCGCGCCTCGCCCAAGCGGGGATTGCGCGCCGGCGCTCGCCGGCGGTCCGGCTGGTCGGGCCCGGGCCCGGACGGCCGTGATCCACAGCCCCTGTTCAAACTCGCGGGCGCGCTGGCGAAGAGCCGCGGCTGGTCGGCGAAGGTGGCCGAGGGCATGGTGTTCGGCCAGTGGCCGACGGTGGTCGGGGAGGACATCGCCGCGCACGCGAATCCCGTGTCGCTCACCGATGGCGTGCTGTCCATCGCCGCCGAGTCCACCGCCTGGGCCACCCAGCTGCGCATGTTGCAGAGCCAGATCCTGGCCAAGATCGCCGCCGCGGTCGGGAACGGCGTGGTCACGCAGCTGAAGATCACCGGTCCGGCCGCGCCGAGCTGGCGTAAGGGCGAGCGCCATATCCGCGGTCGCGGTCCACGGGACACCTACGGGTAGGCCCGGTGCCCGCGACGCTAATTCCGGGCAAGTAACTAGTGCGCCCTAGGTGCCCGGAGACGCGGAGCAAACCGGCGGATGGCCGACGGGACACATCTGGAGTCGATTTCTTTGAGCCACGAAGCTGTGAGGGGTGTGTTAGGTGCACTGTGGCTCGGGTCTACCAGTAGGATGGTGGAGTAACTAGCGGCGAACCTTCGGCGCGTTCGGATCGGCACGCTCTCGGACCCCTGATTTCGACCAGTCCATTTTACGGGGTTTCACGTGTATTGTCCGGCCGCTGTCCAGAGGATCAGCAAGTAAGGAGAGCTACCGACCAGTGGCTGCCAACGAATCGGGCTCGACCAAAGCAACATCCGGTGATTACGACGCTTCCTCCATTACGGTCCTCGAAGGCCTCGAGGCGGTTCGCAAGCGCCCCGGCATGTACATCGGCTCCACTGGTGAGCGCGGTCTACACCATCTGATCTGGGAAGTCGTCGACAACTCGGTCGACGAGGCGATGGCCGGCCACGCCACCCGCGTCGACGTCAAACTGCTCGCCGACGGCGGTGTCGAGGTGGTCGACGACGGCCGCGGCATTCCCACCGGCATGCACGCGCAGGGCATCCCCACCATCGAGGTGGTCATGACCCAGCTGCACGCGGGCGGCAAGTTCGACTCCGACTCCTACGCGGTGTCCGGTGGTCTGCACGGTGTCGGCATCTCCGTGGTCAACGCGCTGTCGAGCCGGCTCGAGGCCGAGATCGACAACGCCGGTTTCCACTGGACCCAGATCTACAAGGACGCCAAGCCCGGCCAGCTGGTCAAGGGTGAGGCGACCAAGCGCACCGGCACCACCATCCGCTTCTGGGCGGATCCGGAAATCTTCGAAACCACCACCTACAACTTCGAGACGGTCGCGCGCCGCCTTCAGGAGATGGCGTTCCTGAACAAGGGACTCACCATCACCCTGACCGACGAGCGGGTCTCGGAGAGCGATGTCACCGACGAGGTGGTCAGTGAGACCGCCGAGGCGCCCAAGCACGCCGACGAGGAGACCGCGCCCGCCGCGCCGAAGGTGAA
Source organism: Nocardia sp. NPDC127579 (assembly GCF_042672005.1). Taxonomy (NCBI): domain Bacteria; kingdom Bacillati; phylum Actinomycetota; class Actinomycetes; order Mycobacteriales; family Nocardiaceae; genus Nocardia; species Nocardia sp. NPDC127579. Next base: position 1,421,915 of record NZ_JBHXVZ010000001.1, on the reverse strand, counting down.
GTCGCGCGTCTACCACTACCCGGGCGGGCTCGAGGATTTCGTCAAGCACATCAACCGGACCAAGCAGTCCATCCACAACTCGATCGTGGCGTTCACCGGCAAGGGCCAGGGCCACGAGCTCGAGGTCGCGATGCAATGGAACTCCGGCTACTCCGAGTCGGTGCACACCTTCGCCAACACCATCAACACCCACGAAGGTGGTACGCACGAAGAGGGCTTCCGCGCGGCGCTGACCACCGTGGTCAACAAGTACGCCAAGGACAAGAAGCTCATCAAGGACAAGGACGGCAACCTCACCGGTGACGACATCCGGGAGGGCCTGGCCGCCATTGTGAGTGTCAAGGTCGGTGAGCCGCAGTTCGAGGGCCAGACCAAGACCAAGCTGGGCAACACCGAGGTCAAGTCGTTCGTGCAGAAGACCTGCAACGAGCACCTCACGCACTGGTTCGAGGCCAACCCGGCCGACGCGAAGACCATTGTGAACAAGGCGGTTTCGTCCGCGCAGGCCCGGGTCGCGGCGCGTAAGGCGCGCGAGCTGGTGCGCCGTAAGTCGGCCACCGACCTGGGCGGGCTGCCGGGCAAGCTGGCCGACTGCCGGTCCAAGGATCCGATCAAGTCCGAGATCTACATCGTGGAGGGTGACTCCGCCGGCGGCTCGGCCAAATCCGGCCGCGACTCGATGTACCAGGCGATCCTCCCGCTGCGCGGCAAGATCATCAATGTCGAGAAGGCCCGCATCGACCGTGTCCTGAAGAACAACGAGGTGCAGTCGATCATCACCGCGTTCGGCACCGGTATCCACGACGAGTTCGATATCGCCAAGCTGCGTTATCACAAGATCGTGCTGATGGCCGACGCCGACATCGACGGCCAGCACATCTCGACGCTGCTGCTCACCCTGCTGTTCCGCTTCATGCGCCCGCTGGTCGAGCACGGTCACGTCTACCTCGCGCAGCCGCCGCTGTACAAGCTCAAGTGGCAGCGCGCCGATCCCGAGTTCGCCTATTCCGACCGCGAGCGCGACGTGCTGCTCGAGGCCGGGCTCTCGGCCGGCAAGAAGATCAACAAGGACGACGGCGTCCAGCGCTACAAGGGTCTGGGCGAGATGAACGCCAAGGAACTGTGGGAGACCACCATGGATCCCTCGGTGCGGGTGCTGCGTCAGGTCACCCTCGATGACGCCGCCGCCGCCGACGAGCTGTTCTCCATCCTGATGGGTGAGGACGTCGAGGCGCGCCGCAGCTTCATCACCCGCAATGCCAAGGATGTCCGCTTCCTCGACGTGTAAGTGGCTCGGTGGGGGTAAGGGGTTCGATTCCCCTTAGTCCCGCCTGGAACCGCTGCCGCGCACAACTTCCTACGGAGATCACTTCATGACTGAGACCACGCTGCCGCCCAACGGCGGGGCCGGTGACCGGATCGAACCGGTCGACATCCAGAACGAGATGCAGAGCAGCTACATCGATTACGCGATGAGCGTGATCGTGGGCCGCGCGCTGCCCGATGTGCGCGACGGCCTCAAGCCGGTGCACCGGCGCGTGCTCTACGCGATGTACGACAACGGCTACCGTCCGGACCGCGGCTACGTGAAGTCCGCTCGTCCGGTCGCCGAGACCATGGGTAACTACCACCCGCACGGCGACGCGTCGATCTACGACACCCTGGTGCGCATGGCGCAGCCGTGGTCGCTGCGCTACCCGCTGGTCGACGGCCAGGGCAACTTCGGTTCCCGCGGCAACGACGGCGCGGCCGCCATGCGCTACACCGAGTGCCGCCTGACGCCGCTGGCCATGGAGATGCTGCGCGAAATCGACCACGAGACGGTCGATTTCGCACCCAACTACGACGGCCGCTCGCAGGAACCGACGGTGCTCCCCAGCCGGGTGCCGAACCTGTTGATGAACGGTTCCAACGGCATCGCGGTCGGCATGGCGACCAATATCCCGCCGCACAATCTGAACGAGCTCGCCGAGGCCGTCTACTGGGCGCTGGAGAACTACGAGGCGGACGAGGAAACCACGCTCGAGGCGTGCATGGAACGGGTCAAGGGCCCGGACTTCCCGACCTACGGCTTGATCGTCGGCGGCCAGGGCATCCAGGACGCCTACCGCACCGGTCGCGGCTCCATCCGCATGCGCGGCGTGGTCGAGATCGAAGAGGACAGCCGCGGTCGCACCACCATCGTGATCACCGAGCTGCCGTTCCAGGTGAACACCGACAACTTCATCAACTCGATCGCCGAGCAGGTGAAGGACGGCAAGATCGCGGGTATCTCGGATATCCACGACGAGTCCTCCGACCGCGCCGGCATGCGCATCGTGGTGACCGTCAAGCGGGACGCCGTCGCCAAGGTGGTGCTGAACAACCTCTACAAGCACACCCAGCTGCAGACCAGCTTCGGCGCCAACATGCTGTCCATTGTCGACGGCGTGCCGCGCACGCTGCGCCTGGACCAGATGATCCGGCTCTACGTCGATCACCAGTTGGACGTCATCGTCCGGCGCACCCGCTTCCTGCTGCGCAAGGCCGAGGAGCGGGCCCACATCCTGCGCGGCCTGGTCAAGGCCCTGGACGCGCTCGACGAGGTCATCGCCCTGATCCGGCGTTCGGCCAACACCGACACCGCGCGCACCGGCCTGATGCAGCTGCTCGACATCGACGAGATCCAGGCCACCGCCATTCTCGACATGCAGCTGCGCCGCCTGTCGGCCCTGGAGCGGCAGAAGATCATCGACGAATTGGCGAAGATCGAAGCCGAGATCGCCGATCTGAAGGACATTCTGGAAAAGCCCGAGCGGCAGCGCGCCATCGTGCGCGACGAGCTGCGCGAGATCGTCGAGAAGTTCGGCGACGAGCGCCGCACCCGGATCGTGGCGGCCGACGGCGATGTCGCCGACGAGGATCTGATCGCCCGCGAGGACGTGGTCGTCACCGTGACGGAGACGGGCTACGCCAAGCGCACCAAGACCGACCTCTACCGCTCGCAGAAGCGGGGCGGCAAGGGCGTGCAGGGCGCGGGTCTCAAGCAGGACGACATCGTCAAGCACTTTTTCATCACCAGTACGCACGACTGGCTGCTGTTCTTCACCAACAAGGGCCGGGTGTACCGGGCCAAGGCCTACGAGCTGCCCGAGGCGAGCCGCACCGCGCGCGGCCAGCACGTGGCGAATCTGCTTGCCTTCCAGCCCGATGAGAAGATCGCCCAGATCATCCGTATCCAGGGTTACGAGGACGCGCCGTACCTGGTGTTGGCCACCAAGAACGGCCTGGTGAAGAAGTCCAAGCTGACCGATTTCGACTCCAACCGCAGCGGCGGCATCGTCGCGGTGAACCTGCGCGACTCCGACGAACTGGTCGGCGCAGTGCTGTGTGCCGCCGAGGACGATCTGCTGCTGGTGTCGGCGCACGGCCAGTCGATCCGCTTCTCCGCCACCGACGAGGCGCTGCGCCCGATGGGCCGCGCCACCTCCGGTGTGCAGGGCATGCGGTTCAACGCCGACGATGAACTGTTGTCGCTCAATGTGGTTCGCCCCGACACCTATCTGCTGGTGGCGACCTCGGGCGGCTACTCCAAGCGCACCGCGATCGAGGAGTACACCGCACAGGGCCGCGGCGGTAAAGGTGTATTGACTATCCAGTTCGACGCCAAGCGTGGCACCCTGGTCGGTGCGCTCATCGTCGACGACGAGGATGAGTTGTATGCGATCACGTCCGGGGGCGGCGTAATCCGGACGGCGGCTAAGCAGGTTCGTAAGGCTGGACGACAGACCAAGGGCGTGCGATTGATGAACCTCGCAGATGGGGATACGTTGCTTGCTATCGCGCGCAACGCCGACGAACCCGATCAGGTCGCCGGTGACGACAGCGCCGGTTCCGAGTAAACCACCAGCGGCGGCAACGAACGGATCTGAGGATTCCCATTGACCACTCCGAATCAGCCGAATGACGAGCGGCAGCACACCAACGGTGTGACCGAACGAATCGCACCGTCCCCGATTCCGCCGCGGCCGACATCACGGCCGGTCAGTTCGGCCGACGGGTCGAACGAAAATCCGGAGCAGCACAGCGAATTCACGTCCTCGGCGCCGGAGCATTCCGGCGCCGAAGGGCGCGACGCGCAACCGGAACCGGGCGGCGGCCAGGCGCAGTATCAGGAGGGCTGGTCGCAGCTTCCGCAGCGCGAACCGCAGTCCAACCTGTACCGGCCTGGGCAGTCACCGGTCACCGGCCGTCCCTCGGGCGGCCTGAACGGCGGCGGTGTGACCAATGCCCGGACCACCGCCGACCTGGCCGCCAAAGCCGCGCGCAAGGAAGCGGCGATGGTGAAATCCGTTGGTATCGACGGACCTACGCGCAGCATCGCGCGGCCGGAACTGATCAAGGACATGCCCGACCTGTCCGATATCCGGCATCCGCTGCCGCCGCAGGAATCCCATTCGCTGCCGCAGTACCACCCGGTGTCGCCCGCCGCGCCGGTCGCGGTGGCGGCCGCCGCCGCGGGGGAGCCACTGCGCGCCACCGTCCAGATTCGCCGGATCGACCCCTGGTCGACGCTGAAGATCTCGCTGGTGATCAGCGTCGCCCTGTTCTTCGTGTGGATGCTGGCGGTCGGCCTGCTCTACATCGTGCTCGAGGGCATGGGCGTGTGGGAGCGGCTGAACAACACCTTCACCGACATGGTGTCGCAGGACAGCGGGTCGATGGGGCTGATCGATGCCGGCACAGTCTTCGGCTACGCCGGTGTGATCGGCCTGATCAACGTGGTGCTGTTCACCGCGCTCGGCACCGTCGGCACCTTCATCTACAACCAGTGCTGCGATCTGGTCGGCGGTATCCAGGTCACCCTGGCCGACCCCGACTAAACCGGTTCCAGAGGCCGGTGCCAGCCCGGCATCGGCCTCTGACCAGCCGTTTTGGTTCATTCGGGTGCGTCGGGTAATCTTTGTCCTCGGCTCGGGTGATACACCACAAGGGTCGATACGGGCCTATAGCTCAGGCGGTTAGAGCGCTTCGCTGATAACGAAGAGGTCGGAGGTTCAAGTCCTCCTAGGCCCACCGTTTCACTCATAGGTGGCTCATGCTCATGGAGAGCATGAGCCTTTTTCGTTTCACTCGAGTTTCTTGGGGGCGGAGCCCCCAAACCCCACCCGGCGGGGCTTCGCCCCCCGGACCCCCCTTGTCGGTGTTGCGGGCGAGTAGGGTGGGGGCATGAAACTTCTTCTTACCGTTGGTATTGCGGTGGCTGTGCTCGTCGGGATCAGCAAGCTGCGTAAGCGTGACGACAATGACATGTGGCAGGAAGTCACCAACCGCTGAGTGAGGTTGCTCAGCTGGTGGGCCCCGGCTCCGCTCGTGTTTGACTCGGCAATTACCAGCCAGGTACCGTTTCGAGCGGTAAGGGGCCTTAGCTCAATTGGCAGAGCACTGCCTTTGCAAGGCAGGGGTTAGGGGTTCGATTCCCCTAGGCTCCACAAAGTTGGGAGGCGAGTGCTCGCGTAGAGCGCTCGCCTTACTTTGTTTCGCGATTTCTTTTGGGGGCCGAGCCCCCAAACCCCAGCCGGGGGCGAGCCCCCGGACCCCCGGCGGACGGGGTGCGTCAGGGGAGACGGTAGTCGGTGGGCTGCGGTGGTCGGTGGGCTGTGGTAGTCGGTGGGCTGCGGTGGGGTTATCGGTGGGTGGGGGTCAGGGGGATTCGGTCAGGGGGCCGTGGCGGTCCAGGTGTAGGTAGGTGTAGCCGGTGGTTATCAGGCAGACCGCGAACGCTGTGATCAGCATGGCCCAGCCGGGGACCGCGAGGCTGAGTAGGCCGCCGAGGAATGAACCCAGGGCGAACGCGGTGTACAGCAGGAAGTAGCCGAGCCAGTCGGCGTAGTCGCCGCCGCCGATGTGGCGTTCGATGCCTTGGCCGAGTTTCACCACGGTGCCGGTGACGTAGCTGAGCGGAATCGAGACCTCACCGTCCTTGACGAACGAGGTGTTCAGGGCGCCGACGCCGAACGCGACGAAAAGGATTGGCACGAACGCGATCCGGCTGCCGTCGTCGTCGTGCGCGACCAGGTACAGATCAGTGAACGCGGCCACGGCGAGGCTGACGGTGGTGAGCAGGGTCGGCCCGTGCGGGTGGCTTGTCCAGAAATGCCGGCGGCACCAGGAGGCGACGATGACGCCGGACAGGAACGACGCCAGCAGCGCGGCCGCGGCGACCGCCATATCGCGCTCGTCGTGGAAATGGCCGAGGATGGCTCGTTCGGTATTGCCGGTCATGAAGGTGACGAAGTAGCCGGCGGTATGCATGAACGCCGCCGCGCCGATCAGACCGGCCAGCGCGGCCAGCACCCAGGAGATCCTGGCTTCAGCGTCGAACAGGGCCCGTTTGCGCGCCGGATCCGGCTGCTTCACAGGTCAGGCTCCTCCCAGGCGTTGGGCAATGCCCAAGTCTGGCCTATCGGAGACGCGAATCGCGGCAGCCGAGCCGCGGGTTTCCGGCAGTTCGCCGGGAGCTCAGACCGCGGCCGCCTCGGCGCGGTCGTAGCTGTCGCGCGCGTGAGCGATCTCGCGCTGATGGGATTCGGTCCAATCCACCAGGGCCTGAATGGTTTCGTGCAGGCTCGCGCCGAGCGGGGTGAGTTCGTAGTCGACCCGGGGCGGCACCACCGGGTGCACGGTGCGGCGCACCAGCCCGTCGCGCTCCAGGTGCCGGAGCGTGCGGGTGAGCATGCGCTGGCTGATGCCGTCGATCTCCCGCCGCAGTTCGGTGAACCGCATGACCCGCCCGGCCAGCAGCGCGATCGCCAGCAGTGACCACTTGTCCGCGATCCGGTCCAGGATCTGGCGCACCTCGCAGTCGGCCCGCGTGTCCCACTGACGCGCCGGGTAGTCGCCGGTATCCGCGCAGTAACCGAGTGACTCGAAAGTGCCTTCTTCCATGGTCACCAATAGTGACGCATGATGGCGTCAGTTACAAGAAGTAACCGACCTACTCGAAGAGAACTATCTCGGAAGGACCTTTCGTCGTGAACGTTTACGCGGGCAAGAAGGCCGTGGTCACCGGTGGCACGCATGGCATGGGGCTGGCCATCGCCCAGGCGCTGCTCGATGGCGGCGCGGAGGTGGTACTCACCGGCCGCAATGAGCGGACACTGGAGCAGGCTCGAGCGGAGCTGGCAGGACGGCCGGCACACGTGCTGCGGTCGGACGCGGCGAGCCTGACCGAGATCGAGGCGCTGGGAGCGGAGGTGCAGCGCCGGCTCGGCGCGGTGGACGCGCTGTTCGTCAATCACGGCACCGCGGAGTTCCAGACCCTGGCGGAGCTGACCGAGGAGTCCTTCGACCGGCAGTTCGCGATCAACACCAAAGGCGCGTTGTTCACAGTGCGGCGCTTGGCGCCGCTGCTTGCCGACCACGGTTCGATCGTGTTCACCACCGTCGCCAACGATGTGATCTTCCCCGGGCTGAGTTCGTATTCCGGATCCAAAGAAGCGCTGCGCGCCATCGCGCAGGTGCTGGCGGCGGAGCTGCTGCCGCGTCGCATCCGAGTGAATTCGGTGGCGCCGGGGTTCATCGAGACGCCGACGATGGGCGTCGTGGGACTGACCGCGGCCGAGCGTGCCGACTTCCTGAAACAGGGCGAACAGAGTACTCCGTTGCGGCGCAACGGAACCGTGGCCGAGGTGGCCCGGGCGGCGCTGTTCCTGGCGTTCGAGGCCACCTTCACCACGGGAATCGAGCTGCCGGTGGACGGCGGCTGGGGACAGGGCCTCGGCGGGCACGCCGACGCCGCGTGAGCACGGAAGGCAACGATCATGAGCGCGAAAGTCGCGGAGTTCGGGGAGCTGGAGTCGGAGTTCGATGCCTATGTGGGGCGCATCGTCTACGCCACCATGGTGACGGTGGACGGGAAGAATCGGCCACGCACACGGGTACTGATCCCGATCTGGGAGAACGTGGACGGACAGCCGGTGGGCTGGCTGGCCACCTATCGGACGCCGGTCAAGGCGGCGCATATCGCGCGGAATCCGCATGTGAGCTTCTCGTACTGGGATCGGCGCAACGATTCGGTGGCGATCGACGCCGCCGCTGCGTGGGACGACGATATGGCAGTGCGTGAGCGGGTCTGGCGGCTGTACGCGCGGACCAGTCCACCCGGAGCCGGATATCCGCTCGGGCAGTTCTGGAGTTCGCCCGCGGATCCGACGCTGCATGTGATGCGGCTGGAGCCGTATCGGATCCAGGTGATTCGAGGACGCGATCTGCGCAGCCGGATCTGGACTCCGGTTCAGCGCCCGGCGGTGACGGCAGCGCGGGTTACCGTGCAGGAGTGAACGATGTGCTGGAGTTCGTGCTGACCGAACCGATTACCGCGCCCGCGCCCGCTGATCTCGATCAGGCGTGGGCCCGGCACGTGGCGGTCACGGGGTCGTTCGATCGCTCGGTCGATCGTGCGGTGGCGGGCGGATTCGCGGCCGATCGGCTGGGATTCGCGTTCCTGTCGGGGTATCAGGAGGCGCTGCGGCACCTGCTGCCGGAGCTGGCGGGCGTGGATATGCTGGCGGTGTCGGCGACCGAGGAGGGCGGCGCGCATCCTGCGGCGATCCGGACGGTGCTGGCGCCGCGTGGCGAGGGCTGGGTGGTGTGCGGCACCAAGACCTTCACGACGATGGGGGAGCGCGCACAGCGGCTGGTGGTGATCGCGGCCACCGGCGATGTGGTCGATGGCCGCCCATGCCTGCGGGCGGCGCTGGTCGAGGCCGATCAGCCCGGGGTGCGGGTGACCAACCGGCCGCCGCTGTCGATGGCGCCGGAGATCCCGCATGCCACAGTCATTTTCGAGGATGCGGCGGCGACCCTGCTGCCGGGTGATGGCTATACCGACTTCCTGAAGCCGTTCCGGACCGTCGAGGACGTGCATGTGCTGGCGGCGACGCTCGGCTGGCTGGTGCGGGTGGGCCGACTGGCGGCGTGGCCGCGGGAGGTGTCGCAGCGCTTGCTGGCGGCGGTGGCGATGGTGCGCGGCCTGGACCTGAGCCGGCCGGGGTCGCCGGGTACGCACATCGCGCTCGGCGGGGTTTTCGCGGAACTCGATCGGCTGCTGGCGAACTCGGCCGTGCTGTGGGAGCAGGTGCAGCCGGAGACGCGGGAGCGCTGGGAGCGGGATCGGGCGCTGCTGGCGGTCGCGGGGCGAGTGCGGGAGCAGCGTTTGGCGGCGGCCTGGCGTCGCGTGGAAGGCGAGTGACAACCCCCGGAAATGGGGAGCGGGCCTCGGCGAAGGGGGGGAGTTAGCCGAGGCCCGCGTAGGGTCGGCCCGGGGGGGAGGGGCCGACGTGAATGATCCTACGCGATGAATTGCGTTTGTGTGCGCGTGGGGATCGCCACTTTCGTAGATTTTTAGGTGGCGGGCTACTCGGGGTGGTCAGGCCGGACGTGGGCCGGGGCTGCCGGGTTGGTCGGCGCCGGTACGGTATCGGCTGCTTGTTTGCTAAAACCCTTGTACTCCAGGAAGTTTCACGTTTCGAAGCCCTGATCAAATGGAACTTCATCGGTTCGGATCGATCGTGCGGAGTGATCGCTGTCTGTCGCACAGCGGGATTCGGTGTGGCGCGTTCATCCGGATTCTGTCGCATTTGTCGCGTGTCACTTGCGGGTCGGGCATGTCGGCGGGCGCGTACCTGTCGGACCCAGGTGCGAGCATGACCAGATGTTCCGCTCGATAGTCGAGTATCGACCGCCGGGGAAACGGGTAGCGGCCTACGCACGCCCCGCGACCCGCGCGCGCGGGAGGATCGAGGTGGTCGCATCCCGCTCCGGTACCCCCGAGCACCGCCTGGATCGGGATGCGGCCTTCGACGTCTCCGGCGTGAACGGCGCACCCCGGCAGGGGGATGAAAATGTCGCTGCCAGGGACAATACTGACTCGGGTATCGATCGGCCTGCTTCGCGAACCATACGAAACTCAGGAGTGTCATGCCCGACGCAATAGTCGCCGAGGGTCTGGTCAAGCGTTACGGCCAGCTGGTCGCCCTCGATGGACTCGATCTATCGGTGCCCGAAGGCACCGTCACCGCCCTGCTCGGCCCCAACGGCGCGGGGAAGACCACCACGGTCCGCGTGTTCACCACCCTGCTGGTCCCGGACGCGGGCAGCGCCACCGTGGCCGGTATCGACGTGCTGCGCAATCCACAGGCGCTGCGCTCCCGCATCGGGGCATCGGGCCAGTATGCCGCGGTCGACGAGTACCTCACCGGATTCGAGAACCTCGAGATGGTGGGCCGGCTGTACCACATGGGCGTGCAGCGCAGTAAAGACCGTGCCCGCGAACTGCTGGACCGCTTCCGGCTCAGCGACGCCGCGGACCGTCCGGTCAAGGGTTACTCCGGCGGCATGCGCCGCCGCCTCGATCTCGCGGGCGCGCTGGTCGCCAATCCGCCGGTGCTGTTCCTGGACGAGCCGACCACCGGCCTCGATCCGCGCGCCCGGCTCGACCTGTGGGACGTCATCGAGGAGTTGGTCGCCGGCGGCACCACCCTGCTGCTCACCACGCAGTACATGGAGGAGGCCGATCGGCTCGCCGATTCCATCGCGGTGATCGACCACGGCCGGGTGATCGCGCGCGGTACCGCCGACGAACTCAAAACGCTGGTCGGCGGCGATCGCATCGAACTCACGGTCGGCGATCCCGCCGAGCTCGCGATCGCCGAGCAGGCGCTGAAAGGTCTGGCGGACGGCGAGATCCACATCGAGGCGGGCCTGCGCCGGATCACCGTTCCGGTCAGCAACGGGTCGCAGGCGCTGGTCGACGCGATCGGCCTGCTGGGCGCCAAGGACGTCCGCATCAATGATGTCGGGTTGCGCCGGCCCTCGCTCGATGATGTCTTCCTGACGCTCACCGGCCACGAGGCCGAGGACTACGTCAACGGCGACAGCGCGGAACTCCAGTCGGAAGGAACAGTCCGATGACCGAGCTGCGCAAGACCTCCGATGCCACCACCTTCGCCGAACCGCAGCGGCCCGGCCTGGGCGAGCGGCTGTCGTATCTGGTCAGCGACAGCCTGACCATCGCCAAACGCAATGTCATCAAGATCAAACGGGTACCCGACGTCCTGATCTTCTCGACACTGTCGCCGATCATGTTCGTGCTGCTGTTCGCCTACGTCTTCGGCAATGCGATCGCCGTGCCCGGCACCGAGGGCGGCTACCGCGAATTCCTGATCGCGGGCATCTTCGCCCAGACCGTGGTCTTCGGCGCCTCCTTCACCGGCGCCGGTCTGGCCGAGGACATGCAGAAGGGCATCATCGACCGCTTCCGGTCGCTGCCCATGGCGCCCGCCGCGGTGCTGTTCGGCCGCACCATCAGCGATGTCGTCATCAACCTGGTCAGCCTGGCCGTGATGTCGCTGACCGGATATGTGGTCGGCTGGCGCATCCGCGGCTCGATTCTGGACGCGGTGCTGGCCTATGTGCTGCTGTTGCTGTTCGCGTACGCGATCTCCTGGATCATGGCCGTGGTCGGCCTGCTGGTCCGCGCGCCCGAGGTATTCAACAATGCCAGCTTCATGGTGATGTTCCCGCTCACCTTCCTGGCCAACACCTTTGTGCCGCTGGAGAATCTGCCCAAGGTGCTGCGGGTGTTCGCCGAGTGGAATCCGGTGTCGGCGCTGACCCAGGCCACCCGCGATCTGTTCGGCAACACCAACCCGGCGGCGCCGCCGCCCTCGGACGCTTGGCCGATCCGGCATCCGGTGACCACATCGCTGGTGTGGGTGGTGGTGATCCTGGTGATCTTCGTGCCGTTGGCGCTGCGTCAGTACAAGCGCGCGGTCAGTCGCTGAGCGAGACCGGCTGCGGCGAACCGTTGCGCGAGTAGCCGATCCGCGGTGGCTCCGGGGCCACCGCGGGCGGCTGCGGCCGACGGCTACGCAGCACCCACGCCACGGCGGCGGCCATCCCGACGGCGAGTACGGCGACGAGGCGATTACGAGAACGTGCGGATACCAGTTGGCGCCCCAAGGTCATTCGACCACTCTGGCACAACCGCGACGTTCGCGCAGTAACGGCTGGTGGCCGGGCTGTGACGGGCGACGCGTCGGCGCGCTGGTTCGGGGGCGTGCACGCCGCGCGCGGCTAGCATGGCGTCGTGACCTCACCGATTCAGACTGCGAGCGCGACGCTGCACACCAACCACGGCGACATCAAGATCGCGTTGTTCGGCAATCACGCGCCTCGGACAGTGCGAAACTTCCTCGGCCTCGCGGATGGTTCGGCGGAGTACACCACGCCGAACGCGAGTGGCGGCAGCACCGGTCCGTTCTACGACGGCGCGGTCTTCCACCGGGTGATGGATGGGTTCATGATCCAGGGCGGCGACCCGGCCGGCACCGGTCGCGGCGGGCCCGGCTACGAATTCGGTGACGAGTTCCACCCGGAATTGCGCTTCGACCGCGGCTATCTGCTGGCCATGGCCAATGCGGGACCGGGCACCAACGGGTCGCAGTTCTTCATCACGGTCAGCCCCCAGCCGCACCTGAACCGCAAGCACACCATCTACGGTGAGGTCATCGACGTGGATTCGCGCAAGGTGGTCGACGCCATCGCGACCACCGCGACCGATCGCAACGACCGCCCGAAGGAGCCGGTCGTCATCTCCAAGATCACAATCGAGTGAGGCTATGAACCCGCAGCCGTCCGCACCCACGTGCGTTCGCCACCCTGACCGCCCCACCGGACTGGCGTGCACCCGCTGCGGGCGGCCGGCCTGCCCCGAATGTCTGCGGCCCGCCTCGGTCGGGCAGCACTGCGTCGACTGTGTGCGCGCCGGTCAGAAGGAGACCCGTCAGGTCAGAACCGTGGCGGGCGCCGTGGCCGGAAGATCCACGGTCCCGTACGTGACCTACGGGCTGATCCTGGTGAACGTGGTGGTGTACGCCATTACGGCGTTCCAATCCCGCGATCTGTTCGACAACGCCCAGGGCGGTACGACGTTCTTCACCTCGCGCCTGTTCTACGACTGGGTGCTGGTCCCGGCTGTGGTGTCCAACGGCGAGTGGATCCGCGTGATCGGTTCCGGGTTCCTGCACTACGGTCCGATTCACCTGGCGCTGAACATGTTCGCGCTGTGGGTCATCGGCCGCAGTCTGGAGCCGCCGCTGGGCAGGCTGCGATTCCTGGCTGTGTACCTGGTCTCGATGCTCGGCGGCGCGGCCGCCTGCATGCTCTTCCAAGGCCCGCTCGAAGCGACGGCCGGCGCGTCCGGCGCGGTGTACGGCCTGTTCGGCGCGATCACCGTGCTGCTGTTGCGCCTGCGGCAGAACGCCACTCAGATGTACATCCTGATCGGCATCAACCTGTTCATCAGCTTCTCCATCCCGCACATCTCGATCGCGGGGCATCTCGGCGGGCTGGTCGCGGGAACGCTGGCCGCACTGGGATTGCTGTTCCTGCCGGAACGGCTCGGCGCGAAAACCCAAGAGGCGGCGCGCAGTATCGGCTGGGCCAGCCTTGCCGTGATCGGACTGATCGCCCTGGCGATCATCGCCGCCCGTGCGATCACACTCGGCTGAGCATGGCGCGGCCTTGCTTCACGTGAAACGTCGGGCGTTCAGGCCAGGCGAGCCAGGCCGTGTTCGACCAGGGTGTCGAACACGTCTTCGGGCCGGGTCCCCAGATCCCAGCGGCCGAAGATGAGCAACCGTTCGGAGCCTTCATCGTCGACGTCGATCTCGAGCATCGGCAGTTTGCGGCCCAGTCGGCGGTAACCGACGATGCGGGCGCGCATGATCTGCTCGCTGGTGTACTCGGCGGTGCCGAATACCGAACGGACAACCAGACGCGGGTGCGCGCCGGGCAGGATGGCCAGCCGGGGTCGCTGCCGGAAACCGAGCAGGGCCAGACCCAGCAGACCGGTGGCGGCAAGCCCGATGAGCAGTCGGCTGGCGCCATCGGTGCTGAGTACGGCCGCGCCGGTGAGAATCACGCCACCCACGGTGACCGCGATCAATGTGGGTGTGGGTGTGGCCCAGGTCAGGGTCGGCGGTGGAATCGAAGCTTCCGGTTCCATGCGGCCGCTACCCCAATCCTCAAGCTCAGATTCAGTGTTGTCCCCACCTTTATCCACAGGTTGGGGATTAATGACATGTCTGTGATCAGCGCCAGCGCATGGTCATGATCAGGCCGACCACCATGAGGCCGAAACCGATCAGGAAGTTCCAGGCGTTGAGGTCGTTCATCCAGGTGATCTTCTCGGCCGCCAGGTAGTAGACCAGCAGCCAGACCAGCCCGGCCACCATGAAGCCCAGCATGATCGCTACGTACCAGATCGGCGACGGGCCGACGCCCTTGACCTTGACCGGAGTCCGGCTGGCGGGATTGATCGTGTAGTCGGTCTTCTTACGGACCTTCGACTTGGGCATGACATCCTCGTGTTTGGCGTGCAGATCAGTACCGGCGAGTGTGCCACCAGGCTATCCCACCTGCGAATTGAAATAGGCACCCTCCCGAAGAAGCAGTACCCTCGTGCGCATGCGCGTACTCGTCGTCGACAACTACGACAGCTTCGTCTTCAACCTGGTCCAGTATCTGGGTCAGCTCGGGGCCGAGGCCGTGGTCTGGCGCAACGACGATCCGCAACTCGCCGATGTCGATGCCGTTGCCGCCGCGTACGACGGCATTCTGATCAGCCCGGGCCCCGGCTCGCCCGATCGCGCCGGTGCGAGCATCCCGCTGGTGCGCGCGTGCGCGCGGCTCGCGACTCCGCTGCTCGGCGTGTGCCTCGGCCACCAGGCCATCGGTGCGGCGTTCGGCGCCACCGTCACCCGGGCGCCGGAGTTGCTGCACGGCAAGACCTCGCTGGTCTTCCACAGCGGCACCGGTGTGCTGGCCGGGCTGCCCGACCCGTTCACCGCCACCCGCTACCACTCACTGACCGTGCCGGAGGACACGCTGCCGGCCGAGATCGAGGTCACCGGCCGCACCGAATCGGGGATCGTCATGGCCATGCGCCACCGCGAGCTGCCGATCCACGGCGTCCAGTTCCATCCCGAATCCGTACTCACCCAGGGCGGGCACCGCATGCTCGCGAACTGGCTCGAGGTCTGCGGTGACCGTCCGGCCGAGGGGCTGGTCGAGATGCTCGAATCGGAGGTCGCTGCGCTGGTGACGCAGTGACGCCGAGCTCACCCGCCCGTCCCCGGCGCCCGCGGGTGGTGCTCTCGGTCGCGGTAAGCCTGGACGGCTATATCGATGACGCCGGCCCTGAACGACTGAAACTCTCCGACGCCGCCGATTTCGACCGGGTCGATCAGGTCCGCGCCGATTCCGACGCCATCCTGGTCGGAGCTCAGACGCTGCGGCGCGACAATCCGCGATTGCTGGTGAACAGTGCCGAGCGCCGCGCCGCGCGGGTCGCGGCGGGAAAGCCGGAGTTTCCACTGAAGGTGACGATCACGGCCACCGGCGAGCTGGATCCGGCCTGGCGGTTCTGGCAGCACGGCGGCGACAAGCTGGTCTACACCACCGATCACGGCGCGGCGCGGCTCGGTGATCGGCTGGCCGGGCTCGCCGAAGTAGTCGGCCTCGGTCCGGAAGTCGAGCTCGAGGCCCTGCTGGACGATCTCGGCCGACGCGGTATCGGTCAACTGATGGTCGAGGGCGGCACCCGAATCCACACTGGATTCCTGGCCGCCGATCTCGCCGACGAACTGCACGTGTCCGTCGCGCCGATCCTGGTCGGTGACTCCGCCGCGCCCCGGTTCGTCGACCCCGCCGCGTTCCCGGGTGCACCGCACCGCCGTCTACGCCTGACCGGGCTGGAGCGCGTGGGAGACATGGCCGTTCTGCGTTACACCCGCTGAGGGCAGGGCGGGCCTACGGCATCCGTACTGTGGCTGCGGCGGTGAGCTGAGCGTCACCGCGACGGGTGATAGGAAGAATCAGCGTGACTCGGCGTCGCGTCGGGCAGATCGCAGTCGGATTTCGGAAACGCGGACGCCAAGCTGTTGCCGCGCCCGAGCACGAGGACAAGGACCACCGCAGATGCACGACGACCAGTTCATGCTCAGGGCAATCGAACTCGCACGCCAGTGTCCGCCGAGTGCCACGGCGTTCTCTGTTGGCGCGGTAATCGTGGCGGACGGGGCGGAGATCGCGACGGGGTATTCCCGCGAAACCGATGACAAGGTGCATGCCGAGGAGTCCGCGCTGAACAAACTCGGTGACGACGATCCTCGCCTGGCCCGGGCGACCATCTACAGCACGCTGGAACCGTGTTCGCAGCGGGCGAGCGCGGGACGGGCGCCATGCACGGAACGGATTCTGCGCGCGGGCATTCCGCGGGTGGTCATCGCGTGGCGGGAGCCGACGACGTTCGTGACCAACTGTGTGGGGGTCGAGCGGTTACGGCAGGCGGGGGTCGAGGTGCTGGAGCTGGCTGAACTCGCCGACGCGGCGATGGCCATGAACCGGCACCTCGACCTGTCCTAGCTCAGGGCCGGCCGTAGATGGAATTGACCCACTCGCCGAGCTGATTGTCGTCGAGATGCTTGGCCAGGTCGGCTTCGCTGATCATGCCGACGAGCTTCTTCTCGTCGTCGATGACCGGAACCCGCTTGATCCGGTGGCCTTCCATCTCGTCGAGCACCTCCTCGACGTCGGCGTCGGCGGGCACCCAGCGGGGCGTGGCCTCGCAGAGGTCGCCTGCCTTGGTGGCGCCCGGCGATTTGCCCTGGGCGATGCATTTCACAACGATGTCGCGGTCGGTGATGATGCCGCGCATACGCTCGTTGTCATCGGAGACGATCAGGCAGCCGACGCCGAGCTCGGCCATGAGCCGGGCCGCCTTGCCGAGGGTGTCGTCGGTGGAGATCCAGTGCGCGCCGGGACGCATGATGTCGCGGGCGGTGGTCATGGGGCTACCTCCAGTTGCGTAGACGCATTCGGATGAGCAGCCCCATTCTCGCCTCGTTGCTCGACGGGGATTCGAGTTTTCCCGAAAGTAACTATGTGCCCTGCGTGGGATCGGTCATGGCACCCCGATAGCCCCGACATTGATGGTGATCGTGGCGTTCTTGGCCAGCGCGGCACCGGTTGCCGGTGATTGTCCCAGGATCCTGCCGACCTGGCCGGCATCCAAGGTGCGTTGTGGCTGCTGGATGATCTGGCTGGTGCTGCCGGTCCAGCCCTTCTCGCGCAGCATCTCCACCGCCTGCGACGGGGTCAGGCCGACGATGCTGGGCATGACGATCTCGCCGCTGGAGACCTGTACGGTCACCGTGGAACCCTTGTCGGCCTGGCTGCCGCCCGCCGGACTGGTCGAGAGCACCTCGCCCTTGGGCTTGGAGGACGGGACCTCGTCGATCGCGACCTTGAAACCGGCGCCACCCTCCCCGAGGTTCGGCTGGGCCTGGCTGATGTCCTGGCCGACGACCGTGGGCACGCGGACCTTCTCCGGGCCGTCGCCGATCACGATGACGATCAGACGATCCACATCGACCTTCGACCCCTCGGGGGGCTCGGTGCCGATGACCTTGTCCTTCTCCTGCTGGCTGGACGGTTTACGACTGGCGTTCGGGTCTATCCGGAGGCCGACATCGCCGAGCTTGCGCTCGGCCTCCTCCTGGCTCAGCCCGATCAGGCGCGGCACCGGCACCTGGGCCGGGCCGATCGACACCACCAGGGTGACGGTCGAACCCTCGTCGATCCGGGAACCACCCAGCGGCTGGGTGGCGATCACATTGCCCTGGGCGATCTTGCTGTCCGCCTTCTGCTCGCTGGCGACCTTGAAGCCGAGCTGTTGCAGCGCGTCGCGCGCCTGGTTCTGTGATTTGCCCGAAAGGTCGGGAACGGCCACCTGATCCGGTTGACTTCCGGGCCCGATCAACACCCAGAGCAGCGCGAACACCACGGCGACGGCCGCGGCGGCGCCGACCACCATCCAGGTGCGGCGGGTGCCGCCGGGATCGGCGGCTTCCTGCTCGGCCGTGTCGTCGCGGCGTTCGACCATGCGGTAGCCGCGCGGAGCCGGTTCATCGGAATCGAACGCGGTGGTGCGGTCCTCCTCCGTCATGACCATCGGCGCGCTCGGCTTCTGACCGCCGAGCACCCGGATCAGGTCGGCGCGCATCTCTGCCGCGGTCTGATACCGGTTGGCCGGGTTCTTGCTCATCGCCTTGAGGATCACCGAGTCGAGCTCGCGTGGCACGCCCGAGTGGACGCGCGAGGGAAGTCTTGGGTCCTCGCGAACATGCTGGTATGCCACCGCCACCGGTGAATCACCGGTGAAAGGCGGTTCACCGGTAAGTATCTCGAAGAGCACGCAGCCGACGGAGTACACGTCCGAGCGCGCGTCCACGGTCTCGCCGCGGGCTTGCTCGGGCGAAAGGTATTGCGCGGTACCGATGACGGCCGCGGTCTGGGTCATCGGATTGGAGCTGTCGGCGAGTGCGCGCGCGATGCCGAAGTCCATCACCTTCACCGCGCCGGCCCGGTTGATCATGATGTTGGCGGGCTTCATATCGCGGTGCACGATCCCGGCCTTGTGGCTGAAATCCAGTGCGGCACAGACGTCGGCGACGACCTCCATGGCGCGGCGCGGCGGCAGCGGGCCGTCTCCGCGCACCAGATCGCGCAGCGTATCGCCGTCGACGTACTCCATCACGATGTAGGGCAGCGGGCCGCCGTCCACCTCGGCCTCGCCGGTGTCGTAGACCGCGACGATGGCCGGATGGTTCAGGGCGGCCGCATTCTGCGCCTCGCGCTTGAAGCGCAGGTAGAACGTGGGGTCGCGGGCGAGGTCCGCGCGCAGCACCTTGATCGCGACATCACGGCTCAACCGCAGATCACGGGCCTTGTGTACTTCGGACATACCGCCGAATCCGATGATCTCGCCGAGCTCGTAGCGAGACGAGAGATTCTTCGGGGTCGTCATGGTTGTCCTTGTGAAGGAGTAGACGCGCTACGAGTGGTCGAGGGAGCCTGGGCGCCAGGACTTTCCGGAAATGGTAATTCCAGAGTGGGGAAGACCGGGGGCCGGGGCGTCGTCTTGGTCGGCTTGGTGGTGCTGGGTTTCGTCGTCTTCGACGGCTTGGTCGTCGAGGTCGGCGGTTCCGAGGTGGTCGTGGTCGGTTCCGGCGTTGTGGTCGGCGGTTCCGTCGTGGTGGTGGTCGGCGGCACGGTCGTGGTGGTGACCGGCGGCGGGGGAGCGGGCTCGGTGGTCGTGGTGACCGGCGCCTTGGTCGTGGTCGGCGGGAGCAGTGTGGTGGTTACGACCGGACGGTCGGGCTGCGGATTGGTGTCACCGCCGAACGCCAGCCAGGTCGCGGCGCCGCCGAGCAGTACCGCGCCGATTCCGAGGCCCACCAACCACTTCTGGGTATTGGTGAGCCCGGCGGGCTTCGGCGGCACCGGCGCGGCCGTGCCCGGGTTCATGGCGGTCTCCGGCGCGCGGTAGGCGCCCGCGGTGCCGCCGTTGTACGGCACGGTCGGGCCGTCCTGCTGCGAGGCCGGCAGGATCACGGTCGGGCCGGGCGGCAGTACGCGGGTGGCGCCCTCGGTGAACGCGCCGGTACCCGGAGCGGCGGTGGCGCCCAACGGTTCCGGCGGACGATGCCCGGCCCGCACCGCGGCCACCGCGTCGGCGAATTCGCCGCCGCTGGCGTAGCGCTGATTCGGGTCCTTGCGCATGGTGATCTCGATGAGCTCGCGCACATGCGGCGGCAGATCCGCGGGCATCGGCGGCGGCGCTTCGCGGACATGCTTCATGGCGACGGTGATCGCACCGTCACCGGTGAACGGCCGCTGCCCGGCCAGCGCCTCGTAGCCGACGACGCCGAGCGAATACACGTCGCTGGAGGCGGTCGCGTCCTCGCCGACAGCCTGCTCGGGCGCGATGTACTGGGCGGTGCCCATCACCATGCCGGTCTTGGTGACCGGAGAGGCGTCCACCGCCTTGGCGATGCCGAAGTCGGTGATCTTCACCTGGCCGGTCGGCGTGACCAGGATGTTGCCCGGCTTCACATCGCGGTGTACGACGCCTGCGGCATGGGCGACTTCGAGCGCGCGGCCGGTCTGCTCGAGCATGTCCAGGCCCTGCATCACCGAGAGCCGGTTGAGCCGGTTGAGCACGGTGTTCAGCGGCTCGCCCTGCACCAATTCCATGACCAGGTAGGCGGTTTCACCCGCGGACGGGTCGTAGGTCTCGCCGTAGTCGTAGATCCCGGCGATCCCGGAATGGTTCAGCTGGGCGGTGGTCTTGGCCTCGGTGCGGAACCGCTGCCGGAAGGTGGGGTCGGCGGAGAACTCCGCCTTGAGCACCTTCACCGCGACCCGGCGGTCCAGCCGGGTGTCCAGAGCCTCCCAGACCTGACCCATACCGCCCGTGGCGATGAGCCGTTGCAGGCGGTAGCGGTCGGCGATCATCGCGCCGTTGTTCAGCATCGGGGACTCCGTACATTCACTCGCACAGTCATATCGTTCAGCCCCCTCGCAGCCCGGCGTCCAGCACGGCCCGCGCGATCGGCGCGGCTACGGATCCGCCGGTGGCGGCCAGCGCCCGGTCGCCGCCGTTCTCGACGATCACCGCGATGGCGATGGTCGGATTCTGGGCGGGCGCGAAGGCGATGTACCAGGCGTGCGGCGGTGTATTGCGCGGATTCTCGCCGTGCTCGGCGGTTCCGGTCTTGGATGCGATGGTGTAACCCCGGTTCGTCTGACCGCCCTGGGTGTTCTTCTCCGAGGCGATCATCATGTCGGTCAGCTGGGCCGCGACCGGGGCGCTGACCGCCTGGCCGACCGAGACCGGCTTGGTCTTGGACAACTCGCTCAAGTCCGGGGCCTGCAGCGAATCCACCAGGTACGGCTCCATCCGCACGCCGCCGTTGGCGACCGTGGCCGCGATGACGGCGTTCTCCAACGGAGTCAGCGCCACATCGCGCTGGCCGATGCTGCTCTGCGCCAGCGCCGCGTTGTCGGGGATCGAGCCGACGGTGGACTCGGCGACCGGGATCGGAATGCCGCGGCTCGGGCCGACACCGAACGCGGCGGCGGCGTCCTTGAGGTTGGACGCGCCGATCTTCTGGCTCAGCTCGGCGAAGGCGGTGTTGCAGGACAACCGGAACGCGTCGTACAGCGAGGCGGTGTTGCCACTGCCGCAGTGCGTGCCGTTGTAGTTCTCCAGCGTGGTCTTGGTGTTCGGCAGCTCGATCTGGTTGGCGGCGGTGAACTGGTCGTTCGGGGTTGCGACGCCTTCGGACAGCGCGGCCGCGGTGACCACCACCTTGAACGTGGACCCCGGCGGATAGGTCTGGGAGACAGCGCGATTGAGCATCGGCAGCGACTCGTCGCGGCTCAGCTCCTCCCAGGACCGGGTGCCCTTCGCGCCGTCGTGCCCGGACAGCAGGTTCGGGTCGTAGCTGGGCGTGGAGACCATGGTGAGGATCTTGCCGGTGCTCGGCTCGATCGCGACCACCGAGCCGGTGTACCCCTTGGCGCTGAGCTGCTCGTAGGCGACCTGCTGCATCACCGGGTTCAGCGTGGTGAGCACGTTCGCGCCACGCGGGTCGCGACCGGAGACCATATCGATCAGGCGGCGGCCGAACAGCTGGCTGTCGGAGCCGTTGAGCACCGAATCCTCGGCCTTCTCCAGGCCGGTGCTGCCGTACTGCATCGAGTAGAAGCCGGTGACCGGGGCGTAGGCGGCCGGATCGGTCGGATAGGTGCGCAGGTACCGGTAGCGGTCGTCGGTGGAGACCGAGCTCGCCAGCACGGTACCGCTGGCCGAGATCTGGCCGCGCTGACGCGAGTACTCGTCGAGCAGCACCCGCGAGTTGCGCGGATCGTGGCGCAGGCTGTCCGCCTTGCCGAACGGGCCGATCGAGACCTGCACGTAGGTGGCGTTGATGATCAGCGCGACGATCATCAGCATGACCGCGACCGCGACCCGTCGTAGTGGAGTGTTCATTCCTGCGGCCTCGCATCCTTGCGGAACAGCTCGGTCGGGGCATCGGCCAGTGGCGCCTGGGGCTCCTTCTTCCGCGAGGGCGCCGGTGCGCGGGCCGCATCCGAGATCTTGATCAGCACCGCGAGCAGCAGGTAGTTGGCCAGCAGCGAGGAGCCGCCGTAGGACATGAACGGCGTGGTCAGACCGGTCAGCGGAATCAGTTTCGTGACACCGCCGACCACCACGAACAGCTGGATCGCCAGGGTGAAGGCCAGCCCGGCGGCGAGCAGCTTGCCGAAGCTGTCGCGCACGGCCAGGGCGGTGCGCAGCCCGCGCACGACCAGCACCAGGAACAGCACCAGCACCGCGGTCAGCCCGATCAGGCCGAGCTCCTCGCCGATGGTGGTGACGATGAAATCGGTCTTGGCGAACGGAACCTGGTTCGGGCGGCCATTGCCGAGGCCGGTGCCCGCCAGCCCGCCGGTCGCCAGGCCGAACAGCGACTGCGAGATCTGGTAGCCGGTGTTGTTGTAGTCCGAGAACGGGTCCAGCCAGGTGTGCACGCGGACCCGGACGTGCCCGAAAGCGTTGTAGGCGAAGACGAATCCGATGGCAAGCAGGCCGCCGCCGATGATCAGCCAGCCCACCCGTTCGGTCGCGATGTAGAGCATCACCAGCACGGTGGAGAAGATCAGCAGCGAGGTGCCGAGATCCTTCTCCAGCACGAGCACGCCGATACACACCACCCACACCGCGAGGATGGGCCCGAGGTCGCGGGCGCGCGGAAACTCCATGCCGAGCATGTGCCGGCCGGCGGTGGTGAACAGGTCGCGCTTGGCCACCAGCACCGAGGCGAAGAAGATGATCAGCAGCAGCTTGGAGAACTCGCCGGGCTGCACGCTGAAACCCGGCAGCCGGATCCAGATCTTGGCGCCGTTGGTCTCGGAGTAGGCGCTGGGCAGCAGCGCCGGAATCATCAGGGCGATCAGGCCGATCAGGCCGAGGGTGTAGCTGTAGCGGGCCAGCGTGCGGTAATCGCGCAGGATGACCAGCACCGCGATGAACCCGATGGTGCCCAGTGCGGTCCACATGATCTGGTGCCCGGCATCGGGGGAGGGGATCGCCCACGAGTTGTAGCGGGCGTTCTGCGCCGCACCCAGATCCAGCCGGTGGATCAGCACCAGCCCGATCCCGTTGAGCACCGCGACGATCGGCAGCAGCAGCGGGTCGGCGAACGGCGCGAACCGGCGCACCGCCAGATGGGCCACCCCGAACAGCGCCAGGTAGGCGGCGCCGTACTTGGCGATGTCCCAGGTGAGTGACTGTTCCTGGCTGGCTTCGACCAGGAACAGCGACACCGTCGTCAACACGGCCGCGAACGCCAGCAGCAACAGTTCCACATTGCGCCGGGTGGTCGGCGGCGGTGCAGGCGCGAATCCGCCTGGCGGACTGGGGAAGGCCCCAGCGGACGGCGGTGCCGGAGCGGACATCAGTCCGTCACCCGGCAGCTCTCCCCCGGTGTTTGCGGGGTCGACGACGTTGGCGTCGGCGCGGTGGGCTCCACCTTCGTCGGTGTCTTGAGATCGGTGCCGCGGGTATCGCCGGGCACCTCGGTGGCCGGCGGCACCGGGGCGGGCGCCGGAGTCGGGGTCACGGTCGCGTCGGGCGCGGGTGCGGGCACGGGCTCGGGCGTCGGGACGACGCCGGGCTGCGGTACCTGCTCCTTGGGCGTGCACACCGGCAGCAGTTCCTGGGTCAGCCGCAGCAACTGGCTCTCGGCCTCGTTCAGCGAGCCGGGCGGCAGACCCTGCTTGACCTGGTTGCGCCCGGTCTGGGTGAGGTCGGCGACCGCGAGCGACCTACAGCCCGCCGGCAGTGTGGTGCCCTGTTTGAGAATGGTGAGCTCGGCGTTCTTGTTGACGCAGCCGATCGTGTCGATCTCGTGGATCGAGTAGCCGAGCACCGAACCGGGCAGGCCGCGCATGATCACCACGGTGCCGTTCTCGGCGGCCACGTAGTAGTTGTTGCGCACCATCTTGTAGCCGACCAGCAGGCCGATGCCGATCGCGACGAGCAGACCGAGCGACAGCAGGATCCAGCGCAGCCGATGCGATTTGGCCGGCGGCTCGGGTTCCGGTGCGGCGGTGGCCCGGCGCGGCGGGGCCGCCCGCGGCGGCCGCATGGCGGCGGCCCGGCCGGCGGCCGTGTTCGGCGGCGGGGTGTCCTCGTCCTGACCGGAGGCGGCGCCCGCCACGATCGGATGACTCTGCCCGTAGTCGAGATCGATCACGTCGGCGACGACCACGGTGACGTTGTCGGGACCGCCGCTGCGCAGCGCCAATTCGATGAGCCGGTCGGCGCATTCGTCGGTATTGCCCTCGCGCAGGGTGTTCGCGATCGTCTCGTCGCTCACCACATCGGACAGGCCGTCCGAGCACAGCAGATAGCGGTCGCCCGCCCGGGCCTCCCGCATGATCAGCGTCGGCTCGATCTCGTTGCCGGTGAGCGCGCGCATGATCAGCGAACGCTGCGGATGGGTGTGCGCCTGCTCCGGGGTGATCCGGCCCTCGTCCACCAGCGACTGCACGAAGGTGTCGTCGCGGGTGATCTGGGCCAGTTCGCCGCCGCGCAGCAGATAGGCGCGGGAGTCGCCGATATGGGCGAGACCGAGTTTGCTGCCCGCGAACAGGATCGCGGTCAACGTGGTGCCCATGCCGTCGAGCTCGGGCTCCTCCTCGACCTGATCGGCGATCGCGGCGTTGCCCTCGTGGATCGCGCGGTCGAGCTTGCCGAGCAGGTCGGTGCCCGGCTCGTCGTCGTCGAGATGGGCCAGCGCGGCGATCATCAACTGGGAGGCGACCTCACCGGCGGCGTGGCCGCCCATGCCGTCGGCCAACGCGAGCAGGCGAGCGCCCGCGTAGACGGAATCCTCGTTGTTGCCTCGCACGAGGCCGCGGTCGCTACGCGCTGCGTAGCGGAGAACAAGTGTCACGATCGGAGCTCGATCACTGTCTTGCCGACACGGACCGGAGTGCCGAGCGGAACACGGATGGCGGTGGTGACTTTCGCGCGGTCGAGATAGGTGCCGTTGGTCGAGCCGAGGTCTTCGACGTACCAGTCGTCACCCCGCTGGGAAAGTCGCGCATGCCGGGTGGAGGCGTAATCATCGGTGAGTACCAGCGTGGAATCATCCGCGCGCCCGATCAGCACCGGTTGGGTGCCGAGCGTGATGCGCGTGCCGGCGAGTGAACCTTGAGTCACCACAAGATATTTGGCGCCCTTCTGGCCCCGGCTGAAGGACGGCAGCACCGCGGAACCGCGTGCGGCCCTGGGCTGGATCCGAATGCCGGAGGCCGCGTAGATGTCGCTGCGCAAGGTTCGCAGAACCGCCCACACGAACAGCCACAACAGCAAGAGGAACCCCGCTCGGGTCAATTGCAGGATCAGTCCCTGCACGGCGTTCCACCTCCTGTTCGACCGTGTGTCTGTCGGTGCCGCGTAGGTGCTGGTTCGCCCCCACCCGGCTGCTGGTCTTGCCCGGCCCCATGACGGTGCCGCACGTTGGCAGCATCATAGGGCCGTCAGTCGATTTCGATCACGATACGACCGCAGAACCGCTGTTCGCCAGGTTGTGCACACGTCATGTCATGACCTGGACGCGAGCTTACGGGATCAGACGATTCGGATCAGGATCTCCGAGTGCCCGGCGC
Source organism: Nocardia sp. NPDC127579 (assembly GCF_042672005.1). Taxonomy (NCBI): domain Bacteria; kingdom Bacillati; phylum Actinomycetota; class Actinomycetes; order Mycobacteriales; family Nocardiaceae; genus Nocardia; species Nocardia sp. NPDC127579. Next base: position 1,396,283 of record NZ_JBHXVZ010000001.1, on the reverse strand, counting down.
GGATGACATCACCGTCGGCCAGCTGCCAATCCTGCACCGGCGAGCCGTTGACCAGGGTTCCGTTGGTGGAACCCAGATCCGAGAGCATCGCGGTCTGGCCGTCCCAGCGCACCTCGATGTGGCGGCGCGAAACACCGGTGTCCGGCAGGCGGAAATGCGCGTCCTGCCCGCGGCCGATGATGTTGCTGCCTTCTCGTAGCTGGTAGGTGCGGCCGCTGCCGTCGTCCAGCTGGAGCGTGGCCGAATAGCCCGAACCCGCCGGTGCCGCACCGGAATACGGGGCGGGCTGGGAGTAGCCCTGCTGGCCGCCGTAGCCACCCTGTTGCGAGTAGGCCTGGCCGTAGCCGCCCTGCTCCTCGGCGTAGCCCTGCTCGCCGTAGCCGGATTCGGCGTAGCCCTGCTGGCCGTAGCCCTGCTGCTGGCCGTAGCCGGCCTGCCCGTAACCCGGCTCCTGGTAGCCCTGTTCGCCGTAGCCGGGCGCCTGCTGGCCGTAGCCCTGCTGGCTGTACCCCTGCTGCTGCCCGTAGCCGCCACCCTGGCCGTAACCCGGCTCCTGGTAGCCGCCCGGCGCCTGGCCGTAGCCCTGTTCGCCATAACCTTGCTGGCCGTAGCCCTGTTGGCCGTAGCCGGACTCCTCGTACCCGCTCGGCGCCTGGTAGCCACTGGGCGCCTGGTACCCGCCCTGACCGCCCTGCTGGTAGTCGTAGCCGTTCTGGTACTCGCTGTAACCCTGCTGCCCCTCGGGCGCGCGGTAATCGGCGCCGCCCTCGTAGGGTGCGCGGTAGTCGTCACGGTAGGCGCCGTTGGGTGGGTTGGGCCGCCCCGCCGGCGGCGGTGCGTACCCGCGATTGCGTGGATCGGACTCCGCGGGCTCACGGCTCGGGTCGTAGCCAGAGTTCTGCGTCATGGGGCCAGCTCCTGGTTGCGGGTTTGCAGGTCGTTGTGGCGAGGGTTCGGGGCGGTGCGCGTCGGGGTCGACCCGGCCGCGTGCCCTGAACTGTCCGGTGTGCAGCGTAGGTGATGCCTCGAACGCTACGTGTACTTCGCCGTAGGTCTGCCACCCCTGATCGCGGATGAAGTCCTGGAGATGTTTGGCGAACGCACGGGTCGTGAGGGTTTGGTCGGCGTCGAGTTTCTCGTGATCGGAGGAGTTGATGGTGATCACATAGCTGTTCGGCGCCAGCAGATGTCCGCCGCCCACATCCTCGATGTGCTCGGAGGCTTCACGCTGCAACGCCGCCTCCACCTCCTTGGGCACGACATTGCCACCGAAGGCGCGAGCGAAGGCGTCGTCCACGGTGCCGCGAAGACGAGCTTCGAATCGCGAAACGATGCCCATGACCGGCCTCCCTTCGTCGAACGTCTTCCCCGAGTCATAGCCCATTTCATAACAACGACACGCTCATATGGCGTGTCGTGTGTCGACCACGTTCATTGCATGATATCCACGATCGTCCACACCTGTAACTCCTGAGCGGCACCACGGGTTCCCGTTCCGCGCAGGTGTCATCCACGGTATCGCTGACCAGGCGATTTCGTTTCCGAGACACACCCGTGATACGTTCTTCCAGTCGCTCGGGCGAGTGGCGGAATGGCAGACGCGCTGGCTTCAGGTGCCAGTGTCCTTCGGGACGTGGGGGTTCAAGTCCCCCTTCGCCCACAACAGCAAGAGGGCCCAGGATCGCAGATCCTGGGCCCTCTTCGCGTTCTACCTCACCTGGTAGGCGGCTAGGAAGACCGCGACGCCGGTGTCGGCGAAGTGGTCGAGTTCCTCGGGGGCGAACCGGGTTTCGTCGCCGCAGAACATCACCTTGTTGACCGGGATGGACACCACCAGCCAGGTGAAATGGTTGGCGGCCAGTTCTGGTTCGGTTGTGCGCAGCAGTCCGCGCTCGGTCAGCTGGGCGAAGCACGCGGCCAGCATGGCGTGGACCCGTTCGGGCCCGGCTTCGAAATAGGCGCGCCCGAGTTGCGGGAAGCGGCCCGCCTCGGCGATCACCAGGCGCCGCACCCGCAGCTGCGCGGGCCGGGTGAGCAGGTGGACGAAGCGGTGCGCCACCATCCGCAGTGTGGTCGCCACGTCCTCGGCGGCGGCGAGTTCGCCGATGGCCTCCCGGAACACTTGATCGATCCCGCCCAGGCGATCGAACACGATCTCCTCGAACAGCTTGTCCTTGCTGCCGAACCGCTTGTAGATCGTCTGCTTCGACGATCCTGCGACCCTGGCTATCTCATCGACCTTCGCGCCGAGATAGCCGTCGCGCAGGAACACCTCCATGGCGGCGGTCATGATCCGCTGCCGCGCCTGTGCGGCGGCACTTCCCTCGGCCGCGTCGAGCGCTGCTTCGGTCGGTGACATGAGGCCTCCTGGAAATCGATTTCGCCGGATCTGTTGACGCTTCCGGAAGTGTACCGTACTGTTCAGTTCACCCGGAACTGTACGGTACAGTTCAGTTTGAAGCATCCGATGGAGCAGCTCATGCGCAAGATCATTTCCAGCCTGTTCGTTTCCGCCGACGGCGTCGCCGAAGCGCCCGACACCTGGCACTTCCCCTACTTCAACGACGAGATGGGCGCCGCGATCGGCGCGGGCATGGGCAGCTCGGACGCCATGCTGCTCGGGCGGGTGCAGTACGAGGAGTTCGCCGGGCACTGGCCCGAGAGTGACGACGAGTTCGCCGGATTCATGAACAACCAGAAGAAGTACGTCGTGACCTCCACGCTGACCGAAGCCACCTGGAACAACACCGAGATCATCACCGGCGACATCCCGGCGGAACTCGCGGCGCTGAAGGCCACCGAAGGTGGCGACATCGCCATCACCGGCAGTCTCACGCTGGTGCAGTCCCTGTTGCGCGCCGGCCTGCTCGATCAGTTGCAGCTGTTCGTCCACCCCATCGTGCTCGGCAAGGGCGCGCGCTGGTTCGACCAGCTCGATGACACCGTCGAACTGAAGCTGGTCTCGGCCGAGGCGTTCAGCACCGGTGTGATCAATCAGATCTACGCGCCCGCGAAATAGCCGGACGCCGGAGGCGGTGCGCGCGGCGGGAAACTGTTGCCACCGTGCGAGAACCTGTTCTAGTTTGGGGCATGCGTAGATACGAAGGCCGTCGAGTAGTGGTGACCGGTGCGGGGTCGGGGATCGGGCAGGGCATCGCCCTGCGCCTGCTCGACGAGGGCGCGCAGCTGGTCGCCGCCGATATCGACGAGGCGGGCCTGAAGACCACGGTCGATCAAGCAGGCGACGCGGCCGAGCGGCTGCGAACCGTCACGGTGAACATCGCCGACCCCGAGTCGACCACCGCGGGTGTCGCCACGGCCCTCGAATTCCTCGGTGGCCTGGATGTTCTGGTGAACGCGGCGGGCATCCTCAAGCCCGCGCGCACGCACGAGATGGCGCTGGCGGACTGGAATCAGATCATTACGATCAACCTGACCGGCACCTTCCTCATGACCCAGGCCGCGTTGCCCGCGCTGCTGGACTCCGGGCACGGCGTGGTGGTGAACCTGTCCTCGACCGCGGCAACCAACGCCGCGCCCTACCTGGCGGCGTACGCGGCGTCCAAGGGCGGTGTCAACGCATTCACCCACGCCATCGCGCTGGAGTACGCGAAGCAGGGGCTGCGCGCGGTGAACATCTTGCCCGCGGGCATCGTCAGCGGGATCACGACCAAGTCCATCCTGGCCCAGCCCGAAGGCGCGGACTGGAAGCTGTTCGAGCGTTTGACCGGCTGGCTCAACGGCGGCGCGCTCGGCAGCCCGGACGATATCGCGGGCGTGGTCGCCATGGTCGCCTCCGACGATGGGCGCTACATGACCGGCTGCGAGATCCGGGTCGACGGCGGCGCGGAGATGTAGGTCAGCCGGGCACGGCCACCAGCAGATGGGTGGGGATCGGCCGGCTCGGCAGCTGCCGCTCGGTCACGGTGCAGCCCGCGCGTTCCAGAGCGGCGCGTACTTCGGCGACCGGGCGCAGGGTGAATCCGTACGCGGTGAACGGCATCGCCGCCATCGCGTCCGGGTCGCCGATGCCGATCACCACGGCGCCGCCGGTCCGTACGGCGCGGGCCAGTTCCGCGCAGGCGGCATCCAGGTCGGACAGGAAGTAGATGGTGTTGACCGTGATGGCCGCGTCCAGGCTGTCGTCGGCGAACGGGAGCGCGGTCAGCGACCCCGCGCTGAGCCGGAGCCGTCCGGCGGCGAGGTCGCGGGCGAAAGTCGAGCGGGCCCGGGCGAGCATGTCGGGCGAGAGTTCGACGCCGTGCACGACCTCGGTGCCGCTGCGGGCCAGCAGCAGTTCCAAGCCGACGCCGCCGCCGAATCCGATATCGGCGACGACCGTGCCGGTGGCCGCCTCGGCCGCCGCCTCGATGAGCGGCCGGTTGCCGCGATTGAGTATCCGAGCCACGCCTTTGCCGAGCAGGCCGTGCGGGTTGCCGAGCTGGCCGGCCAGGGTAGACATGACTTTCGCGCGTAGACCAGGCATGTCGCCCATCGTAGGTAGCGGGCTGACGCATCGCTTGGACGAATTGAACTGCTAGTGGGTCAAATACTGTCGCCATGGGCTCCGGTCGGGTTGGATCGGCACGAATGTCCTGCGCCCGAACTCGAAAGCTGACCGATATGCGTTCCCCGATCGTTCTGCTCGCCGCCTGCGCCCTGGCGCTGGCACCGGCCGGCCCGGCACAGGCCGCCGCCTGGGGGCCGCTGGCACCCCCGAATCCATGGCTGGGTCCGGTGGGCACCTCCACCATGCACGGCGACGCCGGGTCCTCGGACGCGACGCCGCTGGCGGGGCCGGGGGCCGGGCATATCGCGGTGGCGGCGTATCCGCTGGCCTCGGCCTGCCCGACGATCCTGCAAGGTACCGACGGTCTGGTGCTCGCACTGTGCACCGCGATCGTCGGCCGAGCGCCGACGGTGCATCTGCTCGACCCGGCGCACAGCGGCCCGGTCGGAACCTCGCTCGCCGCGCTGGAACTGCCGAAAGGCAGTCTGCTCGGCGGGGTTTACGCGTATCTGGATCACGACGATCGCTTGGTCGCGGTCGATGGCGACCGAAAACTGGTGCGGATAGGACATTCTCGCGAATCCGGGCGCTGGCGCCTGACGATCGACGCGTCCGTGGACCTGTCCGGGGTTATTCCGTTGGGCGACAACGTGACCGGGCTCGTGCCCGATTGGTCGGGAAATGTCTGGTTCGCCACCGGGCACGGGGTGGTCGGCCTGGTCACGCCCGCGGGTGCGGCGGCAACTCTCGAGCTGCCCGCGGGCGAGCAAGTGGCAAACAGCATTTCGGCCGCGCCCAGTGGCGCGGTGGCGGTGGCCACGACGCACGCGCTGTACGAACTGCATGCGCTCGGACAGCAGCCGGAGATCCGCTGGCGCGCGCCCTATGCGCGCGGCTCGGCGCGCAAGCCCGGCCAGCTCAGCTGGGGTACCGGTTCGACGCCCACGTATTTCGGCCCCACCACGGGTGCGGACTATCTCACCATCGTCGACAACGCCGATGATCAGGTGCGAGTGTTGATCTTCCGCTCCGGCACCGGCGAGCTGGTGTGCGCGCAGCCGGTACTTACCAAGGGCGGTGCGGGCAGCGAGAATTCGCCGGTCGGGATCGGGCGCTCGGTGTTCGTGGCGAGTACCTACGGATATCCCTATCCGGCTGTGCCGGAGGACGCGGGTCCGGCGGTGCCGGCGAGCGCGCCGTTCACCGGCGGGATGACCCGCATCGACGTGGACGACAACGGGTGCCGCACGGTGTGGGAGAACACGGTGCGCAGCGCGGCGGTGCCGCATCTGGCCGTCGCGGACGGCAACCTGTACACGGTGAGCCGCGTCGGACCCAATAGCACGACGCCCCTGGACGGTTACTCGTTCACGGTGCTGGATCCCGAGACGGGCGTGGTGCTTTCGGACCGGCTGCTGCCTGGCACGGTGGTCGATGATCCGCTGCAGACCTCGGCGTTGATCACGAGCGATGGACAGCTGCTGCAGGGGACGATCACCGGAATCCTGCGTATCCACTGAACTTTCAGCCCGGGTCTGTGGATATCCCGGGTCCGTCTGTGGAATTCGGCCGGGACAGCCTGGAAAGCGCTGGTGGGGGCAGGGGCCCGGGTAGGTGTGCGGATGGCCGGTCGGGCGCCGGATTCTGCGGCCACCGGCCGCGCCGAGTAGGTCGGTTTTATCGCGTTCGCCGGGTGTACGCGCGCCTGTGGATATCTGGGGGTGAATTGTGGATAAGTGTGCGGCGCGGTCGGTATCCGGGCCGGTCGTGGCGTTCTGCGCGGCGGTGTGGGGGAAAGCCGCTGTGTCACAGCAGGTGTCCGCAAGGGTGCGGCGCAACCCGCCCGCGCCCGCATTGCCGCGCTGATCACGGCCGGTTTTCGGGTGGTTCTCAGAGATCGGCGCAACTCGGCGCGGCCGCCCGGCGGCCGGTGTGCCGAATGCGGCAGCCGGTGGATCTCCAGGGTTGTCCACAGATGAGTTGTCCCGAGGCTGTCCGGTTCACGAAAAGCAATGCTGAGGCGAAGATCACAATGGCGATTCGAGTTGCGGTTGTGGTGCTGATCGACCCGGCGGGCAGCGGCGCAGCCGCAGCGCTTCTGCAACTGGTTATCGTCGAGTTCAGCCTGTCTGAAGTATGCCCAAGGGCGAAACGCCGATCATGGTTCTTGCAAAAAGGCCCATAAACAAACCTGAAGTCGCTTTCTGTCTGTCAGAAATTTGGCTATCCGACAGACAACCCTGAAGGCGCAGGTAAACAGCCTGCTGTCGGGGCGGCAGGGCGAGTAGGCGGTGTGCGGCAAATTGAGCCGGCAACGATTGTTGCGTTTGGCGCGGGCGCACGCAATCGATTTTCGTCTCCGGTAAAGCGGCATATCCGGCGTCTTCCGAAGGCTGCCCGAGCTGGAGCCATGGGTTAGCTGAGCGGGTGAAAGTCACACTGCTCGCGGAGGTTTGCTGGAGAGCTGCTAAATACGCTTGACATCCGTGCGGGGGGTTGCGTAGGGGTAACGAATGTGTAGAGTTAATGCCAACGCTGGCCGCAGCTGAGCTGGACTCGCTGCGGCCAGCGGAACTCAAATGGGGGGTTCCGAAACCACGTCGTTATCAGACGTTGCTACCGCTTCCCCAGCCCCGCTTCGCTCATCGTGTGCTCGACGTTGTCTACGGTTGCCCGACGGCCCAGCACGAAGACGTACACCAGGAACAACACCTCCGCGAGCAGGCCGATCCCGATCCGCGCCGGCGCGGGCAGCCCGCTCGGCGTCACGAAACCCTCCAGCAGGCCGGAGACGAACAGCACCGCCACCAGGCCGAGCGCGATGGTCGCGGTCGCGCGGCCCTGCCGGGCCACCGCTTCCAGGCGGCTGAGCCGGCCCGGATCGATCAGTGTCCAGCCCAGCTTCAAACCCGCGCCGCCCGCGACGAACACGGCCGTCAACTCCAGAATCCCGTGCGGCAGCAGATATCCGAAGAACGCGTCCAGTCGCCCGGCGTCGGCCATCAGGCCGCCGGTGATCCCGACATTCACCGCGTTCATGATCAGCATGTAGATCACCGGCAGGATCACGACGCCGGTGAAGAGGCAGATCGCGGTCACCCACGCGTTGTTCGTCCAAACCTGCGCGGCGAAAGCATCGTTCGGATGCTCGGTGTAATAGGTCTCGAACGCGCCGCCGGGCGCGGTGATCGCGGAATTGTCGGCCGGAATCCCGAACAGATCACGCGCCGCACCCGAACCGCGCACCCACTCCGCCAGCCCGGCCGTCAGCAGCACGAACAGCGCGCCCACCGTCGCCCACCACACCCAGGTCCGATACACCGCCGCCGGGAAGGCGTGGGTCCAGAACCGGCCGAACTCCGCCCACGGATTCAGCTTGGTGCTGAGCACCTTGCCGCGCGCCCGGGTCAGTACCGCGCTCAGGCCCGCGATGAGTTCCGGTTCCGGACTGTGCGATTGCAGCCGGGCCAGTTGCTGGGAGGTGCGCCGGTACAGCGCGACCAGTTCCTCCGCCTCGGCGCCGGTCAGCTTGCCCTGCCGGGATAGTGAATCGAGGCGGTCCCAGGACCGCCGGTGCATGACGCTGTAGGCGTCCACGTCCATTTCGGTTGCCTCCCATACCGCCGATGGGAAGAATGCTAGTCACATGGCTGAATTCACCACCGGGGAAGCGGTCTCGCTCGAGCTGCCGATCGCCCGGATCCCGACCAGGGCCACCGCGTTTCTTCTCGACGTGCTGGTCCAATTGCTGCTGGGTTTCGTCGCGCTGCTGGTAGTCGGCCTCGCCCTCGAGGAAGCCGACGCAGAGGATGCCTGGATCGCCGCCTTCATGCTGCTGACCGTGGTCGCGGTGCTGGTCGGCTACCCGGTCACCTGTGAGACCCTCTCCCGCGGCCGCTCCCTCGGCAAGCTCGCCGTCGGCCTGCGGGTGGTGCGCGCCGACGGCGGCCCCATCGATTTCCGGCACGCGCTCACGCGTGGACTGACCGGCGCGATCGTCGACTTCTGGGTGCTCGGCGGATTCGGTGCGATCGCGGTGATCAGTTCGCTCTGCTCGCCCAACGCGCGCCGGGTCGGCGATGTGCTGGCGGGCACGGTCGTGGTGCACGCACAGCAACCGCTGCCGCGGCCCGCGCTCGCCTTGCCGCCGCCGTGGCTGGCCGGGTGGGTGGGGCAGCTCGATCTCACCGGCATTCCGGAGGAGCTGGCGCTCGCGGTACGGCAGTACCTGACCCGCCTGCGGACACTCACTCCCGCAGCGCAAGCGGGGCTCGGACAGCAGCTGGTGCACGCGGTGTGCGCGCGAATTCAGGTGGCCCCGCCGAACGGCTACCCGCCGGTGCAGATTCTCGGCGCCGTGATCGCCGAGCGGCAGCGGCGTGCGCTGACGCCCGGCGGGCCCACTTTGGTGCGTACCGGCTAGCGGCCCGATCCGTCAGCCGGTGAACGGCGGGATGAACTCGCAGGGGACGGGGCGCGGGTGGTCCGGGTCGAGCGCGTTGAGGGCGAAGGTCGCGGCCCGGGGGCTGCCCGCGATGCCCGCGTGCTCGGAGAAATCGGATTCGCAGCCGTCCTGCACGACGATATTGGTCGCGTTGGGTGCGGGGACCAGGCCGACGGTATACGGCATGACGGCTTCGTCGTAGCGGGTGGCGATATTGGTGTAGGTGACGCTGGGCTCGTAGACGCCGTCGGCGTTGAGCGCGTCCAGGAACGCGGAGCCGCCGAGCATGGTCGGGCACGACAGGCACAGTCCGGCGCTGAGCAACCCGTCCACGGCACCCGGCACGCCCAGTCCACCGGCGAACATGCGCAGCAGGTCGGCGCTGTTCTCCCAGATGCCGAGCCATGGCGGCGCGATGCCGACGAACTTGTCCACCTTCCCGGCGCCGCCGAGTCGCTTGATGAAGTAGTTGCCGACGAAGTTGCCCTGCGAGTGCGCGACGATGTCGACGCGCGGCGCACCCGTGGCGGCGCGTACCCGGTCGATGAAAGCACCGACCTGGGCGGCGCTTTCGGGGATCGGGCGCATACCGCCGATCTGGTTGAGCGGCCACGGCGCGGGGTGCGCGCCGTAGGTGAGCGAGAAGACGCAGTACCCCTCGTTGGCGAGCAGCGGCGCGTAGACACCCCAGTTGGTCTGTCCGCCGCCGCCGGTGCCGTGCACCAGCACAACGGGATTCGGGTGCTCGGCGGTGGGCCGGCAGGACCAGTTGTTCGCGCCGGGCAGCGACCCGTTCGGATGGGTGAGTTCGTTCGGGATGCCGGCGAAGAAGTTGTAGTCCACCGGGTATTCGGCGTGCGCGGGTGCGCTCGCGGTGGTCCACAGGGCCGCGAGCGCGGCGACGATCAGCAGTGATTTCGGTGTGCGCCGGAGCAGTGCGCGCATGGAGGTCCCCCTCGGTTCAGGTTCTGCCCCGAGAATCTAACTGGAACCGGTTCTATAAATCTGGCAAATGACCAACTCAGACAGTTGATTACATGGAACCCGACTGCTTGAGCTCCAGATACTCATCCGCCAGCGCCTCCGGCAGCCGCTCCGGCGGCGCGGACACCACCGCGATCCCCATGCGCCGCAACGACTCCTGGACCAGGGCCCGCTCGGCCAGCACCGACTCCGCGGCCGCCGCGGTGTACAGGTCATCGAGCCGATCCCGGCGCAGGGCCGCCGCGGCGATCTCCGGATCGGTGACCGAGACGATCAGCACCCGGTGCCGCACCGCGAGCACCGGCAACACCGGCAGCAGGTTCTCCTCGACAGCCGCGCCGTCCAACGTGGTGAACCAGACCACCAGACTGCGCCGGCGCGCCCGCTGGATGACCGCGCGGACCAGGCCCGGCGCGTCGGTGTCCACCAGGGCCGGGGTCACCCCGGCCAGCGCGTGCATCAGCTTGAGCTGCAACCGATTCCCGCCGATACCGCGCACCTCCGCACGAACCTCGCGGTCGTAGGCGAGTAGATCCACCGAATCACCCGCCGCGCCCGCGATCCCGCCGAGCAGCAGCGCCGCCTCGATATTCGCGTCCAGCCGGGTGCCGTCGCCGACACGGGCCGCGCTGATCCGGCCGGTATCCAGCAGCATCATGACGTGCCGGTTGCGCTCCGGCCGCCAGGTGCGCACCAGCACATCGGTGGCGCGGGCACTGGCCCGCCAGTCGATGGAGCGCACGTCGTCACCGGCCACATATTCGCGGAACGAATCGAATTCGGTGCCCTGGCCACGAGTGTTCGCCACATTGCGGCCCTCGAGGTGCTGGAGCCGCTTCACCTTCGAACGCATCAACCGCTCGCTGCGGAACGCCGGTAGCGCCCGCACTCGAGCGGGCACCGCCCGCCGAGTCTGCCTGCCTGCCAAGCCCAGTGGACCCAGCAGCCGCAGCGTCACCGGGCCCGCGACCCGGTCGCCGCGATAACTCGGGGTGAGCGTGGTGCGCAGGCGCACCAGTTGATTCGGCGCGAGTCGCAGCCGGTGCGCGCGGCCACGGGCGCGAGTGCTGTCGGGCCAGTCGTCCCACAGGTAGCCGCGCACGGTGCGGTTGCCGGTGTTGGTCACGACCAGCTCCACCTCGGTGCTGCGGTCCAGCCGGACCACCGTGAGTGGTTCCCGGGTCAGGGTCAGATCGCGGGCGCGCGCCACCCAGCCCATATCGATCAGCAGCAGCCAGGCCAGGATCGCGGTCACGAAAATGATCCCGCCCCAGCCGTGCAGGAACACCGCGACCAGCACCGCGCCCAAGGCCGCGACGGCGGCGAACCGTCCGGTAACGACCACGACTACACCGGCACCGGGACCGACAGCAGCAGCGACGAGAGCACGCCCTCGGTCGTCACGCCGTCCAGTTCGGCCTCCGGCTTCAAATGCAGCCGGTGCCGCAGCACCGCGGTGGCAACGTATTTCACGTCGTCCGGGGTGGTGAACCCGCGCCCGTTCAACCAGGCGAAGGCCCGCGCCGCCGCCATCAGCGCGGTCGCGCCGCGGGTCGAGGCACCGTGCTGCACGGCAGGGGAGGTGCGGGTGGCCCGGCACAGATCGACCGTGTAGGCCAGCACCTCGGGGCTGATCGTCACCTGCGCGATCGCGGCCCGTGCCGCCGTGAGATGGGCGGGACCGGCCACCGGACGCAAACCTGCGGCCGACAGATCCCGCGGATCGAAACCGGCGGCGTGCCGTTGCAGAATCCGGAATTCGTCGTCGCGGCCCGGCAATTGGATGTCGACCTTGAACAGGAACCGGTCCAGCTGCGCCTCCGGCAGCGGATAGGTACCCTCCTGCTCGATCGGGTTCTGGGTGGCGACCACCACGAACGGGTCCGGCAGCGGCCGCGGCTTGCCGTCCACCGAGACCTGCCGCTCCTCCATCGATTCCAGCAGCGCCGACTGGGTTTTCGGCGGGGTGCGGTTGATCTCGTCGGCCAGCAGCAGATTGGTGAACACCGGACCGTGCCGGAAGGTGAACTCGGCCGAATGCGGGTCGTAGATCTGGGAGCCGGTGACATCGCCGGGCATCAGGTCGGGCGTGAACTGCACGCGCGAGTGCTCCAGATCCAGTGCGGTCGACAGTGCCCGCACCAGCAGGGTTTTCGCGACACCCGGCACACCCTCGAGCAGCACGTGCCCGCGGCACAGCAGCGCCAGCACCAGATACATCACGGCCTGGTCGTTGCCGACCACCGCCTTGCCGATCTCGGTGCGCAGCGCGGCGAACGCCTGCCCGGCCTCCGCGGCGGTGGGGGTGTGGGTGGTGTCGGTCTGGGTCATCGGTCCCCTCCTGTGGGTCCGGCGGCGGCGCCGGATGGTGTGCGGCTCGGTGCGTCGGCGTCGATCAGATCGAGCACCGCGGCGACGATACGCAGTGTGTCGGTGTCGGGCACGGGCCCGTACAGCGCGGTGCCGAGCTGGTGCTGGTCCAGTCCGGTGCGGGCGGCCAGCGCGGCGACGAGCTGATCCGGGCGTGCGTCGGCGGGTACACCCAGCCGTGGGCGGGCCCGGCGCACGGTGGCGGCCCGCAGTTTCGCGGCCACGTACTCGTGGTCGCCGGAACGCCGGTACAGCGCCGCCTGACCGGCCAGCAGTTCGTTGGCCGCGACCTCGACCGGGCGGGGTTCCCGCACCAGCGCGCCCCGGCGGCGCGCCCGCCACCAGGCCAGCGCGGCACCGGCCAGCAGCAATTGCAGCCCACCGAATGCGAGCCAGGCAGGCAGCCGGGTGAAGATCGAATCCTCGCCCGCGCCACCGCAGAAGAAGAAGCAGGTGTCCTCGTCCTCGGGTGGGTCCGGGGGCGCAGGCAGATCCGGCGTCGGCGGCTTGGGTGCGGGCGGGGTGCCGAGGGCGCTCAGCGCGCCCCAGAGGACCAGGCCCACGGCGATCGACGCGAGCACGGCCGCCCAGAATTTCGGGCTCCGCAGCAGTTTCGGCACCGAGGGCAGCTCACGGCGGTGCCGTTCGCGGATCTCCACCGGTTCGGTTTCGAGGGGTCCCGGGGCGGGCGCGGGCGCGGACTGCGAGTAGCGGTCGGCCAGGTCCAATCGGCGGTATTCGGCCTCGGTGGCGCGACGACCTCCGTAGACGACCTCGTCGAAACTGTGTGCCGCGGGCTGGATCTCGCCGGCCACCTCGACCGGCAGCGCGCCCGAGGCATCCCGCGCGGTCTCGTCCGCGGTGCGTGAACGCCGGACCTCGAGTACCCCGCCCTGCTCCAGGCCGCGCAACATCGCCCGGAAGCGTTCCCGCAGCGCGCGATCGTAGTCCTGGTTCGCGGCGGCGGCGTCGGCCGCGCCGCGATGCTGAGCGGCCGGGCCCAGCGGCGGGATCTGCGGCGCGGGCAGGTCCGCGGGCGGCTTCCAGAAACTGATCTCCGGATCGTTCATCGCAGCTCCGGAATCTTGATATCGAGACCTTCGCGGCGGCAGCGCATGTCGAGGTAGGCCACCACCCGGGTGGCCGCCTCCACCACCTCGCCGAACGTCAGGAACACCAGCACCGAGGTGGTGGTCAGCGTGATGACCGTCCACAGGTGGGTGCCGGAGAAATCGGCGACGAACAGCCACAGCCCGAACACCGGCAGCATCAGCAGCACGAGCAGGCCGCGGTGCGCCAGCCACAGACCGGTCAGCGACCATTCCTTTCCGGCGACAAGCAGTTTCGCGCGCTGAGCCGCGGTGGAACGGTCGGCGCGTTCGGCGTGGATCACCGGCGTCGCGGCGTAGCGGGTGGCGCGCACCCGGCCGAGCAGTGGCGGGACGAAGAACGCCATCAGCACCAGCAGCACCACGCCCAAGGCGGTGGCCTCGTCGAGCAGCAGCCAGTAGGCGGGGATCGCCACCGTCCAGAACAGGGTGTAGGGGAATTCGAAGAGCAGCTGCCTGGGCGCGCTGGCCCACAGGCGATCCAGCGCGGCCGACCAGCCGATCCGGTGCCCGGCCACATCGGCCAGCCCGAGCGCCACGGTCGTTCCGCGCAGCAGAAAACGCAGTGCCCACGCGGCGACCAGCGTGGACAGCAATGCGGCCCACCCGATGCCGTCGTCGGAACCGTCGGTCAGCACCGAGACCCCCGCTGTCACAGCCATGACGAACAGTTCGGCTACCACCAGGCCCGCCGCCGCGAGCTTGGCCACCGCGCCGATATTGGCCTGCACCAACGCGAACGGGACATCGAGCAGTTCACGGAAGGTCAACGGGCGCACCGGCACCGTCGGTCCTGACCCTGGTGCCGGATCGTCTTCCGCCCCGACGGCACCGGCCGGGTCGGCTGGTAACACGCGGCCGAGTCTAGAGCGTGCGCGCCGCTCCCGTCACCTCGGTAAACCCGGCCGAGTACCGTCCAGCAGCCGGGCGACGACGCGACGGTACAGCTCGGGCGCGACCTGCGGCAGGCCCAGCAGCGCCCGCAGGTAGACCCCGTCGCCGACCAGGCCGACGAGCTGCGCCTGGACCGGATCGGCGAACTCGCTGTCCAGCCCGGCCTGCCATTTGGCCATCACCTCGTCGAGCGCGCGGTCGGTCTCGTCGAAATCCTGTGGACCGTCCAGGGTGCGCATGGCGGCGAGCATGGAGCGGTGCACGGCGAGTTCGAGCGCCTCGTCCGCGTCGTCGGGCTGCGGCGCCTGGAGATACCACTCGGCCAGCGAGCGGCCGGCGGCGACGGCGTGGTTCAGCTGCTGGTCGGCGCGCTCGCCGAGGCGGCGGATCAGACCGGCGAGCAGCGCGTCCTTGGACTTGAAGTGATACAGCAGGCCGCCTTTGGAGACGCCCGCTCCGGCCGCGACGCTCTCCAGGGTGACCTGCGACATGCCCTTGTCCAGCAGCAGGGATTCCAGGGCGTCGAGGATGCGGTCACGAGTGCCGCCGGTGTCGCGAGTGGTCACCCCGCGACTGTACCGTCCAGACGGTTGGGCTGTTACTGTACCGTCTGGACGGTAAATATCGGGAGGTAGACCGACCATGACCACCGAATTCGCACCCGCCCGGGCCACCGCTCGCACCTGGGCCGGCCTCGGCGTCCTCGCCCTGGCACTGCTGTTGATCTCGGTCGACGCGACCGTGCTCGACACCGCGATTCCCGCGATCAGCGCCGACCTCGCGCCCTCGACACCGCAGCTGCTGTGGATCATCGACATCTACTCGTTCGTGCTGGCCGGGCTACTGATCACCATGGGCACCCTCGGCGACCGCATCGGCCGCCGCCGGCTGCTGCTGGCCGGAGCCGCCGGATTCGGGCTGGCCTCCGCGCTGGCCGCCTGGGCCGTCAACCCCGAAATGCTGATCGCCGCCAGGGTGCTGCAAGGCGTCGCCGGCGCGACGCTCATGCCCGCGACTCTCGGACTGATCCGCGGCATGTTCGCCGACCCGCGCGAACGCACCCTCGCCATCTCGGTGTGGGGTGCGATGGCGGGCTCGGGCGCGGCGGTCGGCCCGCTGCTCGGCGGATGGCTGCTCGAACACTTCTGGTGGGGCTCGGTGTTTCTGGTGAACCTGCCCGTGATGGGACTGCTCATTGTGCTCGGGCCGCTGCTGATCCCCGAATCGAAGGACCCGGATCCCGGCCGCTTCGACCTGGTCAGCGCGGGTCTTTCGATGCTGGCGCTGATCCCGATCGTCTACGCGGTCAAGGAGATCGCGGCACACGGCCTGGCCTGGGGCCCGCTGGCGGCCGCCGCGATCGGTGCGCTCGCCGGAGCGCGGTTCCTGCGGCGACAGGCCCGGCTGGCCGATCCGCTGCTGGATCTGGCGCTGTTCGGTCGCCCGGCGTTCCGAGCCGCCGCGCTCACCAACCTGCTGTCGGTCTTCGCGCTGGCCGGTGTGCTGTTCTTCGGCTCGCAGTACCTGCAACTGGTGCTGGACCGGACACCGTTGCAGGCGGGTCTGCTGCTGGTGCCCGGCACGGTCGGCAGCATTGTCGGCGCGCTGGTCGCGGCCTGGCTGGTGCGGTGGTGGCGACCGGGGCAGGTGCTGTGCGGGTCGATGCTGATGGCGGCCGTCGGTGCGTCGCTGTTCTGGCTGCTGCGTGCCGAACCGGCCGCCGAGGTGTGGCCGTTCGTGGTCGGGTTCGGGCTGATCGGCGTCGGAGCCGGTGTGGCGCTGACGGTCTCGGCCGATCTGATCGTCAGCTCGGCCCCCGCCGAACGGGCCGGGAATGCCGCGGCGATCTCCGAGACGGCCCTGGAAGGTGGTGTCGCCCTGGGGGTAGCGGTGCTGGGCAGCGTCGTCATGGCCGAGTACCGGAGCGGCCTGGACTCGGTGTCGGCCGACCATGTCGGCGCGGCCCGCGAATCGCTCGGCGGTGCCGTCGAACTCGCCCGAGCGCTACCGGAATCCACCGCGACCGCGCTGCTCGAGTCGGCCCGCACCGCGTTCGTCTCCGGAATCCACCTGGCCGCGGCCGCGACCACGGCCATCCTGCTGCTCACCACGGTGCTGGTACACCGGGCGACCCGAGATCAGGGGGAGCGAACCTCGGCGACACCATAGGCATCGGGCAGACAAGCCTTCGAGCTCATGGCCGAGGCCACGCTGACGGTCGCCCAGACACACGCCGAGATGATGATGCACAGCGCGGAGATCGCGGCCAAGGGCAATTGCGCCGAAAGCGCCCGGCGCGCGGCCTGATCGACCGGAGCGTGCGGTCGAGCGCTGTTACGCCGCGGTGATGCGCCACCGACGGGGGCGGTCTGCGGACGTGATTCGCGGGGTGGGTTCAGTGGGCGGGTGGGAGTTCGCGGGGTGCACGGCGGCCCAGGAGTGAGCGGGATTTGCGGGACTGTAGTTCGGTGTCGCGGGCGGGTTCGGGAAGTGGGGAAGCCTGCGGAGACTGGGGGAGCGGCGAATACTGCGGCGCCGGGGTGTAATCGGCGTCCACGACGGTGGCGGCGACGTGCTGGGCGTGCGGCGAGCCGGGCGAGAGTTGGTAGCCGGGGTGGGCCGGGGCGAAGGCGGGCACGGCCGAATCCTGGTTGTCCACCGTGACCTTGCGGGTGCGGCGCAGGGTGAAGGTGATCTCCTCCACCTCTTCGAAGGCCTGCCGGGCGGTGCGCAGGGGATGGGTCGCGGTGTCGATGGCGTTGGCCACGAACGAGGGGACCAATGGGCGGATCAAGCGAGCCGCGGTGTCGGAGAACGGGACCTGGCCGATGATCGGCAGTTCCAGCCCGCCGCCCTTGGTTTCGGGCCGCGGCTGGTGCGGGACGAGTTCGCCGGTGCGGGCGGGCGGGTGCGCGGAGACGGTGGCGGGCAGGTTCGAAGACACGGTGCTGTCCTTTCCGGCCGGAAGTTCGGCGGGTCGCGGTGCGGGCCCGAGACGCTCGGGTTCGTTGACGCCGATCTCCAAGCCGCCGAGGGCGGCGATGACCCGGGTGCGCTGGCGCTCCCGGTCGATGGCGGCATCGGCCTCGGCGGCGAGGCGGGCGGCGGTGAGTTGTTGTTCGGCGCGCAGGTTCTCGGTTTCCGCGCGCACCTCGGCCTGTTTCACGGCGATAGCGGTGTCGGCGCAGAGTTCGGCCTCGTCCTGCACCGCCTGGAAGGAGTTGCGGCGTTCGAAGGAGGTACTGCCGCGCCACCAGCGCAGCAGTACCGGCAGCAGGGCCAGCAGTGTGAACGCGACCAGGATGAGCAGCCACAGCAGCAACGCGCCCGCACCGCCGAAGACATGGTCGTGCACGGCCGACCAGCGGGCGCCGAGGCCGCGGTCGCCTCCGGTGTAGGCCGCCGAGCGGGCGGCGGCGACCGTCTGCTCGCCGGCGGTGACGCGCTGGTTCGCGCCGTCGATCCGGCCCTGGGCGGCGGCCAGTTGGACGCGGGCGTCGTCGAGCATCTGGTTGGCGGTGCGCGTCTCGGGCCCGTTGCCGGGCACGCCGGTGATCCGGGTTTGCGGGCATTCGGCGCTGGGGTTGAATTCGCAGCGGGCGATGACCAGTGCGCGATCGTAGTCGGCCTGAGCCTTGGTGATCGCCTGGTCCAGGGCGGTGCGATCGGCGCGGGCGCGGTCGAGTTCGGCGGCGGCGACGACCACGCCGGGCGCGGATTCGGCGCCGCGCTGCGCTTTTTCGTCCAGCAGCCGGTCGACGGTGCCGCCGAACAGCACGGTGCAGGCCAGTTCGGCGACCAGCACGCCCGCCAGGATCGCGACGCCGATCCGGCTCAGCTGCCCGGCCCGGTCGGTGGCGGCGGCGGGCCGCACGGTGGCCAGCGCGCGGCCGATGGCGGCGGCCAGCAGGGTGAGCAGGACCGTAGTCAGTGCTGCGGGGAAGAAAGACCAGTCGGCCGCGGCGAGGGCGACAACGGTGACCGCCCCGGTGACCAGGGCGAAGAGGGTGACGACGGCGCCGGTGACGGCGTAGCTGGACCGTTCGTGGTGGTAGTTGCCAGCCTGGTCGGGGGTGTCCCACCGCGGGCCTCCGCCGAGCCAGATGAGCAAGCCGGTGGCGGTCATGCGATCTCACATCCTGTGTGGCGTCAGGCGAAACTGTCACAGATTCGTCGTGACAGCGTGACAGGCGCTCGGCCGACACACCGAGCCCGCCGTGGGGGTTGTGGGCAGCCTCACAATCGCTCGGGGAAGCGTTGCGCGGGCTGTGGGAAATCCCACCCGAATCGATAGCTGGAAATGTGCTGTCAGACACAGGGAATGAAAGAGTCCGGACGGTCGGATCCGGTTCCGATGCTCGTCATGCCTTCTGTCGGAAATGTCTCACGGGCCGCCGCAGCGAGGTAGCCGCCACTGCCTGGTTTGTCGATCGAGAGCACGGGGAAATCCACTGCGATGCAGGTCGGAAGCTGGATCGAAGACGCTCCAGCGCCCGGCGAATCCCAAGTTTTCGCTGGTCGACACCCCCTGCGCGGGGATCGATGACCTCCGACCGGCTGCTTTACACTGGACAACGCGCACGAGTTGGAGGACCGAATGAAGAAGCCCAGCTAAACCTGGTTATTAGTCAAACCTAAGTTGGTTGGGCCCCGGACCTGACTTATCGTTTGCTCTTACGCCGAACACAAAACTGGTCGGCACAATCGCCCGCACGGTTCACCAAGCCGGTGCCCCAGCCTAGCGGGCGGCACCCGCACGGAAGTTAGGAACTAGTAAGAGTTCCGTTACTTCCGAGCACCCCACACCAATGCGGGTGGACAACTGGAGACGTGACTGCACGCCGGACCATCAGCGCGGCTGGATTCGGAACGTACGGGCGCAGTCTTGACGAAGGCGTTCGGAGACGGGAAACAAAGGCGAATAAGCCAGCTTCTTTTCTTCGGAGGCCGACTTTTCTTGAAGGCAGAGGCATGACGCAACTTCCTGGCCACAGGTCCCCCGGACCCATCGGGCTCTATGACCCGGCGAACGAACACGACGCCTGCGGTGTCGCGTTCGTCGTCGACATGCACGGCCGCCGCAGCCGCGACATCGTCGACAAGGCTATTACGGCTCTGTTGAACCTGGAGCACCGCGGTGCCGCGGGCGCCGAACCGAACTCCGGTGACGGCGCGGGCATCCTGCTGCAGGTACCGGACCGGTTCTTCCGCGCCATCGTGGACTTCGAACTGCCCGCGGAAGGCGCCTACGCCACCGGCATCGCCTTCCTGCCGCAGGCCCGCCGGGAAGCCGCGCGCGCCGCCTACGGCGTCGAGAAGATCGTCAAGGAAGAGGGCCTGGTGGTCCTCGGCTGGCGCGAGGTCCCGATCGACGAGACCTCGCTCGGCGCGCTCGCCCGCGACGCCATGCCGACCTTCCGCCAGATCTTCATCGCCTCGCCCAAGGACAGCGCCGAGCAGCTCGCGGGCGTCGACCTGGAGCGCCGCGCCTACGTCATCCGCAAGCGGGTCGAGCGCGAACTCGGCAAGGCCGGCGCGGGCGAGGGCTCCACCGGCAAGGAGTCGGTGTACTTCCCGAGCCTGTCCGGCGAGACCTTCGTCTACAAGGGCATGTTCACCACGCCCCAGCTGCGCGCCTTCTACCTGGACCTGCAGGACGATCGCGTCGAGTCGGCGCTGGGCATCGTGCACTCGCGCTTCTCCACCAACACCTTCCCGTCCTGGCCGCTGGCGCACCCGTTCCGCCGGGTCGCGCACAACGGTGAGATCAACACCGTCACCGGTAACGAGAACTGGATGCGTGCCCGCGAGGCGCTGCTGCGCTCGGACGTGTTCGGCACCGACTCCGCCGGTAAGAACCGCCTGGACAAGATCTTCCCGGTCTGCACACCCGGCGCCTCGGACACCGCCCGCTTCGACGAGGTGCTGGAACTGCTGCATCTCGGTGGCCGCAGCCTGCCGCACGCCGTGCTGATGATGATCCCCGAGGCGTGGGAACGCAGCGAGAACATGGACCCGCAGCGTCGCGCGTTCTACGAGTACCACTCCTACCTGATGGAGCCGTGGGACGGACCGGCCTCGGTCTGCTTCTCCGACGGCACCGTCGTCGGCGCGGTGCTCGACCGCAACGGCCTGCGCCCCGGCCGCATCTGGGTCACCGAGGACGGCCTGGTCGTGCTGGCCTCCGAGGTCGGCGTGCTGGACATCGACCCGTCCAAGGTGGTCCAGAAGTTCCGGCTACAGCCCGGCAAGATGTTCCTGGTCGACACCGCCCAGGGCCGCATCATCAGCGACGACGAGTTCAAGACGCAGCTGGCGGCCGAGCACCCCTACCAGGAGTGGCTGGACAACGGCGTCACCAAGCTCGGTGATCTGCCGGATCGCCCGCACGTGCACATGTCGCATGACCGGGTGCTGATCCGGCAGCAGATCTTCGGATACACCAACGAGGAGCTGAACCTGCTGATCTCGCCGATGGCGAAGAACGGCATGGAGGCGCTCGGCTCGATGGGCACCGACACCCCGATCGCGGTGCTGTCCTCGCGGCCGCGGCTGCTCTTCGACTACTTCTCGCAGCTGTTCGCGCAGGTCACCAACCCGCCGCTGGACGCGATCCGCGAAGAGGTCGTCACCAGCCTGCAGCGGGCCATCGGCCCGGAGGCCGATCTGCTGCACCCGGGCCCGGAGTCCTGTCGCCAGATCGCCATCGAACAGCCGATTCTCGACAACGACGAGCTGGCCAAGCTCGTGCACATCAACGACGACGGCTCGCACCCCGGGCTGCGTTCGGTCGTGGTCCGCGGCCTCTACCCGGTCAAGAAGGGTGGCAAGGGCCTGCGCAAGGCGCTCGAGGCGATCAACACCCAGGTCTCGGCGGCCATCGACGGCGGCGCCCGGATCATCGTGCTGTCCGACCGTGAGTCCAACGAGAAGCTGGCGCCGATCCCGTCGCTGCTGCTGACCGCGTCGGTGCACCACCACCTGGTCCGCACCCGCACCCGCACCATGGTCGGCCTGGTGGTGGAGGCCGGTGACGCCCGCGAGGTGCACCACATGGCCCTGCTGGTCGGTTTCGGCGCGGCCGCGATCAACCCGTACATGGCCTTCGAGACCATCGAGGACCTGCTGGAGCGCGGCGCGCTGTCGCTGGGCACCGGCAGCATCTCCTCCGATTTCCGCAAGGCGGTCGCCAACTTCAACAAGGCCGCCGGCAAGGGTGTGCTGAAGGTGATGTCCAAGATGGGCATCTCGACGCTGGCCTCCTACACCGGCGCGCAGCTGTTCCAGGTCATCGGCCTGTCGCAGGCGCTGGTCGACGAGTACTTCTCCGGCCTGAAATCACCGCTGGCCGGTATCGGCCTGGACGAGATCGCCGATGATGTGGCGGCCCGGCACCGGGTGGCGTTCCTGGAGAACCGCAACGAGCGCGCGCACCGCGAGCTCGAGGTCGGCGGTGAATACCAGTGGCGGCGCGAGGGTGAGTACCACCTGTTCAACCCGGACACCGTGTTCAAGCTGCAGCACGCGACCCGCAGCGGGCAGTACT
The DNA here is from genome assembly GCF_042672005.1 of Nocardia sp. NPDC127579. Lineage (NCBI taxonomy): Bacteria > Bacillati > Actinomycetota > Actinomycetes > Mycobacteriales > Nocardiaceae > Nocardia > Nocardia sp. NPDC127579. Next base: position 1,374,426 of record NZ_JBHXVZ010000001.1, on the reverse strand, counting down.
CGATCTTCAAGGAGTACACCAAGCTGGTCGACGACCAGTCCGAGCGGCTGGCTTCGCTGCGCGGTCTGTTCAAGTTCAAGACCAAGGAGCGCGCGCCGATCTCGATCGACGAGGTCGAGCCCGCCTCGGAGATCGTGAAGCGGTTCTCCACCGGTGCGATGAGCTACGGCTCGATCTCGGCGGAGGCGCACGAGACCCTCGCGATCGCGATGAATCGGCTCGGCGGCCGCTCGAATTCCGGTGAGGGCGGCGAGCATCCGGCCCGCTTCGAGGTCGAGGAGAACGGCGATTGGCGCCGGTCCGCGATCAAGCAGGTGGCTTCCGGTCGTTTCGGTGTGACTTCGCACTACCTGTCGAACTGCACCGATATCCAGATCAAGATGGCCCAGGGCGCCAAGCCGGGCGAGGGCGGTCAGCTGCCCGCGCACAAGGTGTACCCGTGGGTCGCCGAGGTGCGGCACTCGACGCCGGGCGTCGGCCTGATCTCCCCGCCGCCGCACCACGACATCTACTCGATCGAGGATCTGGCGCAGCTGATCCACGACCTCAAGAACGCGAACCCGCAGGCTCGGATTCACGTGAAACTTGTTGCAGAGCCGGGTGTCGGCACCGTCGCCGCGGGTGTCTCCAAGGCGCACGCCGACGTGGTTCTGATCTCGGGTCACGACGGCGGCACCGGCGCCTCGCCGCTGACCTCGCTCAAGCACGCGGGTGGCCCCTGGGAGCTCGGCCTGGCCGAGACCCAGCAGACGCTGCTGCTCAACGGTCTGCGCGACCGGATCGTGGTGCAGGTCGACGGTCAGATGAAGACCGGCCGCGATGTCGTGATCGCCGCGCTGCTCGGCGCGGAGGAGTACGGTTTCGCGACCGCGCCGCTGGTGGTCTCGGGCTGCATCATGATGCGCGTCTGCCACCTCGACACCTGCCCCGTCGGTGTCGCGACGCAGAACCCGGTGCTGCGCGAACGCTTCACCGGCAAGCCGGAATTCGTCGAGAACTTCTTCATGTTCATCGCCGAAGAGGTTCGGGAATTGCTGGCGTCGCTGGGCTTCCGCACCCTGGACGAGGCCATCGGCCGGGTCGACATGCTCGACACCGCCAAGGCCAAGCAGCACTGGAAGGCCAGCAAACTGGACCTGTCGCCGATCCTCGACGATGTCGAGACGGCGTTCATGTACCAGGACCGCCGCTGCACCAAGACCCAGGACCACGGCCTGGACAAGGCGCTGGATCAGCAGCTGATCACGCAGGCGCGTGAGGCCCTGGAGCGCGGCACCCCGGTCAAGTTCGAAACCAAGATCACGAACGTGAACCGGACCGTCGGCACCATGCTCGGCCACGAGGTGACGAAGAACTTCGGCGGCGTCGGCCTGCCCGACGACACCATCGACATCACCTTCACCGGTTCCGCGGGCAACAGCTTCGGCGCCTTCGTCCCCGCCGGCATCACGCTGCGGGTGCAGGGCGACGCGAACGACTATGTGGGCAAGGGCCTTTCCGGCGGCCACCTGGTCGTGCGCCCGGCGCTCAACGCGCCGGCCGGCTTCGAGGCGGAGTCGAACATCATCGCGGGCAACGTGATCCTGTTCGGCGCCACCAGCGGTAAGGCGTTCCTGTCCGGTGTGGTCGGCGAGCGCTTCGCGGTCCGCAACTCCGGCGCCACCGCCGTCGTCGAGGGCGTGGGCGACCACGGCCTGGAGTACATGACCGGCGGCAAGGTGGTCATCCTCGGTGAGACCGGCCGTAACTTCGGCGCCGGTATGTCCGGCGGTGAGGCGTTCGTCTACAACCCGAACGGCACGTTCGTCGCGCGGGTCAACCCGGAGCAGGCGGGCGCCATCGAGGAGCTCACCGATGCCGATCGCACCTGGCTGCGGGACATCATCACCGAGCACCGCGCCCAGACCGGCTCGGCGGTGGCCGAACGGATCCTGAACGACTGGTCCCAGCAGGTCGGCAACTTCGTGAAGGTCATGCCGCGCGAATACAAGAAGGTACTGCTCGCGATCTCCGAAGCCGAGAAGAACGGCGCGGACGTGAACGAGGCGATCATGGAGGCGGCTCGTGGCTGACCCACAAGGATTTCTGAAGCACACCTCGCGGGAACTGCCCACGCGCCGTCCGGTGCCGCTGCGCCTGATGGACTGGAAAGAGGTCTATGAGGAGGGGTTCGCCAAGGACACGCTCAAGACCCAGGCCAGCCGCTGCATGGACTGCGGTATCCCGTTCTGCCACAACGGCTGCCCGCTCGGGAACCTGATTCCCGAATGGAACGACCTGGTCTACAAGGGCCAGTGGCGTGAGGGCATCGACCGGCTGCACGCGACCAACAACTTCCCGGAGTTCACCGGGCGGCTGTGTCCCGCGCCGTGCGAGGCGTCCTGCGTCCTGGGTATCAACCAGGACCCGGTGACGATCAAGCAGGTCGAGGTCGAGCTGATCGAGAACGCCTTCGACGAGGGCTGGGTGACCCCGGTCTACCCGACCCGGCTCACCGGCAAGAAGATCGCCGTCGTCGGTTCCGGCCCGGCCGGTATGGCCGCCGCGCAGCAGCTGACTCGCGCCGGTCACACCGTGACCGTGTTCGAGCGCGCCGACCGCATCGGCGGCCTGCTGCGCTACGGCATCCCGGAATTCAAGATGGAGAAGCGCTTCATCGACCGCCGGATCGCGCAGATGGAGGCCGAGGGCACCATCTTCAAGACCGGTGTGAACGTGGGTGTCGACATCACCGCCGAGCAGCTGCGCGAGCAGTTCGACGCGGTCGTGCTGGCCGGCGGCGCCACGCTGGCCCGCGACCTGCCGATCCCGGGTCGTGAACTGGACGGCATCCACCAGGCCATGGAGTTCCTGCCGTGGGCCAACCGGGTGCAGCTCGGTGACGATGTCACCGACGCGGACGGCCTGCCGCCGATCCACGCGCGCGGCAAGAAGGTCGTCATCATCGGCGGCGGCGATACCGGCGCGGACTGCCTGGGCACCTCGCACCGGCAGGGCGCGGCCAGCGTGCACCAGTTCGAGATCATGCCGCGTCCGCCGGAGGAGCGCGCGGGTTCCACTCCGTGGCCGACCTACCCGCTGATGTACCGGGTGTCCTCGGCGCATGAGGAGGGCGGCGAGCGCGTGTTCTCGGTCAACACCGAGCGTTTCGTGGGCGCGGACGGCAAGGTCACCGGGTTGCAGGCGCACGAGGTGAAGATGTCCAACGGCCGTTTCGAGAAGGTCGAGGGCACCGACTTCACCCTCGAGGCCGATCTGGTGCTGCTGGCCATGGGCTTCACCGGTCCGGAGAAGCCGGGCCTGCTCGAGGATCTCGGCGTCGGCTACGACCAGCGCGGCAATGTGCAGCGCGACAAGGGCTGGTCCACCAATATCCCCGGCGTGTTCGTGGCCGGCGATATGGGCCGCGGTCAGTCGCTGATCGTGTGGGCCATCGCCGAGGGTCGCGCCGCGGCCGCCGCGGTGGACACCTACCTGGAGGGTGAGACCGCGCTGCCCGCGCCGATCACCCCCACCATGGTCGCTCAGCGCTGACCTGATTCGAATCGCCAAGAGCGCCTGCGGACTCCGTTCCGCAGGCGTTTTTGCGTTTCGAGACCCGCTCTGGTGGAGTGATCTTCGACGGAAATCGGACACGCGGTGTGGGTTTGCGTGGCGCACGCGGCGATTGGGCTCTAGTGTGATCAGCGGCGTGCTGTGGATCTTTCGGGTTGTGAGATTCCATAGCGCTATACCACCGGGTTAACCCTGAGGTTACTCGGCGTGCACTAGTGAGTCATCCGCCGAGTTCAGCATGGTTAACGGAAACTTGTCGGGGATGCCCTCCGCCCGAGGGCAGGTTTGAACTGGAGCAGTATGCGCTTGAAGAAGGTTGTCGCGGCCCTCGGCGTGTCCGCGACGATTGCGACCGGCCTGGTCTTCGGCGGCGGCGGCACGGCGGCAGCGGCTAGGTGCCCGAGCCTGTACGTGGTGGCGATCCCCGGCACCTGGGAGACCGGACACGACAAATCCCCCGGCCCCGGCATGCTGGCCGGTGTCACCCGGGGTCTCCCCGCCAATACCGAGGTCGACTATGTGACATACGCGGCGACTGCCTTCCCATGGGAGGGTGAGGTCTACGGCAATTCCAAGAAGGAAGCCGTCAGCAATGCGCGCGGGTTGATCGGCGCGATGGCGGCTCGTTGCGGCGCGACCGATATCGCGCTGGTCGGCTACAGCCAGGGCGCCGACGCGGCGGGCGATCTGGCCGCCGAGATCGGCACCGGGCTCGGAGTCGTTCCGCCGGACCGGGTCTCGGGTGTCGGCCTGATCTCCGATCCGCGGCGCTCGCCGACCGATATCCAGGTCGGCCCGTACGCGGCCGGCGCCGGTGCGGGCGGCCCCCGGGTCGGCGGCTTCGGCTGGCTGTCGGACCGCACCCGCACCATCTGCGCGGTCGACGATCTGTACTGCGCTACGGCCACCGATGATTTCGTCACCCGCTTCGCGGGCTGGCTGGCCCAGAGCTCGGAGGCCAACCCGGCCAATATCTGGCGTTATCAGCTCGAGGCCGGTGCCATCATCAACGACCTGATGGCGCACGGCGGTGTCCCGACTCTGCAATCGCAGCTGACGGATTCGGCGAACCAGGAGCGCAAAGAGCAGCTCGAGGAGTTCTACCGTTCGCAGGCGCACACGCTGTACGGCAGCTACGGCGTCGGCGGCGGCCAGACGGCGATCTCCTGGATGCACAACTGGATCGCCGGTATGGCGTGATCGCCACGCGAGACCCGCGCTAGCGCCCGGGTCTCCGCGCGGCGCGCTTTCTCCGGAGGGCTCACCTGGATTTCCAGGTGAGCCTTCTTCTGTTCAGTTGACTAGCTGCTGCCCGCGGAGCCCGTCGGCGGGCGGTGCAGGTGGATGGTCGGGCCGTGCTCGGGGTGGTCCTCGCGGTATTCGACGCGTGGGCCGCCGGGGTACGGGTGGGCGGGCATGGCCTCGGCGGGGCCGGGGATGATGATGGTCTGGCGGGGGTCCGGGCCGGGTCGGGGCCGCCAGTCGCCGTGGATTTCGGCGCCTTCCGGCGCCTCGGTGGTGACGGTCTCGAGTTCCACCGGTTCGTCGGTCGGGGCCTGCGCGTTGGCGGTGACGGCGAGGGCGCCGAGCGGAACGGTGACCAGGGCACCGGCCACCATGACTCGGACAGCGTGGCGACGGAACTTCCTCTTGTCGGTGTGCACGTCGGGTTCCTTTCTCGGGGGTCGATGAGTGCCTCGCGGCGACTCACGGCACCCATCAAAGAACCGCTCACTGGGACGGCGGTGCGACGAACCTGGCAGTCAGCTGGGAGTCGGCAGATTCCGCGGCAGCAGATCCCATACGTGCCCGTTCTCGTTGACGGTGGCGGCGGTGCGGCGACCGGTGCGGGAGAACAGGATCCGGGTGATCGAGCAGTAGTCGATCGGGAAGGTCAGCGGCCGGGCCAGCCCGAGCACGTCCTGGAGCAGCACGTTCACCACGCCGCCGTGCGCGAACGCGACCACGGTGTCGGCGGGGTCGGTGCTCGCGGCGATCTCGGTGACGGTGTCACGCACCCGCTGCACGAACGCGGGGCCGTCGATCTGCTCGGGCAGATACCCCGCCTTGATCCGCTCGTAGGCGGACTGGAATTCGGTCTTCGCGTCCTCGATCGGAATGTAGGCGGGCAGATCGCGGTCGTACTCGGCGAGATCGTCGACGACCCGCACCGGCAGGCCGAGCTTGGCGGCGAGCGGGGCGGCGGTCTCGCGGGCGCGGCGCTGCGGGCTGCTCAGGATCCGGCTGATCCGGTGCTGGCCGAGCGCGGCGGGCACCCGTTCGGCCTGCTCCTGCCCGATGGGCGAAAGCTCCGGATCGGCGGGTCCGGTCGCGTTGACGACGCGGAGCGGCTGGGCGTGGCGGACGAGGATCAACTGCACACCCCCACTGTGCCGCACCGGGGCCGAACCGAACCGGCCCGGGTCCGCGTTGCGGAGCCCGGGCCGGGGTGCGTTTCGTGTCTAGTCCTTCTTGCTGCGCAGGAAGAGCAGCACACCGACGACGGCGGCGATGATGACCAAGACGATGCAGAGGATGCCGATGAAGCCGATCCCCTTGCCCTTCTTTTTCTTGGCCGCGTACTCGATCGCCTGGGTGTAGGTGTCCGACGCCAGGTAGGTGTCCGGGTTGGCCCACACCGAGTGATCGATCACCGTCACGTTGTGCAGCAGGTCGAGGTACATAGTGCTCCCCATGTCGTTGTGATGTCACGGCCTCCTCCCGGGGCCGGATTCTCAACATAGTGGCTGTGGGCTCCAGAGGAGGGGACTTGGCCGATGCAATATCTCACTCCGAGAATTTCGCGTCCGTCGTTAACGTTCACCGCGGCTTCACCAATGGGAACGGCAGTGTTTCGCGAATGCTCCGTCCGGTGAGCAACATGATGATTCGATCCACACCCATCCCCAGGCCGCCGGTGGGCGGCATGGCGTGCTCGAGCGCCTGGAGGAAGTCCTCGTCGAGTTCCATCGCCTCCGGATCGCCGTTGGCCGCGAGCATCGACTGTTCGGTCAACCGGCGGCGCTGTTCCACCGGATCGGTGAGTTCGCTGTAGGCCGTGCCCAATTCGACGCCCCAGGCCACCAGGTCCCAGCGTTCGGTGACGCCCGGGATGCTGCGGTGCGCGCGGGTCAGCGGCGAGACCGAAGTGGGGAAATCGATATAGAAGGTGGGTTCCTCGGTGCGCGATTCCACCAGGTGCTCATACATTTCCAGCACCACCTGGCCCGTGTCCCAGCCGTGCTGATACGGCACCCCGGCCTGCTCGCACAGTTCACGTAGCTCGGAAAGCGTTGTCTCCGGCGTGATTTCGATGTCGATCGCCTCCGATACCGCACCGTGCACGGTCTTGACCGTCCAGGTGCCGGAGATATCGACCTCGGTCAGCGTGTCGTCCGGTCCGGGGCGCAGCGCCACCATGCTCCCGTTGGCGGCGAGCGCCGCCTGCTGGATCAGGTGCCGGCAGGTGTCCATCATGCGTCGGTAATCGCTGTGTGCCTCATAGGCTTCCAGGATCGTGAACTCCGGGTTGTGGCTGAAATCCACGCCCTCGTTGCGGAAGGTCCGGCCCAGTTCGAAGACCTTCTCCATCCCGCCCACGCACAGTCGCTTCAAATACAGTTCGGGGGCGATGCGCAGGTAGAGGTCCAGATCGTAGGCGTTGATGTGGGTCAGGAACGGTGCGGCGTTGGCGCCGCCGTGCACCTGTTGCAGGATCGGCGTCTCCACTTCGAGATAGCCCAGGCCGTGCAGCGAGTCGCGCAGCGAGCGCACCACCGCGCTGCGTTTGGCCAACACTTCCCGCGCCTCCGGGTTGATCGCCATATCGATGTAGCGTTGGCGCACCCGGGCCTCCGGATCGGCCAGGCCCTTCCACTTGTCCGGCAGCGGATGCAGGCATTTGCCGTTCATTCGCCAGTCCGCGGCCAGCAGGGAAAGCTCGCCGCGTCGGCTGGTGCCGATCTGGCCGCTGACCTCGATCAGGTCGCCGAGGTCGAAGAACTCGGTGAACTCGGCGCTGCGTTGCGCGCCGACCCGGTCCCGGTCGATGACCAGCTGGATCTCGTCGGACCAGTCGCGGACCACCGCGAAGATGACACCGCCGTAGTCGCGAATTCGCAGCAGCCGCCCGCAGACTCGCACCGTGGTGCCGCGCGGCGACCGGCGCGCGGCCGCGACGGTGTGGGTCGGGGGATAGGCGGTCGGGTAGGCGTCGATGCCGGCGGCGGTGAGCCGGTCCAGCTTGTCCATTCGTACCCGGACCTGCTCGGGGCGGCGCGTGAGCTGTTCCTCCGCCTCGATTTCCGGTGGCTCCGGCGCGCTGCCGTCGGCGTGCAGGCCGGTGACGGTGGCCGGGACGGCGCTGTGCAGACCGGTGTGCGCGACGGTGCCCGGCGCGTGCCCGAGGCGCGGCAGGAAACCCTCGGCCAGGGCGCTGGCGATCGCGACCCGCGGCAGCTGCCGCCGCTCCTCGAACAGGAAGAATCGCGGTACCCAGTGCGGCTGATATTTCACATTGGAGCGATACAGCGCTTCCAGCTGCCACCAGCGCGAGAAGAACAGCAGCACACCGCGCCACAGGCGCAGCACGGGCCCGGCGCCGATCCGGGCGCCCTCCTCGAACACCGAGCGGAAGACGGCGAAGTTCAGCGAGACCTTGGTGATGCCGTGCTGTTCGGAGGTCAGCGCGAGCTGCGAGATCATCAGCTCCATCACGCCGTTGGGTCCGCCGGGGTCGCGGCGCATCAACTCCAGTGAGACGCCGGTGCGGCCCCACGGGACCAGGGAGAGCATGCCGAGCACGTCCCCGTGATCGGCGGAGTCAGCCGCAGGCTGTCCGTTGAGGGTGGTGGTGGGCCGGCGGGTGGGCTTCACCGCTTCGACCAGTAGGCAGTCGCCGTCCAGCCGATCGCCGAGCCGGCCGAGCGCCATGGAGAAGCCGCGCTCGGTCTCGGTGTCGCGCCAGGTGTCGGCGCGGGCGATCACCTGCGTGAACTCCTCGGCCGGGATATCGCGGTGCCGCCGGATCCGCACGGCCACGCCATGTTTGCGCAGCCGGTTGGCGGCCTGGCGTACCTGTTTGAGCTCCGGGCCCGCCAGGGAGAAACCGCGCGTATCCAGGATCGCCTCGTCGCCCAGGCGCAGCGCCGAAAGCCCGGCCCGGCGATAGGCGGTGGCGCCGATCTCGCTGGCGCCCATGACCGCAGGCGCCCAGCCGTACTGATCGGCTTGGCGCAGCCAGGCATCGATCGCCTGCGGCCAGGCCTCCCGCAGGCCGATCGGGTCACCGCTGGCCAGGCAGACGCCGAGTTCGACGCGATAGGTGATGGCCGCCTTGCCACTCGGCGCGAACACCGCCGCCTTGTCCCGGCGGGTGGCGAAGTAGCCGAGCGAGTCCTCGATATCGGAGCGATCCAGCAGACCGCGAATGGCCGACTCGTCGGTGCCGGTCATGGCGTTGTCCGCGCGCTGCGAACGCAGCAGCACGATCACCGAGGCGAGCAGCGCGGCCGCGCCGAACAGGCCGAGCACGAAGTTGACGAATTGGCGTGGGCGGCCGTCGAAATGCTCGTTGTCCACCAGCACCGCGGCCGTCACCCGATAGACCGCCCAGCCCGGGCGCTGCCAGCCGCCGGGCAGCGAACCGGGGAACAGTTCGACCAGTCCCCAGCCGAGCAGGCAGCCCGCCACGAGCCCGGCGGCCAAGACGCCCAGCGCCTTCCAGCCCGCGCCGCGCCGCACCCGGGTGTAGAACTCCCGCCACGCGGCCAGCAGCACGCCCAGCACGAGGATGTGCACCACCAGCGCCACCAGCGCGTGGATGCTGCCGTTGAGTGCGAAATCCACGGCGTTGACCGCGACCCAGGCGGCGGTGTACCCGACCAGCAGCCACCAGACGATGCGTTTGCGGCTGGCCACCGCGCCGGCCAGCAGGCCGACGATCAACGCCCACATCAGGTTCGTCTCGGGCGCATCGATGTAATAGTTGTCGAGGTAGCGGCACGGGACGTGGGTCAGGAACCGGAAGGCGGGCGACAGACTCCACAGAAAGCAGATGACCGCGAAGACGCCGAGGATCGTGGCCGTGATGTGCGGGACGTTGGATAGGCGTCCATGGCCGCGATGGGGAATGGCGGAAGCCGACGGCACGGTTGATCTTTCGGGCGGGTGTTCGGTGCCGCGGTGCCCGGCTTGCGTGGAAGTCACCGAACCAGTGTGCGGGATCGGCAAAACACAATCCCAGCGTGCGGCCGTCGGCGTGTTGTGCTCGCGTGTCAGTCGCCTGGGCGGGGGTGGGCGTTCCGGTGGGGCCGGGGCAGGGTAAGCATGTAGGCATGTCAGATCCAGTCGAGATACCGATCGATGACGAGGTCATTCGGCTCGGCCAGTTTCTGAAGCTGGCCAACCTGATCGATTCCGGATCCGAGGCCAAGACCGTGATCGCCAACGGGCTGGTCCGGGTGAACGACGAGGTGGAACTACGGCGCGGCCGCCAGCTCCACGTCGGCGACGTCGTCGCCCTCGCCGGTCACAAGGCCAAAGTAGCTGGGTAGTCAGGCTTCGGCGCGCACGACGATGCCGTCGTGGTCGCTGTAGAGCATGTCGCCGGGGGTGAAGGTGACACCGCCGAACTCCACCGGGACATCTTTTTCGCCGCTGCCGGTCTGGGTGCTCTTGCGCGGGTTGGTGCCCAGCGCCTTGACGCCGATGTCGAGGGTGCGCAGGATCGCCGAATCCCGCACGGCGCCATGGACGATGACGCCTGCCCAGCCGTTGTCGACGCCGCGCCCGGCGATGATGTCGCCGACCAGGGCGGTGTGCACGCTGGCGCCGCCGTCGACCACCAGGACCTGCCCGTTGCCCGGCTCGCTCAGGGTCTGCTTCACCAGCAGGTTGTCCTGGAAGCAGCGGATGGTGGTGATCCGGCCGGAAAACACCGCGCGCCCGCCGAACTGAATGAACTGGGTATCGCAGCTGCGAATCTCGGGTCCGATCTCGTCGGCGAGATCCGCGGTGGCAACTGCATTCGATTCGGTCATGGCGCCCAGCTTAGGGGTGCGCCGACGCATTTCCCGTGCGGCCCGCACCCCGTGTGACCTGCGTCGCGTCGGCGGATCAGCCCGTGTTGGCGGTGCAGAAGGTGTCTTCGACGCGCGCCGGCTGTGTGGTGACCACGATCAGGTCCATCAAGGGGTCGACGTCCGGGCCCGCCGACTCCATCGCCGCCCGCTCGGCCGCGGCGGCGGTTGGGCCGGTCCCGGTGTAGGTGCTCGGCATGAAAGTCTGGAACAGATGGTTCCACGACACCCGCTGCACCAGCGATCCGCACTCGTTGTGCGTGACCAGGTAGACGAAGCAGTTGGCGCCGCAGGCCTCGAGCGCGGCCTGCTCGGCGGCGGCCTGCGTCGGATAGTCGACCGCCACGGTTTTGCGGAAGACCTCCCGGCTCACGGCCATCGCGCCGTACAGATCTCCCGCGGCCTGCGCGGGCCCGGCGCTGGTGGCGAGCAGTGCCCCCATGGCCGGCAGCACCATCGCCAGCGCGGTTCTACCCAAGAGCGACATACGAATTGAACCCCCGAAGAATCGAACTACGGCGATCTTCGCGGCTGACGGGCTGATTGTCCAGTCACTGACGGCCGTGGCGGCGTTCGTACTCCGTGCGCTCGGCTGCGCTGCGGGCCCGCTGTTCGGCGTCGGCGAGTTCAGGGTCGAGGCCGTGCTTGATCAGGCGGTGGCGGCGGTAGACGTAGAGCAGGGCGATGGTGAAGTAGATGAGCGGCAGGTAGAGCAGCGCCATCATGCCGAGGCCGATCCACTTCGGGCCGGGTACCAGCAGGAAGATGCACAGCACCGGAATGATCGGCACCAGGAATCGGGTCAGGTAGCGGCGGGTCGCCCCGGGGCCGGTGAGATCGTTGCGTACCCAGTCCGTCATCGACGGCGGCAGGGTCCGGCCACAGATGTAGCCGATGCGCTGGGTGAAGCTCGGCCTGGACTGCTCGGTCATATGTCCAGCATCTCGCATCCCGGCGGCACGGCGTTGGGCGACCGGTGTATCGGGTGTCACTGGGAGTCGGACTGCTGAGCTCGGGTGGTGTGGAATGCGACGATCTGCTTGATCAGGTTCTCGGTGGTGTGCTTGACCGCGATCTTCACGAACGGCTCGATGGTGCGTCCGAGCGCTTTGCCCGCGAGGCCGCCGGGGACCCGGTAGTCGACGAGAGCGTCGACGGTGCACGCGTCGGGGCCCTGCGGGTGGAACCGGAAGGTGGCGTGGATTTCGAAGCCCTTGATGGTGGTGATGCCGATGACGGCGTCGCGCTCCCACTTGTCGACCTCGACACGGGATTTCAGCGACGCGGGGCCGAGTTTCACGTGGCCGTCGAAGGCCGCGCCGATGCCTTCGACCTGGTCGCCGACCGGCGTGAAGGACTGGATGCCGTAGAGGAACTTGGTCAGATTCCGGTAGTCGTTCATGTAGGCGAACGCGGATTCGGCGGAGCCCGCGCAGCTTTCGTTGATCTTGATCTCGGTCATGATCGCCACAGTAACCGGTTGCAGAGCGGGCGGGGATTCACGCGGTGACCGCCAGCGTGGCCGCCAAACCGAAGACGAACGCCAGCACCACGACCTCGAGCAGGGCCCGGCGCAGCGACGCCCGCGCGGTCACCCGGTGCTCGGCCGCCTGCCGCACCCAGCCGCGCCGCCACCACCAGCCCAGTGCCAGCAGACCGGCCAGCACAGCGGCCTTGGCGAGCAGGACGCGACCGTAGCCGGTGCTCACCAGCGGGGTGAGCCCGCCGATCCGCACCAGCCCGTTGACCAGTCCGCTCACCGCCACCGCCGCCACCAGCGGCAGCGCCGCCGCCGAATAGCGCGGCAGCACCACCGCCCATTCGCCGCGGGTACGCACCACCAGGGCCAGGGCGACCAGCAGGCCGAACCACGCCGCCGCCGCGAGCGCGTGCACCGCCGCCAGCACCGAACCGAACGCCTGCTGCGACATATGACCGGTGATCGGGCGCAGCGCCAACGTCACGGCGGCGAACACCAGCACCAGATCGGCTGAGGCGGACTCCGGCCGCCGGTACGCCAGCGCCGCGTATCCGGCGACCACCGCGGTACCGAGCAGGACCGCGATCCCGATCTGCCCGCCGCTGATCTCGGTCAGATACGCGCCGAACTGGTCCGCGTCCAGGCGGCGCACCCCGGCCCCCACCACCTCGGCCGCGTCGAAGACCAGCACCGCCGCCTCGGCCGCACACCAGATTCCGGCGAGCCCGGCCAGCGGCCGCCACGGCGGATCCAGTCGCTCGTGCAAGCGCGGCAGCGCGGCCAGGCCGAGGACGGTGGCGCCCGCGCAGTCGGCAAGCATTCGCACACCCGCCTCCGCGGCCGCCGGATTGGGCGCGGTCAGCGCCCAGGCCAGGGCCACGCCGAGCAGCCCGGCCGGGACGAGCCACAGCAGTGCCCCCGCGTCCCGGCCGCCGCTGCCGCTCACCTGCGGGCTCTGCCTTTGCCGCCGAACAGCGCGAAGGCCAGGCCGCCGCCGAACAGGACCACCGCGCCGGCGATGAAGACCCACAGCGGGATTCCGCCGGAGTCGTCGTCGGCGCTCGCGGTGACCTGGAGGTTCGGCCCCGGCACTCCGGTGCCCGCCTTGGTCAGCGTGAAGGTCCGGGAACCTTTGACGGGATGCCCGTCGGCCGAGGTGACGTGGAAGGCGATGGTGTACTCGCCCGCCGGGCCGAGCTCACCGACCTCGACGCTGATCGTCCGGCCCTCGACCACGGGTTCGCCCTTGGACCACACATTGCGATCCGGCGGCCCGGTCACCGTCATCGCCGGGAAGCTGGGCTGCAACTCCTCGTTGAAGGTGATCGACACCCGGCCGGGGCTGGTGTCGATGCTGGCGCCGTCGGCGGGAACGCTGGAAACCGGCGCCGAATGCGCCGCCGCCGGGCCCGCGCCGAGCCCGGTCACGACCAGTGCCGCGGCCACCGCGCCGAGCACGCGAATCACCCTGCCGCGCTTCATGACTTGCGCCCGCGGAGGGTGTTGCCGATGCCCATGGCCACGCCCAGGATGCCCAGGGCCAGGCCCGCGCCGCCGAGCCAGCGCGCGGTGTCGTCGGTGGCGGCGGGCGCGCTGGCGGTGGCGCCGACCTGGTGGCCGTCTTCCGCGTCGGCCCGGCCGGCGGCCAGGGTCAAGGTGGGGGCGGGGTGCTCGGGTTCGGAGCCGTCCGGCCCGGCCGGCTGATCCCAGTTCACGATCTTGCCGTCGCTGTAGGTCTGCTTGGCCGGGAAGCTCACGGTCTCCTGCTTGGGCAGCGGCCCGATCGACACCGCGAATCGCTGGAACTGGCCGGTCCCGATGCCCGGGTTGCCGGGGTCCGCGGTCCAGGTGACCGCGACGACCTGGTTCTTGTCGTTCTTCTCGACCTTGGCCGTCCAGCCCGGGATCGGCTCGGTGCGTGCACCGGTCACGCCGGGCAGGGTGACGGTGAGCGCGGTGGTGGCGGCGGTCTCGGACTCGTTCGGCACCCGGAAGGTGGCCACGGAGTACTTACCCTGCTGGGCGCCGGGAGCGTCGACGCTGACGTGTGCGGCGGCGGTGCCACCGGCGAGCAATACCAGGCCGATGGCGGGTGCGACGGTGCCGCAGGCACGCAGAACTGAACTACGCATAGTGAAAGACTTTCTGTCCGAATGGTTTCCGATGACCAGCCCCGCGATGGGGTCAGACAGCCACCGGTGGCGCGCGCGGACCGCCCGCGCCGGTCGGATGAAAGCGGTAGGGCGACGGGCCCGCCGCGGACCAGCCGATTGTGCAGAGCTGTGGATGAATTCGGGGCGGCGCCGCGAGCGCGGCCCGAATCGCCCTGGAGACAACGAGATAGAGCCGCTGCGCCAGCGTGATGACCGCGCCGCAGACCAGCGTCGCGATGACGTGGGCGAGCAGCATCCACCAGCCGGGCAGCTGGGCGCGCACGAATTCGTGGTGGTGCGTGTCGAATCCGGACAGCACGGTGTGGCCCGCGAACTGTCCCGCGGCGAGCACACCGAGCAGGCCGAACCGGTTGCACGCGGTCGGCAGCGCGGTGGCGACCGCGCCGGCGAGCACGGCGACCACCAGCAGCAGGGTGCCGTTGGCGGAATCCGGGAAGCTGCCGCCCCCGAAGCCGTGGGCCGCGATCGCCAGCGCGGCGACCAGCGCGCCGGCCATGGCGCCGAGGACCGCGCGGCCTGCGGGTCGGCGGCGCACGCGGGTGGCCGACCGCATCCCGGGCGGCACCACGCGGGTGTGCCGGGACGCGATCGCGATCATGGGTGGGTCAGTTCACGCCGAGACGGCCGAGCACGTCGGTCTCGATGGTGGTGAGTTCGTGGGCGATCGAGGCGTGCACGGCGCGGCGGCGCGGCGCGGGCATCTGCTCGGCGGTGCGCACGGCGGCGCCGAGGCTGTCCAGCCGGTCCCGGGTGGCCAGCGAGAACTCACCCTGATCGGTGATCTTGGCAAGCGCCGCTTCGGTATTCGCGATGCGCGCGTGCAGTTTCGCGCCGTGGCCGCTGAAATCGCCGAGCTGGTCGATGCCGACACCGAGCTGCTGGGCGCGGCGCGCGTCGAGCTGGCCGCGGACCATGGTGGCCGCGCGGTAGGCCAGCGGCGCCAGCACCGGCACCAGAATCCGGGCCACACCCAGGTATTTGCGGACCTGGGCGGCGCTGAACGGATCCCGCTCGGCCTTGGCGGCCACCTTTTCGGCGGCCTTCTCCTCGGCCTGGAAGGCGGCGATCTGCGCCTTGGCGACCTGGCGCTGGGTACGGGCCTCGGCACGCTGCGCCCTGCGGGTGATCTTGGCGCCGTATTTGGCCTCCAAGGCGGCCTTGTGCTTGAGGGCTTTCGCCTCGGCCCGGCGGCTCGGCCGCCGCTTGCGCTTCGTGAACAACCCCATCGAAGGCCCTCCGTCATGCTGGTTCGCCACGGCGGAACGACGTGCGCAAACGCCCGTCCGCCCATGTCACACGGTTTGTCAGTACCCTATCGGTTCCCCCGGTCGCGCGGCCATCGGGTGAACCGCGCATGTTGGCCGCTGCGTGAGTTGTCGGGGGTAGGGACCATACTTGCGTACGTGTATTCGGGCATCGACGACCGCGACGGTCGCACAGACGACGCTTCGGCCGAGGATCGGCCGGGGGCCGTCGATGCGTCCGCGGTGGGTGCGCCGGTCGCTTTCATCGATGCGCGTTCGCTGATCGGGTGCCGTCATCGCCTGCATCTGGATGCCGCTTTCCCGGGTGAACTCGCCGGTGTGGTGGAGGATCCGGGTGTGCGCCAGCGTCGCGAGGCCGCCGCCGCGCACCGGCACCGGGTCCGTGACGCGTTGATCGCCGCGGCCCCGGACAGCTGGGTGGTGATCGATCCGGCACAGCCCGCCCGCGCCCGCGCCGAGGCCACCATGGCCGCGTGTACGGCTGGGGCGCACCATGTCTGGGGTGCTTTGCTACCGCAGGAACCCGATACCGGCAGACGCGGCGGTTCCGAGATCCTGATGCGCGATCTGGACCGGGGCGGTTACATCCCGATCATCGTGGTCAATCACAAGGTCACCGACCCACGTCGGCCCGAGCCCGCCGATTTCCACCCCACCACCTCCGATCCTTTCGAGTGGCATCCGAAACCGGATCCGACCCGCAAACTTCGCCAGCAGCCCCGCGATCAGCAGCGCCTCGCGCACCTGTACCGCATGTTGCAGCGGCACGGGCTGGCCAGTCCGGCGCTGATCGGCGGCGTCATCGGCTACCACCTGGACCGCATCCTGATCCACGATCTGGGCCCGCTGCTCGACGATTACGACCGGCGCTACGCCGATCGGATCGCGGTGGTGCGCGGTGAACTGCCGACGATTCCGTCGAAGGTGCCCGAGTGCCGCCAGTGCCCGTGGTGGAGTCGCGCCGCCCCGGGGCCTATCACCGGGGGACGGCAGGAGGCGGAGCCGACGGGGTGGGTGGGCAACTGCGCCGACTGGCTGGCCGAGCACCGTGATGTCAGCTTGGTCGCGCCCGGTTCCCGCGCCGATGTGCTGCGCGGCCATGGCGTGCAGACCATCGACGATCTCGCGGGCTGGACCGGCGAGGACCCGGACGACTGGCAGCACGGCCCGTTCGACGAGGCCGTGGTCACCGCCCGCGCCTGGCTGGCCAACGCGCCGCTGGTGCGCCGGGTCGACCGGGTGTGGGTCAAGCGCGCCGATGTCGAGGTCGATGTCGATCTGGAGAGCTACCAGGAGTACGGCGCCTACCTGTGGGGCACGCTGCTGGACGGGCAGTATCGCCCGTTCGTCACCTGGGATCCACTGCCCACCGAGGACGAGGGCCGCTCCTTCGCCGAATTCTGGACCTGGCTCATGCAGGTGCGGGCCGAGGCCGCCGTGGCGGGGAAAACCTTTGCCGCCTACTGCTATTCGCGAACCGCGGAGGACAAGTGGCTCTACGAGTCGGCGCGCCGGTTCGCCGGTCAGCCGGGCGTGCCGACCGTCGAGCAGATCCGCGCCTTCGTGGACGGCCCGGAGTGGGTGGACATGTTCCAAGCCGTCTCCGACCAGTTCATCTGCCCGGGCGGTAAGGGCTTGAAGAAGATCGCCCCGGTGGCGGGCTTCGCCTGGCGGGATCCGGAGGCGGGCGGCGAGGCGTCGATGAGCTGGTATCGGCTGGCCGTCGGCTACGACGGCGAACCGGATATGTCCCAGCGCACCCGCCTGCTGGAGTACAACGAGGACGATGTGCGCGCCACCATGGTGCTGCGCGAATGGATGTGCCCCAAGCAGCCCGCCGAGCACAGCGCGGACCGCGAGGTGCCGGGCCTGGCGGATTTCACGGTGCGCGTCGGGCCTTGAGCGGGGGGCGCTAATATTTGCGGCGTGACAGAGCACGTCGAACAACTCGAGTTCCAGGCCGAGGCACATCAGCTCCTGGAGCTGATGATCCACTCGATCTACTCCAACAAAGACTCGTTCCTGCGGGAGCTGATCTCGAACGCTTCCGACGCCCTGGACAAGCTGCGGCTGGCGTCCTTCCAGGACAAGGACCTGCATGTCGACACCTCCGATCTGCACATCGAGCTGGAGGTGGACAAGGACGCGCGGGTACTGACGGTCCGGGACAACGGCATCGGCATGTCCCGCGCCGAGGTGGTCGACCTGATCGGCACCCTGGCCAAGTCGGGGACGGCGGAGCTGCGCCGGCAGCTGAACGAGGCCAAATCCGAGGCGGCGGCCGAGGAGCTGATCGGCCAGTTCGGTATCGGCTTCTACTCCACCTTCATGGTCGCCGACAAGGTCGTGCTGACCACCCGCAAGGCGGGCGAAACCGAGGGCACCCGCTGGGAATCCAGCGCGGGCAGCTCCACCTATTCCATCGAGACCGTGGACGGCGCCCCGCAGGGCACCGCGGTCACCCTGTATCTGAAGCCCGCCGACGAGGACGACCACCTCTTCGACTACACGCAGGAGTGGAAGCTCCGCGAGATCGTCAAGAAGTACTCCGATTTCATCGCCTGGCCGATCCGGATGTCGGTGGAGCGGACCGTCACCGAGGGTGAGGGCGAGGAGCAGACCGAGAAGACGGTCACCGAGGAGCAGACCCTCAACTCCATGAAGGCGCTGTGGACCCGCCCCAAGAGCGAGGTCGGCGACGAGGAGTACAAGGAGTTCTACCGCCACGTCAGCCACGGCTGGGACGATCCGCTCGAAATCATCCCGCTCAAGGCCGAGGGCACCTTCGAATACCAGGCGCTGCTGTTCATTCCGTCGCACGCGCCGTTCGACCTGTTCACCCGCGAGCACAAGCGCGGCGTGCAGCTCTACGTCAAGCGGGTGTTCATCATGGACAACTGCGAAGAGCTGATGCCGGAGTACCTGCGCTTCATCAAGGGTGTGGTGGACGCGCAGGACCTCTCGCTCAATGTCTCCCGCGAGATCCTGCAGCAGGACCGCCAGATCCAGATGATCCGCAAGCGGCTGGTCAAGAAGGTGCTGTCCACGGTCAAGGATCTCCAGGGCGCGGACGACCAGGAGAAGTACCAGACCTTCTGGAAGGAGTTCGGGCGTGTCCTCAAGGAGGGCTTGCTCTCGGACTTCGACAATCGCGAGACCATCCTTCAGGTCAGCTCGTTCAGCTCCACGAATTCCGAATCCGAGCTGACCACGCTCGCGCAGTACCTGGAGCGGATGCCCGAGGGCCAGGAGCAGATCTACTACATGACCGGCGAGAGCCGGCAGCAGATCGAGTCCTCGCCGCACCTGGAGGCGTTCAAGGCCAAGGGCCGCGAGGTGCTGATCCTGACCGACCCGGTCGATGAGATGTGGGTCAGCTCGGTCACCGAGTTCGACGGCAAGCCGTTCCAGTCCATCGCCAAGGGCGAGGTCGATCTGGAGACCGAGGAGGAGAAGAAGGCCTCCGAGGCGCTGCGCGAACAGCAGGACAAGGACTACGCCGATGTGCTGACCTGGCTCGGCAAGACGCTCGACGAGAGCGTCAAGGAGGTGCGCCTGACCAACCGGCTCACCACCTCGCCCGCCTGCCTGGTCGGCGATGTCTACGACTTCACGCCGATGCTGGAGCGCATGTACCGCGCGTCGGGGCAGGCGGTGCCGGAGTCGAAGCGGATCCTCGAGCTCAACCCGGCGCATCCGCTGGTGACCGGGCTCAAGGAGGCGTACTTCGCGCGCAAGGACGACGCCGACGAGAACAAGGTGCCGGAGCTGACCGAGACCGCCGAACTGCTCTACGGCACCGCGGTGCTGGCCGAGGGTGGGGAGCTGAAGGATCCGGCGCGGTTCGCGCACATCCTGACCGATCGGCTGACCCGGACGCTGTAGGAAAATTCCCGGTTACGAATGGCCACTCCCGCTGGGGGTGGCCATTCGTCGTAACAATGGGTTTCGGCCTGGGTATTCACAGGTAGAAGGGTTGGCCGGATGCTCGGGAAATCAGTCGGCTGGCACTCGAACATACTTGTGTGCCAGGTGCGGTCTCGTTCATCCTCTGACTCCTGACGTTGGCGAAAAGCCGGTGCCGGAGGAACGGAGGCATCATGCGGATCAGTGGACCGATCGGCATCACGCCGTTTCAAGCGGACGGATCGCTGCGCGGTTTCGTCATCAGCGGGCGCTGGCCCGACACCACCAAGGAATGGGCGCAGGTGCTGGTGCTCGCGGTGCGGGTGGCGACCCTGCCGGGGCTGCTGCACACCTCGACGGTTTTCGGGGTCCGGGAGGAGCTGCCCGACGATCCGATGCCGGATATGGTCGGCCTGGTGCTGGCCGAGGGGCCGGTGCTGGGGGAGCAGGCCGTGGCGCCGGGCAGGTTTGCCGAACATGTGCCACCGGCGCTGCTGATGCTGCATCCGCCGTCGGAAACCCGGCCGAGTCTGCCCGAGTGCGCGGGCGCCGCGTCCGGCTGTGTGCTGCTGCCGGGTGTGCCGCACCTGGGGCTCGAGCATCGGGCCGCGTGGGTGGAGGCGGAGTCGGACGGCACCATCACCTCCCTGGTCAGCCGGGTCGGATTGGATCCGATCAGCGATCCCGACACCGCGGTTCTGGCCATGCTGCTGGCTGCGTGAGCCTGCCCGCCAGGGCGGGTAAGGGTACCCGAATTTCTGCGCGTCGGTCCCCAAACTTATTGTGCGCATTGCGATTTCGATAACAGCGGTTTGGCAATCGATGAGCATCCGGGTATCGTCGGATGCAGCGAAGGGGAGTAGCCCCCAATCACGCGGTCGACATACTGATCCGATTCCCGGGTCCGGTTGCGTGAACCGGTAGTGCACCGGTGGGCGAGACCTTCGGCCTGAAACAACCCTCGTTGTCGGCCGGAGACCCGGGAGCAGCCACCATCATGATCGCCACGATATTGCTGAGTATCGGCATCGTCTTTCTCGCCGAGCTGGGTGACAAATCCCAGCTCATGGCGCTGACCTTCGCCCTGCGCTATCGCTGGTGGGTGGTGCTCGGCGGCATCGCGACCGCCACCGCCCTCGTGCATGTCATCTCGGTCGCCGTCGGCCATTTCCTCGGCGCGGCCCTGCCCACCGGCGTCATCGCGCTGGTCGCGGCGCTGATGTTCCTCGGCGTCGGCGTCTGGACGCTGCGCGAGAACTGGACCGCACCCGAACCCGACGACGAACCGAAGCCGCCGCGCTCGAGCAAGGCGCCCTACTTCGTGGTGCTCTCGGCGTTCCTGCTCGCCGAACTCGGTGACCGCACCATGTTCGCGACCGCCGCCCTGGCCACCGACAACAACTGGTTCGGGGTCTGGCTGGGTTCCACCATCGGCATGGTCGCCGCCGACGCGCTCGCCATCGCCGTCGGCATCCTGATCGGCAAGCATCTGCCCGAACGCGCGATCGGCCTGGCCGCGGGCCTGCTGTTCTTGTATTTCGGCGCTGCCACGCTGCTCACCACCGTTTTTCCCGGGCTCGGCCTGGTCGCGGGTGCGGCACTGGCCGCCGTGGTCCCGGCCGTGATCGGCGGTGTGCTGTTGATACGCCGGGTCCGCCGCCGTGCACCGAAACTCGTCCGCACATCCGTCTGACGAGCTCAGCGGCCGCGCGCCGTAACCGGATCGGTGTGGTGCGGCAGGCTAGGCGCGAGTGAGCGCGCTGCCGTAGAGCTCGCCGCTGCGCCGCACCAATTCCAGCAGCGGTTCGCACAGCGCGCGCAGGCCGTCGAGGTCATCGGCGGCTATCTGAGTGGTGACCATCGCGCTCACCCCGGCGGCCAGAGTCCGGCAGGCGAAACGCTGGGCCTCGGTACGCGCGCCGAGGGTTTCCGCCATCAGTTCGACGAAGGACTCCTGGAGTTCGGCCCGGCGGGCTACGGCTTTCGGACCGGCCGCGTAGACCTCGAGCAGGAACAGTCGCGCGTAGGCGGGCTCGGCAGCCAGGCCGTCGAGGTAGGCGGTGAGAATGCGACTCATTCGGTCCGAGGCGGCGACGGTGTCGGCCGGTGCGGCGGAGGCATGCGCGATGCGGGCCAGTAGCGCTTCGGCAGCGCGTTCGTAGGCGGCCTCGAAACAGTCCTCCTTGGAACGGAACTGCTCGTAGAAGGTTTCCCGGGAAACACCCGCGCGCTTGAGAATGACCGCGACCGAAGTGCCCACGTAGCCGTTCTCCGTCATGGCCTCGGCCATCGCCTGCAGGATGCGCTCGCGCTGCGAGGCGATCACCTGCTCCCGGGGTAGGCCGTGGCGGCCGCGGGGGAGTTGGCGGGCGACGGGTGGGGTCATGCGGTGGCTCCGGGGTTCGGGGATGGGGTCAGGTCTGCCGCTCCATTCTGGTGGGTGAATCGCCCCGACCGCGCAGGGGCTGCCCGGCCGCGCCGGGCATTCGACCGGGGGCTACGCCGCGCCGCCCGGTTGGGTGCGCACTCGGCGCGGCCGCCGCGGCTGCTCGGTGGTGAAGGGGGCGTCCTCGGTGCGGGCGATCTCGAGCGCGGAGGCCACCCCGCCGCGCAGCGTGAAGTCGATCAGCCGCTGGGCGATCGGGCGCATCGGCAGCGCCACGGCCACCCACCACGGCGAGACCACCTGGCGCTTGCGCTTGGTGATGGCACGTTCGATGCCGTCGATCGCCGGGCCGAGCGGCGCTACCCCGGACACCGTGGACCGGCCGAGGATGGCCCGGGCCGCGGCGGTGCCGAAGCCGCGGGTTGTCATATCGGTGTCGAGTTCGGCGAAATAGGCGACGCCGACCCGGGCGCCGGTGTGCCGGATCTCGTTGCGCAGGGTGTGGCCCAGCGCCTCGACCCCCGCCTTGGACGCGCTGTAGGCGCCCGCCAACGGCAGATTCACCGCCGCCGCCAGCGAGGACACGATCAGCACGTAGCCATCCGGATGCAGCACGTGCGGCCCCGCGGCCCGCAGCGTGTAATAGACGCCGAGCGTGTTCACCGCCAGCATCTCCTCCATCACCGTCGGATCACCGCCGAGCAGCGGAAGCTGTTTGGCCACACCGGCATTGGCGACGACCACGTCCAGCCCGCCGAGTTCGGCCGCCAGCGTGTCCACGGTGCGCTGCACCTGCGCGGGATCCCCGATATCGCAGTACCGCCACGGCGCGTCGCCGCAATCGCGCGCCACTTCCGCCAGCAGTTCCGGCTCGATCCCCAGCAGCGCCACCGCCGCACCGCGCGCGTGCAGCTGCCGCGCCAGCGCCGCACCGATGCCGCGCGCCGCGCCCGTGACCAAGACCTTCCGGCCGCGCACGCCGGGCCGGGACCGCCGGATCGCGAAGCGCTTCCGTCGAGGGTGCTCGGGCGACGAGCGGGCCAACTCCATGACGGCGACACTACCACCGATGAACAGGTCTGTTCGTGGATAAATCGGCGGCTGAC
This sequence comes from Nocardia sp. NPDC127579, assembly GCF_042672005.1. Taxonomy (NCBI): domain Bacteria; kingdom Bacillati; phylum Actinomycetota; class Actinomycetes; order Mycobacteriales; family Nocardiaceae; genus Nocardia; species Nocardia sp. NPDC127579. The sequence goes on along the minus strand of NZ_JBHXVZ010000001.1, from coordinate 1,351,475 downwards.
GGGGGACAGCCGGGTGTCCTACCGGGGTGCGCAGCAGGGGTGCTAGGGGTCTTGCGGCACAGGCGCTAGGGTGCAATTGACGAAAGGCCAACTGGCTGTCACGAACGAGAGGACCATCGTGGAGATTTCGGGTTCCGCCGCCATTGTCACCGGAGGCGCATCCGGCCTCGGCGCCGCCACCGCCAAGCGTTTCGCCGACCTCGGCGCCACCGTTTTCGGCCTTGACGTGCCGCAATCCATCGAGCGCGCGGGCGACAACGTGCCCGCGGGCGTCACCCTGATTCCGGCCGATGTGACCAGCCACGACGAGGTGTCCGCGGCCGTGGCCAAGGTCGTCGAGTCCGGCGTGCCGCTGCGCGTCGTGGTCAACTGCGCCGGCGTCGGCTGGGCCGGGCGCATCCTGTCCAAGAACGGCCCGCACGACCTGGAGCTGTTCCGCACGGTCATCACCGTGAACCTGCTCGGCACCTTCAACGTCATGCGCCTGGCCGCCGACGCGATCGCCAAGACCGACACCGTCGACGAGTACGGCCAGCGCGGCGTCATCATCAACACCGCCTCGGTCGCGGCGTTCGAAGGCCAGATCGGCCAGATCGCCTACTCCGCCTCCAAGGGCGGCGTGCACGGCATGACCGTCCCGGCCGCACGTGACCTGGCGCAGTTCGGCATTCGCGTGAACACCATCGCCCCCGGCATCATCGACACCCCGATGCTGGCCGGTGTCACCGAGGAGTACCGCAAGGGCCTCGAGGCCGGTGTGCCGTTCCCGTCGCGCCTGGGCCGACCGGACGAGTACGCGCAGCTCGCGCAGTACATCACCGAGCACGACTACCTCAATGGCGAGACCATCCGCATGGATGGCGCGCTGCGCATGAGCCCGCGCTAGCGGGGTCACCGGGCCGACGCCTCGCTGCGCTCGGCTAACGGCCCGGCGACCGGAGTCTCGATCGGGCACCGGGGGCGCTTCGCTTCCCCGGTGCCGTCCAGCTTCGGAGCTTGCCTCGCTTCGCTCGGCATGCACTCTGGGTCCCCAAAGGGGCGGCGTGCGCTCTCGGTCCTCAGAAGGTTGGCGTGCGTAATTGAGTCCCAAGGGCGGGCGTGTGCACAGGGCCCCCAAAGGTCCGTGTGTGCAACGGGTTCCCCGGAAGGATGGTGGGGTCAGGCTGGTTTGTGGCCGATGCCGAGGAATGCGGTGGTGGCCAAGGGGGTGCGGGGGCTGTAGTTGGTGGTGAGGTAGTCGCGCATGATGGTGGCGCGTTCGGACCAGGTGCGCTCGTCCAGGCTGCGGCGTAGGACCGTCAAGGGGGCGCTGCTGCGGGCCATCTGGTCCCACATCTGTTCGCCGCTGTCCCAGGCGACTTCGTTGGTGTGGCGTTGGATGGTGACGCCCGCGAAACCGGCTGTGCGCATTTCGGTGGCGAAGACCTCGGGGTTCTCCAGGCTCAGGTAGTTCGGTTGTGGTTCCTCGATGGCCGGGTCGGCGGCGGCCATGGCGCCGAACATCATTCGCATCAGCGGTGATTCGACCACGGGGGCCCAGGCCGAGACCACCGCGACGCCGCCGGGGCGCAGCACCCGCAGCAGTTCGGCGAAGCCTTTCGTGCGGTCGGGGAAGAACATCAGGCCGAACATGGAGAAGCCCGCGTCGAATTCGCCATCCGGGAACGGGAGCGCTTGGCCGTCGCCGACGTGGGTTTCGATATTGGTGTGCCCGGCCGCCGCCGCGGTTCGGTTCAGTACCTCGAGCATGTGCCCGGCGAAATCGATGGCGGTGACCCGTGCCGATTGCGGTGCGGCGAGCAGGCTCAGCGTGCCGGGTCCCGCGGCGACATCGACGATGTGCGAATCCGCGGACAATCCGGCCAATTCCAGGGCGCGCGCGGAGAACGGCTCCATGATCGCCAGTGCCTCCGCCGCGTAACCGTCGGCGACGAGATCCCACGGCTCGGCGGCGGCCAGGGGGTTTCCGGACATCTCTTCCTCCACGCTCACCCAACCTTCTCAGGCTACGCGGCTACCCCCGGGGTCATCCAGCACCTTCGGCGAAAATCGCTGTGCCCTAATGCGTCTGAGATCACGACTCCGTCGGTGCGGACCGGGTACGGGTATCCCGCAACCATCGCGCACCGCGTCCGGCGCTGGCCACCGCGGCTTCGACCACCGCCTTGGTCACGAAATGCCCGGTCGCGGTGGCGAGGAATACCGCGGCGATCAGGATCGGCGCCCACGACCAGGTGAGGGCCAGCAGCACGCGTTCGAAGGTGTCGGCGGGCTGCACCATCGGCTCCCAGCTGTTGAGCCGGGTCCAGCGGCCCAGGAAGACGCCGATCGCGCAGAGGAAATGCAGGGTCACGGTGATCGGCGCGCGCCAATTCCCCAGACCGTTACGGTCGAGGTAGCGCCCCAGTTGGTCCAGCGCCAGGTAATAGGCCAGGAATCCGGAGCCGATGAACGCCAGATAGATCGGCAACACGGTGGTGACCACGGGGCCGTCGCCGACGAAGGCGATGTCGTAGCGCAGGTGCACCAGATCCGTGACGACATAGGGCGCGTTCGGCAGGAACAGCACGAACAGCGCGAGGCCCGCCCACCAGAGCGGCGACCGCGGAAAACGCCGGTTCGCGGCGGGTGCGACGCGGAAGATCAGCAGCGCGAGCGCCACCGGGATCCACGCCAGAATCGTGTTCCACCCCATCCAGATCCAGTCGCGCCGCAGCACGTCCAGCAGATCCGGCCCCACCTTGTCGAGCACATCCATGCCCCCACCCTGCGCGAAAGACCTTGCGATCGGCCATGTCCCCGGCCAACATCCACCGGATCCGCACTACTTCTCCACAAGCACGTCACATAATCGGTGGACGCAGCCCCGTCCGGAGGGAGTCTTACGACCGACCGTTTGCGGCCGTCTCGCATCCGAGTAGCCGAAGCGCATGCGCCGCAGGCGCGAGTCTCGGCTGCTCGGATGCGAGACATAAGGGGCCGCAAACACGCGGCGCCGCAGGCGCCGCCAATATCTCAGAAGATGAGACCTTTGCCCTGGGCGACGGCGCGGGCGAAGCGGTCCTGCACCTCGGCCCAGTTGACGACGTTCCAGAACGCCTTCACGTAGTCGGCCTTGACGTTCTTGTACTGCAGGTAGAAGGCGTGCTCCCACATGTCCAGGCCGAGCAGCGGGATGATGCCGAGCGGCACATTGCCCTGCTGGTCGGTCAGCTGGAAGGTGAGCAGCTTGCCGGCCAGGGTGTCGTAGCCCAGCCAGGCCCAGCCCGAACCCTGCAGGCCGTTGGCGGCCGCGGAGAACTGCGCGACGAACTTGTCGAAGGAGCCGAACTGGTCGACGATGGCGGCTTCCAGCTCGCCGACCGGCTTGTCGCCGCCGTCCTTGGACAGGCTCTTCCACCAGATGGAGTGGTTCACGTGGCCGCCGAGGTGGAAGGCCAGGTTCTTCTCGTTGAGGAAGATAGCGGCGTGGTCGCCGGCCTCACGGGCGGCTTCCAGCTTCTCCAGGGCGGCGTTGGCGCCCGCGACGTAGGCGGCGTGGTGCTTGGAGTGGTGGAGTTCGTTGATCTGCCCGGAGATGAACGGCTCCAGAGCGCTGTAGTCGTAATCGAGTTCTGGCAGCGTGTAAACAGCCACGATGTCCCTTCCTAATGTCGGGCCGTGTGTGCCCGCTTTCGAGCAACACCCAACCACCATTCGTACACCCGCTAGGTAGCAACCTGGCTCGGTCCCCCCTCATTCCCCCAGCGAAGCTACCGAACGGATCGTGGTGTCGGGTACCCGTTGCGCGCCAGAAAACCCCGCTTTCTTCGGAGCTGGGGCGACCGCGCGCCCTGACGGGTGCGCGGTCGCGAAGGGGTCGGCCCGGATGGGTCAGAGTTGGGGGACGATGCCGGGCCGGATGGTCCGCGGATCGCCCGCGTCGTGCGCTTTCCACCAGTTCTCGCCGCCGGCGACGAACTCCTCCAGGGGAATTTGTCTACCGGTGGCGTCGTGGATGGTCATGGTGTCGAACCAGACGCGGATGTCGAGTTCGCGTGGGTCGATGCCCTCTTCCTGGGAGAATTCGAGGACGTGCGTGGAGATGTGATCGTCGAACTTGGTGTCGAAGCTGAGCAGCTCCCGCCAGAGCGCCCAGCCGCTGTCGTCGAGATCGATGAATTCCCAGCCGTGCAGCCGGCCGCCGCCGAAACTGCGGATGGCCTCGTCGAGGCCGTCGAGTTGCAGCGGAAGTACCTGCGGTTCCACATCGTCCCAGCGCTGCATGCGCAGGGAGGCCGCGACCCGGCTGACGCCGGTGAAGGTCAGTTGAACGGGAAAGTCTTCGCTGCCCTGCCCGGTGGTGGGCAGAGTCAGTACGCCGAGTCGCAGGCGCAGCTCGTGCGCCTTGGTGTCCGCGTCCAGGCCGAGGCAGGTCGCCTCGGACAGTGCGGTGTTGAGTCCGGTGATGTCCAATCCGTCGAGTAGCCCCCTGCTCACGTTCATGCATCAAGGCTACCGATACGGCGTTGCGGAACCTCGTATTTCACTTTTTCGCCGCGGTTGCCCGTTTCGACGGAACCGAATGGCCGGTTGTTCCGTCCAAGTAAGTGCCGGGTCCCGCAGGGGTACCTCGCGGCAGCGGCGGATGACCGCTCCGGGACTTCAGGAGGGGAGTCTCGGATCGGTCGTTCGCTCCCGCCACACCCGAAGTCTTAACCTGTGGATGAGGTTGTGGATTATGTGGATAACTTCCCCGGCCCCGACTTCGCCGGGGCGGCGGCCCGCCCGACATGGCAGGATCGGACCCGTGACGAGTCCCGAAGTTCCGTCGGTACCGGTGGAGGCTGTGCCCGCCGAGTTCGACAATCCCGCGCGCGGCGAGGCGGGGCCCATCCTGCTCGACGTGCGCGAGGACGACGAATGGGAACTCGGGCACGCGCCAGGAGCCATCCACATCCCCATGGTCGACGTCCCGGCCCGCATCGACGAACTGGAATTCGACGTCGATCTCTATGTCGTCTGCCGGCAGGGCGGGCGCTCGATCGAGGTGGCCCGGTATCTCGCGCATGTCGGGTTCGACGCCATCCAGGTGAACGGCGGCATGGTGGCCTGGCAGCAGCAGGGCCGCCCACTGGCGGCCGAAGGCGACCACCAGGCGAAGATCTACTGACCTCCTGCCATCCCGAAGGGAGCTGAGCCCATGAGCGTGGTGCAACCATGTGCGCGCTGCGGCGCGCGCTGGGCCGTGCAGACGACCCCGATGCACTGGTGCCCGCGCTGCCGGGGTGTGCTGCTCTCACCCGCGCCCATCGACGCACCGCCCGCGCGGCGCAACTATCGCTGGGTCGCGCGTCGCCCGGACCACCGCACGCGCCGCCCCGGCGGCCGGGCCGGAACCGGCGCCGGCACACCGCGATATACCCAGATCCCACGCTGGGGTCTGACCGATGTCCCATCCGCCGCCACCGCCGCGCCGCCCTCGCGCTGGGCACGCTGGACACTGCGGGTGGAGCCGCTGCTGGTGGTCACCGCCGGACTGTTCGCGCTGGCCGCGGTCGCCGAGCTGGGCCGCTACGGTGTCCTGCTGCGCAACCGCACCCGGCTGATCGATCCGCTGCTGCTGCGCGTCTCCGATGCGCTGGTGATCGGATCCGCCGTACTCGCCCTGGTTTTCGCGCTGCTCTCGGCGGTGGCGCTGGTCGGCTGGCTGATCCAGGCCCGGGCCGCCGCGTTCGCCGCGAACGGCCAGCGCGATCCCCGATCGGCGCGCATGCTCACGCTGGGTTGTGTGCTGCCGGGCGTCAACCTGGTGTGGCCGGGCGTCTTTCTCACCGAATTGGCCGAGCAGGGCACGGATCCACGGGTGCTGCGCGCCGTTCGGCTCTGGTGGTGCGGCTGGGTGCTCGGCGCGGCGATGGCCGTCGGCGCGCTGCTCTGGCGCACCGCGGATTCGTTGCAGGCCAAGGCGGACGGCGTCATGTTCATGGTCTGGACCGACGCGGTCGCCGCCGGTGTCGCGGTGCTGACGCTGTGGGTGCTGCGCCTGGTGGCGGGCCGGGATCTACTGGGCCGCACCAAGCTCGCCCGGCGCTGGGTGGTGGCCACCGAAGCGGCCGTTCCGGTCATCGAGCCGGTGCAACCGGGTGCGGGACAGGCGAAGAAAGCGGACCAGGAGGTTATGGCCCAGTGAGCCAAGGCAATCGCGCGCCGTTCGTCGTGGCGCATCGGGGGGCCTCGGCGGCGCGACCCGAACACACCCTCGCGGCCTACGAACTCGCCCTGCAGGAGGGTGCCGACGGGGTGGAGTGCGACGTCCGGCTCACCCGGGACGGTCAGCTGGTCTGCGTGCACGACCGCACGGTCGACCGCACCTCCGACGGCACCGGCCCGGTCAGCGAGATGACCCTGGACGAGCTGCGGGAGCTGGACTTCGGGGTCGCGGGCGCGCCGGCCGCGGTGCTCACGCTGTCGGAGTTGATCGAGCTCGTGCTGGATTGGCGCAGCCGCCCGACCAAGCTGTTCATCGAGACCAAGCACCCGGTCCGCTACGGCGCGCTGGTGGAGAACAAGTTGCTCGCCGAACTCCAGCGCTTCGGCATCGCGACCCCGGCGTCGGCGGATCACTCCCGGGCCGTGGTCATGTCGTTCGCGGCCACCGCGGTCTGGCGGATCCGGCGCGCCGCGCCGCTGCTGCCCACGGTGCTGCTCGGTGAGTCCTCCCGCTATCTCGGTGGCGGCGCGGCCACCGCGGTCGGCGCCACCGCGGTCGGCCCGTCGGTGAAGACCTTGCGCGAGCATCCCGAGCTCGTCGACGTGGCCGCCGCCGCGGGCCGCGCGACCTACTGCTGGACCGCCGACGACCCCACCGATGTCCAACTGTGCGCCGACCTCGGCGTCAGCTGGGTCGCCACCAACCACCCCGCCCGCACCAAGGCTTTACTCACCCCGGCCTAGCCGGGTCCGCGCTACCATCGAATCGACGCAACCGTTGCGAAAAGCGCACGGCCAAGGGGGGATTCGATGTCGATACCGCCACAGCCGGCGCAAGCCGCCGACGCTCGCCGGCGCCGAATCACAACGTTGACCCTGGCGTTCGTCTCGATCGGGCTGGCAGCGGTCATCTCCGCGGTCATGCTGTTCCTGGCCCGTCCCTTCACCGCGCACGAACTCCAGGTCAATCTGGCGGCCGAATTCCTCGGCACCGCCATGGTCGCGTTCATCCTGACCCCGCTGCTCATCGCCTTCGAGCGGCGACTGGAGGCGATCCTGCAGCGGCGCGGGGACATTCCGGAGAGCTTCGCGAACTTCCAGTACAACCTCTACTTGCAGCGACTTGGCAGCGCGCGATCGAAGATCCGCATCATGGACACCTCGAGCGGCGTGCTCGATCCGACCGACACCACCGACGCGGCGGTGGCGGCCTCCCGGGAAGCTTGCGTCGCAGCCCTGCGACAGGCGATCGAGCGGGGCGTGAAGGTAGAGATCCTGCTCATCGACCCCACCTCCGAAGCCGCGACCCGACGCAGTCGCGAGGTCGCCGGGCGCGGGCGCTCGATCGCCGAGGGGGTGAAGAAGAATCTTGCACTGCTCAACGGCATGCACAAGAATTCCGAGTTGACCAACGTTCAGCGGCTGCTCGAGGTCAGGCTGTACGACAGCTCGCCGGGCATCGCCTACTACGGCATCGACGACGACGCGATGGTGGCCTTCTTCATGCCCGATGACATCTCCGATCAGAGCCAGCACATCGACTTTTCGGTCAGCAGCGTCTACGGCCGGATGACCAGCGAGTACTTCAGCCGAGTGTGGGACAGCAGCCGGGACAACGACTTTCTGCGTCATCTCTATCCACGGGTAGTGATCGATGGTCGCGAACCGAACAACAATGTCGCCGGTGTCGAGATCAGAGGCCACTGGTACCTGTCGTCGCTATGGGACAACGCTGCCGAGGCACTGCTGCAATTGGATGTCGGTAAGGAACTCGAATTGCGCACCGCCGCCGAGCGCGTCGTTTGTCAGGTGGTGAACCGGCAGGCCATCACCGCGGAATCGAACGAGCAGTGCCGCGAGGTGGTTCGGGCACTGTCGGAGAAGTACGGCATCGACAGCTACACCATGTACGTCGAACTCGAGCCGCGCCATGTGACTGCGTTACCGACGCCGTAATCCTGGCGGCGCTGCCTGCTACGCTCGCGCACCGTGGGTAAGAGCAAGCGCAATAGTCCTAAGCCCGGAGGGAACCGGGCCCAGCGTCTCGCCGAGCGGAAGGCGGCGCTGGAGCAGGCGGCACAGGCCGTGACGCGCCCGTTCGAGGGGCTGGCCGCCGAATGTGATCTGGTGGCGCTGCGGGAGTTCGTGCCGTCGGCGACCGCGACCTTGAAGCTGGCGCCGGGCGTGGCCGCCGAGCGTTCGGTCGTGCTGGCGACGGTGCTGCCGGGCGCGGTGGCCGCGCTGGTGCGCGCCGGCGAGCCCGAGACCGGATTCGTCGGCACCCAGGTGCAACTCCAGGGTGCGGATCCGAGCGCCGATATGGCGGCCGCCATCCTGTGGACCCAGTCGGCGGAGGCGGGCGAATCGCTGAACGCGGCCCAGGCGCTGGACGGCGGGCCGCGGCTGGCCGATGTCATCGATCCCGGTGCCGACCTGGAACTCACCGTGCACCAGGACTTCGACTGGTGGGTGCCCGAGGGTGTCACGCCCGACCCGCAGGTCGCCGCGACCATCGAGCAGGCCAAGCAGGCGATCATGCCGTCGGCCCGGCTGGATCTGGGCCCGGACGCGATCGGTGCGGGCTGGTGGGTCGACGCGGGCGAGAAGGCGCACCTGCGCTGGGTTCGCCCGGAGAACGAGGACGACCTGATGCTGGCGCTGGCTCGGCTGCACGCCGGCGGCGGCCTGCATTTGGGTGAGGGTTCGCGTTTCGCGGGTTCGTTCCGCACGCACGGCCTGCTGGTGCCGGTGTTCGATCTGGATCCGGACCGGCATCCGACCGAATGGGAAACTCCGGCAAGGGAATTCGGTGTGCGCCTGGCGGCGGCGCTGGCCGACGACGCACCGATGACCGCGGACGAGCGGCGTTCCCGCGACGGATTGCGTTCGCGCCAGGTCACTTTGCGCTGACCCAATTTTGTGAAATACGCTTCTTTCAGACATCTGGTCGGATAGGTTCTCTCCCATCACCGAAAGTTGGTGATGGCGAGGGAAAACCCCGCCGCCAGATGAGGAAAGTAGGCAATCATGGACGCCATTCTCACGTTGCTCACCACGCTGCTCAGCACGCTGAGCGCGGATTGAGATAACGGATAGCACTCGGGCCCAGCTCGTCGCGAAGAGCTGGGCCCGAATCCATTCATATCGCCCGTATTACAGCGATCCGCCCGCCGCGGAGGGCGCACCGGAAGCATCCGAGGGACCGCTCATTTCGCGAGCGATGAAATTCTCCAGATCGAACAGGTTGGAACCGGCCCGCTCCGCGACATTGAGCAGCGTGTGCATCGCGGCGACCTCCTCCACCTGCTCCTTGAGGAACCACTGCATGAACTGTTCGCCGAGGTAATCGCCCTCTTCGCGGGCGGTACTGGCCAGCTGGATGATCTGGTCGGTGACCGTCTTCTCCTGCTTGAGCGCCAGCTGAATGGGCTCGATCGCGTTCTTGAACGCGGACTTCGCCGAATCGACGCCGGTGAGTTCGACGCTCAGATCACGATCCAGGAAGTACTGCGCAATCATCATCGCGTGGTTGCGCTCTTCTACCGCCTGAGCGTAGAAGCGCTTGGCCAGCTGCGGCAGGTCCGCGTTATCGAACCACACCGCGATGGCGATGTACTGATGCTCGGCATTGAATTCATGCCGGATCTGGTCGTGAAGCAGCTTGTGGAATTTGCTGCGCTGGTTCTCCTGATGGCTGGGCATGTTCGACAGATTAACGCTGGTCAGAGCGCGTGTCATCCAAGTGCAACCTTATTGAGCACAGCCTTATTGAGGTCAGCCAGACCTAATAATTTGTTGCTGTGCCAGCCATTTTCGGCGCATTCCGATCGGCCCGCGCCGGTGCCGGCACCTCCCGGGCGATGAACTCCTCGACGTCGAACAGATCGCCGACGCCCCGGTCCAGCACGGTAACCAGGGTGTTGACCCGGGCCAGATTGTCCACCTGCTCCTTGAGGAACCACTGCACGAACCGCTCGCCGAGGTAGTCGTCGTCGGCTCGCGCGGCGGCCGCCAACTCGGTGATCTGCTCGGTGAAAACCTGTTCACCCGCCTGGAGAAAACGCATCGCCGCAACCGGCGCGTCGAAATCCGGGCGCACTTCGTCCAGGCCGCCGACCCGCACGTCGAGCTCACGGTCCAGCAGATGCTGGATCATCCGCAGCGCGTGCGCCCGATGCAGCTCCGAGCGGTTGTAACAGTGCTTGGACAGCTGTGGCAGGCGGTTGGCGTCGAAGTAGACCGCGATCGCCAGACACTGCTGGGCGGCGGTGAAGCCGCGCCGGATCTGGTCGCGAAGCAGGACGGGGAAGGACTCGGTACCGGCCATACTTCGACGTTACCGCGTCAGCAGAGCCTCCGGCACGGGTTGATCCGATGCCAGCGCCTCGAAGAACTGCCCGGCCTTGGACTTGTCCCACAGCAGCACATTGCCGCTGTCGGTGTCGTCGAAGCCGCCGATCGGCACCGTCGTCGCCACCGTGTCGGCGCGCAGCGCCCAGCCCAGCCGGGCCAGATGCCACAGGTGATCGCCCTCGTCGACCTTCAGCGATTTCACGGTGTCACCGGCCAGTGGCCAGAGCGAGAACGGGTTCGCCAGGGTCGACCAGCTGGTCGCCTTCTTCAACAGCGCCGCCATGAACAGACGCTGATTGTTCATCCGATCGATATCGGCGAGCGCGGTCGCCCGGGACCGCACGAAACCCAGCGCCTCGGGTCCGTTCAGCTCCTGGCAGCCCGCCTGGAGGTTGATCCCGGCCAGTGGATCGTCGATGGCGTTGGGAACACACACATCGATGCCGCCGAGCGAGTCGACGATGCCCGCGAAACCGGCGAAACCGATCTGCGCGTAATGGTCGATGCGCAGGCCGGTCGCGATCTCCACGGTCTGCACCAGCAGCGCGGCGCCGCCGAAGGTGAAGGCGGCGTTGAGTTTGTCGCGCCCGTGGCCGGGAATCGAGACGTAGGAGTCGCGCGGCAGGCTGACCATGGTGGTGCCGCCGGACTTCGGGACGTGGATCAGCATGATCGTGTCGGTGCGTTCGCTACCGACATCGCCGCCGGTCGCGAGTTCGCTTTCCTGGTCGGCGGTCAGGCCGGTGCGGGAATCCGAGCCGACCAGCAGCCAATTCGTGCCGGGGGTATCGCCCACGCGGTCGGTGTAATCGGTGAGCGCGTCGATGCGGGTGAGCTTGCCGTCCAGATGGATGACACCGGCCACCGAACCGACCAGCAGCACCAGCAGGAAGACGAGGAACCAGCGGAACGGGTGTCGCTTGCGCCGGGGTCGCGGCGCGCGCGGCTCCGGTTCCCGCCGGTTCGGCGGCGCGGCCGGTGGCGGTGGCGGCTGCTGGCGGCGCTGCCGGGGCGCGGGCTCGTGATAGGGCTGCGGCTGCTGGGTGGGTGCGTGGGTACGCCGCGGTGGTGGCTGCTGCCGCCGCATCTGCGAATAGGCCTGAGGCGGTTGGTACTCCTGGCCGTCGCGGCGCAGCACCTCGGTCGGCTTCAGATGCTGCGAACCCGCCGACCCGGGAACGTAATCGGGCGGCGGCAGCCGGCGAGGCCGGGCATTGCGCTGGTGGTCGTCGCCGTTCATCACTCTGACTCTACTGATCGGGGGGTGGCGCGCTTGCTCTATCGATCCCGCCTGCCGCGGAATCCGTTACGGCAACCAACTCAGGTGGCCGTGCAGGAATGTGTACCCGATATAGGCCACCGTGTCGATCGTGGCGTGCGCGAGTATCAACGGCCACAGGCGATTGGTGCGCTGCCAGAATCGGCCGAAGATCACACCCATGACCAGATTGCCGAGTCCGCCACCGAGGCCCTGATACAGGTGGTAGCTGCCGCGCAGCAGTGCGGCGGCGAGCAGCGATCGGTTCGCCGTCCAGCCCAGTTGGCGCAGGCGGGTCAGCAGGTAGCCGACCACCAGCACTTCCTCGGCGACAGCGTTCGCGCAGGCGGCCAGCACCAGTACCGGCAGGCGCCACCAGTGGTCGCCGAGGGAGGCGGGCACGATGGTCACGCTGAAGCCGAGCGCGTGCGCGGTCAAATACAGTCCGAGCCCGGGGATTCCGATCAGGGCGGCCAGGCCGAGCCCGGGCAGCACGTCCTGGCGCCAGCGCAGGCGGCGCGCGAGTCCGATCGCCCGCGGTCCGATTCCGCTGCGCCACAGCAGATACAGGCCCAGCGCCGCCCAGCCCAGCAGCCGTAGCACGCTCAGCAGCTGGAACAGCAGATCCAGCAGCGGCAGCTCCGACCGCGACGGGTTCAGGCGCATGGTCTGCCCGCCCACCCCGCCGGGGGAGAGCGCGCTCTCCACCAGCGACAGCGCCGCGCTGAGTCCGCTGAGCCCGAAGGTGACGATCAGCACCACCACGATCTCGAGCCGGATGCCCCGGCGGTCCCGCTCGGTCAGCTCGGTCTCGCCCGGCTCAGCACGCATGCGTCCGAATCTATTGCCTCGATTCGATCGCGCGAACTAGATGCGCCGGATGCCGTTGAGGAAGGGGCAGCCCGCGAGGGTGCGCACCGCGCGGCTGAGCGCCTCGATGTCGTCGGCGGGCGTGCTGAACGGCAGGCGGAAGTCGTGGTCGCCGTCGTGTCCCTCGATGCGCAGTGTGAGCCCGTAGCGGTCGATGGCGAGTGGATGGACCGCGCCGGTGCGCAGTCGCGGCGGGAGGTGGCGGGCCAGCTGGGCGATGATGTCGGCGTGGTCGGCGTCCAGGTGTTGTAGCCACGCGGATTCCATGGCGCAGAACGGATCCGGCTGTGCTCGCCGCAGCTGGTCCAGGCATACCGATTCGGCGCCGGTCGAGTCCGCCATCACCGCGGACTCCAGCACCAGCCGCAGCAGGGTCGCGGTGTGCCCGATATCGAGCAGCGCCGGATGCGGATAGTCCTTGGCGACCTCGCCGGCCAGCGCCCGTTGCGCCTGGACCGGCACCGACCGCACCGATCCGCGCAGCCACACCAGGGAGCGGACCGGTTCGCGGAGCGGCAGCGGGGCGTGATCGGTCAATTCCAGGACCGCCGCGGACGATCCGGCCCGCGCGTTGCCGACCAGCACCGCGGCTACCGATGCCGAGGGCACCGCGATCACCACGTCTCCGCATTCGCGCAGGTAGTGCACGGAGGTCGGGGTCGGGTCGACACCGGGCAGCGCGAGCACGGCCTGCTCGGCGTGGGCGCACGAACTCCGCACTCGCTCAGCGGTCGTCGGCGCGATGGTCGAAGTCGGCATGCAAACCTCCGAGAGCAGGCAGTGAATTAGGTAAACCTAAGCTAAGTCACGAAGATCACTTCCGCAACCTCTCCGCCGCCGGAGATTCGGCCGGGATTACGGTTGCCGTGTGGACAACGCTGGGGCGAACGAGCCGGTACTGCTGGCGCTGACGGTGCCCGGCCGCGGCAGCCTGGTCGACGGACTGGTGCGGGCGGCGGCCCCCGAGGAGACCACGGTCGACGCCGACGTGCCCGACGCGGACCTCGCGGACTTCCTGGCGGCGGCCGCACACGCGGAGCGCGGGTTCGTTGCCCGCACGACCAGCGGCGACCGGGCCGTGGCCGTGGTCGCGGCGACAGTGGCCGCCCTGTGCGGCGAGGACATCCGCACCGCCCTGCGACGGCCCGACATCGCGTTCCTGACCGGGTTGAAACCCGCCGCCGTCGAGGCCGCGCGGACCGTGTTGCTGGGGATCGACACCGATGCCGTCGACGAGGTCACCCGGGCGCTGCGGATTCTCGCCCCGAATTAGCCCGCGATGGCGGAGCCCGCCCCGCCGACGCAAGTAACCTCGTAGACGTGCCGCGTATCGCGTACTTCGGTCCCTCCGGGACATTCACCGAGATGGCCCTGGCCAAACTCGAATCCACCGGCGTCTTCGCTGCCCCGGTGGAGCGGATCGCCGCGCCGAGCCAGGGCGCCGCGCTGGAATTGATCCGTGCCGGGCAGGTCGACGGTGCGGTGGTGCCGATCGAGAGTTCGGTGGAGGGCTCGATCTCGGCGACCCTGGATTCGCTGGCGATCGGCCCCCGATTACAGATCATCGCCGAGACGGAACTCGAGGTGTCCTTCACGATCCTGGGCAAGGCCGGTGCCGGGCTGCGCGAGATCGGTACGCTCGCCGCCTATCCGGTGGCCGCCGCCCAGGTCCGCGAATGGATCGCCCGCGAGTTGCCGGACGCGCGGCTCTACACCTCCGCCTCGAACGCGGCCGCCGCCGAGGATGTGGTGGCCGGGCACGCGGAAGCCGCGGTGTCCACCGCGCTGGCGGGTGAGCGGCTCGGACTGGCCACGCTCGCCTCCGGCGTGGCCGATCACGACCAGGCGATCACCCGCTTCGTCCTGGTCACCCGGCCCTGCGCGGCACCGGCCGCGACCGGCGCCGACCGCACCTCGATCGTGCTGGAACTGGCCAACGAGCCGGGCTCGCTGATGCGCGCGTTCGCCGAATTCGCCACCCGCGGCATCGATCTGACCCGGATCGAATCCCGGCCCACCCGAACACGTTTCGGCACCTACCGGTTCTATCTGGACTGTGTCGGGCATATCGACGACACCGCGGTGGCCGAAGCGCTCAAGGCGTTGCACCGCACCGCGCACATCCGGTTCCTGGGTTCCTGGCCGGCGACCTCGGCCACCGGAACCCCGCCCCCGTCGGACGAGGCGGCGGCGGAATGGTTGACGCAGTTGCGAAAGGGGGACGCGCCATGACCGCGCGTGACGTCTCGCCCGGAGGCAGGCTGATCCTGGTCCGGCACGGTGAGACCGAGGGTAATGTCGCCAAGATCCTCGACACCCGGGTGCCGGGCCTGCCGTTGACCGAACGCGGTGCGGCGCAAGCGAAAGCATTCGGCGCGCACCTATCCGCACCCCCGCAGGCGCTGTTCAGCTCGGCCGCGTTGCGGGCCCGGCAGACCGCCGCGTACATCGAGGCCGCCACCGGTGTGCCCGCGGAGGTACTCGAAGGCGTGCACGAGGTTCAGGTGGGTGAGTTGGAGGGCCGCAGCGACCGCGAGTCGCACGATGCCTTCCTCGCGGTGTATCACGCCTGGCACGAAGGCGATCTGACGCGCCGCGTGCCCGGCGGCGAATCCGGTCACGAGGTCCTGGAACGTTTCATCCCGATGCTGGATCAGCTGCGCGCAAGCTACCTGACCACCCCCGCCTCCGGTGATGTGCTGCTGGTGATCCACGGTGCCGCGATGCGTCTGCTCGGCCGCAGCCTGGCGGGTGTGACCCCGCCCTTCTCCACCAACAACCACCTCGACAACACCGAGACCATCGAACTCGCCCCGCAACCCGACGGCGGCTGGGCCTGCCTACGGTGGGGCCGGTTCACGCCGCCGTTCACCTACAAAGCCGAACGCAGCCAAGACGATCCGATGGGCTGACACGACAGAACCCACCGGTTCGCCGGGCAGGCGAGCCGGTGGGTTCGGTCGTGACTACGCGGGGCCGGCGGTCGGCGCGAAATCTTCGCGCTCGGGGAGCGAGTTCATCAGATCGAGCAGCGCCTGGCGGAGCCGGGCATTGCTGCCGCTGCTGATCGAGGACCACTTGGTGCCGTCGTCCGCGATGCTCGCGGTGACGACGATCCGGCCGCCGCGGGTATTGAACAGCGCGATGTGGTTGTCGGCGATATCGCGGGTGCCGTCGCCGTAGACCACCGCCGAAATCTGCGCGTGCGAATGGATTTCGACCAGGGCCGACGCGAGTACCTGCACGTCCCGGTTCGGGGTGCAGACCTTGCTCAGCCGTTCGGTCGTCGCGGCCGCATCCCCGACATCGCCGAAAATCGGTGCAAGCAGCTCGGTTTGGGCGTTCATGGCCGAGATCTCGAGCGGCTCCGAGGCGCCGAGCGCCGCGATGATCGGGCCCGGCAGATCCTCGTCGACCACGCTGAGCACATAGGATTCCGGCCCGCGCAGGGCGAGGACCGCCAGGTCGTCACCCTTTGCGAGGCAGAGCCGGCTGACCACGCCGTCGACGACCAGGCGCAGCGCGAGCACCCAGTGCGGCCGGTACAGCGTGCGCAGCCGGTCTTCGAGTTCCGGTTGGACCGCCCGGTCGACCACGAGATCGCGGTCGGTCAGGGACTGGGCGGCCACGTCCATCGCCGCGTCGTGGGCGAGTTGGTCGTCATAGCGCCCGGTGGCTTGCAGCACCACGGGCATCTCGTCGAGTTCCAGTTTCTCCAGGAGGAACTGCATCTCGTCGAGCGACAACGCCACGCTTCCGAGCATGGATGGGCCGTGGCCCGCACCCAGAATGGTCACTTATTCTGTCCGGTGCTGGCGCCGATGACACCGTCGGCGATGAAGCGACCGTCGGCGAACTGATCGTCCTGGAGGTCGACGGCGGGCTTGCGGTCCTGCTCCTCGTCCTCGTTGTTGGTGGCGGCGCGGTTGGGCACCAGCGGGCTGTTCAAGTTGGACGCCGGACGGGTCGCGGCGGTCTCCATCCGCATGCCGGTGCCGCTGGCGGGCAGCGAGCCCAGGCCCATGCCGCCGACGGTGGCCGGCGTGCCCCAGCCCGAAGGCAGTTGCACGGTGCTGGCCCCGATGGTGGACGGGACGGTGATCGCGGGTGCTGCCGCGGCGGCGACGGTGGCCGGAGCCACCAGGGCGGCGGTGCCGGCCGGCGCGGTGGCCGCGGAGACCGCGGCGCCGGCGATGTTCGCCCCCGTGCCGACGACGCTGCTGGCGGCCGTGCCCGCCACATTGGCGACCTGGGTGGCAACGCCGCCCGCGTTCTGCACGGCGGCCGAGGCCGCGCTCATCACCATGCTGATCGGGTCGGCGGCGCCTGCACCCTCGGCGATGTGCGGCGGATCGGTGAACTCGCCGGGGGTCGACACCTGAACGGTGGTCGCCGCCTCGTAGGTCTCCATGGTCAGCGCGGCGCGCAGATCCATTGCGGCCTTGGCGGCCTCGATGGCTTCGGCGTCACCGCGCAGCGCGCCACCGGTACTGTGCGAGGCGACCCGCGCGGTTTCCAGCGCGATGATCTCCGGCAGGCTCGGCATGGCGATCGAGGCCACGGTGTAGGCGGCCGCGTTGGCGGCGGTCTTGGCGCTCAGGGCGGCGGCCATCACGCCCTGCTGCTCGGCCCAGCCGGTGAATCCGGCGAGCTTGCCGATCGCGGACATGCCGTTGATGCCCTGCATGCCGACGCCGAGTTCGGCGACGACGCGGGACACGGTGGCCGTGGCGTCGACCCAGACGGCGGTGAGCGCGCCCCAGGCGGTGGAGGCCGCCGAGATCGGGACGGCGTGCGCGCCCGCGTTGAGCGCGATGGAATTGGCTTCGGCCATGCGCGGCAGCCAGAACACCCCGGTGATACCTGCGGTCATGCTTGTTTCTCCCCTGTGATCAGTACTAGTGGTATCCGGTGGCCTAGACGATGGTGTTCATGACGGCGCTCATGATGCTCGCCTTGGCCGAATCCTCGGCGATGTGGCCGGCGAGCTGGGCGCGCAGCACGCTGGCGGCGTGGTGCAGCTCGAGCACGCCCTGCGCGACCACGCGGTCGTGGCTGGTGGCGGCGGTGTTGAAGTGATTCGCGGCGAGCAAGGACACTTCCTCGGCGCCGGAGGGAATCACGTGTGTGGCAGGAGCCGTGAGCGCACCGGCGGCGGCGAGCCGATCGGCGAGCAGGTCCAGCTCCGCGGCAGCGAGCAGGACAGCTTCGGGTGTGATATTTACCAGGCCAACCATGACTCGACTCCTTCTAGTGGCGGCAAATGGGCGGAACCACGAGAATTCCCCCTTCGAGTGATAGGACGCGACAGCGCTGCGATCGGTTCCATCGAATCCCCTACTTCTTGCAACGATCTTGCCCAGCTCTTAATGAACCCGCAAGCTCGAACAAGATTATCCCCATCCCAGCTCATGCAGCCGGTCTTCGTCAATCCCGAAGTAGTGCGCGATCTCGTGGATCACAGTGATGGCGACCTCGTCGACGACCTCGTCCGCGTCGGCGCAGATGTCGAGAATCGCGTCCCGGTAGATCGTCACGGTGTCCGGCAGCATGCCGCCGTACTGGCTGTCGACCCGATCGGTGAGCGCGATCCCCTGGTAGAGACCGAGCAGATGGGGGTCCTCGGCGTTGCGCGGTTCGATCAGGACCACCACGTTGTCGATGGCGCGGGCCAGTTCCGGCGGGATCTGGTCGAGCGCGTCGCCGACCAGTTCCTCGAACCGGTCCTCGGACATGGAGACCGACATGGTCCCTACCGGGGCTGTGGCTGCGGCGGCAGCGGTGCGGCGCCGGGCAGCGGCGCCGGAGTCGAGCGGCCGGTGTTCGGCGGCGGCACGGGGGCTTGACCGTTGATCAGGATCTCGCCCTTGGCCGAACCCTGGATCGGCGCGAAACCCTCACGGTCGGTGCCCTTTCCGATCATGCAGTCCAGTTTGCGGCTGCCCGCCAGCCAGCTGCGCGCGTCGATGTAGTCGAAGAACAGCGTCAGCGTCTTGATCCGGATGGCGTCGGGCGCGCCGAGGTAGTCGGTGGAGGTGCGGGTGCATTCCTCCTCGACCACCTTGTCCTGCTCTTCCTTGGCGGGCGGGCGGCCTTGGAAGTGGGCGCTCAGATCGACCGTGGAGATGATCTCCACGGCGTGCGGCTGGGCGCAGTCGACCGGATCGGTCGGCAGGTTCTGGTTGATGCCCAGGCAGGTGCCCGGCGCGAACACCTTGGACTGGTCCTGCTCGATCGCGCTGCCGGTCGAGGTCAGCGGCGTGCCGGTGCTGCCGGAGAATTGGAGCCCGCAGCGCAGCGTGCGATCGCCGTGCTTCCAGCCGTCGGGGCTCGGGTACATCAGCCCCACGACGTAGCGCCCGCGCGGATCGAATTTGCCCTGCATGTACTGCTGTACCGCGGGGACGCAGTGCTCTTCCTTGAGTTCGGTCAGCCGTAGCGAGTCGGGAAAGCGGGAACCGGAACCGAATTCGACGCCCGGATACTTGCTCATGTCGATATCGGCGGCGACCTCGAACAGATGCTTGCTGGAGCAGGCGACCTTCACCAGGTCGGAGCGGTCGGGCTTGGTCCAGGACAGGCAGTCACCGGCCGAGGCGGTTCCGAACTCCTTGTCCAGCACGGTGTCCGCGGGCGCGGCGGGATTGTGCGCTTCCAGGCCGTTCTCATTGTCGAAACCGGTGATGAACAGGCCGACCAGGGAGGCGATGACGGCACCGGTCGCGACGGCCAGCAGCACCCAGCGCAGGGTGGGCGCGGGCAGTTGCACCTTGCCGCCGGAGAGCACCTTGCGGTCGATGATCAGCTGATCCCGCAGCGCCCGGGCACGCGTGTCCGACCCCTCGGTGTGCTCGTCGGGGTAATCGGAGTACGCATCGTCGTCGGACATCGCGCTCCATCATGGCAGTGTCGGAGCGGCTGTGCCACGACCCCGGGCTCAGCCACGCAGTGCGGACAGGAACAGACCGGGCAGGCGGGCCGGATTGCCGCCCGCGTAGAACTCGGTGAGTTTGCGCCCGGTCGCCGCGCCGGTGGCATTGCTGACGAACCACGGCGGTTTGGGGGTGAGCGCCACTTCGCCGTGCAGCAGGGCGCGCGGCGCGGGCCGGAACGGGCCGCGGATCACGGTGCGTTCCACGTCGTCGAGCAGGAAGGCGTTGTGCACCACGCCGATTCCGCTCTGCACGTCCTCGAGGGTGTGGCCCGGGAACGCGCCCCAGGACGCGCGCGGCGTCAGGAACGCCAGCCCGGTCCAGGCGTTGATCGCGATGGTGCCGTAGCGCAGCCGCTCGACGGCGCGGTCGAAGGCGGTGCCCAGGCGCCGGATCACGGTGGGATGGGCCAGCACATTGGCGCCGAGCGTGCCGACGAGCTCGGTATTGGCGAAGTCGACGGCGCGGGCCAGGAATTCACCGCCGGTGCCCGGCAGTTCGACGACGCCGAGTACGGGCGCGAAGTATTCGGTGCGCAGCAGCGGCGTGTCGGTGCTCGGCAACTGGCTGACCAGCACCCGCCCCTGCCCGAGGCGTTCGGCGTCGGGATAGGCCGCGAGCGCGTCGGCGACGCGGGTGTCGCTGCCGGGGTAGTAGGGCTTGCGGCCCGGTGCGAGTTCGAGCGCGGCGCGCAGCTCGTTCAGGAATCGGTGTCGCAGCGGCCAGTCCGCGCTCAGCACCACCGTCTGCGCGGCGACGCAGTTGTAGCCGCCGTTGTGCAGGCGCTGGGTCGCGAGGTGCTCGGCCTGGTATTGCAGGTCCGCTTCGGACCAGTCGCCGGGCACCACGATGGTCGGGGCGACGCCGCCGAGCTCGCTGGTGATCGGCTTGTCCAGCTGCTTCTTCCGGCGCTTGCCGGTGCCCCACACGATGGTGTCGTGGGTGTGGGCGCTGCCGGTCATGTGCACGTGCGCGACCTCGGTGTGGCGCACCAGGTACGTGCCTGCTTCGGCGCCGCCGACCAGGATGCGCAGCACGCCCAGCTCCAGCAGCGGCGCGAAGATCATCTCGAACACCGGGTACAGCGGATCGGTGAGCGGGTTCAGCTTCAGCGCCACCACCCGGTTGTGCGCGTACAGCTCGTACAGGGCGTCCAGCGCCGGGATCGAGGTGACATTGCCCGCGCCGAGCACCGCGCCGATGCCGTGGGTGGCGCCCGGCTCGAGCTGGGCCAGGCCCGCGCGCTGCCGCGCGGTATCGGCGTCCACGCCGGGCCGCAGCCACACCTCACCGCGGAAACCGTTGAGCAGCAGGCGATCGTAGCCGTCGTGCGGCAGGATCGGCACCGCCACCCGAGCGCCGGGCGCGCTGCCCAGCCGCACACCGTCGAGCGGGCTGCGGCCCTCCACCAGCGCGGTCATGGTCGCCTCGAGCGCGGCGGTGGCCTGGAGCAGGGCCAGCGGCCCCGACATCCACTCCTCGCCGAGCAGCGGGGAGTCCGGGGCCAGGCCCTTGATCTCGCCGGCGGCGCGCACCCAGTCCGCGGCGAAGCGGCCGGTGCGCCGATGCAGTTCGCCGAGCAGTTCGCGGCGCCGGCGCAGCGAGGTCCGGGCCCAGACTTTCTCGCCTGCGGCCAGCTCGGCGAGCGCGTTGTCGATGCTCGATCTGTGAAAAGACTCGGTGTCGAAAGTCGTACCCACAGGCCAACTATGCGCGCGCGGGGCGATCGACTCGCCGGAACCGGGCAGATCGGCGCAAACCGGCCAAACCCGCGGCCGCAGATATCCAGGTGAAAGCCGCATCCGGCGCCGACTAGGCTGGTTGTCCATGATCGACCTCCGACTCCTGCGGGAAGACCCCGAAGCGGTCCGCGCCTCGCAGCGCGCCCGCGGTGAAGACCCGGCCCTCGTCGACGCTCTACTCGAAGCCGACGTGGCGCGCCGCTCCGCCATCGCCACCGCCGACACCCTGCGCGCCGAGCACAAGGCGATGGGCAAGGTGATCGGCAAGGCCGCCAAGGAGGAGCGCCCGGCCCTGCTCGCGCAGGCCACGGAGATGTCGGTGAAGGTCAAGGAGGCCGAGGCCGCGCAGGCCGCCGCCGAAGCCGAGCTGGATGCCGCGCATCGCGCGATCTCCAATGTGGTGCAGGCGGGCGCGCCCGCGGGCGGCGAGGACGACTACGTCCTGCTGGAAACGGTCGGCACGCCCACCACCTTCGATTTCGAGCCGAAGGACCATCTGGAACTCGGCGAATCGCTGGGCCTGATCGATATGGAACGCGGCGCCAAGGTGTCGGGTTCGCGGTTCTACTTCCTCACCGGCTACGGCGCGCTGCTACAGCTGGGCATGCTGCAACTGGCGGCGCAGAAGGCGGTGGCCAACGGGTTCACCATGATGATCCCGCCGGTGCTGGTGCGCCCGGAGATCATGGCGGGCACCGGGTTCCTCGGCCAGCACGCCGACGAGGTCTACCACCTGCCGGAACAGGATCTGTACCTGGTCGGTACCTCGGAGGTGCCGCTGGCCGGCTACCACGCCGACGAGATCCTGGATCTGAGCGAGGGCCCGAAGCGGTACGCGGGCTGGTCGTCGTGCTTCCGCAGCGAGGCGGGCAGCTACGGCAAGGACACCCGCGGCATCATCCGGGTGCACCAGTTCGACAAGGTGGAGATGTTCGTCTACACCACCCCCGAGCAGGCCGACGCCGAGCACCAGCGGCTGCTGGCCTGGGAGCGGGAAATGCTCGCGGCCGTCGAGGTGCCTTATCGCGTCATCGACACCGCGGCGGGCGATCTGGGCAGTTCGGCGGCGCGCAAGTTCGATTGCGAGGCTTGGGTTCCCACCCAGCAGACCTACCGCGAACTGTCGTCCACGTCGAACTGCACCACCTTCCAGGCTCGTCGCCTGGCCGTGCGCTACCGCGACGAGAATGGGAAACCGCAGATCGCAGCCACTTTGAATGGCACACTGGCGACCACCCGGTGGATCGTGGCCATCCTGGAGAACCACCAGCAGGCCGACGGTTCGGTCCGAGTTCCCGCCGCGCTGGTGCCGTTCGTGGGCACCGATGTGCTGAAGCCGAAAGCGTCCGTCAAGTAATAGCCAGCGGTTCGCCGCTCCTGATTCCCTAGTTGTGGCAACCGCCGAGAATCATTGCCTCTACGCTATTCCCCGTGCGAGGAATCGGGGCGCGCGGCGATACCCGAACCCGGGTGCGGGCGGCATCGGCGCTGGCGACAGCAATGGTCATGGCTCGGACCACCGGGGCGTTCTACGTCATGGGTGGTGTGCTGGGCTTGGTGATAACCGCCATCGCCCCGGGCTCGGAGGGTAATCGACCGCTGGTTGGCACAGCGGCAGCGATCGCGCTGCTGCTGGGCCTGACGTTGTTGGCGTGGGGTCCGCGATTACCCCACGGGATCCACCATGCCTATGTCGCGATCGCGACGGTGCTGGTCACCATCGCGGTGCATTCGTTCCCGAATACCGTCGGCGCGATCAGTCTCGCGGCGTTCTACGTGTTCGTTGCCTGCGACGCGGCGCTGTTCTTCCGGTGGAGCCAGGCCGCCGCGCATCTCGCCTTCGCCATCGTGCTGTGCCTGTGGGTACTGCCGACCCGGGATCTGCCCTGGTGGTCCGGCCTGATCCCGGCGGGCGTCACCTTCGGTGTCGGGGTGGTGGTGGGCATTCTGACCCGGATGGCCTCCGAAGCCGATATCGACGTGCTGACCGGGCTGCACAACCGGCGCGGTTTCGACCGCGCGCTCAACGGCGCGATCGAGCTGGCCACCCGGAACGGGCAGGGCCTTTCGCTGGTGCTGGTCGATCTGGACCGCTTCCAGAAGATCAACGATCATCTCGGGCACCGCGCCGGTGACGCGGTGCTGCAGCGGGTCGCCGACACCTGGTCGGGTCTGCTGCAAGCGGATCAGGTGCTCGCCCGCTACGGCGGTGACGCGTTCGCGCTGCTGTTGCCGAACACCACCGAGCAGGCCGCGATCCTGCTCACCGAGCAGTTGCGGGCCGCGGTCACCACCGGCTGTTCGGCCGGTGTGACCTCATGGCAGCCGGGTGAATCCGGGTCGCTGCTGGTGTCGCGCGCCGATGTGGGTCTGTATCGAGCCAAGCAGGCCGGGCGCAATCGCACGGTGCTGGAATCGTCGCGGCAGCTGCCGCTGGCGGTCGAATTGCGGGAGGCCATCGATCGCGGTGCGCTCGATGTGCACTATCAGCCGATCGTCAGTCTCAGCGAGGGCGGCGGCAAGGCGGTCGGCGTGGAGGCGCTGCTGCGCTGGTCCTCGACCGCGCAGCCCGACGTCACCACCGAGGGGTTGATCCGGGTCGCGGAGGAGTACGACCTCATCGCCGATCTGGACGAGCTGGTGCTGCGCCGTGCCTGCGCCGACGCCGCTCGCCTCCAGGAGACCTTCGCCCAGCTGGATCTGACGTTGAACGTCAATGTCAGCGGGCTGGAGCTGGCCGAAACCGGTTACGCCGATCGGGTTTCGGGGATTCTCGCCAGTACCGGCTGGCCCGCCGATCAGCTGGTCCTCGAAGTGACCGAGAGCGAGCTGGCCGCGGAATCGCAGACCGCCATCGACAATCTGCATACGCTCCGCGACCGCGGCGTGCGTATCGCCATCGACGATTTCGGCACCGGCTATTCGTCGCTGAGCCGGCTGGCGACGTTGCCCAGCGACATTCTCAAGGTCGATCAGTCGTTCGTGGCGGCGATCCGATCCGACTCGCCCGCGCCGCCTTTGCTCGGTGTGATCGCGGCGCTCAGCTCCGCGCTGGATCTCCAGGTGATCGCGGAGGGCGTCGAGACCGAATACCAGGCGGCGGTGCTCACCGAGCTGGGTTTCGCGCTGGCACAGGGTTACCACTACAGCGATTCGCATCCGGTCGCCGAATTGATCAGCGATCTCAACGAGGGGCAGGGCCGCGTCGGTCCCGTGGCAGACGACGACCCCATGGCCTCCACCAACGGCTGGCTGCCGCTGGGGTGACCACGGGGTCGCGGTAAATCGTTGTCGTGCGGCGAGTTACGCCATGGTGGCGTAACTGGCGAGGAGTTCCTCGCTCTCGCGCGAGAACTTCCAGGTGCCGTCGACGTTCTTCCAGGTGACCGCGATCGGGTAGCAGGTGCCGAGGCAGCTGTTCAGGGTCGCGTTGAGCGTATCGCCGTCGACGGTGACCGGCCCGATCACCGACCAGGTGTAGCCGGGGAGCCGGTTGATGACCTGGCCGACGGTCGCGAGCTTGCTCGGGTCACCCGACTCGAGTTCCGCCGCCGAGCCATTGAGTGCCGCCTGGAGCTTGCCCTGGAGTTCGGCCGGCGCGGGCGCGGCCGGTGCGGCGAGGGCGACCGGTGCCGTGACGACCACGGCGGCGCCGACCGGGAGCAGCAGGGCGGCGGCCGTCATCGAGGCCGCGGCGAACGAGCGAATCATGGGTGTATCTCCTTGTGCTAGGTAAGCCTAAGCTTAAGAGGCACCCTACACCCGGACCGTCTCAGTCGCGCCGGTCCACGGCCGCCCATGCGGCCAACGCCACAGCGCCGGACACCACGGCCACCGACGGCCACGCGCCGATCCTCTTGGCCAGCGGATGCGAAACACCCATGGCGCCCACCGTGACTCCGGTCAGTGCGGCCGCACCGCCTGCGCCTACCGTCCGGTACCAGCGCGGTAGCGCGGCCAGCGTGCCCGCCGCGAATACCGCGCCACCCAGCTGTCGCTGTTTGGTCGCCTGCGCGAGCGCGAAACCACCGGTGAGTCCACCGGCGGCCAGCAGCGACGTGGGAATCCGAGCCATGGTCAACCTCCACCTGAATGCGATCGAATGCGCTTCCGACCCTAGCCTCGGCGCGAATCCACACAGGTCAGCGCGGTTCGCATCGGAAAAGGCTTGACTGCTCGATCATGTGCGATGAGAGTGGGGACCATGCGCATGCTCATCTACGGCTGTTGATTCTCCTCGAATCCCCATGACCGCGGAGTTCGCGGTCTGACACTGCGCGCGGTGCTGTTCAAGGGCTCGCGCGATCTGCTTCCGCTGTACGCACTGTACGCACTGCTGTTCGCAGAACACGGTCTGAACACGGCGCAGATCTCCTCATTGCTGGCGATGTGGTCCTTGACCGCGTTCGTCCTCGAGGTGCCCTCGGGCGCCTGGGCGGACACGGTGTCGCGCCGAATGCTGTTGGTGCTCAGTGCCGCGCTCATGGCCCTGGGCTTCATCATCTGGACTGTGGCGCCGTCCTATCTCGGCTTCGCGCTCGGTTTCGTGCTGTGGGGCGCGGCCGGCGCTTTGGAGTCCGGCACTTTCCAGGCATTGCTCTACGACGAACTCGTCACGCGCGGTGCGCGTTCCGCCTACCCCCGGATCATGGGTTATGCCCGGGCCGCACAGGAAATCTCGGTAGTCGTCGCGATCATGGCCGCCGCTCCGCTCTACGCCTGGGGCGGCTACGCGCTCGTCGGCTGGTCCAGCGTCGCGGTCGCCGTCCTGCACACCGGCATCGCCTGCACGCTCCCGCGCGCGCCCGTGGCGGTCTCCGCCGGCGCGGTAGCGGAGTTGGAAGAGCAACTCGCCGAGTCGGATACGCCGTCGGCCGAGCCGGCCGAAACACCGGTTCGAGACAGCGTCGTGGCCGCTGCCGGGCCCCTCGACGGGTCCGCTCGCCCGGCTGGCTCTGCCGCGCTCGGAATCGCAGATGCTGACGTCCGAGGTGGCGTCGGTCGCACTGCGCGCGATGAGCGGGCGCTGTTCACCCGGTACCTGTCGATGTTGCGCACCGGAATTGCCGAGGCGGTTCGGGTGCGGCGCGTGCGGTTCGGGGTGCTGCTGGCGTCGCTGCTGTACGGGATCACCTCGTTCGACGAGTATTTCGCGCTGCTGGCGCAGTCGGCGGGTGCGGCCACGGCGGTGGTGGCGGTGCTGGTCGGGGTGACGGTGCTCGGGTCGATGGCGGGGGCGCTGCTGGCGGGGCGGACCGAGGGGATGTCGGCGCGCACGATGACGGTGGCGCTGGCGCTGGCGTCGCTGCTGTTCATCGCCGGTTCGCTGGTGGCGGGGCTGGCGTTCGACCGCCCGGCGGCGGTGTATGCGCTGACCGGGCTCGGTTTCATCGCGATCGGCGTGGCCTACGGCACTGTCTACAACAGCGGCGTGGTGGCCGAGGCGCGGTTGCAGGATTCGATCGAGGGTCCGGCGCGCGCGACCGTCACCTCCGTGTCCGGGCTGTTGTCGGAGATTGTCGCCCTGGCGGTGTTCGGTTTCGTCGCGGTGGCCACCGTGTGGTTGTCCATGGCGGTGACCCTGGCGCTGCTCGGCCTGGTGATCCTGGCCATCGCGGTGCTGGTTCCGGCCTGGTTGCCGCGGGAATCCTAGAATCTGGCAGAGAGCATTGCCAGAATCCGGTTTGTGTGGGACCGTCGGTGTCAGACGCGCTCGGCCGAAGGCCGAGCCTGGACCGATGGGTGCGATGCAATGGCGCATGACAACCAGTTCCTGCCGACTCCGCCGCTGTTCACGGAGTTCCCCTTCAAGTACGCGGTGCCCGTCTTCGCGCCCGGGGATCTGCGGTGCACAGCCGCGCAGCGGGACTCGTTCCGCCGGTTCGCGCAGGTGGGCGACCCCCTGGCCGACGAGGTGGTCGCCATGTTCGGGCGGCTGCCGGTCGGCGAGGGGCGGCGCATGTTCGAGCGCGCCGTCGAATCCGGGATCGACAGCGTGCCGGACGCGCCCGCCGCACTGCGGGCGTTCTTCGCGCAGGTCGAAGCCGAGCCGTACTGGCTGGATCGCGGCAAGCTCGACCGCGGCGCCCGGGTGGTGGGCCGCACCAGCGTGTGGGGTGGCGTCGCCATGGGCATGTTCGCGCTGATGGGCGGCTATCTCGCCTCTCGCGCAGACAAAGCCCTGGTCGGCACCGGTGATTTGAACTCGATGGCGCCGCGGCGGCTGGCCGAGACCACCCAGTGGTGGCTCGATGTCACCACTCCCGGTGCGCTGCACCGGCATTCGGTCGGCTACCAGAGCGTGCTGCGGGTCCGGCTGATGCACGCGCTGGTCCGCGCGGGGATGAACCGGCGACCGGACTGGGATTACGCGGCCTGGGACCACCCGGTGAACCAGGTGCTCACCGTCGGCACCCTCGGCCTGTTCTCGATGGCGAATCTGGTCGGCGCGCAGGCTCTCGGCCTGCGGTTCTCAGCGGGGGAGAAAGACGCCGTCTTCCATCTCTGGCGCTACGTCGGCTTCCTGCTCGGCATCGACCAGGAGATCCTGCCCACCAATGAAACCGACACCTGGCGCGCCTTCTGGATACTGGCCGACACCGAGTTCATCCCCGACGCCGATTCCCAGCGCCTGGCCCAGGCGCTGATGTCCGCCGCGGGTGGCCTGTTCGTCGGCACCGACACCGCCGCTCAGCGCGCGGTCCGCCGGATCGTCACCGGCTACATGCTCGCCTACAGTCGAATCGTCCTGGGCCCCACCAACTCCGACTTCCTCGGACTGCCGGACCGGCAACTCTTCAAATCCGCCGTCCTGGCCACCGCCGCCGTCAACTCCGTACTCGAGGCCCCACGCCAGTTGATCCCCGGCGCCACCCGCCTCACCGAGAACCTGGGTGCCCGGATCCGTACCCGCCTGGTCCGCGGCTCGGTCGCCCGCAACGGTGGCGACCGCACCTACGCCCGCCACGACACCTACGCTCGCCCCGCCCTGCGCGCCGGCTGATCGCTGACGGCTCGGCGGTCAGGCCGCGACGAACGGTTGATCGGCACCGGTCAGGCCCCAGCGGCCTCGACTGTCCGGAGGCCGGAATCCGGATTCGATTCGTCGAAGGCGGTCACGGCCGGCGGATTGCGGTCTACCCGACCGTACCTGTGGATATCTGTGGATGGTTGCGCACAGGCGGTGCGGTCCTGGCAGTACGGTGCCGGGATGGACAGGCGGACGCGGTGGGGGCTGGTGTTCGGTTTCGGTATCGGTGCGGGCGTAGCGGTGCAGAGCCGGATCAACGGAGCGCTCGGGGCGCGGTTGCAGGACGGGATCGCCGCCGCGGTGGTCAGTTTCGCGACCGGGCTGCTCGTCCTGGCGGCCGTGTTCGCGGTCAGCGGGCGGCTGCGAGGACAGGTCGGGGCGGTGTGGCACGCGGTGCGCGGTGGGGAATTGCGCCCTTGGCAGTTGCTGGGCGGGGTATTCGGGGCGCTGTTCGTGGGATGCCAGGGGCTGACCGTCGGCGCGATCGGAGTCACCGCGTTCACGGTGGCGGCGGTCGCGGGGCAGCTGGTGAGCAGTCTGCTGGTGGACCGGCTCGGCGTGGCGCCGAGTGGGCGGGCGGCGGTCACCGGAACCCGGATCGCGGGTGCGGCGCTGGCGGTGGCCGCGGTGTTGCTCGCGGGGACACAGCGCGCGGATGGTTCGCAAGGCGCGCTCGCACTGCCGGATTCGGTGCGGCACCTGCCGACGGTCCTGCTGATCGTGCTGCCCGCGCTCGCCGGTATCGGGCTGGCGTGGCAGCAGGCGGTGAACGGGCGGGTCGGCGCGGTCGGCGGGCCGATCTCGGCGGCGCTGGTGAATTTCGCTGTGGGACTGGTGGTTCTGGTCGCACTCGAAACGCTGGTGCTGGCCACGGTGGGCGGCCCCGCCGAATTCCCCGCCGAGCCCTGGCTCTATCTCGGCGGGATCATCGGCGTCGCGTTCATCGCCTTGGCGGCGTTGACAGTGCGCTGGATCAGCGTGCTGCTGCTCGGCCTCACCTCGGTGGCCGGGCAGCTCACCATGGCGCTGGTGCTGGACCTGGCCCTGCCGACCGGGCGGGGTCTGTCGCCTCTGTCGGTGCTCGGCTGCCTGCTGACCTTGACGGCGGTCGGCATCGCCGCCCGCCGGAGCTGATCAGAGCTTGCGGCTGCGCAGCTCATGCCCCTTGGAGGTCTTGCAGCGGCCCGACTCCAGATCCCACTGCCAGCCGTGCAGGTTGCAGGTGAGCGTATTGCCTTCCACCACACCGAATTTCGACAGATCGGCCTTGAGGTGCGGGCAGCGGCGCTGAATCTCCCAGCCCGCGAGCTCGGTGGAGGCGCTGTCGTCGTGCGCCTCGGAGAACCAGCCGTCGGCGTAGGCGATGCGCTCATCGGTGAGGCATTTGAAGAACGTGTACAGGAATTCGTTGTATCCGCCGATCCGCCACGCCTGGAAGCGGGTGGACAGGAAGATGGTGTTCACCCAGTCCGGTTCGTTGTCGCGCAGCACGGTGCGGACCAGTTCGGGGGCGATCCGGAATCCGTAGCGGTAGCGGCCTTCACCCTCGATCGGCGCCCGCACCGTCCGCTTCGGGAAGTCCAGCACCACCGTTTCGTCGCCGAGCACCAGCCCGACCGGGTAGCCGATACCGTCGCAGATCAGATCCGACTGCGCCATGATCGGCTCGAACAGTGCCTTCAGCGGCTCCAGGAAAGGTTCGGAACCCGTTGCCCAACCGGCCTTCTCGGCCGCGAGCACGGGCGCGAGGCGCTGCGCCATATCCGCGATGTAGGCGGCCTTGTCGTCATAGATCGTGGCCGGGTCGACCGGATGCTCCAGCGCCGCAAGGTCTTTGCCGTGCACGTCGGCCACGGAGCCGGGGATCATCAGGATCCCGCCCTCGTTGCCGTGGATCCGCATCTGCTCCAGGAACACCATCTGATCCGGGAAGATGTTGCCCTCGTCGCCGCGATCGTCGTTGAGGTAACGCAGTTCCTCGTCCAGGAACACCGGCGGACCGGCCGAGGGCACCACCCAGGTCGCGCCGACCTGCTCGATGTAGCTGCGCGCCCGGTCCATACCGCGCTGCCGCTTCTGCTTCCCGAAATTCGACTTGGTGCGGGCCGGGATGTCGTACACCATCGGATACCAGATCGCGCCCGAGTACTGGAGCAGATGGATGTCGATGTGCCCGAACGCGTCGTGCACCACGTCCATGTCGACGGGGCGGGCGTCGTTCATGTTGAAACAGGTGGTCTCGCCGTCGGAGACGATCAGGCCGGAATCACCGATCGGGCCGTCGGCGGGCGCGCGCAACGCCACGATCATGATGTCGAGCTGCGCGTCCGCGGGGACACCCGACCGCCACGGCATACCGATCAGCGAATGCTTCACCGAATCGTCGGTCTCGAAGAAGCGGTGGAAACCGAGCTTCACCAGTTCCCGGCGCAGATCCGGCACCGGATAGTCCGGCAGCAGCACGGTCGCGTCCTTGTTGACGTGATCGGCCAGCGTCTTCGCGTCGAAATGGTCGCGGTGCAGGTGCGAGACATAGAGGAAGTCGCAGTTGCCCAGCTCGTCCCAGTCCAGCCGCGTGTTGTCGGGGAACGGGAACCACGAACCGAAATACGCGGGGTTGACCCAGGGATCGCAAAGGATTGTCCCGGCCGCGGTGCGGATGTGGAATCCGGCGTGTCCGACGCTGGTGATCTGCACGAGCTGCTCCTCCTACCGTTACCGGTCATCCAGGGTACGGCTAGGGAGAAATGTCCCCGATGCAGTACCCCTCCGGCTGTTCTACCAGGGTGAATGTTCGCTTCTGCGCGACGCCCGCGGAGTTCGTGACCGGCGCGGTCACCGACACGTAGTCACCGCGCAGCCGTTGCGATTCGATGTCCTCGTCGGTGAACTCGACGGTGCCGGTGAGGCGGCCGGGATTGTTGAACAGGGGCGCGGGGACCGGTCTGCCGGAGCCGGTGGGATCCCAGGTCGCCGGGGTCGCCGCGCAGACCAGCGGGTAGTCGCCCTCTTTGTCGGCGGGGTCGATGGGTGTGCCGACGAAACGTAGGAGATAGCGGCGGACCGTGTGCCGGGCGTCGGCTTCGTCGTAACCGGGCTGGGCGCCGGTCGAGAAGACGCGCGGGCAGGCATAGCCGGCGGTGACCGCGGCCCGCTCCACGGTCACGGTGGTGTCGGAGTCTTTCCAGGTCAGCGTGTCCGCGGTGGCGGTGCCGGGAGTGGCGAGCGCCGCCAGGACGACGTCCGGGTCGGCGTACATGGTCTGCGCGCTCCTGGGCGGGATGGTCCAGCACGCGGCCTGCAACTCGGTCAGCGATTTCGAGCGCAGGTCCGCGGCCCAGCGGCGCAGGGCGGGCGCGGCCTCGGGCACTCCGGCGACCGCACCGACCGGTGGCGCGTCGTCGGGCGGCGTCGCCGAGGTGGACGCGGCCGGGGACGGGATGGCGGCCGGTGGTGTGGTGGCGGCGGGGGCGGCGGCGGCGCGAGCGGGTTCGTCGCCGGGGATCCCGGCGACCGAATCACATCCCGCCAGCAGCAACGCCCCGGCCAGCCCGAGCGTCACCGCTCGACGTGACTTGCGTTCGCCGACACCCGATTTCGGCCGAGCCCGATACACTTCGACGATCCTCTTCCTCGATTCGGAATTGCGCTGCTCACTCTGCCGTACCGGGTGATGCCGCGCTACCGCTGCCCGGCCGCTGTCGGCCGTGCCGGGGTGCGACTACGCTAGCTGACTTGTGGAACCCGTCTACCGGACGATCATCGGTCTCGCCCGCACCGTTTTCTTCGTCGAAGGTCTGAAGTTCACTGTCCAGGGCGCGGAGAACATTCCCCGGTCGGGGGGCGCCGTGCTGGCGGTCAACCACACCGGGTACATGGACTTCACCTATGCCGGTCTGCCGGTGCGCACCCCCAAGCGCTACATCCGGTTCATGGCGAAGAAGGAAGTCTTCGACAACGCGATCTCGGGCCCGATCATGCGTGCGCTCAAGCACATTCCGGTCGACCGGGGCGCCGGGGCCGACTCCTACCAGGCCGCCGTGGAGTATCTGCGGCGCGGTGAACTGGTCGGGGTGTATCCCGAGGCGACGATCAGCCGCAGCTTCGAGATCAAGGAATTCAAGTCCGGCGCGGCGCGCATGGCGCTGGAGGCCGACGTGCCGCTGGTGCCGATCGTCATCTGGGGTGCGCAGCGGGTCTGGACCAAGGGTTTCCCGAAGCGCCTGGGCCGCACCAACACGCCGATCTCCATCGCTGTCGGCAAGCCGATCCAGCCCTACGAACCCGCCGCCGACCTCACCGCCGAACTCCGCGCCACCATGCAGAAACTCCTCCTCGAACTCCAGGAGGACTACGTCCACGAGCCCGGTGCCTACTGGGTCCCGGCCCGTCTCGGCGGCAGCGCCCCGACTCTCGAGGAAGCCGACGCCATGGACGCCGCCGAGATCGCCGAACGCGCGGCCAAGCGCAAGTCCGCCGAATAGCCGCGCGCGCCCGCCTGGCCGGTCAGGATGCCCAGGGGCCGATGCCGCCGACCTTGTCGATGCGGATGCGGGTCAGCAGGCCCGGCGGGGCGTCGGCGGGCGGGAAGTCGATGTCGGGCGCGGCGAGCGCCCGGGCCAGCTCGGTCAGCAGTTCCGGTGCGCCGCCTTCGACGACGCGGGCGGTACCCCGGATCGACAGGTAGGGCCGCATCACGTCGCCGGGTTCCGGGGACAGAATGGTCACCGCGACCCGGTTGTCTCGGCGGACATTTCGTACCTTCAGGTATTCGCCAAGGTGTGCCGTGACGAGTTCGTCGCCGTCCGGCGTCTGCTGGAGCGCCATCCAGACCACCGAAACCTGTGGGCTGCCATCGGAATTCAGGGTTACCAGGGTGGCTTCGGCACCGGCGCCGATCAATTCACGCGCGGATTCGTCGAGTCGCATGCGCCATAGTAACGCCGACCGGTCCGGTCACCCGGGGGCGCGGCAGGGTGTCGGGGCGGGTAGGTGACCGCGGACGAATTGGGCCGGTGGCACGCCCATCAGCGTGCGGAAGTCGGCAGTCAGATGGGATTGGTCGTAATACCCGGTCGCGCCGGCCAATTCGGCCCAGGGCGTGGTGCCCGCGTGGGCCAGGACGGTGCGGACCCGGTCGATGCGCGCGAAGTGTTTGGGGGAGACGCCGACACCGTCGATGAACAGGTTGCGGAGTTGGCGTTCGCTGACGGCGAGTTCGGCGGCCAGGGCGGGCACCGGAGTCGGTGCGGTGGACAGGGACGCGACTGCCCTGCGGAGCAGGCGGCGGTGCGCACGCCGCACCGGGTCGTCGGTGAGCCGCCGGGGCAGGACCTCGCTCAGGAACGGCAGCACCTCGGCGGGATCGAGTTCCAGCAGCTCGGGGCCGAGGTCGGCGGCCGGGCCGGGCAGCTCGGCCAGTGGGACCACGCGATCGGCCAGGTCGACGGCCCGGACACCGAGCAGCTCACGAGTGGCGCCCGGCGCAAGCCGCAGCCGCGTGCACCCGGCGGGCCGGTCGGTCCGCGTGTAGGTGGCCCGAGTCTGCGGACCGAGCACCAGCGCCCGCGCCCCCGCCGGCTCCCGGCGCAACACGATGGTCGTCGCCGTATGCGGTGCGTGCGTGAACGGTGCGGACACATCGGTCACGGTGGGAATATGCCCGATCTCGGTGATCCACCCGCGCAACGATTCCGGCGTCTCCATCACCCGCTCACCGAGATCCGCCGCCCCGCGCTGCACTGTGTTCACCCGATCAACTGTAGGCGGTATTCCGCGCCGCGAGCTGTGCCGAAATCTCCTATCCGTCGACCGCGGCGCAGCCGCCACCGGCCGGCTTGTGGACCGCTGTGCACAACTTCGTTGTCGTACGGGATGTGCCGGAATCTCCTATCGCCGGCGTACCGGCGGGCGGCAGGCTCGGATCATGATTCTGGTTACCGGTGCCACGGGCACCATCGGCAGTGAAGTTGTTCGGCAGTTGGCGGAGCGAGACGTGAAAGTGCGTGCGGTCACCCGGGACCCGGGGCGGGCGCAGGCTCCGGCGGGGGTCGAGGTGGTGCGTGGCGACTATCGGGACGGCGCGTCGATGGCGGCCGCCTTCGACGGGGCGGAGGCGGTCTTCCTGGTGAGTGTGCTCGGTCCCGACGATGTGAACACCGATCGCGCGCTGGTCGAGGCCGCTCGGGACGCCGGGGTGCGGCGGGTCGTGAAACTCTCCGCGATCGGGACGGGGGAGTCCGGTCTGGGCGATTTCAGCACCTGGCATCTGCCGGGGGAGAACGCGGTGCGCGACAGCGGCCTGGAGTGGACGGTGTTGCGGCCCAGCTCTTTCGCCTCCAACACGGTGAGCTGGGCCGAGGCGGTACGCGCGGGACAACCGGTGCCCAACCTGACGGGGGCTGGAACCCAGGGCGTCATCGATCCGCGTGATGTCGCCGCGGTCGCGGTGGAAGCGCTTGTGTCGCCCGCGCATTCGGGGCACCTGTACACGCTGACCGGGCCGGAACTGCTCAGCGGACCGGATCAGGCCGCGATCATCGGTGAGGTGCTCGGTTGCCCGGTCGCGGTCACCGATGTTCCGCACGAGATCGCCGCCGAACAGATGCGGGCGGCCGGAATGTCGCCGGAGTATGTGGATGGTGCGCTCGCGGGTCAGGCGTACGTGCGTTCGGGCGGCAATGCCGTTCTGACCGAGGACGTTCGAGTGGTGCTCGGGCACGCGCCGCGCGTGTATCGGGAGTGGGTTGCCGATCACCGAGGAGCGTTCGTCGCGGAGTGACGGTCAGCGATGTCGGACAGGTTCCGCGCCCGATGCGGGCTTCCGGCCGGATTCTGCGCGAAAATCCCACTCCCGATACGCTGACTCGATGATCAAGGTGGCGGTGTTCGACGTCGGCGAGACATTGATCGACGAGACGCGGATCTGGTCCCGCTGGGCCGATCGCCTCGGCGTGCCCAGGTTCGCGATGCTCGGGGTGATCGGCGGCATGGCGGCGACCGGCCGCCCGCTCAGCGACGCGTTCGAGGTGGTGGCGCCGGGTCTGGACGTGGAGGCCGAGCAGATCGCCTGGGCCGCTTCCGAACCCGAGGGCCTGCGGGTGAATTTCGACGCCGAGGACCTGTACCCGGATGTGCGCCGGGCGCTGGGCGAATTGCGCGAACGCGGGCTGCGGGTGCTGATCGCGGGCAACCAGCCGCCGCAGGCGAAGGCCGCGCTGGAACGCATGGACCTGCCGGTGGACGGCGTCCACACCTCCGCGGAATGGGATCTGGAGAAACCGGATCCCAAGTTCTTCCTGAAGGTCGCGGAGGTGGCGGGCGTGCGCCCCGAGCAGATCTGCTACGTCGGTGACCGCGTCGACAACGACGTCCTGCCCGCCCACGCCGCTGGCCTGCGACCGGTCCTGATCCGCCGCGGCCCCTGGGGCTACCTGCACGCCGAACTCCCGCAGGCCACCCGCTACGCCACGGTCATCGACACCCTCGACGATCTCCCCACCCTCCTGACCAGCGGATTTCTGAATTCGCCCGCCACCGGCTAAAGTTTCGGATCGCACGAGGGTGCCGGTTTCCGGCCCCGAACGCGTGCGGATGTAGCGCAGCTGGTAGCGCATCACCTTGCCAAGGTGAGGGTCGCGAGTTCGAATCTCGTCATCCGCTCCACGGTCCATTCGGGCCACATTCGTCGCTTTTTCTCCGTCGCGACATACGATCGCGCGATGACTCCAAATTGCTGGAAGATTGCTGTCGGGTTGACCGTGGCCGGGGCGCTGGTGGCGGGGTGTGCCGGGGATGACGGTTCCGAGGACCGGGTCGATGTCGGGGTGCTGGTCATCACCATGTTCGATCCCGAGCATCAGGCGTGGCTGGGGAAGGAGTCGCTGCCGGTCAGCCTGAAGGTGCCGACGGTGGGGAAACCGGTGCAGTGCAATGCCGATGGGCTGTGTGTGGTGGAGACGGGCCAGGGGAAGGCGAATGCGGCGGCCACGATGATGGCGGTGCTCGACAGCCCGAAATTCGATTTCTCCCGCGCCTACTTCCTGACCACCGGAATCGCCGGAACCCCGCCCGATCAGGGCACGCTCGGCTCGGCGGCCTGGGCACGCTGGGTGGTGGATTTCGATCTCGGCAACCATCTCGACCCGGTCGAGGCGCCCGAGGTGCCGTTCGGGTTCCGGCCGGTTGAGAAATACGACACCGCCGCCTACCACCTGGACGACGCTCTGGTGGACACCGCGTTCCGGCTCACCGAGAAGACCCGCCTGGCCGACAGCGAGGCCGCGGCCGCGGAACGCGCCGAATATCCGGGCCAGGCCGGGCGCACCCCGTCGGTCATGAAGTGCGACACCATGACCGGCGACGACTACTTCTCCGGCCGGACCCCATCGGCCACAGCCCGCTACATCATGGATGTCCGCACCGAAGGCCAGGGCACCTACTGCACCACCCAGATGGAGGACAACGCCACCGCCACCGCGCTGGCCCGCCACGGCTATCTCAACCGCTACCTGTCCCTGCGCACGGTCAGCAATTTCGATCAGCAGCATCCCGGCCAGACCGTGGTCGAACACCTCGACGCCGAAGGTGACGGTTTCCGGCTCGCGCTGGAGAACCTGTACACCCTGGGCCGCCAGGTCGCGGGCCACCTGCTGAAGAACCGCCCGCCGAGCCGCTGAGACGACGACGGGCGGACCGGCCGAAGCCGGTCCGCCCGTTGATCGGTCGCGGTTACCGCGCGGTGGAGCGGAAGCTCCGCAGGCGCAGGCTGTTGGTGACCACGAAGACCGAGCTGAAGGCCATCGCGGCGCCGGCCAGCATCGGGTTCAGCAGCCCCGCCATCGCCAGCGGGATCATGGCGATGTTGTAGGCGAAGGCCCAGAACAGGTTGCCCTTGATGGTGCCGAGGGTCTTGCGGGACAGGCGGATCGCATCCGCCGCCGCCCGCAGATCGCCGCGGACCAGGGTCAGGTCGCTGGCCTCGATGGCGACATCGGTGCCGGTGCCCATGGCCAGGCCGAGATCGGCCTGGGCCAGCGCGGCCGCGTCGTTGACGCCGTCGCCGACCATGGCGACCACCTTGCCCTCACTCTGCAACCGCTTGACGGTGTCGACCTTGTCCTGCGGCATGACCTCCGCGATGACCTCGTCGATGCCGACCTCGTCCGCGATGGCGCGGGCGGCGGCGGCATTGTCGCCGGTCAGCATGATCGGGGTCAGGCCGAGCGCCTTCAGCTGCGTGATCGCCTCGGCGGAGGTGGTTTTCACCGCGTCGGCGACCACCAGGACACCGCGCGCCTTACCGTCCCAGCCGACCGCGACAGCGGTCTTCCCGTCGGCTTCGGCGGTGTGCACCGCCCGCTCCAGGTCGGCATCCAGGTGCTGGGACCAGTCCGCGAGCAGCCGGACCCGGCCGACCAGCACCGCGTGCCCGTCCACCTGACCCTGCACGCCGAGCCCTTCGAGATTGGCGAAGTCCTGCACCGGCAGCAGCGCGCCGATCCGGTCGCGAGCGCCCTTGGCGATGGCCTGAGCGATCGGGTGTTCGGAGGAATCCTCCAGCGCGCCGGCCAGTTCCAGCACCCGGTCGGCGTTTTCACCGTCGGCGGCGACGACGTCGAGCAGGGTCATCCGGCCGGTGGTGACGGTGCCGGTCTTGTCCAGCACGATGGTGTCCACGCGCCGGGTGGATTCCAGCACCTCGGGGCCTTTGATCAGGATGCCGAGCTGGGCGCCGCGCCCGGTGCCGACCATCAGCGCGGTCGGCGTGGCCAGGCCCAGGGCGCAGGGGCAGGCGATGATCAGGACCGCGACCGCGGCGGTGAAGGCCGCGGCGACCGCGCCGCCGGTGCCGAGCCAGAACCCGAGCGTGGCCACCGCCAGGGCGATCACGATCGGGACGAAGATCCCGGAGATGGTGTCGGCCAGACGCTGGGCCTGGGCTTTGCCGTTCTGCGCGTCCTCGACCAGCTTCGCCATCTGCGCGAGCTGAGTGTCGGATCCGATTCTGGTGGCACGCACCACGATCCGGCCACCGACGTTCACGGTCGCGCCGACCACGGTGTCCTCGGGCCCGACCTCGACGGGCACCGATTCGCCGGTCAGCATGGACGCGTCGACCGCCGAGGAACCCTCGACCACGACGCCGTCGGTGGCGATCTTCTCGCCCGGCCGGACCACGAACCGGTCGCCGACGGCCAACTGCTCCACCGGAATCCGCTGTTCGCTGCCGCCGCGCAGCACGGACACCTCTTTGGCGCCCAGTTCGAGCAGCGCCCGCAGGGCCGCGCCCGCCCGGCGCTTGGACCGGGCCTCGAAGAAGCGGCCGGCCAGGATGAACGTGGTGACGCCCGCCGCGGCCTCGAGGTAGATGTTGCCGGTGCCGTCCATCCGGGAGATGGTGAACTCGAACGGGTGCTTCATCCCCGGTGTCCCGGCGGTGCCCCAGAACAGGGCGTACAGCGACCAGGCGAAGGCGGCGAGGGTGCCCATCGACACCAGGGTGTCCATGGTGGCGGCGCCGTGGCGCAGGTTGGTCCAGGCGGCCCGGTGGAACGGCAGCGCGCCCCACACCACCACCGGCGCGGCCAGCGTCAGCGAGAGCCACTGCCAGTTGCTGAACTGGAGTGCCGGAATCATCGCCATCGCGATGACGGGCACGGTGAGCGCGAGCGAGACCAGCAGCCGGGTCCGCAGCGCGGCCGCGTGGTCGGGTTCGGCGGCCGGTTCGGGCGTGCCTGCGGTGACCGGCGGTGCGGGCAGGGCCGCGGTGTAGCCGGTCTGCTC
Organism: Nocardia sp. NPDC127579; assembly: GCF_042672005.1. NCBI lineage: Bacteria > Bacillati > Actinomycetota > Actinomycetes > Mycobacteriales > Nocardiaceae > Nocardia > Nocardia sp. NPDC127579. Next base: position 1,312,313 of record NZ_JBHXVZ010000001.1, on the reverse strand, counting down.
GACGGTGCTGATCAGGTCTTCGGCGGTGATGTCGCCGGTGAATTCGACGTGCGCTTTCTCGGTCGCGTAGTTGACGGTGGCGGTGACGCCGTCGAGCCGGTTGAGCTTCTTCTCGATGCGGTTGGCGCACGACGCGCAGGTCATACCGCCGATCACCAGTTCGACCTGCCCGGCGGACGGTTCAGTCACGGTGGTCATCGTAGGTTCCTTTCTCGATTCGGGGTGTGCGGCGGTGCGTGGATCAGTGCCCGTGGGGCTGTGCGGGCTCCGGAGCGGCGGGCTGTGGCGTGGCGGTTCGCGGCGCGGCGCCACCGACGCTGACGGTGAATTCGGCGGTCCGGACCTTTCCTTCGTGCTGGAAGTCGAGGAACAGGCGGTAGTCGCCGGGGCTCGGTGCCGTGACGTAGAAGGTGATGCCCGGTCCCGGTGCGGTGACGCCGTCACCGGGTGCGCCGTCGGGATGGACGTGCAGGTAGGCGAGGTCGGCGGTGCGCAGGGCGACCAGGTGGCCGTAGGCGCCGAGGTAGGGCTGTAGGTCGGTGACCGGTGCGCCGTTGCGGGCGACCGAGAGGGTGACCTTCGAGGCGGTGCCGGGTGTGATGTCGCCGTTCAGCGTGACCGTGTAGTCGCCGACCTTCGCGGTGGTGGCCGGTGCGGGCAGAGGCTGCGCGTCGTAGTTGCCCGCGACCCGCAGGTCGGCGCCGAGGGTGAGGTTCTCGCCGCCCTCGGGAGTGAAGTCGGCGAACACCCGGTAGTCGCCCGCGCGGGTGAGGTTCAGTGGGACGCTCCAGGTGCCGGCGGGGTCGAGCACCGGGTGGACGTGCTGGAAGGCGGCCATATCGCGGCGGACCACGATCAGGTGCAGATCCTTGTCGTGTGCCCGGGTGTATCGCGTGACCGGCTTGCCCGCGTTGTCGAGGATCTGGAACCGGACGGGGGTATCGGCCGCGGCGGGCGCCTGCGGGCTGTTCAGGGCCAGGGTGTAGCCGGATTCGGTGACCAGCAGTCCGCCGGGCAGCGTGTCCGCGGCGGGTGCGGGCGCGCCGTGCGCTCCGGTGTCGTGGCTGTCGGGCGTGGCCGGCTCCGGGCCGAGCAGGGCGCCGGCGCCGAGCGCGACCCCGAAGACGGCGGCCAGGCCGACGGTGAATCCGGCGAATTTGGCGGTGGTGTTCATCGGAATCGCTCCATTGTGGTCGGGCGGGATCGCGGGCCGGGCCCGCGATCCCGGCGGGTCATTCGGCGATCCGGTAGCCGGCTTCGGTGACCGCGGCGGTGATGGCGTCCCGGGTGACCGGGGCCGCGCTGCCGATGGTTACCAGGCCGCTGCCCAGGTCGATGTCCACGGAGCTGACGCCATCGATCTTGCCGACCGCGGTGCGGACGTTGTTGGCGCAGCCACCGCAGGTCATGCCCTTGACGGTGACAGTGGCGGTGCTGGTGGCGGTGCTCATGGTGTTCTCCTCCGAATGTGCCGGCGGCCCCTGCCGCCGATCTGAGAATTACCATACCCCCCTAGGGTATTTTGTCAACCCGATGGTTCTACGGAAACCTGAAAAGGCACACGCATGGCAGACTCGACACCGGGAGGAGGAGCGGGACATGACACAGCACAACGGCATACAGCGGTGGACGGCGCACGCCCTGCCCATCCGCACCGGCAAAGTGCTACTGCTGCATCGCAATCCGGCCCGGCCGATGGGCGGGCTCTGGGAAGTCCCCGGCGGCGATGTGGCACCCGGCGAGACACCGGCCGAGGCCGCCCGTCGCGAAGTAGCCACGGAAACCGGCCTGGACGTGCTGGTCACCGACGAGCTCACGCATTTCGTCAACCCCGACAGCGCCGGCCGCGCACTCGACTTCCACACCGTCACCTTCGGCTGCTTCGAAACCGAACTCGGCCGCGCGGTGCACCTGCCCGACGACGAGCACGACGAATTCGAATGGATGACCTACGAGCAGGCCACCCACGTCCCGCTGGTGTGGCACGTGCGCCGCACCCTGGACCACGCCGACGCGCTCGGCCTGCTGTCCTAGCTCGGGTCCGAACCGCGGATCGCGGACAGCCAGACGGCGGCCGCGAACGCCACACAGCAGGCGCCGGTGAACGCGGGCAGACCACCGCCGTCGACATACACCCAGAGCAGGGCGGCGAACGGCGCGGCGACCGCGGGCTGGGCGTCGAGCAGCAGCCGCCTGCGCCAGCGGGTGGCCACGCGCGCCAGAGCCGCCGATTCCGGGTCCGGCCGCGACGGATTGTCGATCAGGCGACCCGGAGGTTCGCTGCCGCGAGCCCGGCCCGAGGGGTACACGCGCAGCTCGCCCGCCCGGATCACCCCCTCGGCCGATGCGGCGTCGGTCTCGATCAGACTCAGCAGCGCCGGATCGAAATAGACCGGAAGCCACAGCGGATCGGTGTATTTCGAGGTGACCTCCAGCCAGGAGCGACTGACCAGCCGATGCTCCTGCCGAATCCGCCGTACCCGCACGGTGATCGGGTCCGGCAGCCCGCTCGGCAGCACACCGAACGCGGTCGCGGCCCGAAAAGCCGTGTAGCAGAGGATCAGTAGCGCCACCGTCGCCAGTGCCGCCACCTGGTTCGAAGTGGCGAACGGCGCCCACACGGTGCAGACCGCGAGGGCGCCGATCGTCACACCGGCCGGATAGGCCAGCGGGCTGGTCACTTCTGGAAGCCCACCGATGTGTAGTCGATGGACGCGATTCCGAATGCGCCGTAGTTGGCGAGATTGTCCCGCACCGCGACATTTCCCGACGATTGCGACATCGGCAGGGAGTGGCCCAGTTCGAAGATCATCCGGTCGGCCTGGTTGGCCAGCTCGATGGCCTTTTCGGGGTCGAGCTCGGAGATGACCTGCTCGATCAGCGCATTCAGCTCGGGTGAACCGATATGGCCCTTGTTGCTCTGCCAATTGGCCGGATCGTAGGAGTAGATCTGCGGCAGCGCACCGAGCGGGAAAGCGCTTCGGCTCCAGCTGAACTGGGTGAGATCGAAGTTACCGGGATCGATGACCTCGGTGAACAGGTTGTTGCCCGGATACGCTTCGATCACCAGCTTCACCCCGACCTGCGCCAGATTCTGCTGCACGATCTGTGCCATCTGCAACCAGGAATCCTGCTGGAACATGACATCCCGGAGCACGAGCTGCCGCCCGTCCTTTTCCCGGAACTCGCCATTGAGTTTCCAGCCCAGCTCGTCGAGCATGCGCGCGGCCGCCGCAGGATCGTAGGAGACGACAGCCGAATTGTCCTGATAGCCCTTCTGGCCGATCAGATAGACGTGGTTGTTGATGGGTTTGGGATCGATGACGATGCCGTTCTGGATTGCCGAGACGATGCTCTGCCGGTCGATCGCCTTCGAAATGGCCACGCGCAGCCGGGGATCCTCGAGAATCGAGCCGGGCGCACCGTTGAAGGTGATGTGGGAGTTGGCCGGCGCGGACGCACGGCGCACCAGGATGCCCGGCGAGTTCTTGGCGGTCTTGACCTCCTCGATACCGGAGACAGTGATCGCGTCGAGCTCATTGTTCTGCAGCGCGCCGAGCCGGGCGGACCAGTCCAGCACGCTGTAGGTGACCGTCTCCAGCTTGGGCGTTTCGCCCCACCACTTCGGGTTGCGGCTGAGCACGATGCGCTGCTGGCCGCGGTCGACGGAGGTGATCATGAACGGTCCGGCGGATTTCACCGGCGTCGATCGTGCGAGGTCGTCGAACGTCTGCGGTGACGCGTTGACCTCCTTCGGCATCAGCTGGCTGAACAGGCCGCGCCATTCCGCGTAGTGCTTGGTGAAGGTGACGATGGCCTGCCGGTCGTCGACGCCGCGCTCGACCTTCTCGATCCGGCTGTAACCCTGGGTCGCCGCGACCTGGTAGGCGGTGTTGCGGCCGCTCAGGGCCTCGGCCTGGGCGGCCATGTCCTCCCAGGTGATCGGGCTGCCGTCCGACCAGACCGCTTTCGGGTTGATGGTGTAGACGATCCGCTGGGGAGCGGTGCCGGTGAGTTCGATATCGGCGAAGAAGTCGCGATTGATCGTGAGCTCGCCGGCGGCGTTGCCGTTCACCGGCCCGGGCAGGGTCCAATCCTGCACCTCCGCGCCGTCGGCGTCGGAGTCGACATGGTGCGGGTTGAACGTGGCCGGAAAGCCGGTGATCGCCAAGCGCAGATGCCCGCCGTCTCGCACTTCGTCGCGGCTCTTGGGATTGATGTCGTTGCTGGAGCCGAGCGCGTTCGACTTCGCCTCGACCTCGCTATCGCCCCCGCACCCGGCCAGGACCAGTGAGATCACTGCGATCGGGGCCGCGAAAAGCCGCAGCCGTCGCGAATATTTACTGCTCACTTCACAAATCCGATCTTCGTGTAGTCATAGGACGCCAGCCCGTGCGATCCCATATTGGCCACCTCGGCCCGGACGCCGAAGGTGCCCGGATCCTGGGTGAGTGGTAGCGAGAACCCTTCCTCGAACAGTGCGCGATCGATCTCGTTGGCCAATTCGATGGCCTTACCCGGATCCAGTTCCGCGACCGCGCGATCGATGAGCGCGTTCAATTCGGGCGAGCCGATGCGGCCGTAATTGCCTTGCAGATCGGCCGGATCGTAGTAGTAGGTCTGCCGGACGCTGCTCATCGGGAAGGCGTCGCCCTGCCAGATGAACTGGGCGACATCGAAATCGCCCTTCTGGATGACATCGGGGAAGAAGCCGATGGCGGGCTTGGTGTCGATGGTGAGCTGCACGCCGACCGCCGCCAGATTCTGCTGGATGATCTGCGCGAGCTGCACCCAGAGCGGATTGTTGTACATGACGTCGCGGATGACGAGCCGCTTGCCGTCTTTCACGCGGAATTCACCGTCGAGTTTCCAGCCGAGCGCGTCGAGTTCCCGGGCCGCCGCGGCCGGGTCGAAACCGAGGCTGTTGTCCCGGTAGCCTTCCTGGCCTTCCAGGAAGACGTGATTGTTCAGTGGTTTCGGATTCTCGACCATTCCCATCTGCGTGGTGGCGGCGATGGCCTGCCGGTCGATGGCCTTGGAGATCGCGACCCGCAGCGCCGGATCGGCGAGGATGGAACCCGGTGCGCCGTTGAATGTGAGGTGCCGCCATCGGTTTCCGGGCGCCCGGCGGATCGCTATCTCCGGATTGCCGGAAATGGCCTTCACGTCCTCGATCGAGGAGAGCCGGGCCAGGTCGAGTTCGTTGTTCTGCAACGCACCCAGCCACGCCACCTGGTCGAGCACGCTGTAGGTGATGGTGTCGAGTTTGGCGGGTTCACCCCACCATTTCGGATCGCGTTCCAGCACGATGCGGGAGGTGCCGCGATCGATCGAACGGATCTTGAACGGTCCGGCGGTCGGGCCCATGGTGTCGACCAGGCTGTGGTTGAACGATTCCGGGTCGCGCGTCACCGATTTCGGGAACAGCGAGGCGTTTCCGGCGAGCTGTCCGCGCCATTCGCCGTACGGCTGGGAGAAGGTGAGGACGGCCTGCCGGTCGTCGGCGCCGCGCTCCACCTTCTCGACGAATTCGAAGCCGTTGGTGATGGCGATCAGGAAGCGTTTGTCGCGGCCGCTGAGCGCGTTGGCCTGGGATTGGATGTCCTCCCAGGTGATGGGGTTGCCGTCGGACCAGAACGCTTTCGGATTGATCGTGTAGGTGACCTGCTGCGGCGCGGTGTTCGTCAAGGCGACATCGACGAAATAGTCGGTGTTGACGCTGAGTTTGCCCGCGGCGTCGACGTGGAACGCGCGCGGCATCATCGGCCGTTGCAGATCGGCGATCTCGCCATTGTTGCCGTCGTTGGACAGCGTGTTCCAGTTGTCCGGCATGGCCGTCGTGGCCAGCCGCAGGTTGCCGCCGTCACGCACTTCGTCGCGCGGTTTCGGGTTGATGTCGCTGGTGGTGCCGAGGGCATCGGTCAGGCCCTCGGTAGCGGGATCGGTACCCGATCCGCATCCCGCCGCGACCAACCCGACCGCGACCAGCGCGGCCGCGCAACGCATTCGGCTCGCAAGGATCCGCATGGGCACTCCTGACTTATTCGGCGGTGACCGGTGTGGGTACCGCGTCGATGAGTTTGCGGGTGTAGGGGTGGGCGGGCGCCGCGAAGATCTGTTCGGCGGGACCGGATTCGACAATCTTGCCCTTGTACATGACGGCGATATCGTGGGCGAGATTGCGGACCACGGAAAGGTCGTGGGAAACGAACAGATACGACAGTCCGCGTTCGGCCTGCAGATCGCGCAGCAGGTTCAACACCCCGGCCTGGATGGACACGTCCAGCGACGAGACCGGCTCGTCGAGGACGAGGATCTGCGGGTCCAACGCGAGGGCGCGGGCGATGCTGATGCGCTGTTTCTGTCCGCCGGAGAAGTCCGCGGGGTATCGGTCGGCGTGTTCCGGGCGCAGCCCGACGAGTTCGAGGAGTTCTGGTACGCGGCGGGCGATTTCGGCGTGTGAGCGCCCGTCGATGCGCAGCGGTTCGGCCAGCGCGTCGTGGATCGGCAGGCGTGGGTCCAGCGAGGCGGTGGGGTCCTGGAAGACGATCTGCATGTGCCGGCGGATATCGCGCCGGTGCTGTTTGGTGAGGGCGGCGACATCGTGGCCCAGGATTTCGATGGTGCCCTGTTGCGGTTGGGCGAGCTCGAGGATCTGGGTGAGGGTGGTGGACTTCCCGGAGCCGGATTCGCCGACCAGGGCCAGGGTGCGTGCGGTACGGAGCTGGAAGGTGATGCCGTCGACGGCCCGGACCTCGCCGGTTCGGCGGCGGAACACGACCCCGGAGGTCAGCGGGAAGGTTTTGACCAGGTCGGTGACCGCCAGCACCACCTGCGGATCGGAGGCGTCGGCCGGATCCGGTTCGGCGATCTCACTGCGGTAGGCGGTGAACAGGTCGGCGGTATCGAGTTCCCCGGTGCGGATGCAAGCCGCGGTGTGCGCACCCGAGGTTCCGGCATCCGACGCCACCGCGGTGAGTGGTGGTTCGGCGGTACGGCATTCGTCGATCGCGACCGGGCAGCGCGGTGCGAACGAGCACCCGGGTGGCAGGGCGTGCATGGCCGGTGGTGTGCCCACGATCGGGATCAGTGGAACCCGGGGCGGTCCATCGATGCGGGGGATCGAGCCGAGCAGGCCGACGGTGTAGGGCATCCGGGGCGCGCGGAAAAGGCTTTCCGCGGTGGCGGTTTCGACGATCTTGCCCGCGTACATGACCGCGACCCGATCAGCGAGTGTGGCCGCGATGCCCATGTCATGGGTGATCATCACGACCCCGGCGCCGGTGATATCGCGCGCCTTGCGCAGTAGGTTCAGGATCTGGGCCTGCACCGTCACATCCAGCGCGGTGGTCGGCTCGTCACAGATGATCAGCTCGGGATCATTGGCGATCGCCATCGCGATCACCACGCGCTGACGCATACCACCGGAGAACTCGTGCGGAAATGCCTTGGCGCGCACCGTCGCATCGTCGATCCCGACCAGCTCGAGCAGCTCGACCGCCTTGGCGGCCGCCTCCTTCTTGCTCAGCTTGCCGTGCGCGAGCAGAGCTTCCGCGATCTGTTCACCGACCCGGTAGACCGGGGTCAACGCGGAGAGCGGGTCCTGGAACACCATGCTGATCGAACTGCCGCGCAACCTCGACAACTGGCGATCACCCAGGCCGAGCAGTTCGCGGCCGCGCAATCGGATCGAGCCCTGCACCCGGGCCTGTTCGGGCAGCAGACCGATCACCGCCAGCGACGACACTGACTTCCCGGATCCGGATTCACCGACGATGGCCAGGACTTCACCGTCGGCGACGGTGTAATCCACCCCGCGCACGGCCTCGATCCGGCCCTCCTCGCTGGGAAACGAGACCTGGAGATCGGTGACCTCGAGTAGCGGCGGCTTCTTCTCCAGGCTGGTCATCGGGCCTGCTTCCGTGCTCGTTTGGCGCTGGGGTCGAACGCGTCGCGCAGGCCGTCGCCGACGAGGTTGGCGCACAACACCGTCATTACCAGGAAACCGCCGGCGAACATGAACAGCCACGGGTAGGTCAGCGCCGATTTCGTGCCCGCCGCGATCAGCGAACCCAGCGACACATCCGGGGGCTGGACGCCGAATCCCAGGAAGCTCAGCCCGGTTTCGGCCATGATCGCCGAGCCCACGGTCAGGGTGGTGTCGATGATCAGAATCGAGGCGATGTTCGGGACGATATGCGACACGATCACCGTCCGCGTGGGCGCGCCCATATAGCGTGCGGCGCGGACGAATTCGCGTTCCCGCAGGCTCAGGGTGAGCCCTCGCACGATGCGGGCGCTGATCATCCACCCGAATGCGGCCAGCAACACGATCAGCAGCAGGATCGATCCGCTGCCCTTGGTGCGCGGCGCGAAGATCGCGATGATGATGAAACTCGGCACGACCAGCAGCAGATCGACCAGCCACATGATCGCCCGGTCGGTCCACCCGCCGAGCAGTCCGGCGACCGCACCGGCGGTGGCGGCGATGGTCGTCGAGATCAACGCCACGCAAATCCCGATGGTCAAAGATTTCTGGAGCCCGCGCAGGGTCTGCGCGAGCACGTCCTGCCCGATCAGGGTGGTGCCGAAGGGATGCTTTCCGGACGGCGGTTTCAGATAGGCGGCCGGGTCCATCTGCTGATAGTCGAACGCCAGGAACGGCGGCAGCGCATACGAAGTGATGAACAACGTGATCAGGATCACCGCACCGGTCACGGCGGGCTTGTTCCGCAGGAACCGCCGCCAGACGAGTTTGCGTCGCCCGGCCGCGGCGGGTGCGCCCTGGACGATGAGTTCGGTTTCAGTCACGACACACGCACCCTCGGGTCCAGAATTGCGTAGACGATATCGGAAAGCAGCCCGGAGACCAGGACCACCAGTCCGGCGAATGCGGTGACGGTGACCACGACGTAGATGTCCTGTGCGTTGATCGAGTCCAGCAGCCACTCGCCGACCCCGTGCCAGCCGAAGATCTTCTCGGTGAAGGTGGCCCCGGTGATCAACCCGCCGATGCTGTAGGCGAACAGGGTGGCCATGGGAATCAGCGCGGTCCGTAATCCGTGTTTGTACAGGGCTTTTCCGCGGGTCAAGCCTTTGGCGCGGGCGGTGCGGATGAAATCGCTGCCGAGCACGTCGAGCATGGCGTTGCGTTGGTATCGGGAGTAACCGGCCATCGCGCCCATCGCGAGGGCGAGGGTGGGCAAGACGAGGTGCTGGGCGCGGTCGAGCAGCTGGGGCCCGAAGCCGGTGATCTTCGTGGCGGAGGTCTCGCCGGTGTAGAGGAAGATCTGCTCGCCGGTCATCGAGTTGATTTCCAGCGCACCGTATTTCAACAGGGTCGCGAGCAGGAAGATCGGTGTGCTCAGCAGCAGCAGTGAGAACACGGTGGTGAAGTAGTCGCTGAATTTGTATTGTCGGATCGCCCCGGCCGCGCCGATCAACACACCGAGCACGGTCCCCAGGATCGAGCCGAGCAGCAGCAGGCGCAGACTGACCCCGATCCGGCGGCCGAGTTCTTCGCTGACGGGCTGACCGGCCAGGGTTTTCCCGAAATCGCCGGAGGGAATTCCGGCGAGCCAATTCACGTAGCGTTCCGGGATGGGGTCGTTGAGATGCAGTTCCTCGGCTTTGGCGTCGATCACCGATTGAGGTGGGCGGGGGCTGCGCTGCTCGAGGCTGTCGAGCGGGCGGAAGGTCAGCGAGGTCAGGGCGAAGGTGAGAAACGACGCCAACAACAGGAGCACGACGTAGTTGAGCGCGCGTCGTAGCAGGAAGCCGGTCATCAGTCCTCGTGGTCTCTCGCCAGGGCAATTTGGCACTGATCATAAGGAGAGACCAGCCCTTCGCGCAGGCGACCGAACCCCAGGCATGTCGCGACCCGCGGTTCAGCAGGGCCGTCGACTTCCGATTACGCTGAGCCTTTCAGCGTCTCGGAGGGGAAAATGGGTTACCCGCAGCAGTATCCAGGGCAGTACGAGCCGTATCCGGGCGGATACGCGATGCCGCCGGTGAAACCTGGTGGCGGCACGGCGATTACCGCGGGCGTGCTGGCCTCGATCGGTTCCCTTGTGCACGTCGTCGGTGGTGGTTACTCACTCGCGACCTTGTCGGTGCTCGCCGATGAGCTGGGCGAGATCGAGACCAGCACTCTCGACCAGCTCCGGACCTTCACCATCCTTACCTCGTCGGTCGGACTGCTGGCGGGCGCGCTGCTCGGAGTCGGCGCGGTGACCCTGTTCATGCGCAAGCCGATCGGGCGGATCCTGATCGCGTCGGGTTGCGGCCTGGTGATCGTGATGCAGCTGCTGTCCATGACCATGATGGCGACCATGTTCGGCGACCTGGACGATGACGGCGCGATCGTGGCGGTCGCCGGTGTCACGGGCGTGATCGGCATGATCTTCCCGATCATCACCCTGGTGCTGGTGCTGCTGCCACCCACCGCCCGCTGGCTGGCCTACCAGCCCGCACCGGCCGGCAACCCCTACGGTCAGCCGCCGATGGGATACGGGCAGCCGAACCCGTACGGCCAGAACCCCGCCGCCGGGTTCGCGCCGCAACCCGGCATTCCGCCTGCCGGGTTCGCGCCGCAGCCTGGCGTTCCGCCTGCGGGGTTCGCACCGCAGCCCGGCGTCCCCGCCGGTGGGTTCGCCCCGCAGCCCGGCTTCCCGCCCGCCGACTCCTTCGCGAATGCCCCCACCCAGTTGGGCCCCGGCGCGGCCCAGCCGGTCGACGAGGCCACGCAGGTGGTCGGCGGCGACCAGCGGGTCGGCCTGACCAAGCCCGAGGACGACCCGTGGCGACGCCCGAGCGCGTGAGTGCGACCGCGCCGAGACGGTTTTCCGGCAGGATGGAATAGGTGACTCGCCTGCACCTGCCCAAACCCAAGATGGTGGCCTCCGATGTGGACGGCACACTGATCGACCACGACGAGCGCGTGACCCCGCGCACCAAGGCCGCGATCGACGCCCTGATCACCGACGGTGTGCCGTTCGTGCTGGCCACCGGCAGGCCGCCGCGCTGGATCGACCCGGTGGTCGACGGGCTCGGCTACGCGCCGCTGTGCGTCTGCGGCAACGGCGCGGTGATCTATGACAGCGCCAGTGATTCCGTCCTGGCCAGCCGCACCCTCGATGTGGAGACGCTGTCCTGGATCGCCGATATCGCCGAGGCCGCGCTACCCGGCTGCGGTCTGGCCGCCGAACGGGTCGGCGCCCGCGCCCACGACGCGGTCACACCGCAGTTCGTGAGCTCGCCGCAGTACGAGCACGCGTGGCTGAACCCGGACGACACCATGGTCGCCCGGCACGAGGTGATCGATGCGCCCGCGATCAAGATGCTGATCCGGTTGCGCGGAACGCCCAGCGGTGAGATGCGCCGGGTGCTGGCCCCGCTGATCGGCGACCGCGCCGACATCACCTATTCCACCGATCACGGGCTGATCGAGTTGTCCGCGCCCGGTGTCACGAAGGCGTCCGGGCTGGCCATCGTCGCGCAGCGGCTCGGCGTCGAGCATCCCGCCATCATCGCCTTCGGCGATATGCCCAACGATGTGCCCATGCTGAGCATGGCGGGTCACGGTGTCGCCATGGCCAACGCGCACCCCGAGGCGATCGCCGCGGCCGACGAGGTCACCGGCACCAATGCCGATGACGGCGTCGCCCGGGTGCTCGAACGCTGGTGGTCCTGATCTCGTGATCAGGCGCCGTCGCCGGAAGACTGCGGCGCCGTGGCGAATTCGGGCTCGGCCCATTCCCGCGGTGCTTCGGGCGCGGCGACCTCGGCCGGCGCGGGCGGCTCGGGTGCGGCCACCGCGGCAGGTCCCGGTGCGGGCGGTGCCGCCACGTCGACCGGCTGGGGTTCCTGGCGCGGGTCGGCGTGGATTTCCTGCCACGCCGTGGTGACGATCCCGGTGACCTCGTCGACGATCAGCGAGCCGTTCTGGAAATCCGAGCGCAGCCCGTTGAGCACCGGATAGACATTGCTGACCGGAAGTCCGAGCATGCCCGAGTCGCCGCCGAGTTCGAGGAAGCGGTTCAGGATGCTGCCCGCGACCTCGAATACCTGGCCGTTCGGTGTGCCGTAGACATAGCCGTTGACGAATTTCACGTACTGGCCGCCGCCGGCGGCGGGCAGCGGTTCGGTGCGCGGTGCGCCCAGCGGGCCTTGGGCGCCGCCCTTGGCCGCCCAGTACTCGGCGATCACATTGTGGCCGAGCAGATCCAGCAGCTGGTCGGTCAGTGCCGCCAGCTTTTCGACGTCCTCGTCGGTCTCCGGTTCCACCGGCGGCGCGGGCATGGTGTTCGGCCCGGTGCTCGCCTTGCGCTGTCGTTGCTGCTGGGTGCGCGGCGCGGGACCCGGCGCGTCGGCCGCGATCTCCCGGATCCGGTCCATCAGTTCGTAGGCCGCGTCACCGGGGCAGGTGGTGTTGCCGACATCGCGGTGCGCGAAGACGATCGGCAGATCGATGGTTTCGCCCTGCGGGATCGGGGTGAACTCGGTGCCCTCGGACTCCATCACCGTCGAGCCTTTCGGGTTCAGGCCCGCGATCTTGGCGCGCCAGCCCACGAACCGGCCGACCGCGTCGATCGCCGCCTCGGTCGGCGGCTCGGAGACGTGGTTGCCCATCAGCGCCACGCCCGAGGTGTTCTCGTTGAACCCGCCCGCGTGCGCGCCCTGCACCGGCTGGTCCAGCCCGCCGGCGCGGCCCTCGAAGATCTGGCCGTACTTGTCGACCAGGGCGTTGTAACCGATATCGCACCAGCCCAGCGTTTTCGCGTGATAGGCGTAGATCGAGCGGACGATGCCCGCGGACTCGGATTTGTCGTAGTCGTTGCGGCCCGCGGTGTGGTGCACCGTGACCCCGCCGAGGAAATCGTCGTAGGTCGGGTCCTCGCAGCGGATCGATTCGTCGGCGCCCCACCCGGCGCGGCTGATCACCGTCGGCCCGCCGCCGGGCAGTGCGGCCGCGATGTCGGTGAGGGTGCCGTCGGCGGCGCCCTGCCCCGGATCGATCAGGACAGCGGTCAGCTCGGAGAGCACATCCGCGCCGAAAACCTCTTCGCTGGTGGGGAATCGGAGGCTGCCGTCGGGGCCGGGAGTGGTCGGCGCCGCCACCTCGGGTGTGGGCGTCGGGGCGTCTTTGCGCGTGACCAGGATCTGCACCGCGTTGGTGCTGCCGACGTAGATCGGTTCGGTGCCCCGGGTGCGGCTCGGTGCGCCGCGATCGTTGCGGTAGGTGTCGACGGGTTCGGTCTCGAACCAGGGGCCCCAGCTGCCATCGGGCTGTTTGGCCCGGACCATCGCCTTGGTGCCGGCCAGATCCTTGGCGGTCAGCGCCACCATGGAGAACGGGGTATCCCGGGACAGTTCTTTCACCTGCGCGCCCACCTGCTCGAGCACGTCCTCGGGAATCGCGCCCGGCGCGAGCGCCGGTGTGTCGGGGCTGATCTGGGCCTGCTCCGGCGCGGCGGGATCGGCGACGAGGTGATTCGTGCCGGGCCCGAAGCCGGGAATGGCCTCCGCCGCAGCGGATTCGGACGCGTCACCGGTCAGCGGGCCGGGATTCGGAATCGCCTCCGCGGCAGGAGGTTCGGTGGAGTCGTCGGTCAGCGGCCCGGGACCCGGAATCGCCGCTGCGGCAGTTGATTCGGCGGAGTCGTCGGTGAGCGGCCCGGGACTCGGAATTGCTGCTGCGGCAGTTGGTTCGGTGGCGTCGCTGGCGAGCGGCCCGGGACCTGGAATCTCCTGCGCGGCGGTGGGTTCGGGGGCGAGTGGGGCCGGGATCGCTTCGATCGGGTCACCGATCTGTTGCGGAACGGAGTCGACGGGACTGGTGAAATCTGTTGCGCTGGGCGAGGTTTCGATGCGCAGCGGATCGGCGATGAAGCCGGGTGCGGCGGGAGCCGGGGCGGCCTGCGGTTCCGGGCCGACGGGCCGCGCGGTTCCGGGCTGTGGGGCCGCGTTCGGCGCGGCGTTCGGGGTTGGCGCGGTGGCGGGAGTCTGACCGCTCGCGGGGGGAAGCTGACCGGGAGCCACGGCGGCGGGGCCGGGCGTCGGACCGGAGTTCGGGGCTGGGGTGGGGCCGGGTGTCGCGGGAATCGAGTATTTGCCGGGGTCGGCGCCGAATCTGGGGAGCGGGATCTGTCTCGGTAGCTCGACCCCGTCGGGTAGCGGCAGCCCCTCGGGGACCGGGATGGACGCGGGTAGCGGCAATCTGCGCAGGTCCGACAGGTGTAGGTCGGGTAGCTCGAGGCCGGTGAGCTCGCGCAGCGGCAGCGTGATGTCGGGGATCGAGCTGAGCACCACCTCGGCCAGCTGAGTGGGCACGGCGGCGAATTCGCTGTCGTTGGCGGTGCGGTAGGCGGTGTCGTCGGCCAAGGTCAGGGGCAGGAGCGGGGCCGAGACCGCGAGGGTGGTGACCACCGGGAGCACGTAGGAGCGTTTCGGTCTGCGGTACGGCACGAGCATCTCCATTCAGGTTGGAACCAGCGCTGACATGTGCTTGCTTCTCGACGCCTCACCGATCACACTAAGCAACAACTGTCACATGCCTAAACCTTTAGTTGAGGATTGCTCGAATGTAACGGCCCTTCATCTGCCCGGATGTCGCGACATGCCGACGGCTATCGAACCGATGTCTTGGCGGAAAACCGGTGGGAGTGAACATATGCGACGCCGTGAACGCCCTGTCAGAGCCTGGATCCGTGCGATCGGCGGCCGGTGCGCCGGCCCGCGCCGACGCCGGATCCGACCCAGCGCCCTCGCCGGAACCTGGCGGCCACTACTAGTGACCGGCGCCGCCGCCGCGCTCGCCGGAATCCTGCTCACCTGCGTGGATACGCCGGTCTATCGACATCTGGCCGGACCCGGCCACGGTCGCGGGCTGAGCCAGCACGGCGCTTTCGACAACGCGGTGCAGGGCTGGGCCGCCGAGCGCATCCTCGAGCACTACTACCCCGGTGCGACGCTCGGTGTCATCCCGCCGACCACGGTCGCGGTGCGGCTGCTGACCCAGGACGACTCGACTCTGGACACCTACGCTGAGGCGGGCGCACGCGTTGCCGGTCGTGTGCTGGAACCCGGCCAGGTCGCCCACCTGACCGCGCTGCCGGACGGCGGCGCGAACGTCGTCGTCACCGTCGGCTGCGACGGAGAACAGCTGTGGCAGACCGACACCCAGGATCCCTGGGTCTATCCGCTGGATCCGAACCCGGGCCGTCCCGTCGCCGAACACCTGATGCTGTGCAACGGCACCGGATATCGCGGCGCGCTGGGCCTGGCCACCGAGGACGGTGTGGCGCGCACCGTCAACCGGGTGGACGTGGAGGACTATCTGCTCGGCGTCGTCCCCGCCGAGATGCAGGCCAACTGGGCCGATCAGGGCGCGGCGGAGGCGTTGCGCGCGCAGGCGATCGCCGCCCGCTCCTACGCCATCGCCGAATCCCGCTACCCCTACGCCCAGACCTGCGACAGCACCGACTGCCAGGTCTACGCGGGTTCGGTCATCGAGGATCCACGCGCCTCCGACGCCGTCGCCGCCACCGCGGGCACCGTGCTGCTGCGCGAGGGCCGGGTGCTGCGCGCCGAATACTCCGCCGCACCCGACGGCGGCGGGCCGGCCGATATCGAGACCTTCGCGGTGGGCCCGACCCCGGCCGAACTCGGCATCGGGCACATTCAGGAGCCGATCACCTCCGCCGGGCGGCCGCTGTCGATCATCGATGACGAATACCGCAGGCTCGGTGGTGA
Source organism: Nocardia sp. NPDC127579 (assembly GCF_042672005.1). Classification (NCBI taxonomy): domain Bacteria; kingdom Bacillati; phylum Actinomycetota; class Actinomycetes; order Mycobacteriales; family Nocardiaceae; genus Nocardia; species Nocardia sp. NPDC127579. The sequence continues at coordinate 1,296,560 of NZ_JBHXVZ010000001.1, read as the reverse complement.
ATACAGCTCGCTGGGCGCGCCGCTGGGTCCGGAAACGCGCCTGCCGCGCAGTATCGGCAGCTACCGGGTGTTCACCAACGGTGTCATCGTCGCCACGCCGGAGCTCGGCGCGCGCGTCGTCGATTTCACCACGCTCGCGGAGCTGGCTCCCGAGGCGATCACACGCGACGACGACCGGACCGCGCCGCCGCGCACCACCGCCGGGTCGCCCGCGCGCCCGATCATCGTCCAGCCGCCGCGCCGTGTAGACCTCCCGAAACCGGCGGCCCCGCTGGATATTTCGGAGGTTCCGGTGGAGTTCGGCACCGCGGAATAGCCGGAAACGCCTGCCGGGCGGTCATTCCAGGCTGGTGTCACCCAGTGACTCGGACAGAATGCGCAGCAGATCGGCCAGTCGTGCCTGATCGTCGAGTCCGAGTGCGGTCAGCAGCCGCCGCTCGTTGTCCATGTGCAGCGGGAGCAGCTTGTCGACCAGGGCGCGGCCCTCGTCGGTGAGCTGTACCCGGATGCAGCGCCGGTCGTTGGGGTCGGCGGCGCGCTGAACCAGGCCGCGGGCGGTGAGCCGGTCGACGCGGTTGGTGATGGCCCCGGAGGTGCGCATCGCCGCGCTGTTGAGCGCGCCCGCCGTCAGCCCTTGTGCGCCACCCGACCGGCGCAGGGTGGCGAGCACGTCGAATTCCCAGAACTCCAGGCCGTGGCCGTTGAAGAATTTCTTGAGTTCACCGTCGAGCACCTGCGACAGCCGCGAGATGCGGCCGATCACCGCCATCGGCGTCACGTCCACGTCGGGTCGTTCGCGGTGCCAGTGCTCGGCGATGAGGTCGATCGCATCGCTCATCAGCGGTTCCTCTCGATACTAAATATCTCAACGTTCATCTACTTGACGGTGAGACACCGGTGTGGGTAAATATTTCAACGTTGAGATTATCAATGAGGAGCGAATGATGACCAGCACCGCGACCCGCACCCTCGCGCTCACGGCACTCACCCCGATCGTCTGGGGATCCACCTACTTCGTCACCACCGAATTCCTGCCGCCCGACCGGCCGCTGTTCACCGCCCTCATGCGCGCGCTGCCCGCCGGGCTGATCCTGCTCGCGCTGACCCGCGCCCTCCCGCACGGCCGCTGGGTCGGCCGCGCCGCCGTGCTCGGCCTGCTCAATATCGGCGCCTTCTTCCCGCTGCTGTTCCTGGCCGCCTACCGGCTGCCCGGCGGCGTCGCCGGCGTCCTCGGCGCGGTCGCGCCGATGTTCGCGCTCGGCTTCGCGGCACTCGTCCTCGGCGAAAACCTCACCGGCCGCAAACTCGCGGCCGCGCTGATCGGCGTCGGCGGCGTATCGCTGGTGGTGCTGAAGGCCACCGCGCAACTCGACGCCGTCGGCGTCATCGCGGGCCTCGCGGGCGCCGGCTCGATGGCGCTGGGCACCATACTCACCAAGCGCTGGGGCCGCCCCGACGGCGTCGGCCCGCTCGCCATGACCGGCTGGCAGCTCACCGCGGGCGGTCTGATCATCGCCCCGCTGGCCCTGCTCATCGAAGGCGCACCGCCCGCGCTGGACGGCCGCGCCGTCGGCGGCTACCTCTACCTCGGCGTCATCGGCACCGCCGTCGCCTACTGGCTCTGGGTGCGCGGCATCTCGCAGTTGCCCGCGACCTCGGTCGCCTTCCTCGGGCTGCTCTCGCCGGTATCGGCCGCGGTGATCGGCTGGATCGCCCTCGGCCAGGCGCTCACCCCGCTGCAGATCCTCGGCATGGCCATCGCGCTGGGCGGCACCCTGCTGGGCCAGACCACCGGCCGGGTGCGGGTGCCGGCACCGGCCGTGACACCGGCGGCCGAGCGCATACTGGTAAAGGCTTGACCTTGACGTTACGTCAACTTGCAGACTGATCTCACCGACGAGAAACGGGAAGGAGAACTGGAGATGAGTACGGCGATCCGCACCGGCGAATGGTCGATCCACGATCTGGCCACGGCGGCCGGTACCACCAGCCGCACGCTGCGCCATTACGGCCAGCTCGGGCTGTTGCCGCCCAGCCGGACCGGCGCCAACGGATACCGCTACTACGACCAGGGCTCCCTCGTGCGGCTGCAACGCATCCTACTCCTGCGCGAACTCGGCCTCGGCCTCCCGGCCATCGCCGAAGTCCTTGCCGGAGAACAGGAAACGACTGCCGCACTGCGCACGCACCTGGAACTGCTTCGGCAGGAACAGGATCGGATCCGGCGCCAGATCGACTCGGTACTGACCACGCTGCACAAGACGGAAAGAGGTGAGAAGCTCGTGGCCGCAGAGGTTTTCGACGGGTTCGACCACACCCAGTACAAGGAAGAAGTGGAAGAACGGTGGGGCAAACAGGCCTACGCCGACAGCGACAAGTGGTGGAGCGGACTGGACGACGCCGGTAAGCGCGCGTTCCAGCAGGAGGCTATGGACATCTCCACCGCCTACGGCGCCGCCTTCAAGGCGGGCCTGGCGTCCGACAGCCCGGAGGTCCTGGCCATCTCCGCCCGGCACCGCACCTGGATGGGCCAGGGCTGGGGCAACAAGGAGGTCCCGCTGGAGACCTTCGCCTGCATCGGCCAGATGTATGTCGACGACGAGCGCTTCCGCGTCAACTACGACGTGCACGCGCCCGGCACCGCGGAGTTCGTCCGCGACGCCATGAAGGCATACGCCGAGCAGCACCAGGACTGAGCTGTACCGATGGCGCCCGCACAACCGGTGCGGGCGCCATCGGCGTGCCAAGGATTCCTTATGCGTTCGCCTGGACGGGTCTCGATACGGTTCGCGCACACCGCGAAGAGGGGACGATCCAGATGACCTACCTGCCCGCCCATCCACCGCATCCGTACTACGGCTACCGCCGTCCTGGCGGCGGAACCGCATACACCGCAGCCATTGTCGCGCTGCTCGGCGGGCTCTGGAATGCCTTCCGGTTGTACGAGTACCTGCGCGCCGACACTGCGATGGTCGCGGTGTTCGAGGATTCGGGGACCCCGCAGTGGGCCGACGCCACACTCGCCGCCATCCTCGGCACCGCCGCGTTGGCCACACTGTCGCTGCTGCTCGGTGCGATTCTGTTGGCCGGGCGCACCCGATTCGGCCGCGCGCTGGTGATCCTCGGCGGACTACTGAGCCTGCTGTTCGCCACCCTGCCGCTGGCGGCCTGGCTGATCGCGTTCGACTTCGCGCCGAGCCAGGCCCTGATCGGGTTCACCGGGCTGGCCGTCGCGCCCTGGCTGGTGTTGCTGCTGTTCGCCGGCTGCGGCGCGACCGGGCGCTGGCTCGCGGCGGGGCGGTACCCGTGGCGTTGACCGCGCGTAATCGCCTGGCCGCCGTCGGAATTCGTTGCGCCTATTCGCTGTGCGGATCGTCGGAGGCGGCCGGTAGGGTTCGCGGGGACACCGCGCCACAGGGGAGGACCTGATGAATTACCCGTACGGACCGCAGCCCGGCGGCTTTCCGCAGCAGCCGTATCCGCAGCAGCCCGCGCCCTACGGCGCGCCGGGCGGCTATCCGGGGCAGCACGAGAGCGGCGGAACCGCCAAGGCGGCCGGTGGATTGGCCCTGCTGCTCGCCCTGCTCGCGCTCATCGGCGCGATCATGATGTTCGCCGCGATCAGCGATTTGGAGGACGCGTACAAGAGCCTCAGCAAGTACGGCGGTAGTTCCAAGCCGGACACCGGGTTCCTGTACTTCATGGCCATCGTGAGTCTGATCATCACTGCCCTGTGGGCACTCGGCGGCATCATGCTGCTGATGCGCAAGCAGGCCGGCCGGGTGATCCTGCTCATCGTCGCGGGTATCGGCGCCCTGCTCAATCTGGTCGGCGGGATCAATGCCGCGCAGTACGGCGTCGCCTCGGCCACCAGCTGGATCGGCCTCTTGGTCGCTCTGCTCATCATCGGCCTGTGCCTGGCCACCCCCACCTCACGCTGGCTCGCGACCGCCCCCGGCCGCTTCCAGCCCGGCATGCCGCCCGCCTACGGCCAGGCCGCGTACGGCCAGCCCGCCAGCCCGTACGGTCAGCCTGCCTACGGTCAGCCCGCCCCGGGGCAGCCCGCCTACGGGCAGGCCCCCTACGGCCAGCCGGTGGCGCCCCCGGCCAACCCGTACGGTCAGCAGCAGTACCCGCCGCGGTACTGAGCTTCCACCGCGTCCGGCGCAGCGGGATCACGCCGATATCGGGGGGAGAGCGATGAATTACCCATACAGCCCAGGCGGTTACGGCTATCCGCAACCCGTCAGCGGTGCGACGGCGATGACGGCCGCCGGGCTGGGCGGGATTATCGGTGTATTCAACCTGGTCGGCCCGATCCTGGGGCTGACCAGGGGTGGACTCGAAGTGATCGGCCTCGCCAAGCTCGGCTCGATGGTCGTCTTCTTCGCCATCGCCGCGATCTGGCTCGCCGGCTCCACGCTGATATTCATGCGTAAACCGGTGGGTCGAGTCGTCCTGCTCGGCGTCTCCGGCGTCTACCTCGCCCTCAGTGTCCTCTCGATCTTCGCCGTCGGACTCGTCGTCTCGATTCTCGCCATCCTCCTCACCGGAACGGTCTTCGGCTGCGCCCTCACCCAATCCACCGTCCGCTGGCTCCAAGCCCCCCACCCCAACACCCCACCCCTCTACGGCCAACCCGCCTACGGCCAACCCGCCGGTTTCGCCCAGCCGAACCCCTACGCCCAGCCCACTCCGTACGGCCAGCCCGCGGCACCCGGCCAGTACGGTCAGCCTGCGGCGGCTGGGCAGCCTGGTTCATTCAGCCAACTGGAGCCTGCCGCTCAGCCCGCGGCGCCGAACCCCTTCGACCCGAGTGCCCAGCCGACCGTGTTCGGCCGGCCCGATCCGAGTGCTCACCCGGCGAGCCCGGGTCAAGTCCCGGGCCGCCCCACCCCGCCAGCGCCATCCAGCGCACCCGATCCAATCAAGTAACCTGCCGCGACTACCTCCGGTCCGCCGAGGTCACCTCGGCTGCGCCCACGATCTTCGATCGTGCCGTCCCAACCACCCCGAATATCCAGCCCAATCCCGGATAACCCTGTCCTGCAACTACATTCGTTGCACCAGTCGACGATCTACCCGCGCGAACCTGAACCGAGTGCCCAGCCTGTTGCCTTCGCGCGCAGCCCAGAGCGCCGGGTGGATGTTCCCGGGGCCTGCGTGTGGCAGCCGATGTCATGGCACCTGTTCAATGCCCGCTTCGCCTGCCTGCTGCGCTGGGCTGGTCGGGTCTCTACCTGTAGCTGCCGATGTCGTTGTGTTGCTGAGCCGTTTGCCTCACACACCTGCATGTTGGTTCACAGACCTTCGTGTGACACCGCTCGCCCGATCGCACAGGTGAGGTCGCGAGCAGGGCTGTGAACTGCTGGGATTCGGACGGGCGAATTGGGTGTTCGTGGTGCGGCAGGTGAATTCGAGAGGTCGCATGCCGTTCCGTGACCGTACCTGCACAAGTGCGACGCTGTTTGGTCTGATCGGGTTGGGGGGTCGCTGGTGTCCGGCGAGGTTTGAAGCCGGTGAGGAACCTAGGCGGCGCACATGGATTGGAACACGCCGCGCAGGATGGGAGCGCCGTAGGTGGTGGGGGCGAAGGCGAGGGTTTGGACGATGGAGAGGGGGGTGGTGACGGTGGTGGCCACGCCGGTGAAGCCGAGGGCCGTGTTGCCCAGGGTGAGAAGCAGGCTGGTCACGTCCAGGGCCAGCAGGGCCAGGTCGAAGGCGTTTTCCACCTGGATGTCGGCGAGCGGCACGGTGTTGAGGGCCTTGCCTTCGTAGAGGCTGAAGCCGAGGTTGGTGAGGAAGGTGAGCGGGCCGTAGTCGGCGGCGGAGACCAGGGGGCCGAGTTCCTCCGTGCGGCGCAGCAGGAGCAGTTCGGTGACGCGGTTCTCGGCGAGGATGGCCTGGAGGCTGTCGGCGCCGGCGTGCATGGCGGCACGGTCCAACGGCAGGTCGGTGGCGGCCAGGTAGGTGCGGGTGCGTTCGATGACCTCGCGGGTGGTGAGTTCGGCCACGGGAGTGCAGGATTCGTCGGCGTTGACCAGCGAGTTGGCCAGATCGATCACTGGCGCGGGTAGCTCCACCCGCTCGAGGGCGGGCGCACCGAGCTCGAGTGGCGCGTAGGCATTCGGTGCGGCGCACTGGGTTGCGAGGTGGTCCTGCACGGCCCGGGTCAGCGATTTCACGCCGTTGAACAGCGCGCCGACGATCGGTTTCAACAGGATGCCGACCGAGGGCACCATGCTGGCGGCGAGTTGTGCCGGGATCTTCACGATGCGGGTGGCGAGGACGAAGACCTCGATGGCGTCGTTCACGGTGAGCTGCGAAACCGACATCGTCTGATGAATCCGTCCGGTACGCACCGCATCCAGCCCGTTGACCAGGTAGGTGACGATCGGATCGTCCAGGAATTCGGGCCGCGCGCCGACCAGCGCGGGATCGACGGGCAGTCCGTCGCGGTGCACCCGGATCGCGGCGATCCGCTGCCGGAATTCACCGACCTGCTGATCGAATCCGGCCAGTTGGCCGGCGGGCACCTGTCCGCGCAGTGCGGTGGCGGCGGCGGTGACGACGGCGTCGAAGGTAGGCGCACCGCAGCCGTCGCTGACCAGGATGGCGGCCAGTGTGTCGTCGGTTTCGGCCCGGGCGGGGACGACGAGCACGCTGACCAGGGCGAGGGCGCCGAGTAGCAAGGCGATTAGGCGAGTGATCCGCATGGGCGAACTCCGTGACAAACGGTCTAGAACTGGACGAACGTTCAGTTCGGTCCGTATGTAATAGCGGCTCGGTAGCCGCCATGTCCCCGTTTCGGCTAACACCGATTGAAATTCCGATTGCGACACCGAGAAATCCGGAGCTACCCGGACCGCGAATAATCGCGGTACTCGGAGGCGGTGGCCGCGCTACCGCCTCCGCCGACTCGCCCGCGCCGCGTCCGATACTGTGGGCTCCCGTGACCGTCGCATCGTCCCCCGGTACCTCCGCAAATTCCGCATTCGACCTCATCGTCGTCGGTTCGGGCTTCTTCGGCCTGACCATCGCCGAACGCGCAGCCACCCAGCTCGGCAAACGCGTGCTGGTCCTCGACCGTCGGCATCACCTGGGCGGTAACGCCTATTCGGAGCCGGAACCGGAAACCGGGATCGAAGTGCACGTCTACGGTGCGCACCTGTTCCACACCTCGAACAAGCGGGTCTGGGACTACGTCACCCAGTTCACCGAATTCACGAACTACAACCACCGCGTATTCGCGATGCACAAGGGCCAGGCCTTCCAGTTCCCGATGGGCTTGGGCCTGATCTCGCAGTTCTTCGGCCGCTACTTCACCCCGGACGAGGCCCGGAAGCTGATCGCCGAGCAGTCCTCGGAAATCGAGACCAAGGACGCGCAGAACCTCGAGGAAAAGGCCATCTCGCTGATCGGCCGCCCGCTCTACGAGGCGTTCATCCGCGACTACACGGCCAAGCAGTGGCAGACCGACCCGAAGGAACTGCCCGCGGGCAATATCACCCGGCTGCCGGTGCGCTACACCTTCGACAACCGCTACTTCAACGACACCTACGAGGGCCTGCCGAAGCAGGGCTACACGAAGTGGCTGGAGAACATGGCCGCCTCGGATCTGATCGAGGTGCGGGTCAACACCGACTGGTTCGACGTGCGCGACGAACTGCGCGCCCAGAACCCGGACGCCCCGGTCGTCTACACCGGCCCGCTGGACCGCTACTTCGACTACACCGAGGGCGAGCTGGGCTGGCGCACCATCGATTTCGAGACCGAAGTGCTGGAAACCGGTGACTACCAAGGCACCTCGGTGATGAATTACAACGACGCGGACGTGCCGTTCACCCGCATCATCGAGCCGCGTCACTTCCACCCGGAACGTGATTACCCGCAGGACAAGACGGTGATCATGCGCGAGTTCTCGCGTTTCGCGCAGACCGGCGACGAACCGTACTACCCGATCAACACCCCCGAGGACCGCGCCAAGCTGCTCGCCTACCGCGAACGCGCCAAGGCCGAAACTGCTTCGGCGAAGGTGCTTTTCGGTGGTCGCCTGGGCACCTACCAGTACCTGGACATGCACATGGCGATCGGTTCCGCGCTGAACATGTTCGACAATGTCCTGCGCCCGCACCTGGAATCCGGCGCCCCGCTCGTCGATACGGACAACGCATGAGCTCGCCCGCGATGGTGGACGAAATGACCGAGACCCGCGCTATCTCGCTGCTGCAACGCATCATCTTGCCGCGCCCGGGTGAGCCGCTCGATGTGCGCACCCTCTACCTGGAGGAATCGGCGACCAACGCGCGCCGCGCGCACGCCTCCACCCGCACCGAGCTGTCCATCGGCGCGGAGTCCGAGGTGTCGTTCTGCACCTACTTCAACGCGCTGCCGGCCAGCTACTGGCGGCGCTGGAGCGTACTGAACTCGGTGGTGCTGCGGCTGGAGCTGGCCGGGCACGGCCGGGTCGACCTGTATCGCTCCAAGGCCGATGGTTCGCGAATTCATGTGCAGGGCAACGAGTTCGCCGTCGCACCGGGCACCGAGCGCACCACCGTCGAATTCGAGGCCGATCTGGGCCCGTTCGAGGACGGCGGCTGGCTCTGGTTCGACATCACCACCGACACGGCGGTCACGCTGCTGTCCGGCGGCTGGTACGCGCCGATCCCGGCCCCGGGATCGGGCACCATCGCCTGCGGCATGCCGACCTTCAACCGGCCGACGGATCTGGTGCAGACGCTGGCCGCGCTGGGTTCGGATCCGCTGGTGCTCGAGCATGTCGACGCGGTCATCGTGGCGGATCAGGGCAATCGCAAGGTGGTCGACGAGCCCGGGTTCACCGAGGCCGCCGCCGTGCTGGGTGACCGGCTGGTCATCCGCGATCAGCCCAATCTCGGTGGCTCCGGCGGTTACAGCCGGGTCATGTACGAGGCGCTGAAGTACTCCGACGCCGAATACATCGTCTACATGGACGACGATATCGAGATCGAACCCGATTCGATCCTGCGCGCGCTGGCGTTCTCCCGGTTCGCCAAGTCGCCGCTGCTGGTCGGCGGGCAGATGCTGAACCTCCAGGAGCGTTCGCACCTGCACTCCATGGGCGAGGTCGTCGATCGCGGCGTCTTCATGTGGTCCTCGGCGCCGAATGTCGAGTACGACCACGACTTCTCGAAGTACCCGCTCAAGGATCGCGACAACTCCAAGCTGCTGCACCGGCGCATCGACGTCGATTTCAACGGCTGGTGGACCTGCGTCATTCCGCGCCGGGTGGCACAGGAGCTGGGTCAGCCGCTGCCGCTGTTCCTGAAGTGGGACGACGTCGAATACGGTTTGCGCGCACGGGATCACGGCTATCCGACGGTCACCCTGCCGGGCGCCGCCGTGTGGCACATGGCCTGGAGCGACAAGGACGACGCGATCGACTGGCAGGCCTACTTCCACCTGCGCAACCGCCTGGTGGTGGCCTCGCTGCACCTGCCGGGCGACGGCAAGCCGATGATCGTGAACACGGTCAAGGCCACCCTCAAACATCTGCTGTGCCTGGAGTACTCGACGGTCGCCATCCAGAATCAGGCGATCCGCGATTTCCTGGCCGGTCCGGAAGGCCTGTTCGATCTGCTGCCGAGCGCGCTGGGCAAGATCCACGCGATGCGCAAGGACTACCCGGACGCCGTCGTGCTGCCGTCGTCGACGGAGCTGCCGCTGGCCAACCGGCACGGTGTCGGCGCGACCGGCGAACCGGGCAACCCGGTCGCCAAGGTGGCTCGCCTGGCCAAGGGCGTGGTGCACAACTTCCGCCGGGCCGACCCGGCCGCCCACGAGACACCGCAGCTCAACGTACCGACGCTGGACGCGCGCTGGTTCCTGCTCTCCCAGGTCGACGGCGTCACCGTGACAACCGCCGACGGCCGTGGCGTGGTGTACCGCAAGCGTGATCCGCGCAAGGCGGCGGCGCTACTCAAGGAGGCCATGCGCCTGCGCAAGGAACTAGCCGCGCGTTTCCCGGAGATGCAGCGGCGCTATCGCGCCGCGCACTCCGAACTCACCAGCACAGCCGCGTGGGAGCAGACCTTCGGCCTGAGCCAGAACGGAACCGAGAAGAAGTGAACGCGATCAACCCCGAACTGCCCGAACTGGAGTTGGCCGAGGAGGGCTGCGGCGGTGACTGCGCCTGCGCGGACGGCGAGTACCTCGAGGTACCGCTCGAGGTCGGCATCATCAACACCGTGCAGACGACCATCGGCACCCACCCGGCCGTCGTGTCCGCGGCGCGCGGCATGTCGCACTTCGGTGAGCACGCGCTGGGCTGGGTCGGTATCGCGGCCGCCGGCTGGCTGGTCGACAAGCCGCGCCGCAGGCAGTGGGCCGGTGTCGCGGTCGGTGCGGTCGGGGCGCACGCCGCGTCGATCGTGATCAAGCGGATTGTGCGCCGCCCGCGCCCGAACAGCCCTGCGGTGCAGGTCAACGTGTCGACGCCGAGCAAGTTGAGCTTCCCGTCCTCGCACGCGACATCCACCACGGCGGCTGCGGTGTTGCTCGGCAGACTGACCGGGCTACCCTTGCCTGCGGTGCTCGTGCCGCCGATGTTGCTCTCCCGAGTGGTGCTCGGAGTGCACTATCCCTCCGATGTGCTCGCCGGTTCCGCGCTGGGCGCCGCGTCCGCCGCTGTAGTGCTTGCCGCCGAAAAGAGACTCGATAGTCGTGACCACCGCACAGGAAAAGACTGAGATGAGTGAAGAGCCGACCGGCACCGATCTAGCCGAAGGTGTAGTCAAGGGTCCCCCGAAGACCTTGGCGGGCGGCCTGATCAAGGCAGTGCGCCCGCGCCAGTGGGTGAAGAACGTGCTGGTGCTGGCCGCGCCGCTGGCCGCGGGCCCCGAGGTGGTCGGCGACGCGGGCGTGCTCGGCCATGTCGCGATCGCGTTCGTCGTGTTCTGCATGGCGGCCTCGGGCATCTATCTGGTCAACGACTCGATGGATGTCGAGGCCGACCGCGCGCACCCGACCAAGCGGTACCGCCCGATCGCGGCCGGCGTGGTGCCGGTGAATCTGGCCTACGCGCTGGCGCTGGTGCTGCTGATCGGCTCGATCCTGGGTTCGTTCCTGGCGTCCTGGCATCTGGCCGTGGTGATGTCGGTGTACATCGGCATCCAGCTGGCCTACTGCTTCGGGCTCAAGCATCAGGCTGTGCTCGACATCTGCATCGTGTCCTCCGGCTTCCTGCTGCGCGCGGTGGCCGGCGGCGCGGCCGCGAATATCGATCTGTCGCAGTGGTTCCTGCTGGTCATGGCGTTCGGTTCGCTGTTCATGGCGGCGGGCAAGCGGTACGCCGAACTCCAGATCGCGCTGGGTACCGGCGCGAAGATCCGCAAGTCGCTGGAGTACTACACCCCGACCTATCTGCGTTTCGTCTGGACGTTGTCGGCGACCGCGCTGGTGATCTTCTACGGTCTGTGGGCGTTCCAGCAGGGCGAGAAGAACGAGACCATCTGGTATGCGATTTCGATGGTGCCGTTCACCATCGCGGTCCTGCGTTACGCGGTCGACGTCGACGGCGGCGCGGCCGGTGAGCCTGAAGAGATCGCGCTGGGGGACCGGGTCCTCCAGCTCCTGGCAATCGCTTTGATCGGAGCGGTAGGTGTCGCTGTCTATCTCACCTGACGAGAAAGTGATCGAGGAAGTAGACGGGATCGAGGACGAGGCGGAGCGTGACGAGCGCTCCGCCTCGCGGTTCGCGGTACTCTCTCGCGGCATCCTCGTCGGTGGGATCGTGCTCACCACCGTGCTTTTCGCGGTCGGCGGCTGGAATCGGCGCTGGATCGCCGACGACGGCCTGATCGTGCTGCGCACCATCCGCAACCTGCTGGCGGGCAACGGACCGGTGTTCAACGCGGGCGAACGCGTCGAAGCCAACACCAGCACCGCCTGGACCTACCTGGTCTGGTTCTTCAGCTGGCTGACCCAGGCGCGCCTGGAGTACGTGGTGCTCGGTATCGCGCTGACGATGTCGGTGCTGGCCGTGGTCTTCGCGATGGTCGGTTCGGCGCGGCTGTGGGGCGGTTCGACCGGGGGATGGCAGCAGGCGAAGCCGACGGGGCGGGTCAACACCGGCGCGCTGCTGCTGCCCGCGGGTGTGCTGGTCTATGTCGCGCTGCCGCCCGCGCGGGACTATGCCACCTCCGGCCTGGAGAGCGGCCTGGTCATCTGCTGGATCGGCCTGCTCTGGTGGATGATGATGCGCTGGGCGCAGGCGCGCCGGGTCCGGCTGTCCGCGCTGTTCGGCCTGGTCTTCCTGGCCGGGCTGGCGCCGCTGATCCGCCCGGAGATGACGCTGGTCGGGGCGCTCGCCCTGCTGATGATCTTCCTGGCGCCGATGCCCGAATCGCGGGTGCGGCCGTTCCTCGTGCGCGGCCTGATCGTCGCCGTCGCCGGCCTGGTGCCGCTGGGCTACCAGATCTGGCGGATGGGCTACTACGGCCTGCCCTACCCGAACACCGCCGTCGCCAAGGACGCGGGCGGCGCGAAATGGGGCCAGGGCTTCACCTACCTCTGGGATTTCGCCGGGCCCTACCACCTCTACATTCCGCTGCTGGTGCTGCTGGTCGCCGGGGTTCTCGCGGGCCGGGCGCGGCGCGAACCCGGTGTGCGGGAACGGCTGACGGTGCGCCGGGTCCGCGAGTGGCTGCGCTCGCCGGGCGCGGTGGTCGCGATGGTGCTGGCCGCGGGGCTGCTGCTCACCGTGTACGCGCTGCGCGTCGGCGGCGACTTCATGCACGGGCGCATGCTGCTGCCGCAGCTGTTCCTGCTGCTGCTGCCGGTGGCCGTCGTCCCGGTCCGGCTGCCCGCGCGCGGTGACCGCCCGAACTGGGCGCTGGCCGTGATCGGCCTCGCCTGGATCGGCACGATGGGCTGGGCGCTGTTCGCCGCCGGTACCACCGCGATCAAGTCCGGCACCACGATCCGGGCCTCCGGCATCGTCGACGAGCGCATCTACTACGTGCTCAACACCGGCCACGACCACCCGATCCGCGCCGAGGACTATCTCGACTACCCGCGCATCCGGGCCATGGTCGACGACATCGCCGCCACCCCCAACGGCGGTGTGCTGCTGAACTCGCCGTCGTTCCGGTTCTGGTACGTCGCGCCGCCGCCGCTGCCGATTCCCGAGGGCGGTTACGGGCATTCGGTGTACTTCTTGAACCTGGGCATGACGAGCATGAATGTCCCGCTGGACGTGCGTGTCATCGATCCGATGGGCCTGGCCTATCCGCTGGCGGCGCACACGGACCGGCTGGTCGACGGACGGATCGGGCACGACAAGAGCCTGTACCCGGACTGGGTCATCGTCGAGGCGGGCATGGTCGATGTGAAGCCGTGGATGCCGTGGTATCTGGATCAGAGGTGGGTCGCTCAGGCCCGCACCGCCATGTCCTGCCCGGCCACCGAGGCGCTGCTCGTCTCGTACCGGGATCCGTTCACCTTCGAGCGGTTCAAGCACAACCTGCTGCACTCGCTGACCTTCGCCAAGTACCGGATCGACCGGGTGCCGAAGTACGAGATCGAGCGTTGTGGGCTGGTGAATCCGTATCCGGATCCGCCGCGCTAGGCCGAGTGGGCGCAGATCACAGCCGTCGGTAAACGTGGCATGCGCCTCACTCATATCGTTTTGATAACGCCGGGGCATCGATGGAGCGATACGCTCGGTGAAAGTGCGCCCGTCGGGGGCGTCCACTCTGCGTGGGCAGATTCCGGCGGGGCTGATCGTCGAAGGCGGCCGGACCGGTCGCGATGAGGGAAAGGCCCCGAATAGATATGCGACCTCTCAGAGTCGGGAGAGCCGGTGCGTGGCTGAAGAAGTCGGTGCTGGTGTCTCTGGCGGCGGTGCTGCCGCTCGGGGCCTCGATCGGCGCCGCTGTGCCCGCCCAGGCCGCCTTCAACCCGGCAGCGTTCGACTTCTGGGTCGATTCCAGCATGGGCCCGATCAAGTCCCGCATCATCCGGGCCGCCGACGGCAACACCAACCGTGTGGTCTACGTGCTGGACGGCCAGCGGGCCCGCGGCGACCTCAACGGCTGGGAGATCGAGACCAACATCCCGGCCGCCCTGGCCAACGCCAACATCAATGTGGTCATGCCGGTCGGCGGCCCGTCCAGCTTCTACGCCGACTGGATCGGCCCGAGCACCTTCCTGGGCATCCCCACCGGTTCCGGCCCGTCCGGTTCCTCCTCGGGTTCCTCGATGACCGGCTCTTCGGGCTGGCAGGAGACCCTCGGCAAGGTCAACACCTACAAGTGGGAAACCTTCCTCACCCAGAACCTGAAGAACGCGCTGCGTGATCGCCTGGGCTTCAGCCCGGTCAACAACGGCATCTTCGGTCTGTCCATGGGCGGTTCCGCGGCGCTGACCCTGGCCGCTTACCACGCGGACCAGTTCAACTACGCCGGTTCGTTCTCCGGTTACCTCAACATCTCCGCGCCGGGGATGCGCGAAGCGATGCGCGTCGCGATGATCAGCGCCGGTGGCTACAACATCGACGCGATGGCGCCGCCGTGGGGCCCGCAGTGGCTGCGGATGGACCCGTTCGTGTTCGCACCGCAGCTCAAGGCCAACAACACCCGCCTGTGGGTGGCCGCGGGTAGTGCGCTGCCGCAGGCCGGCGACATCAACTCGCCGATGGATGTCATCCAGGGCATGCCGCTGGAAGCGCTGGCGCTGGTGAACACCCGCGCCTTCCAGGTGCGGATGGCGACGCTGGGCTACCAGAACGTCACCTACAGCTTCCCGGCCGCCGGTATCCACAACTGGGCGAACTGGGAGGCCGAGGCCAACCGCATGATTCCGGACATGTCGGCCCACATCGGCTGACCCGACCCGGCTTTCGAAAACCGCCCGGTGCGTTCGCGCATCGGGCGGTTTTCGCATTTCGGACGCCTCTCGTAACGAATCGCAGGGTTACCCCCGCGCGGTGCTTGTCGCGGGGGTCAACTTCCAGCAACATGTAGTCATTCAAGGCTGCGGTACCTCAGATTTGCTGGCTGATCGTCTGAAATGAGAGGTCGAGGCGAATGCGTATTGCCCGCTGGATAAGAAGGCCGCGCAGTTCAGCAACCTGGGGTGGGCGACTCGAACCCGTGGTGCTGGCCGTTGTCGCCGCACTGCTGTTCCCGCTGGGCGCGGCCGCGACCGTTCAGGCGCCCGCGGCGCGGGCCGGCTTCGACCCGGCGGCCTTCGATTTCTGGGTGGACTCGCCCATCATGGGCCCGATCAAATCCCGCGTGCTGCGCGCCCGCGACGGCAATACCCATCGGGTGGTCTACGCCCTCGACGGTATGCGCGCCCCGGAAACTCTGAGCGGCTGGGAAATCGAAACCGGCGTTCCGGCGATGCTCGCCGATTGGAATATCAACGTGGTCATGCCGGTCGGCGGCATGTCCAGCTTCTATGCCGACTGGAACGCGCCGAGCTCGTTCTTCGGCGCCGCGCCCGATGCCGGTCTGAGTTCGGGTTCCGGTGGCCTGAACGTACTTTCCGCCGGGCCCGGCAAGAGCTATCGCTACGACTGGGAAACCTTCCTGACCAGGGATCTGCGCAACGCGCTGAGCGAACGTCTGGGATTCAATCCGAATCGCAATGGCGTGTTCGGCCTGTCGATGGGCGGCAGTGCCGCATTGACCCTGGCCGCCTATCACCCGGATCAATTCAGCTTCGCCGGTTCGATGTCGGGCTTCCTGAATATCTCCGCGCCCGGTATGCGCGAGGCGATCCGGATCGGGATGATCGACGCGGGCGGCTACAACGTCGATTCGATGGCACCACCGTGGGGCCCGAACTGGCTGCGCATGGACCCGTTCGTGTTCGCGCCCAACCTGGTTCAGAACGGCACCCGGCTCTGGATCGCTGCGGGCAGCGGTTCGCCGATGGACGGCGATATCCGCTCCGCGATGGACGTCATCCAGGGGATGCCGCTGGAGGGGCTGGCGCTGGCGAACACGCGGGCCTTCCAGGTCCGGATGGACACGCTGGGCGGCGGGAACGTGGTGTATTCCTTCCCGGCCGCTGGAATCCACAACTGGCACAACTGGATCGAGGAGGCGGCGCGGATGGCGCCGGATCTCTCGGCGAATATCGGCTGACGCCGCTATAGCAAGATCGGATAGCACCGTCCGGCACGCGAGTGCCGGACGGTTCGCTTTGTTTGCGAAATGCGGCTGGGTTAAACAAAATCCGCCCCAGGGGACGACATCACGCGGCCGACGCGGTATCGTCACCGCACGATCACAGATTGTGCTCGACTGAGCGCGGTGTGTGACCAGATCGTTGTAGCGCCGCCGTAGTGCCGGAAGGTCGGGATCCGGCTCGAATGTGGCGTGCGTCTCGTGTGATGCCACAACAGCAGAAAGAGAGCAGAATTCATGCGTTTCGGCAGGGCCGCCGCGCCGAAGAGTACTCAGCCGGGCCGGCGAAGCGAACCTCGCGGTTGGCGTAATCGAATTCTGGCCGTCGGTGCCGCCACGCTGGCGCTGCCGATCGCCGCTGGTGTGGCCGCTCCGACCGCTGTTGCCGCGCCCATCACCGCTCCGGTGTTGCGCGCGCCCGCGGGCGGATACGAAGAACTGATGGTCCCCTCGGCCATGGGCCCGATCAAGGTGCAGGTCCAGTGGGCCTCGCGCGGCGGCAGCGCCGCGCTGTACCTGCTCGACGGTCTGCGCGCTCGCGACGACCGCAACGCCTGGTCGTTCGAGACCAACGCGATGGAGCAGTTCAAGAACGACAACATCACCCTGGTGATGCCGGTCGGCGGCCAGTCCAGCTTCTACGCCGACTGGGTCTCGCCGTCGAACACCAACGGCCAGAAGACCACCTACAAGTGGGAGACGTTCCTATCCAAGGAACTGCCGAACTTCCTCGCGAACTACGGCGTCTCCAAGACCAACAACGCGATCGCCGGTCTGTCCATGGGTGGTTCCGCCGCCCTGGCCCTGGCCGCCTACCATCGCGACCAGTTCAAGTACGCCGCGTCCTACTCCGGCTACCTGAACATCTCCGCGCCGGGCATGCGTGAGGCCATCCGCATCGCCATGCTGGACGCGGGCCGCTTCAACGTCGACTCCATGGCTGCTCCGTGGAGCCCGGCCTGGCTGCGCATGGACCCGTTCGTGTTCGCGCCGCAGCTGAAGGGCCTGCCGATGTACATCTCGGCGGCGTCCGGTCTGCCCGGCCAGTTCGATCGGCCGAATTCGCCGGTCGGCCTGTTCAACACCGGTAACGCCATGGCCCTGGAGGCCCTGTCGCTGGTGAACACCCGCGCGTTCCAGGCCCGGCTGAAGACGCTGAGCATTCCGGCGTTCTTCGACTTCCCGGCCAGCGGCACGCACTCCTGGAAGTACTGGGAGGGACAGCTGTTCAACTCCCGCAAGGGGATCCTGGACGCCACCGGCGCCTGGTGATCACCGGATAGACCTCTGACGCCGTCGCTTCCTCACGGAAGCGGCGGCGTCGCTGGTTTACGGGTGTGCACAACTGGATATACCTTTCGGCTATCAGCGCGTCCTACCGGGTTCTCGACCTGGACCGGGGTACAAAACACCTATGACTGGGGCTGAGAGCGGCGGTAGATGGAGGCGAATCGGTCGACGTGAGACGCGTGCCGGACGCGGTCGTCTGGCACTGATCGCGACGGCGCTGGTGCTACCGCTGGCCGCCGGGATCGCACCGGCCGCGCTGGCCGAACCCATTGTGCTCGAACCCGCGCCGCCCCCGGCGGCACCGGCGCTGGCCCCGAATCCGGAACCCGCGCCGCCGAATCCGGCACCGGAGCCCGCGCCCACCCCTGAGCCCGCGCGCACTCCTGAACCGGTCCCCGCGCCCGCGGCCCCGCCGGAAGCCGCGCCTGAATCAGCCCCTGCGCCCGCGGCCGCGCCAGAAGCCGCACCCGCGCCAGCCCCCGAGCCGCAACCAGCGCCGGAGACTGCGCCCGCCCCCGAGCCCCCGCCCGCGTCCGGCCCCGCCGCCGCGCCGGAGTTCGCGCATAGCCCGGAGGCCGCGCCCGCACTCGCGCCCGAAGCGGCGCCCGGGGCGCCGGCGCCGTCTCATCTGATACCCGCTCTCACGCCGACTCCCGCGCAGGCTCCGCTGTACGGGCCCACCATGCCCGCGCTTCCGGCGCCCGCGCCCGCGGCCGTCGCCCCCGAGGCGCCTGCCGCGCCCGCGGTGGCGCCTGCTCCCGCACCGCAGCCCGCCGCCGCGGAGACACCCCGTGACCCGCGCGTGCAGAAGACGATCTGGCTCGGTGACCGGCGCGTCGCCCTGTGGATCGAATCCGCGGCCATGGCCACGCCGATCCAGGTGCAGCTGCTGCTGCCCCGGGACTGGAACACCCGGCGCGAGGCCAAGTTCCCCACCCTGTACCTGCTGGACGGATTGCGCGCCACCGATGACGAGAGCGGCTGGACCAAGGATGCCAACGCGGAGGAGTTCTTCGCCGACAAGAACGTCATGGTGGTGCTGCCGGTCGGCGGTCAGTCCAGTTTCTACTCCGACTGGGTGGCGCCGAACAACGGCAAGAACTACAAGTGGGAGACCTTCCTGACCAAGGAGCTGCCGCCGGTTCTCGAAAGCGGCTGGCGTGCCAGCGATGCGCGCGGCCTGGCCGGTCTGTCCATGGGCGGCACCGCGGCCATGTTCCTGGCCGGGCGCAATCCGGGTTTCGCGAAGTACGCCGCGTCCTACTCCGGATTCCTGACCACCACCACCCTCGGTATGCCGCAGGCGATCATGTACGCGCTGCGCGACGCGGGCGGATTCGACGCCAATGCCATGTGGGGTCCGCCGACCAGCGACGAATGGGACAACCACGATCCGTACACGCTGGCGGAGAAGCTGAAGGGCACCAGCCTCTACATTTCGAGCGGTTCGGGCAGCACCGGCCCGTTCGATCAGGCCTCGCCCGACATTCCCGGCGTGAGCACCAATTACGCGGGTATGGGTCTGGAGATCCTGTCCCGCTTGACCTCCCAGAACTTCGTCAGCAAGCTGGGCAAGCTGCAGATCCCGGCGCAGGTGAATTACCGTGCCTCCGGCACGCATACGTGGCCGTACTGGGATTTCGAGCTGCGCCAGTCCTGGCCGCAGGCCGCGGCGGCACTCGGTGTGGACAACACCGAGATCGAATGCGCGCCCGCGGGCGCGCTGGCCGAGCTGGTGCGGCACGCCGGGTGGCTGGGGCATTGCACCACCACCGAATACCAGGTGCCCGGTGGCACCGCACAGGATTTCGTGACCGGCCGCGCCTACCATTCGGCGGCGGGCGGAGCGCACGCCGTGGGCGGCATGATCGGTGGTGGCTACCAGGCGGCGAACGGCCCTGCGGGTCCGCTCGGTCTCCCGATCAGCGGTGAGCGCGGCCTGCCGGACGGCCGTGGCCGGGTCCAGGATTTCGAGCGCGGCTCGATCTACTGGACGCCGCAGACCGGCGCGCAGATGGTGCGCGGCGCGATCTTCCAGAAGTGGTCCGAGCAGGGCTTCGAAACCGGCCCGGCCGGTTACCCGCTCGCGTTCGAGGAGAAGACGCCCAATCGTGACGGCGCGGTGCAGGCCTTCGAAGGCGGCCCGATCTACTACAGCCCGAAGACCGGTGTCTTCCGGGTGCAGGGTCAGATCCTGGAGAAGTACAAGCAGATGACCTACGAGAACGGCTGGCTCGGTTTCCCCGCGGCTGACGAGCAGCCGTTGAAGGATCTCGGCCGCTACAGCCGGTTCGAGGGCGGCGCCATCTACTGGAGTCCGCTCTCGGGTGCCTGGGCGGTGCGCAACGGTCCGATTTACGAGGCGTGGCGCACAGTCGGTTTCGAGAACGGTCGACTCGGCTTCCCGACCGGCGACGAGGTCGAGATTCCCGGCGGTGTGCAGCAGAACTTCCAATTCGGCCGGATCGTCGTCAAGAACGGGAAGGTCGAGATTCAGGGTCTGTGAGTAGGGGTAAACGAGCCAGGGTCGCCCGATCTATTCGGGCGGCCCTCGGGATCGCCCGCTAGCCTGGTTGGCGACCCGCAGCCCCAGCGAACAGATCGAGGATACGAATACATGCATCGGACCAGTGGAAAGGTTCTCGGCGTCGCCGTGGCCATCGCCGCCTCCGGCCTGCTCGCCGCGTGCGGCGGCAATGACTCGACCGCGTCCAGCAGCCCCACGCTGACCACGTCCGCTTCGGCGGCAGCCACCTCGTCGTCCACGGCGGCCGCGCCCGCCGCGCCGGAGAGCTCGGAGACGGCGAGCGAAGCGCCCGCCGCGCCGACCGAGGATCTGGAGCGTCCGCAGCCGGTGCCCACCCAGGACACCCCCGCCGACACCTCGAAGCTGACCGAGCAGGACAAGAAGTTCCTGGCCGCGCTCGAGTCCCAGGGTGTGGTGCCGTCCAGCCCGGATATCGCGCTCAGCATCGGCACCTATGTGTGCCAGGGCGTGAACGCCGGCGCCAGCGAGGCCGACCTGACCACCTTCGTGAACGCGATGGCCGGGTCCGACCCGTCCTTCGATTCGAGCAAGATGTCGGTCGAGGACGCGGGCAAGAAGTACATCAGCGCGGCTAAGTCGTCGTACTGCCAGTGAGCGCGCGTCGAGGGTCGAGCACCCGCCGGTCTCGTCGACCGGTGGGCTGCTTGATATTCCTCGCCGCCGTCGCGTTCCTGGTGGCGATCGTCGTGTTGATCTGGTCGATCGCCGCCGGGTGGTGGAAGCCGCCGGGCCCCACGCCGGGCCCGGAGGAACCGCCGACTTCACAACCCGAGAGCTGCCCGGACGTGCAGTTCATTTCGATTCCGGGCACCTGGGAATCCAATAGCGGCGACGACCCGTACAACCCGACGGCGAACCCGATCTCGCTGATGCTCAACGTCTCTCAGCCGATGCAGCAGCAGTTCCCGGGCAGCCGGCTGGACGTCTACACCGTCCCCTATGTCGCGCAGTTCTCCAATCCGGTGGCCTTCCCGCCGGATGGGCAGAGCTCCTACAACCTCAGCCGTGCCGAGGGCGAGCAGCGCACCCTGGACTTCATGGTGGGTCGCGCCAAGGAGTGCCCGCTGACCAGCTATGTGCTGGCGGGGTTCTCGCAGGGCGCGGTGATCGCCGGTGATGTCGCGGCTCGGATCGGCGCGGACCAAGGGCCGGTGGCCGCCGATCGGGTGCTCGGCGTCATGCTGATCGCCGACGGCCGCCGTGAACCGGGGCCGGGTCAAGCGACCTTGATCGGCACCGCGCCGCCCGGCGTCGGCGCGGAGGTCACCCTGAAGGGCCTGAAAGTGCCCGGTATCACCATGACCGGCGCCCGGCCCGGATTCGGCAAGGTCGCCGACCGCACCTTCACCATCTGCGCGCCCGGCGACATGATCTGCGATTCGCCCAAGCAGGCGTTGAGCCCGGTGAACTTCATTCCGAGCGTGCTCACGCTGATCCGGGCCGCGGGCAATCCGATCCACAGCCTCTACAACGGGTACGTGGTCGACCCGGCGAGCGGAGCCACCGCCACGCAGTGGACCGTGGGCTGGGCGACCGAGCTGGTGAACAATGCACCGCACCCGCCGCACTCATGAGGCAATGGTGAATATGCACAGTCCAGGGCCGTTGGCTGTGGTGTCCGGCTCCGGGCTGCTGTGACATTCGCATTGCGATCGGTCATCACGTTGTAAAGTGCGCTGAAGTTCAGACGCGTCTAACCGCCAGGAGCATGAGTTCATGACACAAGCCGCCGCACCGGTCGGTGAGTTGTCCGCGCTGGGTACGCCGCTGCGTCCCTTCCGCTTCGCGGCAGCGGGGGAGGGGAACAAGCAGGAGGGCGGGGCCCGCAAGTTCATCCAGACGGCGCAGCAGGCCGAGGAGTACGGGTTCGACACCTTCGTCGTCCCGGACCACCTGGGTGATCAGATCGGCCCGATCGCCGCGCTGGGCGCGCTGAGCCAGGCCACCGACAAGATCCGCCTCGGAACCTCGGTGCTGGCCAACGGCTTCCGCCATCCGGTGGTGCTGGCCAAGGATCTGGCCACCATCGACGTGCTGTCCAAGGGCAGGCTCGAGGTGGGCCTGGGCGCGGGCTGGAAGCAGGACGAATATCTCGCCGCCGGACTGACCTACGACACCCCCGGTGTCCGAATCGCCAAACTCGATGAGGCGCTGACCATCCTGGACGTGCTGCTGCGCGGCCAGGAATGCACCTTCGACGGCAAGTACTACCAGGTCGACGGCATCAAGGGGACGCCGCGCCCGCGGCAGGGCCCGCGTCCGCCGATCTGCACCGGCGGCGGCGGACCGAAGATGCTGCGCCTGGCCGCCAAGCACGCCGACATCATCTCGGTGGTGCCGGTCACCACCAAGGGCGGCAAGGGTTTGATCTCGGGCATCACGATGGAGAAGACCATCGAGAAGGTCGAGCTGATCAAGGAGGCCGCCGGAGATCGGTTCAACGAGATCGAATTGAACTGGGCGATCACCGCCATCGTCATCACCGACGATCGGGAGAAGACCGCGGAGATGGCGCTGAACGCCATCAGCCGTGGCCTGCACCCGGACCTGGAGGTGGACGTCGAACTGTCGGTCGAGGAGATCCTGAACTCGCCCTACGTGGCGATCGGGACGTTCGAGGAAATCGCCGAGCAGATCAAACGTGTGCGGCAACTCACGTCGATGTCCTACGTCGGCGTATTCCCCACCCAGATGGACGCGTTCGCTCCGGTTATCCCCCTGCTGAGGGATGAGTGAGCGGCTCTCCTCTGTAACATAACAACGGTTTGGGTACATCTAGCCGATATGCGGTCGCCGCGCAGACCGCACCAGATTCGCAGGCTGGCTCATGCACGAAGAGCGACCCGCGGGGCGTTAGCGAGTCGGGGCCTCACAGGTAGACAGCGGCTTAGTTGCCGTATTGCTGTGTGTGCCTCGGAGGAGAAGAAGGAATGGAAGAGACTTTCGACGACTACCTGGACGAAACCGGGAACATCATTATTCCCGAGGGTCGGACCCTGGTCGATCACGTCGAGAAGCACACCCGCAACGACGCGAACACGCTCGCGTATCGCTACATCGATTACTCGCGGGAACGCGACGGTGAAGTTCATGAGCTGACGTGGCAGGAGTTCGGTGTTCGGCTGCGCGCGGTGGCCACTCGATTGCAGCAGGTCACCAAGCCCGGTGATCGAGTCGCCATTCTGGCGCCGCAGGGCCTGGACTATGTGATCTCCTTCTTCGCCGCGATCTACGCGGGCTGCATCTCGGTGCCGCTGTTCGATCCGGACGAGCCTGGCCACACCGATCGTCTGCACGCCGTGCTCGGCGACTGCACCCCGTCGGCCATCCTGACCGCCAGCTCGTCCGCGGCCGGGGTGCGCCAGTTCTTCCGCGCGCTGCCCGCCTCGCAGCGTCCCCGCATCATCGCGGTCGACGCGATTCCCGACAGCGTCGGCGATACCTGGGTGCGCCCGGATATCAAGGTCGACGACATCGCCTATCTGCAGTACACCTCGGGTTCGACCCGGGTGCCTGCCGGTGTGGAGATCACCCACCGGGCCGTGGGCACCAACCTGCTCCAGATGGTCAAGGCACTGAACCTGGACTGGAGTTCGCGCGGCGTCACCTGGCTGCCGCTGTTCCACGACATGGGTCTGCTGACGGTGATCCTGCCCGCCGTGGGCGGCAAGTACATCACCATCATGTCGCCGAGCGCGTTCGTGCGCCGTCCGTACCGGTGGATCAAGGAGCTGGCCGCCGTTTCCGACGGTGCCGGAACCTTCGCCGCCGCACCGAACTTCGCGTTCGAGCACGCGGCCGTGCGTGGCCTGCCCAAGGCCGGGGAGTCGCTGGACCTATCCAATGTGCTGGGTCTGATCAACGGTTCGGAGCCGGTCACCACGTCCTCGATGAAGAAGTTCAACGAGGCGTTCGCGCCGTACGGTCTGCCGAAGACCGCGATCAAGCCGTGCTACGGCATGGCCGAGGCGACGCTGTTCGTGTCGGCGACCAAGGCCGAGGACGAGGCCAAGGTGGTCTATGTCGACCGCGGCGAACTCAATGCCGGCCGCATGGTGAAGGTCGCCCAGGGCACCGAGAACGCTATCGCCCAGGTGTCCTGCGGCTATGTGGCGCTATCGCAGTGGGCCGCGATCGTCGATCCGGCGACGGTGGACGGTGACGGTGGCCACGAGCTACCCGACGGCCACGTCGGCGAGATCTGGTTGCACGGCAACAACATGGGCATCGGCTACTGGGATCGCCCGGACGAGACCGCCGCGACCTTCCAGAACAAGATCAGCAAGCGCAACGCCGAGAACAGCCACGCCGAGGGCGCCGCCGATGACGCCAACTGGATGCGCACCGGCGACTACGGCGTCTACTTCGAAGGCGAGCTCTACATCACCGGCCGGGTCAAGGACCTGGTGATCGTCGACGGACGCAACCACTACCCGCAGGATCTCGAGTTCTCCGCGCAGGAGGCCTCCACCGCGCTGCGCCCGGGTTTCGTGGCCGCGTTCTCCGTGCCCGCCAACCAGTTGCCGCCCGAGGTCTTCGAGCAGGGCAGCCATTCCGGCCTGAAGTTCGACGCCGACGACGCCTCCGAGCAGCTTGTCATCGTGGGCGAGCGCGGCCCGGGCGCGGGCAAGGCCGATCCGCTGCCGATCGCCGACGCGGTCCGTGCCGCGCTGTCGCAGCGCCACGGTGTCACCGTGCGGGATGTGCTGCTGGTACCGGCGGGTTCGATCCCGCGCACCTCCAGCGGCAAGATCGCCCGGCGTGCCTGCAAGGCCGAATATGTCGGTGGCACGCTGCGCGGCGGTTACACGCAGCAGGCTTTCCCCGATGCACCGGATGCCGAATAAATAGTCGGACACCGCCCGCGATGACGGAGTCCGGCTGCCGATCGACGACGCTCGGCAACGGCTCCACTCGCGGGCGCTAATCTGCTTGCAGGTCGCTCGACATCACGCCCGGGCGACCGCGCGCGGGGTAACCACCACCGAGCGTCAATTCGCGGCGCGCCCGGTACGCAGACAGGTAGCTTGAGGAATTGATGGCTGACAACGAGGGCACACCGACCCAGACGACCGACGCCGCCGACACCGACGTGTCGGTCGCACCGGTCAAGGATGCGACCAACCCCGACATCTCGGTGGCGGAACTGCGAGAGTGGTTGCGGCGCTGGGTATCCGACGCGACCGGGCAACCGCTGGAGAACATCACCACGGACCGGCCGATGGAGGAATTCGGGCTGGCCTCGCGGGACGCGCTCGCCCTCGGCGGTGACATCGAGGAACTGACCGGCGTGGTGCTCAATGCCACCGTCGTGTACCAGCATCCGACCATCGGCTCGCTGGCCGACGTGGTCGTCAACGGTGTCCCGGAACTGCCCGAGGAGTCCGCCGACGACGCGTTCTACGCGGGATACACGCCGGGCGAGGCGCACGACATCGCCATTGTCGGCCTGTCCACCCGGTTGCCGGGCGCGGGCGACACCCCGGAGTCGACCTGGGAATTCCTGATCAATCGCGGTGACGGCATCCGCGAATTGCCGGACGGCCGCTGGGAAGAGTTCACCGCGGACCCGGCCGTCAAGCAGATCGTCGAGGAATCCAACACGCTCGGTGGCTATCTCGACCAGGACGTGGTGAAGGGCTTCGACGCGGAGTTCTTCGCCATGTCACCGGTCGAGGTCGAACGCGTCGACCCGCAGCAGCGTCTGATGATGGAGCTGACCTGGGAGGCGCTCGAGCACGCCCGGATTCCAGCGAGCGAGTTGCGCGGCGAAGCGGTCGGCATGTTCATCGGCTCCTCCACCAGCGACTTCCAGCTGATCGCGGCGCTCGGCCTTGGCGACATCGATCCGAACGTGCCGATCTCGGCGGAGGCGTACGCGCTGCTGGGCGCGTCGACCGGCATCATCGCCAACCGCGTCTCCTACTTCTTCGACTTCCGTGGCCCGTCGGTCACCATCGACACCGCCTGCTCCTCGACCATCGTCGCGGTGCACCAGGCGGTGCGCGCCCTCCGCGACGGCGACGCCGACGTGGCGCTGGCCGGTGGCGTGAACATGATCCTGGCCCCGGTCGCGACGCTCGGCTTCGAGAAGAACGGCGCCGTCGCCAAGGACGGTCACATCAAGGCGTTCTCCTCCGATGCCGATGGCATGGTGCGCTCGGAGGGCGCGGGCCTGGTGGTGCTCAAGCGCCTGGCCGACGCCGAACGCGACGGCGACAATATCCTCGCCGTGGTCAAGGGTTCGGCCGTGAACAACGACGGCCGCTCCAACGGCCTGTTCGCCCCCAACCCGGATGCCCAGGCCGATGTGCTGCGCCGCGCCTACCGCGACGCGGGCATCAAGCCCACCACGGTCGATTACATCGAGGCGCACGGCACCGGCACCCCGATCGGTGATCCGATCGAGGCCGACGCGCTCGGCCGGGTGGTCGGTCGCGGCCGCGACGCCGACAAGCCCGCGCTGCTGGGTTCGGCGAAGACGAACTTCGGTCACCTGGAGTCCGCGGCGGGCGCGGCCAGCCTGGCCAAGGTCGTGATGTCGTTCCAGCACAATGTCATTCCGCCGAATCTGGGTTTCGCGGGTCCGAGCCCGTTCATCCCGTTCGAGCAGGCCAACCTGAAGGTCGTCGAGCAGCCGACGGAGTACCCGCGCTACAGCGGCGTCGCCACGGTCGGTATCTCCGGCTTCGGTTTCGGCGGCACCAATGCGCACATGGTCGTGCAGGAGTATGTTCCGGCCGCGCCGTCCTCGGCCGAATCCGCGCCCGCGGACGCGGAGGTCGAGGCCACCGACGTCCTGGCCGAAGCCGAGAAGATGCTGGCCGCACCGGTCGAGGTCGCCGAGCCCGAGTGGGCGCGCGCCGAGCCGCTGCCGGTGATCCTGGCGGTCTCGGGCTATCTGCCCTCGCGCCGCCGCCGGGCCGCGCAGGAACTCGCCGACTGGCTCGAGGCCGACGGTAAAGAAGTACCGCTCGAGGATGTGGCCCGCTCGCTGGCCAAGCGCAGCCACTGGCGTTCGCGCGGTGTCGTGATCGCCAAGGATCACGAGGAAGCCGTCGCCGGTCTGCGCGCGATCGCCGCGGGCAAGCCGGGCAACGGCGTCTTCACCGTCGACGCGCCCGCCGCCAAAGGCCCGCTGTGGGTGATGGCCGGTTTCGGCGCACAGCACCGCAAGATGGGCAAACAGCTCTACGCCGAGAACCGGATCTTCCGCGAAACCGTCGACAAGATCGACGAACTCGTCGTGGACGAGGCGGGCTACTCGGTCCGTGAGATGATGCTCGACGACGCCCAGGACTGGGATATCGGTACCGGCCAGGTCGGCACCTTCACCATTCAGGCGGGTCTGGCCGCGGTGCTGCGCGCGCACGGCGCGGAGCCCGAGGGCGTGGTCGGTCACTCCCAGGGCGAGGTCGCGGGCGCCTACATCTCCGGTGGGCTGCCGCTGGAAGACGCGGTGCGCGTGATCTGCTCGCGCGGCCGGTTGATGGCCGAGGGCGAGCAGATGATCACCGACGACCAGGTGCGCAATATGGCGCTGGTCGAGTTGAGCGCCGAGGCCGTCGAGGCCATGCTGCCGGATTATCCGGAAATCGAGGTCGCGGTGTACGCCGCGCCGACCAACACCGTGATCGGCGGTCCGCCGGATCAGGTGCACGCCATCGTCGCCAAGGTCGAGGAGCAGGGCAAGTTCGCCCGCGTACTCCAGACCCGCGGCGCGGGCCACACCTCGCAGATGGATGTGCTGCTCGGCGAACTGGCCGCGGAGCTGGCCGGTTTGGAGCCGACCAAGCTCAAGGTCGACCTCTACTCGACCGTGCACAAGGACACCGTCTACGCCGCGGGCAACGACCCGGTGCACGACGAGGACTACTGGGTCACCAATATGCGTGGCTCGGTGTACTTCACCAACGCGGTGCGCCGCGCGGTGGATTCCGGCATCACCACATTCCTGGAGCTCGCGCCGAATTCGGTGGCGTTGATGCAGGTCATGGGGACCACCTTCGCGGCGGGGCTGCCCAATGCCGCGCTGATCCCCACCCTCAAGCGCAAGGAAGACGAGTCGGCGGCCGTGATCGCGGCGCTGGCCCAGCTCTACGTCAACGGCCACCGGGTCGATCTGACCTCGCTGCTGCCCGCCGGACCGTACGCCGCGATTCCGCGAACCACGTTCGTGCGCAAGGAGTTCTGGCCCAAGGGCAAGGCGATCACCAGCGGCGGCGGCAACACCAAGGCGCCGGGCGCGCACGTCGCCCTGCCCGATGGCCGCCACGTCTGGGAGGTGCGGGCCGGTGCCGTCGCCGACCTCGGCGCACTGGTGAAAGCCGCTGCGGCGCAGGTGCTTTCCGATGTCGAGGCGGGCGCGTCCTACGCGTACGCGCCGATCCCGGTGACCGGCACGCTCACCACGACGCTGACCCCGTACCCGGGCGGCGCGGCGGCGCAGGTGCACGCCAAGGACGGCAAGACCTTCACGCTGCTGTTCGACGGTGTCGTCACCTCGGGCGCTCCGCTGCCGGAACCCGTTGCGGTGCAGGCGGTCACGCCGGCCGAAAGCGCGGCCACCGAGGTGGCGGTGGTCGAATCCTTCGGCGACCGCTGGGATCCCAACGGCAGCCAGACGCTCGAGCAGCGCCTCGCGCTGATCGTCGCCGAATCCATGGGCTACGCCGTCGAGGACCTCCCGATGGAGATCCCGCTGATGGAGCTCGGGCTCGACTCGCTCATGGCGATGCGGATCAAGAACCGCGTCGAATACGAATTCGATATCCCACAGCTCCAGATCCAGGCCGTACGTGATGCCAACCTGACCGAGGTCGGCAAGGTGCTGCGCTACGCCATCGAGCACCGCGACGAGGTCGCCGCCATCGCCGAGCGGCAGGCCGCGGGCGAGGACGTCAGCATCGACGCCGACTTCGTGGAGCAGGCCCGCGCCGCCATCGAAGCGGGCGAGGACCCGGCCGCGGTCGCGAAAGCGGCTGCGGCGGAAGTGAAGCAGGAGGCCATCGAGTCCGAGGCGGGCGCACTGGTGGCCGAGGCCGCCGTGGCGACCGAGGCCGCGCCGGTGGCCGAGGAATCGGTATTCGGCGGCGTGGCCTACGAGGCCGAATCCGAAGACGATGTCCCGCCGCGTGACGCGGCCGAGCGACTGGTCTACGGCACCTGGGCCCTGGTCACCGGCAAATCCGCGGGCGGCATCTTCAACACCCTGCCGATTCTCGAAGAGGAGATCGCCGAGAAGCTGGCGACGCGGCTCACCGAGCGGGTCGGCGCGGAGATCACCGTCGACGACGTGCTCGACTCCGAGACCATCGAACAGCTCGCCGATATCGTGCGCGAATTGCAGGACAGCGGCGCCGATGTGGACGGCTTCATCCGGCCGTTGCGGGCGCGCACCGAAGGCTCGAAGGCCGTGCCGGTCTTCGTGTTCCATCCGGCTGGCGGCAACACGCTGGTCTATGAACCGCTGCTCAAGCGGCTTCCCGCCGATACGCCGATGTACGGCTTCGAACGCGTCGACGGCTCGATCGAGGAGCGCGCTCGCCAGTACCTGCCGGAGCTGCAAAAACTCCAGGGCGACGGCCCGTACGTGCTGTACGGCTGGTCGCTGGGCGCGGTGCTGGCTCTGCAGGTAGGGCAGTTGCTGCGCGAAGCGGGCGCGGATGTGCGCACCGTCGGCCTGATCGACCTGGCCATGCCGGTCGAGAAGGAGGACAACAGCCCGCAGGAGCGCGTCCGCCGGCTCGAGCGCTACCAGGCCTTCGCCAAGAAGACCTACAACGTGCCGCACGAACTGGACCGCGAGCAGATCGAGGAGCTGGCCGCCGCCAGCGACGAGGACCAGATGAAGATGATCATGGATCTGGTCAAACTGAGCGGCGCGAAGATTCCCGGCGGCGTGCTGGAACATCAGCGCACCTCCTGGATCGAACAGCGCGCGCTGCAGCAGGCCGAGCCCACCCGCTACGACGGACACGTCGTGCTCTACCTCGCCGACCGCTACCACGACGGCGCGATCGAGCTGGAACCGCGCTACGGTGACCGCCGTCCGAACGGTGGCTGGGACGAGTTCATCCCGAACCTGGAGATCGTGCACATCCCGGGTGATCACCTGCAGATCGTCGACGAACCGCGAATCGGCAAGATCGGCACGGATCTGGCCGCCAAGCTCACCGAGATCGCGAAGGGAGCGTAGTGAGCACAACTGCCGAAAAGCTCGCCGACCTGCGTCAGCGTTTGGAGCTCGCGCAGGAGCCGACGGGTGACGCGGGGGTGGCCAAGCGGGCGAAGAAGGGGATACCCAGCGCCCGCGACCGGATCAATATGCTGCTCGATCCGGGCACCTTCGTGGAAATCGGTGCGCTCGTGCGCAATCCGAACGACAAGAAGGCGCTCTACAGCGACGGCGTGGTGACCGGGCACGGCCTGGTGGACGGCCGCCCGGTCGCGGTGTTCTCGCACGACCAGACCGTCTACGGCGGTTCGGTCGGTGAGATGTTCGGCCGCAAGATCGTGGCCACCATGGAGTTCGCCGCCAAGATCGGCTGCCCGATCGTGGGTATCAACGATTCCGGCGGCGCCCGCGTGCAGGAGGCGGTGACCTCGCTGCACTGGTACGGCCAGCTGGCCACCGCGATGGAACCGCTGTCGGGCTATGTGCCGATGATCTCGCTGATCCTCGGCAACTGCGCGGGTGGCGCTGTCTACCAGCCGATCTGCACCGACGTCGTGGTCGCCACCGAGGACGCGCACATGTTCGTCACCGGCCCGAAGGTGATCCGCGAGGTCACCGGCGAGGACGTGAGCATCGAGGAGCTCGGCGGCGCCCGCAGCCAGGCCGGCTACGGCAATATCCACCATGTGGCCAAGGACGAGAAGGCCGCGTTCGAATGGGTGCGGGACTACCTGAGTTATCTGCCGTCGAGTTGTGTCGAGCTGCCGCCGGTGGTGAACCCGGGTCTGGAGCCGGAAGTCACGGATTCGGATCTGGAGCTGAACACGATCGTCCCGGATTCCGACAACGCCGGATACGACATGCACGAGGTGCTGCTGCGGATCTTCGACGACGGCGCGTTCCACGAGATCGGCGGGCAGGTGGCGCAGAACGTCATCACCGGTTTCGCCCGGGTGGACGGCCGCCCGGTCGGCGTGGTCGCCAATCAGCCCATGCACTACGCGGGCGCGCTGGACGCGGCGGCCTCGGACAAGTCGGCGCATTTCATCCGGATGTGCGACGCCTACGAGATCCCGCTGGTGCTGGTCGTCGACACCCCGGGCTTCATGCCGGGTGTGGAGCAGGAGAAGATCGGCGTCATCAAGCGCGGCGGCCGGTTCCTGTTCGCCTACACCGCGGCCTCGGTGCCGAAGGTGACCGTGGTGGTGCGTAAGGCCTACGGCGGCGGCTGGGCCGTCATGGGTTCCAAGGCGCTGGGTTCGGATGTGTATCTGGCCTGGCCGACCGCGCGTATCGCGGTGATGGGTGCCGAGAGCGCGGTGAGTCTGATGGGCGGCAAGCAGATCGAGGCCATGCCCGAGGAGCAGCGCGAACCGATGCGCCGCCAGATGATCGACTTCTACAACGCCACCGTGGCCACGCCGTGGCTGGCGGCCGAGCGGGGTTACCTGGACGCGGTCATCGAGCCGTCGGCGACCCGGCTGGAGCTGCGGCGGGCGCTGAAGATGTTGCAGGACAAGAAGATGGTGCGCTACCCGCGCAAGCACCACCTGATCCCGCTGTAAACCCCTCGAACGAGATCGGGCCGTACTCCCTTGGGAGACGGCCCGATTCGTGTCTTCCTCAGGCGATGGTCGCCGATTCGATGACGACGTCGTCGTTCGGGACATCCTGGTGCATGCCCGCGGAACCGGTGGACACGGCCGAGATCTTGTCGACGACCTCGTTGCCCTCGACGACCTTGCCGAACACGGTGTAGCCCCAGCCCGACGGCGTGGGCGCCGAGTGGTTGAGGAACTCGTTGTCGGAGGTGTTGATGAAGAACTGCGCGGTGGCCGAGTGCGGGTCGTTGGTGCGGGCCATCGCGACGGTGTACTTGGCGTTCTTCAGGCCGTTGGTGGCCTCGTTCTGGATCGGCGCCTGGGTGCCCTTCTGACGCATGCCGGGCTCGAAGCCGCCGCCCTGGATCATGAAGTTCGGGATGACGCGGTGGAAGATGGTGTTGTTGTAGTGGCCGGAGTTCACGTAGCTCACGAAGTTCTGCACCGTGTTCGGCGCCTTGGCGTCGTCCAGCTCCAGGACGATCGGTCCGTAATTCGTTACGAGATTCACCTTGGTCATACCCCCACCCTGCCAAATACCCGATCGACGGTCTGTCACTCGGGTCGATTTCGGTGTTTCGACTACCTCGGTTCAGGAGCGTGACCAGGGCGGGCACCGGCTGGTGTACCGGGAGCGACCGCTACAGATAGCATTGCCAACCGTGTCAGACGCCGCCACCGCCGTACTCGAACGCCCGGCCCCCGCGCCGGAGGTCGCCCCACGCGATTTCCGGACCGCGCGCACCATCGCGCTGATCACCGGGTTGTTAGGTGCGCTACTGGCTTTGGCTACTCCTTTCCTGCCGGTGACGCAGACGACCGCGACACTGAGCTGGCCGCAGGCCGGGCAGCTCGGCAATGTCACCGCGCCGCTGATGTCGCAGGTGCCGATGAGCCTGAAGGCGTCGATTCCGTGTGCGGCGGTGGAGTCGCTGCCCGAGCAGGGCGGCATGCTGCTGGCGACCGCGCCGCCGCAGGGCGATCAGGCGGCGCTGAGCGCGCTGTTCGTGCGGGTGTCCGACAGCAGCGTCGACGTGATCGACCGCAACGCGGTGGTGGCGTCCGCCGCGCGGTCGGAGATGGGGCAGTGCTCGTCGATTCTGATCACCTCCGACAGCGACAAGACCCGGGCCGAGTTCGTCGGACTGGAGCGCACGGTCGAGCGGCCGGTCGAGGGCGCGCCGCCTGTCACCGTGACGGAACTGCTGGCCGGTGAGCTGGCGGGCGATCTGCGGCCGCAGATCGTCGGCGTCTTCTCGGATTTGCGCGGTGCGGCGCCCGCGGGTCTGTCGTTCGAGTCCGTGATCGACACTCGGTTCAGCACCACCCCGACCGTGACCAAACTGGTCGCGATGCTCGCCGCGGTGCTGCTGACCCTGATCGCGCTGGGCGCGCTGGCCAAGCTCGACACCAGCGACGGCCGCGGCCACCGCCGCTTCCTGCCCGCCCACTGGCTCGAGCCGACCTGGGCCGACGGCGCGGTGATCGGCACCCTGCTGGTCTGGCATTTCCTCGGCGCCAACACCTCCGACGACGGCTACATCCTCAGCATGGTCCGGGTGGCACCGGAGGCCGGATACATGGCCAACTACTTCCGCTGGTACGGCGTCCCGGAGGCGCCGTTCGGCTGGTACTACTACGTGATCCAGGTGTTCGCCGAGATCTCCACGGCCAGTCCGTGGGTCCGGTTGCCCGCGCTGGCCTGCGCCATCTTCTGCTGGATGGTGATCAGTCGCGAGGTCGTGCCCCGGCTCGGGCGCGGCGTGCGTACCAGCAAGGTGGCGCTGTGGACCGGTGGCCTGGTGTTCCTGGCCTTCTGGCTGCCCTACGACAACGGTCTGCGCTCCGAGCCGATCGTCGCGCTGGGCGCGCTGCTGACCTGGGTGTCGATCGAACGCGCGATCGCGACCGGACGCCTGCTGCCCGCGGCGGCCGCGGTGCTGATCGCCGCCTTCACCCTGGCGGCCGCGCCGACCGGTCTTATGTGTGTGGCGGCCTTGCTCGCCGGTATCCGTCCGCTGATTCGGATCGTGGTGCGCCGCCGCCGGGACTTCATGAAGCTGGGCGCGTCGGCCTGGTGGGGTTCGACCCTGCCCTTGCTGGCGCCGATCGCCGCGGCGGGCGTGCTGGTGCTGACCGTGGTCTACAGCGATCAGACCTTCTCGGCGATCCAGGAGGCCAACCGGGTGCGGCAGGCGACCGGCCCGAATCTGGCCTGGTACGAGGACTATCTGCGCTACTACTACCTGTTCGTCGAGACGGTCGACGGCTCGCTGCCGCGCCGCTTCGCCTTCCTGGTGATGCTGCTGTGCCTGTTCACCACCATGCTGGTGCTCCTGCGCCGCCGCCAGGTGGCCGGGATCGCCAGTGGTCCGACCTGGCGGTTGATGGGCATCGTCTTCGGCACCATCTTCTTCATGATGTTCAACCCGACGAAGTGGACGCACCACTTCGGCGCGTACGCGGGCATCGCCGGCTCGCTGGCCGCGGTCACCGCGGTCGCGGTATCGGCCACGGCGCTGCGGCATCGCAAGAACCGGGCCATCTTCCTGGCCGGGTTGCTGTTCGTGCTCGCGGTGTCCTTCTCGGGGATCAACGGCTACTGGTACGTCTCCAGTTTCGGGGTGCCCTGGTTCGACAAGCGGATCTCGTTGCAGGGTTACCAGGGCAACACCCTGATGCTGGTGCTGTTCGGCCTGGCGCTGGCGCTGGTGGCCTGGCACGCGTTGCGTGAGGGCTATGCCAAGCCGGAGAGTTCGTCGAAGTCGGCGCGCGGGCGCCGGATTCGGAAGTTCGCCGCGATTCCGCTGACCTTGGTCGCGGCCGCCATGGTGGCGCTGGAGGTGCTCTCGCTGGTCAAGGGCGCTTACAGTCAGTACCCGGCCTACTCGCTGGCGCGCTCGAACATCGATGCGATCAGCGGTGATTCGTGCGGTCTGGCCAATGACGTCCTGGTGGAAGCCGATCCGAACGCGGGCCGGTTGCAGCCGATCATCGATCCGGCGAATCCACCGGTAAACGATGATCCGCTCGCGGGCGCGGAGCCGGTCGGGTTCAGCCCCAACGGCGTTCCGAACGATCTGTCCGCCGACAGTGTCGAGGTGAAGCCGGGTACCGGCAATACCTCCACCCAGTCCGTCGGCGCCGCCTTCGCCGAGGGCGAGAGCGCGGGCACCGGCGGCGGTAAGGGCGCGGTCGGGGTGAACGGCTCCGATGTCGCGTTGCCGTTCGGCCTGAACCCGGCCACCACTCCGATCATGGGCAGCTACCAGCCCGGCGTGCAGCAGCCCGCCCGGCTGACCTCGAGCTGGTACGAACTGGCCCCGCGTTCGGCGGACAAGCCGCTGGTAGTTATCTCGGCGGCGGGTCGCATCCTGTCCTTCGACGACACCGGCGATCTGAACTACGGCCAGTCGCTCACCGTCGATTACGGTCGTCGCCTGCCCGACGGCAGCGTCGAGAAGCTCGGCACCTATCTGCCGCGCGATATCGGCCCGTTCCCGTCCTGGCGCAACCTGCGGGTGCCGCTGGACGAGATCGCGCCGGAAGCGGACACGGTGCGACTGGTGGCCAGCGACCCGATCCTGATCGGTGACCAGTGGCTGGCGTTCACCCCGCCGCGCATGCCGAAGCTGGAGTCGCTCAACAGCTTCCTCGGCTCTGAGCAGCCGATCCTGGAGGACTGGGCGGTGGGCTTGCAGTTCCCGTGCCAGCAGCCGTTCCTGCACCGCAACGGTGTCGCCGAGGTGCCGAAGTTCCGCATCCTGCCGGACCGGCCGCTGGCCATCAGCTCCACCAATACCTGGCAGGCCCAGGAGTTCGGCGGTCCGCTCGGCTTCAGTCAGATGCTGGCCCGCTCGACCACCCTGCCGACGTACCTGAAGGACGACTGGGCGCGGGACTGGGGTTCGCTCGAACGCTACGACCAGTACCTGCCCGCCACTCAGGCGCAATTGCGGACCGGCACCGAGAACCGCTGGGGTTTCTGGACACCGGGACAGATGCGGGTGTTCTAGGCGCGAGCGAAATGCCCGCCGAGCAGTGCTCGGCGGGCATTTCTCGTGAGTAGTGACCTATACCTTCAACATCCGTCGGCCGAGTTCGCGGCGCAGCACCTCTTGCGAGGGCAGACGACCGAGAACTCGCAGCACCTCGGGACGTAATTCCGATTGCTCCTCGTCGGTGAGCAGATCGACGAGATCGCGCAGACCCATGTCATCGAACGCCGCTGTCATACCGCACACATTACGTCCCGGAGGCGGATCGGTCTCTATTTCGGCGCATCGGTTACGAAGGTGTCATCGTTGCGAAACGGTCACTGCGGCAACCGCTTTCGTGATCTTGGACAGTTCGCTCGAGCGTTACCGTGGCGGAATCTCTACACAATGTGAACGGTCTGCGGTACCGGGTCACCGGCAGGTGCGCACCGTGCTCAGAAATAGATAGCACAGGCGTTAGCGTGCCGGTAGCCCATTCGGTCAGGGGATCCGGATGGGCGAGTCCTTGGACACACCCCAGCGCCGCACCACGGTGGCGCCGATCCGCGCCGGCTCGGCCGCCGGATCGTAGGGCGTGAACTGTTCCAGCGCACCCCAATCCCGGCCCCAATCGTGTTCGAGATAGGTGGGAACGGTCTCGGCCTTCGCCAGCAGTTCGGTCCAGCCGAGCGGGCCGCCGCCGATATCGTCCTGCCAGGCATTGGAAGCGTCCGAGCCGACCCGGTCGGGCAGGATCCGCCAGCGCGGTATCTCGGCGACGCCATCGTGGTGGTCGAAGGGTCGCTGGCACGGGAAGGCCAGGCCGACATGCCAGTCCAGCAGTACCGGATCACTCGAGCCGACCACGGAATTCAGCGTGGCCAGGCGGGGCAGCCGGGGCGGGGTGACCGCCAGCCACTGGCGCTGGGTGATGTCGTTGTCGACGGCCACCAGGCGCACCGCGTTCACGCCCGTGGGCAGACGGTCCAGGGGGACGCGCAGGTTACGCCACGACGGGGCCGGGCCGACATCGAGCGGATCGACCGCGCCGAGCGTCTCGAATTCACCGTCGGCGCGGCGGGTTCCGTACTCCAGGCGCAGCTCCTGCCCGTAGGTCACCACCCCGTCAGCGTCCACCGAGCGGATGCGCCCCGCGACCGTGAGCGCCAGCACCTGGTAGGCGGGATCATCGCGCACCGCGTCGGTCAGATCCAGTCGGTACCACTGCGAGGTCAGCTTGGCCTGGGTCTGCGCGTCGGCGCTGTAGCTGCCCAGGACCGGCGTGCGAGCCGGATCCAGGCCGAACGGCAACGCCACCGTGCTGCCGTTGATTCCGGCTTGCGCGCTGGTGCCGCCGCCGGTGCCCGCCCCGGTGGTGTTGGTGGTCTTGTTCTCGTCGGTGCTGATCGAATTCGCGCCGCCGGAGACGGTTTCCTCCTGGTCGGCGGTCAGGTCGGCGGCCACGCCGTTCGGGGTGAAACCCGTCGATTCCGCGGACAATCCGTCCGCCGGAGCGCCGTCGAAGGGCTGCAGCAGCGAATCCGCGGTGTTCGTCTCCACCAGCACCGCGTCGGCCAGGGCGCACGGATCACCGCGCAGCGTATCGAGATTCGACTTGGCGATCGAATACGCCGGGTACTGGGTGACCGCCGCCTTGGCCAGCGACGCGACCTCGAACAGCACCAGCAGCGCCGCCGCGATGGTCAGCGGCGCGGAGGCGAAACGATCGAAACGCCGCGGCGGAACATCCCGCTGGTAGGGCGCGCGGTAGTGCTCCCAGATCGCCCACAGCAGTGCCAGCACCGCCAGCCCGAGGAACAGGGTGGACAGGCCCTTGCCCGCGATCAACGGCGCCTTGTCCCACCACGGCACGCCGTAGCTCGAGACGTACCACCAGCCGTTGGAGCCGGTGAAGGTGATGGCCAGCACGAACAGCACCGCCGCCGCGAACAGCGCGCGGTTGCGCCGGAACCGGATCCCCTCGCTACCCACCGCGACGGCCGCCAGCGCGGCCAGCGAACCGGCCAGCCCGGCGTAGACACCGAAGTGGTGGGTCCACTTGGTCGGGGTGAACATCATCAGCAGCAGCGAGGCGAACACGATGCCGAGAATGCGCACCGACGGACCGCGAGACGTGCCGGGAATCCGGCCCTTTCGCAGTACCTGGAGTACGCACACCAGCAGCGCCAGCAGCATCATCAGCACACCGAAGCGGCGGCCCAGCGAGCCGTCGGGGGACAGCATGAGCAGCGAATCCCAGCGGGTGCGCTCGTCGAACCAGGCGACATTGGGGCCGATGATGGTGCGCACCCGGGTCGCCTCCAGCACCGTCGTCAGGGTCTGGTCGGCGAAAACCACAATGAGCACCAGGGTTCCGGCCGCCAGGCCGGGTGCGATCAGCGCGGCGTAGCGGAAGAACGTGGTGAGCCGGGAACCGGAGGCCGGGTCGGCGGCATCGGCGGCGTACACCTC
Organism: Nocardia sp. NPDC127579; assembly: GCF_042672005.1. Lineage (NCBI taxonomy): Bacteria > Bacillati > Actinomycetota > Actinomycetes > Mycobacteriales > Nocardiaceae > Nocardia > Nocardia sp. NPDC127579. The sequence continues at coordinate 1,258,320 of NZ_JBHXVZ010000001.1, read as the reverse complement.
GGGTTGGGACGGTGTCGCGCTGTCGTTCTCGTGCGCTCGCGCATCACGTTCAGCAGATGGGCTCGTGCCGCCTTCATTCCCGGGCGCACGTGCGGAAGGTGTTGCCGCACTGTCATGCTCAGCCGCGGAGGCGTCGGCCGCGATCTGGATCGGCCGTCGGCCCTGTGCCCGCTTCACGATGATCTCCAGGACCGGGCGCGAACCCGCGATCAGCGCGGCCACGCAGATCAGACCGGTGGGCCCGGCCGCCAGCGAGAACGCGGCGATCAGCACGCCGACCGCGGCGGGCAGCAGCCGGCCGGTGGCGATGGCCCGTTCGATCGAGCACCAGGTGAGCAGCGCGCCCGCGGCGATCAGCGGTTCCGGGCGCAGGCCGTTGTCGTAGGGCAGCCAGAAGGCCAGGAAGACCAGACCCGCGGTCCACCGGGGGATGGCAGTCGACGCAGTCGACGGGGTGGGTGAGCGCCGTGCGATCTTGTGGCGGCGCACCCGAGCTCCCAGGCGCGGCAGCACCTCCCGGGAGATCACCATCCAGCACACGAAACCGGCGAGCAGCGTCGGCAGCCGGACCCACGGGCTGGCGGCGGACACCTTGGTCATCCAGGCCAGCACCTCGTAGGACCAGCCGAACGGCGCCTCGGGGACGCCGAGCCAGCGGTAGTAGTTGGCCATGTAGCCCGAATGTTCCGACGCGCGAGCCATATTCAGGATGTAGCCGTCATCGGAGGTGTTCGCGCCGAGGAAATGCCACAGCAGCAGCGTGCCCAGCACCACCGCGTCGGCGAGACCGAACCGCCACCACTGCGCGGGCAGGAAGCGCCGGGCCCGGCGGCCGTCGGAGTTGTCCAGCAGATGCAGCGCGAGCAGCGCGATGGCGGTCAGCACCGCCGCGCCGATCATGGCGGCCAGTTTGAGTCCGCTCGGGGTGGAGGAGAAGCGCGAATCGATATCGGCGTGTAGGCGCGCGCCGGTCAGTTGCGCCTGGTCCAGATCGGTGAAGACGCCGACCACCTGCGGGCGGATATCCCGGGTGACGGTGTTCTGGAACGGAGTGCCGTCCTGGCGTCGCGCACCGGCGAATTCGACCGAGGTCGCGGTGGCGGTCGCGTCGATGGTGACAGCCGTGCAGCCGGCGATCTCCGCGACCGGCGCGGACAGCAGCGGCACATCACGCTGCAAGACCGACAGCGTCCCGTCGGCCACCGCGACCACCAATCCCTTGGCGGTGGACTGGCCGGAGGCGGCCGGAATCGTCGACAGCACGGTGGCGTCGGTGCCGGGCAGGATCGAGCACGGCAGCTCGGCGTGCAATCGCAGTGGCACATACGACACCAGTGGCGCCGCCACGCTGGCGCTGTTGCCCGGTTGTGGCCAGTCCAACGTCGCCCGATCCTGCTGTACCGGTAAGACCGGGGTCAGCAGCGCCAGCACGAATCCGAGTAGCCCGGAGACGAGGGCGATCAGGCGGTAACGGTGGAACGCTGAAGTCGATCGGTCCGCTCGCACGATCGTTCATGCTAGCCACCGCCGTCGCGTAACCCACGCCACCGCGAGGATCGGCGCAGGGCGAGGGTCAGTGCCGGACGGTGACCAGTGTGAACGGCCCGATGACGGTGCTGGTGAAGGCTGGATCGTCGAACAGCGACTTCGGGAAGCTGACCGTATAACGCTCGACGTTCGGGTCGTTCGGGTAGACGTCGCGAGCCAGGCGCAGCGTGTAGTTGTCGCCGCTGCTGCGGAACAGGAACGCGTCCGGCGCGCGCACCGGGGCGGCCGCCAGGGCTGCGCGGAGTTCGGCGGGGGTCTTCAGCTTGCTCCACTGATCGATCAGCGCGGCGCGAGCGGGGAAGTCGCCGAGCGGGTTCGCGTAGTGCGAGGTCAGTGCCTGGAAGCCGAAGTACGGGTAGAAGGCGAGGAAGCTGGTGTCGGCGGTGAGCACCACGGTCTGGTCGCGTGGACGGCCGGTCCGCTCCAGCAGGGCCGCGTCCACCTCGTCGTAATGCTGGACCGCCGAGGCGGGGCGCGCGTCGGCGCGGTGGCCGTCACCGTCGGTGTCGGTGTAGGCGGTGGTGATCTCGGGGGCCAGCACGTGCGGAATGTCCTGGGCGAAGGCGAGTGCGCCGAGCACCGCGAGGGTGGCCGCGACCGGCTTCAGCGCGGCCGGTTCGTTCAGCGCCTGATAGATCGCCCGCGCGCCCTCGACGAACCCGAACGCGCCCGCCGCCGCCAGCAGCACCTTCAGCGGCGCGTCCAGCCGGAACGACAGCAGCGTGGTCCCGGCCGCGGTCGCCACCATGGACAGCAGCGTCCACAAATAGATGGCGAGCACGCCCATGCCGAGCGCCTGCGCCCGCCGCGAGGAGCCCACGCGCAGCACCAGCCAGATGGTGCCGATCAGGTAGAGCCCACCCTCGAGCGTGAATTCGGCCATGGGCAGCGGCAATTCGGCACCGGACTGCGGCAGATAGTGCAGTGCGGTACCCGAGCTCGGCAGCTTGGTGGTCAGCGTCTCCAGGAGATAGGGGAGCCAGACGATGGCCGCGATCACTCCGGCGAGGACCGCGATCGCCAACAGGCGGACCAGCGGGGGGATCGCGGCGCGCCACACCGGTTGGCCCGGGCCGGCTTTCCCGGCACGTCGACCTGGCTGGCCCGGATCGGTCTGCCCGCCGCGCCGAACCGATTGACCCGCATCGGTTTTCCCGCCGCGCGGATGGTTGACCGCCCGCTGCGCGCGCATCGCCAGCACCGCGGCCAGCAGGCCCATCAGCGCGACCGCGAAGGCCGCCAGCAGGAAGTGCAGGGTGTAGAAGGTCGCCGCGCCGCCGAGGAACAGGCCGGTGCCGAGGACCGCGCCCCAGCCGCCTGCGGTCCGGCCCGGCCGCTCGGGCCGGTGCAGCGCGCCCCAGGCCAGCACGAGCGCGGGCGCCAGCAGCATGACGATGACCGCGCTGTAGGCCTCCGGCGCGGCCCAGGTCACCGCGACGGCGGTGGTCGCGGCCGTCACCGCGACGGCCCAGTCGGCGCGAATCAGCTTGGACCACAGCACGAGTGACAGCACCGCCGCTACCGCCAGTGACCCGATCGCGTAGGGCTTGAACGCCTCCCAGCCGTCCAGGCCGAGCAGGTCGGCGAACCGGCCGCCGAACCAGAACCACCCGGCCGGGTAGAACGGCGGCAGATCGATGTAGGTCATATCCCGCAGGGCCGCGCTGTCGGTGAGCCGCGTCAGATATTCGGTGCGGAATTCCTGATCGACCGAGACGCCGAAGAGGTAGAGCTTGGTCGCGGCCAGCGGCATACCGAGGGTTACCGTGACGAAGGCCGAAATCCCGGCCCAGGACAGCGCTTTCGCCAGCCACGGCCATTTCCGGGTCCGCAGCAGCCAGATCGCCGCGAGCAACAGCGCGGCCGAGGCGACCTGTCCGACGGTGGTCAGCGCGCGGGTCACGTGGGAGGTGTTGAACGCGGGCCACTGCACCAACGAGAACGCGACGAGCCCGACCGCGGCCACCACCGCGGCCACGATGGCCGCTACCGCGGCTTCACCGAGCGCCGTCCCGATCTGCCGCAGCCCGGCCCGCACCCGCCCGGGCGCCGCCGCGCTGTCAGCTTCGCCAACGGTGCCACTCATAGCCCCTCCGGTTCCCTCTGTCGCTGCTAGACCGTAAAGCCGTCGCGTCAGCCTAGTGGCCTGGGATCGCCACCCGCGGCCCGCGTGTTCACCCAACCACACCGCCGAACCACCCCCAACCATCCACAGGGCATGTGGACCACGCACAGCGCGGTTGTCGAGCGGCGCGCATGGCGAAGGCCCCGAACGGGTCGTGTTCGGGGCCTTCGTTTTCGGTGCGTGCGGGCCGACTGCCGCCGCGCGAGGTGGCCGATCACACGGCGTCGGCGGTCGCGCGGACGGCGGCGGCGACGGCGCGGAAATCCTTGCGCAGGATCTTCGAATGGTTGCTCGGTACCTGGGCGCTGATCGTGACGTGCGGGTTGGCGGCCAGGATCGGATCGAGCGAGGCCCGCGCGGCGGCCATTTCGTCCTCGGCGCCACCGAGATTGGAGCCGCTGGCCAGCACGTAGCGCAGTGGAACGCGCACATTCTGCAGCACCGGGGCCATCTCCGCGCAGATCTGGTTGATCTCCACATTGACCTCGATGTGCTCGGCGAGGCTCATCTTGGCGGCCAGCCCGAACGGTCGCACCAGCGGCAGCAGGAACCGCATCTTCTGGAACAGTTCGGTGATCTGCTCGCGGCCTTCCGGGCCGGTCAGGCCGTAGGGCATCGCGCCGTCGACGGCCACCACACCGGCGATCCGGCCGGGATTGCGTTCGGCGTAGTGCGCGGCCAGCGAGGCCCCGTAGGACCAGCCGACCAGGATGGGCTGCTGTGCGCCGGTCGCTTCGAGCACCGCGTCCAAGTCGCGGATGCTGGCCTCGAAGGTGTAGTCCGCGGAGGTCTTGGACTTGCCCCGGGCCCGCTCGTCGTAGGTGATGTGCCGGAAGTCCGCGCCCAGCTCGGCGATCAGCGCTTTCCACGGGCGGGTGTCGGCGTAGCAGCCGTTCAGGTAGATGACCGGCTGGCCGGTGCCGCCGGTGTCGGAGACCGCGAGGGCGGTGTCCTCGATCTCGAGCATGCCGTTGAAGGCGGGGGCGTTCGTGGTGATCATCGTCTTGCTCCTTGTTTGTTCGGTAATCTCTGAACAAGAATGACGGTACGTTGCGTTCATAAGTCTGTCAACAATAATCTCAAAGCAAATAGCACGCTCAGCACGTTAGTTGAGCTTGTATTGCAATGATATTGAAGGTAAACGCAATGAGATCCAAACGCTCGGCTTTGCAATGAGGTGCGTTCGTGTGCATACTGAGCAGCGATTACGCCGCTACGAATCGATAGGGAACCGCCGATGCCCGGAGGCAGACTCACCGCCGAGGACCGCCAGCAGATCGCCGCCGGGCTGGCCGACGGTCTCGGCTATGCCGAGATCGGCCGCCGCCTGGACCGCCCCGCGTCGACGATCATGCGCGAGGTCACCCGCAACGGCGGTCTCGAGGGCTACCGTGCCGATCGTGCCCAGCGGGCCACCGGTCAGCGCGCGCGCCGCGCCAAGCCAGCCGCGCCGCCCGAACTGCCCGCGCCCGACCTCGGTCCCGGCCGCGATCCCGAGGCGGTGCGCGCACTGACCGAATCCGTCACCGAACTTCTTGTGCGCCAAGGTATGCCGCGCATGGAGTCGCGGGTCCTGGCCTGCCTGCAGATCGCCGATTCCGGCGCGCTCACCGCCGCCGAGCTGGTGCAGCGCCTGCGGATCAGCCCCGCCTCGGTCTCGCACGCCATCGGCTTCCTGGAGCAGCAGCGCATGCTCAGTCGCGAGCGCGTCCCCGGCGCCCGCCGCGAACGCTATGTCCTCGACGAGGGGATCTGGCTGCGCAACCTGGTCTCCTCCGTGCGCACCCAGCAGGAGCTGGCCGCGGAATCCCAGCGCGCCGCCGAGATCCTCGGCCCCGACACTCCCGCCGGTACGCGCTTCGCCGCCTGGGCCGAACTCCTGCACCTGGTCAACGAGGCGCTACGCGGCGCCACCGAGGAATGGCAGCGCCGCCTCGAGGCCCGCAACGAATCTCCTTGACAGATTGTTGTGTTTTTACAACACTGTGTTGTGTGAGCCCAGTCAGAAGGGGAGAAACTCTTCCTATCTACAACCGAATCGCGGTGTTGCGGGCGGTCCACAAGATGAGCCGCGCGGCCCTGGCCGACGCGGTGAACGTCAATGTGCAGACCATCGGGGCGCTGGAACGGGGCGATCACTACCCGAGCCTCGATCTCGCCATGCGGATCTGCGATGTCTTCGAGCTGCCGATCGAAGCCGTCTTCGCCCGCGCCGAATTCACTGCCTCCTCGGCCGAGATCTACACGAAAGGACGGCCATGACCACCGTGACCAGCGACCTGCTCGACCGCTACCAGAACTACCGGGTCCGCCGCTGGCTGATCCAGGAGCAGCGCCTGTCCGGCCTGCTGCCCGGCTGGCGCACCCGGCGCCGCCGCCGCGCCCTGGCCGTCACCGTGGTGTTGGCCATCGCCGTCATGCTCCTCGCCGGGCTGCTCTGCGCCCTCGACCTGCGGATGGCGGCCCTTGCCATACTGCCCGCCACCCTGATCTTCATTCCGGCCTGGGGAATGCTGCGGGTCGTCTCGCAGGTACAGGACAGCGCGCCCGCGGTAACCCTCGACGAACTCGAGATCGCCCAGCGTAACTCCGCTCGCTCGGCGGGCCTGACCGTCACCCAGATTTTGACGCTGCTCCCGGTGTTCTACCTGATATTCGTCTCGGTGCTGGCCCCGGAGATCAGCGCCTTCCAATCGGCCTACGCGGGCGGCGTAATGGTCCTGGCCACCCTTCTCGCCGGCGGCTGCACCCCCGGCCTGATCCTCGCCTGGAACCGCCCCGACCCGGAACCCGAATCCTGACCGCATTCGGCTCCATGACTGAGCTTCGGGAACGTGAAACGGCCCGCACACTGTGCGGGCCGTTGTCGTGCTGCTGCGGTCAGAGCGGAAGCTTCCGGAAGACCGGGCGGGGGATGTGGCGGATGACCGACATCAGGTAGCGGACCTGGCCGGGGGCCCAGATCAGCTCGCGGCCCTTTTCGGACGCCGAAACCGCAAGGGCGGCAACGTCTTCCTTGTCGACGGTGAACGGGGCCTCCTTGGCGCCGGTCGCCTTCCAGTGCTCGAGTGTGGTGGTGGTGCGCACCTGGCCCGGCCGGATGACCAGCACGCGCGGACCGAATGGCCGCAGCGCCTCGCCCAGACCCAGGTAGAAACCGTCCAGCCCGGCCTTGGTGGAGCCGTAGACGAAGTTGGAGCGCCGCACCCGCTCGCCCGCCACCGAGGACATGGCGATGATCCGGCCGAAGCCCTGTGCCTTCATCTTCTCGCCGAGCAGCACGCCGACGGAAACCGCCGCGGTGTAGTTGATTCCGACCGTCAGGACGGCCTTGCGCTGGTTCTGCCACAGTTCCTCGGCGTCGCCGAGCACACCGAACGCCACGATCGCCACGTCGACATCGCCGCCGGCCCAGGCCGCGTCGATCACCTTGGGGTGGCTGTCGGTGTCGAGCGCGTCGAAGTCGATGATCTCGACCGTGTTCGCGCCCGCCGCGGTCAGCTGCGCCGAAGCCTGTTCGCGCAGTGGATCGTTGGGCAGCATGGCCAGGATGACGCGGGCGGGCCCCTTCTTCAGGTACTCCGCGCAGATCGCCAGGCCGATTTCCGAGGACCCGCCGAGCAGCAGAATCGTCTGCGGGTTACCAACGGCATTGATCACTGCAACTCCAGCCTTCTCGCCATATCGGACATGAAAACGCCTGTGGGATCGACACTTCGGCGGACCTTGATCCACTCGTCGATCCGGGGGTACATCTTGTGGAACGACTCCGCGGTGGTCCGTGAGTCCTTCGCGGTGTACAGCCGCCCGCCGAATTCCATGACGCGCCGGTCCAGATCGCTGACCAGCTCGTTCAGGCCGGGGCGGATCGGGAAGTCGCAGCAGATGTTCCAGCCCGGCATGGGGAAGCTCAGCGGCGCCGGGTTACCCGGGCCGAACAGCTTGAAAACATTCAGCGCCGAGATGTGCCCGGAGGCCTGGATGTCGATGATGATCTTCTTGAACTCGTCGACGGCCTCGGTCGGCACCACGAACTGGTACTGCAGGAATCCGGCCGGACCGTAGGCCCGATTCCACTCCGCGACCATATCCAGCGGGTGATAGAACTGCGTCAGATTCTGCACCTTGCCGGTGTAGGTGCCGCCCATCGCGTAGTAGGCCTCGCCGACCGCGCCCAGGGTGAGCCGGTTGGCGGTGAAGCTCGGGAAGATGTTCGGCACGGTCAGCAGCTGCGGCGCATCGAATTTCAGCGGCCGCTTGCGCAGCTTCTTCGGCAGTTCGTCCACCGTGGCCAGCCGGCCGCGGGTGATGCAGGCCCGGCCCAGTTTCGGCTGCGGGTTCATCACGTCGAACCACGCGCTGGAATAGGTGTAGTTCGCCTCGCTGCCGTCGCTGTGCGCCGCGATGGTCTCGTCGAGGGTGGTGGTCTTGAGGCCGTCGTTGAGGAAGTACGCGGTCTCCGTGGGCGCCATCTCGATGGTGGCGCGCAGGATGATGCCGGTGAGCCCGTTGCCGCCGACGGTCGCCCAGAACAGCTTGGTGTTGCGCTTGGGCGTGAGGTGCTGCACGGTGCCGTCCGCGGTGAGCAGATCGATCGAGCGCACGTGGTTGCCGAAGCTGCCCTCGCTGTGATGGTTCTTGCCGTGGATATCGGAGGCGATGGCGCCGCCGATGGTGACCTGCCGGGTGCCGGGCAGCACCGGGACCCACAGCCCGAACGGCAGGGCGGCCTTCATCAGCTGATCCAGGCTGACGCCACCGTCCACGTCGACCAGGCGGGTGTCGCGGTCGATGCGGTGGATGTTGTTCAGCGCGGTCATGTCGACGACGAGGCCGCCCGCGTTCTGGGCGTGGTCACCGTAGGAGCGGCCGAGGCCGCGCGCGATGACTCCGCGGCGCAGGTGGGCGGGCTTGCCGTCGTTGTCCTCGGCCACCATGGCGACTGCCTTGGCGATCAGTTCCGGATCGCTGGTGGCGAGCACTTCGGACGAGGTCGGTGCGGTGCGACCCCAGCCGGTCAGCGAGCGGGTACGCGTCGGCAGCGTGAACGACGTGGCAGCGGTGACGCTGGCGTTCGCACTGTCGGCGGTACCACTGCCGGTGGCCGGTGTGGAGGTCGGAGCTTTCGTGGACATCGGCATAGAGGCTACAGGTAGGACCGGACACGGCGGTGTGAACTCAGCGCCCGGAGGCGGTAGCGAAGCGTGACCATGGAGGGCGTTGTGAACACCGCAGATCAGACACAGCGGAGGCGAGCGCTGACCGGGGCCGCCGGGATATGGGCAACATCGCACCTGGTTAGCGGCCCGGAAAGAACCCGAGCGGTCGCTTGGGAGGGCATCGGGGGTGCGCGCGCCGCGACCGCGGGCGGACGGCCGTTAGGCTGCTCGCGTGTCAGCCGAACCCCATCTCCCGCTGCCTGCCGAACTGCCGCTGGTAGACGAGCCGGGCGGGACCGATGTCGACCTGAAGACCCAGATCATCCGTTTCACCCTGACGGGCGGGCTGTCGGCGATCGTCGATTTCGGTTTGTACGTCCTGCTGTTGAAAGCGGGTCTGCCGGTCAGCGCCGCCAAGGCGCTCGGTTTCGTCGCGGGCACGACAACGGCGTATCTGATCAATCGCCGCTGGACCTTCAAGGCCGATCCGAGCCGGCTGCGCTTCATCGCGGTGGTCGCCCTGTATGCCTGCACCTTCGCGATCCAGGTGGGGATCAATCAGGTGATGTACTACGCCATCGCCGAGCACTGGTGGCGGGTGCCGCTGGCCTTCGTGATCGCGCAGGGCACGGCCACGGTGATCAACTTCGTGGTGCAGCGCCTGGTGATCTTCAGGATCCACTAGGCGCGTAGCGCCGATCGGCGGCGTCGGCCTTGGCGCCGAAGTAGTCACCGCCCTTGGCGCGCACATTGTCGGTGCCCCACTCGCGCTGTTCGCGCGGTGCGGGCAGCAGGTGCGGAATGTGCTTGCGGCAGTGGATGTAAGCCTCCTCGACGTCGACGATCACCCAGTGTTCGGCGATCCGCCCCTTGAGGTTCGGCGGCAGCCCGGCGACGCAGTGGCGCAGGGTGGCGTCCTCGACGACGCGGGCCGATCCGTTGATGTGCAATCCGATGAGGTCGCGGACGAAATCGATGAGCAGGATGCCTATGTGCGGATTCTCCAGGATGTTGCCGAGACTGGCCATGACACCGTTGCCGCGATATTCCGGATAGGCGATCGTGCGCTCGTCGATGACATGGAGGAAGCCGGGTGGACCCGCCCGAAAAGTGGTGTCGCATTCGCCTTTTCGGTCGGCGGTGGCGAGGAAGGCCATATCCATTCGGGCGATGAACTCGATCATTGCCGGGTTCAGTCGATCGAGTACCTGATCGGAGTAGAAGCGTTCGGCTCTATCGCGCGTACCGTATCTGTCCTGGAGTTCGTGCTCGCCGCTGCTGCCGACAGGTGGAATGGGCATGGTGTCCCCTAGGGTTGCTGGATCTAGCACACCAAATCTCGCCCAGTGTAGAGGAAACCGTACGGGCCAATACCTGAAATCAAGTGGGACGATTCGCTCCAAAGCATTTCGGTAGCAACATTTTCCAGACATTTGCCACATTCCGACCGGACGTTTTGTAGAAGGTTGCTGGCCTCGACTCGGCAGTTGCCGGCTTGACCTTCACACCGGTATGAATGTTTACCGTGGCCGCATGACCGACGAAACGAATCGACCACACGTCCTGCTCGTTGTCGCCCATCCCGACCACGACTCCGCCGCCTGGACGCTCACCCGCGCCGTCGAGCGGGGACTGCGCGCCGACGCCCGCGCCGAGGTCACCGTGCACGACCTGACCGCGACCGGATTCGACCCGGTGTTCACCGCGGCCGACCTCGCCGTGCACCGCCTGCGCGGCGAGGTACCAGCCGACGTCGCGCGCGAACAGCGGCTGGTCGAATCGGCGGACCTGGTGGCCCTGCTGTTCCCGGTGTACTGGTGGTCGCTGCCCGCCCTCGCCAAGGGGTGGGTGGACCGGGTGTTCAGCCGCGGCTGGGCCTACGAGAACACCGCGACCGGCACCGGCAGCGCGCTCGATGAACTGCACTTCGTGGGCTTCGCGGGTGTGCGAGCCGACACCTACCACCGCCGCGGCTACCGGGATGCGCTCACCCTCCAGCTACAGCACGGGATCGCCGGATACTCGGCGATCCCGAACTCCTCGGTAGAACTGCTCTACGGCACCGAGACCAGCGATCCGGCGGCGCATCGCGAACTCGCCACCCAGGCCGGCGCGCTGGGCGCGGACCTGGCGCGCCGCGCGCACGCCGCGCTCGATCGGAAGTCCGGACGCGTTACGGGGCAGCCAATGTGACCGGGACGCCGTTGAACACCGCGTTGCCCGACGGCGCGTCGACAATCGAATCATCGGTCAGCACATTGGCATTGACCCCGGCATGCGCCCGCGCGACCGTCTGCTCGCTGTCACCGTGTCCCCACCCGTGCGGCAGGCTCACCACGCCGGGCATGATCGCCTCGGTCGGTTCCAGCGGCACCGTCACAGCGCCCGCCGCCGACTTCACCACCGCCTGATCACCCAGTCCGAGCCGGGCCACGTCCTCGGGATGAATGTGCAGCGTGCACCGATTGGATCCGCTGACCAGCGGCGCCACATTGTGCATCCAGCTGTTGTTGGAGCGCAGCTGCCGCCGCCCGATCAGCACGAAATCCGGTGCGGTGTCCGCGATCCGGGCCCGCATCCGGTCCACCTCGGCGAGCAGCGCCGCCGGTGCCAGCTCCACCCGGCCGGAGGCGGTGATGAGCACTCCGGGCAGCCGTGGCCGCAGCGCACCGAGGTCGACTCCGTGCGGATTGTCCAGCAGCACTTGCAGATTCAGGGTGCCACCATTCCACTCGCCGTACGGTCCGACCCGCAGCATGAGATCCAGCCGCTGCTCGGTGCTGGTAGCGCCGCGCAATTCCGGTCGGCGTTCGCTCAGCCCGGCTTTCTGTAGCGTGCCGGCGATGATCAGCTCGTCCACCGCGGCCAGCACGTCACCGGTGTGCGGCTGCCCGGTCAGCGCCGCGCCCAGCCGGGCCAGCACCTCGGCCTCCGACGGCCGCCCGTCCAGCGGGACCAGCGGCGGGGAGTACCGGGCGTAGTTGCGCACCGCGAACTGGAGCAGCGCGAAATCGTAGTGCGGCGACTGCACCGGCCGGGGCGGCGGCAGGATGACATCGGCGTGCCGGGTGGTCTCGTTGACATAGCGGTCCACGCTCACCATGAAGTCCAGCTCCGCGAACGCCGCGTCCAGCCGCGCGCCGCTCGGCGCCGACAGCACCGGATTGCCCGCCACCGTGATCAGCGCCCGCACCTGACCCGTTCCCGGCGTGCGGATTTCGTCGGCCAGGGTGGCGACCGGCAACTCGCCCATGGCCTCGGGCAGCCCACGCACCCGGCTGGTCCAGCGTCCGATCCGGAACGGCTTGGTGCGCGGGATTCCGCCCGCGGCGGCCTCGGGGAACATGACGCCGCCGGGCCGGTCCAGATTGCCGGTGAGCACATTGATCGCGTCCACCAGCCACTGCGCGACCGTGCCGAATTCGGTGGTGCAGGTGCCGATCCGGGCGTACACGGCGGCGGTCGGGGCGCCCGCGAGTTCCCGGGCCAGCCGCACGACGGTCGCGGCGGGCACGCCGGTGCGCGCCGCCACCGCCTCCGGCGTGAATTCCGCTGCCGCCGCCCGCAACTCGTCCAGACCCGCGACCTCTACGGCAGCTGCTGGACGGCGTTCGCTACGCCCTCCGTGGTCACGCTCCGCTGCCGCCTCCGGGCGCTGAGCTCGCGCCTCGGGCACCGTGGCGAGCTGTTCGGCGAACAGTGTGTGCACGATGCCGAGCAGCAGGTAGGCGTCGCTGCCCGGCCGGATGAACAGGTGCTCGTCGGCCAGTTTCGCGGTCCGGGTGGCCCGTGGGTCGACCACAACGAACTTCCCGCCCCGTCGCCGCAGCGCCTTCAGCCGCCCCGGGAAATCCGGTGCGGTGCACAGTGATCCATTCGACTCCAGCGGATTCGCGCCCAGCATCAGCAGATAGTCGGTGCGGTCCAGATCCGGTACCGGGATGCGCAGCGGGTCGCCGAACATCAGGCCGCTGGCCACCTGCTTGGGCATCTGGTCGGCGGTGCTCGCGGAGAAGAGGTTCTTGGTGCCGAGCGCTCGGATCAGCACCGGCACGTACAGCGCGCCCGCCACGGTGTGCGCGTTCGGGTTGCCCAGGTACAGCGCCGCCGCTCCGCGCCCGTGCGCCGCGACGACCGGCGCGAAACGCTCGGCGATGTAGTCGAAGGCCTCGTCCCAGCCCGCCGTGCGCCACGCGCCGGTGGCGCGGTCGCGAATCAGCGGCTCGGTCACCCGGTCCGGGTCCTCGTCCAGCTGCCCGAAACTGGCGCCTTTGGGGCAGATGAAGCCCTGACTGAACGGATCCAGCTTGTCCCCGCGCACGGAGGTGATGTGGTCGTCGGCGTCGAGCCGCAGCTCCAGCCCGCACACCGCCTCACACAGCGGGCAGGTGCGCAGCAGGTTCCGGGACGTGATCTGGCTCATAGGACCATCTTGGCCTGCCCGGCCCGCCGCCGACACCCTTGAAAACCACAACGACCGGTATCCGCCGAAGCGGTACCGGTCGTTCGCGGCCGAATCCTAGAACTCGGCCACCCTTGCAGGGGGTATTCGTGGGAACGCAGTCATCCGAGCTGGATCAGCAGGCAACCCTGGTGAGCGCCGAGCGGGAGCGGGCCTGCACCGAGCGAACCGCCGCGCCGATGGCGACGACCGGCGGCACCCAGCGGGCCTCGTGCGGGGCGACGCCCCAGCAGGCCGCACCGGTGGACAGGTGGGTCGGGGGCAGCGGGATGCCCGCGCCGTCGGTGTAGATGACAGCGCCGGCCTCGCGCAGCGCGTCCATGGCGGCGGCGGCCTTGCGGACACCGGTGACCAGGTGGATTTCGCGACGCTCGCTACCCGGCATCTCGATCACCGGGCCGGACAGGTTGTTGGCGCGCAGGAAGCGGCGAACCTCGCCAGCGAGTTCGCCGGTCACCTCGATGCCGGAAATGTCGGCATCGGTGATCAGGCAGATCCCGTTGGCCGTTTCGGCAACCGTCCATCCGCGCTGGGTGTAGTCCTGCGCTGCGGCGGTCATCTCGGCCGCCGAGACGGAAGTCGGAAACGTGGTGCGCACTGTCTTTCTCCATTCCCCGATAGAACTGGGTCCTGCTGCGTTCATGGTTCGTATCGACGCCGGGTAGCTCCGGCGTTACGGATTGATCGGAAACTTCTTCCAGAGTGTCGGATTCGTCTCACCCCGGTGTAGTCGCTATCACCGTCTGGGCTGGCCGGGTCCGCGGATTCGGTGCACGATCACGGCATGGATGATGGCACCGAGGGCGTCGCGCTGGACCCCGAGGAGTACGAGACCGAATCTCGTTGGATCACTTGGAAAGAACGGTTCGCCAAGCCGCGGCCGGTCCGTGAGGAACCGGCCGCCGAGCCGTTCCGGAGCCCGCGCGCGTTCCGGGAGTGGGGAGTGGCGGCGGGGCGGACGCTGCTCGATGTCCAGTTCCGCCGGCCCGCGACCCGCACGCTGCTGCCGCTGGCCTACATGCTCGGCCTGGCCTTCGCGGTGGCGATACCCGTGGTGCTGGTCGTGTCGATGTGGCAGGTTTCGGCGGTACTGGGGATTTTGACCCTGCTGATCGGCGTCCCGCTGGGGCTCACCATCGCGGCGACCGTGCGGCTGCTGCTCGAGTTCCTGGTCAACGCCTCCAGGCTGGCGACTCGGGTGGAGCACATCAGTGAACTCGCCGATGACCTGTTCCAAGCGCTCTCCGATGTTGCCGAACCGGTGAACCAGCTGTCCGAGGACGTACGCGCGGTGCAGTTCTGGCGGTTCCGTAAAAAGGGTCCCAAAAAGTAGCTAACCTGCCTGAATTCCCCAATTGCACCGGGCTCTAAACCTATTGACTTGATAGTGACAGTGGCGTGCCTGAGTTGTACGTCGTACGCTATGCCAGATTTGCTGTGAAACAATGCGGTTCGGGTGTCCGGGACACGACGCGGACGCGCTAGAAATGCAGGAGGGGGAAGTATGGCCTTACCGCAGGGGACCACAGGCTCGACCATGCCGCGCCGCCAACTCGGACGGCAGCTGCGCGAGCTGCGCACTCGAGCGCGCATGACCACCCGGCTGGCCGCCCGGCAGCTGGAGTGGTCCGAAGCCAAGATCTGGCGGATCGAAACCGGACAGACCTCGCTGCGCAGCCTCGATGTCGAGGCCATGTGCAAGATCTACGGCGCACCCGAGGCCGTGGTCGCGCCGCTGGCGGCACTGGCCAAGGAGACCAAGTCACGCGGCTGGTGGACCGGCTACAGCGATGTGATTCCCGAGGGCTTCGAGGTCTACATCGGCCTCGAGGAGGCCGCCCGCACCGTGACCACCTACGAGAACGAACTGGTTCCCGGCCTGCTGCAAACCGAGGATTACGCCCGCGCGCTGATCACGGCCGCGTGCCCGGAGCTGTCCGCGGCGGAGGTCGATCGGCGCGTGCGCCTGCGCCTGACCCGGCAGCAGCTGATCCTGCGTGACGAGGCGCCGGTGCAGCTGGACGTGGTGATCGCCGAGTCCGTGCTGTGGCGCCGGATCGGCGGACCGGAGGTGGCCGCGGCACAGCTCGACCATCTGCGGCGGATGTGCGATCGGCCGAATATCCGGATGCAGGCGGTGCAGTCGGAGTCGGAGTACCACGACGGTATGGCGACCGGCCACTTCGTCGTCCTGGAGTTCCCCGAGTTCAGCGCGGGCGAGCAGTCCGAGCCGCCGGTCGTCTACATCGAGGCGTTCACGAGTTCGGTCTATCTGGACAAGGCGCCCGAGGTGGACCGCTACCGCTCGGCGTTCGCGAGCATCAAGGCGGTATCGGTGGACGCGCGTGCGCTGATCGAGGATGCTCGCGCGAGCCTGGGTTAGTTATCCGGCGGGTAGTCGCACTTGGTGTCGGATTCCCAAGTGCGCCCGAGCACTTCGCGATGCGTGGGCAGTGCCCGGGCGTGTGCCGCGCGGCCCTGCTCGGTGAGGCAGACGAAGATCGCGCGCCGGTCCTCGGTGCACATGCGGCGCGAGACCAGGCCGTCGCGTTCCAGCCGGGCGACCGTGCGGGAGAGCGCGCTCTGGCTCAGGTAGATGTCCTCGGCGAGATCGCTCATGCGGTAGTCGCTGTCGGCTTCGATCAGCCGGTCCAGCGTCTCGAACTCGCTGAGTCCGATCTCGTGCTGATTCTGTAGCGCTTTTTCCAATGCGCAGCTGACCGCCGCATGACGATCGAGCAGCTCTCGCCACTCGCCCACCAGCCCGGAGGCGGCGCTGCCCCGGGCTGTCTCAGTTAGAGACGGCTTCGACATGCCCACATCCTAGTGATCCCCGGCGTTCTATGCAAATGCATTAGATGTGTTGACATCTAATGCGCGTGCATGCAATCGTTTCGATCATGACTTCACCAGCAACGCTCTCGGCCGCCGAGCAGGCGACCGACCCGACCAGATGGTCCGCCCGGCTCTGGGGCATGCTGATCACCCTGTGCATCGTGCTGTTCCTGGACGGCCTCGATGTGTCGATGATCGGAGTCGCACTGCCCTCCATCGGCGCCGAACTCGAGCTGTCCACCTCCACCCTGCAGTGGCTGGTCTCCGGCTACGTCCTCGGCTACGGCGGCCTGCTGCTGCTCGGCGGGCGCACCGCCGACCTGCTCGGGCGCCGCAAGGTCTTCCTGATCGCCCTGGCCGTCTTCGCGATCGCCTCGCTCGCAGGCGCTTTCGTCAGCTCCGGCCCGCTGCTGATCATCACCCGCTTCATCAAGGGCCTGGCCGCCGCCTTCACCGCGCCGACCGGTCTGTCCATCATCACCACCAACTTCGCCGAGGGCCCGGCCCGCAACAAGGCACTGTCCATCTACACCGTGTTCGGTGCCGGTGGCTACTCCATGGGCCTGCTGTTCGGCGGCCTGATGACCGGTCTCGGCTGGCGCTGGACCTTCCTGCTCCCGGTCCCGGTTGCCGTGGCCGCGCTGGTCGCCGCCTACTACCTGGTGCCCAAGGACAAGGCCGCCGACGAGGGCGGGCACGACATCCTCGGCGCGGTGCTGTCCACCGCCGCCATGCTGCTGCTGGTCTACACCGTGGTCACCGCGCCCGAGGTGGGCTGGGCCTCGGCGCGCACGCTCGGCTCGTTCGTGGTCGTGGCCGCGCTGTTCGCCGGATTCGTCGCGGTGGAGAAGCGCGTGAAGTACCCGCTCATCCGCCTCGGCATCCTGCGCAAGGCCAGCCTGGTGCGGGCCAGCCTCGCCATCATCGCGGTCGCCGGCTCCTACTTCAGCTGGCAGTTCATCACCACGCTCTACCTGCAGGAGTCGCTGGGCTGGTCGCCGCTGAAGCTGGCCCTGGCGCTGCTGCCGGTGGGTCTGCTGGTGGTCGCCTCGGCGTTCGTCTCCGACAAGCTGGTCGACCGCTTCGGCACCGGCCCGATCATCGCCGTCACCATGGTGATCATGGCGCTTGGCTACCTGGCCTACCTGCGCCTGGACACCGCGCCGAACTACCTCACGGTGCTGCTGCCCGCGCTGCTGCTGATCGGCATCGGCTGGGTCGGCTTCCCGGCCATCAACATCCAGGCCACCAGCGGTATCGATGACGAGGAACAGGGCCTGGCGGCGGGCGTGCTGCAGACCGCCATGCAGGTCGGCGCGGCCATTGTGCTGGCCGTGACCACCGCGATCATCACCAGCGGCGCGCATGCCGACCGCTCCCCGGCCGCCATGCTGGACACCTACCGTCCGGGCCTGGAATTCGCCGCCGGTGTGGCGATCGTCGGCGCCCTGGTCGCGCTCACGGTCTACCTGCCCAAGCGCCGCAAGCCGGTGGCGCGGCCGGATTCGGCCGCCGACACCAAGGTGCTCGAGCCAGTCGGCTGACGCCCTCATCCAGCCGATGAAAGCCGAACCCCACACCGCGCGTGTGGGGTTCGGCTTTTCGGTCAGGAAAAGGGTGGGGCGGCAGTGTCTTTGGCGGAGCGGATGTAGGTGAGCGGCTCGCCGTCGCGGCCCAGCCGGGGCCAGTCGATCCCCAGCCGAGGATCGAAAGCGTCTATGTCCCGGTCGAATTCGGGGGTGTACTCCAGTGAGCACAGGTAGGTGACGGTGGACCGGTCCTCCAGCGAGAGGATCGCGTGGCCCAGGCCCTCGGAGAGGAACACCGAGCGGCGGTGCACGTCGTCGAGCAGGACGCTGTCCCAGTGGCCGTAGGTGGGGGAGCCGGGACGCAGGTCGACCACCACGTCGTAGAAAGCGCCGCGCATACAGGTGACGTACTTGGCCTGGCCGGGCGGATCCTCGGTGTAGTGGATACCGCGCAGCACGCCCGCCGCGGACACCGAGGTGTTCACCTGGCACAGCTCGAAGGCGCGGCCGGTGGCCTTCTCGAACTCCGAGGCCTTGAAGGTCTCGGCGAACGCGCCGCGGTCGTCGCCCAGCAGGCGCGGGGTCATCACCCACGCGCCGGGCACCGCGAGTTCCTGGAACTCCATCACCAATCCCACCTGGGTCCGCGCCCGTCCGGCGATACCGGGCTGTGCGAGAGGTCCGGCCCCTGGCTCAGCAGATCCAGCAGATAACGGCCGTAGCCCGAGCGCACCAGCGGTTCGGCTCGCGCGCACAGCTGATCGTCATCGATGTAGCCCATCCGCCAGGCGACTTCTTCAGGCACCCCGATCTTGAGTCCCTGGCGTTCCTCGATGGTGCGCACATAGTTGGCGGCGTCGAGCAGCGAGTCGAAGGTGCCGGTGTCCAGCCAGGCGGTGCCGCGCGCGAGCACGTCCACGCGCAGGCGCTGCTGTTCCAGATAGGCGCGGTTGATATCGGTGATCTCGTATTCGCCGCGCGCGGAGGGCCGTAGCGTCTTGGCGATCTCCACGACGTCGTTGTCGTAGAAATACAGCCCGGGGATGGCGTAGTTGGAGCGGGGCTGCTTGGGTTTCTCCTCGATCGAGACCGCCCGCCCGGCTTCGAATTCGATGACGCCGTAGGCGGAGGGATCGGAGACCCAGTAGGCGAAGACCGCGCCGCCGTCCAGTCCGGTGAAGCGGTTGAGGCTGGTGCCGAGGCCGGGGCCATGGAAGATGTTGTCGCCCAGCACCAGTGCGGCGCTGTCGCCGCCGATATGGTCGGCGCCGAGCACGAACGCGCGGGCGAGCCCGTCGGGTTCGGGCTGCACCACGTAGGACAGCTCGATGCCGAACTGGGAGCCGTCGCCGAGCAGGCGGCAGAAGGCGGGGGCCTCCTCCGGGGTGGTGATCACCAGCACGTCCCGGATGCCCGCGAGCATCAGCGTGGACAGCGGGTAGTAGATCATCGGCTTGTCGTAGACCGGGACCAGCTGCTTGCTCACCCCGCGCGTGATCGGGTGCAGCCGCGAGCCGGTGCCGCCCGCCAAGATGATTCCGCGCATGCCCTGGAGTCTGCCAGTTTCG
The DNA here is from genome assembly GCF_042672005.1 of Nocardia sp. NPDC127579. Lineage (NCBI taxonomy): Bacteria > Bacillati > Actinomycetota > Actinomycetes > Mycobacteriales > Nocardiaceae > Nocardia > Nocardia sp. NPDC127579. The sequence continues at coordinate 1,239,094 of NZ_JBHXVZ010000001.1, read as the reverse complement.
CGATCGACGGTCGCACCCGACGTCGGCCCGGTTCCGACATGCCTACGAAAGTGTCACGGAGGTTTAGCTTTCCGGCGATTCGGGCCAATCCTGTTGCGTAGGTCACATTCACGTGGTCTCCTGAGTTCGAGCGTTGTCAAACAACGCCGTGTGAGATGTCAGCGTCGATGTCTCGCCGGTCCGGTAGGTGGCCCCTGCCGTCCGGTCGGGCACGGCGCGCCAGTGGAAAGCAGGTGCGCGATGACCGCGATCGGTGTCGGCGAAGTAGTGAATCCGGATGGACCCAGCCCGGCGGCCCGCCTGCTCCTGGCAACCTGCACCTCGCTCGTGCGCCCCGCGCTGCGGCTGGCCCCGATCAGGCCCGCGACCATCCCGATCGGCGCGTTCGCCATCGACAATCTGGCCCGGCTGCGGCCCGGCCCGCGCGGCGTCGAGCGCGAACAGCTCACGCTGGACGGCTTTCGAATGGAGATCGTGCGCCCCGCCGGTGGCTCCAAATCGCTGCGCAACGGCGCGATGCTCTACATGCACGGCGGCGGGTTCGCGGTCTGCGGGCTCACCACGCATCGACCGGTCGCGGCCAGCCTGGCCCGGCGCACCGGACAGCCGGTGGTCAATGTGCAGTACCGGCAGCTACCCGGCTGCCGGATCGAGGAGTCGGTGCGCGACTGTCTCACCGCCTACCGCTGGCTGTTGCGCAAGGGCGTCGATCCGGCCCGCATCACCTTCGCCGGCGACTCCGCGGGCGGCTACCTCACCTTCGCCACGGCGCTGGCCGCCCTCGAGTCGGGCCTGCCCGCGCCCGCCGGGCTGATCGGGCTCAGCCCGCTGCTCGATCTCGACTACACGGCCAAGCGGGACTACGTGAATGTCGCGCGCGATCCGTACCTTCCGCTGGCCGCGCTCGAGGCCGTGGTCCGGTTCGGCGCCGAGATCGACGGCCGGCTGGACCCGAAACTGTCGCCGGTGAACGGGGCACTGGCGGGGCTGCCGCCGGTGCTGCTCATCGCCGCCGAAGACGAAATGCTGCGCTACGACTGCGAACTCATGGCGCTGCGGCTCACCGCCGCGGGCGTGCCGAACACCCTGGAGCTCTGGCGCGGCCAGGTGCACGCGTTCATGAGCATCGCGCCCGGCCTGCCCGAGGGCCGCCGGGCACTGGGACGGGTCGCGCGATTCGTGCGCGCCTGCACCGAACCGGCAGACGCGACGATACGCACAGCTTGACCTCGGGCACAGCCTGATTGAGCTCGGACGGCCTTGACCCCGGTCGGCCGGACGAGCATGAACCCCCGCTCCCCCCTCGGGGCGGGGGTTCAATTTCGTTCGGCGGCAACGAAAAACCCCGCCCGGGCGAACCGGACGGGGTTTCGCTGCGCTACCGCGAGCCTTACTTCTTGGCCGGGGGAACGAAGGGGGAGTTGATGATCCCGAAGTAGTTGACGGCCTCGACCACCGCGATCGGGGCGGTGATCAGGATGGTGCCGACGACGCCGAGGAACGACGCACCGGCGGCCGCGCCGACGATGCAGCCGACGACCGGACCGGCACCCAGCAGGAAGGCGACCGGAGCCGAAGCCGCGGTGCCGAGGGCGGCGCCACCGACGCAGCCGATGAGGCCACCGAGGACGGTGGTGGTCAGACCGGCCACGGTGGCGGCCAGGCCGATGTTGTCCTTCATGCGCGAGTAGGCAGCCTTCTCACGCTCGTACTCGTTCTTGAACTCGGCCTGGCCCTCGAAGGGCAGGGCGACCGGCTTGTAGACGGCGTGCTGCTCGTCGAGCTGCGGGGTCAGGGTCACGGAGCGGTCGGCGACCTGGGTGGCGGCGACCGGGAACTCGTGGTCGAAGATCTGGGTGGCGAGCGGAATGCCGGCCATCACGGCACCGTTGTTGGCCTTGATCGCCAGGCGGCCGTTCTCGGTCACGATCGAACCGGAATCGGTGGTCAGCTTCAGGCTGCCGTTCTTCTCGTCGATCTCGTAGGAGAGGTTGACGGGCAGCGGGGCGGCGGCGGCGGGCTCGGCGTGGGCGGTACCGGCGGCCACACCCAGGGCGGCGATCAGCAGGGCCGACGTCGCGGTGAACTTCCTCATCAGCATTTTTCTTGAACCTCAATGTTGCGCATCGTGCGGGGACAAGCTGATCGAAATTCAAGCCAGCTAACGGGGGGTGAATCGCCTGTGACGGTTAATTCAAATCTTGTTCACCATTCGGACGTACGCGATGGGGTACTCCCGGAAATACGCACTCCCAGCAGGTTTTTCGGAATCGGTCGGCCATGCCGAGCTGCGCTTATTCCGCTCGAGTGTGGCGAAGGCCACTCAGGCGGCTCTCAGGTGGCGCCGTCCGGGGACGCGCCGGCGGGACGTAAAGTTCATGGCGTGCGCTTGCTTGTCACCGGCGGAGCCGGATTCATCGGTGCGAACTTCGTCCACCAGACCGTGGCCCAGCGCCCGGACACCACGGTGACGGTGCTCGACGCGCTCACCTACGCCGGGAACAAGGCCTCGCTGGACGACGTCGCCGACCGCATCGACTTCGTGCACGGCGACATCGCCGACCTCGACCTGGTCGACGAGCTGGTCAGCGGCGTCGACGCGGTGGTGCACTTCGCGGCCGAATCGCACAACGACAACTCGCTGACCGAGCCGTGGCCGTTCATCCAGACCAATATCGTCGGCACGTATTCGCTGCTGCAGGCGGTGCGCCGCTACGACGTGCGCTACCACCATGTCTCGACCGACGAGGTGTACGGCGACCTCACCCCCGACGAGCCGCGGTTCACCGAATACACCCCCTACAACCCGTCCAGCCCGTACTCGGCGTCCAAGGCGTCCAGCGATCTGCTGGTCCGCGCCTGGACCAGGTCGTTCGGGGTGCGCGCCACCCTGTCGAACTGTTCCAACAACTACGGGCCATACCAGCATGTGGAGAAGTTCATCCCGCGGCAGATCACCAATCTGATCGACGGCGTGCGCCCCCGGCTCTACGGCGCGGGCCATCAGGTGCGCGACTGGATCCACGTCGAGGACCACAATCGCGCGGTCTGGGATGTGCTGGAGCGCGGCCGGATCGGGCAGACCTACCTGATCGGCGCTGACGGCGAACTCGACAACAAGACCGTCGTGCGGCTCATCCTCGAGGAATTCGGCCGCGCCCCGGACGATTTCGACCACGTCACCGATCGGCCCGGTCACGACCAGCGCTACGCCATCGACGCGACCACGCTGCGCACCGAACTCGGCTGGACGCCGCGCTACGCCGATTTCCGCGCGGGCCTGTCCGCGACGGTCCAGTGGTACCGCGACCACGAGGACTGGTGGCGGCCGGAGAAGGCCGCCACCGAACGCGCCTACGCCGCCGCGGGCGAACGCACCCTCGATGCGACCGCCGAATAGCGCTCGCCGCCCGGCCGATCGAGCACGACGGAGCCCTGCACCCGGCCGATGAGCCGGGCGGGCACCGTTGTCAGTCGGCGTCGATCCCGTACAGCCGCGCCCAGTTCGCCCGGCTGGTCAGCTCCGGCACCGCGGCCCGGTACTCGGCCGTCAGGCGCGGCAGGTCCTTGCGCAACCGGCGCAGCACCCGGATCGTGCGCGTCAGCAGCTGACGGGCACGGTCCTTGTCCCGCACTCGAACCCGCACGCCGGACTGCGAGGCGTCGGTCACCACCACGTGGTCGAACAGCGACACATGCCACCAGTGCGCGTCCTCGCGGGTCACGCCGATCACGCCGTGCTGGGTGCGGCCGGTCCACTGCGTGATCGCGCGCTTGATCAGGATCAGCAGGACCCGGCTCGGCTCGCCGCCGGCCCGGCGCAGCTGGATATCGGCCGCGCGCACCGGCGGCGTCGCGGCCGCGTGCTTGGCGGTCTCCGGGTAGTCGGCGCGGCTGGTGCGGGCCCGGGCGAGCGCGTCGATACCGCCGTCGCGCAGCACCTTCGGGCCCTCCAGGAAGTCCTCGATGCCCTGCAGGGTGGTGTGCGCCAGGCCGTACTGCATGCCGACCAGGTATTCGCCGATCTGGCGCAGGAACTGCCGGGTGATCTTCTTCCCGTCCAGCTCGGCGTGCATGGCGCCGACGATCAGCGAATTGCGCGTGCTGAAATAGCGCGCCCAGTCGTCGAAGTCCTTCCAGTAGAAATCGGCGTGCCAGACCGCGGCGTTGGGCAGGGTGACGGTGACGAAACCGCTCTCCCGCGCCCGCACGCCGTATTCGACGTCGTCCCACTGGAAGAAGATCGGTATCGGCAGCCCGATCTTCGCGACCACCTCGGCCGGGATCAGGCAGGTCCACCAGGCGTTGTAGCCGGCGTCGACGCGGCGCTCCTGGTTCTTCTTCAGCATGGAGGTGTTGCGCAGCGCCTTGGGCACCTTCTGCCCGTGCTTGAGCTCGTGCAGGTGCACCTCCTCGGCGCCGACATTGAGGTAGTCGGGGTTGAGCAGGAACAGCATCTGCGCGCCGACCAGTGTCGGCTCCACGGTCAGATTGGCGAACGCGTTGAGCCGCAACACCGTTTCGGGTTCGCAGAGGATGTCGTCGTCCATCAGGATGACGTCGGCGTGCTCGTTGACCGCGGACACCTCGTAGAGGCCGCGGGTGAAACCGCCCGCGCCGCCGAGGTTCGGCTGGCGCAGGTAGCGCAGCTTGTCGCCGAGGATCGGCAGCGTCTGCTGGTAGCGCGGCCGGTCCTGCACCAGGTCGGTGCCCTGATCGACGACGTAGACCGCGTCGATGGCGGCCAGCACGGTCGGATCCGAGGCCAGCGCCGCGACGGTTTCCGCGCAGTCGGCGGCGCGGTTGAAGGTGCAGATGGCGATGGCGACCGGGCGCATCCGCTTCGGCGCGGGTGCGGTCCAGGTGAGTTCGGTGATGGTCAGCGGGCCGCCGACGGCATCGAATTCCAGCCAGAGCGCGCCGCCGTCGACGTACTGGTCCAGCGGAGCGGACAGGGTCACCGCGCCGCTCTCCTGTGCCACCGCGGAGCCGATGATGCGGCGGTGCCCGGCGATATCGGAGGCGACGATGCGCACCTGCGCCTTGCCGGTCACCTCCAGCACCATGGTGGCCCGCACCTCGGTGACCACGGTCCAGCGCTGCCAGTACGCGGCGGCGAAGCGGCCGAAGTAGGTATTGGTGTGCGCGGTGGCGCCCTTGTCCAGGCGCAGTTCCAGGCGTTCCCGGTGCGCGCGGCCCTTGACCACGGCGTAGAGCTCGTCGCTGATCTTCGCCGACGGCCCGGTGAAGATGCCGCGCTGTAACACGAGCCGGTCCGGCGCCCGATGATCACTACGCAAGGTAGCGGGCGCTGCCTCGGCCGACGTGTGGTCGTTCGTTTCGGTAACGGCCTCGGTAGCCGACTGCTCCATGAAGTCCTCGAAATCCTGATTGTGCCGACGGGATGCCGTTCGCGGCGGGGGTGAGGATATCAATCCAAACCTTCACGGGCGCGATGTGGAACCCGTGAACACGAACTTGTTATAGGCCCAGTAGCGGAATCCGACCGCGACCGCCTGGCCGATCAGCGTGCCGGAAATGTTGTCCGACAGCGGCGTCGACAGGTCCAGGACATAGCGGGAGAATCCGAGGCAGCCCAGCTGCAACCCGATGGCCACCACGTTGAACACCGCGTACAGCAGGTACTCGCGGCCCGGGTTGTCGGTCTGCTGATCGGCGAAGGTCCACCACTTGTTGCCGAAGTAGGTGACGACGGTGGCCACCAGAATGGCGATGATCTTCGCGGCAAGCGGCTGGTGGTACAGCACGCCCTCGCCGCCCCAGAACACCAGCAGGTTGTAGGTGCCCGCGTCGACCAGGAAGCCGATGCCGCCGACGATCAGGAAGGCACTGCCCTTACGGAGCGCGGTGATCACCTTGGCGGCCAGGCTCGGTTCCGGATCCACGGTCACCGGGTGTGCGACGGGCGGCTCGGGGTAAGACACCGGGTGACGGTACCGCGAACGTGGCAGAGTCAGCAGGGCCCTGTACCCTCCCGGTGTTCCCCTTCACCGCCGACATCGAGGATTTACCCAGGTGGACTCCACCGAGCTTCGAATCGCCGCAGTCGTCCCCTGCCACAACGAAGAGGCGTCGGTCGCCAAGGTCGTCGCCGATCTACAGGCCGCCGTGCCGGGAATCGTCGTCTACGTCTACGACAATCTCAGCACCGACCAGACGGCCGAGCGGGCCCGCGAAGCCGGTGCGATCGTGCGGTACGAGAACACCAAGGGCAAGGGCAATGTGGTGCGCCGCGCCTTCGCCGACATCGACGCCGACATCTATCTGATGATCGACGGCGACGACACCTACGAGGCCTCGGCCGCGCCGCTGATGATCAAGACGCTGCTCGACGGCCCCTACGATCACGTGCTCGGCGTGCGTCGTGAAACCGAGTCATTGAAAGACACGGGCTCCTCGGCCTATCGGGCCGGCCACGAGATGGGCAACAAGGTGCTCAACGGTGTGGTCGGAAAGGTGTTCGGCGAGAACGTCGAAGACATGCTCAGCGGATTCCGGGTGTTCTCGCGTCGCTTCGTCAAGAGCTTCCCCGCCGTCTCGCGCGAGTTCGAGATCGAGACCGAACTGACGGTGCATTCGCTGCACCTGCGGGTTCCGCAGACCGCGGTGCCGGTCGGGTTCCGGGATCGCCCGGCGGGCAGCGAGTCGAAACTGCGCACCTACCATGACGGTTTCAAGATTCTGGGCTTGATCATCGGCCTGGCCCGGCACGAGCGCCCGGTCGCGTTCTACGGCCTGTTCGGCACGCTGAGCTGGCTGATCTCGATCGCCCTCGCGATTCCGATCGTGGTCGAGTTCTACGCGACCCACGAGGTGCCGCGCTTCCCGACCCTGTTCCTGGCGTTCACCCTGCTGCTGCTGGGCAGCCTGGCCTGGACCGCGGGCCTGGTCCTGGACGGCATCCGCCGGTCCCGGCACGAGGCCGCCCGGCTGAACTACCTGCTGCATTCCGCGCCCGGCGTGGACGGTGACCCGGAGCCACGGCGTTGACCACGTCGGCCGGGCCTGCCGAGTCGGCGGGCGTCGCCGAGCAGATCGACGCGAACCAGCCGGTGCGGACCTCGGTGGTCCTGGACAAGACCTCGGGCACCGGTCCGAAGCCCGCGACGGAGACCGGTACGTCCACCCTCCGGCGGGCGGCGTCGGCCCTCGCGCACCGAGTCGGTGCGGCCACCGTGGTTTTCGCGGTGCTGGCCACGGTGTTCGGCGCGGCGTTCGCGGTGAGCACGCCGCCGTTCTGGGGGCACGACGAGATCACCCAGTTCGGGCGGGCCTATCAGGTCGCGCACGGCGGACTCCTGCCGGAGCGGATCCCGGACACCCGCGGCATCTCCTATGGCGGCGATGTGCCGGTCAGCATCACCGACCTGATGGGCTACGCGCTGACCGACTACACCACCAATCCGCAGGAGCCGGATCCGATGGTGGCCGACCCGGCCGCCTACGACCGATTCAAGTCGGCCGAGGTCTCCACGGCGATGGAACCGGTGTGGTTCACCAATACCGCCGCCTACTCGCCGATCCCGTATCTCCCCGCCGCCGTTGGCATTCAGGCCGCCGAAGCGCTGGGCCTCGAGGTCGGCGGCATGATCATGGCGACCCGGCTCGCCGGTCTGGCGGTATATCTGGCGCTGGTCGGGCTCGGGCTGTGGGCGCTGCGGCGGCACCGGGTGCAGTGGCTGGTGCTCGCGGTGGCGCTGTTGCCGATCGCGGTGTTCCAGGCGGGCACCGTCACCGCCGACACCATGACCAACGCCCTGGCCATCATGGTCTCGGCGCTGCTGGTGAAGGCGCTGTTCCTCGGTGACCGGCTGGGCTGGGTGGAAACCACCGCCCTGCTCGCCGCGGCGGTGCTGCTGCCGCTGAGCAAGCCGACGTATGTGCTGCTGGCCATGCTGGTCGTGCTGGTGCCCGCCGGGCGTTTCGCCTTCGGCGCGGGTAGCTGGCAACGTTTCGTACCGTGGGTGTTCGCGGGCACGGGCGCGGTCTGCTTCGCGGTCTGGACCAAGATCGCCGGACCGACCACCGAGGGCATGGGCCTGATGCGGCCCGAGCACCAGTGGAAGTCGGTGCGCCCCGGCGACCAGCTGTCCGGCATTCTCGGTGACCCGGTGGGTTTTCTGAGCGTGTTCGGCGACAGCATCTCCTATCGCGATCAGCGCTGGTTCATCCAGTTCTTCGGTGAACTCGGCTTCGCCTACATCGATGTGCCCGCCCTGTCGATCGTGGCCTGCCTGCTCGCGTTCGCGGTGGCGCTCGGCATCTCCGATCGGATGACCGGGTCCACTCGCTGGCGCACCTGGGTGGCCGCGCTGACGGTGGCGGCCAGCGTCGCGATGATCTATGTGACCCTGTACATGTCGTTCACGCCGGTCGGCTACTACATCATCGACGGCGTCCAGGGCCGCTACTTCGTCCCGCTCGCCATCCTCGCCTTCGCGGTGCTGCTGCGCTGGATGCCGTTGCGCCTCACCGATATCGAGGGTCGTACCCCGGCCGTCGGCCCCGCCGTCACGGTCGCCGTCGCCAGCGCGATCGGCCTGATCGCCGCCGTCGCCAAGTACCACTCGGTGGTCTGGGGCTGACGGCGGCGGGCTACCGTCAGAGGAACAGGTCGGTGGTCAGTTCGCCGTCGCCCGGGGTCACCCGGTACTTGTCCAGGTCGGTGATGCCATGTGCGGCGAGCACGTCGTCATCGATGAAGAAGTTGCCGGAGGTCTGCTCCGCGGGCGAGGTGAGCACCAGGTAGGCGGCATCGGCGTAGATGGCGGGTGTGCGTGAGGTGGAGATCATCTCGTCGCCGCCGAGCAGGTTGCGCACCGCGGCGGTGGCGATGGTGGTGCGCGGCCACAGCGAGTTCACGCCGATGCCGTCGCCTTTGAGTTCCTCCGCCAAACCCAGTGTGGTCAGCGACATTCCATACTTGGCGATGGTGTAGCCCAGCGCCATGCCCGCCCACTTGGGGTCCAGGTTCAACGGCGGCGAGAGCGTCAGGATGTGCGGGTTGCGCCCGGCCCGCGCCGCGGCGCGCAGGTGCGGGATGCACAGCTTGGACAGCAGGAAGCTGCCGCGGCAGTTGATGTCCTGCATGAGATCGTATTTCTTCATCGGCAGCGTCTCGGTGGGGGAGAGGTCGATCGCCGAGGCGTTGTTCACCACCAGATCGATGCCGCCGAACCGTTCGACGGTCTGCCGGACCGCCTCGGCCACCGACTCCTCCAGCCGCACATCGCCCACGAAGGGCAGTGCCTGTCCGCCGGCCGCCTCGATCTCCGCGGCCGCGGTGTGAATGGTGCCCGGCAATTTCGGATGCGGCTGATCCGTCTTCGCGATCAGCGTGACATTGGCACCGTCCGCGGCCGCCAGCTTGGCGATCTCCAGCCCGATGCCCCGGCTGCCGCCGGACATGATCAGCGTCTTTCCCGCCAGCGCCCTACCCGATTCCGCCATGACCAGCTCCTGTCTGCCCGCCGCGGGATTCGGCCCGCGGCCTCCTTCGCACACTAAGCGTAGACCCGGGCGCTATGCAACCAGTTGCATATGCGATACGGGCAACAGAAAGGCGGGGCATCGGGTGCTCCCGATGCCCCGCCTCGGGCGTCCGATCAGGCGGCGGCTATGCCGACGACGGTGATCAGCAGGCCCAGCACACACGGCAGGGCGATCAGGGCCAGCAGGACCCAGTAGATCCACATGCCGGGCGTGGACTGCGGCGTCTCGCCCATCGCGCCGCGCATCCAGAACATGGTGGGCGGCTTGTAGTAGTAGCGCACACTCTGCCCGGGCGCGAGCATCAACTGCTGCTCGGCCGGACCCATATCGTTGATCCACGGCGTGCTGACCCGCAGATGGTATTGGCCCGGCCCGAGCGGAATATGGTTCTCGCCCCACTGGGTGACCGGCACCTTCTGGCCGTTGATCAGGATCTTCGGCTTGGTGAGCAGGCCGAGCATGAAGGCCATCCACATGTAATCGGCCTGGATGGTGATGCCCTGGGCCCCCGGAACACCCGGCGGCGGCATCTGCTGCCCGTACGGCTGTTGTCCGTACGGCTGCTGTGGCGGGACGCCACCCGGGTAACTCATCGACATCCTCCCGTCATCAGATGGCGGCCAGCAACAGGAAATTGAGCAGGAAGATCACGGCCGCCGCGCCCCACGCGATGTAGAGGAACAGGATGGCCGGCGTCTTCTGCGGGAACTGCCCGAGCGCGCCATTGATGAAGATGATGGCGGGCGGCCGGTAGAAGTACCGCACACCCTGCCCGTCGGCGACCACCACCTGATCCTGGGCCGGGCCCATATCGAACAGCCACGGCGTGCACACCTGGAGGTGGTACTGCCCCGGGCCCACCGGGATATGGTTCTCGCCCCAGCGGGTATTGGGCACCTGCTGGCCGTTGATCCGGATCTTGGGTTTGCTGAGCGCGAGCATGAACAGCGGCCACTCGTAGTCGGCCTGCACGGTGATCCCGGGCGGCGCCGGGGCCGGGGCCGGGGCGGGCGCGCCGTACTGCCCCTGCGGCTGCCCATACTGCGGCTGCTGACCGTAGGGCTGCGGTTGACCGTAAGGCTGTGCGCCATAGGGCTGTTGCTGTGGCTGGCCGTACGGCTGCTGCTGCGGTGCGCCGTACGGGTTGCCCGCCTGCGCTGGTTGCTGGCCGTACGCAGGCTGTCCGGGGTACTGCCCGCCTTGCGCTTGGCCCTGAGGCGGGTATCCGCCGGGGTAACTCATCCAAACCCTCCCGAAAGCATGGTCATTCGGGGCGAACCCTACCGTGAATCCACGAATTCGGCCGCACCGCCGAATCGCCGTCCGCGCACTACCTGAATTCCAGTGCGCGGACGGCGTTTCGACTATCGGCTTCGGGAGCCGCGCTCGCGGTACATGCGCCGCTGCTGTTTGCTGATCGACTTCCACTCCCGGGTGCGCTCGGCCTGGATCCGCTTGTCGGTGCGCGATTCCATCCAGGCGTTCTCCCGGATCAGCTTGCGGTAGCTGTCCATCCGGCGCTGGGTCAGTGCGCCCGATTCGAGCGCCGCCACCACCGCGCAACCGGGTTCGGTGACATGCGAGCAGTCCAGGAACCGGCAGTCCGCCGCGAGCGATTCGATATCGCTGAAGGTCTTCTCGATCCCCTCGGCGGCATCGTAGAGACCGATCCCGCGCAGGCCCGGGGTGTCGATCAGGGTGCCGCCACCCGGCAGCGGGCGCAATTCCCGGTGCACCGTGGTGTGCCTGCCCTTCTTGTCCACCGCGCGAACATCATTGGTGGCGAACACCTCCGCGCCCAGCAGCGCGTTGGCCAGGGTCGACTTACCAGCGCCCGAGGGGCCGATCAGCGCGACGGTGCCGTCGAGCATGGCGGTGAGCACATCCAGGCCCGCCCCGGTACCGGCGGACACGGCGAGCACGGCCGCGCCGGGTGCGACGGCCCGCACCTCGGCGAGCGGAATATCGTCGGCCGCATCGGCTTTGGTGAGCACCACGACCGGTTGCGCGTCGCTCTCCCAGGCCAGGGTGAGCATCCGCTCGATCCGATTCAGATCGACATCGCCGTCGGCGGGCGAGCAGATCAGCACGGTATCGACGTTCGCGGCCAGCACCTGCGCCTCGGAGCGCCCGGACACCGAGGACCTTGTGATCGCCGAGCGGCGCGGCAGCAGTCGCCGCACGGTCAGTTCGGCGTCGACGGTCACCCAGTCACCGGTGCACAGCCCGCTGACCTCGGAATCCGAGCGCGGGCAGCGGGCCCGGGCGAGCCCGGTGGGTGTGGCCACATCGCATTCGCTGCGGTCCATCCTGATGACACGCGCAGGCGCCTGACCAGCGGGAATCAGCGGTGCGTAGCGGTGTGCGACAGCTTCGGTCCAGCCGAAAGGGATATGGAATTCAGGGTCGTTGACGACCATGATGGGGGAATCCTTCAGTGAGATGAGGTGGAGGGGTAGATCGGTGCCACGGGCACGACAATCCGCACAGTTGTCTTCACGATCTCCACCTCCTCTACTCTCTCGACGTTGCGATCACCCTCGCACAGGCCCGGACGGGCCCGCAACCTATTTTTCGGGCTTGCCGAACTGCTCGTGCCGACCGAGGCTGCGCAGTTGGAACCACTCCTTCAACCCCGCCGGATCCCGCCGGGTGACCAGGAAGAACCAGGAGAACCGCACCCACTCCTGCGGTAGCAGCTTGCGCATACCGGGTTGCGCCATCAGGTAGCCGCGATTGCGGTAGGTGAAATACCGCTTCACCGGATCATCCGGATACTGGGTGTGCATTCGCCCGCCCAGAATCGGCTTGAACTCGGCCGCGCCATTGGGGTGCAGGTACGCGGTCTGCAAGCAGGTGCCGAACGGGAGCCCCGAACGCACCAGCCGCCGATGCACCTCCACCTCGTCACCGCGCACGAACAGCCGCAGATCCGGCACGCCGATCTGATCCACCGCCTTCGCCGCGATCAGCGCGCCGTTGAACAGCGAGGCGATTCCGGGTAGGAAATCCTCCGCGCCCAGCTCCGAGCGCAGCCGCCGCCACACCACACCGCGGCGCAGCGGGAAGGCCAGCCGATCCGGTTCGTCGATATCGCAGACCACCGGCGACACCTCGGCCAGCCCGTGCCGGCGCGCGCAATCCAGCAGCACCGCAAGCACTTCCGGGCCATCGGGGCGGCCGTCGTCATCGGCCAGCCAGACCCAGTCCGCGCCCAGGGTGAGCGCGTGCAGCATGCCGAGCGCGAAACCGCCGGCCCCGCCGAGATTGTGCGCCGACCCCAGATAGGTGGACTCGATCGACTGCTCGGCCACCAGGGCCGCTACCTCGGGCTCGTTCGCGTTGTCCACCACGATCAGGTGGTCCACCGGACGCGACTGCGAGGTCAGCACCTTCAGCGATTCGGTGAGCAGTTCACGACGCTTGTGCGTGACCACCACCGCGACGATCCGGGCGTCGGCCCCCGTCGAAGGCTGTTCGAACGGAGTGGCCTGCTCGCTCGGGCCGGTCGGGGAACTCATGGGAGATTACGCTCCAGTTCTCGATCACCTTGCGGGCCCGCCGCGCGCTCGGCTTCCAATTCCCGCAGCACCGTTGCCACGTGGTTTCCGGCGTCGGGCCCCTCGTACGCGCGCACCACTTCCTCGATTCCGCCGCGCTGGCGAATCTGCCCGTGATCGACCCACATGGCGGAATCGCAGAGCTGGGCGAGGAATTCGTTGGAATGGCTGGCGAACACCAGAATGCCAGACCGGGCCACGAGTTCCTGCAACCGCAGTCGCGCCTTCTTCATGAATTCGGCGTCGACCGCGCCGATTCCCTCGTCCAGCAGCAGGATCTCGGGATCGATCGAGGTGACCACGCCCATCGCCAGCCGTACCCGCATACCGGTGGAATAGGTCCGCAGCGGCATCGACAGGTACTCGCCGAGCTCGGTGAAGTCGGCGATCTCATCGATTTTCGCCAGCATCTGCTTACGGGTCTGCCCGAGGAACAGGCCGCGGATGATGATGTTCTCGTAGCCGGAGATCTCCGGATCCATGCCGACGCCGAGGTCGAACACCGGCGCCACCCGGCCCCGGATCCGCGCGCTGCCGCGCGAGGGCTCGTAGATGCCCGACAGCAGGCGCAGCAGCGTCGATTTGCCCGCGCCGTTGTGGCCGACCAGACCGATCCGGTCGCCTTCCTTCAGCGACAGGTTGATGTCGCGCAGCGCCTCGACGACCACCACATCGGACTGGTTGCGCCCGATCGCGCCGCCAGCCTTGCCCAGAAAAGCCTTCTTCAGCGACCGCGACTTGGCGTCGAAGATCGGGAACTCCACCCAGGCGCCCTGGGTTTCGATACTCACATCGGACATATCGCCTTCACACCCAGTAGGGGACGCGGGACCGGTACTTCTTCATAGCCAACACTGCCACCAGCCAGCCGACGACGGTGAGGCCGCCGACGACCACCCAGCTGCGCCAGTGGATCGGATCGCCGAGCAGGGGGGCGCGCACGATTTCCAGATAGTGATAGGTGGGCACCAGCTCGACCAGCCGCGCGCGATCGCCCACCGAACCGCCCTGCTCGTGCAGCACCTTCGCCGACCACATGACCGGCGTCAGCACGAACAGCATGCGGGTGAGGCTGCCCAGAATCGGCGCGATATCGCGGTAGCGGGTGCTGAAGATGCCGAACACGATGGTGACCCAGGCGGCATTGAGGAACAGCAGCGCGATCGCCGGAATCGCCAGCAGCACCGACAGGTCCAGCTCGCGCCACACGCCGAAAGCGAGCAGCAGCACCAGGTAGATCGCCGCGTTGTGCGCGAAGAACAGGAACTGCCGCCACACCAGCCGATAGACGTGCACGCTCAACGCCGACGGAAGCTGTTTGATCAGGCCCTCATTGGCGATGAACACATCCGAGCCCTCGAGGATGCTGGCCTCGATGACATTCCAGACGATGATGCCGACCGTCACATACGGCAGGTACTCGCGCAGCGGCTGCGCGAACAGGGTCGCGTAGAGAAAGCCGATGGCGGCCGCTTGCACGGCGGTGGAGATGGTGATCCAGAACGGCCCGAGCACCGAACGCCGGTAACGCTGCTTGATGTCCTGCCAGCCCAGCGACAGCCACAGTTCCCGCTGGGAGAACCCCTGGCGGAAATCCTGGAAGGCCCGGCGGAAGGTCTGTGAATCCGACACGATCGGCTCCACCGGAACAGCTTCCGTGGTGCGGGGTTCCTCGGCAGTCACATGCACTGTGCTTTCTTCAGGACGCACCGCACTCACGTCGGAGTCGGGGCGAGCGGCAGCGGCGGACACGGTGGTCGACACTACCCGTGCGAACTTGGCCGAGATCGGCCGGAACCACCCCGTGGCCGGATCGTCCGGAACGGGGTCGCGGATCGGGGGTCAGAGGTATTGCCCGGAGCCGCCGGTGACGTGGTCGGGCCGGCCGGTGCGGGGATCCGCGGCGTGCAGGCCGGGCGGCAACGCACCCTGACGCATCTGCTCCAACTGCGCGCGGGCCGCCATCTGCTGGGCGAACAGCGCGGTCTGGATCCCGTGGAACAAACCCTCCAGCCAGCCCACCAGCTGCGCCTGCGCGATCCGCAGTTCGGCGTCGGTCGGCACGGCGTCCTCGGTGAACGGCAGGGTGAGTCGTTCCAGTTCCTCGCGTAGCTCCGGTGCCAGGCCCTGCTCGAGTTCCCGCACCGAGGATTTGTGGATCTCGCGCAGCCGGGTGCGGCTGGCGTCGTCCAGCGGTGCGGCGCGCACCTCCTCCAGCAGCTGCTTGATCATGGTGCCGATGCGCATCACCTTCGCGGGCTGCTCGACCATGTCGGCCAGCGATTCCCCGGCGTCCGGGTCCGCCGCCGCGGCGGTGTCGTCCTCGGAGACCACCTGCGCGTTCAGCGGCGTGCCCGCGTCGGCCGGGATCACCAGGTGCCGCCCGTCGGGTCCGACCACGACGATGGAATCGGGTGCCTCATCCGAATGCGTCATGTTCCCCATCATGTCATCCGTTGAGCGAGCCCGCCGGTCCGTGCTTGCGACGGCGCAGGGCGTCCTAAACTGATCGGGTCGTCGTGTGGTTCGGATTTGCTGAAAGTCGGTTGCCATGCATTCACCCCGGTCGCTGCGGTGCTGGACGCCAGTCGAGTGGAACACGGTTACGCCGCCTCGCCCACTGCCCTTAGAGTGGCCAGCATGACTTACGACGTCGCGCGGGTTCGGGGCCTCATACCGTCCCTGGGCGACGGCTGGATTCATTTCGACCCGCAGGCGGGCATGCTGGTTCCGGATTCGGTATCGCGCGCCGTCTCAACGGGTTTCCGTACCTCGGCCTTCTCCCATATCGGCCGTAACGGCGCCGCCGTACGCAGTGCCGGTCTGCTGGACGCGGCCCGCGAGGCGGTCGCGGATCTGGTCGGCGGCGACCCGGCGGGCGTGGTGCTCGGCCCCGATCGCGCGGTCCTGCTGGCCTGGCTGGCCGAGTCGCTGAGCTCCCGGCTCGGTCTCGGCACCGGCATCGTGCTCTCGCGTCTGGACGACGAGGCCAATGTGGCGCCGTGGCTGCGGATCGCGAACCGCTATGGCGCCCATGTGCGCTGGGCCGAGGTCGAGATCGAAACCTGTGAGATGCCGTCCTGGCAGTTCGAGGAACTGATCGGCCCGACCGCCCGGCTGGTCGCGTTGACGGCGGCGTCCCCGATCGTGGGTTCCGCGCCCGCGGTGCGGGTCGCGGCCGACCGGGTGCACGAGGTCGGCGGCCTGCTGGTCGCGGACGCGGTCGGCGCTGCGCCCTACGCGCTCATCGATATCGACGAACTCAACGCCGATGTGATCGCGCTGAGCGCGCCCGCCTGGGGCGGCCCGCAGATCGGCGCGCTGGTCTTCCGCGATCCCGCGTTCCTGGACCGGATTCCGTCGATGTCGTTGAACCCGTACGCGAAAGGCGCCGAACGCCTCGAGGTCGGCGGGCATCAGTACGCGCTGCTGGCCGGGCTCACCACCTCGATCGACTTCCTGGCGGGGCTGGACGAGCGCGCCAAGGGCACGCGCCGGGAACGGCTCGAGGTCTCGATCACCTCACTCCAGGACTATCACGATCAGCTGTTCGAGCACCTGATGGAGGTGCTGGACAAGGTGCCCGACCTGACCGTGATCGGGCGGGCGTCCACCCGGATTCCGACCGTGAGTTTCACGATGGCCGGGATGCAGGCGGAGAAGGTCGCCGCCAAGCTCGCGGACGCGCGGATCGGAACCCTGTCCGGCGTGCACGGCGGTAGCCGGCTGCTGGACGCGCTGGGCGTGAACGACGAAGGTGGCGCGGTCACCATCGGATTGGCGCCGTACACAACGAAATTCGAGATCGATCAGCTGGGGCGGGCACTGACCGCGCTGGATTGAGCACTCGCCTCGGCCGGAAGCCGCATGACCGTGTGCCGTGGACGGCCTACTCCACCCGAAGTGTCACCTTTCCGAACGCCCCGGCATCCAGCATCCGATGCGCTTGGGCCGCCTCGGTAATCGGCAGTTCCGCGTGCACCACCGGTGCCACGGTTCCGTCGGCGAGCAGCGGCCACACCTGCTGGCGCACCTGACTGATCACTTCGGCTTTGCTGTGGCTACCGGTCGCCGGTCGCCTGCGCAGATTCGTCGCGTGGATCGTCCCCCATTTGCCCAGCAGCGCCGCGAGATTCAGCTCGGCCGTGACCCCGCCCTGCATGCCGATGACCACCAGGTGCCCGTGTTCGGCCAGCGCTTCCACGTTGCGCGCCAAGTACGCCGCACCCATATTGTCGAGAATGATGTCGGCGCCCGGCCCGCCCGCACCGGATTCCTGACCGCGCACCACCTCGACGAAATCCTGTTCCCGATAGTTGATCAGCACGCTCGCGCCGAGTTCGGCGCAGCGCTTCAGTTTCTCATCCGACCCTGCCGTCACCGCGACCCGCGCTCCGCGCTGCACCGCGACCTGAATCGCGTGCGTGCCGATGCCGCTGCCGCCGCCGTGGATCAAGACCAGCTGTCCGGCGCGCAACCCGGCCGTCATCACCAGGTTCGACCACACCGTGGCCGCGACCTCGGGCAGCCCCGCGGCCACGGTGAGATCCATGCCCTCCGGCACCGGCAGCAACTGCCCCGCGGGGACCGCCACCTGCTGGGCGTACCCGCCACCGGACAGCAGCGCGCACACCCGGTCGCCGACCCGCCACTCCAGCACGCCGTCACCGACCGCCGCGACCTCCCCGGACACTTCCAGCCCCAGAATCTCGCTCGCCCCCGGCGGCGGTGGATAGAACCCCTGCCGCTGGAGCAGATCCGCCCGGTTCACCCCCGCGGCCACCACATCGATCAGCACCTCGCCGTACTCGGCCACCGGAGCGGGCGCCTCGCCCCACTCCATGACCTCCGGCCCACCGAATCCGTTCAACGTGATAGCGCGCACCCCTCCATACTGCCCCGTCGCTCCCGGCGGCGTTGTCATCTCCAGCTCCGACGCGCGAGCACCGCCCGCGTTCGAGAGCCCCAGTGGGCCCTGGCGCGGCGACGGCGCCGTCTGCGGTCTGACCGGTTTGTTCCCGCTGTTCGGATTCGGTGCTCGGGCAGGTTTCCGGAGGCGGTCGAATCCACCTGGGCGGCAGCCTATCTGCCCAGCGGTCGGCGCGATGGGCGCGGAACCGCTAGCGTTCCCGACGTGAGCTTCATCGACTTCCAGAACGAGATCTACCTGGCCGGACTGGGCGGCGCGGTGCCCGAGCTGCCGATGACGGCGGCCGGTTTGGAACAGCGGGCGCGCGAAGTGCTCGGCGCGGCCGAATTCGCGTACGTGGCCGGTAGCGCGTCCACGGAGCGGACCGCCGACGCGAACCGGGCGGCCTTCGACCGGCACCGGATCGTGCCGCGGATGCTGCGCGGCACCACCGGTCCCGGTGCGCGTGATCTGTCCGTGGAGGTGCTCGGCACCCGGCTGGCCGCGCCGGTGCTCACCGCGCCGGTGGGCGTGCTGGAGTTGCTGCACGACAAAGGCGAGGTGGTCGTCGCCGATGTCACCAAGGAACTCGGTATCGGCGCGGTGCTCTCCACCGCCGCGTCCTCCACGATCGAGGAGGTGGGTGCGGCCGCGGGGGAGTGGTGGTATCAGCTGTACTGGCCCAATGACGACGATCTGGCCCGCTCCTTCGTCGAGCGTGCCGAGCGGGCGGGCGCGAAAGCCATCGTCGTCACCGTCGATACGCCCAGCCTGGGCTGGCGTCCGCGTGATCTGGAGCTGGCGCATCTGCCGTTCCTGCGGGGCAAGGGGATAGCGAACTATCTGTCGGATCCAGTGTTTCGGGCGAAGCTGCCGTCACCGCCCGAGGAGAGCCCCGAGGCGATGCAGATCGCGGTGCTGACCTGGGTCGGCCTGTTCGGCAATCACACCCTGCGACCCGCCGATATCGCGCATCTGCGCGAGTGGACCGATCTGCCGATCGCGGTGAAGGGCATCCAGCATCCCGACGACGCCCGCCAGGTGGTGGACGCGGGCGCCGACGGTGTCATCGTGAGCAATCACGGCGGCCGGCAGATCGACGGCGCGATCGCCTCCCTGGACGCCCTGCCCGCCATCGTCGCCTCCGTCGGCGACCGCGCGGATGTCCTGTTCGATTCCGGTATCCGCACCGGCTCCGACGTCCTGGTCGCCCTCGCTCTCGGCGCCAAGGCCGTGCTCTACGGCCGCCCCTGGGCGTATGGCCTCGGTATCGCGGGCCGCGCCGGCGCCCGCCACGCGCTGCGCCTGCTGCTCGCCGACTTCGATTCCGCCCTCGGCCTGACCGGCTGCCCCACCCCCGCCGCCCTCAACCGCTCCCTCATCACCACCACCCACTGATCGAAAAGCGCACCGCCACCCCGGTGCGCTAGCATCAACCCCCTGGAGACGTGGCAGAGCGGCCGAATGCACTCGCCTTGAAAGCGAGCGTCGCGAGAGCGACCGGGGGTTCAAATCCCTCCGTCTCCGCCACGCCTGTCGGGTCCGATTCAGCCTCTGCGAACGAAATTGGGGCGGATGAGGTCGTCCGGTGGGTCGAAGGTGCGGTGGAAGGTGGGGGTCAGGCCGGAGGAGATCGGCGGATTGATCCAGGACCAGTCGGTGGGGCAGGTGCGGCCGGCGGATTTCTCGCGGGCGACGTGCTCACAGAACTGTTTGGCGACGGTGTGGTGGTCGACGATGTGGACGCCGGATTTGCGGTAGCTGTACAGCACGGCGCGGTTGAGTTCGATCAGGGCTTGATCGCGCCACAGGGTGCGGGCGTTGGAGGTGTCCAGGTCCATCATGTCGGCGATCAGCGGGAGCATGTTGTAGCGGTTGGTATCGGAGAGATTGCGGGCGCCGATCTCGGTGCCGACGTACCAGCCGTTGAACGGCGCGCACGGGTAGGTTACGCCGCCGATTTCCAGGTCCATGTTCGAAACAGCCGGTACCGCATGCCATTTCAGTCCGAGCCCGGCGAACCAGTCGAAGTCGGGATGCTCCAGCCGCACCTCGCGGGCCAGCTCCGGCGGCACATCGAACCAGCGGATCGGTTCGTCGGGGGTGCTGATCAGTACCGGGAGGATGTCGAACGGGGTGCGCGCCCCGCGCCACCCGAGCTTCTGCGCGAATTCGGTGATCGCGATGTGGGCGGCATCGCCGGTGACGGTGCCGTCGCCGTTGCGGTAGCCCGCGTAGCGAATGAGTTGTGGTGAGACGATCCGGTATTCGCGTCCGTCGGGTCGGCGGGGCGGTCCGACGGTGATCATGGATTGGACGGCGCCGCCGTTGGTGGCCTGGCGTAGGTGTTCCCAGCAGGCCTCGGCGAGCTCGCGTGCGGTGCGCACCTGCCGTGCATCGATCAGTTTCAGTGCGCGCCAATGCTTTCGGCCGACGCAGCGGGCGTGATTGCGCCAGGCCAGTTGGGCGCCGATCAGGATTTCCTCGGCGGTGTGCTGATAGGTGGCTTCGTGCTCGAGTTCGCGCAGGGCGACGCGGCGGCGATGACTCGGCAGATGCGCCAGTTCCGGTTGTCGGAAGAATTCGTCGCACTCGCGCAGCCGCCGGGCTTGTTCGGGGCCGAAAGCGCCTGCGTCGGTGAGGTTCTCGAACTGTCGAACGGGCAACATGTGGTTCACGATTTCTCCGGTCGGGCATCAGGTACTGCGGAAACAGACAAGACAGCTAACGTGGAGCTCGGATCGAGTTCGCGCGAAGTGTGCGCGGGAGCCTGCGGCGGTGCCCGCCCGCAGTGGAACCCCTCGATGCTGTGAAGTAGCCCCAGGGCTGATCCGGCCCGGCTGACCTGGGCGCGCACACCACCGTGAACTGAGTGGGAGGCAGAGCTACGCGCGGTCATACGGGTTTCCGATCGACGCCTGACGAGGGCCCGGAGCCAGCCTAAGACCAGTGTGCTGACCGTGTGCCCGAATTCGTGGTATTCCCAGTTGGATTCGCCTCAGCTGCCCCGGGAGCGACCGGCTCGCCGTTTGCCAGCCGAGGCCGACACGCCCACGGCCACCGCTGGCACGCGGGCCCGGCCCCCGCCTTCTGGCAGGATGGGCGCCATGCGGTCTCGGCGCAGAACCTTCTCCGAGTTACTGAGACGCCGCCTACCCGGCGTCCTCGTCACCGTGGCCTTGTTGACCGGCGCGGCGGCGCCCTTCGCCCTCGCCGATCCCGCGGAAAGACCGAGCAGCGGCTCCTCGGACAAGCCCGATCCGGCCGAGCCCACCACGTCGCCACCGAATACCCCGTTCATCGAACGCGTCACCCGCATCGATGAGCGCCTGCTCTCCGTGTCCGTCTCGTCGCCGGCCATGCGCCGCTCCGTCGACGTGCAGGTTCTGCTGCCGCGCAACACGTCTCACGTCAGACCCGTGGTCTACATGCTGGACGGCCGCAGCGCGAGATCGGAGAGCAACAACTGGGCCGAGCGCGGCGGCGCCCTCGAGTTCTTCGAGGACAAGGACGTCACCGTCGTGTTCACCGTCGGCGGCCCGGCGAGCTACTACACCGACTGGCAGCGTCCCGACCCGGTACTGGGCCTGAACAAATGGGAAACCTTCCTGACCGAGGAACTGCCGCCGCTGATCGATGCCCGCTTCGACGGCAACGGCCGCAACGCGGTGATGGGTGTGTCGATGGGCGCCGAAGCCGCACTAATGCTCGCGGTGCGCCGCCCGGAGCTGTACTCCGCGGTGGCCGGGCACAGCGGCTGCTACGAGATGGGCACCGACGCCGGCCAAGCCCAGACTCGCGCGGTGATCGCCACCTATAACGGCAAGGCCGACAATATGTTCGGCACGGAGCACGATCCGCAGTGGGCCGCCCACGATGTGCTCTCGCAGGCGGAAGCGTTGCGCGGCAAGGCGATCTACCTGTCCTCGGGCAGCGGCATCCCCGGCGGGTACGACGTACCGGGCAATCCGGAACTGGCCAGCGCCATCGGCTTCGGCGGCCCGCTCGAGGCCGCGACCTTCGCCTGCACCCGGATTCTCGCCGATCGGCTGCGGGCGCTGGGCATTCCGGCTTCGGTGAGTCTGCGCGGCACCGGCACACATTCCTGGCCGTACTGGCGTGACGAGCTGGCCGCCTCCTGGCCCGCCGTCGCCGCCGGCCTCAACTGAAGCGGGCCGCGATCTCCGGATCGGTGGCGAAGCGCAGGAACAGGTCGTTCTCGTGCGGGTCGCCGATGGTGACCCGCACGCCGTCGTCGGCGTAGGGCCGCACCAGCACGCCCGCTTCCGCGCTCGCCTGGGCGAACGCGCCGCTGCGCTCGCCCAGCGGCAGCCAGACGAAATTGGTTTCGCTGGGCGGCAGCGAGTATCCGGCCGCCAGCAGCGCCGCCCGGACCCGCTCGCGCTCCACGATCAGCGCGTGCGTGCGGTCGAGCAGCTCACCCCGCGCCTCCAGTGAGGCGATCGCCGCGGCCTGCGCCACTCGGTTCACGCTGAACGGGATGTGCACCTTCTGCAGTGCCGTGATCACCTCGGGATCACCGACCGCGTACCCGACCCGCAACCCCGCCAGTCCGTAGGCTTTCGAGAAGGTGCGCAGCACAACCACATTCGGGCGGCCGCGACCCAGCTCCACGCCGTCCGGACACTGCCCGGTGCCGTCCATCCGCAGATATTCGAAGTAGGCCTCGTCGAGCACGATCAGTACGTTCGAGGGCACGGCGTCCAGGAAGCGGGTCAGCACGTCCCGGCCCACCGCGGTGCCGGTCGGATTGTTCGGGTTGCAGACGAACACCAGTTTCGTGCGGTCCGTCACCGCCGCCGCCAGCGCCGCCAGGTCGTGCGTGTGCTCGGCCGTCAACGGGACCCGAACCGCCGTCGCGTGCCCCACCTGGGTGACGATCGGGTAGGCCTCGAACGAGCGCCACGCGAACAGCACCTCGTCCTCGGGGCCGGCGCAGGTGATCTGCACCAGCTCCTGCAGCAGCGCCACGCTGCCGCAGCCGACCGCCACCTGCTCGGCGGTGACGCCGAGGAACTCGGCCAGGGCCGCGCGCAGTTCGGTGACCTGGTTGTCCGGGTAGCGATGGGCCAGCTCGGCCGCCTCGCCGATGGCCTTGGCCGCCGCGGGCAGCGGCGGCAGCGTGGTCTCGTTGCTGGCGAGCTTGACGGCGCCGGGATAGCTGCGGCCAGGGGTGTAGGCCGGAATGGAGGAAAGGTCCGATCGGATCTGCGCGCTCACCCCTCCACCCTAAACGTGTCCCCCTCCGTGACGGAGATCTCGATCGGGCCTCCGACAGGTCGCCGATCGGGTGCTCCGTACCGAAAAAATTGCGGTTGGAACCCGCTCACGTGCAATTTCTCGCCAAGATCAGCCCGTCGCCCTACTCTGGATTCCATGTCGGGCACCTTTGACGATATTGCCCCCCTACGCCGCGCCACCGCGCCGGCGGACCGTCTCGATGCCGACCTGCAGGTGCCGATCCTGGTGGTCGAACCAGAGGGGAATGCCCGCGGCGCGATCGTCGTCCTGCACGAGGCACGTGAGTTCACCCGCCCCCTGCTCGACCTGATGCAGGCCCTGTCCCTGGATGGCTGGACGGTCGTCGCGCCCAACCTGTTCCACCGTTCCGGCGGCGATCCCGAGCACGAGGTGTTCGGTGACGCGCTATTCGACGATTTCGACGCCTGCCACGATTGGCTCACCGCTCACGGGGTGTTCCCGGACTGTATCGGCGTGCTCGGTTTCGACCATGCGGGTACGGCCGCCTTCCTCGTCGCCACCAACCGTCCGGTGGGTGCGGCCGTCAGTGTCGCGGCCCCCGGCATCGTCGAACCGCTCACCGATGATGCCGACGCGCTCGTTCTGGCCGCGCCCGGTCTGCAGGCCCCCTGGCTCGGGCTCTACGGCGCCGACGATCCGCTCATCCCCGCCGCCCATATCGATCAGCTCCGCGATGCCGCCGCCCAGGCCGCCGTCGCCTCTCTCGTCGTCAGCTATCCCGGTTTGCACCATCGCGCCGACCGCCCGTCCCCCGACGCCGACGACGACGCCGATTTCATCGCCGCCCAAACCCGCATCTTCGACTGGTTCGACAGCAACTTACGCTAGATAACCAGGCGTTTTGTTATCTGGACGGTGCCTCCTGTAATCTTCATGCTCGGCGGTTCGAAAGGACCGGTGCCCTCGAAGAGAAGGCTCCAGGAGGCGTGCCAGAGCGGCCGAATGGGACTCACTGCTAATGAGTTGTCCCTTCACGGGGACCGGAGGTTCAAATCCTCTCGCCTCCGCCACATAACTGAATATCCATGCGCCCGTAGCTCAACGGATAGAGCATCTGACTACGGATCAGAAGGTTAGGGGTTCGAATCCCTTCGGGCGCACAGTAATAGAGCCCCTTCCGATACGTCGGAAGGGGCTCTATCGCATCTCGGGTTACTGGAGGCCTCGGAGAGCGTCGCCGATCTCGGATACGTTCTCCAGTCGCCCTGTCGCAACATCCAGGACCAGCTTTTCCGCTAGATCCACATCCACCCTGAGTCGCACGCCGTTCAAGCGGAGCATCAGCATGCATGAGATCCAGGCCGTGCGCTTGTTGCCGTCGAAGAACGGATGGTTACAGGCCAGGGATTGCAGCAGCGCTGCCGCTTTGTCGAAAACGTCGGTGTAGGCCTCGACGCCGAAGGCGACGGTTTCGGGTCGGAAGAGCGCTGATTGTAAGAGCCCCATGTCCCTGACGATCGTTCTCCGCTCTTCATTGACGCGAATGGCGATCATCAGCACCTCCTCGAGGGTGGGGTACCTCACTTCAGTCGGTCCAAGAGCTCGTCCCAACGGCCGAACTCGTCATCCAGGATTGCGTCGACCTCGGATTTCCGCTGGTACTTGGTGATGTACTCCGCGATCGCCTTGTTGATGACGCTGTTGATCGAAAGGCCCTCTTGCTCGGCCTGTTTCGCGATCCGCGTCTCGTTGTCGCCGGTGAATCTGAGATTGATGGCCATGTCTTATGGTACCAATTTGGTACCATTCGTGCAGGTGCTTCTTCCGAGGGGTTGCTCGTATCCTTGGTCCGCCGACGAGGCGGGTGATCAAGCGACGGTTTCAGGGGTGTCCGGCTCCAGCCAGCGGCGTTCTATGGTGCGCATCATCGATGGGTAGACCAGGAGGTGGCGGATCGGTTTGATCGCCGCCATGTAGAGGGTGCCGAAGCGGCCGTTGGGTTTGACGAGCGCGGCCATCTGGGCGTGGTAGCCGTCGTCGCCGGGGACCCAGCTGATGTGCATCAGGCCGTGGACGGTCTTGTTCGCGAACTCCGCCAACCATTCCCGATCTGTGAGGTACACCGAGGTGAATGGGGTCCCGGGGATGTCGGGGCCGCGTTCACCGTCGCGCAGGTCGGCGGGGAGCCGGTCCCGCAGCGAGGAAACCCGGGTGCCGATGGCGGTCTCCGGTTCGTCCCAGCCGAGCAATCCGCCCAGTTTCCAACGGATCGTGAGCAACAGCTGCTCGATGGTGAACGACTTGTGTTCGGCCCTGGTGCCGGCGAGGCGGACGTACCGTGCCAGGCCGTCGGGGCCGCCGGGGGTCGGCAATCGCCACACGTCCTCGAGTATGAAGTCGGCGGCGATGTCGTGGACGCGCCATGGCTGGCTGGTGTGCGCGGTGTCGGGGAGTCGCATCGGGTGCTCCTGTCGTGTCGGCCACGGCGCGATACGCTGCCCTGGCATTCTTCACTACGTCTGTAGTTCGATTCTTACTACAGTTGTAGTTCATCTGAATTGGAAAGGGAACCCTGGTGATCGAGCCCACAGATCGGCGCAAACAGCTCGCCGACGCCGCGATCGAAACGCTTGCCCACGCGGGAATGCGGGGATTCACCCACCGCGCCGTCGATCACGCGGCCGGACTGCCGGAAGGCTCCTGCTCCAACCACTTCCGCACCCGCCAGGCCCTGCTGGCGGCCGCGGTGAACCGTCTCACCGAACTGTCGGTAGCCCAGGCTTTCGTCCCCCGGCCGGACGCGGATATCGACGAAATTGCCGCCGACCTGGCGGTTCTCGCCGAATCCTGGCTCACCATCGGCCGTACGCGCACACTGGCCCGCTACGAACTGTCGCTCGAATCGCTACGCCAGCCCCAGCTGCGTGAGACTCTCCTACAGGCCACCGCGGGCGCACGGGCACTCGTCGAACCGCTGTTCATCACCCTCGGCGCCGCCGACCCCGCCGTGGCCACCCACGACTTCGCGGCCTGCCTGGACGGCATCCTCTTCGGTCACCTCGTCGGCACCGCCGCCCTCGACCCGCTGCCGGATCGACTTTCGCCTGTTATCCGAAACCTGCTGCGCGCCTTCCTCGCCTAGCGTGGCCCCGTACGGTCTCCGACCTCCAGTAGGCTCCTCGTCTGTTGGATGGATGAAGGGGGCCGACAGTTGAATGCGCCAGTTCCGCCGTACTCCGGCGCACCATTCCCGCAGCAGCCCGCACCGTGGGGCGCTGCCCCGCCGGCACGGTCCAAGCGAGCTGTCTGGTTCGTGCTGGCCGGTGTGCTCGCGGTCGCGCTGATCGCCGGTATCGGTGTCGCGGTCTATCGATCGATGAACCGGCCTGTGCACCTGGATCCGATGCAACGAGCATTTCCTGAACTCGTCCCACGAGAGCAATACTCGGGAACCGGATTCCAGGGCTTCGAATGCACGTGGGCACCCCGGCGCAAGCCGCTGGCGACCTTGGCGAACGGCCCAGCACTCCCACAGCATTTCGACTCGTGGGATTACGCGTGGGGTTGTGTCGATCCGGGTGGGCAGCTGACCTTCACCGTGCTGCAATTCACCGGATCGAGCGAGATCGAGTCCGCGCTGGCGACGCTCGATGTTCGCAAGTCTCCCGGTGTGAAGGAAGACGGCATCTCGTATACGAACTACGCGATGTCCGCGCAGGACGGCCGCCCGTATGTGCTGACAGCATTTCCCACCGACCCCGAACGCAACATCTTCCTCATCATGACCTACGGCAGCGCCGACTTCGAGTACAAGCTCGAAGGCTGGATACAGTACGTCGCCCCACTCGGGTGAGTGGACCCGGACGCGCACGGCTGTGCGCAATCCGCCGATTACGTTGTATTGCTTCGTAATCGCCGCTCTCGATGTGCGGCCAAAACACCATCGCTGACGGCGACTGGCGGAAAGATAGCTGAAGACCGGGATCACCTCCTACAGAAGGGCAGCAGGCATTGACGCAACCATGGGCGACGGTTATCGCGGCGGGCTTGGCGATAGTCGCGGCGGGCATTGCCTTCGTGGGGGTGCTACACGCACAGGCTGTTGCGAAATCGGCGACCAGAGCGCAGCTGCGCCAACAGCACGCGGCGCTGGTGCGGCAGGGGCGACAGCACGCGGCGCAACTGGCGGCGACAGCGAACCTGGAGCGGGAGAAGCATCGCCGCCAGGTGAGTACGGACGCGGTCAAGGACGGGCTGGCGGCGTTGAGCAAGTTGAAGGACGCGTACGCGGCTGCGGGGTCGAACCCGGGTGACGAGCACGCCCGGGACCGGTGCACGGCCGCGGCGGACGAGTGCACCGTGGCGGCGAGCATGCTGCTGCTGCTCGACCTGGACGCGCCGTATCAGCAGATCCTGGCCGCGAATACGCTGGTCCGCCAGTATCTGCGGCAGCCGCCCCGGATGTTGCAGCCCGCCGAGATCCACGGCTACAGCCGGGCGCACACCGACGCGGTGGACGCGCTGCGCACGAGTTTTCAAGAGGTGCTGGGACATTCGCCCGAGACGGTGCGGCGTTGACCGGCGGCTGGCCCGCCGGGTGGGCGGATCTCACCCGCGGGATCGGGTGCGTGATGTGCGATTCCGCCCGGGCGGAATCCGACGACTACGGGGTGCGCATCTTCGAGTCGGCGAATGTCGACGCGTCCTTGCAGCGGGCCGATATTCAACGCGGCTACACGGTGGTGATCTGGCGGGGCCGCCATGTCACGGAACCGTTCGAGCTGACCGAGGACGAGTCGGCGCGGTACTGGCGTGCGGTCATGCGCGTGGCGCGAGCGCTGATGGACTACTACCGTCCGCTCAAGATGAACTACGAGACGCTCGGCAATTCGGTCCCGCACCTGCACACCCATCTGCTGCCGCGATACGTCGAGGATCCGGCGCCGGGCCGTCCGTTTCCCCTGCTGCCGCAGGACGGTTCGGAGCGGCGGATCCCGGATGACGAGCTGTGGGCGCAGGCGCGCGCGTTGCGTGAGCGGCTCGGCTAGTTCTGTGGACTCGCTCACCTGCGACGGACTAGGGTCGACGGCGTGACCAGCGCTGATTCCGCCGCCCCTGTCGATGTGATCGATCAAGTCGCCGAGGGCACCGCACGGCTGCTCGAGACGATCAAGGGGATGAGCGAGCGG
Organism: Nocardia sp. NPDC127579; assembly: GCF_042672005.1. NCBI lineage: Bacteria > Bacillati > Actinomycetota > Actinomycetes > Mycobacteriales > Nocardiaceae > Nocardia > Nocardia sp. NPDC127579. Next base: position 1,210,700 of record NZ_JBHXVZ010000001.1, on the reverse strand, counting down.
GAGGTGGGGGAGCCGTCGGTGTTGCCGGGCTGGACGCGCGGTCACGTGCTGGCCCACATCGCGCGCAATGCCGACAGCTTGAGCAATCTGCTCACCTGGGCTCGCACCGGAGTCGAAACTCCGCAGTATGTAAGCGCTTCGGCGCGCGACCAGGATATCGAGGAGGGCGCCCCCCGCCCGCTCGCCGAGCAGGTCGCCGATATCGAGGCGACGGCCGCGCGCTGGCTCGAACTCGCGTGCACCGCACCGGATGCGGCGTGGACGGCAACGGTGCGCAACCGGCAGGGCGGGGAGCTGCCGGGTGCCTTCATTCCGTGGATGCGGCTGCGGGAGGTCGAGATTCACCATGTCGATCTCGGTCTCGGTTACCACCCGGCGGACTGGCCGGCGCCGTTCGTGCTGCGGCTGCTGCCCGAGGTGGCTATCGATCTGACCAGGGTGGCGGCCACATCCGAGGCGCCCGCATCGGCGTTCGCGATCGAGGCGACCGATCTGGGAATCGGCGCCACGATCGGCCCGGGCGAGTCGGGGCAGGTCGTCTCGGGCCCGTCGAAACCACTGCTCGCCTGGCTGCTCGGCCGTTCGGACGGTAAGGATCTGTCCGGCGATCTGCCCCCGTTGCCCGCCTGGAAGTAGCTAGCCGAGCACGGCGTCGGCTTCGATCTCCACGAGCAGTTCCGGGGCGATCAGCGCCCGCACCTCGTACATGGAGGCGGCCGGTTTGATGTCGCCGAAGAATTCGCGATGCGCCTCGGCGACTTCCGGCCAGCGTGCGATGTCGGTGACGAAGATCCGGGTCCGGATGACGTCGGTCAGCTCGGCGCCGGCCTTCTCGAGCGCGGTCGCGATGCGCCGCAGCGCTTCTCGCGCCTGCTCGGCCATATCGTCGCCGCCGACCGCGCCGCCGCCGGGCGCGGCGGCCGTGCTGCCGCTGACGGCGACGGTGTTCCCGATCCGCACCGCGCGCGAATAGCCGACGACGTCTTCGAAATCCGATTCCGAGGAGATGTTCACCCGTGCGTTCACGCGGACAGCATGGCACTCTCGTCCGCGCGCGGCAGAGCGAACCCGAGCGCGATCAGCCACAGCGAGATGGCGCCGACCTGGATCCGCTGGGCGATGCCGAGCGCGTAGTCGCCGGGCAGGCGATCGGCCGCCAGCATCCAGCCGGTGGCCAGCGCGCCGATGATCAGCAAGACCAGCCCGAGGGTGCGCAGGATCCGCCAGTGCGGACGGTAGCGGAAGGCGGCGCGGGTGAAGGCGAGGACGGCGACCGCGATCGAGGCGACAGCCAGCGTGCTGGTCAGTGCGTGCGGCTGGCGCAGCTGTGGGAACAGGCCGCGGTCCGCGCAGTCGGCGCAATCACGCAGGGGCACAAGCGCATCGGCGAGGGTGGCGGCGCCGAAGCAGAGCAGGGCGAGCCAGCCGAGCGTGGTGAGCGGACGCCTCGGGAAGAGCCACAGCGCGGTGGGCGCAACGGCGATCAGGAGCGCGGCGGCGATCTTGTCGCCGGTGGCGAAGACCCAGCGATAGGGCTTGCCCTCGGCGTCTAGTTCGCTGAGGAAGCTGTCGACCGGAGCACTGTGGACGGGCAGCACGAACTCGAGCACCCAGGACGAATAGCAGAGCCCGGCGAGGACGAGCGCTGCGGCGACGGCCAGCCGCAGGTGAGCTATCTCTCGGCTACCAGCCATGGTTCTCATACTCGCATCCGCGATCTCAGCGTCGCACCGCGGCCTGCACTCGATCGGCCGCCCGGCCCGGATCCTCGTGCTCCCAGATCCGGACCACCTGCCAGCCCGCCGCGCGCAACGCGGCATCGGTCGCCCGGTCCCGGGTCACATTGGCCGCGAGCTTGGCCGCCCACCATTCGGCATTGTTCTTCGGATCCGTCGCATGCTGCGGACAGCGATGCCAGAAGCAGCCGTCGACGTAGACCGCCACGCGCAGCCGTGGGAACACCACGTCGGCGCGCCGCCGCTGCCCGGCCAGCGGCGCGCGATCGACGAAATACCGCAGACCGCGCCGATGCAGCTCTTTACGAAGTGCCAGTTCGGGTTTCGTGCCGGAGCGGCGCTGCCGGGACAAGCGGGCGCTGGTCGCCGGGTCGGTCGGTGGCCTGGTCATCGCATGCGCTCGAGATGGCTGTGCACGTCATCGAGGAAGCCGGGCGGGAAACGGAGGTTGCCCATACTGGTGCGGCGCAGGAATCCGGCCGTCGCGCGGGCCGAGAGCAGCCGGGAATCGGTGAGAAAGTTCTTCAGGTCCTCGTAGGGATGGTGGACCGGCCAGGTGGACACTGGCATACGCTGAGCAACCCCCGCGCGCCCCCAGGCAGCCGTCGGCCAGGCTTCGTCCTCGGCCAACGGCACGCCTCTGGGGAAATCGTCGTCGGGCGCCGCCAGCCGCGCCCCGATCCACTCGGCCATCCGCACGCTCACCGCATTGCCGACCAGCTTCCACCGGTGCCCGGCCCGCACGCCCGGCACCTCGAGGGCGGGCTCGGTCCAGCCCGCCGCGAAACCCTGCAACCGCTCGCCGTCGACGACACCGGGCGTGACCAGCTCCCCGGACGGCAGCCGCACCGCGGGCGGGCTCGCGATCCCCAGCGCCGAACCGCCCTTCAGGGTGGGCACCGCATTGACCGCCCACCCCAGCCCGCGCACCCCCTCGGTCCAGTAGAAGCCGCACGGATCGCGCTGCGGGTCACCGACTTCCAGCGGCCCGGCGTCCGCGCCGAACAGCACCGGCCGCGGATCCTCGGTCCGGGAGGCGAGCATCAGCACCCGCTGACGGCGCTGTGGCAAGCCGAACGCGCGCCCGTCGACCACCCGATAGGCCCAGGTGTAGCCCAGCTCCTCCAGCACGCCGGTGATGTGCCGCATCGCCGCGCCGCGGCCCAGTTGCAGCATGAACGGCACGTTCTCGATGAGCAGCCAGCGCGGACCGCGTTTACGTCGCACCAGACGGAACACCTCGTCGACGAGTCCCGACCTGGATCCGGTGATACCCGCGGTACGCCCGGCCTGGGACAGGTCCTGGCAGGGGAAACCGGCCGCCACCAGCTCGGTGCCCGCGGGAATCGCGCGCAGCCGGGTGACGTCGGCGTGCAGGTCGACCTCGGGGAAGTGCGCGGCCAGCACGCCCTGTGCGCCGCGATCGATCTCGCACAGCAGCTCGGTGTGCCAGCCGTGGCGGCCGAGGCCGAGCTCCAGCCCGCCGATCCCGGCGAACAGCCCGACCATCCGCCCGCCCGTCACCGTCCACCTCTCCGCTGCTCCGACCCGCCACCGCCCGTGCGCGCAGTGCACGTTACTCGAGCCGCCGCGCGGCCGCGCGACAGTGTGTGAAAGCCCTCGCTTACGGCACGGGAGTACCAGGTTGCGTGTCTTGCTGCGGATTAGCTCGACCTCCCCGATAATTCGAGGCGGCCCGAGCCCATCTAGGCTTGCGGCGCTTTGCCGATCGTTCCACGCGGTTCCCCGGTTCCACCCGTGCTGCCCAGGAGAGCGAGACCCGATGCAGATTCCGTCCACCAAGAACGGCAACTTCCCCGATGTCGTCGTGACCAGCCTCGCCGCGACCACCTCGATCGCCGGCGACGTCGATTCCACCTGGAAGGGCCTGCTCGGTGGGGAGAGCGGGATCGACGTCCTCGACGACACTTTCATCGACCAGTTCGGCCTGCCGGTACGCATCGGCGGGCACCTCAAGGTCGCGCCGTCGGCCAACCTCACCCCGGCCGAACAGCGCAGACTGGCTTACGTCGAGCAAATGGCGACGGTGCTGGGCCGGGAGGTCTGGCGCAACGCGGGCAGCCCCGAGGTGGACAAGACCCGGCTCGGCGTCTCGATCGGCACCGGCCTCGGCGGCGCCGAAGCCATCATCGACCAGCGCGACAAGATGCAGAACGGCGGCTACCGCAAGGTCAATCCGCTGTCGGTGCAATGGATTATGCCCAACGGCCCGGCCGCGTGCGTGAGCCTGGAACTGGGCGCGGGCGCCGGCGTGTGCACCCCGGTCTCGGCCTGCTCGTCCGGTTCCGAGGCGATCGCCAACGCGTGGAAGATGATCGTCATGGGCGATGCCGACATGGTGGTCACCGGCGGCGTGGAGGGCTCCATCCAGGCCGTCCCGATCGCGGCGTTCACCATGATGCGCGCCATGAGCACCCGCAACGACGACCCGAAAGCCGCCTCGCGCCCGTTCGACCTGGGCCGCGACGGTTTCGTCTTCGGCGAGGCCGGAGCGATGATGGTCATCGAGACCGAGGCGCACGCGAAGGCGCGCGGCGCGACCATCCACGCCCGGCTGCTCGGCGCGGGCGTCACCTCCGACGGATTCCATTTGGTCGCACCGGATCCCGAGGGATCGGGCGCCGCGCGCGCGATCACCCGCGCGCTGCAAACCGCGGGCATCGGCAAATCCGATGTCGGCCACATCAACGCGCACGCCACCGCCACGCCGATCGGCGACACCGCCGAGGCGAACGCGATCAGCAAGGCCGTCGGCAATCACGCGTCGGTCTACGCGCCGAAGTCGGCGCTCGGCCACTCCATCGGTGCGGTCGGCGCCCTGGAATCGGTGATCACCGTGCTCAGCGTCCGCGACGGAATCGTGCCGCCCACCCTGAATCTGGAGAACCAGGACCCGGCGGTCGACCTGGACATCGTCAAGGGCCAGGCCCGTCCGGGACGAATCGACTACGCGGTCAACAACTCCTTCGGGTTCGGTGGGCACAACGTCGCGCTCACCTTCGGGCGGTACTAGCAGCGGACGGCCGGGGGGATCGAGTCATATCCAGCCAGAATGACTATCGGCGCGCAACCTGCTAACCTTCCCGGCGCTCCATGGTCGATCTGTGTTCGGTGTCACGGCACCCTCGGTGCGTGCGTTGGATGAAGGATAAAAGCGATGATCGGCGAGACCTTTGACGACTATTTGGACGAACAGGGCAATATCAAGATCCCCGGGGACAAAACCCTGATCGACTTCGTCGACAAGCACAGCGCGGAGAACGGCGATGCCCTCGCCTACCGCTACATCGATTACTCCCGTGAACGCGACGGCGAGTACCAGGACCTTACCTGGGCTGCGTTCGGTGTCCGGCTGCGCGCGGTAGCCGCACGGCTGCAACAGGTTTCGCGACCGGGGGACCGGGTCGCGGTGCTCGCGCCGCAGGGACTGGACTACGTGGTGTCGATCTTCGCGGCCGTCTACGCGGGCAATATCGCTGTGCCGCTGTTCGATCCGGAGGAACAGGGCCACACCGACCGGCTGCACGCGGTACTCGGCGACTGCACACCCGCGGCGATCCTGACGGTGTCCACCTCGGCGGCCGGTGTGCGGAACTTCTTCCGGCACTTGCCCGCTCCACAACGGCCGCGCATCATCGCGGTCGACGCGATCCCCGACAGCGTCGGCGAGACCTGGGTGCGGCCCGACATCAATATCGACAATGTCGCCTACCTGCAGTACACATCCGGGTCCACCCGGACGCCGGCCGGGGTGGAGATCACGCACCGCGCGGTCGGCACCAACCTGCTCCAGATGATCGATGCCATTGGCGTGAAAGAGAATTCACGCGGCGTCACCTGGCTGCCGCTGTTCCACGACATGGGGCTGCTGTGTGTCATCCTGCCCACCGTCGGTGGCGGCTTCATCACCATCATGTCGCCGAGTGCGTTCGTGCGCCGCCCGTACCGGTGGATCAAGGAGCTGGCCGCCGTCTCCGACGGAGCTGGAACCTTCGCCGCCGCACCGAATTTCGCATTCGAGCACGCGGCGGCGCGCGGCCTGCCCAAGGCCGGGGAGTCGCTGGATCTGTCGAATGTGATCGGGCTGATCAACGGCAGCGAACCGGTGTCGGTGTCGTCGATGAAGAAGTTCAACGAGGCGTTCGCGCCGTACGGTCTGCCGAAGACCGCGATCAAGCCGTGCTACGGCATGGCCGAGGCGACGCTGTTCGTGTCGGCGACCAAGGCCGAAGACGAGGCCAAGGTGGTCTATGTCGATCGCAACGAGCTCAATGCGGGCCGGATGACCGAGACCGCGCCCGACGCCGACAATGCGATCGCCCAGGTGTCCTGCGGCTATGTCGCGCTGTCGCAGTGGGCGGTCATCGTCGACCCCGAGACCCTCGCCGAACGCGCCGACGGCGAGGTCGGCGAGATCTGGCTGCACGGCGAGAACATGGGCATCGGATACTGGGGGCGGCCGGAGGAGAGCGAAGCCACCTTCCGTAACACCCTCGACGTGCGCCAGCCCGAAAGCCACGCCGCGGGAACCGATCCCGGCGCGCATTGGATGCGCACCGGCGATTTCGGCGCCTACGTCGACGGGGAGCTCTACATCACCGGCCGGGTCAAGGATCTGGTGATCGTCGACGGCCGCAACCACTACCCGCAGGATCTCGAATACTCCGCGCAGGAGGCGAGTTCGGCGCTGCGGCCCGGCTTCATCGCCGCCTTCTCCGTGCCCGCCAACCAGCTGCCCGCGCTCGTCTTCGAACAGGGCAGCCACTCGGGTCTGAAGTTCGACGCCGAGGACACCTCCGAGCAGCTCGTCGTGGTCGCCGAACGCGGCACCGGCGCGGCCAAACTCGACCCGCAGCCCGTCGCCGACGCCGTCCGCGCCGCCATCTCCCAGCGCCACGGCGTCACCGTGCGTGACGTGCTGCTGGTGCCCGCGGGTTCGATCCCGCGCACCTCCAGCGGCAAGATCGCCCGCCGCGCCTGCCGCACCGCCTACCTGGAAGGCACCCTCCGCGGCGGCTACCAGCAGCAGGCGTTCCCCGACGCCGTGGAACGCGAGAGCATCAGCGTCTCCTGACCCCGAAGCCCCGGCCCCGGCCGGGGCTTCGACTATCCGGCGCTCCAACAGTCGCGATCCTCCATGTGTTGCACATATGTTGCACAGCCCGCCTACACTGGATTTCATGACCACCAGAACGAGTAAGCCCAGAAGATCGGCGAAATCCACCAAAGACACTGACATCGCAGACCAGGTCGCTAGGCCGCGACCGCGGAGCACCACCGGCATACGGTTGGCTCCCAACGATCAAGAATTGCTCGCCAAGCTCACCCAACCGGGCGAGACCAAAGCCGACGTAATTCGTCGAGCCCTGCATGAACTCGATCGGCGGGAATGGCTGATCGCTGCGCAAGCCGACGCTGAGCGCATCGACGCCAGCGGCGAGGACCTCAATGTGGAACCCGACGCCTGGTGATCAGAGGCGCGGTATATCAGGTTGATTTGGGCATCGTCAACCGCGGACGCGAGCAACGAGGAAGGCACTACGGGGTGGTGTTGTCCGAGGTCGATTGGTCCATGGTCACCGTTGTCCCCACATCCACCTCGGCTCAGGATTCCCGATATCGGCCACGGATCGAACTCATGGAGCGATCCACGCTCTTGCTGGTGGATCAGGTGCGGTCGCTCGATACCAAACACCTTGGCGACATGGTGGGATACCTGTTGCGCGACGACATGGCTCGGCTGGACAACGCCTTACAGCTGTATCTCGGCCTTTGAGAAGGCCTGCTCGCTGCGCATCGCGGTCAACGAAAAGCCCCGCACCTGTCGGAACAGGTGCGGGGCTTTCTGGCGGTGGCGGAGGGATTTGAACCCTTCCGGGGTGCCAGGTGAGAGCGATGAAACCAGCTCTACCAGCTGAAACACATAACTGTGATTCGCCGCTGATCACGGGGTTTCATGGGCGATTGTGGGCAAAATATGGGCAGGCGGACGGCTACCCGAACCACGTCCGCCCCTCGAGGTGGTGTGCGATTCGCAGCCGCATCGTGTCGTGCATCGGTATCGCCTCGAGGTCGGCGGGATCGACCCATTCCACTGCGGTGGACTCATTCGAGACGGTGAGTCGGCCGCCGGTTACCGAGGCGTAGAAGGTGACGTTGAACTCCTGGCGCACCTCGCCATCGGCGTAGGCGATGACGTGCGCCGGGTCGGTGTAGATGCCGAGCAGTCCGGTGATAGTCACCTCGAGGCCGGTTTCCTCGCGGGTCTCGCGGATCACGCATTGTTCGAGGGTTTCGCCGAGGTTCATGGTCCCGCCGGGAAATGACCAGTTGCCCGAGTCGGCTCGGCGTTGCAGCAGAATTCGCCCGGCGTCGTCGACCACGAGCGCGGAACCGCCAGGTATCAGCGAGTTCGGTTGTGGCGCGGCCGGATCACGGTAGTAGTCAGTCCTGCGGCCCATAGTGGCTCACCGTTCCCCAAATTTGTTCGAACTGGTCGGCGTAGGACTCGAATATGCCGTGCGCCGATAAGCGGCGCAGCAGTAGCGCAGGATGCTGATATCCACGCGCCCGCACCAGGTATGGGGTAACCAGCATCGTGTCATCGAACCGGAACACCGAGTTGTAGAGGTGGGTGCGGTGCAGTCCGACCGTACAGCCGGATGTGGAGTCCAGCGACCCGAGCATTGACAGCGCGTTGCGGATGCGACCGGGCAGGGTGCCTTGCATCTGTTCGAGCTGGTCACGTTCGCCGACGTGGGCGCATTCAGGGTCGGCGAACGCCAACCGGACCGTGGCGCCAGCAGCGCACTTTTCGGCGATGATCCCGGCGGCGTCAGGCAGCAGCTCGAATACGAATGGGTAGGCGTAGCCGACGATGTCGATCCGCTGAGCTGCGTTGAGCAACAGGCCGGTCCATACATCGTTGGGGATGTCGGCTCGGTGCGCGTAGGCGGCAAGTACTTCCGACGTGGCCGGGCTACCGGCGGCCAGATCAGGTCTGGCCTGCGGCCATAGGCTGTCCTCGGTTTCGCCGAGCGCTTCAGCCACCGCGATTCGGCTGCGCCGGTGCGGAATCCGGCCTGACATCCAGCGCGAGACCGTTTTCGCATCGACGCCGACCGTGGCTGCGAGTGCGGCCGAGTCGAGCCCAGCTCGCAGCATCGCCGATTCCAATCGCTGTGCCATATCCAAACGGTACGGGACGTTTACGGGACGCGTCAGACGTTCCCAAGTGTCCGTTGAAGCGTCCTGGTGACAGTTCCGCCGTCCCAGTGGTCAACGGGACGCTGAAACCAGCCCCGCCGCCGGGGCGAGCGTGTCCTCGGCGGCGGGGGACTCCAATGGTTTTCGGGACAGGGGCGGACATGTACAAGGCGGCTTTGGCTGTGGTCAAGCTCGATAGCAGCGGCATGGTCAGTGGTGGTGCCGAGCATGCGCGCCGGGTCATCCGCTCGATAGCCGAAGAGCGTGCGCTGATCGTGGTGGAGGTGCTGGCCTATCGCAGTGACCAGCAGGGCTGGATCTTCACGTTGCTCGAGACGGTGCACCGGTTCGGGATCCACGCGGTCGTGGTCGCCGATATCGAGCACGTCGGCCGGTTCACCAAGGCGGTCACCGGCGTTGCCGATCTGCATTCGCCTGCGCAGTCGTGGCCCTATTCGGGTTACGGCGTGGGTTATGTTCGCCCGTCGCGCGCTCGGTGGGTGGAGCTGGACGAGCTGCACGGTGATGTGACCGCCGCGCTGGCGGCGGTCCGGCCGTGACCACTATGGGGTTGGCGGTCGCGGCCGGGTTGCCGTTGCTGGTGTTGGCGGCGGCGATTTGGTGGCCTACCGATGACCAGGGTGACGAGTAGCCAGTACCAGTCACCCTGAAAGTCATTGCGCGCGTTTGCGATATCGGTTCATTGCGTAGGTTTCGGCCAGTGACCAGCCGGTGAACCCGTTGCTGAACTGGCGCGTGAACGGCCCCATCGTGTCGAGGTGTTGCAGCTGTTCGGGCACGGCGACTGATCGGGCCTTCTGTGGCGATGAAAAAGCCCCTCACCTGCGATGCAAGTGAGGGGCTCTCAGCGGTGGCGGAGGGATTTGAACCCTCGGAGGGGGGTTACCCCTCACACGCTTTCGAGGCGTGCTCCTTAGGCCGCTCGGACACGCCACCGCCGACAACCATACCGGAGCGGGGGCGGATCGCTAAATCGGCTGGAAGCGGGGGTCAGCGCTGGTCGGTGAAGAAGGATTCGAGCAGGGCGGCGCAGTCGGATTCGAGGACGCCGCCGCGGACCTGGGGGCGGTGGTTGAGGCGGCGGTCGCGGACCACGTCCCAGAGGGAGCCGACGGCGCCGGTCTTGGGCTCCCAGGCGCCGAACACGACGCGGTCGACCCGGGCCAGGACCAGGGCGCCGGCGCACATGGTGCAGGGTTCGAGGGTGACCGCCAGGGTGGCGCCCGTCAGCCGCCAGCCGTCGCCGTGCACGCGGGCGGCCTGGCGCAGCGCAAGCACCTCGGCGTGCGCGGTGGGATCGGCGAGCGCCTCGCGGGCATTGGCGGCGCGCGCCAGCTCCCGGCCGGACGCGTCGAAGACGACCGCGCCCACCGGGACATCGCGGGGATCGGCGGCGGCGGCCGCGTCGAGCGCGGCCAGCACCATCTCCGAATCGGAGATCAACGCGGTAGTTTGTCCACGACCGCCGAGAGTTCGTCGGCGAAACCGAGGCGATGGGCGATCATATTGAGCTGCTCGTCGGGATAGAGGCCGGTATCGGCCAGGATGACGCTCAGCACCGGCTCGGGCAGCCCCAGATCGGCCAGCACGCCCAGATCGCCCTCCTCCCACGGATCGACATCGTCCAGATCATCGGGATCGATATCGGGGATCTCGACGTTCAACGCCTCGAGCACATCCGCGGCGATGTCGTAATCGATCGCGGCGGTGGCGTCGGAGACCAGCATCCGGGTGCCGCTCGGCGCGGGCCGCAGCACGATGAAGAATTCGTCATCCACGTCCAGCAGCCCGAAGACCGCACCGGAGCTGCGCAAAGCCTTCAGCTCGGTCTCGGCTGTGGACAAATTGGTGAGGGCCGCCTGGCTCAATGGGCTACAGCGCCACTTGCCATCTTCACGGACCACCGCCACGGCGAACCCCTCCACGGCGTCATAGTCTTCCGACGCCGCACTGTTCGTGCCCGAGCGCTGTGCTGCCATGGTCGCAACGGTAGTCTGCTTGACCCGAAATGTTGAAGTCGTATGCCAATCTGTTCCGATGACGCGTGACCCGAAGCCCCCCGTATGCGTGCTGGGGACCGGTTTGATCGGTGGTTCCCTGCTGCGTGCCGCCACCGCGGCGGGGTACCCGGCGTGGGCCTACAACCGGTCCGAGGACGGGGCGCGGGCCGCCCGCGCGGACGGATTCGAGGTGAGCACCGATCTGGTGGGCACCCTGCGCCGGGCCGCCGACGCCGACGCGCTGATCGTGATCGCGGTGCCGATGCCCGCCGTCGACCATCTGCTGGAACTGATCGCCGACTACGCCCCGAACTGTCCGTTGACCGATGTGGTGAGCGTGAAGGGCCCGGTACTCGACGCGGTGCGCCGACACGGCCTCGCGGCCCGCTACGTGGGCGGGCACCCGATGGCCGGCACCTCCGAATCCGGCTGGGCGGCAACATTTCCCGAACTGTTCCGGGACGCGGTGTGGGCGGTCGGGGTGGACGAGGGCACCCACGTGGATCCGTGGAGCCGGGTGGTGCGGCTGGCGCTGGACTGCGGTTCGGTCGTGGTTCCGGTACTGGCCGCCGAGCATGATCGCGCGGTCGCCCGGATCTCCCACCTGCCGCACGTACTCGCCGAAGCGCTGGCGGTCGCGGGCGCGGCGGGTGGCCCGCTGGCGCTCGGGCTGGCGGCGGGCTCGTTCCGGGACGGCACCCGGGTCGCCGGGACCGCGCCGGACCTGGTGCGCGCCATCTGCGAACCCAACGCGGCGGCGCTGCTGGAGGTGCTCGACGACACGCTGACCGTGCTGACCGCGGCCCGGGACAGCCTGCGCGCGGACGCGTCGCTGGCCGAACTCGTCGAGGCCGGGCACGACGGGCGACAGGACTACGAGACCGCGAAGCGCTGGTCGATCACCGGTGTGACGCCCGGCGACCACGACTGGCTGGCCGCATTCGCCGAAGCCGGCCGGGGCGGGGGAGTGCTCACCGAATTGCCTTGAGGCAGTTCAGATTCTCTCGGCCAGCCCGGGATATTCGAGCACGAAGCCGTCGGCGTCGACGGTCACCGTGGCGCTGGACACCGGCGACAGCACATTCACGCCGTTGGGTCCGCTGCTGTAGGTGAGACTGGCCTCCTGCACCTGTAGCTCCGGCAACCGGACGTAGACCACCGGTACCTGTACCTCGTCCACCGCGTGCTGCAAGCCGAAGCGGCGGATCGGCAGGGTGTTGAAGAACGGGCTCAGCACCACGTCGACGTCGAGCGCGCCGCCGAAGGTGGAGCGCACGTGGCTGCCGCCCGCGTCGACCAGCCAGTAGTTCTCCTCGTCGCGGGCGAGCGAGGCATGCCGCTCACCGGCCGGGGTGGTGCTGCGCAGCGACAGCCGCTTGGTGACGCCGTTCTCGTCGGTGACCAGGTCGTAAGAGGCGCTGAATGCCGGATGCTCCTCGCACGCGCCGCCGATCATGCGCCCGGCGGCCCGGATACGGTTGCCGTTGAGCGTCACCCGGACCGACTCCATCCGTGTCGCGTTGTGCGCGCGCCACGTGAGCATTCCCGGCCAACGGGAGGTGGCGCCGGAGCCAGGGGCTGGGTTGGTCACCTATCTACCGTAAGCGACAGCGGACCTCGCGCACTGCCGGACCGCATCACACCAGCGAACTCCCACTGCCCGGTGGGCGGCGGATCGTGCGCGCCCGGCCCGGCCAACCCCGGAGCCGAGCCGGACGCGCACCGCCTCATACCAGCGACTCGCGCCAGGCCGCGTGCAGGCCGGCGAACCGGCCACTGCCCGCGATGAGGTCGGCGGGTGCACCGTCTTCGACGATCCGCCCGTGTTCGAGCACCAGCACCCGATCGGCGATCGCGACCGTGGACAGCCGGTGCGCGATGATCACCGCGGTCCGACCGTGCAGCACCGTCTCCAGCGCTCGCTGCACCAGCCGCTCGCTGGGAATGTCGAGGCTGGAGGTGGCTTCGTCGAGCACGATCACGGCCGGGTCGGCCAGGAATACCCGGGCAAACGCGACCAGCTGCCGCTGGCCCGCCGACAGCCGGCCGCCGCGCTTCTTCACATCGGTGTCGAAGCCCTGCGGCAGCGCCGCCACGAAGTCGTACAACCCGACCGCCCGCGCGGCCGCGTGCACTTGCGCGTCGGTGGCCTCCGGCCGGCCGAGCCGGATGTTGTCCGCGACCGACCCGGAGAACAGGTACGCCTCCTGGGTGACCATGACGACATTGCGGCGCAGGTCGGCGTCGGTGAGGTCGCGCAGATCCACGCCGTCCAGGGCGATCGTGCCGCCGGAGGGGTCGTAGAACCGGGTGAGCAGTTTGGCGAGGGTCGATTTGCCCGCGCCGGTCGCGCCGACCAGGGCGATGACCTGTCCGGCCGGAATCTCCAGGCCGAACTCGGGCAGCACCACCTTGGACGGCTCGACCGGCGCGTCGAGCTGCTCGACCGGTGTGGAGCCCGCGGCGTAGCCGAACCACACCCGCTCCATCCGTACCGCACCGCTTGCTTTGCCCAGCGGCACCGGCGTTGTCGGTTCCGGTACCGACGGCTCTTCCTCGAGCACGCCGGAGATCTTCTCCAGCGCCGCGGCCGCGGACTGGTAGGCGTTGAACACCTGCGCGAGTTCGTCGAGCGGACCGTAGAACTCGGTGAGGTAGAGCAGGTAGGCCGCGAGCACGCCGACGGCCAGATTGCCCTCGATCACCATCCAGGAGCCGACGACGATGATGATCACCGTGGTCAGGTTGCCGAGCAGCCGGGTGAGCCCGACGTAATCGCCCACACCGCGAATCGCGGTGATCGTGGCCTTGCGGTAGGCGGCGTCCTCGATCGCCAGCACCGACTCGTTGCGCTGTTCACGGCGGAACGCCTGGACCGCGCGCATGCCGCCCATCGATTCCACGAACTGCACGACGACCTTGGCGATGGCGCCGCGGGTCTTGCGGTAGCCGGCGCGCTGACGCCGCTGCGCCCAGCGGGTGACCAGCACCAGCGGAATGAACCCGACCAGCACGATCGAGGCCAGCGTCAGATCCAGGTAGACCAGGATGACCGCGATGGTCACCACGGACAGGATGGCGCCGATCGCCTGGTTCAGCGCGCTCTCCAGCAACTCCTGCAAGGTTTCGATGTCGCCGGTGAGCCGCGAGACCACCTTGCCGGAGGTGTATTTCTCGTGGAAGGCCACGCTGAGCCGCTGGGTGTGGGCGAACGCGCGCACTCGTAGGTCGAAAAGCACGCTCTGACTGAGCTTTCCGCTGACCCGCAGGAACACGTAGGTGGTGGCCATGCTGAGCAGCACAGTGCCCAGGTAGCCCGCCACCGTCCAGGCCAGCGGGGTCCAGTTGTCGCGCCGGCTCTGTGCGATCGCGGTGTCCAGGCCGTAGGCGATGAACAGCGGACCGGCCACCTTGGCGGCATTGTCCACCACGATCAGGACCAGGGCCAGGATGGCCCGCCCGCGATAGGGCCGGATCAGCTCGAGCAGCAGCCGCCGGGAGCGTTCGGCCAGCACCAGGTTGCCGGTCGCGGTGACCTCTTTGTCCTCGCTGGCGATGCCGCGCCAGTCCGCGACCTCGTCCCGGGATTTCTCCGGTGTCGCGACCGCTTTCGTTTCGACTGTCTCGGTGCTCATTGCTCACCTCCCATCAGTTCTCGGTAGACGGCGTTGACGCGCAGCAGGTGGTCGTGGCTGCCCTCGGCGACGATCCGCCCGCCGGCCAGCACGGCCACCCGGTCGGCCAGGGCCGCCGTCGAAGGCCGGTGCGCGACAAGCAGAGTCGTCGCATCGGCCAGGACGCTGCGCAGGCGCTCCTGCACCCGCTCCTCGGTCTCCACATCGAGCGCCGAGAGCGGATCGTCGAGCACCATCACCCGGCCGCGGTGCCGGGTGCCGGCCAGTACGGCCCGCGCCAGCGCGAGTCGCTGGCGCTGTCCGCCGGACAGGCTCATGCCCTGCTCACCGATCCGGGTGTCCAGACCCCAGGGCAGGTTGTCCACGAATTCGGTGGCCTGCGCGACGTCGAGGGCGCGCCGGACATCGTCGTCGGAGGCGGCCGGGTCGCCCAGCGCCACGTTCTCGCGGACGCTGGCCGAGAACAGGACCGGCTCCTCGAACGCCACCGACACCACCGAGCGCAGATCCGAGACCCGCAGTGCGGCGATATCGATGCCGTCGACGCTGATCCGCCCGCCAGTGACGTCGTAGAGGCGGGGAATCAGGTTGAGCAGCGCGGTTTTCCCGCTGCCGGTGGCGCCGACCAGGGCCACCGTTTCGCCGGGGCGGACGGTGAGCGAGATGTCCTCGAGCACCGCGCTGCCCGGGCCGGTCTCGTTCGGGAACGCGAATCGCACCCTGTCCAAACGCAATTCGCCCCGGATCCGCTCGGGCAGCGGCACCGGGTCGATCGGATCGGTGATATCGATCGGGGTGTCGATGATCTCCCAGTACCGGTCGGCCGCGGTGCGCGCGTCGTTCCATTCGGCCAGCAGGAAGCCGGTCCAGATGATCGGCCACTGCAGGAAATTGGCCAGCGTGATGCACGCGACCAAGGTGCCCAGCGTCATGGTGCCGCCCGCGACTGCGAACGCGCCGTAGCCGAGCGCGAAGGCAATGGCCAGCTGCGGTACCGCCACCATGGCCGACCACAGATTCGCGTCCAGGCGCACCTTCAACAGCTCGGTCTGCTGGAGTTCTCGGGACTGCGCGGTGAACCGGGTGCCGAAGAACGCGCCCCGCCCGAACGCCTTGAGCACCCGGATGCCCTGCGCGGATTCCTCGGCGGTGGTGGCCAGGTCGCCGGATTGGTCCTGGGAGCGACGGGAGGCCACCGCATATTTGCGTTCGAACCGTACGCAGAACCAAGTGAGCGGGAGTGCGACGATCGCGAAGATCAGGCCGATCCGCCAGTTCAGCACGAGCAGCACCACCAGCCCGACCGGGATGAGGACCAGGTGGATCAGCAGGAAGGGGCCGATGAACGCGATGAACTTGCGCATCGTTGCCATATCGTCGACCGCGCGGGAGAGCAGTTGCCCCGATTCCCAGGCGTCGTGCCGCCCGATCGACAGGGCCTGCAGTTTGCGGAAGATCTTGGCGCGCATGGTGATTTCGACCTGCGTCGCGGGTTTGGAGACCAGCCAGCGCCGCCCCCAGACGCCCAGTGATTCGAGCAGCCCGAGCACGAGGACCAGCGCCACCGGCCACAGCAGCGCACCGAAATCCCGCCGGGCGAGCGGACCGTCGACGATGCGCGCGATCACCACGGGGATGACGACGGCCGTGAGCGAGCTCAGCAGCGCCAGTCCGGTGGCCGCGAGCAGCGTATTGCGGTGCGGCCGAATATAAGGCAGGAACCGGCGGAGCGAGAACAGGCGGCCCGGCGGTTCGGATTCGCCTGGCCGCGAAGGTCTGTCGCCGTCGGCGTCGGCGGCGGGCTGCTCCAGTGCGAGTGACAAGGCTCCCCCTCGGGTCGTGGATTGCGGTGTCAGAGAACGCGGTGCCAGTGATGTTCCCACTGGGGTCCGACATCTCAGGGTGTCAAAGCCACGAGCCGCGTTCCACTGATTTTCTGCCACCCACTCAACAACCTAAAGTAATGTCGAGGTCAAGTCCGATCGGGTAAACCGCTCGCCGGTGGGTATTACGCCCCAACGGATAGGAGCATCGGATGAGAATCGGAAGTGCCATAGTTCTGATCTGGCTGTTGATCGGCGTGGTCGCCGCGGTGCAGCGGGACTATTTCGACAGCGGGCCGATCAACTGCGCCGGGTTCGGCACCATCGCGGTGACGGTGGTGGCCGGTCCGCTCAACTACATGGGTGTCAATCCGAAAATCTCGGATTGCAATGTCCCCGAGCCCAGCCCATAAAGGGGATACACCTGCGGTTATCGGCACGGGCCGGTCACTTCGGCCCGAGTAAGCTCTCGGGAAAAGAGAGGCGGTAATCATGCGTGATCGTGCTGCCTATGGGAGACCGGAGCGTGAGCGCGGCGGCCTCCCCGCTCGACTGGCGAGTCTGCTGCTCGTGGCTTGGCTGGCCATCGGCCTTTTCGCCGGTGTCCAGCGCGACTACTTCACCAACGGGCCGATCACCTGCTCCGGTTTCGGCACCATCGCACTCACCGCCCTGGCCGGCCCGCTGAACTATATGGGCCTCAATCCCAAGGTCGGGACGTGCCATGTACCGCAACCGAGTCAGTAGCCGGGGACTTCCCCTGTAGCGCACGCAGTTTCGCGCCCTCCACATCGATGTC
The DNA here is from genome assembly GCF_042672005.1 of Nocardia sp. NPDC127579. Classification (NCBI taxonomy): domain Bacteria; kingdom Bacillati; phylum Actinomycetota; class Actinomycetes; order Mycobacteriales; family Nocardiaceae; genus Nocardia; species Nocardia sp. NPDC127579. Next base: position 1,193,459 of record NZ_JBHXVZ010000001.1, on the reverse strand, counting down.
GGGCACGATCCGGTCCAGCCACTTCGGCATCCACCAGGCCCACTTGCCCAGCAGCACCAGCAGCGACGGAATCAGCACCATGCGCACCAGGAAGGCGTCCAGCAGCACACCGACCGCCAACGCGAAGCCCATGGACTTGGCCGTGACATCGGATTCCAGCAGGAACGAGCCGAACACCGAGATCATGATGATCGCGGCCGCGGTCACCACACGCGCGCCGTGGTGATAGCCGTTGATCACCGCGTCCGTCGGTGACTTCCCGTGCACGTACTCCTCGCGCATGCGGGTCATCAGGAAGACCTGGTAGTCCATGGCCAGGCCGAACACCAGGCCGATCAGCATGATCGGCAGGAAGCTGACGATCGCGTGCGGATCCTTGATCAGGCCGAATTTTCCGTCCTGGAAGATCAGCACGGTCGCGCCGAAGGTGGCCGCCATGGACAGCAGGAAGCCCAGGGCTGCGGTCAGCGGCACCAGGATCGAGCGGAACACCAGGATCAGCAGGATGAAGGCGGCGCCGGCCACGATAGCCAGGTAGGGCACGATCTTGCTGAGCAGCACGTGGTCGATATCGGCGTAGATCGCGGTGGTGCCGGTGATCCCGTATTGCATCCCGTACTCGGACTTCAGCTGCGCCTCGGCGTCACGGGCCTCGGCCACCAGATCCTTGGTGGCCTTGGCATTCGGGCCGTCCTGCGGCACACCCTCGAGCAAGGCGCCGCTGCCGTCCTCGCTCATGGTGGGCTCGGTGACGTAATCCATGTCGTTGTAGGACCCGAGCCGTTCCCGCAGCGCGGTCAGCGCGTCGGATCGGCGCTCGGCGGGCACGTCGGTCAGGTCGACGGCGACCTGAAGAATGCCGTTGCTGCCCGCGCCGAAGCCCGCGGTGCGCAGGTCGTAGGCCTTGCGGACGGTGGTGGTCTTGGGCATGCTGTCCTCGCCCGGCAGGCCGAGATTCAGCCCGGCCGCGGGCGCGGCCAGCAGACCGAGCACCACGATGCTGAGCACCAGCGTGACCCACGGCGCGCGCGCGATCAGGCGGGCGAAGCGGGTGCCGTTGGTGACGACGCTGTCGTCCTCGGGATCGGCCCGGGCGACCAGCGGCAGCTTCGGCTTGAACAGGAACCGGCCGAACGCACCGAGCAGCGCGGGCATCAGCGTGATGGCGGTGAGCACCGCGAACGCGGCGGCGATCGCGCCGCCCAGACCCATGAAGGTCAGGAACCGCACGCCGACGATGCCGAGGCCGACCAGCGCGATGATCACGGTCAGACCGGCGAACACCACCGCCGAGCCCGCGGTGCCCAGGGCCGTGCCCGCGGCTTCCTCAGGTGAATCCTGCACGGCCAGTTCGTGTTTGTAGCGCGAGACGATGAACAGCGCGTAGTCGATGGACAGCGCGATGCCGATCATCGTGGCCAGGAAGGTGGTGAAGCTGGGCACCGACAGCACCGAGGTGCCCAGGAAGATCAGCGAGGTGGCCGCGCCCAGACCGACGATCGCGGTGATGATCGGAACGAACGCGGCCACGATCGCGCCGAACGCGATGATCATGACGATGAAGGCGACGCCCATACCGATCATCTCGGATTTGCCGCTCGGCATCTCCTGCTCGATCGCGATCGAGCCACTCATCTCGACCGTGAGCCCAGCCGCCCGCGCCGCATCGGCCGCCCGATAGGCCAGGTCGCGGTCCTCGGCGGTGACCTTGGTGAAATCGGTGATGGTGAACGGGACGCTGAAGAAGGCGACGGTCTCCGGGCTGGTCTTGTTCAGCACGTTCAGCGGGGCGCCGCTGCACTTGCTGGGGTCGGCGTCGGGGACCAGGCAGCCCAGCTGCTGGGTCGCGTCGATCGGATCGACCAGCGGCTTGGCGCGATCCACGATCGGCAGCGCCTCGACCTTGCCGATCAGCTCTTTGATCGCGGCCTGGTTGGCCGGGTCGGTGAGCTTCTGCCCGGCGGGCGCGCCGATCACGTAGGTGCCGGTCACGGCGTCGAATTGGAAGGCCTCCGACATGCCGGGGAAGTGTTTGTCCAGGATCTCGGTGGCGCGCTCCGAGGGCAGGTTGGGCAGGCTGAAGTCATCGCTCATCGGCTCTTTGAGTCCGTTGCCGAGTGCGCCGAGGATCAGGAACAGCGCGAACCAGATGGGCAGCACCAGCCATTTGCGGCGGAATGCGAATTTGCCCCACCGGTATAGCCAAACGGACACGGTCTTCTCCTCGCGGTGATCGGATCGAGCCTGACCGAGCTGAAGAACGGAACCTGTGCTGAGTCTGCTGCGGGCGGCGCACAAGATCAAGAACCGACCGCACCTGTTATCAAGGGGAAACGCACTCGGCCCCGCACCTGGAACAGGTACGGGGCCGAGTGACGGTCAGGCCGGGATCAGCTCACGCCGACCGGCTCCTTCTTCAGTTCCACGGTCTGCGGCTGCACACCCTGCAACTTGGCGCCCTCCACATCGATATCGGGCAGGATGCGGTCCAGCCACTTCGGGATCCACCAGGACCATTTGCCCATGAGCACCAGCAGCGACGGAATCAGCACCATGCGGACGATGAACGCGTCGAACAGCACGCCCGCGGCCAGCGCGAAGCCCATCGACTTGGCGGTCGCGTCCGGCATCAGCATGAAGCCGGAGAACACCGAGATCATGATGATCGCGGCCGCGGTCACCACGCGGGCACCGTGGTGGTAGCCGTTGATCATGGCGTCCTTGGCGGACTTGCCGTGCACGAATTCCTCACGCATGCGGGTCACCAGGAAGACCTGGTAGTCCATGGCGAGGCCGAACACCAGGCCGATCAGCATGATCGGCAGGAAGCTGATGATCGGCTGCGGATCCGCGATCAGCCCGAACGCGCCCTCCTGGAAGATCAGCACGGTCGCGCCGAAGGTGGCCGCCATGGACAGCAGGAAGCCCAGGGCCGCAGTGAGTGGCACCAGGATCGAGCGGAACACCAGGATCAGCAGGACGAACGCGGCGCCGGCCACGATCGCCAGGTAGGGCACGATCTTGCCGAGCAGCACATTGTCGACGTCGGCGAAGATGGCGGTCACACCGGTGACGCCGTACTCCATGCCGTATTCGGCCTGGAAGTAGCCCTCGGCGTCGCGGGCTTGTTTGACCAGATCTTTGGTGACCTGCTCGTTCGGTCCCGACTTCGGTACGCCGTTGAACATCGCACCCGCGCCGTCCGGGCTCGGCATGGTCGCGGTCACGTAGGCCATATCCGGGTAGGACGCGATCTTCTCGCGCAGCGCTGTGAGCGCGTCGTCACGCTTCTGTTCCGAGACGCCGGACAGGTCGACGGCGATATTCAGCACGCCGTTACTGCCCTCACCGAAGCCTTCGGTGCGGATGTCGTAGGCCTTGCGGACCGTGGTCTCCTTGGACATGCTGCCCTCGCCCGGGAGACCGAGGTTCATCCCGGCCGCGGGAGCGGCCAGCGCGCCGAGCACCAGGATGCTCAGGATGAACGTCACGGCGGGCATCTTGCCGATCAGGCGGGCGAAGCGGGTGCCGTTGGTGACCGAGGTGTCGTCCTCGGGGTCGTGCTTGGCGACGAACGGCACCTTCGGCTTGAACAGGAACCGGCCGAACGCACCCATCAGCGCGGGCAGGAAGGTGACCGCGGTGAGGACCGCGAACGCCGCGGCGAATGCGCCGCCCAGACCCATGAAGGTCAGGAACTGCACGCCGACGATGCTCAGCCCGGCGAGGGCGATGATGACGGTCAGACCGGCGAACACCACCGCCGAACCCGCGGTGCCCAGGGCGATGCCCGCGGCTTCCTCGGGCGAATCCTGGACCACCAGTTCGTGTTTATAGCGGGAGACGATGAACAGCGCGTAGTCGATGGACAGTGCGATGCCGATCATCGTGGCCAGAATCGGCGTGAAGGTGGGGATGGTCAGGAACGCGGTCCCCATTGTGATGGTGGAGACCGCCAGGCCCAGGCCGACGATCGCGGTGATCAGCGGCACGAACGCGGCGATCAGCGCACCGAAGGCGATGATCATGACGATGAACGCGACGGCGAAGCCGATCGCCTCCGAGGAGCCACTGGGCTGCTCCTGCTCGAGCGGCAGCGATCCGCTCATCTCGACGGTCAGACCGGCGGCCCGCGCCGAATCGGCCGCGTTGTAGGCCAGTTTGCGCTGCTCGGGCGTGACATCGGAGATGCTCGCGATCTTGAACGGCACGTCCAGCGTCGCGACCGTGTCGGGCTGCTCGCCCAGCACGTTCAGTGGAGCGCTGGCGCAGTAGGACTTGGCGTCGGGGCTTTGGCGGTCGACGGCCACGCAGTCGAAGGTCTTCTCCGGACCCAACGGCAGGTTCTTGGCCAGGGTGACCGGGTTGACCAGCGGCTTGTTCTTGTTGTCCGCGTCGACGATCGGCAGTTCGCGCAGCTTGGCGATCAGCCCGTCGATGGCGGTCTCGTTGGCCGGGTCGGTGAGCTTCTGGCCCTCCGGCGCCTGGATCACGTAGGTGCCGAGCACGGCGTCCATGCTGAACTGCGCCGACATGCCCGGGAAGTGCTGGTCCAGGATCTCGGTGGCCCGCTCCGACGGCAGGTTGGGCATGGAGAAGTCATCGTTCATCGGCTTGCTGATCACTGCTGCCACGCCGCCGACGGCGATCAGCAGAGCGAGCCAGATCGGTAGCACGATCCATTTCCGGCGGAAAGCGAACTTTCCCCATCTGTAGAGAAGTACGGACATGAGGGGGTCTCCTAGCGATAACAGGGTTGGCCGGGACATGCCGGTCAGACAGTGCGTTCGCGCGGGTGCCCAGCTGCGTCGTGGATTCGAGATCCAGACCGGGGGACTGCCCGCCTCCAATTGACGTTTTTTGCCTACCGTGCGGTAGGTAGACTCTAACTTGGCGCTAAGCGGAGGTACAACCTCTATTTGTAGGGGCACCGTAAGCACGGCTCAGTAGGCACAACAAGGACATCCGATGGAGATCACAGTGACGGCAGAATCCGTATCCGCAGGTCGGAGCACGAAGCTGGCGATCAGAGACGCAGCTGTGGAGCTTTTCGGCAGCAAAGGATTCGAGCAGACGAGCCTGCGCGAGGTCGCCGATGCGGTAGGAATCACAAAGGCCTCGCTCTACTATCACTACCCCTCGAAGCTGGATCTGCTCGTCGCGATCATCGATCCGATCGTGGCCCACATGCGCGATGTCGCAGCGGATATCGAGACCGTCCCGCACACTCCCGAGGGCGTGCGGACCGTGCTGACCAACTACATCCGCGGCATCCTGGCCCACCGCGATGTCGGCGCCATGTGCGTGCGTGACACCGTTGCCATCGTCAACGCCATGGCCGACCGCAACCCGGACCTGTTCCAATTCAGCCGGGCGCTCGGGGATTGGCTCGCGGGCCCGAACCCGAGCGCCGAGGCGAAACTACGGGCCAGCGCCGCCCTCCAGGTCCTCGAAGTCGCCCTGTTCTCCGGTGAACTCGCACCCGACGCCGACGAGGAACTCATCGAAAGCACCCTGCTGGACGCCGCCACCTGTGTACTGACCGCCTGCGGAACCCGATAGCCCAGTAGATTCCTAGCCGAACACCAGCCGAATCGTTCAGGGAGCAGTCAGTGCACATCACCGCGAAGGTCGATTACGCGGTGCGAACCCTGCTCGAAATCGCCCGCGCGCCACAGCCGACCGCGCTGAAGGCCGACGCCATCGCGACCGCACAGCAGATTCCGCCCAAGGTGCTCGAGACCGTGCTCGGCGAGCTGCGCCGGGCCGAGCTGGTGATCAGCCGCCGCGGACCGGACGGCGGCTACTGGCTGGCCCGGCCCGCCGCCGACATCTCGATCGCCGACGTGATCCGCGCGGTCGAGGGCCCGCTGGCCTCGGTGCGTGGCGAACGGCCCGAGGACGTGCGCTACGAGGGCGCGGCCGAACCCTTGCGGCGCGTGTGGATCGCAGTGCGTGTCAACTTGCGCGCGGTGCTGGAGAACGTCTCGATCGACGACATCGCCGCCGACCGGCTGCCGGGCTTCCTCGACGACCTCGTCGCCGATCCCGGTGCCTGGGCCCGGCGCGAACCGCACACCCAGCCGAGCTGACCGCGACCGGTTCCATGCCGGCCGGTAAACCTCACGACGAGTGTCGGCAGCAGCCGGTAGCCTGCCTAACATCATGTTGATCCGACTGCTCCGCACCTATCTCGCCCCGTACCGCGCCCAGCTGGCCGGGGTCGTCGTGCTTCAGCTGATCTCGGTCATCGCGATGCTGTACCTGCCCAGCCTGAACGCCGATCTGATCGACAACGGCGTCACCAAGGGCGATATCGGATACATCTGGAGCACCGGTCTGTGGATGCTCGCGGTGACCGGCGTGCAGATCGTCGCATCGGCCTGCTCGGTGTATCTGGGCGCGCAGGCGGCGATGGCCGCGGGCCGCGATATGCGCGGTGCGCTGCTGCATCGGGTCGGCACCTTCTCGGCGCGCGAGGTCGGCATGTTCGGCGCGCCGTTGCTCATCACCCGCAATACCAATGACATTCAGCAGGTGCAGCTGCTGATCGTGATGTCGGCGACCATCCTGGTGATGGCGCCGATCATGTGTTTCGGCGGCATCTTCATGGCGCTGCGCGAGGATCTCGGCCTGTCCTGGCTGCTGCTGATCGCGGTGCCCGCCCTCGGCATCTCCATGGCGATCATCGTGGCCCGCATGGTGCCCGGCTTCCGGGATATGCAGCACCGCATCGACGAGGTGAACCGGGTGCTGCGTGAGCAGATCACCGGTATCCGGGTGGTCCGCGCGTTCGTCCGGGAACGGCAGGAGACCTGGCGTTTCGGGGTGGCGAACTCCGAGCTCACCGATACCTCGCTGCGCGTCGGGCGGCTGATGGCGCTGATGTTCCCGACCGTCATGCTGATCTCCAACCTGACCGCCGTCGCGGTGATCTGGTTCGGCGGGCACCTGATCGATGACGGCAGCCTGCAGATCGGCTCGCTCACCGCGCTGCTGTCCTACATCATGCAGATCCTGATGGCAGTCATGATGGCGTCGTTCCTGGCCATGATGGCGCCGCGGGCGGCGGTCTCGGCCGATCGGATCGGCGCCGTGCTGGATACGCACACCTCGGTGCTGCCGCCGAAGTTCCCGAAGCCGTTCGAGGGCGATCCGGCCGCGGTGTCGATCTCCTACGCCGAGTTCGCCTACCCGGGCGCGGAGAAGCCGGTCCTGAAGGCCATCGAATTCCAGGTCGAGCCGGGCACCACCACCGCCATCGTCGGGTCCACCGGCGCCGGAAAGACCACCCTGCTCAATCTGATTCCCCGGCTCATCGACGTGACCGACGGCGCGGTGTATGTCGGCGGCACCGATGTGCGGCATCTGGATCCGGAGTCGCTGCGCGAGCAGATCGGACTGGTGCCGCAGAAGGCATACCTGTTCTCCGGCACCGTCGCCAGTAACCTGCGCTACGGCAAACCCGACGCCACCGACGACGAACTGTGGCGGGCACTGGAGATCGCGCAGGCCGACGATTTCGTGCGGGAGATGCCGCAGGGCCTGGACACCCCGGTCGCGCAGGGCGGCACCACCGTCTCCGGTGGGCAGCGCCAGCGGCTGGCGATCGCCCGCGCGCTGGTCCGGCAACCGCGTGTCTACCTGTTCGACGATTCCTTCTCCGCGCTGGACGTGGCCACCGACGCCCGGTTGCGCGACGCCCTGCGGCCGGTCACTCGGGACGCGTCGGTAATCATTGTCGCGCAACGGATCACCACCATCCGCGATGCCGACCAGATCGTGGTGCTGGAGGACGGGGCGATGGCCGGGATCGGCACACACGAGCAATTGCTGCGCGACTGTCCGGAATACCGGGAGATCGTCGAATCCCAGCTGTCGGCGGAGGAGGCGCGATGAGGCCCGGCGTCAATCCCGGTGCGCCGGACGCGAAGGCGAAGTCGTTCGGCCCGTCACTGAAGCGGCTGCTGCGCCGGCTGGCTCCCGAGCGGTTCTATGTCGGGCTGATCATCGCCCTCGTGATCGCCTCGGTGGTGTTGAACACCCTCGGCCCCTATCTGCTCGGCAAGGCGACGAACCTGGTGTTCGACGGCGCGATCGGCAAGCAGTTGCCCGCCGGAGCCTCCAAGGAACAGGTGATCGAGCAGCTGCGCGCGAGCGGTGACAACACCTTCGCCGACATGCTCGGCGCGATGGATGTCATTCCGGGTGTCGGCGTCGATTTCGGTGCGGTCGGCCGGGTGCTGATCCTGGTGCTCTCGCTGTACGTCGGCGCGGCGCTGTTCGGCTGGTTGCAGGCGTTCCTGCTCAATATCGTGATCAACCGGACGGTCAAGCGACTGCGCGGCGATATCGAGGACAAGATTCATCGCCTGCCGCTGCGCTACTTCGACACCTCGCCGCGCGGTGATCTGCTGAGCCGGGTCACCAATGACGTCGACAATGTCTCGCAGAGCCTGCAGCAGACCATGAGCCAGCTGCTCACCTCGCTGTTCACCGTGATCGGCATCTTGATCATGATGTTCTGGATCTCGCCGCTGCTGGCGTTGATCGCGCTGCTCACCGTGCCCGCCGCGATCATCGTCACCGCGCAGATCGCCAAGCGCTCCAAGCCGCACTTCGTGGATCAGTGGAAGTACACCGGCATGGTCAACGCCCAGGTCGAGGAGGCTTACACCGGGCACGAGGTGGTCACCGCGTTCGGCCGCAGCCGCGAGGTCGGCGCCGAATTCGACAAGCGCAACCAGGATCTCTACGAATCCAGCTTCAAGGCCCAGTTCATCTCCGGTCTGATCATGCCCTCGATCATGTTCCTCGGGAACGTGAACTTCGTGCTGGTCGCCCTGGTCGGCGGCCTGCGGGTGGCGACCGGCAATCTCTCGCTCGGCGAGGTGCAGGCGTTCATCCAATACTCCCGGCAGTTCAGTCAGCCGCTGACCCAGATCGGCGCGATGGCCAACCTGCTGCAATCCGGTGTGGCCTCGGCGGAGCGGATCTTCGAGATCCTCGACGCGCAGGAGCAGTCCCCGGATCCGGTCATGGAGAACGCGCGCCCGCTGGATCGGGGCCGGGTCGAGTTCGAGGCCGTCTCCTTCCGGTACGAGCCGGAAAAGCCGATCATCGAACGGCTTTCGCTGGTCGCGGAGCCCGGGCACGTGGTCGCCATCGTCGGTCCGACCGGCGCGGGAAAGACCACGCTGGTCAACCTGCTGATGCGCTTCTACGAGCTCGACGCGGGCACGATAACCATCGACGGCGTCGACATCACCGAGATGACCCGCGACAACCTGCGCTCCCGGATGGGCATGGTGTTGCAGGACACCTGGTTGTTCAAGGGCACCATCCGGGAGAACATCGCCTACGGCAACCCAAACGCCACCGAGACCGAGATCCTCGAGGCCGCCCGCGCGGCCTATGTGGACCGGTTCGTGCACGCACTGCCCGACGGCTACGACACGGTCATCGACGAGGAGGGTTCGGGCGTCAGCGCGGGGGAGAAGCAGCTCATCACCATCGCTCGTGCGTTCCTGGCCAAGCCGTCCATCCTCATCCTGGACGAGGCGACCAGCTCGGTCGATACCCGCACCGAACTGCTGGTACAGCACGCGACCGCCGCGCTGCGCCGCGACCGCACCAGCTTCGTCATCGCCCACCGTCTGTCCACCATCCGCGACGCCGATCTGATCGTCGTCATGGAGGCGGGCCGCATCGTCGAACACGGCAACCACGAACGCCTGCTCGCGGAGCGCGGCGCCTACTACCGCCTGTACAACGCGCAGTTCGCGGCGGCGGCCTCCGCCGAGGTCTAGGCGCCGCCGGGCACCTGGGAGGATGGAGGCCGTGTCCGCAGCCGAACAGTTCACCTTCCGCATCGATGCCCGCCTCGACGGCGGGCGCAACGGCCGCGCGGGGGTGATCGGCACACCGCACGGCGAGGTGGCGACCCCGGCTTTCATTCCGGTGGGGACGAAGGCGACGGTCAAGGCGGTGCTGCCGGAGACCATGCGTGAGCTCGGGGCGCAGGCCCTGCTTGCCAATGCTTACCACCTGTATCTGCAACCCGGCCCGGACATCGTGGACGAGGCCGGTGGGCTCGGGGCGTTCATGAACTGGTCCGGTCCCACCTTCACCGACAGCGGCGGCTTCCAGGTGATGTCGCTGGGTGTCGGGTTCAAGAAGGTGCTGGCCATGGAGGCCGTCGGCGTGCAGAACGACGATGTGATCGCCAAGGGCAAGGAGCGCCTGGCCACCGTCGACGACGACGGCGTCACCTTCCGCTCCCACCTGGACGGGTCCAGGCACCGCTTCACGCCCGAGGTGTCGATGGGTATCCAGCATCAGCTGGGCGCGGACATCATGTTCGCCTTCGACGAGCTCACCACTCTGCTGAATACCCGTGGCTACCAAGAACTTTCGCTGGAGCGCACGCGCCTGTGGGCGCAGCGCTGCCTGGACGCGCACGAGAAGCTCACCGAGGAGCGCGCGCACCGGCCCTATCAGGCGCTGTTCGGGGTGATCCAGGGCGCGCAGTACGAGGATCTGCGCCGCAAGGCCTGTCGTGATCTGGAGGCGCTGCGCGGCGGCGCCGGAACGAGTTTCGACGGGTACGGCATCGGCGGCGCGCTGGAGAAGCACAATCTCGGCACCATCGTGGGCTGGTGCTGTGACGAGCTGCCCGAGCACAAGCCGCGGCACATGCTCGGCATCAGCGAACCGGAGGACATCTTCACCGCGGTGGAGAACGGAGCCGACACCTTCGACTGCGTGAACCCGTCCCGGGTCGCCCGCAATGCGGCGATCTATGTCGACGAGGGCCGGTTCAATATCAATACCAGCCGTTTCCGCCGCGATTTCACCCCGATCGACGACACCTGCGACTGCTACACCTGCGCGCATTACACCCGGGCCTACATCCATCACCTGTTCAAGGCGAAGGAGATGCTGGCGGCGACGCTGTGCACCATCCACAACGAGCGCTACACCGTGCGTTTGGTGGACCGCATCCGCGAGTCGATCCTGGGCGGCTACTTCGACGACTACAAGGCCGAGGCGCTCGGTATCTGGCAGGGGCGGATCAAGGCGCCGTCGTAGTCCGGGCCAGCGTGGCGTGCTCGGTCAGTTCGAGTTCGATGAACGCCCCGATCATGGCGCGCCACACGGCTTCGGCGACCTCGGGTGCGAGCCCGGCGGACGTGGCGCGCTCGCGGGCCAGCGCCACCACCCGCTCCACCCGGTCGGGCGCGCGCACCGCCTGCTGATCGGTCTTGAAGGTGGCGGCGACGCGTACCAGCGCTTGCCGGTCCGCGAGCAGCCGGATCAGGTCGCCGTCGAGGGTATCGATGCGGGCGCGGACGTCGTCGAGCGAGTGGAGATCGGACACGATCGTCGACCCTACCGACAGCAGCGCGCCCCCGCCGACCGGCGAGGGCGCGCGCGGGCCGGGCACCTCAGACGTGCAGTGGATCGGATTCCTTGGGGGCGTAGGTGGGTTCGTGCTGCTTGAGCAGCGCGATGACGCGGTAGGTGATCGGCAGGACCAGCACCTCGATCAGCGTCTTCCAGACGAATCCGACGATCAGATAGTTGATGAACTGCTGCCAGGTCTCGATGCCGATGACACCGGCCGCGATCGAGCAGAAGATCAGGGTGTCGGCGAATTCGCCGACCACGGTGGAGCCGATCAGCCGGGCCCACAGGTGTTTCTCCTTGGTTCGCTCCTTGATCAGCACCAGTGTCGCGGAGTTCAGCAGCTGGCCCACGAAGTATCCGGCGAGTCCGGCCAGCACCAGCCGCCAGGTGGGTCCGATGATGGATTCCAGCGCCTGCTGATTCTCGTAGAAGCCGGCGGCGGGCAGGCGCACGGCGATGGCGAAGCAGAGCACCGTCAGCAGCAGCGCGCCGAAACCGTAGTAGATGGCTCGGCGGGTGGCCTTGAATCCGTACACCTCGCTCAGCACGTCGCCGAGCACATAGGCCAGGGGGAACAGGAAGAAGGCGCCGTCGGTGACGATGGGCAGCACCTGGATCGGCCCGAGCGACAGCTCGCTGCCGCCGAAGAATTCCACGCCCTTACCGGCGCAGACGTTGGAGATGATCAGCGTGGCCGTGAACAGCGCCACGATGGGTGTGTAGTACCCCCGCGCAACCTGGGCGAATGCCGCGTGGTCCGGCGCGGGGCGCCCAGACCCCTCGCGTGCTGGGTTTTTCTGTAAGTCACTCACAAGGTTTATACAACCAGGTCTCACATACGCTGTATCCATGACGAAGCCCGGCGATTCCGACGAATGGTGGAAACAGTACGGCGGTGAGGGCGTCTCGGCTGATTCCGGTGCACAGCAGCAGCCTTCGACCCCGCAGTACCCGACCTCCGAGCCGTCCGGGTATCCGTCCGCGCCGCAGTATCCGGTGCAGCCGCCCGCCTATCCGCCGCAGCCCGCCGCGGCGCAACCGTATCCTTCGGGGCCGCAACAGGTTCCGCCCGCGCCCGGCCCGGCGTATCCGTACCCGCCGGGCTATCAGCCCTACGGCTACGGCCCGCCGGCCGGCGGGACCAACGGGTTGGCGATCGGTGCGCTGGTCGCGTCGCTGATGGGCTTCTGCAGCTGCGGGATCGGTTCGCTGGTCGGCATCGTGCTCGGTGTGCTGGCACTGAATCAGCTGAAGGAGAACCCCTACGAGGAGGGGCGCGGCATGGCCCAGGCCGGTATCTGGGTCGGTGTCGCGGGCATCGTGGCCACGATCCTGTGGTGGACGCTCAGCATCGTCAGCAGTTCCTGAGACGTCAGCCCTTCACGACCTGGGTGCCGCCCGCGAACTTGTCGTGCCAGCCCTGCTTGTTCGGGTCCTGCGACAGCGTGATCATCATGTAGATCATCAGCGCGATCGAGGCGATCTGGCCGAGGCACGGCACCACGTAGACGATCGTGTAGAGGTTGCGCTTGAGCGACTGTTCCGCGGTGACCTTCGGTGCGCCGCCGGGGCCGAGTACCCGCAGGCCGAGCAGCTTCTTGCCGAGGGTGGTGCCCTGCTGGGTCTCCATCAGCACGAAGTACAGGGTGAGCGCGATGGCCCCGAGCACACTCACGCCGACGAAGAAGCCGCTCCCGCTGCCGTAGACGACGCGCAGGATGATGTTGATCGGGATCAGCACGATGAGTGTGTCGATCACGCGTGCGCCGATGCGGACGCCGAGGTCGGCGGGGGTGCCGAAGCCCGCGTAGGTGTAGCCCTGGCCGTAGGGCTGGCCGTAGCCCGGCTGCCCGGCGGAGGGATCCTGGCCGTACTGCGACTGACCGTAGGGGTCGCCCTGGCTGTAGGGCTGCTGCTCGTAGGGCTGCTGCCCATACGGTTCGCCCTGCGGATACTGTTGTCCGCCTTGCGAATAGGGCTCGTCGCCCTGGGGATTCCGATTGGGATCGTACCCACCGCTAGTCATGGTTGTCCTCGTCGTGATCGGTCGATCAGCCAACTTCGCCTTTTGCCGCGTACGTTACGGACCCTCCTCGGGTCGCAACAACCTGTTCTCGTCCACGATCCAGGGTTCGCGCGGCAGTCGCGCGGGGTCGAATCGGTCCAGAAGCTGGGCCGGTGAGCTCGCGGTGTAGCCGAGCGAACCGGCCAGTACACCGACCACGTCCTCGGGCGTGTTGCCCAGGGCGATCCGATCGGCGAGGGTGACGGCGCCGTCGCGTTTGGCCAGCCGCTGTCCGGCGGTGTTCAGCGCCAGCGGGACGTGCGCGTAGTGCGGGACCGGCAGGTCGAGCAGGGTGGCGAGGTAGGCCTGTCGCGGGGTGGAGGGCAGCAGGTCGTCGCCGCGGACCACCTGGTCGACGCCCTGGGCGGCATCGTCGACGACGACCGCGAGGTTGTAGGCCGGCAGGCCGTCGCCGCGGCGCAGCACCAGGTCGTCGACCGCGCCGCGGTAGCGGCCGTGCAGGTCGTCGGTGATCTCGAAGTCGCTGATCTCGGCTCGTAGCCGGAGGGCGGCGGGGCGTCCGTCGGCCAGGTGCCGGGCCCGGGCGGCGGCGGTGAGTGTCCGGCAGGTGCCGGGGTAGGCGCCCATCGGACCGTGCGGCGCGGTCGCGGCCTGCTGGATTTCTCTTCGGGTGCAGAAGCATTCGTAGGTGCGGCCCGCGGCGGTGAGCGTGTCGATGGCCGCGGCGTAGTGCGCCACGCGCTCGGATTGCCGTTGTACCGGTCCGTCCCAGTCCAGGCCGATGGTCGCGAGGTCGGCGAGCTGGCGTTCGGCGGCGCCGGGCCGGACCCGGTCCAGGTCGTCGACGCGCAGGACGAAGCGGCGTCCGGAGTGCCGGGCGAACAACCAGGCCAGCAGGGCGGTGCGCAGATTGCCGAGGTGCAGATCGCCCGAGGGGCTCGGGGCGTATCGGCCCGCGCCCGCGGTGGGCGCGGGAGCGGGGTCGGCGGGCACGAAGATCATTTTGCCAGGCGCGGTGTGAGATCCTTCGGGCCGATCGGGGTCCCGGCGTCCAGTGCGGCCAGCAGGAATCGGGCGTGTGCGATCAGACCCGGTCGATCGATCCCGTAAGGAGCCACATTCGCATTCTGGTAGTCGCCAGGATTGTCTTCGCAATTGTCACTATTCGAGGGGGTGTCCGATTCTTCGCTGGGGGCTACCGGCGCGTAGCGGTCCAGTCTTCCCATGGCGCGCTCCAGTAGGGTGCGCGCGCCCTTGGGATTCTCGCGCTGTATGTGCGTGATTCCGACCGCGTATTGCGCCAAGCCCTGCCACAGCATCTTCTCCGCTATCGGCCCGTTCTTCCATGCGGCCTCCAATACCTCGTGCGCGTTGAATGCCAAGCCGTCATCCAGCAGTTGCTGCGCGAGGATAAGAGTTTGCTGGGGTGGGATATCGAGATCATCCGGAATTCGGGGCACGCCCACACTGCCGAGCGGTAGCGGGCGACCGAATCTGTCGCGGGGACGGGGGTTGCGGGCGCGACCTGCCTCGTCGCGGGGGCGTTCGACCATGGATCCATCATCCACGATGTATCGCACGCGCGGTACGGCGGATGATCTAGAAAGCGTATTACCAACGAATTACGGAGTAATCACGTAGACCAAAAGTTTGCGGAATACGACCATGTGGAAATAATGTGGATAGCTGGCTAAGTCATGGCTACATTCGGACTTCGCAACATTGGCAGAAATCGGGTTCGGCCGAGCAAGAGCTCGGCAAATCATTGGGATCCCTGCTACTGTTTAGCCCGCGGGGACAGCCCCGGGGGTGAGATTTCACCTCGAACTACAGTGCGAAAACGACGCGCCGCGAAGGTTGCGCGCTGCTAACGGAGCCCGCACGGGATTCGGCGGTCTTGCCGAGTGCCGGTGCTAGTTAGTTGGAAACGTCCGAAGAATTCCCTCGTTTCGACAAAGCAAAGGAGCTAGTGCCGTGAAGTTCGATTTGACGGGTGCTGTGTGGCACAAGAGCACATACAGCGGCCCTGATGGGAACTGCGTGGAAGTTGCGATGGTGAGCGGCGGCAACGTCGCTGTTCGGGACACCAAAGACAACGGATGTGGCCCGGTGTTGGCGTTCACCCCGGGCGAATGGGATGCGTTCCTCAGCGGCGTATCCGGCGGGGAATTCGGTCCCGCCTGAAACCCAGGCCGTATTCCGAAGTAGTCAGCACGGGGCCCCGAGTCGGAACCGACTCGGGGCCTTGGTGTGCCCGATTCCATCGGGATCAGCCGTGCTCGTCGGCTGCCGTCTGGTCCTGGACCCGGCGTAGGACCGCTAGCTGTGTGCGTTCCGCATCGTGATCGAACGCCAGGTTGCGTTCGGATTCTTGCCGAGGATCCGCCCGGAGGAAGCTGCCGGTACCCGGCTTGCCCGCCGCGCCCAGCTGGTTCATCTTCTTCGGTACCCGCGCGCCCTGATACTCCAGCGGAATCGGGTGACCGTGCGCGTCGACCGGGCCGAGCGGCTGGTGCAACTCGATGTACTCACCGTGCGGTAGTCGCCGGACCACCCCGGTCTCGATGCCGTGTTCCAGCACCGCGCGGTCACTGCGCTGCAAACCGAGGCAGAGCCGGTAGGCGAGGAAGTAGGCCAGCGGCGGCAGTAGCAGCACACCGATACGCCCGGCCCACGTGGTCGCGTTCAACGAGATGTCGAACTTGTAGGCGATGATGTCGTTGACGCAGGTCAGCGTGAGCACCACGTAGAAGGTGATGACCATGGCGCCGATCCCGGTGCGTACCGGCACATCTCGCGGGCGCTGTAGCAGATTGTGCGGCGCCACATCCTTGGTCAGGCGTTTCTCGATCCACGGATAGGCGATCAGCAGGGTGAACACCAGGCCCATGATCAGCGCGCCCCAGAACGGCCCGGGCACCGTGTGCCCGAAGATGTAGAGCTCCCACGGTGGAATGAGCCGCATCATGCCGTCGGTCCACATCATGTAGAAGTCGGGCTGGGTGCCGGCGGAGATCTGGGAGGGGTTGTAGGGGCCCATATTCCAGACCGGATTGATCTGGAGCAGACCGCCCATGATCGCCACCGTGCCCAGGGTGAAGGCGAAGAACGCGCCCTGGTCCAGGGAGAACACCGGCACGATGCGGGCGCCGATCACGTTCTTCTCGCTGCGGCCGGGGCCGGGGTACTGGGTGTGCTTCTGATACCAGACCAGGGCGATATGTGCCGCGATGAGCGCCAGCATGATGCCCGGGAACAGCAGCACGTGCGCGATGAACAGGCGCGGAATGATGATGGTGCCCGGGTAGTCGCCGCCGAACATCAGCCAGTGCAGCCAGGTGCCGATCACCGGCATGCCGAGGGTGATCGAGGAGAACGCGGCCCGCAGGCCGGTGCCGGAGAGCAGGTCGTCGGGCAACGAGTAGCCGAAGTAACCCTCGAACATGGCCAGGATCAACAGGATCGAGCCGATCACCCAGTTCGCCTCGCGCGGTTTGCGGAAGGCGCCGGTGAAGAAGACCCGGAACAGGTGCACGATGATCGAGGCCGCGAACAGCAGCGCCGACCAGTGGTGCACCTGGCGCACGAACAGCCCGCCGCGCACCTCGAAGGACAGATTCAGTGAGGTCTCGTAGGCGCGCGACATGGTGACCCCGCGCAGCGGCTGGTACGCGCCGTCGTAGACGACCTCGCTCATCGACGGATCGAAGAACAGCGTCAGGTAGACGCCGGAGATCAGCAGAATGATGAAGGTGTACAGCGCGATCTCGCCGAGCAGGAACGACCAGTGTGTCGGAAACACTTTGTTGATCGACCGTTTGAGGAACGCGGCCGCCTGATATCGCTGGTCCGCCTCGTCTGCCTGCGCACTTGCCTTGCGAGCTATCGATGTCGTCATGGCCTGCACCCCGCCCCTGGGTGAGTGGAATGGTTCTACTACAGACGGTAGCAGTAGTCGCTGCCCGAATCGATAGGTTTGCGCATACTGCCCTAGGGTCGTCCGGGTGAAGCATCGGCGTCGCATGGCCCCGCAGGACGCCACCATGTACTGGTTGTCCGCGCGCACCCGCAACGATCTGTTCCTGCTGTACGCCTTCGCCGACAGGGGTGTGCCGACAGCGGTGCTACGAGAGCGAATCCAGCAGCGCAGCACGGAGATTCCGGATCTCACGGTGCGCGTGCGCACGGTGCCACGGGATCTGGACTACCCATCATGGGAGCCCTGTGGATTCCGCACGGATCAGGTGGTCGAGCACTCGGCGCGCGATTGGGCACAGATACATGACGTGGTGGGGGAATTGCTCGGCACCGGCGTGAACGCGGCCGATCGGCCCTGGCGGCTGCACCTGTTCCGCGGCGTCGCGGATGTCCCCGGTGCTCCCGGGCTGGCCACCGTTGCGGTGCTGCAGATGTCGCATGCACTGGCCGACGGCACCCGGGCCGCGGCCATCGCGCGGGCGCTGTTCGCGCCGGAGTCGCCGGGCGGTCGCCCCGAGTCGGCCCGGCCGGTTGGGGGCGAGAATGCCCGGCTGGTCGCGGTCGAGAATGCCCGGCCGGTTGGGGGCGAGAATGCCCGGCCGGTTGGGGGCGAGAATGCCCGGCCGGTTGGGGTCGAGAGTGCCCGGCTGGTCGCGGTCGAGAATGCCCGGCTGGTTGGGGGCGGGAATACCCGGCCCGTCGCGGTTGGGATGGCGCGGCCGGTCGCGGTCGAATTGGGGCGGCGGGGCGTGTTCGGGATGGTGCGGCGAGTCGCGGGCGAGGTGCCGCTGGGGGACGTGCTCGAGCTGGTCGGGGGAGTGCTGCGCATGCCCGGGCAGGTGCTGCGGACTGTGGTGCGTGGGCTGCGGGCCTTCCGAGCGCAGCAGGCTTTGGCCGAACTCACGGCGGTCGGCGAGTTGCCTGGGCCCGGGCCGAGTTACCGGCCGAGTGCGGTGAATCCCGCTGGTGCGGTGGATGATTCCGCGCATCGGGTCCGGATGCTGGTGCGTGACAGCGCCGAACTGAAGGTTCCGGGCCGGACGGTGACCGTTGTGGTCTTGACCGCGGTCTCGATCGCGCTCACCGAGTACCTTCACCGCCTGGGGACGCCTGTGAATGAATCGGGCGCCCAGGTTCCGATGGCGATGCCCGGAGATGCCGCGACCCGCAACAACTATCGCAGTCTCGGTGTCGACCTGTGCCTCGACGAACCCGACCTGCGCCGGCGCGCGGACAAGATCACCCGCGCACTGGCCGAGCGGCGCGCGCGTGCCGTTCACCCGCTGCTCTGCGCGCAGGACCGGGTCACCGACGTGACCCCCGCCGCGCTGCTGCACCGCGACCTGGATCGCTACCCTTTGGACAGCGTGCCCGCCGCCATCGCCGGGCATACCGTGGTCTCGAGTGTGCACCGCGGTCCCGCCGACCTGACCTTCGGCGGCCCAGCCCTTTTCACCGCGGGATTCCCCGCCGTCGGTTCGGTGATGCACCTGACTCACGGCGTGCACGGCCTCGGCGCGACGGTCACGATCTCGATACACGCCGACTCCCGCGTGATCCCGGACATCGACGCCTACACCCATCTCCTGGATGCCGCCCTGCGCACCGTGGTGACCGGTCGCGCGTCCAGGTAAGGGCTGGTCGAGCGACCGCGATGAACACGGTGCTCTACCAGCCTCGCCGAGCGGACCGCTGGAGCCGCGCAGCGGCGCCTGTCTCGACCGCAACTCCGTCACCTCGGCGCGTGGCCCGACCGCACGTCCCGGGCACGCGACGTCGCCGCGCTGCTCGGACAATTCGCGTGAGTCGTCAGTCGGTGAGCCCGATGCGCCGGGCCGCGGCCAGGGGATCGGCGTAGATGTTGCTCAACGAGGTTGCGACAGCCGCGAATTCCTGGACCTTGCCGCCGAAACCACTGATCCGGATATCGGTCGGGGGCAGGGTGCTGCTCTTCCGGAAGGCATTCGCGACGTGGGTGACGCCGGGACGGTAACCGGTGAAGGCCTGGCCGCCCAGCACCACACGATCCGGATTGAACATGTCCCGCACCAGGGCGACGGTGTCACCCAGGATGGTGGCGCGTTCCCGCAGCAGATCCTGGGCCGGAACCGAACCGGCTTCGGCCGCGCGATACAGATCGGCGATGGTGGTGCCCGCGGTTCCGTTGTGCGCCGGGATGATTCCCAGTCCGACCGCCCGCGCGTGCAGGGCGCGATCGCCCACCGTGACCTCCAAGCAGCCGCGCCGTCCGCAGGTGCACTGCACCTGGGAGCCGGTCGGCAGATGCGCGATGGAGCCCGGGCCACTGCTCGGCGTGTGGACGCGACCGTCGAGAGTCACCGAGATACCGGCGGTTTCGCGGACATAGAAGTAGAGGCTGCTGCCGCGTTCCTGACCGGTGCGCGGTTCGGGCGTGGGCAGCAGTAGTTCGGCGGCTGCCATGGCCTCCACGTGCGGGGCGACCGAGACGGGCAGTTCGAGTACGTCACCGAGCACAGCGCCGAGCGCCGCGCCCTGCCAGCCGAGTTTCGGATGATCGACCAGGCCGGTGGCCGGATCGACGCGACCGCCGATGGCGGCACCGGCCCACAGTGGTTTTCGCCGATGCCAGCGCTGTAGGAACGCCTTGGCGCTGCGAGCCACGGTGACGGTCGCGAAGTCCTGCCCGGTCTGCGGGGTCGCGATGGCCAGACCGCCGAGGATGCGGCCGCGCAGGTCGGCCACCACGATCTTGGTGGCCGCGGCGCCGATGTGGATACCGAGGGTGAGATAGGTGTCGCTGTCCACCTCGAAGGGCACCCGCGGGCGGCCGACAGCACCCGAGGTCGCCAGGTCGGGGCGCTCGCGCAGCAGACCCGCGCTCAGCAGCGCTGAGACCTGGCGGTTCACCGTCGCGATGCTGGAACCTGTGGTGCGGGCGGCATTGTCACGCGAGACCGGTCCGCCGGTCGCGGCGCGCAGCACGGCCGCCGCGGGATTGTCGGTGATCCGGAATTCCGGCGCGATGACCGGCCGCTGCACCCGGGTGCGGGTGGTACCGGCAGGCCGATCGAGGGTGGTGAGAGCCATGGGGAGAATCCAAGCTTCGGCCCCGGCCGAAGGGCGGGGCATGTCTACAGGGTCGGCGACGAGGCGGCCGATCCGATAGGACTCAGCCGCGACTGCGGGAACAACACAGTTCCCGGGTCAACGGCAGCCGCAACCCCAGCGCGGCTGTCACATAGGTGACCCGCAACGCGACGGAGGGATTGGTAGACACCTTTCGAAGTTAACACCGAACCGGACGCCGGACCAAGCCCCAATCCGCCGAGGTGTTCCCGGACACAGTTATCGCCGCAGGTCAGGAGACCGCCTCGAGCGCGGGCGGCTGCCATTTGCCCTCGGCCGCTTCGGATTTGGGCGCGTACAGGCGCAGCGTGAGGGAGAACTTGCCGGCGACGGGGATGGGCAGCCAGTTGCCCCGGGGGACCGCCGCGCCGGGGTCCGCGTTCTGGACGGCGATGTCGACCGAGCCGTCGGGATTCGCGGTGACGGGGATCTGGTGGCCGACGGCGTAGATGCCGGCCGGGTTGTCGATCAGATAGCTGTCGCCGTCGTAGGCGGTGAGCGACCAGAACGCGTCCACCGGCGGTAGTTGCCCGGCCGGGAAGTGCAGCCGGAAGCGCCGCGGACGGCCGTCGGCGTCGGCGACGCCGTTGAGGCTGGGGTAGAGGGCGTCCTCGGCCAGGTTCGCGCCGAGTCCGAAGTAGGCGGTGTGGGCGCGCAGCGGATAGTCGGTGCCGTATGCCCCGACATCGGTGGAGAACAGCCAGCCGTTGTCGTTCTGGGCCTCGGGATCTTTGAAGTCGGCGATCTGCTGCTTGGCCTTGGTCACGGCGGCGTTCAGCACGGCCGGGTCCGCGGTAGGCGTACCGCCGGGCGTGATCCCGAGGGGCGCGAAGCGGGTCATGGCTTCGTGGTCGTCCGGGGCCGGGGGATTGTCCGACATCAGCTGACAGAGTTTGGTGAAGAACGCGGTGCCGTCCATGGCGGCCACCGCCGCGGCCGGCGAGGTGGCCTTCTGTGCGTCGGGGATGGTCATGCCCGGGGTGGTCAGGTTCGGATCGGCCTGCCAGGCGCTCAGCGGCGCGAGCTTCATCTTCTCCTGGATCGCGCGGACGGCCGCGATATCGGATTCGCCGTCGACCTGTACCCGCCCGATGACCCACACGGTGTTGGTCGGGAACTCGAGGCGCGTCATACCGTCCGGGACGGTGCCGTTCCAGCCGGGGCCGGTCGCCAGGTAGGTGAAGGGCGGGGTGGTCTGTCCCGGCGTGGTCTGCGGGCGCACGCTGCTGGGGTTGTGTGCGGTGTTGGACCAGGCGTCGAGCATCTGCATCAGCCAGTACCGGTCCGGGCCCATGTCCGGTATCTGCATGACCAGTGGTTCGGCGCTCAGGTCCAGCCAGGCCTGCGAGTACAGGGTGTCGAGGTTCATGCGAACCACGACCCGGTCGGCCGCGGTCGGCAACGAGTCGGCATGCATGAACTGATTCACCGGGGCGGTGCCGCGGGTGGCGTCCACGAGTACCAGCGGGTAGCCGAACACGTAGGCGTCGGTCGCGACGCCCGTCGGATCGCTCCCGGAAGTGCTTGTGCCGCTCGAGCTGCTCGAATCGTCCGAGCCGCACGCGGCCAGCGCGGTTCCGGAGGCCATGGCCAGACCGAGCATTCCGAGCATCGCGCGTCGGCCGACACCGCTGACGTTCTCCCGCATCCTGGCCTCCTGGACCGTTGGTTACCCGGATGGCAAATATTCAGCAAACATCGGTGTGGACGGTAGCAGCCCGGTCTCCGCCGCGGAGTCGTTTCAACTCACCGACGCCGCCGGCGCCGTGAAGGTATTGCAGTCGAACGTGCGGTTCTTGTCCACGCCGATCTCGAACCAGTTCCCGCTGTTCTCCGCGGTGCCGTGATCGCGCGCATCGGTCGGCCCGTCGCCGCGGCCGTTGGCATCGCGCTGCGCGACATTCATCTGAGCGGTCGACAAGCCGCCACCCGCGTTCGAGGAACCCAGGTACATGCCGTTGAAACACTGCGCCTGCAACTCGACCCGCCGCGAGAGCTCCAGCCCGCGGGCGCTGCGGACGCCCGCGTCCACCCGTTCGGCATTGGCGCGGCGCAGGATTCCGGACATGGCCTGCACATGATGTCCGTACTCGTGCGCGAACACCGACAGATAGACCACCCAGTTGTTCCGGAAGATCTCGGTCTGCAACTGGCTGATCGGCATGTAGATCGTCTTGTTCGCCGGGCAGTAGAAGGCGGCGAAGCTACTGGTGGAGCCGGTACACGGGGTTGTGATGCCCTCGGTGCTGGCACTGACGTTCAGCGTCGGCGCCTCGAAACTCAGATTCTGCTTGGCCAGCAACGGTTCCCACGCGTCGTGCAGACACGTCGCGGCGGTCTCGAAGAACGTGCGCGCGGTCTCGACGTCGGTGCTCCACTGGGTGTACGCGCACTCCGCGGGCAGCAGAGTGCCGTCCTGGTCGGTGAGCAGCGAATTGGCCCCGGCGCTGCCGGTACCCGGATCGGTGGCGGCCGTGGGCTTGTCCTCGTCGCCGGTGCGCACCGCGACCAACACCAAGCCACCGACCACCAGGACGACAACGGCGAGCAGCAGCGTCATCAGACCGCCGCCGCGCTGCCTGCGAGGTGGCCGCGGCGCGCCGCCGGAGGGCCCGTAGGGCAGCGGCGGCGGAATCGGCGGGCGGCGGGCCGGCGGCTGGTTCGGGCGCACCGCCGGGAAGCCCTGCGGCGGACCGTATCCCGGCGACGGCCGGTAGCCCGGCCCCGGCTGATTGGGATACCCGGGCGGCTGCGGACGATATCCAGGCCCGGGAAACCGTTGTCCACCAGGTGGAATCGGCCCGTGCCCGTACGGTGGCTGGTTCACTCCCCCGTACCCCCTCGTCTCGGTTTCGTCGTCAGGCTCCGCTGACGCAGGATAGCAACCTGTCTAAAGTGGGCGACCATGCTGACTTTTCGGGGGCTCCGGGCCGGGGCGCTCGCGCTCGCCGGCCTGGGGATGATCGCGACCGCACCGCTGGCGCACGGCCAATCCGCGGCCGGAGCGACCATCGTGGCCGACCTGACCCTGACTCGTGACGGTGTGCTGCGCGTGGAGGAGACCGTCACGGTGCCGCCGGACGGCGACTTCACCATGACCTTGCCGCTGCGCCTGCAATTGCAGGACGACGTGGTGCGCACCTTCGAGGTCACCGATGTCACCACCAGCGGCGCGGGCAGCACCCGAATCGCCAACGACCAGTTCATCGTCGACGCCGATCCGGGCGAATCCAAGTTCAGCTATCTGATCCACAATATGGTCGACGACGCGCCGAGCGCACAGGAGTTCCGCTGGCTCGGCGTAGTGAACCACGACATCGCCTCGGTCAGTGTCTCGTTGATCAGCCCGAGTTTCGAGATGTCCATCGTGGACTGCAAACTCGGCCCGCCCGGCGGTACCCGGCCGTGCGCGGACGTGCGTGTCGAAGCCGACGGCGTGCTGTTCCTGGAACAGACCGACCTGCGTAAGGGCGACGCGATCGATCTGACCCTGCGGATGCCGCCGGGCACGGTGGCGACCCCGGGCGAGCAGGCCAATCCGTTCGCGTTCACCCTGCCGGCGCTGCTCGCGCTGATCGCGCTGCTGCTCACCCTGGCCGGGCTGGCCGGGTACGCGGTCCGGGCGCGCCGAGAGAATGCCCGCGCCACAGCGGGTTCGGAGGTTATCGAGCCGCTGCGCCGAGACAGCGGGCAGGTGCAGTTCGTCTCGCCCGGCGGACTGCTGCCCGGCGAGGCCGGGCTGGTCGTCGACGAATACGCCGACCCGATCGATATCGCCGCCACCGTCGTCGATCTCGCGGTGCGCCGCTATCTCTGGATCGCTCCGGCCGGTGACGGTGACTGGCAGATCAGCCGGGTCAACGCACCCGACGATCAGCTGCGCGACTACGAGCAGGCTGTCTACACCGCGCTACTGCCGGAGGGCACCGAAACGGTGCGGGTCAGCGAATTGCGGGCGCCGGACCGGATTCCGGCCGCGGCGATCCGCAAAGCGATCATCGCCGACGCCGTCGCGCGCGATGCGCTGATCGATCGTTCCCGCCCCGGCCCGGCCACCTGGCTCGGCGGCGGGCTGGTCGTGGCGGGCGCGATCGCGACCCCGGCATTGGCGTTCACCGCCGGGCACGCGCTGGTGGGTGTGGCGATCCTGCTCGCGGGTGTGGCCATCGCGCTGCTGCCCAGGTATCTGCCCGCGCGCACGGCGCTCGGCCGGGAACTGGCCGGGCAGGTGCGGGCACTACAGCGCGGGCTGGACGCGGTGCGCCCCGAACGGATTCCGCCGGAGGATCAGGAGACCGTGTTCTCTCGTGCGCTGCCCTTCGCGGTGGTGTCCGGCCGCGCCGACAACTGGGTCCGCACCTTCCGCGACCTCAATCCGGCCGCCGATTCGCAGCCCGGCGTCTACTGGTTCGGCGGATTCGACCACGATCGCGATCTGGTCCGGTTCGCGGGCCACTTCCCCTACTTCATCACCGCGATGGAGGGTTTGTTCGGCAAGCAGGGCGAGAACTGAGGTGGGCGCCGGATCCGGCGCCCACCTCGGTCAGACGACGGCCGGCGCCACCTCGGCGCGCGCGGCCTCGCGCGCCAACATGCGATCGCGCTGCTCCTCGAAGCGGACGACATCCTTCTTCAGCCGCTCCAGATACTCCATGAGTTCCTCGCGGGCCTGCTCGCCGCGGGCCGTGAAGTCGGTGCGGTCGAACACATTCCAGATCCGCAGCACCGGCGACACCACATCGTCGAGATGCTGGCGCAGATCGTAGATGCCGTGCTTGACCATGAGCACGCCGTTGCGCCGCCAGTTCGGCATGCCGTGGCCGGGCATGGCGAAGTTCAGCACCACCTTGGTCACCGATTCCATCGCCTGATCCGGAGCCAGGTCGAAGGCGGCGCCGGCGACATTGCGGTAGAAGATCATGTGCAGGTTCTCGTCGGTCGCGATCCGGGCCAGCATCTTGTCGCAGATCGGATCGCCGCACACCCGCCCGGTGCTGCGATGGCTGACCCGGGTGGCCAGTTCCTGGAAGGTCACGTACGCGACCTGGTCGAGCACGCCGCCGAAGTTGTCGGGCGCGTGCACGCCGCGGGTCATGTGCACCATGCGATCGTTCTCCAGCGCTACCGGGTCGACGCCGCGGGTGACGACCAGGTAGTCGCGCATGACGATGCCGTGCCGATTCTCCTCGGCGGTCCAGCGCCCCACCCAGGTGCCCCAGGCGCCGTCGCGGGAGAAGTTCTCCTCGATGGTGCGGTGGTAGGAGGGCAGGTTGTCCTCGGTGAGCAAGTTGGTGATCATCGCGACCTTGGCCACCTCGGACAGCCGCGACTGCTCCGGGGACCAGTCGGCGCCGCCCATGGCCGCGAAATTGCTGCCCTCGTCCCAGGGCACGTAATCGTGTGGGTGCCAATCCTTGACGGTCGCCAGATGCCGATCGAGGTTTTGCGCAACCACCGGCTCCAACTCCGACAAAAGCTGCAATTGGGTCAAATCCGTTGTCATGAACGCCTTTCGGTGAGATCAGATCAACCGGGCAGAACAGAACTCAGATATCGCCGAGCCACCGTAAGTCACCCGAGCGCGGGTATTCAACTGCCCGCCACCCACCGAATCGGCGCGTCGCCTCGGCCCCGCCCGGCGAAAGTCGCTGGGCGGGGCCGATTGTCACGCGAAAACTATTTGGCCGGTGCGGTGAACGGCTGGTTGATGGTGGTGAAGTATTGGATGGCCGCGCCGATGGCGAAGGGCGCGGTCACGAAGATCTGACCCAGCAGGGTGCCGATCGCGCCGACGGCCAGGATGCCGCCGATGCAGCCGATGGCCGCGGCCGGGATGAACGGGCCGAACAGGCCGATGATGGTGGCCGAGGCGACCGTGGCACCCGCGATACCGCCCAGCACGCAGCCGAGCGCACCGCCGCCGATGCCGCCGACCAGGGTGCCGATGGTGGCGCCCAGGCTGATCGTGCTGGTGAACCGGCTCCAGGCGGCCTGCTCACGGTCGTATTCCGACTTCCACGGCGCCTTGTCCTCGTGCGGCAGCGCGACCGGCTTGTATACGGCCTTGTCCCGCGCGATCTGCGGCGTGAGCGTCGCGGTGCGGTCGGAGATCTGCGCGGCGATCGGGAATTCGAAATCGTCGATCCGGAACGACAGCGGCGTGCCCGCGACCGTAAGACCGTTGGCGGCCTTGATCTTCAAGGCATTGTCCTCGACCACGAGCGAGCCCGAGTCGATCGAGATGATCGACTGCGTATCGGTGGCCCGGGCGGTGAAATTGATCGGCGTCTCGTCGGCGACCGGCGCGGCGCCGGCGCTGCCCGCGGCGATTCCGGTCGCCGCGGTAACCAGTGCGGCCACGACGGCCAGTTTCCTGATCTTCATGTACTGCTATCCCTCATCTCGACAGTGCTTCGATGAGGGTCAAGCTTTATTGAGCGAACATCAGGTGACGAGGAAATTACGCAGTGCGATTCTTACTTACCGGTAGCTTTGGCTGCGGCCTTCGCTTCCTTCTTGAACGCGCGCACCTCGAGCAGCGTCTCCTGATCGACGATATCGGCGGCCGAACGCCGCGAATTCGGCTCCGAATAGGCGCCCGCGGCCCGCTCCCACCCGGCGGGCCGCACCCCGAGCTGTTTGCCCAGCAGCGCCAAGAAGATTCGCGCTTTCTGATCGCCGTAGCCGGGCAGGTCCTTGAGCCGTCGCAGCACCTCTGTGCCGTCGGGATCGCCCGCGGTCCAGATCGCCGCGGTGTCGCCGTCGTAGTGCTCGAGCACATACCGCGCCAGATCCTGCGTGCGCCGGGCCATCGAGCGGCCGTAGCGATGGATGGCCGGCGGCGTCGAGCAGAGCTCCTCGAAAGCCTGCTGGTCCGCGGCGGCGATCCGATGGATATCGAAGCCATCCATCCGGTCGGCGATCTTGCGCGGCCCGCGGAAGGCGTGTTCGAGCGGATACTGCTGATCCAGCAGCATGCCGGTGAGCAGTGCGAACGGATCCTCGGAGAGCAGACGATCCGCCTCCGGCTCCTGCGCGAGACACAGTTGTGCGGTCACCATCGATCCTTTCCTGCGGCCAGTGCAACCCGATCCGCATCGATCATTCCACTCCGCGGTCGGCGGATCATCCGAGTGCGCTGCGTCACAGCTGAGCGTATGCTCCGGCCATGCCTCAGACGACGGCCTCAGCTCAGGACCGGCTCAGCGACACCTACGCACCGCGACCGGATCGTTTCGACCGCGCCGGCCAGGACCAACTGGTCGACGTGCGCGACCTGCACGCGGCCCTGCCCGGCATCCACCGGCTGCGGAACTGGGCGCACGACGCGCTCGCCCTGCGTCCCGGCGAACATGCCGTGGACATCGGCTCCGGCACCGGCTCGGAAGTCATGGCTTTCGCCGACGCCGTCGGCCCGACCGGCGCCGCGGTCGGCGTCGAACCCGACCCGCACCTGCTCGCGTCCGCCGAACGCCGTGCCGAGCAGGCCGGCTCGCGCGCCAAATTCCACTCCGGGGATGCCTACGGCCTGCCGTTCGGCGCGGACAGCTTCGACGCGGCCCTGTGCGAGCGGGTGTTCCAGCACCTGACCGCGCCCGCCCGCGCCGCCGCCGAGATCGCGCGGGTGCTGCGCCCCGGCGGCCGAGCGGTCGTCGTCGACGTCGACTGGGGCACCGCGATCGTGCATCCGGGGGATCGGTCGGTGGTGCGCGAGGTGATCGATACCCTGGTCGCGGCCACCACCAATCCGTTCTCCGGCCGCCGCCTGCCCGGCCTGCTCACCACGGCGGGCCTGGTCATCGACGACATCGGCTCGCACGCGCTGGTGCAGGACCGCACGGTCGGCGCGGGTGCGCTGGTGCAGCGGATCTCGGCGATGGCGGTGGCGCGCGGCGCGATCGGCGAAGCGCAGCGTGACGCACTGCTCGCCGATCTGGCGGGTGGCGCCGAGAACGGTGACATCCACCTGTCGGTCACCATGTTCGCGGTGCTCGCGCGCAAACCCGAATAGGCACGAAAACGGCGGGCGTCCAGGACGCCCGCCGTTTCCCTATCGGCCTATTTGTCGAGCAGTTTCTCGGTCGCGGCCAGCAGCACGCAGGTGGCCAGCCCGTCCATCGCCTGCTCCAGCTCCGGCAGCTTCGGGAAGCTGGGCGCGATGCGAATGTTCTTGTCCTCCGGGTCGTTGCGGTACGGGAAGGCCGAGCCGGCGGCGGTCAACGCGATACCCGCGTCCTTGGCCAGCGCGATCACCCGGGCCGCGGTGCCCTCGAGCACATCGAGGCTGATGAAGTAGCCGCCCTTCGGCTCCGTCCAGGACGCGACCTTCGAGGCGCCCAGCCGGTCCTCCAGAATCCGCAGCACCAGCTGGAACTTCGGCTCCAGCAATTCGCGGTGCTTCTGCATATGCGCGCGCACACCGGCCGCGTCGGTGAAGAAACGCAGGTGGCGCAGCTGGTTGAGCTTGTCCGGGCCGATGCTCTTGCGCCCGGCGTGCGACAGGTACCAGTCCAGGTTCGCGCTCGACCCGCCCAGGAAACTCACGCCCGCGCCCGCGAAGGTGATCTTCGAGGTGGAAGCGAAAACCAGTGGGCGGTTCGGGTTTCCGGCTGCGGCGGCCAGACCCAGGACGTCCAGCACCGGTTCGGCGGTGTCGGTCAGCGGGTGTACCGCGTAGGCGTTGTCCCAGAACAGGCGGAAGTCCGGAGCCGCGGCGGGCATCGAAACCAGTTCGCGCACAACCTCTTCGGAGTAGGTCAAGCCGGTCGGGTTGGAGTAGTTCGGCACCGCCCACAGACCCTTGATCTGCGGATCGCCGGCCAGCAACGCGGCGATCGCGTGGGTATCGGGGCCGTCGTTACGCATCGGGATCGGGATCATCTCGAAACCGAGCGCCTCGGTGATGGCGAAATGCCGGTCGTAGCCGGGGGCGGGGCACAGCCACTTGACGGTGTCCTCGGCGACCCAGCGCCGTTCGGAATCGGGTGTGCCATACAGCATCGCGAAGGAGATGATGTCGTGCATGAGCTCGAGGCTGGCGTTGTTGCCGGCCAGCAGATTCGACACCGGGATACCGAGTAGTTCGCCGAAGATGGCGCGCAGTTCCGGCAGACCGTGCAGGCCGCCGTAGTTGCGGCAGTCGGTACCGGTGCCGTCGGTGAAATCACCCGAGCCGGGCAGGGCGAGCAGGGCCGCGGAGAGGTCGAGTTGTTCCGGTGAGGGTTTGCCTCGGGTCAGATCCAGCGTGAGCTTCTCGGTCTGGAGCGTCGCGTAATTCGCGGTCTGGGTCTCGTGTTCGGACACGAGCTCCTCGTGGCTCATCAAACCGATCTGCGTTTGCCGGGGCATCCTGTGCAGCCTTTCGAAGCGGCGAATGGGCATATATTGGGCGGGTCCAAGCCATGGGGCGGACCGCGATTCACCGTACCCGGGTGTTGCTCCGAAGTGGAGGGGATTGTTTTAAGGGGACCCCGCGCACCCGGCAGAGCCCGTTGACCCTTGCTGCCTTCCGGCCCTGGGGGAGTTCACAGGATGCGCGCCGCGCGGGATCCGCAGACGAGTGTAGCGGACGATCACCGATCACCATCAGGTGCCCCGAATACGGCTACGATCGGTCGCAATAACGGAGGGGCTTGCCCAGACAAAGGTACGAGGGGACCGGTCGCGTGACTGAGAAGAATCCACCCAACGGCGATGCGACACCGGAGGGTGCGGACCCGGCCGCGCACTGGTGGGAGCAGCCGACCGCGGCGGCGTCGGGTGCGCCGGATCCGGCCCGCTCGGATCCGACCATGATCGGAACTCCCACAACGCCTTTCGCGGGGCAGGAGCAGTACACCCCGCCGCCGCAGCCGCAATACGCGGCTCCACCGCCCTACACCGCGCCGCAGCCGCAGCCGCAGTACGGCGCCCAGCCCGGCTACGCGCCCCAGCCGGTGCCGTTCCAGCGGACCAGATCCAGCAAGACGCCCTGGCTGATCGCGGGCGGCATCGTGCTGGTGCTGGTGATCGGGTTGTTCGCGGGCTGTGTCGCGCTGATCAACACCGCCAGCGACAGCTACAAGAGCGGCGGCGGCAACGCCGAGGGCAAGTACGCCATGGACAAGATCACCAACGCGTGCAACCTGATCGACACCTCCTCGGTGACCAAGTGGGCCAAGACACCCTCCGGCGATCCCGAGCACACCGAGACCCAGCCCAAGAGCTACACCGGCGGCGAACTCAAGTGCCGTGCCACCTACAAGGAAGCCAGCACCAGCAGCAAGTACCACACCAACACCGCCTCGATCAGCCTGGACGTGTCCTTCCTCGGCGACGGCTCCTTCGCCGATCACGACTACGACAACTGGAAGCAGTACGACACCGGCACCACCGGCTCCGGCCTGTCCTCCGGCGATGTCACCGGCATCGGCGAGAAGGGCTACTGGCACTCCGAGGTCCGCGACTACTCCAGTTCGGCCATCACCGAGTACACGGTCGCGGTGCAGGACAGCAATGTCTCGATCAAGGTCGAGATCTCCGTCGACCGCGCCGACGGCGACTCTTTCGACAAGGAGGAACTCGGCGAGGTCGCCAAGGCGCAGGTCCGCAAAGCCCTGACCGGCCTCCAGAAGTAGCCCTCTGACAGGGGCATTTGGTACTCACCCGTACTTACCCGGTATGCTGCTCGACGGAGGATTCGCCTAGTGGCCTATGGCGCTCGCCTGGAACGCGGGTTGGGTTAACAGCCCTCAGGGGTTCAAATCCCCTATCCTCCGCCACAGCAACGCCCCTGACCAATGGTCAGGGGCGTTGCTTGTTTTCATCCACAGGTTGTCCTTTTGCGAGACTCGCATTGCCGATGCGAGATTCGGGTTATCGATCGGAAATCGTGCCCGCATTCGAAATCAATTGCCGGACAATAGATGTCGGTGTCGCGAGGTAATGTCTTTTGGGCCCGGCCGCGAGGGTTGGGCACGAAAGGATCAATCTGATGAAACGCGCCATTGTCCTCGGCATGCTCGCCACCGCGGTCACCGCCCTCGGAATGGGAACCGCTTCCGCGAAGACGATCGAGGCAGGCACGTACAGCAGCCGATCCGCCTGTGAGCAGGCGGGTAAGGCCCAGCTGCACGGCGATGTGCTGAGCTACCGCTGTAGCGCCACGTCCCCCATCCCGGGCACCAACGGGTACAACTACATCCTCCGCTTGGAAGTCGAGGAGTCCCGCCCGAACAATAACGAGCCCAGCCGTCCGTGCTCCCCGGGAACGGGCTCGGCGGCGATCTCCTGCTGATTCGGGCCCGCCTGAAGAATAGGCCCCCTGGATCGCTCCAGGGGGCCTTCGTATGGGCCGTGAATAACTCGAGGTGGTGTGTCGGAATTTGCGGATGCCGCCCTCGCCGCGATGATGAGGAAATGACGAGCGGGTTCGCGGTCAAGCGCGCGTACGACGGACCGGACGAGGGGGACGGATATCGGGTGCTGGTCGATCGATTGTGGCCGCGCGGGGTCAGCAAGGAGGAGGCGCGGATCGACGAGTGGGCCAAGGACGTGACACCCTCGGGCGCGCTGCGGACCTGGTTCCACCATGATCCGGGCGCGAACTTCGACGAGTTCGTGCGGCGCTACGAGGCCGAACTGGCCGGTGACGCGCAGCGGCAGGCGCTGACGAAGCTGCGGGACGAAGGGAAGCAGCGGCGGGTCACGCTGGTGACGGCCGCCAAGGACCCCGCGCACAGCCACGTCGCCGTGCTGCTCGCGCACCTGCGCTAGTCAGCGCACGCGGTCGTAGACCAGGGCCAGTTCGCCCAGTTCGCCGACCTCCCGGCGGACGATGCTCCACGTGGAACCGGGCAAACCGTCCTCGAACAGACGTTGTCCGCCACCCGCGATCTCCGGGCAGATCAGCAGGTAGAGCCGGTCGACGAGGTCGGCGGCGAGCAGCGGCTTGATGACGCTCGGGCTGGTGTTGACCAGGATGTCACCGGTGCCGGTGGCCCTCAGTTCGGTGAGCACGTCGGCGGTGGGGGCGTCGATCACGCGGGCGTGGTTCCAGGGGGATTCGGTCAAAGTGGAGGACAGGACCACCTTTTCGGTGTCGACCAGCCACTTGGCGTAACCGCGGTCGCGGGGATCGGCCTGCTCGTCCACGGCGACGGTGGACCAGAACCCCAGGAAGCCTTCGGCGCAACCCCGGCCCAGAACCGCGGTCGTGGCGTTCTCGTGGATCCAGCCGAGAAAGTCGCGCGCGGTGTCGGTGGTCGCGTACCGGACGATCGCGCCGGCGTCGGCGGGGCCGCCGGGACCGTGGTAGCGGCCGTCGAGGGTCAGGGCGATGTTCGCGGTTATCTTGCGTGCGTTCATGATCGGGCTTCCTTGTCTGTGGTGTGCGTGATGAGGTTGTCCAGGACCTGGCCCCAGCCGGTTTCGATTCCGGCGATGAACGGGACCGCCTCGACGGTGGTGTCGGTGATGCGCAGGTCGAGCCGTAGCGCGGTGCCCGCTGGGGTGGCGGTGAGCCGCAGGTCGTAGTGGCCGGTGAAGGACACCGCCCCCGCCGCGTCCAGGACCGAGAGATCGAATTCGAGGTGCTCCGGCGCGGTGGCGGCGTGCACCCGGCCTTCGGAGCGGTACCGCCGCCGCTCGGCGTCGCGGTAGTCGAGCACGGCGCGACCGCCCGCTTTCGGTTCGATCACGCAGTCGGTGATCGTCATCGAGGGCGGCGCCCACCAGGCCACCAGCTGGTCCGGGTCGGTCCACTGCCGCCACAGGACTTCCGGAGGCACCGGCAGGGCCCGCTCGAAGGTGAAATGTCGGCCGTCCGCCCAGCGTTGCCGGTTCGCCGCGAGCGAATCCGCCTCGATGGCGGCCTGGTACCGGGCCAGCACATCGCGTTCGCCTCGATGCGCCTCGACCGTGCCGACGAGTTCACGCAGCCGCTGCGCGAGGGCGGCCAGCGGGGCAGCTTCCAGCGCGTAGACCCGCCGCTGGCCCAAGGGATAGACCGCGACCAGGCCCGCGCGGGCCAGCGTTTGCAGATGCTTGGTGGTTTGAGGCTGCCGCAAACCGGTGAGTTCGGCGAGTTCACCTACCGAGCGGGGACGTTCGGCGAGCAGTTCGACGATGCGCCAGCGGGCGCTGTCTCCGAGTGCCGAGGCGACCTGTTCCATGCATTGAAGTATTCACTGTAGGGAATATTCCTGTCAAGGAATATCTCCTGAAACGCCGAACGCCCACCACCCGCTCAGGGTGATGGGCGTCCGCCGAGACAGGTCAGTGCGTGTTGCCGAAGACCTTCTTGCCGGGCGAATGTCCGTGCACGCCTTCGGCATACGCGGTCTCCGCATGCAGCGCGAAATCGATGCCCGAGGTCTCGTCCTCCTTGGTGATCCGGAAACCGACGGTGCGATCGATCAGCTTGCCGAGCACGAAACTGACCGTGAACGCGAACGCGGCGACCGCCAGGACGCCGACCAGCTGCTTACCCAGCTGGGCCGGCCCACCGCCGTAGAGCAGGCCCTCGACGCCTCCGGTCATCACCTGGTTGGCGAGCAGGCCGATCAGGATCGTGCCGACCACGCCGCCGACGAAGTGCACGCCGACCACATCCAGCGAATCGTCATAGCCCGCCCTGAACTTCCAGCCCACCGCGAACGAACACGCCACGCCCGCGATCAAACCGACGACCAGCGCGCCCACCGTGTTCACCGAACCGCAGGACGGGGTGATCGCCACCAGGCCGGCCACCACACCCGAGGCCGCGCCGAACGTGGTCGGGTGGCCGTCGCGGATCTGCTCCACCGCCAGCCAGCCGAGCATGCCGAGACAGCCAGCGACCAGCGTGTTCAGGAAGACCGCGGCGGCCGTGCCATTCGCGGCCAGCGCCGAGCCCGCGTTGAAGCCGAACCAGCCGAACCACAGCAGACCCGCGCCGAGCAGCACGAACGGCAGATTATGCGGGCGCATCGCGTCGACCTTGAAACCCACCCGCGGGCCGAGCACGATCGCCAGCGCCAAAGCCGAAGCACCGGAAGCGATCTCGACGACCAGACCGCCCGCGTAGTCCAGCGCGCCGAACTTCGCCAGCCAGCCGTCCGGACCCCACACCCAGTGCGCGATCGGCACGTACACCGCCAGCGTCCACAGCGGCACGAACACCATCCAGCCCGCGAATTTGGCCCGATCCGCGATCGCGCCGCTGACCAGCGCCGCGGTCAAGATCGCGAAGGTCAGCTGGAACGTGACATACAGCAGCTCCGGCACGGTGCCCTTCACTGTGTTCGGGTCGATGCCCGCCAGCCCGAGATGCTCCAGATTGCCGATCAGGCCGCCGCCCGCGTCCTCGCCGAAGGCCAGCGTGTAGCCGACCAGCAGCCAGACCACCGTCACCAGCGGAATCGCGATGAAGCTCATCATGAGCATGTTGAGTACGCCGGTGGAGCGCACCATTCCGCCGTAGAAGATGGCCAGGGCGGGCGTCATCAGCAACACCAATGCGGTGCTGATGAGCAGCCACGCGGTGGCCGCAGGATCGATCGAGGACACAGAAACTCCCTTCACGCAGAATTTGCGTTGCAAGGAAATTACTCCCCCGCCTCTCCGTGACTTCAGGCCAGACTCAGGTGCGTGACCAGTCACATTGGCGGCCGCCGGTACCGGCGAGGTCGAGTCGGCCGGTACCCGGTGAGTTACCCGTGTTCTTCACAGATCGGTTGTCGCCCTCATGAACGGGATTTTCGGGCGAGGGTGCGCAGGCCGCGTTTTCCCGGGATCGGGAGGTCGTCCTCGTCGATCGCGATCCATTCGGCGGTGGTCAGCCACAGCTGCTGGATGCGGGCGTCGGCGGTGTCGTGGAACAGGCGGCGGCCGCGGTCGTCGCGGAGTTCGCGGGCCAGCGCCGACCAGCGTGGCGGACGTCCATGCTCGGCGCGGTGCTCGGCCAGGAAGCCCGCCACCAGGGTGCCGATCGTATTGACCGGCCGCAGCGACACCCGGTTGCCGTACTTCGAGGCATGGAAACGCCTTGCCGCGCACAGCGATTGCGGATTCGCGTTGGAGGCGATCCAACCGGCCCGCTGAGCGCGCTCGATCAACCACAGATGTTTCACCGCCGTGGGCGCGATCTCGCCGATCCGCTCGGCGATCAGCGCCATCACCGGTGCGGAGGACAGCGCGTCGCGGCGAGTGGGGCCGGTGCCGTGCGCGGTCCAGTGCTCGTGCGCGAGCCGCGCCAGGACCTTGCCGAAGTCGTCGATGCTGCGCTGTGCGCGCCGGCCCAGGCGTTCGATCCGCTCGGCCTCGCGGCGCATCTCGTTCTGTGCGGTCAAGGTGCGGATGGCGGCCATGGTCGGCACCTGACCGCGCTCGAGAAGCTCGAGGATGGCGGTGGCGGTGGCCGGGTCGGCGGCCGCGGCGACCGGTAGCGAATCGCGTTTGAGGTCGAAGTCCTGTGGGCTGATGGCTCGGCTGAGTAGATCGACCGCGGCGCGGTCTCCGGCGAAGTCGGTGCTGGAGAGCCAAGCCGAGGCGATGTCATCACAGGACGGCACGGGGGAGATTCCTCCGGGTACGTGTCGGTGAAATCGGGACTCCAGGTTGTGCCCCGGTCGGGATGAGGGACCGGCCGGGGCCACCAACCTGATGAAGGTTTGGCTACCGAAGTTGCCGAGTGCCACGGTAGCCAGCCGATTGCGTGATGTCATGGGAGGTAATGGATTCGTTACCTCCGAAATAATCCGTGATAACGGGGCGGGAGTTCGAAATAGTGCTGATCGGATGGGTGTATTGCTGGTGTTCGTCGGCTGGGCGGCGGGCCCGCCTGGTGATTGCTAATACGTTGCTGTTGCGGGTTTCGTGAAGTGCGCTGGAATCGGGTGCGTTGTCAGCTGTGATCTACATCACATAATTGGATGTTTGCGCTGCGCCGACCGGCGGCCTCCCGGCGGGTGTGGGTTTTGTCGGTGGTCGCCGGTAACCTCTGGCCGTGGCTCTGTACCGGAAGTACCGACCGGCAACATTCGCTGAGGTAGTGGGTCAGGAGCACGTCACCGACCCGATCAGCACCGCCCTGGACACCGGGCGGATCAGTCATGCCTACCTGTTCTCCGGCCCGCGCGGCTGCGGCAAGACCTCGTCCGCCCGCATCCTCGCGCGCTCGCTGAACTGCGTCGAAGGTCCCACCTCGACACCCTGCGGCGTCTGCCCGTCATGCGTGGCGCTGGGGCCCGGCGGTCCGGGCAACCTCGACGTCATCGAACTCGACGCGGCCAGCCACGGCGGCGTCGACGACACCCGCGAACTCCGCGACCGCGCCTTCTACGCGCCCGCCGAATCCCGCTACCGCGTCTTCATCGTCGACGAAGCGCACATGGTCACCACCGCGGGCTTCAACGCGCTGCTCAAGATCGTCGAGGAGCCGCCCGCCCACCTGATCTTCATCTTCGCGACCACCGAGCCGGACAAGGTGCTGCCCACCATCCGTTCGCGCACCCACCACTACCCGTTCCGGCTGCTGCCCCCCGCGACCATGCGCGGCCTGCTCGGCAAGATCTGCGACCAGGAACACGTGCCGGTCGAGGAAGCCGTGTACCCGTTGGTGATTCGCGCCGGCGGCGGTTCCCCGCGCGACAGCCTCAGCGTGCTCGATCAGCTGCTGGCCGGCGCCGGACCCGAGGGCGTCACCTACGACCGTGCGGTGTCGCTGCTCGGCGTCACCGATGTCGCCCTGATCGACGACGCCGTCGAAGCTCTCGCAGTCGATGACGGCGCGGCCCTGTTCGGCGCGGTCGACCGGGTCATGGAGGCCGGGCACGATCCGCGCCGCTTCGCCGTCGACCTGCTGGAGCGTTTCCGCGACCTGATCCTGCTGCGCGCGGTCCCCGACGCCGTCGAACGCAACCTGGTCACCGGCCCCGGCGATGTGCTGGAACGCATGAGCGATCAGGCCCAGCGCGTCGGCGCGGCCACGCTCGCCCGCTACGCCGAGCTCCTGCACGAGGGCCTCGGCGAGATGCGCGGCGCCACCGCCCCCCGCCTCCTGCTCGAAATCGTCTGCGCCCGCATGCTCCTCCCGTCGGTCTCCGACGCGGAATCCGCCACCCTGCAACGCCTGGAACGTCTCGAACGCGCAGGGGTGGGCCCTGCCGCCGCGGACTCGTCCGCGGCCGGCTCCGCTCGCCCCGCCGCTGCGGACTCGTCCGCCGCCGCACCCCCGCACCGGCCCGCCGCCCCCGAACCCGGCCGCCGCCGCGGCGCCGAAGCCCTCGCCGCCGCTCGAGCCGAACGTAGCGGCGCTTCGAAACCTCAACCAGCCGCCGACGCGCGAACCGCGCCCGGCTCCACCGCCGCGTCCGCTGGTTCTCCTGCGGGGTCTACTGGCTCAGCTCCCTCGCCTGTTGATTCCGCCCCGGGGTCTGTCGGCTCTGCCCGGGGGTCTGTCGGCTCTGCCCGGGGATCTGTCGGTTCCAGCCCAGAGTCTGCTGGCTCCGCTCCGGCATCCGGCGGCACTCCGTCTGCGCCGGTCGGTTCCGCTCCGGCGTCTGTTGGCTCTACCTCAGCGTCCGCCGGTTCCGCATCAGCCTCGGCGGCGACAGACAACGCGGGGCACCCGATGTCCGCCACTGAACCCGTGCGGGGCGCCAGCGGTTCCGGCTCGGTACAGCACGATTCTCCGTCGGTCGCCGGGCATGGTTCCGCGACTGGCGCCGGACATGTCGAAGCGGCTGGTTCCATCCCGGGTGCAGCTCAGGGTGCTGAGCGTGCGGTGACATCGAATCTCGCTGAACTGGCACCGGGTTCCGCCTCGACCGAGCCGGTCGGCGGGCCGGACCCCGTTGCTGGTCGGCTGGGTGCCGTATCGGCCGGGCAGGGTCCTGGTGATCAGGGCGCAGCTGCTCGAGCGACGAGCACCGCGGCGCAGGGTGTCGATCCCCAGTTCGCGCCGAGCTCCGCTGAGAAGGCATCGGATTCGGCGGGGCGCGACGTCGGCCGGCGCGAAGCGTCCGAGCACGGCGTGGGTGCACCTCGAGGTGCTGTTCGTGCGGTCGCGCAGGGCTCTGCTGAGCCGGCTGCGGGGGTAACCGGTCCAGGGGGTGCGCGTCTCGATGGCGAGGATGTGTCGCAGCACCCTGTCCAATCGACCGCAAGTGTTCCGCCGCCGGGCGCTGAGCAGGGGATCTCATCTCATTCGGCCGAGATGGCGTCGCATGCCGATACGCACGGTGTGCAGGATTACTCCGATGCACAAGGTGCGGTTCCGCATGGCGTGCACGGCTCCGGTACTGGGGTCCCGGGCAGTTCCGGGGCGCCAGCGCCGGGCGTCGCATCGGATTTCGCGTCGCCGGCTGAGCGCGATCCGGCGGCGCGAGGTGCCACGTCGATGGCCCCGGAGCTCGGTGCGCCGACAACCGAACAACCGCGGAACCTCGGCGCGCGAGATGGTTCGCCAACTGCGCAGAGCTCGGCGGCCAGCGAGGGGTCGCCGGTGCGAGGCGATCACGGCAACGGGCGTGACGCGGCGAACACCGAGGCCGTGGGTGGTGCGGACAACCATCAACCTGATCAGGCGACCGCAGCGGAGCCTCAGCGAGTGACACAACAGCGGCCGCCAGTGGAAAGTGGCGCTGCGGGGGCAGGTTCCGAGGCGTCGGCGGGGGCTGGTGCGGCTATTGGACGTGGCGATGTGCCCGCGGCGGGTTCATCGGGGTTGAGCTCGGATGATGTGTTGCGCTCGGTGGAGGCGGCGTGGGCCGATATCCGGGCGAAGGTGCGAGAGTTCGGAGCCGCGGTGCAGGCGCTGCTTTCGGGTGCTTCG
Organism: Nocardia sp. NPDC127579; assembly: GCF_042672005.1. Classification (NCBI taxonomy): domain Bacteria; kingdom Bacillati; phylum Actinomycetota; class Actinomycetes; order Mycobacteriales; family Nocardiaceae; genus Nocardia; species Nocardia sp. NPDC127579. Next base: position 1,154,145 of record NZ_JBHXVZ010000001.1, on the reverse strand, counting down.
GTGGCGCGGATCGAGGGTGAGGTGATCGTGTTCGCGCACCAGCACGCGCCGTTGGCGAAGCGACTGTCCGAGCCGCGCAATATCGAAGCGGTGAAGTCGGCGGTGCGGGCGGTGCTCGGTCACGAATACGAGATCCGCTGGGAGGCAGGCGGTGCGGCCCCGCGGCAGGCAGCGCCGGCCGTCAAGGCCACGCGCGGTGCGCAGCCCGCCGCGCCGGGCGCGGGCAACTCCGGTGGTCCGGCCGCCCCGCCGCGGTTCTCCCGTCCCAGCCAGGCCAAGTCCGCCCAGCCGGCCGCCCCGCAGCGCTCGGCCCCGGACCCCAAACCGTTCGCCGAGGACGACATCCCGCCCCCCGACTACCCCGATCTACCGGACGACCCCGGCCCTTTTGACCCTCCGCCCGCTGAGCCGGGCGGCGAACCGACCTACGACGCGACCCCACGCGACCTGACCCCGGAGGAGGAGCAGGAATTCCTCGCCGAAGCCGCCAAGCCGGTCGCCCCCGAAGACCGCCGCGACCCGGACGAAGCCGCCCTCGAACTCCTCCGCGCAGAACTGGGCGCCACCCGAATCGACGGCTGACCCCCGCGTCCACCCCACCGGGGTATTGCCCAACCTCACATGGTTTGCCCGACGCAAGCACTTTCGAGTGTGTGGGGATGGGTTGGGGGTGGGGTGGTCCCCAGTGAGCTCGGCGCCACATCCCCAGATGGTTGACAAGGGTTGGCGGGAGGACGTTAAGTTAACCGGAGTTCGCACAGCGCGTACTATGAGCGGGTGGCCGTCGACTCGGGTGTGGCGAGGCTCTATCGTGAGCAGTTGCGTGCCCGAATTTGTACAGCGTTATGCGGCACGAACGACGAGCCTGCAGCGTTATCGATGCGTGGCTCGGACAGCGTCGCCCAATTGAATACAGACGGTCGGTCGTAGCGCCGGTCGGTGCACAGAGCGCTCGGACGGGTGAACTCCCGGCCGCCGCACCCCAAGGAAGGAAACACTCCACATGACCACAGAGGCCTACATTTACGAGGCCATCCGCACCCCGCGCGGACGCGGCAAGAAGAACGGTTCGCTGCACTCGGTCAAGCCGATCGACCTGACCGTGGGTCTGATCCAGGAGCTGCGGAACCGTTTCCCCAACCTCGACGAGGACCAGATCTCCGACCTGATCCTGGGTGTGGTGAGCCCGGTCGGCGACCAGGGCATGGACATCGCCCGCACCGCCGTCACCGTGGCCGGTCTGCCGGACACTGTCGGTGGCTTCCAGCTCAACCGCTTCTGCGCCTCCGGCCTCGAGGCCGTCAACCTGGCCGCGCAGAAGGTCCGCTCCGGCTTCGACGACCTGGTGATCGCCGGTGGCGTCGAGTCGATGTCCCGCGTGGCCATGGGCTCCGACGGTGGCGCCTGGGCCCTGGACCCGGCCACCAACTACGACACCTACTTCGTGCCGCAGGGTGTCTCCGCCGACCTGATCGCGACCATCGAGGGCTTCACCCGCGATGACGTCGACGCCTACGCCGTGCGCTCGCAGGAGCTGGCCGCCGCGGCCACCACCGGCGGCTACTTCGCCAAGTCGATCGTGCCGGTCAAGGATCAGAACGGCCTGGTCGTGCTGGACAACGACGAGCACATGCGTCCCGGCACCACCGCCGCCGACCTGGGCAAGCTGAACCCGTCCTTCGCCATGGTCGGCGAGATGGGCGGCTTCGACGCGGTGGCGCTGCAGAAGTACCACTTCGTGGAGAAGATCAACCACGTGCACCACGGCGGCAACAGCTCGGGCATCGTCGACGGCGCCGCGCTGGTGCTGATCGGCTCCGAGGCGGCCGGTAAGGCCTCGGGCCTGACCCCGCGTGCCCGCGTCGTCGCGACCGCGACCTCCGGCGCCGACTCCACCATCATGCTGACCGGTCCGACCCCGGCCGCCAAGAAGGCGCTGGCCAAGGCGGGTCTGTCGATCGAGGACATGGACCTGGTCGAGATCAACGAGGCGTTCGCCTCCGTCGTGCTGAAGTTCCAGAAGGACCTGAACGTCCCGGACGAGAAGCTGAACGTCAACGGCGGCGCCATCGCGATGGGCCACCCGCTGGGCGCCACCGGCGCGATGATCACCGGCACCATGGTCGACGAGCTGGAGCGCCGCAATGGCCGCTACGCGCTGATCACCCTGTGCATCGGCGGCGGCATGGGCGTCGCGACCATCATCGAGCGCGTCTAACCCCAACCGACCCGCGGTGTGAGCTCAGCGCCCGGAGGAGGCAGCGCAGCGTAACCACGCAGGGCGTAGTGAACACCGCGAATAGGTACAGACTTTCACAAGGAGACAAAGAGCTGTGACCGAAAACAACATGATCGGTTGGGAGCAGGATTCGGACGGCATCGTCGTGTTGACGATGGACGACCCGAACCAGGGCGCCAACACGATGAACGAGCTGTACAAGAACTCGATGACCGCCACCGTCGAGCGTCTGGAAGCCGAGAAGGACAGCATCGCCGGTGTCGTGCTGACCTCCGCGAAGAAGACCTTCTTCGCCGGCGGCGACCTGAAGAACATGATGAAGGTCGGCCCGGAAGACGGCCAGGGCCTGATGGACGAGCTGGGCAACATCAAGGGCGCGCTGCGCCGCCTGGAGCAGCTGGGCAAGCCGGTCGTGGCCGCCATCAACGGCGCCGCGCTGGGCGGTGGCCTGGAGATCTGTCTGGCGACCCACTACCGCATCGCGGCCGACGTGCGTGGCCTGAAGATCGGCCTGCCCGAGGTGAAGCTGGGCCTGCTGCCCGCCGGCGGCGGTGTCACCCGCACCGTGCGGATGTTCGGTCTGCAGAACGCGCTGATGCAGATCCTGCTGCAGGGCAACGAGTTCAACGCCACCAAGGCCAAGGAAGTCGGCCTGGTCAACGAGGTCGTCGGCTCGATCGAGGAACTGGTCCCCGCGGCCAAGGCGTGGATCAAGGCGAACCCGGACAAGGGTGTGCAGCCCTGGGATGTCAAGGGCTACAAGATCCCCGGCGGCACCCCGTCCACCCCGGCCTTCGCGGCGAACCTGCCCGCGTTCCCGGCCAACCTGCGCAAGCAGATCAAGGGCGCGAACATGCCGGCCCCGCGGGCGATCATGTCCGCCGCGGTCGAGGGCGCGCAGGTCGACTTCGACAACGCGTCGCTGATCGAGTCCCGCTACTTCGTGCACCTGCTGACCGGCCCGGTCGCGAAGAACATGATCCAGGCGTTCTTCTTCGACCTGCAGTCGATCAACAACGGCGGCTCCCGTCCGAAGGATGTCCCGAAGAAGGACATCAAGAAGATCGGTGTCCTCGGCGCCGGCATGATGGGCGCGGGCATCGCCTACGTCTCCGCCAAGGCGGGCTACGAGGTCGTGCTGAAGGACGTCACCATCGAGGCGGCCGAGCGCGGCAAGAACTACTCCGAGAAGATCGAGGCCAAGGCCCTTTCCCGCGGTAAGACCACCGAGGAGAAGTCCAAGGCGCTGCTGGATCGGATCAAGCCGTCCGCGGACGCGGCCGATTTCGCCGGTGTCGATTTCGTGATCGAGGCCGTCTTCGAGAACACCGAGCTCAAGCACAAGGTGTTCCAGGAGATCGAGGACATCGTCGACGCGGACGCCCTGCTGGGCTCCAACACCTCCACCCTGCCGATCACCGGTCTCGCGACCGGCGTGAAGCGCCAGGAGGACTTCATCGGTATCCACTTCTTCTCGCCGGTCGACAAGATGCCGCTGGTGGAGATCATCCGCGGTGAGAAGACCTCCGACGAGGCGCTGGCCCGGGTGTTCGACTACACCCTCGCGATCAAGAAGACCCCGATCGTGGTGAACGACAGCCGCGGCTTCTTCACCTCGCGCGTCATCGGCACCTTCGTCAACGAGGCGATCGCCATGCTGGGTGAGGGCATCGACCCCTCCACCATCGAGCAGGCGGGCCAGCAGGCGGGCTACCCGGCCGCGCCGCTGCAGCTCTCGGATGAGCTGAACATGAAGCTCATGCTGAAGATCGCCAAGGAGACCGAGGAGGCGATCGCGCGTGGCGATGCCGCCATGGGCAAGAAGCGTCACCCGGCGATCGACGTGATCGAGTACCTGGTGGGCGAGGGTCGTCCGGGCCGCCTGGAGAAGGCCGGCTTCTACGAGTACGACGAGAACGGCAAGCGCACCGGCCTGTGGCCGGGCCTGCGTGAGCACTTCAAGTCGACCACCGGCTTCGGTGTGCCGATCCAGGATCTGATCGACCGCATGCTGTTCATCGAGGCGATCGAGACTCAGAAGTGCTTCGACGAGGGTGTGCTGATCACCACCGCCGACGCCAACATCGGTTCGATCTTCGGTATCGGCTACCCGGCCTGGACCGGTGGCGTGCACCAGTTCATCGTGGGCTACCCCGGCGGCCAGGCGGGCTTCGTGGCCCGGGCCGACGAGCTGGCCGCGAAGTACGGTGAGCGTTTCCAGGTTCCGGCGTCGCTGCGCTGATCCTGCGGTAGTACTGCGGCTGAGCCCGCCGGCACGATTCGTGCCGGCGGGCTTCGTCGTTTCGCGGGTTCGGCCAACTACTCGTCGGTATCCCGCTCGAGTTTTGTAGCAACTCAACAGTTTTCGTCTAGTTACCCGATTTCCTTGACCCTCTCGATCCTGAACGCATATGGTTCACAAACGCGTTTATAACAGAACAGTAACGCCGGTCTCTTACTGTTCGTCCATATCGATGAGGGAGAACAACAGTGGGTATTCGTGCCCTTTGTACGGCCGGTGCTGCTCTCGGGGTCGCGCTGGCGATCCTGCCCGCCGCGACGGCGTCCGCGCACGGCTATGTGTTCGGCCCGGCCAGTCGTCAAGCCCAATGCGCCGCGGGGGCCGTGTCCTGCGGACCGGTGTCCTATGAACCGCAAAGCGTGGAAGGCGCCAAGGGGCAGCGTAATTGCAGCGCTGGTCTGGCGAACTTCAAGGAACTCGATGACGACAGCAAGCCGTGGACGGTTCATGAGGTCAGCGGCGCGGTCGATTTCACGTGGACGCTGACCGCGCTGCATCGCACCGCGAGCTATGAGTACTACATCGGCGACAAGCGCGTCGGTTTCGTAGACGAGGGGAACGCGGTCCCCGATTCGAAGACTCAGACGCACCGGATCGACCTGTCGGGGTTCAGTGGCAAGCAGAAGTTGCTGGCCATCTGGAACATCGGTGATACGGCGAATGCCTTCTATTCGTGTGTCGATCTGAATATCGGCGGCGGCGGTTCGACGCCTACCAGTACGGCCCCCGCGCCGACCACGAGCGCACCCGCGCCTACCACCACCACTGCGCCGCCCACCACGACCGCGCCGCCGAGCACTCCGGTGACGACCCAGCCGAATCCGTCCGGCCGCGTCTGGGCGCCGCACGACACCTTCGCGATCGGCGACGAGGCGATCTATCAGGGTAAGAAGTATCGGTGCCTGCAAGCGCATACCGCGCACGATCCGAACTGGACGCCCGCCGCCACTCCGGCTCTCTGGCAGCCGATCTGATCGGCCGCCGACCGAATCGGAGCCCGCTCTCGCGCTGGCGAGGGCGGGCTTTTCGTCACCGGCCGCGCAGTTCCTCGGTGGCCTGGTAGTAGGCGTCGGCGGCGCGCTCGAAGTAGTCGAAGAGCGCCGCGAGTTGTTCGGGGCCGTATCCGTCGAAGATCTCGCCTACCGCCTGCCGGGCCGGTGCCAGCACTGTATCCAATTCCTCTGGGGCGCTGATCAATTCGACGGTCACCTTGCGTCGATCGCCGGGGACCGGCACGCGGCGCACGTAGCCCGCGTCTTCCAGCCGGTCGATCAGGCGGGTGGTGGGTCCGGTGGTGAGCCCGCTGCGCGCGCCCAATTCGCCCGGGGTGAGCGGCCCGGACAGTTCCAGGATGTTCAGCGCGTACAGGTCGGTCGCGCCCAGGCCGACCGCGCGGGCTCCGGCCTGGCCGTGCATGACGACGGCGCTCAGGTAGCGCCGGTACACCTCACTCGGCGTTGACATGAGACCTCTCCTCTCATAATCTCTTCCTAAAGGAAGAGACTTCTTAGAAGAAGAAAGCTCCTCCGCGCAGAAATTTACCATGGAGGACGCCGTGACCAGCACCGAACCGCACGACATCACCGCGATCCGGGCCGTCTTCGACGCCATGTACGCGGCCTGGGCGAGCGGAGACGCCGACGCCTACGGCGCCCTGTTCACCGAGGACGCCACCTACACCGCGTTCTTCGGCGCCCAGTACCGCGGCCGTGCCGACATCGTGGAATCGCACCGGGCCCTGCTGCGCACCTTCCTGAAGGGCACCGAGCTCGCGGGCGAACTGGTCGACATCCGGCTGGTGACCCCGGACGTCGCGGTGGTCATCGGCCGTGGTGACACCTACAAGGGGCGGCGGCCCGAGCGGCTCACCAAGGTGCAGACCTACATGCTGGTCCGCCGGGACGGCCGCTGGCTGATCACCGCGTTCCACAACACCAGGCGCCACCGGATCCTGGAATTCATCACGTTCCGGACCACGCCCGGCGCCCGCCCGGCCGCCGCACGCTGAACGGCGGGCCCGGCGCGCGACGCCGAAAACAACGGCGAGCGAACGCGAAGCCGAGTGGAAACGACACTGCCCCGATTCTCCACCCGTCCACCGGGTTACCGCGCTACGTTGGAATAAGCGCAGACAATACGGACACGCCGGGGCGCCTGCGGTGAGTCCGATGTCGGCGCTGGGCACGATCGCCGATGTCGCCGATTCGATGTGAGTTCGAGGTGGTCACATGGATCCACAGTCGCATTCGGGCGCAGGGGAACCCGGGGCGGGGGAGGCCGCCGATCCGGTAATTCGCAAGCCTACCGATACCCAGCGGATCGAGCCGATCGCGGTCGCCGACGAGCTCGCCGCCATGGGACTGGCGGGGGCCGTCGAGGTCGGTCGCGGTGGGTTCGGTGTGGTGTATCGCTGTCTGCAGATCGCGTTGGAGCGGGTGGTCGCCGTCAAGGTGCTCTCCTCGGAGATCGATGCCGAGAGCCGGGAACGTTTCCTGCGCGAGGAACAGGCCATGGGCCGCCTGTCCGGGCACCCGAATATCGTCGACATCCTCCAGGTCGACGTCACGGCCAGTGGGTTGCCGATCATTGTGATGCCCTTCTGCACCCATGGCTCCCTGGAGCAGCTCATTCGCGACCGTGGCCCGCTGACCTGGTCGGATTCCTTGCGCGCGGGGGTGAAGCTGGCCGGTGCGATCGAGAGTGCGCACCGGGCCGGGATCCTGCACCGGGATGTGAAACCGGCGAACGTGCTGCTCAGCGCCTACGGTGAACCGCAGCTCACCGATTTCGGAATCGCCCGTATCCCCGGTGGTTTCCGCACCTCGAGCAGCCTGATCACCGGGTCGCCCGCGTTCACCGCGCCCGAGGTGCTCAAGGGCGACGAGCCGACCGTTCGCTCCGATGTCTACAGTCTCGGCGCCACCCTGTTCGCGCTGCTCACCGGGCACGCGGCCTTCGAACGGCAGGCGGGGGAGAAGGTGGTCGCGCAGTTCCTGCGGATCACCACCCAGCCTGTGCCCGACCTGCGCGACCAGGACATTCCCGCCGATGTGGCGGCGGCGATCGAGCAGGCCATGTCCATCGAACCGCAGCAGCGGCCCGCCTCGGCCTTCGAGTTCGGCGAGTTGCTCCGTGGCGTGCAGCGGGCGCACGACATGCTGCCCGACGAGATGGCGCTCCTCGACCCCGCGGTCCTGCTCGACGAGATCGACCGCGCGACAGGCGAATCCACGCATCCGGCACCGGCGGCCCGGCCCACGTTCACCCGGCGCAGCTGGCCGCTGACGCTGCGCCCGGCGGTATCGCAGCATTCCGGCGGCGCGGTGGGCCCGACGTTGCCGCCGACCGCGGCGACCAAGTTCCGGCCGCCCACACCCGCGCGCGAGCCGATGCTGCGGCCCCGGCTGCTGGACACGCTGCGCGCGGGCGGGGACCGGCGGCTCGCGGTCGTTCACGCGCCCGCCGGGTTCGGCAAGTCGACCGTGGCCGCGCAGTGGCGCACCGAGCTGGCCGCGCGCGGGGTGCCGGTCGCCTGGCTCAGCATCGGCCGCGACGACGACAACGAGGTCTGGTTCCTGGCGCATCTGATCGAGGCGATCCGCCGGGTCCGGCCCGATATCGGGACCGGGCTGGATCAGGTGCTCGAGGAGCGCCCCGTCGACGCCGTCGCCTACGTGGTCGCCACGCTCATCGACGAGATCCACGGCAGCGGCGAGACCATCGTGGTGATCGTCGACGACTGGCATCGGGTCGAGGACCCGGGCGCGCACCGGGTGATGGATTCGTTACTGGACAACGGCTGTCACCATCTGCGTTTCGTGGTCACCAGTCGCGAGCAGTCCGGGCTGCCGACCAGCCGGATGCGGGTGCACGACGAACTGGTCGAAATCGGATCGAACGCGCTGCGCCTGACCCTCGACGAGACGCGCGCGGTGCTGGTGGACCGGCACGACTTCGCGCTCGGCGACACCCAGATCGAGCAGATCCAGACCGCCACCGACGGCTGGCCGGCCGCCATCCAGCTGGTCGGGCTCGCGCTGCGCGGCAATGCCGACGCCGATCAGCTGATCGCCACGCTCTGCGAAGGCACGCACGGGATCCGGGAGTATCTCGCGGAGAACGTGCTCGACACGCTCGAGCCGCGCATGCTGGACTTCCTCACCGCCATCTCGGTGACCGAGAAGACCTGCGGCTCACTGGCTTCCGCGCTGTCGGAGGACAGCGAGGGCGAACTGCTGCTGGCTCAGGCCGAGCAGCGTGAGCTGTTCCTGCAGCGCAGCCCGCACGACCCGGAGTGGTTCCGGATGCAGCCGCTGTTCGCCGAGCATCTGCGCGCTCGGCTGGAACAGACCGACCCGGGCCGGCTGAAGTCGCTGCACCGCAGGGCATCCTGGTGGTTCGCCGAGCATCAGCAGCTGCGCAAGTCGGTCGATCACGCGCTCGCGGCCACGGACCTGAAGCTGGCGCTGGATCTGCTCGAGGGCGGCGGCATGGACCTGATCGACGGGTCCCGCCTGGCGACGCTGCTCGGCACCGTATCGAAACTGCCGGTGCAGCAGGTGTCCTCGCGCTCCAAACTGCTGATGGCGGTGGCCCGGGCGAATGTGAACCTGCAGCAGTCCGGTGCGGCGCGGACCGCGTTGGGCCGGTTGTCCAGCATTCTGGCGCGCGGGTCGGCGACCGACGCGGACGTGGCCCGGCAGCGGTGCGAGGCGGCGGTGCTGTCGGCGTCGGATCAGGTCGCGGGCGATCACACCGAGGGCGTGCTGGACCGGGTCGCGGTGTGCCTGGAGCATCCCGAGGACCTGCCCGCCTGGACGGTGTCGACCGCGGCGAATCTGACCTCCTTCGTCCGCCTGTGCGATTTCGATTTCGACGGTGCCGCCGAGATCCAGGAGTGGGCGCGGCCGTACCACGAGCGGTCCAAGGATCCGCTGGGCACGGTGTTCGGTCTGTGCTCGCAGGGCGCCGCCGCCTACGAGCAGCTCGAGATCCCGACCGCGCTGCGGCACTTCCAGCAGGCCTGGGACACCGCGCGGGAGCAGGCCGGGCCGCGCTCGCACGCGGTGCGGGTGGCCGCGGCACTGCTCGGCGAATTGACCTACCGCCGTGGCGATCTGGACGCGGCGGACCGGTTGCTCGACGCCAGCCATCAGCTGGTCACCCGGGTCGGCCCGGTCGACTTCCTGATCTCCACCTTCGTGGTCGGCGCGCGCGTGAAGGCGGTGCGCGGTGATCTGTACACGGCCGCGGCACGGCTGGACGAGGGCGCGCGGATCGCCGAGGACGGCCGGTTGACCCGGTTGGCCGCGCATATCCGCGCCGAACGCCTCCGGCTCGGCCTGCCCGTGGGCGCGGGCGACGGGCTCGGCGAGCCGGATCGGATCGGCGCCATCCATCATTCGCACCGGCTGCGCGGCGCGGCGGCACTGACGGCGGAGGCGGAGGAGATCGCCGCCATTCGCGGGCTGCTCGCCCAGCGTCAGCTGCGCTCCGACGACACCGCGGTGCGCCGGGCCCGCGCGCTGCACGGCCGGATGGCCGAACAGCATCGTCCCCGTGCGGAATTGGATACCGCGCTGCTGCTGGCCGAGTGCCTGGCGGCTTCCGGCTGGGTGGGTGAGGCCACCGGTCTGCTGTTGCCCGCGGCCGCCACCTGCGCCGAACTCGGCTGGACCCGGCCCCTGCTGGACGCGGGGCCGGGTGTCGTCGCCATTCTGCGGGTGCTGCGCACCGACATGCATCAGCCGCCGAATCAGTCCGAGGACATCACGCTGCCCGCACTGTTCCTGGCCGAGCTGCTCGACTGAGCGCTAGGCCGTCCACCAGGGGCGCAGCGGCAGCCCGGATTCGCCGTTCGGGGGCAGCTTGACGCCCAGCACCTGGTGCAGCTGAACCACATTGCGCTGGAAGCCCAGGCGGCAGCCGGCCATGTACAGGCCCCACACCTTCGCGGTGCCCTCGCCGACCTCGGCCACGCAGGCGTCCCAGTTCGCGACCAGGTTCTTGCACCATTCGTGCAGGGTGAGGGCGTAGTGCTCGCGCAGGTTCTCCTCGTGCAGCACCTCGAGGCCGATATTCTGGATCTCGGAGATGATCCGCCCGGATCCGATCAGCTCCCCGTCGGGGAACACGTACCGGTCGATGAAATCGCCCGCCTTGGTGGTGCGGGAATTGTCGGGGCGGGTGATGCAGTGGTTGAGGAACAGGCCGCCGTCGCGCAGCTTGCTCTTGATGAACTCGAAGTAGTACGGGTAGTTGTGCACGCCGATGTGCTCGGTCAGGCCGATCGAGGAGACCGCGTCGAATTCGCCCTCGGGGATATCGCGGTAATCCGAATGCCGCACCTCCGCCAGGTCGGACAGGCCCTCTTCGGCGATCTTGCGCTGCGCCCATTCCGCCTGTTCGGCCGACAGGGTCGCGCCGATCACCTCGACCCCGCGCCGGGCCGCGTAGCGCACCATGCCGCCCCAGCCGCAGCCGATATCGAGCAGCCGGTCACCTGCCTTCAGTCGTAATTTGTCGAAGACGAGGCGGTATTTGTTCTCCTGGGCCTGCTCGAGGGTCCAGTTCTCGTCCTGGTAGACCGCACAGGTGTAGGTCATGGACGGGCCGAGCACGTACTCGTAGAAGGTGTTCGAGACGTCGTAGTGGTGGTGGATGGCCTCGGCATCGCGAGTCTTGCTGTGCCGCAGCCCTTCCAGTGCGATCCGGCGCCAGCGCGGCAGAGTTTCCTGCGGGGGCGGGGCGACCGGTTTCAGGCGTTCCCAGCCCAGCGAGCGGGCGATGGTGACCAGCGCCAGCGCGGACGGACGATGGAATTTCAGGCTGTCCAGCGCCTTCAGGATCTCGTACGGGTCGCCGGGGTGGACGCCCTCGGCGACCATATCGCCGGAGATGTAGGCGCGGGCCATCCCGAGATCGCCGGGCGCGGTGGCCAGGTAGTTGATGCCGCGCGCGGTTTTGACGTCGAGGGTGAACTTCGAATCCTCGGGACCGGTCGCACTGCCGTCATACGCGGTGAACCGGATCGGCATCGGGCCGTCGATCAGGGTCTCGAAGATTTCCGCAATGCTGAGTTTGGTTCCGAGATCCGCGAGGACATCGGAACGGTCCTTGAATGTCGTCATTTGCGTTGCACCGCCTTCGAATACAAATCCAGCAGTCGCTGGTCTGGGTCGTAGCGTTTCTTCAGTTCGGTGTAGTGTTCGCCGCCGTAGAGGGCGGCGAACTCTTCCTGGTCATAGAAAGCATCGGAGTACAGCGACTTATGCCCGTCGAACTCGGTCACCTTGTGTTCGATGGCGCGGTTGGCCGCGCCTTCGGGCTGTCCGGGCACGGTGGGCACCGCGGACCAGAATCCGGCGTTGACGTAGGTGCGGTTGGGTTGCAGCGGGTAGAGCGGCCAGGGGCGTTCGGTGGTGCCTTCCGGGGCGGCGTCGCGTAACCGCAGGGGGCACAGCCAGATCGGCTCGATCGGAATATCGCGCAGGAACCAGTCGACGAAATCGGCCGTACGTTCGACCGGCACCTCGATGTCCTGCACCACGCGCTCGCGAGGCGGATTGCCCTGCCGCGCTTCCATTTTGTCGCCGATGCGGTATTTGTGGTCGAGCGCGACGAGTTTCCAGTAGAAACTGCTGCGGCGGTAGCGCTTCGGCCAGAATTTCCGGATCCGCGGGTTCTGGGCGCCGAAGGCCCGGGAGCACCAGAACCAGTCGGTGTCCCAGCGCCACAGGTAGTCGTGAATGGTCAGCCGATCGGTCTTTATGCCCGATTCGTGCTGGATGGATCGGTAGTAGATATCCATCCCGGTGTAGTCGCTGACCGGGCCGGGTGTATCGGTCCGACGCCCCAACGTCAGATAGCTTTCCTCGGCGGTGAACACCACCCCGTCCAGATAGTCGACGGGTTCACCGTCATAGGACTTCTCGGTGACGATCCGGGCCAGCACCGATTCCAGCTCGCGCAGATCGTGGAAACGCACGTGCCGCAGGGCGACGAACGGCTGCACCGACTCCAATTCGATTTTCAGTCGCACGCTGTAGCCGAGCGTTCCGTACGAGTTCGGGAAACCGCGGAACAGTTCGGCGTGCTCGTTGTCCGGGGTCGCGGTGATGATCTCGCCCGCACCGGTGAGCACATCCATTTCCAGGACCGATTCGTGCGGCAGGCCATTGCGGAACGAGGTGGATTCGATGCCGAGCCCGGTGACCGCGCCACCCAGTGTGATGGTCTTGAGTTGCGGCACGACCAGCGGCGCGAGGCCGTAGGGGAGCGTGGCGGCGACCAGATCCTCGTAGGTGGTCATGCCCGCGACGTCGGCGGTCTCGGCCTCCGGATCGACCTGGATGACCTTCGCGAGACCGGAGACATCCAGCCCGGGCGCGGGGTTTTTCGCTCGGGCGCGGAACAGATTCGATGTCTTCTTGGCCAGCCGCACGTCGGCGTCGGCGGGGATGGCGCGATAGCTCGCCAGGAGCCGGTCCACACCCGCCTGATGTGCTGCGAAACCCGATTCGTTCAGACTCACTGCCACCCTTCGACGCTAGTACGCACGATGGCCGACAGCCACGGAAAGCTGTCGACGGGCAAGAAATGTCACGCATATGTTGCACCGGGAATGTTTTCGACTTCCCACCGGTTCACCGAACCTGTTCGGAGCCTGCCCTGAACGCCGGGTTACGAGGGCGGCAGGGCAGGATGGAGTCCGGTCATCGCAGCCGGACGCGGCGCGAGCTCGAGGCCCGGAGGCGGTAGCGAAGCGTAACCACGCAGGGCCTAGCGAACGCCGCAAATTGATACAGAGGAGCTCATTGTGGGACAGGTCAGCGCCAGCAGTTCGATCGTCGTCGCGGCGGACGCACAGCGTGTGCTCGACGCCATCGCGGACTACAAGACGGTGCGCCCGCGCATCCTCAGCTCGCACTACCGCGATTACCAGGTGCTCGAGGGCGGCGTCGGCGCGGGCACCGTGGCCGAGTGGACCTTGCAGGCCACCGATACCCGCTCGCGCGATGTGCGGGCCGTGGTCTCGGTCGCCGATTCCATCGTGACCGAACGGGACAAGAACTCCTCCATGGTCAACACCTGGACGGTGACCCCCGATGGCTCCGGCGCCCAGGTCACACTGCGCACCACCTGGCAGGGCGCGGGCGGGGTCAAGGGCATCTTCGAGGGCATCTTCGCCCCGCTCGGACTGAAGAAGATCCAGGCCGAGGTGCTGGCGAACCTGAAGCGCGAAATCGGCTGACGTCAGCCCGATACCGCCGAAGGGCTAGGCTCGGCGGCAGACATTTCCCCGACGCGAAGGACGAAGCCGTGCAACCCGGTGGTCAGTTCGATATGCAGCAATTACTCGCCCAGGCGCAGCAGATGCAGCAGGCGGTGATGGAGGCGCAGGCCGAGATCGCGGCGTCGGAGGTCGAGGGGCAGGCTGGAAATGGCCTGGTCAAGGCCCAGATCAAGGCAACCGGCGAGGTGGTCTCGCTGACCATCGACCCGAAGGTCGTCGATCCCGAGGACGTCGAGGGTCTGCAAGATCTGGTGATCGGCGCGATCAACGACGCCATGGCCAACGCGCAGCACCTCGCGGCCGAGAAGCTCGGCCCGCTTTCCGGCGGCATGGGCGGCGGCATCCCCGGCCTCCCCGGATTCTGAGGTAACCGTTGTACGAGGGTCCGGTCCAGGATCTGATCGACGAACTGGGCAAACTGCCCGGCGTCGGGCCGAAGAGCGCCCAGCGCATCGCCTTTCACCTGCTGTCGGTGGAGCCGCCGGATATCGACCGGCTCACCGCCGCGCTGCAGAAGGTGCGTGACGGCGTGCAGTTCTGCGTGGTCTGCGGCACCGTCGCCGACAACGAGCTGTGCCGGATCTGCGCCGACCCGCGCCGCGACCGCACCATGATCTGCGTGGTCGAGGAGCCCAAGGATGTGCAGGCCATCGAGCGCACCCGCGAATTCCGCGGTCGCTACCACGTGCTCGGTGGCGCGCTGGACCCGCTCAGCGGTGTCGGCCCGGATCAGCTCCGGATCCGGGAACTGTTGGCGCGCATCGGAAATCAGCAGGACGGCGTCGACGTCAGCGAGGTGATCATCGCGACCGACCCGAATACCGAGGGCGAGGCGACGGCCACCTATCTGGTGCGCATGCTCCGCGATTTCCCGGGCCTGACCGTGACGCGGCTGGCCTCGGGCCTGCCGATGGGCGGCGATCTGGAGTTCGCGGACGAGTTGACCCTGGGCCGGGCGCTCTCCGGTCGCCGCGCCCTCTGAACAGATTGTTCAGCAATACCTTCCAGGGTTGCGCTGTCGCCCGATCGCGTTACTGTGCCGGTGGTGAGCCTCGAATTCCTGCTGACCACACTGGTCATCTGCGCGACACCGGGCACCGGAGTGCTCTTCACACTGGCGGCGGGCCTGTCCCGGGGCACCCGCGCCAGTGTGATCGCGGCCTTCGGCTGCACGCTCGGCACCGTCCCGCACATGCTGGCCGCCATCACCGGCCTGGCCGCGCTGCTCAACGCCAGCGCCGTCGCGTTCCAGACATTGAAATACCTCGGTGTGCTCTATCTGCTGTACATGGCGTGGAACACCTTCCGGGACAAGGGCGCGCTGGCCGTCCCGGAACAAAACGGTGCGCAGGCGCCTTCGGTGCGGCAGGTGATCACCTCCGCGATCCTGCTGAACATCCTGAACCCCAAGCTGACGATCTTCTTCTTCGCCTTCCTGCCCCAGTTCGTGCCCGCCGGTTCACCCAACGGCCTGGTCCGGATGCTGGAGCTGTCCGGCATTTTCATGCTCGCGACTTTCCTGGTGTTCGCCGTGTACGGCGCGTTCGCGGCCGCGGTGCGCAACCACGTCATCACGCGGCCGGTGGTCGTCACCTGGATGCGGCGGGTGTTCGGAGCCTCGTTCATCGCCCTGGCCGGGCGACTGGCGGTGCAGAACCAGTAGGTCAGAGCTTGACGCGGGTCCAGTCCGCCGGGCGCGGGGTCTCGGTGGCCCAGGCCCAGATCAGCGCGGCGACCTCGGCCGGGTCGGCGGTGTCCAGTCGGAAATGCCGTTTCGCGGAGCCGTCCCGGTATTCGACGACGTAACCGTCATCGAGGCGATAGGTCTGGATGTAGTGTTCCGGCGCGCGTTCGGCGATCAGGAACGGAGCCGGATCGGCCAGCTCCGGAATCCACTGGGCCAGAAGGCTTTCGGTGAGATAGGGGAACTCGCCGGCGCCGCCGTGGGTGACGGCGACCTCGACCCGGCCGGCCGGGTCGACCAGCCAGGCCAGCTGCGGGTCGTAGAGGGCGTAGCCCCGGGGCGTGGCCAGCTCGAACAGCAGGTTGCGCACGAAACCGATGGCGTCGTACGGGCTGGAGACATGCAGTACCGCGCCCGACGGTGCGCCGCCCACGGACTCGGTACCGAGGAAGGTGTCGGCGGCGGGCAATTCGGAATTGCGCTTGTTCAGTTCCGCGGCGATCGTGGCGACGGTTTCGGTCTCGGTGCGCCCCTGCTGCGTGCTCAGATACTCGTCGACATCGGCGATGGTGGCAGCGCCGGATGGCAGCAGCAGGAGATCGTAGTTCACTTGTTCAGACTACGGGCAGCTTTCGACGCGTGGTCCGCGGCGCAGACGCAGCCGCCCGCGATAACGGTGCAGTCGACGACGAAGTCGTGCCGGGCGTGGCTCGGATCAGCGCAGCTGTCGTCGGTGCATTCGGGTCGTTGCACAGTGTGCAGGATCAGGGTTCCGTGACAATGGTCGATCGTGGAAGCGCAGGAATGGCAAGTCGATAGTCGCATCGGTGACCTCCTGGGCGAGATCGGGTATTGCTACGGTCCTATCACCGTGCGCGATCCGGACGTGGGACCTCCGCTGTGTGTCGCGAGTCCGAAACCCTTTCAGGCGCGCAGGCGCTCCCGGCGCAACTGCTCGACTTCGGGCAACCGCAACGGTTCCAGGTCGGCAACGCCCAGCGCGCGCGCCAGCAGCAGATCCGCCAGCTCCGGATTGCGGGCCAGCGCCGGACCGTGCATGTAGGTGCCGATCACCGAACCCTGCACCACGCCTTCCAATCCGTCGCCGACGCCGTTGCCGACCCCGCGGGTGACCCGGGCCAGGCCGGTGGCATCCGGGCCGAGCGTGGTTCCGCCGCGGTGGTTCTCGAATCCGGTGAGCGCGGCGGTGAGACCGCTCAGCTGCGGTGTGGTCGTCACCTCACCGATGGCACGCACCGCCTGCGGCGCGGTGGTGACATCGATCAGGCCGACACCTTCCACTCGCTCACCGCTCGAGGTCTCGTACCAGTGGCCGAGCACCTGGATGGCGGCGCAGATCGCCAGGACCGGCGCGCCTTTGGCGGCGGCCCGCTGCAGGCCGGGATAGCGCTGCAGGTGCCGGGTGGCCAGGCGTTGCGCCGAATCCTCCGCGCCGCCCAGGGTGTAGATGTCCAGCGACTCGGGTACCGGTTCGGCCAGGGTGATCTCGACGATCTCGGCGTCGTGGCCGCGCATGCGCAGCCGCTGCCGCAGCACCAGCGCGTTGCCGCCGTCACCGTAGGTGCCCATCACATCCGGCAGGACCAGGCCGATCCGCACGGTCGAGTCAGCGGTCATTTGCGCGCCTCCAGGTCGCGGTTCAGGTCGCGGAACGCGGTGTAGTTGGCCAGCACCTCGACATGCCCGGGCGGGCAGGAGGCGATGGCGCGCAGCGGATCCGGCACCGTGGTGTGCTCGACGCCGGCGTAGGTCAGGCGCACCGCGAGATCGGTGGCGCGCTCACCGGCGGCCACCACCTGCACGCCCTCGAAATGCTCGAATCGCACATCCCACAGCCAGGACAGGTCCTCGCCGTCGGGCACCTGCCCGTTCACCGCGATCACCAGGCCCGCCGAGCCGGGCTCGATCATGGACAGTGCCTCCTGCCAACCGGCCGGATTCTTGGCCAGCAGCAACCGGGCCTCGTGCGCGCCGACCTGGACCGTGCGATAGCGGCCCGCGATCTCGCGCACCGTCCCGGCCGCCTCGGCGGCCTTGGCCGGTTCGGCGCCCAGCGCGACCGCCGCGGCGACCGCCTGGGCGGCATTGCCCCGGTTCGCGCGGCCGGGCAGCGCGAGCGTCAACGGCAGGCGAATTCCGTCCGGGCCGAGCAGGTCATCGCCGTCCAGCCACCAATCCGGTTGCGGGCGTTCGAAATCCGTACCGGTACTCCGCCAGTGCTTACCCACCCCGTCGGCTTCGCCTCCTGCCGTCCCCGAGTGCTGACCTTCCCAGACGATCGGCTCACCGCTGCGCGGGCAGCTGGTCGCATCGACCGCCCAGCCGCTGCCCGCGGCCACCCACACCACCTTCGGATGGTCGTAGGCGATGGAGGTGATCAGCACGTCGTCACAGTTGGCGATGACCACGGTGTCGGGATGCCGGGCCAGGCCCGCTCGCAGCTTCCGCTCGATCATATTGATCTCGCCGACCCGGTCCAGCTGGTCGCGGCTGAGATTCAACAGCACCACCGCCGCGGGGTTCAGCGAATCGGTGACGTGCGGCAGATGCAACTCGTCGACCTCGATCGCGGCCAGGGCCACACCCTGGTGCGCGCTCAGCGCCGCGACGATTCCCGCGTCCATGTTCGCGCCGTCGGCCTGGGTGGCGACCCGGCCGAGCGTGCCGAGCGCGGCGGTGGTCATCCGGGTGGTGGTCGACTTGCCGTTCGTGCCGGTGACCAGCACCGTGCGCCGGCCCCGGCCGAGCTGGTCCATGATGGTCGGATCGATCTTCAGCGCGATCAGCCCGCCGATCATCGACCCCTTGCCCCGACCGGCCTGCTGCGAAGCCCACGACGCGGCCGCCGCAGCTCGCAGGGCGATCCGCCCACGCACCGTTATGTCTGCCACGGGGCGAGTCTATGAGGTGCGGTGGTGTGACGTCGCACGCGGCGCGAGCTCAGCGCCCGGAGGCGGCAGCGGAGCGTGACCACGGAGGGCGTTGCGAGGGCCGCAAATAGATACCGCGCCGGTGTCAGCTTTGGTAGAGCTTGGTTTCGTAATTCGCCGGGGCGTAATGCCGCTCGAGTTCCTCGACGGTTTCGGTGACCTCCGGCTGGAGTTCCTTGACCAGTTGCGCGGGCGAGGGCAGGTCGCTGACCGGCCACCGCTGCGGATCCCAGAGATTGCTGCGCAGGAACGCTTTCGCGCAGTGGAAGAAGATCTGCTCGATATCGACCTCGACGGCGAGGATCGGCCGATGCCCGCGTACCACCATGTCGTCGAAGTAGGCGGCCTCGCGCACCAGGCGGGCCCGGCCGTTGACTCGAAGCGTCTCGGTGCGGCCCGGGACCAGGAAGATCAGGCCCACATGGGGATTGCTCAGGATGTTCAGGTAGCCGTCGGCGCGGCGGTTACCCGGACGTTCCGGAATGGCCAGGGTGTGATCGTCGATGACGTGGACGAAACCCGCCGGGTCGCCTTTCGGGGAGGCATCGCAGTTCCCGTCGGCGTCGCTGGTGGCCAGGACGAGGAACGGGGAGGCGGCGATCCAGTCGCGGTCCCTGCGATGCAGGGCCACCCGTTCCTTGCTGACGGCGCGGGGTACCGGGTCGCCCAGCAGGCGGCGCAGGTCCGCCGGGTCGGTGATCTCGTTCGTATTCGTGATCTCGCCCATAGGTCATTGAAGCATCGGAACACCTACGCGAGCAGCCGAATTCCGGTCGGTGAGCCGACGATCACAGCCGGGTGTCGAAGAAGTTCGGCAGCCCGGCCGCGTAGCGGTCCGCGTCCATGCGGCGCAGCGGCTCCAGTTCCGGCGCGCGGTACAGCGTGAACTTGCGGCAGCGCTCCGAGTTCGAGCCCGCCACGTCCAGCAGCGCGTTCACCGCGGCCCGGGCCGACTCGTTGGCGCCCTCCATGGTCGCCAGATCGACATTGGTGCGCACGTAATCGCCTGCCAGGAACAGGTTTTCGAGATCACCGTGGGTTTCCGGCCGGTGCTGATAGGAGCCCGCGGTGTTGATCAGCAGCGGATCGGCGTTGCTGTTGCGGCCGTTGTGCCAGGTGATGGCCGGGTCCAGGAACCAGGAGTGCAGCGCGTCGTCGCGCAGCGCGTCACCGACGTGCGCCTTCATCTGCGCCCACACCTCGCGGGCGATCTCCTGGTGGGTGCATTCCTTGGCGGGCTTGCCGTACAGCACGCCCGGGGTGTTCCAGTCCGAGATGTCCACCGACAGGCAGTCCTGCGCCGAACCGTCGCCGAAGCCGGTGAGTTTCGAGGTCCACAGCTGGTTCTGGCTGATCGAGGTCAGTGACCACGGTGCGTCCACATAGGCGGTGTGGCCGCGGGAAATGGTCGCCGGTTCGCGCAGATAGAACTGGATACCGGTCATCCAATCCACGAAGAGCTGATCCATGGCGGCCAATTCGGGCCGCACCGCGAGCACGTCGGGCGACCACAGGGTGCATGCCTGTTCGGCGGACAGCGCGACCACGAAATAGTCGGCCTCGACAGTGCGCTGCGTGCCGCCGGACACGATCCGGGCCGCCGAGATCCGCCGATCCCGGACCTCGAGCCCGCGCACCTCCGCGCCGAGCTCGAACCGCACACCCAGCTCGGACAGCCGCCGAGTCCAGGGATCGATCCAGGCGGCATTGGTGGGGCCGTTCAGCACTCGGTCCAGGGCGCCGTCATTGCCGACCTCGAGCGGATTGCCCAGGAACTGCTCGCCCATGGTGCCGATGGTGCGCACGCTGGCGATGTCCTCCTTGGCCGCGACCATGATGCTGGTCAGCGCACGCGAGATGAGCGCGCGGAACTCGTGCGAGCGGCGATGCCCGCCGACATAGTCGAACCAGGACATGTGCTCCCACTGCCCGATGCGGCGGGCGTCGGAGCTGGTGTTGAACACCAGTAGCCGGTTGGCGAAGAACAGGCCCTCGGCCGGGGGCAGTTTCAGCGTGGTGGACACCGCGGCGCCGACGGTTTCCAGGAAGGCCTCGGGGGTGGTGGCGACCGCGACATGGCGGCCCAGCGGTAGATGGAAATCGTCGCCGCCGCGCCGGGCGAAGCGGGCCTCGGGGACGGCGATCAGGTTGTTCCACACGCCCTGGGCGTTGCCCGCGAACGGAATCCGGCGCATGGTATCCGGAATGTGCTGGTAGAAGCCGGGAAAGAAGCGGAAGCCGTGCTCGCCGGGTAGGTCGGGTCTACCGCCGGAACCGGTGCCCGGCACCGGAATGCTGCGGGCCTTGCCGCCGAGGGCTCTGCGTTCGTAGACGGTGACCTGGAAGCCGCGTTCGGCCAATTCGTGCGCCGCGGTCAATCCGGCGACGCCGCCGCCGAACACCGCGACCCGTGGGCCACCGGGATTCGCCCCGGCCCGGCCCATCGCGCCGGTTGCCGAGACCACCCCCGCCGCCGCGGCACCGCGCAGTATCGAGCGTCGTGAAACGGTCCATCGGTGTTCTGCCATTGAGCTTCTTCGCTGCCTAGACTGTGCCGCCACTACGTCCCCCGCCGCACCACTGTAAAGCGGCGTTGTCAACCGCTCGTGGGCCACCCACCCCCATCACCGCAGACTCGGCGGTCCTGGGGGATGGAGCGGGAAGTGCGGCCGACCGGGGCGGGTAAACGCAGCGCTCCGGCCGATCTGGAGGTACGGCGGAAGACTACCGGCAGAACTCGCCCGGATGAGGTGGTTTCCGGCAGACCGAGATCGATCGGCTACTTGTCGCCGGGGCCGGTCCACTGCTGCGCGGCGGACCCCGCACACGGTCGCAGCGCGGTGTAGTCCTCGATCACTGTGAGGCAGCGTTCGGTGGCCCGGTTGGTGATCGGCCCGTTGGGCACGCGCGCCCACTCCTGCGCGGGCGAGCCGTCACAGGCGGCGGCTTCGACCTCGGCGGAACCGGTGGCGGTCAGGCAGGTGAAATCGGCGCGCAAGGTGCGATCGGCGGCGGCGACCCAGGCCTGATTACGTTTTCGATCGCAGCCGCCGACCCCGGCGCTCGACGCGCCCGCGGTGAGGCACCGGCCATCGGGGGTGGTGATCCGGTCGCCGACCGAGTTGCCGATGCCGAGCCGGTGGGTGCTGTCCTGGCCGGTGTCGTCGGAGCCGACGGTGACCTCCACCTGCTTCGGGCAGCTGCCACTGATCTTCGATTCGGTCACCGCACCGGTGACGCTGCCCGCGTTGGCCCGCGGCACCTCGAAGCGCGCCACCGAATACGGCTCGTCCAGGCAGGTCGCGGCGCGATTGTTCCAGTCCCAGTAGTCGACCCAGTTGGTCAGGCTGTCGGGCTTGATGGTCGCTCCGGAGTCGACCTTGATGCTGCCGATGGTCATGGTCTTGCGATCGGTCGTGTCCTCGACCCGGGCCTGGTACCAGCCGTCGCCGTCGGGTAGCAGATGGAACAGGTACAGGTGATCGCGGGCGAAGCGCTTGTCGATGCGGCAGCTGCGGCCCGGCAGCCCGTCGGCGTCGGTGAGGCAGGTGGCGCCGTCCTTGCCCGGTCGCGCGTCCGCGGCGCCCCACACCGTGAAGACGAACATGCCGCGGCCGTCGGCGTGTGCCTGCATGCCGGTGTAGCCGTTGTGCGAGGTGAAGCCGAACTGATTGGACCAGAAGACATTTCCGCGTCCGGGATCGGTGCTGACGGTCATGCCGAAGGTGACGTCGGTCAGCGGCTCGCCGCCCATCCGATAGAACACGGAGCTGCTGGGAGTGGCGCCACGTTCGCCGCTCGGTGGTTCCGCGATCCGCTGCGGTGGCTGCGGTGCCTGCGCCAGCCGGGCCGGGCGCGGTTGCGGCGGCGCCGGTTCGGGGGCGGCGCACGCCCCGGTCGCCAGGACCAGGAGCGCCGTCGCGAGACCGGCGCGGTGCCGCGTGGCCGGAATCCGTTCGAGCATCGCGCTGCCTTCCAGGTCGGGGAACGAGGAGTCGCGTGATGTTAAACCGCTATCACCCTATCGTCCGGTTGCCTCGCTCGCTCCGCGCGCAGGTCAGACTTTGACCAGGACTCGGGCCGGTTCGGCCACGACCGGTGCCGACGGCCGCGTGCCCACGCTGGTCGCGGTGAACGCGCCCGCGATGACGATCGCGCCGCCGATCACCTCCCACGTCGACGGCCGCTCGCCCAGCGCCAGCCAGGCCGCGCCCATACCCACCACCGGCACCAGCAGCGTCAGCGGGGCCACGGTGCCCGCGGGGTAGCGGCTCATCAGATACGTCCACATGCCCGAGCCGACCACGGTGGCCAGCACGGCGATATAGGTGACGGCGATCAGCGCGGGCCACCAGCTCGCCGCGCCGATATCGGTGAGCGCGTCCAGTCCGGCGGTGGGTCCCTCGGCGACAGCGGAGAGCGCGAACAGCGGAATCGGGGGCACCACCGCCATCCACAGGGTCAGGTGCATGGTGTTCACCGCGCCACCGGCGGCGGCCTTGCGGGAGCCGAGATTGCCGAAGGCCCAGCCCAATCCGCCGGCCAGGGTGAGCAGCAGCGGCAACAGGGCGGCCGATTGCGCCCGGTCCACGCCGATCACCACCATGCCGGCGACCGCTACACCCAACCCGGCCAGCTGAATCGGCCGCAGCCGCTCCCGCAGGAAGATCGCACCCAGCACCACCGTGAACGGCGCCGAGGATTGCAGGACCAGCGAGGCCAGGCCGGTCGGCATGCCGGCCCGCATGGCGCTGAACAGGAACGCGAACTGCAGGGTGCCGAAGCCGAATCCGTAGAGCAGCAACCACTTCGCCGGCACCTGCGGGCGCGGCACGAACAGGACGACCGGAATCGCCAGCACCGCGAATCGCAGTCCCGCGAAGAAGAAGGGCGGAAAGTGGTCGAGGCCCACCCGGATGGCGATGAAGTTCACGCCCCAGAGCAGGACGACGGAGAGGCCGATCAGGCGGTCGCGACTGTTCACGTCACTCATCGTCTGATTCGAAAAGCTTCAGAACAATCGAAATAAATTGCAGTAATAATGTAGGTGTACTTCACTATCTGACGGAGGGGCACGCCGATGCTGTCGGTGGACCGACTACGGGTCCTGCGCGAATTCGCCGATCGCGGCACCATCGGCGCGGTGGCCGCGGCGCTGACCATGACGCCGTCCGCGGTATCGCAGCAGCTGAAGGTTCTGGCCAAGGAAGCCGGGGTGCCGCTGCTCGAACCCGACGGCCGCCGCATCCGGCTCACCGACGCCGGCCACGCCCTGGTCGTACGCGCCGACGAGGTGCTCGCTGCGCTGGACCGCGCGGCCGCCGAGATGGCGCACTACCGGGCGTCACCGCGCGGACGGGTCCGAGTCGCGCTGTTCCCGTCCGGCGCGGCGCTGCTGCTCCCGCACGTGCTGCCCGCCCTGGCCGACAGCGGCGTCGAGGTGATCGCCAGCGACGAGGACGTCCCGCCTTCGGAAGCCACGCGCCTGCTCGCCGACTACGACATCGTCCTGACCCACCGCGACGAACGCGCGCCCGCGCTGGCCGGGCCCCGCATCGCCACCCGGCTGCTGATGCGTGAACCCACCGACGTCCTGGTCGCGCCGGATCATCCGCTGGCCGGCCGCACCGAGGTCAGTCCCGCCGAACTGGCCGACGAGACCTGGATCAGCGTCCGCGGCGGCTTCCCGGTCGACGACGTGCTGCGCTCGATCGCCACCCTGACCGGGGTGCAACCGCGGATCGCCCAGCGCCTCAACGATTTCCGCGTCATCGAGACCCTGGTGCACTCGGGTTACGGCATCGCGCTCATGCCCCGCTTCGCCGTCGCCCACCCCGACCTGGTGCTGCTGCGCCTGTCCGGCGTGCGCGCCGCCCGGCTCTACGAACTGGCCACCCGGCCGCACGCCGCGGACCGGCCCGCCATCGTCACCGTCCTGGCCGCCTTCGAAGCCGCCGCCCGGCACATCACGCTGGGCTGAGCCGACAACGCCGCCCGGCAGTGCAACTGCCGGGCGGCGTCGGGTTTCGGGATTCGAGCTAGTGCCGGCCCATGGGCGGCGGGCCCGGGCGGTACGGCTGGTTGCCCGCGAAACCGAAGTCGTCGGCGACCATGGCCGCCAGTTCCAGCAGGGCGCGCCGGGTGGGCTTGCTGACCAGCTCCAGATCGATCTCGGCGCCCTCGGCGAGGTGATCGTCGAAGGGGACGATCTGCACGGCGCGAGTCCGGTCGAGGAACAGCTTGCGCAGCTGGTCCAGGTCGACGGTGGAGGCGCCACGGCGGGACGCGTTCACCACCACCACGGTGCGTTCGACGAGCTTGCCGTAGCCGTGGTGGTCCAGCCAGTCCAGGGTGGCCGAGGCCGAACGGGCGCCGTCGATGGCGGGGGAGGTGACCAGCACCAGCGAGCTGGCCATATCCAGTACGCCCGACATCGCCGAGTGCATCAGACCGGTGCCGCAGTCGGTGAGGATGATGTTGTAGAAGGACTGCAGGATGCCGATCGCCTTGCGGTAGTCGGCCTCGCTGAACGCCTCCGACACTGCCGGATCCTGTTCGGAGGCAAGCACTTCCAGGCGGCTCGGAGCCTGCGAGGTGTGCGCCCGGACATCGGAGTAGCGCGAGATCTGGTTGTCCTCGAGCAGATTGCGCACCGTGGAGCGGGTCTGCCGCGGCACCCGGTGCGCGAGCGTACCGAGGTCGGGATTGGCGTCGATGGCGATGACGCGGTCACCGCGCAGCGAGGAGAAGGTGGAGCCGAGACCGACCGTGGTGGTGGTCTTGCCGACACCGCCCTTCAGCGACAGGATCGCGATCCGGTAGTCGCCGCGCACCGGCTGGTTCACCCGATCGACCAGATCACGGAACACCACATCGGCCGCGGACTCGCCCGGGTTGATCATGCCGCCGGACGCCTTGTGCACCGCGCGCCGCCAACCGCTGCGCGGCGCCTTGCGGGCCCGCTTCAACAGATTCAGGTCATTGACCGAATGCCCGGGCTGTCCCGGCTGATTGATGTGCTGCGGCTGGAACGGTTGCTGCTGCGCGGGCGACGGTCCACCCTGCCACGGCTGCCCCGGACCACCCGGCGCGGACATCCCGCCGGGACCACCGGGCATGGAACTGCCGCCCGGCCCGTTGGGGCCGGGGTATCCACTCGGACCGCCGGGACCTTCGGGCCCGGTGTAGCCGCTGGGCGCTGAAATGCCGCTGGGCCCTTCGGAACCGGGATACCCGCCAGGTGCCGAGCCGCCGCCCGGACCGCCGGGGGCGGATACGCCGCCTGGACCTTCCGGCCCGGTGTAGCTGCCGGGCGCTGAAATACCGCTGGGCCCTTCGGAACCCGGGTACCCACCCGGGCCGCCGGGCGCGCCGACGGCGCCCGGGCCATCCGGGCCGGGGTATCCACCGGGCGCGGAGAACCCGCCCGGACCACCGGGCGCGAACCCGCCGGGGCCCTGCGGTCCGGCGAAGCCCGGACCACCCGGCCCCGGCGGCTGGAACGTCTGCTGCGGTCCGCCGGGCCACGGCTGGCCGGGTGCGTTCGGATCGCCCACGCCGGGCGGGGCGAACGACGGCTGCTGCATGGGCGGCGGGGGCGGGGGCGCCCAGCTGTAGATCGGGCCGTCCGAGGATTCCTGCGGCGGCGCGCCATCGGGCTGGTCCTGGAGCACCCGCCGGACCAGCCCGTCGGGGCCGATCTCCTGGCGGTAGTCATCGCCGTAGCGCGGACCCTGATGCGGCTCCGGCACGGGCTGCGCGCCGGTCGGGTAGGGCGGCGGTGGCGGCGCGAAACCTTCGGGCGGGCCATAGCTTTGGGGTGCACTGCTCGCGTACACGGTCGGGTCCGCGGGCCCGGCGCTTTCCGGCTGCGCCGAGGGGTCGGGCTCCGGCTTCGGTGCCTCGGCGGCGCTGTCGGCCTCGGCCGCCGGTTCGGCGGCTGCCTCGGAGGTGTCCTCCGGCGCGGTGGTCGACTCGCTGATGTCCTCCGCCGTCTCCGTGGCCGGCCCGGCCAGCCAGGGCGGTGAGGTCGAGTTGTGGTCGTTGTTTGTCACGGTTCCCCCATCTGCTCGGTAAGCGAGCAGAGAGCTCGGCGCTTGAGTGCGAATCCACGCTAGCACGCGGTTCAGTGGCCCGCGCCCACGCGCGGACAGTGGTATATGCAGGTGCAAAAAGGCCCGGACACCCTGGGTGTCCGGGCCTTAACCGTCGCTTAAGACGCGGCGCGGTTGACCGCGGAGACCACCGCGCGCAGCGAGGCGGTGGTGATCGAGGTGGCGATGCCGACACCCCACACCACCTTGTCGCCGATCGCGCACTCCACGTACGCCGCGGCCTGCGCGTCGTCACCCGCGGACATGGCGTGCTCGGAGTAGTCCAGCACCCGCACCTCGAAGCCCACCGCGGCGATCGCGTCGACGAACGCGGCGAGCGGGCCGTTGCCGTTGCCGGTGACCTCCTGCTCGACACCGTCGACCTTCACGACCGCGGCGATCGAGTCCACGCCGCCGTCGGTCTCGGACGCGGTGACCTTCTGCCGGATCCGCTCCAGCGGCTGGATCGGTGACAGGTACTCCTCGGAGAAGACATCCCACATCTCCTTGGGCGTGACCTCGCCGCCCTCGCCGTCGGTGATCTGCTGGATCGCCTGCGAGAACTCGATCTGCAGTCGCCGCGGCAGCACCAGCCCGTGGTCGGTCTTCATGATGTAGGCGACGCCGCCCTTGCCGGACTGCGAGTTGACCCGGATGACGGCCTCGTAGGTGCGGCCCACGTCCTTCGGGTCGATCGGCAGGTACGGCACCTCCCAGGTGATGTCGTCGACATCCGAATCCGCCGCGTCCGCAGCGGCTTTCATGGCATCCAGGCCCTTGTTGATGGCGTCCTGGTGCGAACCGGAGAACGCGGTGTAGACCAGGTCGCCGCCGTAGGGGTGGCGCTCGTGCACCGGCAGCTGGTTGCAGTATTCGACGGTGCGGCGGATCTCGTCGATATCGGAGAAGTTGATCTGCGGGTCGACGCCGCGGGAGAACAGGTTCATGCCCAGGGTGACCAGGCAGACATTGCCGGTGCGCTCACCGTTGCCGAACAGGCAGCCTTCGATCCGGTCCGCGCCGGCCTGGTAGCCCAGTTCGGCGGCGGCGACGGCGGTGCCGCGGTCGTTGTGCGGATGCAGCGACAGCACGATGGACTCGCGGCGGGCCAGGTTGCGGCTCATCCACTCGATCGAGTCGGCGTAGACGTTCGGGGTGGCCATCTCGACGGTGGCGGGCAGGTTGATGATCATCGGCTTGGCCGGGGTGGGCGCGATGATCTCGGTGACCGCGTCGCAGACGTCCTTGGCGTATTCCAGTTCGGTGCCGGTGTAGGACTCGGGGCTGTACTCGTAGCGCCAGTCGGTGTCCGGGTAGCGCTGCTCGATCTCCAGGCACAGCGTCGCGGCGTCGGTGGCGATCTTCTTGACGGCGGCGCGGTCGGCCCGGAAGACCACCTTGCGCTGCAGGATCGAGGTGGAGTTGTAGAAGTGCACGATCACCTTCGGCGCACCCGCGCAGGCCTCGAAGGTGCGCTCGATCAGTTCGGCGCGGCACTGGGTCAGCACCTGGATGGTGACGTCGGCGGGGATGGCGCCGTCCTCGATGATCTCGCGGACGAAGTCGAAATCGGTCTGGCTGGCCGCGGGGAAGCCGACCTCGATCTCCTTGTAGCCCATCCGGACCAGCAGATCGAACATGCGGCGCTTGCGTGCCGGGCTCATCGGGTCGATCAGGGCCTGGTTGCCGTCGCGCAGGTCGACCGCGCACCAGGCGGGCGCGCGATCGATGATCTTGTCCGGCCAGGTGCGGTCGGGCAGCGTGATGGGCTCGACTTCCTCGGCGAACGGCCGGTACCGGAAGGACGGCATCGACGAGTTCTTCTGGGTGTTCCAGGCCGGCTGGTCGGCGGGGGCGGGCTTGGACGGCGCGGTGATGGTGCGCGAGGCGCCCGATATGAAAGCGTCAGCGGAAGACATGCGATTTCTCCAGGGTGTGGTGGATCCCGTTTTGGGGTCGACCGACGCGGCAAAACCCCGCGACGGGGAGCCGGTCTGATCAGACCCCGTCGCGGCGGTCGAGAAGAAGCGTCCGCTGCATGATGACCGTGAGTTTACCGTGCGGCATGCGACGCCGAAAGCGCGGTCCCGTTGCTGCCCCGAATCCGGCAAAACGATAGCGTCGCTCACGAAACGAACGCTTGTACGGGGGAAGCGCCCCGACGGGACGTGAGGAAACGAGATGACTCTGCTGGAAATGCTCGCCGTCTTCGGCGCCGGAATCGCCGCGGGCTGCATCAACACCATCGTGGGTTCGGGCACCCTGATCACCTTCCCGGTGCTGCTCGCCTTCGGGTTGCCGCCGGTGACCGCGAATGTGTCCAACACCATCGGCCTGGTACCGGGCGGTATCAGCGGTGTGGTCGGCTATCGCAAAGAACTGGCCGGTCAGCGCGCCCGGCTGCTGAAACTGGGTTCGGCCTCGCTGCTCGGCGGTATCACCGGCGCGGTGCTGCTGCTGAAGTTGCCCGCCGATGCCTTCAAGGCGATCGTCCCGGTGCTGATCATCGCGGCGCTGATCCTGGTGGTGGTGCAGCCGCGGCTGGCCCGCTGGGTGAAGCAGCGCCGGGAGGTCAACAACATCGCACCGCCCGCGCACGGCGGCCCGATCCTGCTGGCCGGTATCTACGCGGCGGGCGTTTACGGCGGCTACTTCGGCGCCGCGCAGGGTGTGCTGCTGATGGGTTTGCTGGGTGTATTCGTGCACGAGGACATCCAGCGGCTCAACGGCGTGAAGAATGTGCTCGGCCTGATCGTGAACGCGGTCTCCGCGGTGATCTTCATCGTGATCGCCACGGTCGACTGGCGGGTGGCGGCGCTGATCGCGGTCGGCTCGATCATCGGCGGCCAGCTCGGCGCGACGGTCGGACGCCGGATGTCGCCGAACCTGCTGCGTGGCGTCATCGTGGTGGTCGGCGTGATCGCCGTGGTCCGGCTGCTGATGTCCTGAAGGAGGAGTTTCCATGGCACTCGAGATGCGCTCGGACTGTGAGCGCTGCACGACCGGCGTCGACGCGGGCGGGGTGGCCTGGATCTGTAGCTACGAGTGCACGTTCTGTGACGAGTGCGCGGCAGCCATGCAGCGGGTCTGCCCGAACTGCGGCGGGGAACTGGTGCGTCGCCCTCGGCGCGTGGCGCGCTAGGTTTCAGGGTGGGTTGGGGAGGATTTCGTCATTAAGGATGACGACGTCGAAGGGCGGTGGGGCACACCATGATCGGTATGCGTGCGAGCAAGCTGGTGCTGGTGGGGGTGCTCGCCCTCGCGTTGTCCGTGCTGAGCGGCTGCGGTCTGCCCGCCGGGAAGTCGGCGGCGGGCGAGCTGGCGGCCCTGGCCGATGCCGCTCCCACCCCCGAGCTGACCTGGGCCCCGTGCGCCGACACCGATCTGAGCGGATTCCAGTGCGCGGTCGCGAAAGTGCCGCGCGACTACACCCAGCCGCACGGCCCGACACTGGATCTGGCGGTGCTGCGGCAGCCCGCCTCCGATCCGGATCGCCGGATCGGCACGCTGTTCGCGGCGGTCGGCGGGCCGGGCGGCTCGGGCTTGGACTGGGCCGCCAAGGGCCCGCTGTTCGCCGGTGAGATCAGCCGCCGCTTCGATGTGGTGACCTTCGATCAGCGCGGGATCGGCCGCAGCGGACAGGTCCGCTGCTTCGCCGATTCCCGTGCGCAGCAACGGTTCTGGGAGAGCGCGACGATCCCGCCGGTGAATCCGGAGCAGGCGGCGGCGACCGAGCGGGGCAGCCGCGAACTGGCGGCGGGCTGCGCGGCGCACAGCGCCGATCTGCTGCCGCACCTGACTACGGTGGACGCCGCCCGCGACCTGGACCTGCTGCGCCGGGCGCTCGGCGAGGACAAGATCTCCTACGAGGGCGGCTCCTACGCGAGCTACCTGGGCCAGGTGTACGGCGCGCTGTTCGGCGACCGGGTGCGCGCACTGCTGCTCGGCTCCATGCTCGACCCGGATATCTACACCGAGGACACGCGCAGGGAGGTCACCGAGACCGCGATCGGCACCGAGGAGGTGTTCGACGAATTCCTGCGACTGTGCGCCGAGGCGGGCCGGTCGCGGTGCGCGTTCGCAGGTGGCCCGGAACGGGCCGAGGAACGCCGAGGGCAGGGCGCGGCACCGGGCGAGACCGCCGGCACTCCGACCACCACGCCCTATCCGACCACCACCCGCGCGGCGCCCGAGGTGACGAAGGCGCTGCGGGAGCGAGATACCGCGCTCATGACGGCACTGCGGCAGGGCCCGATCACGGTCGGGGAGCGCGAGCGCGCGATCCAGGTGAGTCACACCGAGGTCATGCAGGCCCGCGCGCTGCTGCTCTACGACGTCGAGGAAGGCTGGCCCGCGCTGGCCCGGCTGCTCACCGAACTGGAACGCGGCCCCGCCGGAAATTCGGAAACGGTGCAGACCATCCTGGCCGCGGGCGGCGTCGGCCTGGACTTCCTCGACTCCTACACCGCCATCATCTGCGCGGACAACAGCCAGCTGCGCCAGCCCGAGCAGTGGCCCACGATCGCTCGCGAATTCACCGGCGCCGCAACGGCATACGGCCCGTTCTGGCTGTACCAGCGGCAACCCTGCGCGACCTGGCCCGCCCCGGGCGACGGCTATCCGCAGCGCTACACCGGTCCCTGGACCCTGAGTTCGGACAAGCCCGCGCTCCTGATCAACAATCGCTACGACCCGGTCACCCCGCTGACCTTCGCCCGGGGCGCGCAGCAGGCCATGGTGAACGCGCGTCTGGTCGTGGTCACCGACGGCTACGGCCACGAGACCGGCGGCGCCTGCGTCAGCCGGTTGCGCGAGCGCTACCTCGTCGACCTGCAACTGCCCGCCCCCGGCGCCACCTGCACCCTGGACACCCGGCCCTTCATCGATTGAACTCCGCTCGAGCTTCCCGAAATTGGCGGCTCGAGCGGTTGGGGCGGGCCCTGACTTCCGGGTAATCTGCGCTCGGCCATGCGTGATGAGGAGGTGGCCTGGGTGCGTAGACGTGCGCTGTTCAAGGCGGCGGGGGTCGCCGCTGTACTCGGTGCGGCCGGGCAGGTGCCGGGCGCGGGTATCGCGCAGGCCGCCAATCCTTCCGGGCCCGGCCAGTTCCGGCAGTGGGTGCCCGAGATCTTCGCGCCACTGGCGGATCCGCCGGAGCACACCACCGCCATCGTGATCGGCTCCGGGTTCGGCGCCGCGGTCACGGCGCTGCGCCTGGCCCAGGCCGGAATCGCGAACACCGTGCTGGAGCGCGGTTCACGCTGGCCCAACGACCCGTGGCGGGAGATCTTCACCGGCGACGACCTGCCCGACGGCCGCGGATTCTGGCATCGCACCAGCTTCACCGGTGTCACCAAGGTGCCGATGACGTTCACCAAATTCGGCGGCGTCCTGGACTGCACCAGCTACCCCGGCATCGATGTGTGGCGTGCCGCCGCGGTCGGCGGCGGCTCGGTGATCTTCACCGGCGCCATGGTCGCCCCCCAGCGGCGCTTCTTCGATCACGTCTTCGGCGGGGTGGTCGACTACGGCGAACTCGACCGCGTCTACTACCCGCGGGTCCGAGAGATGTTGCGGCTGAGTCCGATTCCCGCCGACATCTACAACTCCGGCCCGTTCTCGCACTCGCGCGCCTGGGACGATCAGGTCCGCAAGGCGGGCTTTCAGCCGGTGGCCAACGACTCCATCTTCAACTGGGATGTGCTGCGCGCCGAACTGTCCGGAGCCGCCCGGCCATCCGCGACGGCCGCGCGCAGCAATCTCGGCAACTCGAACGGCGCCAAGTTCGATCTGAACCAGAACTATCTGCGCTACGCCCAGGAGACCGGCCGGTCGACGGTGTATCCCGGACATCGCGTCGACGCCATCGCGCAGGAGGGTTCGGGGCGGTTCGTCGTCACCGTCACCAAGCTGGCGCCCACCGGCGATGTGCTGGCCACCCGCACCCTGACCTGCGATCAGCTCTTCCTCGGCGCGGGCTCGGTCGGCACCTCCGAACTGCTGGTCCGCGCGCAGGCCACCGGCACACTGCCCAACCTCAACGAGCATGTCGGCGCCGGCTGGGGCACCAACGGCGATGTCGTGCTGGCCCGCGGCGCCAGCCAGCTGGCGGGGCTCGGTCAGGGTGTGCCCAGCGCCAGCCGCATCTTCGACGAGTCGGGTCTGCCGCTCACCTTGGAGAACTGGTATATCCCGGGAATCCCGTTCGAGACCGGCGCGCTCGCCTCGCTCGGCATGGTGCTCGATTCGGCCCGTACCCGCTTCGGCTACCACCGGGCCACGGACTCGGTCGGCCTGAGCTGGTCGGCTCGCAACCGCGACGAGATCGTCGGGGTGGCCCGTGCGGTGGATCATCGCATCGCCGAGCAGGCCGGGGCCGTAGTCGAATACGGCGCGCTCGGCTACGACGCCAACGCGCTGTTCACCGCCCATCCACTCGGCGGCGCGGTCCTGGGCCTGGCCACCGACGGATACGGCCGGGTGCACGGTCATCCGGGGCTGTATGTGCTCGACGGCGCCGCGATTCCGGGCAGCACCGGCACCGTGAACCCGTCGCTGACCATCGCCGCGCTGGCCGAGCGCAATATCGAGGCGATCATCCGCTCGGGCAAGTAACCGGCGCGCAGCGCCCCGGCCGATTAATCTCGGCGAGACCGTTCGGCGTCGAAGGGACTGTGCTGTGGCCCGTGTCGTGTACCCGCGTAAGCCATCGCCGCTGTGGGCCGAGATTCTGATGCTGGCGCTGGCCGTGGTGTCGGTGGCGCTGCTGGTGTGGATCACGGTGGGGTCGGTGGACGAGAACACCCGCCGCACGGTCGTTTTCGTCGATTACGCGATCTGCGCGGTGTTCGCGGTCGAGTTCGTCCGGCGGTGGGCCCGCGCGGGCTGGCGCTGGACGTTCCCGTTCCGCTACTGGTACGACGTGCTCGGCCTGATCCCGGTGACCAGCCCGTGGCTGCGCGGGTTCCGGTTGCTGCGGGTGCTGGTCGTCCTGGCACGGCTGGTGCGGGCCGCGGATCGCGCCTTCACCGAACGCATCGTGGCGGCGGTGGTGAACCGGTTCCTGCCCACCATCATCGAATTGACCAGGCGTCCGATGACCATCGCGGTGATGGACGAGGTCGCCCACGTGTTGCGCACCGGCCATTACACCCGCAATATCGCGGCGGCGCTGGAGGAGAACCGCACCGAGATGGACGCCATGATCGTCGAATTGATCAAGAGCGATCCCCAGGCGGGCAAGGTCCGCTACATCCCGTTCCACGACGAGATCCTGCGGCTGATCGCCGACACGGTGTTCCGGATCCTGTTCGGCGTGCTCGCCGATCCGCGCACCGACGAACTGGTCTCCGACGCGATCCGGGAGAACGTCGACCAGATCCGGCAGGCCGTACACGACGGTGTGCGGGTCGAGCCCTCCGCCTACGGCCCGACGGCGATGGAGCACACGGTCGCGCACAAGTTGCGGCTGCTGCGCAACGAGTGATTCACGAACCGTGCGCGTGCCGGATCTGCTCGCGCCCACGCGCGTCGCGCACGGTGTCCCAGCCGACCAGGGCGATCAGCACCGCGCACAGCACCGCGAGCGCGGCGAGGGCGGGTAGCGCCGTCGCGGGCGCGACGAGGGCCAGCAGCACGACCACCGCCACCAGGTGCGAACGCGTGATCCGCCCGGTCGCCGCGTATTTGAAGCCGACCAGGCCGGTCAGATACAGCACCACGCCGCCGTACAGCGCGTACAGCGGAATCCCGTACAGGGCGTCGGTGAGGGAGTGGTGTGTCGCGTCGCTGACATAGCTCAGTACCTTCTTCAGCCCGAGCGAGAGTCCGATGATGCCGACGATCATGGGGAAGTGCCAGTAGGTGTAGCCGTCGCGGGCGATCCGGACCTGTCGTTCGCCGGTGGCCCGGGCGAGCGCGTGCTCGGCCGAGAGCGCCGCGACATCGAAGTAGCTCCACCACAGCAGACCGGACACCGCGAGCCCGAGCAGCGATCCCACGGTGATCGGCCACGAGATCGGCTGCCCGCTCACCCCGATGCCGATCGAGACGATGGATTCGCCCAGCGCCACGATGATGATCAGCCCGTACCGTTCGGAGAAGTGCCGCGGCGAGCGCACCCGCCACTGCAATCCGGCGACCATCGTCCACAGCATGTCACCGGCGATGGCGGCGATCCAGAGGCCGATCTGCACGGTGCCGTGCGTCATCGCCGCGATGATCAGCAGGGTGGTGCCGATGCCGATCGACCCGATTCCCCACTTGCCGACCTGGGCGCGCAGCGCCGGATCGTCGCCGGTGCCCATGAGATACACGCCGAGGTGCACCAGCCGGACCACCAGGTAGGCCAGGGCGAAGACGAGCGGGCCGGACCAGCCGCCGGGCGCGTCCTGGAAGGCCTCCGGGATGGTGAGCGCGGCGATGAACGCACCGCCCATGGCCACGAACATGGCCACCCGGGTGATTCCCTCGTCCGCGCGGACCGTGTTGGCCAGCCACGAGTAGGCGATCCAGGCCCACCACATGACCGCCAGCACCAGCAGCGACCGCAGAATGTTCTGGGCGCTGGTCGGCGTGGCGGCGATGGCGGTGACCATGGTGAAGGCGAAGACGAGCACCAGATCGAAGAACAGTTCCAGCTGGGTCACCGAGCTGCCCTCGACCATCGGCTGGAATCGGGGACGCTTGCTACCGATCATGGCGCCCATCGTCGCACCCCGGCGCGCGCCGCGCGTCCCGGAAGTGGTGCGGCTCGGGCGATTTCGCTTACGGCGTCATGGTCAGACCTGGTCGGTGTATGCCGGATCCAGGTAGTCGTCGTAGCTCGGGGTCTCGTGCAGGCTCTCGACGAACTCGATGAAGTTCTCCACGATGGTCTCGTGCCAGCGCTGCTGGGTTCGTTTCAGCAGCAGACCGGGTAGCGGGATCTTGGTCTGGAGTTCCGCGTGGTACCAGACCTGGGTCTCGTCCTGGCTCTCGGCGACCTCGTACCAGCCGCCGCCGCGGATACCGCGTGAGCTGTCGATGACCTGCCAGGTGACCCGGTCCGCGGTCCAGTGCCATTCGAGGACCTGGAGGTCGGGGCTGCCGTGCACATCGGCGGTCACGTAGATCTTGGTCGGGCGGTTGTTCGCGTCCCGCGTCGCGACCCGGGCGTCTTGATAGGCGGACCATTCGGGCAGCATCTCGGTGGCTGCCAGCGCTTCGAACACCTGCGCCGGCGTCGCATCGACGGTGAAGTGAATATCAATTTTCGTGCGCATGCCAACCTCACACCCCCCACAAACCAACTCGGCCGATTGTGCACAGGCGTTCACCGCACGTCAACCAAGCAGTCTCTTCTAGATCACCCCGCAATCCGGGGGCAAAACCGGGGGAGCTCGGGTGCAGGCCCCGGCGTGAGCCCCGGTTCTCCGGGACCAGCGCCCTCGAACGGAGCTCCGCGACGATCGATGCGTGGACGATCGCGCAACCGCGCGGTCGCCGTCGCTAACGCTCAGTTCTCGGGGAGGTCAGTCGCTCGCAGGTTCGATGACGGCGTCCGGGCCGGGGAAGACGAGCGATTCGTGGCCGTCGCTGAAGCGCACCACGTACGGCGGCGCGCCCTCCGGCCCGCGCACCTCGATGATCTCGCCCTGCCGATCGCCCTGTCCGACGACGTTGCCGTGCACATGCAGCCGGTCTCCGACGTTCGCAATCATCACTCGATTATCCGAGCGGGCACCACGCTGTCGCAGCCGATTGCGGGCTTTCACTCCGGGACGACCCGATTCACGGCAGCCTCGATCAGGGCCTGGCTCTGTTCCTCGGTGAATACCTCGGGCAGCGTGAGCCGATCCACGATCAGCCAGTTCAGGGCCAGGTAGAGCAGTTCGACCGATTCCTTGTCACCGGGCATGCCGGAGTCGAGGTGATTGCGCACGTTGAAGTCGATGTCGGCGCGCACCCGCTCGGTCAGCACCTTGCGCAGTTCCGGTCGCCGGGTGGCTTCCAGGCGCAGTTCCAGCAGGGCCAGATAGCCGGTGCGGAACGCCTCGATCCGGCCGACCACCTCCCGCATCAGGGCGACGATGTTCTCCCGGGTCTTGGGGCCGTCGGTCAGCTGGGACATGGTCGCCTCGCTGGGTTGCAGCCGCTCGTAGAAGCGCGCGCCGACCTGCGTGAACAGATCGTCGCGATTGGCGAAGTAGTTGGAGGCCGTGCCGGCGGGCACACCGGCGGCCTTGTCCACCGCGCGGAAGGTCAATCCGCGCGCGCCTTCGCCGGCCAGCACCTCGATGGCCGCGTCGACCAGGGCTTGCCGTCGTTCCGGGTTGGTCCGCACTTGACACCACTCCATCCGTAGTACTACATTTCAAATCACTACAGACAGAGTACAACAGATTGGGCGGTCAACCGATGCGAAAGCTGATCTACTACATCGCCGTGTCGATCGATGGGTACATCGCCGGGCCGAACGGCGAATTCGACTTCTATCCCCACGATGGCGAGCAGATGGCCGACCTCAATGCCGACTATCCCGAGTTCGTCCCCAGCCACCTGCGCCACCACGTGGGGATGGCGGTGGACGAACCGAACCGGCACTGCGACACCGTCGTCTCCGGGCGCGGCACCTGGGATGCCGCGCTATCGGAGGGCGTCACCAGCCCGTATGCCCATATGCGGCAGTACGTGCTATCCAGCACGCTGCGCCTCGACGATCCGAACGTCGAGCTGGTCGCCGGTGATCCGGTCGGGCTGGTGCGGCGGCTCAAGCAGCAGGACGGTCTCGACATCTATCTCTGCGGGGGCGGCAATCTCGCCGCGCAACTCGTCGGCGAAATCGACGAGATGATCGTCAAGAGCTATCCGGTGCTGGCGGGTGGCGGAATCTCCATGTGCACCGACGGATTCGCGCCCACGCTCTTCACGCCCGCCCGCCGTAAGGAATACGGCAGCGGCACCCTGGTCACCTGGTTCACTCGCGCCTGAGCGCTCCCACCACGAAAGCAGGATCACCCATGCGAAAGCTCATCTACTTCGTCGGCATGTCCCTCGACGGCTACATCGCCGGCCCGAACGACGACATCGCCCCCTTCCAGGGCGGCGACGACTTCTGGGCCTGGCTCGCGAGCGCCTACCCCGAAACCCTGCCCGCCCACGTGTGGCCGCATTTCGGAATCGAGCCCGGCACCGCGCCCGCGCACTTCGACACGCTGGTCATGGGCCGCGGCACCTACGATCCGGCGCTGGCCGTCGGCATCGCCAGCCCGTACCCGCACATGCGGACCCAGTACATCGTGTCCAGCAGCCTGGACAGCATCGACGCGCCCGGCGTCGAACTGGTCGGCGGCGACCCGGTCGGACTGGTGCGCCGGCTGAAGAAAGAGGAAGGCAAGGACATCTGGCTCGCGGGTGGCGGCACATTCGCCGGGCAGCTGATCGACGAGATCGACGGCTTGGTCATCAAGACCTATCCGTGCGTCGTGGGCGAGGGCACCCGCGCATTCACCGGTGTCTTCAACCCGACCCAGTTCGCGCTCGACCGGCGACAGGAATTCGAGAACGGCACCCAGGTCAGCTGGTTCCATCGAGCCGATTCCCAGTAATAGCCGAAGTATGTGTGAATGTGCCGATTTCCACAGGCAGGGGAGGTAGCGGGAGATCCGGTGCACCCCGGCCGGTACCCTTGGTGGCTGTTACCAGCTGTTAGTCGATCTTGGAGGACCTGCTCGTGGCTCTCGTGGTTCAGAAGTACGGAGGATCCTCGGTGGCTACCGCCGAGCGTATCCGGCGCGTCGCTGAACGGATCGTGGAGACGAAGAAGCAGGGCCACGACGTGGTGGTCGTCTGCTCGGCGATGGGTGACACCACCGACGAACTCCTCGATCTGGCCCAGCAGGTGGCGGTCACGCCACCCCAGCGCGAAATGGACATGCTGCTCACCGCCGGTGAGCGCATCTCCAATGCGCTTGTCGCCATGGCCATCCACTCGCTCGGCGCCGAAGCGCGCTCGTTCACCGGCTCGCAGGCGGGTGTGATCACCACCGGCGCGCACGGCAACGCGAAGATCATCGACGTCACCCCGGGCCGCCTGCGCGAAGCCCTGAACGAGGGCACGATCGTGCTCGTCGCGGGCTTCCAGGGCGTCAGCCAGGACACCAAGGACGTCACCACGCTCGGCCGCGGCGGCTCCGACACCACCGCCGTCGCGCTCGCCGCGGCGCTGGAAGCCGATGTCTGCGAGATCTACACCGACGTGGACGGCGTCTTCACGGCCGACCCGCGCATCGTCTCCGACGCCCAGCGCCTCGAGCAGGTCTCCTACGAGGAGATGCTGGAGATGGCCGCCTGCGGCTCGAAAGTCCTGATGCTGCGCTGCGTCGAGTACGCGCGCCGCTACAACGTGCCCGTGCATGTGCGCTCGTCCTACACCGACAAGCAGGGCACCTACGTTTACGGATCGATGGAGGACATCCCCTTGGAGCAAGCGATTCTCACCGGCGTCGCGCACGACCGCAGCGAGGCCAAGGTGACCGTGGTCGGTCTGCCGGATGTCCCGGGTTACGCCGCCAAGGTGTTCCGTGCCGTCGCCGACGCCGAGATCAATATCGACATGGTCCTGCAGAACATCTCCAAGGTCGAGACCGGCAAGACCGATATCACCTTCACCCTGCCCAAGGCCGAACTCTCCCGCGCGGTGGAGAAACTCACCAAGCAGCAGGACGAGATCGGCTTCTCCCAGATCATCTTCGACGACCACATCGGCAAGGTGTCCCTGGTCGGCGCGGGCATGAAGAGCCACCCGGGCGTCACCGCCAAGTTCTGTGAGGCGCTGGCCGAGGCCGGGATCAATATCGACCTCATCTCCACCTCCGAGATCCGCATCTCGGTGCTGGTCAAGGACACCGAACTCGACGAGGCCGTGCAGGTGCTGCACAAGGCCTTCGATCTGGGCGGCGACGAGGTCGCCGTGGTGCACGCGGGAACGGGGCGATAGGTCATGGGAATTCGCGTAGGCGTCGTGGGCGCGACCGGACAGGTCGGCGCCGTCATGCGGAAACTGCTGGAGGAGCGCAACTTCCCGGCCGACGAGGTGCGGTTCTTCGCCTCCGCGCGCTCGGCCGGTAAGACGCTGCCGTTCCGCGGTCAGGACATCGTCGTCGAGGACACCGAGACCGCCGATCCCACCGGCCTGGACATCGCGCTGTTCTCCGCCGGCGCCACCATGTCCCGGGTGCAGGCGCCCCGCTTCGCCGCGGCCGGCGTCACCGTCATCGACAACTCCTCGGCCTGGCGCAAGGATCCCGACGTGCCGCTGGTGGTGTCCGAGGTCAACCCGGAGGCCACCCGCAACCTGGTCAAGGGCATCATCGCCAACCCGAACTGCACCACCATGGCCGCCATGCCGGTGCTCAAGCCGCTGCACGAGGCAGCGGGCCTGCAGCGCCTGATCGTCTCCAGCTACCAGGCGGTGTCCGGTAGCGGCCTCGCCGGTGTGGAAGAACTCGCCTCGCAGGTGCGCGCCGTGGTCGACGACGCCGAGAAGCTGGTGCACGACGGCAGCGCCGTGCGCTTCCCGGCGCCGAACAAATACGTCGCGCCGATCGCGTTCGACGTGATCCCGCTGGCCGGTTCGCTGGTCGACGACGACTCCGGCGAGACCGACGAGGATCAGAAGCTGCGCAACGAGAGCCGCAAGATTCTCGGCCTGCCCGAACTGCTGGTCAGCGGCACCTGTGTCCGTGTCCCGGTCTTCACCGGTCACTCGCTGTCGATCAATGCCGAGTTCGCCGACCCGCTGTCGGTCGAGCGCGCGCAGCAGATTCTCGCGAATGCCCCCGGCGTCAAGCTCGTCGATGTGCCCACGCCGCTCCAGGCCGCCGGTATCGACGAGTCCCTGGTCGGTCGTATCCGCCAGGATCCCGGCGTTCCGGACGGTCGCGGCCTGGCCCTGTTCATCTCGGGCGACAACCTGCGAAAGGGCGCCGCGCTCAACACGATTCAGATCGCGGAGGTGCTGCTCAGCCAGCGCTGAGCGGTCCACTCCGCCGGAAAATCGGTGGACGGCGGCGGGCCCGCGGCCGAATCATGGACTCATGGTTCAGGATTTGGAGCGAGAAGAGCGGGGTCGGCGGGCCTGCGAACAAGCCCGCAGGGAATTGGAGTCGTCGTTGAACGCGGCAGGTCCGTTGCTCACCGATCGAAACTGGTGGAGCGGCAACGCGGCGGTTCGCCGTCACCGCGGCTGGTAGATTGCGGCGATGGCTGATCCCTACCCCCAGGTGTATCTCGGTGATCGACTCGTGCCCGCTGCGGCGGCCCACGTCAGCGTGGCCTCGTCGGCGGTGCTGTACGGGCTCAGCGTCTACACGGTCTTTCCGGTGTTCGTGGCGGGCGCCGAACGCACCGCGTTCCGCCTGCCGGACCACTTCCGCCGGATGGTCGAGTCCTGCCGGATCATCGGCATCGATCGCTTCGCTCAGGAGTGGGACTACGAGCGATTTCGTACGGCGGCAATGGAATTGGTCGCCGCAAACGCGCCCGCCGAGGATGTGTTCGTCCGCGCCACGGTGCACGTGGTGCAGTCGATTCCGGGCACCCGGGTGCGCGGCTGTGACATCCAGGTCAGCATGTTCGTCTATCCGGCCACGCCGATCGTCCCGCAGGACGGCATGCGGTTGAAGTCCAGCCCGTGGCGGCGTATTCCGGACAATGCGATTCCCTCGCGCGCCAAGGTCAACGGCGCGTACGTGAATTCGGTGCTGGCCAAGCAGGACGCCATCGACAGCGGGTACGACGACTGCGTCTTCCTCGACGGCAACGGTCATGTCTGCGAACTATCGGCGGCCAATCTCTTCCTGGTTCGTGGCGGCACCCTGATCACGCCGGATGTCTCCTGCGACATCCTCGACGGCATCAATCGCCGCAGCATTCTCACCCTGGCCGCCGAGGACGGAATCCCCGTCCAGGAGCGCACCGTCGACCTGACCGAGCTCTACATCGCCGACGAGGTCTTCGTCACCGGTACCTCCGCCGGATGCGCCCCGGTATTCGAGGTCGACGGCCGCGTCATCGCCGATGCCGCCGGCCCGATCACCCAGTCGCTGCGCAAACGCCATGCCGCGGCGCTGCGCACCGACCAGGTGCACGGCTGGGTGACCCCGCTGTAGCTCAGCGGATTCCGGGCGCTTCGGGTCCGAGGCAGACCAGGACCGCGCAGCCGGGGGCGGTGTCGGCGAACGGCGGCGCCAGCGGATAGTTCAGGCAGGCGACGACATTGCAGCCGGGGTAGGCAGATGGTCCGAGGCCGAAGACCGCGGTCAGGATGTCGATGTCGAAGTAGCGGCTCGGGTCGATCCGGATCGGCGGTTCGACATAGGGCCCCGGGTCCGCGGTGCCGGGGAACGCGCCGAGCAGCCTGCGAAAGAACTCGTGCGGCACTTCCTCGAAGTTCTGCAGGATTCCCTGCAACCCGTACCGGGAGACATTGCCGAATACGCCGGTCCACATGACGGTGAGGTCCAGGCTCGGGATGAAGAAGATGTTCTGGAGCCCGAGCCCGGACATCGCGTAGGTGTCCGAAGGCAGGAAGTCGGGGATTTCCGCGCAGCCGGCGCCGATCCAGAACAGATAGCCGTAGCAGGGATTGGTGGTCGAGGGAGCGAGCGCCTTCGACAGGTAGTCCGGTGCGAGCAACTGCCGTGCGCCCCAGCGTCCGTTGTTGTGGACCAGCAGGCCGATCTTGGCGAAATCGTTCGGCGGGATCATCAGATGCGCGTACCCGTAGGTGTGCCCGGCACGGTCGCGCGCCCAGTAGTAGTCGCCGCGCGCGATGCCGAGCGGATCGAACAGCTCACGCTGGGAGAACTGCTGCAACGGTTCGCCCACCGCCAATTCCAGCACGTAGGCCAGCAGGTCGACATTGCGCTGGCTGTAGCTGAATCGGGTGCCCGGTGCGCTGTCCAGCGGCACGCCGAGCGCCTGCACGGCGCTGTTCGGGTCGATCGGGATCACCCCGGTGATGCCCTCGGTGAACACGCCGGTTCGCATGCCGGAGGTTTCGGTGAGCAGGTTCGCCACGGTGATGGACCGGCGCAGCTCGTCGCCGAGCCCGGCGGGCAGGTAGTCGCCGATCGGTGCGGTGAGGTCGAGTTTGCCCTGATCCCAGGCGATTCCGGCGAGCAGGGACACCACGCTCTTGGTGGAGC
Organism: Nocardia sp. NPDC127579; assembly: GCF_042672005.1. Taxonomy (NCBI): domain Bacteria; kingdom Bacillati; phylum Actinomycetota; class Actinomycetes; order Mycobacteriales; family Nocardiaceae; genus Nocardia; species Nocardia sp. NPDC127579. The sequence goes on along the minus strand of NZ_JBHXVZ010000001.1, from coordinate 1,111,391 downwards.
TCCAGATGTTCCAGGCGGTGTTTCCGCTCTGGTCGTTGGTCAGTCCCTCGCCGATCAGGCAGTCGTGCCGAAAGATCTGCACATTGAATCGGTTTCGACCGGCCGCGAATTCCAGGGCCTTCTGGACCGCGGCGGGATCCATGCCGACCTGTTCGGGTCTGGCGCGTTGCAGCTCGCGCGCGGAGGTCACCGAACACTGTGTTTCGGGCTCGGCGGCCTGTGCGCCGGGGGCGAAAACACAGCTCCCCACCAGCGTTGTCGCCGCGAAACCGATCAGGAATCCACCGATGCGCCCCATGGGAATCGAGGCTAACGGGTGCGGGTTGTTCTACCCCGGATTACTCCCGTGTTCCGGCGCGGTCGCGCCGAACGAGATACCAGCCCGCGCCGATCGCGAGCACGCCGAGCCCGGTGAGTACCGAGGTCAGCGGCAGACAGAATCCGACGACCACGCAGCCGGCCGCACCCGAGACCGGGACCCAGCGCGGCGGGCGTCCCTCGTCGGCGCGCAGGGTGCCCGCCGCGACATTCGCGACCAGGTAGTAGGTCAGGACCGCGAACGACGAAAAGCCGATGGCGGCACGCAGATCGAAGCTCGCCGCGACCACCGCGACGATCGCACCCACCACGAGTTCGGCGCGGTGCGGTACGCCGAACCGCGGATGTATCGCGGTCAGCGCGCCCGGCAGCCAGCGGTCACGCGCCATGGCGAGCGCGGTCCGCGAGACCCCGAGGATCAGCGCCAGCAGCGACCCGGTCGCCGCGAGTACCGCGCCGACCCGCACCACCGGCGTCAATTCCGGTGCGCCCGCGGCGGATACCACCCGGGCCAGGGGATCCGCACCGTGGGCCAGCCCGCCTGTGCCGAGCGTGGCCAGCGCGGCCACCGCCACCAGGGTGTAGATCGCGAGCGCCGCCCCGAGCGCGATCATGATGGCGCGCGGGATGGTGCGCTGCGGATCGCGCACCTCCTCGCCGAGTGTGGCGATGCGCGCGTACCCGGCGAACGCGAAGAACAGCAGCCCCGCTGCCTCCAGCACGCCGCGCGGTCCCACCGTCGCCGGCAGAGCCGTTGCCGCCGAGTGATTTCCGAACAGGCCGACCCCGATGACCACGGTCAGCACGGCCAGGACCGCGGCGACGATGATCCTGGTGGCCAGCGCCGTCTTCTGGACGCCGGTGTAGCTGAGCGCGGTGATCGCGACCACGGCGGCCACCGCCACCACTCGCGCGTGTTCGGGCCAGGCGTAGTTGCCGACCGTCAATGCCATCGCCGCGCACGAGGCCGTCTTCCCGACGACGAAACCCCAGCCCGCCAGGTACCCCCAGAAGGTGCCGAGTCGTTCGCGCCCATACACATACGTGCCGCCGGAGACCGGATACCGCGCCGCCAAACGAGCCGAGGACATCGCGTTGCAGTACGCGAGCACGGCCGCGATCGCGACCGCGAGCAGCAGCCACGATCCCGCGGCGGCCGCGGCCGGGGCGAGCGCCGCGAAGATTCCGGCGCCCACCATCGAGCCGAGCCCGATCACCACCGAATCGCCGAGCCCCAGCCGTCGCCGCAGTGTCTCGTCGTGCGCAGTCACAGCGCCATCCTGGCGTACGGCGACCCGCGCCGCGACTCCGCGACGACGAACGCCGCCAGGTCGGGGGAGGACCTGACGGCGTTCGGTGTGCATGTCGACGTCCCACAAGCGCCTCACGGCGGGTGGTCGCTCGCAGCGACTATGGGGTGGGGCCCGGGGCTGTCCGGACGCCGACGTACAGCTACAACCCGTGCTGCCGCAGGTCTGTTCCGGTAGCCGGATGTGGCCTCACTCACCGCATGTGACCAGGGGAAACGATTCGGTATCGGAACACCCGGACCATCGCATACCGAGCGGTCCGCAAATTTAGGATCGCGAGATCGGCAACCGAGACGAGGTGGTCTGGTGAGCGAGGGTTCGGCGACCGGCACGCGCCTCGCGCGGGCCGTGCATCTGGAGCGGCTCGGCCGGTACCGCGACGCCCGCACCCTGCTGGCCGAGGAATTGGCCAGCGATCCGGACAACGCCACCGCCGCCGCCTACCTGGCCGACTCCTGCCTGTCCCTCGGCGACTATCCGGCCGCCGCGTCCGCCGCCGACGCGGCCCTGCGCGTGCGGCCCGACTCCGAGTTCGGCCTGCGCGCCCGGGCCCTGGCGCAGAGCGGCCTGGGTGACCCGGACGCCGCCGCGGCGGCCGCCTGGCGCGCCGTCGAGATCGGGCCCGACTCGGCGGCGAACTATCGCGTGCTCGCCACCGTCACCCGGTCCGATCCGCAGGTCGCGCTGCCCGCGCTGGCACGGGCCCTGGAATTGAATCCGGACAATGCCAACCTGCACTGGCTGCACGGATCGATCCTGTTGCAGCAGAGCAAGGCGGGGCTGCGGACCGCGGCGCAAGCCGCCACCGCGTTCAGCCGCGCCCTGGACATCGACCCCGAACACGCCGCCGCCGCGCACGACCTGGCGATCGTGCGCCTGCGGTCCGGCCGGCTCGGGGCCGCGGCCGACGGGCTGCTGCGCGTCGGGGAACTGGACCCGGCCACGATGGGCCCGCTGGTCCGGCGCAATATCGGCCTGATCGTGCACCGGGCGCTGGTCCGGCTGCATCTGCTGATGTTCCTGGTGGTCGGGGCGGTGCTGCTGTTCGGTTCGGCCCCCGAGGCCGCGTCCGCGCGGACCGTGGATGTCGTGACCGGGCCCGGCCGGGTGATCGGGGTGGTGGGTTCGGCGGCGGTGCTGGCCGCGGTGGTCGTCGGCGTGCGGTCGCTGCCGCGCCGGCACCGGCCGAGCGTGTGGTCGGCGCTGCGCTCGGATGTGGTGTCGGTGGCCCGGGTGCTGCTGCTCGGCGTGATCTTCCTGCTCGTGCTGCTGGCCATCGTCACCGGCTCCGCGGACCCGATCGCCATAGCGCTGCCCTGCGTGGTGCTGGGCGCGCTGGCCCTGCAAATCCTGCGCTGGATCATTCGAGCTGTGAAGGAGCGACGCCATGTTCCGGCCTGACGACGACCCGGTGCTGATCGAGATGCTCGCCGCGCTGGAGCGCAGTCCCGAGGTGCTGGCCCTGCGGGTGCGGGTGATCCAGTTGCAGGTCGAGCGCGGGCTGTTCACCGAGGCGTTGGCGCAGTGCGGCGCCGCGCTGACCCAGGAGCCGGGCAACGCCCAGGTGCTGGGTCTGCTACGGCAGTGCACGATCGCGCTGGGCAGCGGCGGCCGGCCGGTCCGGCTGCCGCCCGCCGAACCCGATCTCGGCGATTACGACTTCTGGGCGGCCGCCGAACAGCAGGTCGGCGATATCGTCGCCCCGGCCTTCCCCGATGCGGGGCCCGCCGAGTTCGCCACCGATGGGGATGCGGGGACTGTGGAGCGGTCCACGGTGCGGCTGGCCGATGTCGGCGGCATGGCGGAGGTGAAGCGTCAGCTCGAGCTTGCGTTGCTCGGGCCGCTCCGGAATCCGGCCCTGGCGCAAGCGTTCGGCACCTCCGCGCGCGGTGGACTGCTGCTGTACGGCCCGCCCGGTTGCGGTAAGACCTTCCTGGCGGCCGCCGTGGCGGGGGAGCTGGGCGCCAATTTCTATCCGATCGAGATCGCCGACATCCTGGATATCTACACCGGCGCCAGCGAACGCAATCTGCACGGCGTCTTCGAGGTGGCGCGGCGCAACGCGCCCTGTGTGCTGTTCCTGGACGAGCTCGACGCGCTGGGGCACCGGCGCAGTCAGATGTCGGGTTCCTCGACCATGCGCACCGTGGTGAATCAGCTGCTCACCGAACTGGATTCGGCCACCGCCGACAACTCCGGCGTCTACGTGCTGGGCGCCACCAACCATCCGTGGGACGTGGATGTCGCGCTGCGGCGACCGGGCCGGTTCGATCGCATGGTTCTGGTCGGCCTGCCCGATACGGCCGCGCGCGCCGCGATTCTGAGTTATCACCTGCGTGGCCGTCCGGTGGCCGGGATCGATCCGGCCGAGGTGGCGCGGCGCACCGAGGGCCTGTCCGGCGCGGATCTGGCCCATGTCTGCACCTCGGCCACGCAGCTCGCCATGGCCGATTCGCTGCGTACGGGTGCGGTCCGGCCGGTCGCCAGGTCGGATCTGGAGGTGGCGTTGGCCGAGGTCCGGCCGAGTGCGGCCGCGTGGTTCGAAGCGGCGCGCAATGTGGTCGAGTTCGCCAACGGGGACGGGACCTACGACGAGCTCGCGCGGTACATGAAAGCGCGCAGGCAGCATTAACTGTTGCGGTTCTGTTTCTTGACTAATTCAAAAATAGCCAGCAGCATGGGGTGCATGTCCCGCATCAAGCCGACCACCACCAACACCGGTACCCCGGTCTCCAGCGACGACGAATCGCTGACTGCGGGTACCCAGGGCCCGATCCTGCTGCACGATCACTACCTGATCGAAAAGCTCGCGCACTTCAACCGCGAGCGCGTGCCCGAGCGCGTCGTGCACGCGAAAGGCAGCGGCGCCTACGGCGAACTCGTCGTCACCAACGACGTCAGCCGATTCACCAAGGCCAAGCTGTTCCAGCCGGGTGCGCGCACCGAATCGCTGGTCCGGTTCTCCACCGTCGCCGGTGAGCAGGGCAGCCCCGACACCTGGCGTGATCCGCGCGGTTTCGCGGTGAAGTTCTACACCGAGGACGGCAACTACGACATCGTCGGCAACAACACCCCGGTGTTCTTCATCAAGGACCCGATCAAGTTCCCCGACTTCATCCACTCGCAGAAGCGTCTGCCCGGCAGCGGCCTGCGCGATCACACCATGCAGTGGGATTTCTGGACCCTGCGCCCGGAAACCGCACACCAGGTGACCTGGCTGATGGGCGACCGCGGCATCCCCAGGACCCTGCGCCACATGGACGGCTTCGGCTCGCACACCTATCAGTGGATCAATGCCGAGGGCGAGCGCTTCTGGGTGAAATACCACTTCAAGACCGACCAGGGCATCGAATACCTGACCCAGGCGCAAGCCGACACCCTCGCCGGCACCAGCCCCGACCACCACCGCAAGGACCTCTACGAGGCGATCGAGCGCGGCGAGTTCCCGAGCTGGACGCTGAAGGTCCAGGTCATGCCGGTGGCCGAGGCCGAGTCCTACCGGTTCAACCCGTTCGACCTGACCAAGGTGTGGTCCCAGCGGGACTACCCGCTCATCGAGGTCGGCCGCTGGACGCTGAACCGCAACCCGGAGAACTTCTTCGTCGAAATCGAGCAGGCCGCCTTCGCACCGTCGAATCTCGTGCCGGGCGTGGGCTTCTCGCCGGACAAGATGCTGCTCGGCCGGGTCTTCGCCTACGCCGACGCGCACCGGTACCGCATCGGCGTCAACCATCACGAACTGCCGCCGAACCGCGCCCGGGCCGCGGCGGTGAACTCCTACTCCAAGGAGGGCGCCATGCGTTTCGGTTACAACGATCCGAGCGTCCCGGTGTACGCGCCGAACTCCTTCGGCGGCCCGCACGCCCAGCCCGGCCTGGCGCCCGACGGTGGCGCCTGGGACTTCGACCCGACCATGATCCGGGCGGGTTACCTCGAACACCGCGAGGACAACGATTTCGCCCAGGCCGGCACCCTGGTCCGTGAAGTGCTCGACGACGACCAGCGCGCCCGTCTGATCGACAATATCGTCGGCCACATCCTGGGCGGCGTACAGGAACCGATCCTGTCCCGCGTCTTCCAGTACTGGAAGAACGTCGACGCCGATCTCGGCAAACGCGTCGAGGTAGGCGTCCGGGAGGGTCTGGCGGGCTGAACCGCCGCCGAACAGCCGGGGAGGTGCACACCGCACCTCCCCGGCTTTCGTCTATCCGGAGGCGGAAACGCGGCGGGTGATCAGAGCAGACCCCACCAGTAGAGCAAGCAGGCCAGGACCCAGACCACCACGGTTTCCATCGCGAACCCCAATCCCTCGTTGGTCTGCCTCCATCATCCGCCATGCGCGCGGGGTCTGGGTGAAATTCGCGCTCTACCTGCGTATTTGGTCGTACAAGCTCTTCTTAAGTGCCCGCTAAGAGCGCGGTTGCAAAGTTGTCTCAACGCCGGAGCAAGCCACCACCGGGGTGGGGATCCGGGGCACGGCCTGTCCACGAGGGGTGGCAGACCGCGTCACGGAGGTAGCGCTGATCGGGCCGGTCCACGAGGGGTGGCCGGCCCGGTCGGTGGCTACCGGGCACGCACTCAGTGGCTCTTCCGGGAGCTGACCGGCGCCGCGCCGCTGCCGAAGGTAACCATTCGGGGAGCGCCGACGATCCCACCCACGGGTAAGGGGCGGGCCGATCATGAGGGGTGACCGGCCCGCCCAGCGGTTCGACGTCAGCGGGCGGGGTATTCGGGCAGGTCGTAGTCCTCGGTGGTACTCAGCATCTTGATCATCAAGGGCCGCATCACCTTCGACATCATCAGCTTGGTCATGGTGTGCCCGGCCCGGATGCCGAAGCGGGTCATCGGGGCCATGGCCTTGATGCCGCCGGGCGGCAGGTCCCGCGATTTCGCGACGAACGGCCGCATCAGCTCTTCGTAGCGGGCCAGGGCGCGCAGCGGATCGCCGCTGTGCGCGGCGATCTCCCCGGCCAGGATGTAGCCGCCGGTGATGGCCATGGCGGTGCCCTGCCCGGCCAGCGGCGAACCGCAGAAGGCCGAGTCGCCGAGCAGCACCACCCGGCCCGCCGACCAGTTCGGCAGGTCGATGCGCGCGAGTTCGTCGAAGTAGAAGTCGGTGGCCTGGTCCATGGCGGCGAGCACCGTGCCGGACTCCCAGCCGCCGCCGCTGAGCCGCTCCCGGATCAGCCGCTGCTGTGCCGCGGTATCCCGGCGCAGCGCCGGATCGGCGTCGGAGCGAATGGTGATGATGGCCTTGCAGGTGGCCGGGTCGAAGTCCGGCCGGAGCCCGACGCTGGCGCCGCCGGGGATGGAATGCATGGCGAACCAGTGCGGTTCCACCTCGGCCGGGGTGGGCATGGTGAAGAAGGACATGTAGCCGCCCAGGTAGGTGCTGAAGTCCTGCTCGGGGCCGAAGGCCAGTCGGCGGGTCGCCGAATGCAGGCCGTCCGCGCCGATCACCAGGTCGAAGCGCTCGGTCGCGCCCGAGGCGAGGGTGACATCGACGCCGTCGGCGTCCTGGGCGAGGTCGGTGATCCATTCGCCGTAGCGGTAGTCGACGCCGCCCGCCGAATCGAGTTCGTCCAGCAGGATCTGGTTGAGATCGCCGCGGGTGATCTCGATTTCGGCGACCGCGCCCTTGCCGTCCAGCGATTCCATGTCCATCCGCACGATGGCCGCCCCGTTGTCGTCCACGAAGACCACGCCGCGCTCGTCCATCTGGCGCTTGCGGATGCTGTCCATCAGACCCATTCGCTCGGCGACCGCGCCGCTGGCGCCGCGCAGGTCGACGGACTGCCCGCCCGGTCGGGGAGCGGTGGCCCGCTCGACCACAGTGGCGCGGATACCGGCCCGGAGGAGTTGCAGCGCGACGGCATTGCCGCCGATGCCGCCGCCGGAGACGAGGATGCGGGGCTGGTTCATGGTGTGTCCTCTGCTGTGAATCGAATGTCTTAGACATATGTCTAACAGAGGAGTTGCACGTTTGTCTAGTACAAATGTCTAAATCACTCGTTCGGCGAGCACCGCCCGTAGCTTCGCGGCGAACTCCGCGGGTCGGTGGATGTAGCCCGACGTGATCACCGCGGAACTTGCACAACTCCAGCGAAAGTTCCCTGGCCGGCACGCGATTGGGAGTGCGGGGAAGTGGTCTCGGCCCGTGCGCGAACACCAGCTTGCCTGCCGCGGCGCGCAAAGCCGCCAGATCGGGTCGATACCGGCCGCGTCCGCCCACGCTCGATCGCCAGCCGTAATGCCGCGTACGCCAATGCTTCCCGGTCGCGAGCTTCTTGCGCCCACTATGAATGCCGCACGCCCACGCTGTGGAAATTGCGTGCCACGCAATCTTGCGTGACGCGAAATGTCTATCGAGACAGCGACTATCGGTAGCCGCGCGCGAGCAGGAACTTGGCTCCCGCGGCATAGCCCTCTGAGGTGAGCAGGTCGAAAGCGAAGGCATCGGCCAGCCGAGCGGTGGTGTCGAAGGCGGCGCAAACGGCGAGGGCGTCGCGGATCTGCTCCGGTGTGACACCGGAGGCCAGGACCGCGCGCATGTCCGCGGGCGTGACAGCGTTCGGATCGCGGGTGAGCTTGCCGAGCATGCGTAATGTGGCGCGCAGGCCATCGGCGATGGGGGCCGAGTCGAGGTCACTCAGGGCTGTGTCGACTATGGCTCCGTCGCCGTAGGCCTGTGCGGCGGTTGCGGTGTGGGCTCCGATGCAGAACGAACTCTCGTTGATCGTGGCGACATAGGCGGCCATCAACTCCCGGTCGGCGACCGACCAGGCGGATGGGCCGCGCATCGCCGCGTGCGTGAACCGCTTGGCGCGAGCACCGTAGAAATCGGGCCGGTAGAAGGTCAGCTTCGCGGCGTCGGGAAGCGGTCGGCCGGAGAAGACGCGGATGAGCGTGAACAGTGCCCTGGTGGCGGGCCGGTAGCCGTGATTCAGAATGTCGAGGCGCATCTACTCCTCCTCTCGCAGTGCTGCGTCCAAAGCTGCCATGCCCGCCTCGTACAGGCGGGTCGAACGGCCGACGGCGGCGCAGATAACCAGCTCGAACAATTGGTCCTCGGTGAAACCCGCGACGGTGGCCGCGGCGAAATCCCCGTCGGTCAACGTGTTCGGGCGCGTTGTCACTTGGTCGATCACTGTCTGCACAGCCGACGGGAGGCCGACGCCGTGGAAGGCGCGATCGCGCAGCTCGGGATCCGCCCGGCCCGCACCGTGGCGGACACGGTCCACAAGGTCGAGATACGCGACGCGCTTGCTGTCCGCCTGGGGTGCAGCGGGTTCTGACACGTGCCCCACGATAGGCCCTGAGCGCGCCGGTCGGAACCGCTGCCGGAAAACAGAACGGCTCCCAGCCGGTGAAGGCTGGGAGCCGTATCGTGTCTCAACCACACGAGTCGGGGTGACAGGATTTGAACCTGCGACCTCTTCGTCCCGAACGAAGCGCGCTACCAAGCTGCGCCACACCCCGTGAAGCGAACCTGGAGTAGCTTACAACAGGGCGGCGGTAGGAGTTAAATCCGCTGGTCAGGGGGATGATTTGGGCGCTTGATCAGTCTCCGTGCGGGCGGACGCTGGCGAAGATGCGTTTGGCGGTATCCGGGTCGACGGCCTTGGGGACGCCGATATCGGCGGCGATCACCATGACGAAGCTGCCCTGCTCGGCCGGAGTGGCGAAGGTGTACACCGAGTATTCGGCGGCGCAACCGGGGTTGGGATTGGCGATGGTGCCCCTGGTCTCGACGAAGACGCCGTTCTGGCTGCCGTCGTAGGAGGTCAGCGGTTGCGGTGGACCGGGGTTGGCGCCGCTGGAGTAGGCGCGGGCGGCCTTGGCGCCGAGTTCGAGTGCGGCGCTGGTGGAATCGGTGCTGTCGGAACCGGTGAGCAGGGAGACTGTGCGGGTCGACCCGGGGCAGTAGTCCCGGCCCTCGGAGGCCATCCCCTTGCCCATCACGGTGTCCGGCGGCGCACCGAACTTGCCGGTGACCTCGGGCGCGGCAACGGTCCAGTCGGCGGGAACGTCGTAGGCCGCGCCGCTGTCGGGCGCGATCACCACCTGATATCCGGGTACCTTCGGCTGCTCGGCGCTGGGGGCCGCGGTCGAGGTCGCCGTCTTCGATTTCGCGGCCGGGTTCGCCTTCGTGGACAGCGCGCTCACCATCCCGGGCGCATCGGCGGCTGCCGCCTTCGTGTCACCGTCGTGCAGGGCGACCACTGCCGCCCCACCACTGAGCACCAGCACCGCGACCGCGATCCCGATCCAAGCTCTGCGCCCACCCGGCTGCGGTCTGTCGAAATGGACGCCCCCCGGCGGCGCGGCCACCGGCATTCCCCACCCGGTCGCATGCGGTCCGCCACCCCCGAACTGCGAACCCGCCGAACCTGCGCCACCGAAATACTCCACCCCGGCCGCCGACCCCGGTCCGCCGAAATGTTCCGGCACACCGAGTTGCTGAGCGGGCTGGCCCGGTGCGCTGAAGCGGTCAGGCGCACCGAGTTGTGGGGCGGGTTGGCCCGGCGTGCTGAGGTGGTCGGGCGCACCGAACTGTGGGGTGGCCGGAACTGCGCCGCCGGGGTTTTCCGGCTGGCCGAGCTGTGGCGCTGCCTCCTGAAACACCGGCTGCCACTGCATATTCGATCCGGGTGGCACCGCACCTGCTTGCGGTGCTGGCCCAGTCTGGGTGGGACCTGCTTGCGGCCATGGTCCGGCCTGCTGCGGCCCGGTCTGGGCGACCTCGCTCCGGTTCAGGGCCTGCTGCGGATACCCCGCCCCCGTGTGGCCCGCTGCCGCACTGTGCGGGCCGGTCAATCCGCTGCTGCTCAAAGTTGTCCCCTGCGTTGACTTCTCGCTTCGGCAGAGGACCCTAGCAAGCGGCGTCGGGTAGGGCTAACTCAGCGTGCCACGGCCTGGGAAGCCGACACTCCGCGATCGGATTCGCTGACCGGGCGCCGGGGCGGCGCGGCGACCAGGGTGAGCAGTGTTGCCTCGGGGCGGCAGCAGAACCGGTACGGCGCCCACGGCGAGGTACCGACGCCCGCCGACACGTGCAACTGGGTATGTTCCCCCCACTTCGACGGGCCCTTCACCCGGGACTTGTCGATCCCGCAGTTGGTGACCAGCGCGCCGTACCCCGGCAGCACCAGTTGACCGCCGTGCGTGTGCCCGGCGAGCACCAGGTCGTAGCCGTCCTCGGCGAACCGGTCCAGTACTCGCGGTTCCGGGGAGTGGGTCAGCCCGATGCGCAGCTCCGCCAGCGGATTCGGCGCTCCGGCGACCGTGTCGTAGCGGTCGCGCTGTAGATGCGGGTCGTCGACGCCCGCGGTGGCGATACGAACCCCGGCCACCTCGAGATCCCGGCGCACATGGGTGAGATCGAGCCACCCCCGTTCGGTGAACGCGGCCCGCAGGTCCTGCCAGGGCAGCGGCGCACCGTAGACGCGGCGGTGATCCTTCTTGAAGTATTTCAGCGGATTCTTCGGCACCGGCGCGAAGTAGTCGTTGCTGCCGAAGACGAAAAGCCCGGGGCGAGACAGCAATCCGCCCATGGACTGCACGACCGAGGGCACCGCTTTCAGGTGCGAGAGATTGTCACCGGTATTGACGACCAGATCGGGTTCGAGCCGATCCAGCTCGCGCAGCCACTGCTGCTTGAGTTTCTGGCCGGGCATCATGTGCAGGTCGCTGAGGTGCAGTACCCGCAGGCTGGACGAGCCCGTCGGCAGCACCGCCATGGTGGCCTCACGCAGCACGAACGCGTTGCGTTCGATCAGCGAGGCATAGCCGATTCCGGCCACCGCGGCCCCGGCGGCTCCCAGTGCGGTGCGGCGGACGGCGGAAGTCGAAAGCACGGGCATTTGCCCAGCATAGGTGAGGCACCTGGGAACCGCCGAGTGTGTTTGGGCACTGTCCGGATTTGCGGCGGGCGCGGCCCGCGGAAATGTAGTGGGCGCTGGACCGGCCAGCGGCTAGCGTGTGGGCCATGTCGGAACTCAAAGCGAAGTTGCGGACGGATATGACCGCCGCGATGAAAGCCAAGGACACCCTGCGCCTGGCCACCTTGCGCATGCTGCTGGCCGCGGTGCAGAACGCCGAGGTCGCGGGTTCGGAGGCACGTGAGCTCTCCGACGCCGAGGTCATCGTCGTGCTGCAGAAAGAGGCGAAGAAGCGCAACGAGTCGGCCGAGATCTACACCCAGAACGGCCGCGGCGAGCTCGCCGCCAACGAGCACGCCGAGGCGCGCATCATCGACGAGTATCTGCCGACGCAGCTCACCGACGCCGAGATCGCTGATCTCGCCGACACCGCGATCGCCCAGATTGCCGAGCAGATCGGGGAGCGGCCGGGCATGCGCCAGATGGGCCAGGTCATGAAGGTCGCGTCGGCGCTGGCCGAGGGCAAGGCCGACGGTTCCCGGATCTCGGCGGCGGTCAAGGCCCGCCTCTGAGGAGTCCGAAAACGAAACCGCCGACCCGGTGTTCCGGGTCGGCGGTTTTTCGTTGGACTACCTGGGCCACCAGGGCGGCAGCGGCAACCCCGGCGGCAGCGCCGGTGGTGGTGCGGCCGGGCCCGGCGCCGGGGTGGGCGCGCGCTGGGTGCCGTCGCTGATGTAGATCGTCACGACGGAGCCGGGGATCGCCGACCCGTTCGGCGCGGTGCTCATCACTGCGCCCTTGGGCAGCGGGCCGTTCCCGTTCACCGCGGTGACCTGGAACCCGGCGGCGGACAGCGCGGCGGTCGCCTCGCCCTGGGTCAGCCCGACCACGTCGGGAACCTGCGCGTTGTTGGAGCCGCGCACGTATTTGTCGTCCAGCGGCGGCAGGGCGGGCGGCGGGAACCGATCCTGGACGCCCTTGATCGAGTTGAACCAGGTCCGCGCGGGTTCGTTACCGCCGAACAGGTTCCCGCTGCCGCAGCTGCGCAGCGGGAACGAGCAGATCTCGCCGGGCGTCGGGCTGTCGCCGTAGATATAGGTGGCGGCGGCCAGCGAATTGGTGAATCCGAGGAAGGCCGAGGAGCGGTGGCTCTCGGTGGTGCCGGTCTTGGCGGCGACCGGCATGTTCCAGCCGGTGGAGCCGGCCGCGGCCGAGGCGGTGCCGCCCGGGTCGTGGTCCTTGCCCATCGCGTTGGCCAGGGTGTTGGCCAGTCCGGGTTCGACGACCTGCTCGCAGGCCTGCTGGGTGAGCGGGACCGACTTGCCGGTGCGGTCGACGACCTCGCGGATCGGGTTCGGCGGGCACCACTTTCCGCCGGAGGCCAGCGTCGCGGCGACGTTGGACAGTTCCAGCGGGTTGATCGCGACCGGGCCCAGTGTGAACGAGCCCAGGTTCTGGCTCTTCACCATGTCGGCCAGGCTCTGGTTGCTGTGTCCCGAGCTGCCGGGTTCGGTGTAGGAGCGCATGCCGAGCCGGACCGCCATATCGACGGTGGGCGTGACGCCCACGGCCTGGATCAGTTTGACGAACGCGGTGTTGGGCGAGGTGGCCAGCGCTTCGGTGACCGACATCGGCGACTTGTATTTGCCCGCGTTCTCCACGCAGTAGGTCTCGGGCGGGCAGCCGCGGGCGCCGCCGTTACCCATGCCCTTGGCGTCGAACCGGCCGGGCACGTCGAGCTGGGCATTGATGCCCATGCCCTTCTCCATGGCCGCGGCCGTGGTGAACAGCTTGAAGACCGAGCCGGCGCCGTCGCCGACCATCGAGAACGGCTGTGGCTGCATGGTTTCGTTGGCGTCGCGGTTGAGCCCGTAGGTGCGGCTGGAGGCCATGGCCACCACGGGGTGGGAGTCCTGGCCCGGCGCGACCACCGACATCACCTGCGCGATGTCGTCGAGGTTCGGGTTGGCCGTCTCGGTGACGGCGCGCTTCACCGAGTCCTGCACGGCCGGATCGAGGGTGGTCTTGATCAGGTAGCCGCCCTTGTCGATCTGGTCCCGGCTGATCCCGGCATTGGCCAGGTACTGCACCGCGTAGTCGCAGAAGAAGCCGCGGTCGTTGGCCGCGATGCAGCCGCGCGGCAGGCCCTTGGGCTCGGGCAGCACGCCCAGCGGTTCCAGTTTGGCCTTGCGGAATTCCTCGGCTCGACTGGGGATGTTCTGGATCATGGTGTCCAGCACGGTGTTCCGGCGGGCCAGCACGCCCTGCTCGTTGGTGTAGGGGTTCAGCTTGGAGCTGGACTGCACCATGCCCGCGAGCATCGCCGCCTGCGGCACCTTCAGATCGGCGGCGTCGACGCCGAAGTAGGTCTTGGCCGCGTCCTGGATGCCGTAGGAGGAATTGCCGAACGGGACGAGGTTCAGGTAGCGGGTGAGGATCTCGTCCTTGGTGAGCTCGCGGTCCAGGGTGAGCGCCATCCGGATCTCGCGGATCTTGCGGGCCGGGGTGGTCTCGATGGCCGCGCGGCGTTCGGCGTCGGTCTTGGCAACCACCAGCAGCTGGAAGTTCTTGACGTACTGCTGGTCCAGGGTGGACGCGCCCTGCTGCACCTCACCGCTCGAGGTATTGGTGAGGAACGCGCGCAGTGTGCCCTGCCAGTCGACGCCCGCGTGGTCGGCGAAGCGCCGGTCCTCGATGGACACGATCGCCAGCTTCATGTCGTTGGAGATCTTGTCGCTGGGTACTTCGAACCTGCGCTGCTCGTAGAGCCAGGCGATCGGCGCCCCGGTGGTGTCCACCATCGTCGAGACGGCGGGAACGGTGCCCTCCACCAGTTCCGCGGAGACGTTGTCCACGGCGTCGGCGGCGCGGTTGGAGACGAATCCGAAACCGCCTGCGAGAGGGAACAACAGCCCGGCGACGAGCACCGCGGCCAGCGCGCAGCTGCCGGCCAGCTTGGCGAGTGTCCGCGCGATGGTAGGAGGCGAAGCCGACGGGGTGGGTGAATTCGGCGTGATCGGCACGAACTCCAGCCTACGGGTAACCCCTTCAGCTCTCTCCGGTGTGTTTGCGACTTTGTCCGAACGTGCGGTTCGTGCCCCCGTTGGGCGTGTCGTCGCGCGGGCTTCCGCGTGTCGCGCGAGGGCAGACGGAGTGCAGGGACGGACGTACCAAAAAATCTCGAGACGGTCTTGCGCTAGCCCCATACCTTTACCTAGATTGAGAACCCAGTGTGATAGAGCTAACACTCAAAGTGGAATGTGGTGCAGTTCGCAGCGGGGTTCGGGTTGCTGCGGGGCCTGCACGCGATTCTGGAGCGCCGTGACCCGGTGTTCGGACTGCAAAGGGGCACACCAAATGCATATGACAACCCCCATCGCTCGATTGGACGTAGAGCAGGCCGAAGCGCGAATCGCCTGGGTAGCCCAGGCCCGATGCAAGGAAGTAGATCCCGATCAGCTGTTCGTCCGCGGTGCGGCGCAGCGCAAAGCCGCGACCATCTGCCGGCACTGCCCGGTGTTGATGCAGTGTGGTGCCGACGCACTCGACAATCGGGTCGAATTCGGTGTGTGGGGCGGCATGACCGAACGGCAGCGCCGTGCGCTGCTGAAACAGCACCCGGAGGTGACGTCCTGGGCCGACTTCTTCCAGGCCCAGCGGCAGCATCAGATTGCGATGTAGCGCCGAAAAGTTCGAAACCGAGCCCGCGTTGCGGGCTCGGTTTCGTTTTGTCCCATAGCTATTCGATCTGGACCGGCTGGACTCCGGTCAGCTGATCGCCCACCGCGCGTAGCGCTTTCAGATCGGATACCTCGAAGGGCAGTGCCGTCACCGCGGCGATCGGCACCCGCGGGTGCGCGCCGGTGAACCGGTGCAGCAGATGCTGTTCGCGCTTGGCGGTCTCCACCCGCTGCGCGTGGATGCGCAGCGCGGCCGCGGTCAGCGGATCGGACTCGGCCAGCTGGTCGGCCGCGGTCAGCGCGTGATCGGCGGGCAAGGTGCTCAGCGCCGGATGGGTGCGATTGAGCACCAGACCGGCCAGCGGCATGCGTTCGGTGGATAGCCGGTCGACGAAGAACGACGCTTCCCGCAGCGCGTCGGGTTCGGCCGCCGCGACCACCAGGAAGTGCGTGCCCGGCTTGGACAGCATCGCGTAGGTGCGATCGGCCCGGTCCTGGAAACCGCCGAACAGCGACTCCAGCGACTGTAGGAAATTCGACGCGTCCTTGAGCATCTGGCCGCCGACAATGGTCGACACCCCGCGCATGGCCAGGCTCATCGCGCCGGTCACGAACCGGCCGACACCGCGGCCCGGTGCCATGATCAGCCGGATCATCTTGCCGTTGAGGAAGTTTCCGAGCCGCTTGGGCGCGTCCAGGAAATCCAGCGCGTTGCGCGAGGGGGGCGTGTCGACCACGATCAGATCCCACTCGCGGCGCCCGGCCAGCTGGCCGAGCTTCTCCATCGCCATGTACTCCTGCGTGCCGCCGAACGACGAGGCCACCGTCTGATAGATCGGGTTGGCGAAGATCTGCTCCGCCTTCTCCGGGCTGGTGTGCTCGAGCACCATGTCATCGAAGGTGCGGCGCATGTTCAGCATCATGGCGTGCAGCTCGCCCTCCGCGTCCGGGCCCAACTCCACCCGCTGCGGCGCGTTGTCCAGATCGGCGACGCCCAGTGACTGGGCCAGCCGGCGCGCCGGATCGATGGTCAGCACGACCACCTTGCGCCCCAGCTCGGCGGCGCGCAGCGCGATGGCCGCGGCGGTGGTGGTCTTGCCGACCCCGCCGGAACCACAGCACACCACCACGCGGGCGGAGCGGTCGGCGATGATCCCCGAGATGTCCAGCGACGGCACCGAATCGTTCATTTCACGCCCTGCTTGCTCAGATGTTCGGCCAGCTCGTACAGGCCGCCGAGGTCCATGCCGTCCGCCAAGGCGGGCAGGTACAGCTGCGGCACATCGACCTGACGGAGTTCGCGCGCGCTCGCATCCTGCGCCACCAGCGTCGCCGCGTGCTCCACCGTCTCGGTGATCAGGCCCTCGAAGTCGCTGTCGGTGAGCGAGATTCCGGCCGTGTCCAGGCCGGCGGCGATCGCGTCGCGGTCGATCTCGCCGACCGCGGCGCGATCGCGCACCGCGGCGGGCAGCTGCCCCTCGGTGGCCCGGTTCACGATCACCGTGCCGATCCGCAGATCGTTGGCGGTGAGTTCGGCGACCGCGTCGGCGGTCTCCTGCACCGGCAGCGCCTCGAGCAGGGTGACCAGATGGATCATGGTCTGATCCGAGTGCAGCAGCTTGGATACGCCCTCGGCCTGCGCCGCGATCGGGCCGCCCTTGGCGATCTCCTTCATGGCCTGGGTGACGTCGAGGAAGCTGGCGATCCGGCCGGTCGGCGGTGCGTCCACCACGATGTCGTCGTAGACCCGCTTGCCCGCCTTGTCCACCCGGACGACGCACTCCTTGATCTTGCCGGTCACGATGACGTCGCGCAGGCCGGGCGCGATGGTGGTGACGAACTCGATCGCGCCCATCCGGCGCATGGCCCGGCCCGCGAAGCCGAGGTTGTAGAACATGTCGAGGTATTCCAGGAATGCGTGCTCGATATCGAGCGCGAGCGCGATCACCTCACCGCCGCCGTCGGCGGTGGCGATCCGGGTCTCGGTGGGCGGCAGCGGCGGCAGATCGAACAGCTGCGCGATGGACTGGCGACTCTCCACCTCGACCAGCAGCACCCGGCGGCCCCCGGCGGCCAGCGCGAGCGCGAGCGCGCCTGCGACCGTGGATTTTCCGGTGCCGCCCTTACCGGATACATAGTGCAGGCGTGCCTTCTCGGCGCGCTCCGGCCACCCGGTCGCCGGACCCGGCTCCGCGGCGCTGCGATCGCCCGCTCCGTCATTGGAGGCCGAAATGGGCACTGCTGTTGGTACTCCCACGCTCGCGAGCCTATAACTCGTTTTCTCCCCGCGCCCCGGGGATCCGGTTCCAGCGCGCCGTTTCGGCAGTTCTGTATCAGACAGTGAGACGTAGGTAACCGAACCGGTCCGATTCGTATGAGGGGCCGCCCCATAGACTCACCTCATGAGTGACTTGACCGTGTGGGAGTACGCCACCGTTCCGCTTTTGACGCACGCGACCAAGCAGATCCTCGACCAGTGGGGAGCCGACGGCTGGGAACTGGTCTCGGTGCTGCCCGGCCCGACCGGTGAGCAGCACGTCGCCTACCTCAAGCGCCCGAAGCAGTAACCGATGACCGCCCCCGCCACGCCGAATTCACCTACCCCGTCGGCTACGCCTCCCGCCATCCCCCAGTGGCAAGCCAATCTGGACAAGCTCGGTCTGACATTGCCCGAGGTCGCGGCCCCCGTCGCGGCCTACATTCCGGCGGTGCGGAGCGGTTCGCTGGTCTACACCTCCGGCCAGATTCCGTTCGTCAAGGGTGAACTGCCCTGGATCGGCAAGGCAGGCGCGGACATCTCGCTGGACGAGGCCGCCAAGGCCGCCGAGGCCTGCGCCCTGAACGCGCTCGCCGCCATCCACGCCCTGGTCGGGCTGGACAATGTGGTGCGGATCGTGAAGGTCACCGGATTCGTCGCATCCGCACCGGGCTTCACCGACCAGCCGCTGGTCATCAACGGCGCCTCGGAGTTCCTGGGCGAGGTCTTCGGCCCGGCCGGCGTGCACGCGCGCGCCGCCGTCGGCGTCGCCGAACTCCCCAGGGGCGTCCCGGTCGAGGTCGAGGTCATCGCCGAGGTGCGGTGACATGGCGGCGCGGGCGCAGTGTTGCTGGCGGCGCGGGCGCCGCGGGTTTGCGGCCCTGTGTGTCTCGCATCCGAGCGGTCGAGACTCGCGCTGCGCGCATCGCTTCGACCGCTCGGATGCGAGACGGCCGCAAACGGTCGGTCGTAAGACTCCCTCCGGACGGGGTGCGTGTGGAGGGAAGGCGGTCTAGCGTCGAATGCGTTGGGACGCAGGAAACTTAGGATTGCGATGACGCTGAAACATCCCGCGTACGGGCAGTTGCGGCAGGTCACGCCGACTGCCGCGGTATTGCTCGCGGAGAATCCGGGCCAGATGACGCTCGAGGGGACCAATACCTGGATCCTGCGGGCGCCGGATTGTCCGGAGTACGTGGTGGTGGATCCGGGGCCGAAGGACAAGGCGCACAGCGCCGCGATCGCGGCGTGCACCGGCGGGCGGATTGCGCTGACGCTCATCACGCACCGGCATCACGACCACACCGGCGGGATCGACAAGTTGGTGAAACTGACCGGGACGCCGGTGCGCGCCGTCGACCCGGAGTTCCTGCGCGGCTCGGACACCCCGCTGTCCGACGGCGAGGTGATCGAAGCGGCGGGGCTGCGCATCGAGGTGTTGGCAACGCCCGGGCACACCGGTGATTCGGTGAGTTTCGTGCTCGACGACGCGGTGCTCACCGGCGACACTATTCTCGGCAGCGGCACCACCGTGCTCGACTCCACCGACGGCACCCTCGCCGACTATCTGGCGTCGATGGACCGGCTGCTCGCGGCCGGCTCGGGCAAGGCGCTGCTGCCCGCGCACGGCCCGGACCATCCGGATCTGGAACCGGTCGCGCGCTACTACATCAAGCACCGCTTGGAACGCCTCGATCAGGTCCGCGCGGCACTGCGCGAACTCGGGCCGGACGCGGGAGCGATGGCGGTGGTCCGCAAGGTCTACGCCGATGTGGACAAGCGGCTGTGGCTCGCGGCCCGCAGTTCGGTGCAGGCCCAGCTGGAATACCTGCGCACCCACTCTTAGGGGACACCGAAGCCCGCCGGTCCGTGTGACGAATCGGCGGGCTTCTCGGTATGGAATTCGCGGGCGGGCCTCAGCGCGCGCGGCGCGCCAGCCGCTCGGAGTCGGAGATCAGCACGCTCTTGCCCTCGAGCCGCAGCCAGCCGCGGTGCGCGAAGTCGGCCAGGGCCTTGTTCACGGTCTCGCGGGAGGCGCCGACCAGCTGGGCGATCTCTTCCTGGGTCAGGTCGTGGGTGACCCGCAGCGCGCCCGCCTCCTGGGTGCCGAAGCGCTGCGCCAGCTGGAGCAGCGCCTTGGCGACCCGGCCGGGGACGTCGGTGAAGATGAGGTCGGCCAGGTTGTTGTTGGTGCGGCGCAAACGCCGGGCAAGCACGCGGAGCAGCTGCTCGGCGATCTCCGGGCGCTGGTCGATCCAGGCCTTGAGCGCTTCCCGGTCCATGGTGACGGCGCGGACCTCGGTCACCGTGGTGGCGGTGGAGGTACGCGGGCCCGGGTCGAAGATGGAGAGCTCGCCGAACATGTCGGACGGGCCCATGATGGTCAGCAGGTTCTCCCGGCCGTCGGGGGAGCGGCGGCCGATCTTCACCTTGCCGGACGTGATGATGTACAGCCGATCGCCGGGCTCACCCTCATTGAAGATGACATGGCCGCGTGGGAAATCCACGGGCTGCAGCTGTTTGGCGAGCGCGGCCACCGCGGTGGGCTCAACGCCTTGGAAGATGCCTGCTCTGGCGAGGGCCTCGTCCACGAATGTGCTCCTTATGGGATATGGCTCTGTCCTGGACCGATGCGATCGGCCAACAGCGCAGTCTACGCGGCTTTACTGAACGGTAGTGACAGACACCACGTAAAGAGTGCATTGCGTTGGGCACTGCCCTGCGGTTAGTAGGACACCCCGGCCTCAGCTGGCGCGGGCGACGTCCAATTCTTCACTGCGGGTCCGGCGCTTGCGCATCCGGGCTACCGCGGCGGGCAGGCCGAGCTTGGTCAGCTCGGTGACCTCGGCGTTGCTTGCCTTGTCCAGGTACTGCTGAACCTCCGGGTCGGGTTCCAGAAGTTTGCGGAGCCGATTCTCGACCCGCTCCATCACCAGGGCGAACAGCATCAACGCCACTGGGAAGAGCACCACAGCGAGTCCTTGCATACCGGGAAGTAAACACGGTCGAGGTCTCAGATGGAACACGGGGAGAGAACTGAGCGGGCACCGTCACACGGCGAGTCCGTATGGTGGACGGGTGCGTGTCACCCCCTCTGCAACCGCCGTCAGCGGGTCGTCGCCGGATGCCGGGGCGGCCGTCGCACAGCCCGCCGCTCCCGCCGCGCCGAAGCGCAAAACCAGGTCCCGACAAGC
This sequence comes from Nocardia sp. NPDC127579, assembly GCF_042672005.1. NCBI lineage: Bacteria > Bacillati > Actinomycetota > Actinomycetes > Mycobacteriales > Nocardiaceae > Nocardia > Nocardia sp. NPDC127579. The sequence continues at coordinate 1,090,751 of NZ_JBHXVZ010000001.1, read as the reverse complement.
GGAAACCCGGTTGGGTCTGGTGCGCCGGGCCCGTCGGATGAACCGGGTCCTGGCGGCGGCCTTCCCGGATGCGCACTGCGAGCTGGACTTCACCACGCCACTCGAATTGGCGGTGGCGACAATACTTTCCGCGCAGTGCACCGATGAGCGGGTGAATCTGACCACTCCGGCGCTGTTCGCGAAGTACCCCGATGCCCGCGCCTACGCCGCGGCGAACCGTGCGGAGCTGGAGGAATACATCCGGCCGACGGGGTTCTTCCGCAACAAGACCAGTTCCCTGATCGGGCTCGGGCAGGCCCTGCTGGAACACCATGAGGGTGAGTTACCTCACACTCTCGAGGAGCTGGTGAAGTTGCCCGGCATTGGCCGCAAGACCGCCAATGTCATTCTCGGTAACGCGTTCGGTGTCCCGGGCATCACCGTCGACACGCATTTCGGCCGGCTGGTGCGCCGCTGGGGCTGGACCGCCGAGGAGGACCCGGTCAAGGTCGAGCACATCGTCGGCGCGCTGATCGAGCGCAAGGACTGGACGATGCTCTCGCACCGGGTCATCTTTCACGGCCGGCGGGTCTGCCATGCGCGCAAACCGGCATGCGGTGTCTGTGTGCTGGCCGCCGACTGCCCGTCCTTCGGGGCCGGGCCGACCGAACCCGAGGCCGCGGCCAAGCTGGTGAAGGGGCCCGAGCGCGAGCATCTGCTCCGGATGGCCGGCCTGTGAAACAGCTTCCGGTCGCGCTGCGCTGGGCGCTGGTGGGACTGATCGCCGTGCTGGCGCTGGCCGTCGCGCTCTGGCCGCGCGACGAGGACGGCGAGGCCGAGCCGCAACGCCGGGTCCAGCAGACCAGCCAGGTCTCGGAGGAACTGCGCGCCGCCGCCGGGCTGACGCCCTGCCCGCGCCCCGCCCCCGGGGCCGTCGCTGGCGGCCCGCTGGCCGGGCTCACCGTCAGCTGCCTGGCCGACGGCGCGCCCCTCGAGCTGGCCGCCGCGCTCGCGGGCAAACCGGCGCTGCTCAACCTGTGGGCCTACTGGTGTGGTCCGTGCCGCGAGGAACTGCCCGACCTGCAGCGCTACGCCGAGCGCGCCGGCTCCGCGCTCACCGTGCTGACCGTGCACAGCGATCCCCAGACCGCCGCGGCGCTGACCATGCTGACCGAGCTGCACGTCACCCTGCCGGGTGTGCTCGATCCGGACGCGAAACTGCGCACCACGGTGGGCGCCCCGGCGGTGCTGCCGGTCTCGGTGCTGCTGCGCGCCGACGGATCCGTCGCCGAGGTGGTGGTGCGCCGGTTCACCGATGTCGAGGACATCGCCGACACGGTCGCCGCGCGGCTCGGAGTCCGGGCATGACCATGCCGCGGCGCGATGACGACCGCCCGATCCCTGCGGACGACGGTGCGATCATGAGAAGGTCTAGAGCGCAAGGTATCTCGCAGCAACCGCTGCGGAGGCGAATTTCGGTGGCGGAGGTTGGAGTGAGCACGAGATCGGGCAGCGGCCGATGAACCTCGAGCCGCAGCAGGCCCCGCCCTGGCTACGCCCGGCGGTCGAGTCGGCGGCCGCCGACGCCACCGACACCCTCGACACCATGTCCGTGGCGCGGGCCATGCGCCGGGCGATGGCCGTGGTCAAAGAGCCGCGGCAGGCGGCGGTGCTGGTGCTGTTCAGCGGTGACGCCACCGGCCCGGTCCGGCCCGACGACGCCGATGTCCTGCTCACCCAGCGGGCCTCGACCATGCGCCAGCATCGCGGCCAGGTCGCCTTTCCCGGCGGCGCGGTCGATCCCGGTGATCAGGGCCCGGTCGATACCGCGCTGCGCGAGGCCTGTGAAGAAACCGGTGTGCGCCGCGAGGACGTGACTCCGCTGGCCGTGATGCCCACGCTGTTCGTGCCGCCCTCGCGTTTCGACGTGACGCCCGTGCTGGCCTACTGGCACAACCCGGCCGAGGTCCGCGTGGTGAACACCGGCGAGACCGAGCGCGTGGTGCGGGTTCCGCTGTCGGAACTGCTGGATCCGGCGAATCGGTTCATGGTGCGCCGCACCGGCTATCAGAGCCCCGCCTTCCAGGTCGACGGGATGCTGGTGTGGGGCCTGACCGGCGGCATCCTGAACGGGATCTTCAAAAATGCCGGGTGGGAACTGGATTGGGACCACAATGACGTGCGTGACCTCGAAGAAGCGCTGGCCGCTGTGGGGATGACCTTATGACGTCCTCGGTGTGGCTCGACATCGCCGTCGTGTTGCTCGCGTTGCTCGCCGCCTCCTCGGGCTGGCGGCAGGGCGCGGTGGCCTCGGCCCTGGCGTTCCTGGGCGTGGTGCTCGGCGCGGTCGCCGGCATCCTGATCGCCCCGCACATCCTCAAGCATGTGGACGAGGGCCGCACCCGGGTACTCACCGGTGTGCTGCTGATCGTGTTACTGGTGATCGTGGGCGAGGTGGCCGGCATGGTGCTCGGCCGCGCGGCCCGCGGCGGGATGCGGCATCCGTTCACCCGCAGTGTGGACAGCGTGACCGGTGCGGTGTTGCAGGCGGTGGCGGTGCTGGTCACCGCGTGGCTGCTGGCGCTGCCGCTGGCCACGTCGTCTCAGCCCGCGATCGCCACCGCCATCAACGGCTCCCGGGTGCTGGCCGATGTCAACCAGGTCGCGCCGAACTGGCTGCGCAAGGTGCCCAACGAATTCTCCAAGCTGCTCAACACCTCCGGGCTGCCGGATGTCATCGGGCCGTTCGGCCGCGCGCCCACCGCGCCGGTCGCCGCGCCCGACCCGAGTGTGCTGGCCAGCCCGGTCGCCGCCCAGCTGCAACAGAGCGTGCTGCGTATCCGCGGCGTCGCACCCAGTTGCCAGCGCGCCCTGGAGGGTTCGGGTTTCGTGATCGCGCACGAGCGTGTGATCACCAACGCCCACGTCGTCGCGGGCACCACCAGTGTCGCGGTGGACACCGCGAGTGGTCCGCTGGACGCGACCGTCGTGCTGTTCGATCCGTCGCGCGATGTCGCGGTGCTGAAGGTGCCCGGGCTGACCGCGCCGCTGGTCGATCGCGCGCCCGAACCGGCGCGGTCCGGGGACAGCGCGATCGTGCTCGGCTATCCGGGCGGCGGCAAATACACCGCCAGCGCGGCCCGTATCCGCGAGACCTTGGATCTGACCGGTCCGACGATCTACCGCAACGGCACCGTCGAGCGCGAGGTGTACACGGTGCGCGGTCTGGTGCGGGCGGGCAATTCCGGTGGGCCGCTGGTCGATACCGAAGGAAAGGTGCTCGGCATCGTCTTCGGCGCGGCCGTCACCGACGAGGACACCGGATATGTGCTGACCCTCGCGGAGATCCAGGCCGACATCGTGGCCGCGGATGCCGCCAATACTCCGATCAACACCGGAGCCTGCGTGCTGAGCTGAGCTCAGGACAGGAACTTGGCGAGCTCGGAGGTCACGGCCTCCGGGTTCTCCTGGTGGGCGAAGTGGGCGGCGCCGGAGATGGTGACCGGCCGGGCTCCCGGCGCCCACTGCTGACCGCGCTGGAAGGTGCGCGGCAGGATGTAGGTGTCGAGTTCGCCGCGCAGGGCCAGCACCGGGATATCGATCGGCACCCGCATGGTCGCCATGAAGCGGCGGCCGTCCGGGCGCCACTGGCTGCGGAAGGCCCAGCGCTGATATTCCAGGGCGCAGTGCGCAGCGCCCGGAATCTGGATGGCCGAGCGCATGCGCCGCGCGGTGTCGACGAATTCGGTGGTGCCCGAGAAGTTTCCGCCGACTCGCTGCCGCAGCAGCCGCTCCACCTCGAATCCGTCCGAGGTGGTGAGCAGGTGCTCCGGATAGCGGGGGAGCTGGTAGCGCAGGAAGTTCGGCAGCCAGGCCCGGCGTTGGGCGCCGTCGCGCAGCACCGCCCGCTTGAGCGCAGCCGGATGCGGCGAGCTGACCACGGCGATGGCGCGCACCAGCCGGGGATGCAGGACGGCGGTGGTCCAGCAGACCAGTCCGCCGTCGGCGTGCCCGATCAGGGTCGCGTCGGTGTGGCCGAGCGCGCGGATCAGTCCGGCGACATCGCCGGCCAGGGTCCAGCCGTCGTAGCCGCGCGGCGGTTTGTCGGTGTCGCCGTAGCCGCGCAGATCCACCGCGACCACTCGGAAGCCGCGTTCGGCCAGCCCGGTCAGCTGATACCGCCACGACCACCAGAAGTCGGCGAAACCGTGCAGCAGCACCACCAGTGGCGCGTCGACCCGGTCCGCGGTGGCCGCGGCTTCGACGACGTGGAAGCGAATGCCGTTGGCATGCACGTCCCGATGCGTCCACGGCCCGTCGTAGCGGACGCTGGACGGGTCCGGAAAGTTGATCGACACGCCCAGGGAGTTTAGCCGCGGATTTCGCGGGCGTCGGAGCCGAATCCGCTGGGCAGCACTGTCTTGGCCTGCTTGAGCGAATCGATGGTCTTCTCCGGCGCGCGCAGCTTCTTCACGCGCAGCCAGCCGAGCAGCGCCAGCACTACCGTGGCGACGATCATCAGCGCGAACACGATCAGGAACGCCGCCCAGCGCTCCAGCCACACATCCAGCAGTTCGCCGAGGAAGAAGAAAAAGAAGAAGCTGCTGAACAGCAGCACGGTCAGCGCCAGGATGAAGAAGACGCTGCCCTGCAGGCCCTTCTTGATCTCGCCGGTCACCTCGGCCTTGGCCAGGGCGACCTCGGCGCGCACCAGCGTCGACATCTGTTCGGTGGCGTCGCGGACCAGGGTGCCGAAGCTCGCCGATCCGGGCGGATTGGCGTCGGTCAGGGGGATGGAAGACACCGTGCCGTCGCGCGAACCGTCGTTCCCGTTGCCCTGTGCGAAACTCACTTCGTCGACCCTTCTTCCATGTCCCGGTCCAGCCTGGGTTGTCTGCCTCGAGCGTCGCGCCGCGCTTGATGGACGCGCCCACGCCGCAACAGTAGCGCCGAACCGGCCAGCGATGCCGCCATGGAGGTGATCAACACCGCGGCCTTCGCCAATTCGACCGAGCTGCCTTCCAGCGCGAGTTCTGCCACAAGCAGGCTAACGGTGAATCCGATCGCGCCCAGCACCGACAGGGCGAACATGTCGCGGTACTCCAGATCCGCCGGCCGTTTGGCGATGCCCAACCGGATTGCCGCCCAGCTGATTCCGAAGATGCCGAGGGTTTTGCCGACCAGCAGGCCGAGGATCACCGCCAGCGCGAGCCGGTCGGTGAACAGCTGACCGAGCACCGCGCCGTTGAGCGGAACCCCGGAGGCGAACAGCGCGAACAGCGGGACGCACAGCCCGGCCGAGATCGGCTGCACCAGGTGTTCGAGCCGGGTGGCGGGCGCCTCGTCCTCGTCGGGGTCGGGGCGCACGCGGGTGAGCAGGCCCAGGGCGACGCCGGCCAGCGTCGGATGAATTCCGGCCTCGTGCAGGGCATACCAGCACACCAGCGCCAGCGGCAGATAGATCAGTGGAGTGCGGATGCGCCGCTGCTGCGCCAGCCACCAGGCCGCGGCGGCGGCCGCCGCGCCTAGCAGCCACAGGAACGAGATCGTGGTGGTGAACAGCACCGCGATCAGGAGGATGGCGAGCAGGTCGTCGACGACGGCCAGGCTGAGCAGGAAGACCCGCGCGCTGGTCGGTACCCGCGAGCCGGTCATGGCCAGCACGGCCAGCGCGAAAGCGATATCGGTGGCGACCGGGATGGCCCAGCCCTTGTCCATGCCGGGTGCGCCGAAGCCGACGGCCAGCGCGATCAGGGCGGGGGTGAGCACACCGCCGACGGCGGCGATGATCGGCAGCGCGGCACGACGCCGATCGGCGAGTTCACCGACCACGAGTTCGCGTTTGACCTCCAGGCCCGCGACGAAGAAGAAGATCGCCAGCAGGCCGTCCTTGGTCCAGTCGGCGACGGTGAGCTCGAGGTGCAGCGCCTTGATCGGCAGCACAGTCTCGGCAATCGTGGTGTAGCTGTGCCCCCAGGGGGAGTTGACCCAGAGCAGGGCGATCGCCGCGGCGATGAGAAGGATTGCGCCGCCGACGGTCTCGGTCCGCAGGTAGCGGGTCAGTTCCGAGCGGACTTGGCTGATCACGGGAAACCTTTCGGCAGGATGGGCGAAGCCACGAACTCGCCGCCCTGCCGTCTCGGCCGCGGGGCGCTCGTCCGCACGCCGACCAGACTTCCCGGCACACCTTACGCAATCCTAACGGATCGGGCCGGTGACCCGAACGGTCACCGGCCCGATAATGCACCCTGCTCAGGCCCGGCTGGCCCGGATCGCCTCGAACACGTTCGGATCCACCAGCGTGGAGGTGTCACCCAGTTCGCGGCCTTCGGCCACGTCGCGCAGCAGGCGGCGCATGATCTTGCCGCTGCGGGTCTTGGGCAGTTCCGGGACGACGTGGATCTCGCGCGGTCGCGCGATCGGGCTGATCTCGCGGGCGACCTCGGCCTTCAACTCGTCGACCAGTCCGGCGCCGGTATCGCGCGCCTCGGCGGTCAGGATGACGAAGGCGACGATGCCCTGCCCGGTGGTGTCGTCGCTGGCGCCGACCACGGCGGCTTCGGCGACGCCGGAGTGGCCGACCAGTGCCGATTCCACCTCGGCGGTGGAGATGCGGTGGCCGGAGACGTTCATGACGTCGTCTACGCGGCCGAGGACCCACAGGTCGCCGTCGGCGTCGAGTTTGGCGCCGTCACCGGCGAAGTACCAGCCCTGCTCCGCGTAGCGCTCCCAGTAGGTGGCCCGGTAGCGGTCCATATCGCCCCAGATGCCGCGCAGCATGGACGGCCACGGCTGATCCAGCACGAGGTAGCCGTTGGCCTCGGTCTCGCCGAGGCGCACGGGCTTGCCGTCCTCGTCGACAACCTTGGCCGAGATACCCGGCAGGGGAGTCATGGCGGCGCCCGGCTTGGCGGCGGTGACGCCGGGCAGCGGGGAGATCATGATGGCGCCGGTTTCGGTCTGCCACCAGGTGTCGACGATGGGGGTTCGGTTGCCGCCGATGACGTCTCGGTACCAGCGCCAGGCTTCGGGGTTGATCGGTTCGCCGACCGAGCCGAGCAGGCGCAGGGAGGACAGGTCGTGGGCGGCGGGAATCTCCCTGCCCCACTTCATGAAGGTGCGGACCAGGGTGGGGGCGGTGTAGTAGATGCTGACGCCGTACTTCTCGACGATGTTCCAGTGCCGGTGCTCGTCGGGGAAGTTGGGCGTGCCCTCGTAGACCACCTGGGTGGTCCGGTTGGACAGCGGTCCGTACACGATGTAGGTGTGCCCGGTGACCCAGCCGATATCGGCGGTGCACCAGTAGACGTCGTGTCCCGCTTTGTGATCGAACACGTTGTGGTGGGTGTACGACGCTTGGGTCAGGTACCCACCTGTGGTGTGCAGGATGCCCTTCGGCTTTCCGGTGGTGCCGGAGGTGTAGAGGATAAACAGCGGATGCTCGGCATCGAAGGGCTGCGCCTCGTGTTCCGGGGATGCCTGACCGACCGTCTCGTGCCACCACAGGTCGCGTCCCTCGGTCCACGGCACCTCGATCTCGGTGCGACGCACCACCAGCACATGCTCCACGCTATGGGGCACATCGCCGTTCGCGTAGAGCGCCTCGTCGACGGCTTCCTTCAACGGCGCCGGCTTACCCCGCCGCCACTGCCCGTCGGTGGTGATGATGAGCCGTGCCTCGGCATCGTCCACGCGCTGGCGCAGCGCGGTGGGGGAGAAGCCCGCGAAGACCACCGAGTGGGTGAGCCCCAGTCGGGCACAGGCCAGCATCGCGATGATCGCCTCGGGCACCATCGGCATGTAGATGGCTACGCGATCCCCGGCGACCAGTCCGAGTTCGGTGAAATAGTTTGCGGCCCTGGAGACTTCGGCCAGCAAATCGTTGTAGGTGAGGTCGCGGGAATCGCCCGGCTCGCCCTCCCAGTGGATGGCCACCTGGCCGCCATGCCCGGCGAGCACGTGCCGGTCCACGCAGTTGTAGGCGACGTTGAGTTTGCCGTCGACGAACCATTTCGCGACCGGCGCGTCCGACCAGTCCAGCACCTGCGACCAGCGTTCGTGCCAGTGCAGCCGGTCGGCCTGGGTGGACCAGAACTTGTCGCGGTCGGCCTCGGCCTGCCCGTAGAGGGCGGCATTCGCATTGGCCGTAGCGGCGAACTCCGGCGACGGGGGGTACGAATCCTGATGATCGGCAGTGGTTTCGGTCATCTCTTCTCTTCTTTCCACGTAACCTGAGCGCACGATTCGAGCGGCCAGCCTCGACAGTAGTCAACCGGGCCGCCCGCCGGGTCGAGTGTGTCCGCCAGGTTTCACACGATCACAGCTGGGAAAAATCGGTTGTGAGCCGAGCCGATCCGTTGAATAGTGCGAAGCCTCGCGTGGAGGCATAGTTACGGCGGATGGGTGGTATTTGCGCGATCTTTTCTGTTCACCCAGCAATCCACCGGATATGTAAATTGTGGGATGAACCTTGCTCGATCTCAGGACAGGACTGTCCAGGATGGTTAACCTCCGATGCATCCTGGGGGAACGGCCGGGATGCGTGCCGGATCGTGCGTGCCCACCGCTCCCCTCGCACCGAGATCGGGAGTTGCGTTGAGATTCAACAGAGCAATCGCGCTGACCGCGGCAGCACTGGTGGCCACAAGCCTCGGGCTGACCGCTTGTTCGTCGGACGACAGTGCCGACGCTGGCATCGTTACGGTCAACGCGGGTGAGCCGCAGAACCCCTTGGTGCCCACGAATACGAACGAGAACATGGGCGGCCGGGTGGTCGACCGGCTCTACGCCGGGCTGAAGTTCTACGACGCCGACGGCAAGGCGCACAACGAGCTGGCCGAGAAGATCGAGACCACCGATCGCAAGAACTACAAGATCACGATCAAGCCGGACTGGAAGTTCACCGACGGCACCGTGGTCAAGGCCAAGAACTTCGTCGACGCCTGGAACTACGGCGCCTTAGGCACCAACGCCCAGCTACAGAGTTACGTCTTCACCCCGATCGTCGGCTTCGACGAGGTCTCGGCGGACCCGCCCAAGGCCCAGACCATGAAGGGGCTGAAGGTCGTCGACGACCGCACCTTCACCGTCGAACTCACCCAGCCCTCCATCGATTTCGAGACCGAACTGGGCTACGCGCCGTTCTATCCGCTGCCCGATGTCGCGTTCAAGGACATGAAGGCCTTCGGTGAGGCGCCGGTCGGCAACGGCCCGTACAAGTTCAAGACCTGGGAACACAACGTCAAGATCGACCTCGACGTGAACCCGGACTACAAGGGCGGTCGCCCGGCCAAGAACAAGGGCCTGCGGTTCGTGCACTACCAGTCCTTCGACACCGCCTACGCCGATCTCCTCGGCGGCAACCTGGACGCGCTCGACACCATCCCGTCCAGCGCGCTGGCCACCTACAAGAACGACCTCGGCGACCGCGCGATCACCAAGCCGACCGCGCAGAACCAGCACATCGGCATCCAGACCTCCGTGCCGCACTTCGGCGGCGAGGAAGGCGTGCTGCGCCGCCGCGCCCTGTCCATGGCGATCAACCGGGAACAGATCTGCGACAAGATCTTCCACGGCACCCGCAAGCCCGCGCTGGACTACACCGCCAGCACCCTGCCCGGCTTCAACGGCAACCTGCCCGGCGTGGAAACCCTGAAGTACAACCCCGAGGAAGCCAAGAAGATCTGGGCCCAGGCCAACGCCATGTCCCCGTGGTCGGGCCAGTACCAGTTCTCCTACAACTCCGACGGCGGCCACCAGGAATGGGCCGAGGCCGTGATCAACAGCATCAAGAACACCCTCGGCATCGACGCCGTCGCCACCCCGTATCCGACGTTCAAGCAGATCCGCGACGAGGTCAACGCCAAGACCATCGGCAAGGCGTTCCGCTACGGCTGGCAGGGTGACTACCCGACCATGCTGCAGTTCCTCACCTCGCAGTACTACAGCCACTCCGAGACCAACAACGTCGACTACAACAACCCCCAGTTCGACAAGCTGCTCAACGACGCGCTCGCCGCGGCCACCGAGGAGCAGTCCTACAAGCTGGTCGGTGAGGCGCAGGCCCTGCTGATCAAGGACATGGCCGACATTCCGCTGTGGGATTACATCGCCGCCGCGGGCATCGGTGACAAGGTGAAGTCCGGCAAGCTGGCCTGGAACGGCCTGTTCGACTTCGAGAACATCGAGAAGTAGTCGACTCGCTGAAGCCGCACCGCCGTCACGGGGTGCGGCTTTCAGCCTTTCCGGAGGAATACAGCTATGGCTTGGTATGTCCTGCGGCGTCTGCTCCAGATGATCCCCGTTTTCCTCGGGGCGACGTTGCTGATCTATGCGATGGTGTTCTTGATCCCGGGCGATCCGATCAAGGCGCTGGCCGGTGAGAAACCACTGACACCCGCGGTCGAGGCCACCCTTCGGGCGCGCTACAACCTCGACGAACCCTTCATCATGCAGTACCTGTACTACCTGAAGGGCATCGTCACCTTCGATTTCGGCACGGCGTTCTCCGGGCGGCCGGTGCGCGACGAGCTCGCCCGGGCCTTCCCGATCACCATCAAGCTGGCGTTGATGGCGGTGGCGATCGAAGGCATCTTCGGCATCATCTTCGGTCTGGTCTCGGGTCTGCGTAAGGGCAAACTGTTCGACTCGACCATGCTGGTGATCAGCCTGGTGATCATCGCCGTCCCCGTCTTCGTGGTCGGCTTCCTGGCGCAGTTCCTGCTCGGTGTGAAGTGGGGCATCGCGCCGGTGACGGTCACCGGCAAGGCCAGTTACGGCGAACTGCTCGTCCCGGCGTTCGTGCTCGGGTCGCTGTCGTTCGCCTATGTGCTGCGCCTGACCCGGAACTCGGTGGCGGAGAACATGACCGCCGACTACGTGCGTACCGCGACGGCCAAGGGCCTGAGCCGGCCCCGGGTCATCACCGTGCACATTCTGCGCAACTCGATGATCCCGGTGATCACCTTCCTGGGCGCCGATCTCGGCGCGCTGATGGGCGGCGCCATCGTCACCGAGGGCATCTTCAATATTCCGGGTGTCGGCGGCACGCTCTATCAGGCGGTGGTGCGCGGTGAACCACCCACGGTGGTCTCGTTCGTCACGGTGCTGATCGTGATCTTCCTGCTCTCGAACCTGCTGATCGACCTGCTGTACGCCGCCCTCGACCCGAGGATCCGCTATGCCTGACCTCGAAAAGCCAAGCGCTGAGTCCGGTGGGGGACACCCCCACGCCCCCGACTCTTTGGCGCTGCGCGCCTCGGCCTCCCAGGCGGGATCCCGGCCCGGCCAGGAGTATTACGTAGCCCCACCCGACGAGGTCGAGGTGCTGGCGACCGACAAAGTCGACGAGAGCGGCGCCCCGACCAGTATCTGGACCGACGCGTGGCGGCAACTGCGGCGCAACCCGATCTTCGTGGTCGCCATGCTGATGATCGTGTTCGTCATGGTGGTGGTGTTCTTCCCGTCGCTGTTCACCAGTCAGGACCCGCAGTACTGCGACGGCGCGTTCAGCATGGCGCCGCGCGGCGCCGGGCACCCGTTCGGGTTCGACAAGCAGGGCTGCGACATCTATGCCCGGACCGTGTACGGCGCCCGCGCCTCGGTCCAGGCCGGTGTCGGCTCGGCGCTGCTGTTCCTGCTGATCGGCGGCACGCTCGGTGCGCTCGCCGGGTTCTACGGCGGTCTGCTCGACTCGATCGTGTCGCGGGTCGGCGAGGTGTTCTACGCCATCCCGCTGATGCTGGCCGCCATCGTGGTGATGCAGCTGCTGGACCAGCGGACCATCTTCACCGTCATCGGCATTCTGGCCACCTTCACCTGGCCGCAGGCGGCGCGCATCGCCCGCAGCGCGGTGATCGAAGCCAGAAACAGCGAATATGTGACGGCGGCAAAGGCATTGGGTGTCTCCCGATTCCGGACGCTGCTGCGGCACGTGGTGCCCAACGCGGCGGGCCCGCTGATCGTGGTGACCACGATCTGGCTCGGCGTCTTCATCGTCACCGAGGCGACGCTGTCGTTCCTGGGCGTCGGGCTGCCGCGCACCATCGTGTCCTGGGGCTCGGATATCGCGCAGGCCCGCATCGAGATCCGGACCTCCGCGATCCTGTTCTATCCCGCGACCGCCCTGGCGTTGACCGTGCTGAGTTTCATCATGCTCGGTGACGCGGTGCGCGACGCGCTCGATCCGAAATCCAGGAAGAGGTGACCGCCGCCATGGAGCCACTGCTCGAGATCGAGGACCTGAACGTCTGTTTCACCTCCGAGGGCAAGCAGATCCCCGCGGTCCGCGGGGTGAGCCTGGCGGTGTATCCGGGCCAGACCGTGGCCATCGTGGGCGAATCGGGGTCGGGTAAGTCCACCACCGCGCACGCCATCATCGATCTGCTGCCGGGCAGCGGTGAGGTCACCTCCGGACAGATCATGTTCGACGGCAAGGACCTGACCGCCGCGTCGGCGAAAGACATTGTGGCCGTGCGCGGTAGGGGCATCGGGCTGGTGCCGCAGGATCCCATGTCGAATCTGAACCCGGTGTGGAAGATCGGTTTCCAGATCCGGGAGACGCTGGAGGCCAACGGGATCGCCAAGGGCAAACAGGCGGCGGTACGGGCCGCCGAACTGCTCGAGGAAGCGGGCATGTCCGATGCCGAGCGCCGGGTGAACCAGTATCCGCACGAGTTCTCCGGCGGTATGCGCCAGCGCGCGCTCATCGCCATCGGCCTGTCGTGCCGGCCCAAGCTGCTGATCGCCGACGAGCCGACCTCCGCGCTCGATGTCACCGTGCAGCGTCAGATCCTCGACCATCTCGACGAGCTGACCAGCGAACTCGGCACCGCCGTGCTGCTGATAACGCACGATCTCGGGCTCGCCGCCGAACGCGCCGAGCATCTGGTGGTGATGTACCGGGGCCGGGTGGTGGAATCCGGGCCCGCGCTGCAGATCCTGCGCAATCCGCAGCACCTCTACACCAAGAAGCTGGTCAGCTCGGCGCCTTCGCTGGCCTCACAGCGGCTTTCGGCGGTGCGTAAACGCGCCGAGATCCGTGAGCAGGCAGTGGAGGTCGCCGAGCAGGTGGCGGCCGAGGATACGGCGACCGCGGCGGTACCCGACGACGTGGTGATCGCGGAGAACCTCACCAAGGCGTTCAAGATCCGCGGGAGTGTGCCGTGGAAGTCGACGGATTTCATCGCCGTCGACAATGTGTCGTTTCGGTTGAAGCGAGGCACGACCACGGCGATCGTCGGCGAGTCCGGGTCCGGTAAGTCGACCGTCACGCAGATGGTGCTCGGCCTGCTGGAGCCCACCTCGGGTTCGGTCACCTTCGACGGCCGCACGGTCGCCAAGCTGAACCGCAAGGAGGCCTTCGCTTTCCGGCGGCGGGTGCAGCCGATCTTCCAGGATCCCTACGGCTCCCTGGATCCGATGTACTCGATCTATCGCACCATCGAGGAGCCGCTGCGCACGCATGGCATCGGTACCGCGAAGGAGCGCGAGGCCACGGTGCGCGATCTGCTGGACAAGGTGTCGCTGCCGTCGACGGTGATGCGCCGCTATCCGAACGAGCTGTCCGGCGGGCAGCGTCAGCGCGTGGCGATCGCGCGGGCGCTGGCGCTGGAGCCGGAGGTGGTGGTGTGCGACGAGGCCGTCTCGGCGCTGGACGTGCTGGTGCAGGCGCAGATCCTGAACCTGCTCAACGATCTGCAAGCCGAGCTTGGTCTGTCGTACCTGTTCGTCACCCATGATCTGGCGGTGGTCCGGCAGATCGCGGACAACGTCCTGGTCATGCAGAAGGGCGGCGTCGTCGAATCCGCTACCACCACAGAGGTATTCGACAATCCGCAGACCGAATACACGCGCCGGCTGCTGGATGCCATCCCGGGCCGCGAACTGCTGGTCGGCTGAACCGGCGGACGCCCCGCTTCCCGGCGGGGCGTCCGCCGCGGCCTGCCGCTAGCCTCGTACCTCGTGACCGATCCGCTGCAGCCCCTCGTCGACCTGCCCGGCGTCCGCGATGCCGCCGACCGCGCCCGGGACGCGCTGGCCGCGGTGCACCGGCACAAGGCCAATCGACGGGGCTGGCCGACCACGGCCGCCGAGGCCGCGGTGCGCGCCGCGCGTTCCTCGGCCGCCATCGACGGCGGCAGCACCGGGCTGCCCACGGTCGACGGTTTCGTCGAGGATCCGATCCTGGCCGGATCGCTGCGGGTCGGGCAGGCGCTCGACGGGGAGGCGTTGCGCACCCTCGCCGGCACCTGGCAGCGGGCGCCGTTGCAGGCGCTGGCCCGGCTGCACCTGTTGGCCGCGGCCGATCTGGTCACCGACGAGACGCTGCTCGGCCGGCCGCGCACCGAGCCCGGGGTGGCCGAGCGACTGGACCTGCTGGCGCAGACGGTGCTGTCCACCCGCGCGCCCGCGCCGGTGATCGCGGCGGTCGTGCACGGTGAGCTGCTGGCGCTGCGTCCCTTCGGCACAGCCGACGGCATCGTCGCGCGGGCGGCTTCGCGGCTGGTCACGGTGTCCAGTGGGCTGGACCCGCACAGTCTCGGAGTTCCCGAGGTGTTCTGGTTCCGCCGCCGCCAGGCCTACCTGGACGCGGCCGCGGCGTTCGCGAGCGGGGATCCGGACGCGGTCGGCGGCTGGGTGATCCTGAGCTGCGGCGCGCTGGAGGACGGCGCCCGAGAGGCGGCCTCGATCGCGGATTCGGCAGTGGCCTAGACACATCAAAGCGGGCGGCGTAGCCGCTACTGCGACTTCACCGCCCGCGAAGCACGGACTACCGGGTTACCAAGCGTGCTAGGTGGGTTGTGTTCGGCGGCCTCGGCGATGATTCGGACTCCTACGGTTCATCCCCGCAACCTGTGCGAGGCTCTCGCCGTACCAATTCGAATGTCGCAGGCCCACAACGCTTCTGCCCTTGTCGCGGCGTGCTCCGCGTGGGTGCCCGGTGCCCGTGCTGGGAAGGGTGGGTCGGGAGACTGAATCTTCTCTTCCGATTCCGCCTAAGCCTTCCGTCCTTCCTTGCCTACCTTTCTACCACTGTGACCGGCGCCACTCAAGAGCTGCGAAAACATCAAATTACCGGCGTGTCCTGCGGCGTTTCGTGGTTAAATGCGGGTCGCTCAGCGACGTCGGCGCAGCAGCCGATAGGAGATCGCACCCGCCAGCACGGCACTGATCCCCACCGCGGCGGTCGCCGCCAGCGTGGTCGAGGACGGCGCCTGGAACCGGGCCCACAGCGACACCGGATTGGAGAAGGTGAGCACCGGCCAGCCCCGCGCCGTCGCCTCCCGGCGCAGATTCCGGTCCGGGTTCACCGCCGTCGCATGACCCACCGCCTGCAGCATCGGCAGGTCGGTCACCGAATCGGAGTAGGCGTAGCAGCGCGCGAGGTCGTAACCCGAACTGGCGGCGAGCTTTTCGATCGCCTGCACCTTGCCGTCGCCGTAGCAGTAGAACTCGACCTCGCCGGTGTACTTGCCATCGCGCACCACCATTCTGGTGGCCGCGGTGTGCTCGGCGCCGAGCACCTCGGCGATCGGCGCGACGATCTCCTCACCCGAGGCCGACACGATCACCACGTCGTGGCCCCGGATCTTGTGGTCGGCGATCAGATCCGCGGCCTCGGCGTAGATGAGCGGATCGACGAGCTCGTGAAGTGTCTCCGCCACAATGGATTTCACCTGCTCGACATCCCAGCCGGCGCACATCTTGGTGAGATGCTCGCGCATCCGCTCCATCTGATCGTGATCGGCGCCCGACAGCAGGAACATGAAGTGCGCGTAGCTGCTCTCCAGGACGGCGCGGCGGTTGAGCAGGCCCTGGGCGAAGAAAGGCTTACTGAATACATACGTGCTCGACTTGGCGATCACCGTCTTGTCCAGGTCGAAGAACGCGGCCACGCGGTCGCCGCGGCTCTCGGAGTGGTGCGATGTCGGATCAACGTCGGCCGTCACCCGTCCAGAATAGGGCCGCCTGGGCCGGGCCCGCGGATCGACCGACCGGTGGTGCGCGAACGAGAGCGGGGCACGCGGGGATCGATCGCCGCCGCGCATATGGTGACCCGATGTTTGCCCGCGCGCTGCCGGGCCCTCGGCGGGGTTCAAATTTCTCCAGATACGGACTTGCGTTCTTGCCCGGGCTTGGGTGTAGTATTGCTGGCACCTGGACATAGTCCAGGCGCGTTCAGCCCGACCCCCCGGGGCTGAACCCGACGGCCCCAGCCTCCTCCCCCCCCCCGGCTGGGGCCGTCCTCTATTTCGAGGACGGCCGCCCGTTCCGGCGGAAAGTTATCCACACCCCCCGAGTTATCCACATTCGGCATGACGGGTCTTTCGCGAGTTTCCGTGATGCAGCACGCTCGCCGCATGGAACTCGAAGCAGCGCAGGTGATCGCGGCTCCACCGGGCCTTGTGCTCATTCGCGACAGTCGCCTCCGCGAGGAAGTCCGCCGGATCGCGGCCGCCGCCGAACGCGGCCTCGACGAACGCGAGCTCCCGATCGGCCGGCACAGCTGGGCCGCCGCGCCACTGGCCATCCTCGACACCGGCGCCGCGCGCGCCTGCGCCGACACCGGATATCCGCGTCGCGCCGGTGTTGTCCTGGTCACCGACGGGGAGCCGGAACTGCCCGATTGGCAGGCCGCGGCGGCGGTCGGCGCAGAGCTCGTCATCGCGCTGCCGGCCGCCGCGGAACGACTTGTCGAGAAGTTTGCTGAGCATGCCGAATACCGTCACGGCGACGGTGTGGTTATCGCCGTGGCAGGTGCGGGCGGCGGTGCCGGAGCCTCCACGCTGGCCGCCGCCATCGGCCTGCGATCGGCAGCCCAGCGGTTCCGTTCCGACACCGTTCTCGTCGATGCCGCACCCCACGGCGGTGGCCTGGACCTGCTGCTCGGCCTCGAGAACAGCGCCGGGCCGCGCTGGCCCGACCTGGTCGTCGAGGACGGCCGCATCTCCGCCGCCGCGCTGCACGCCGCCCTGCCCGCGGCCGCGCCCGGTCTGCCCGTGCTGTCCTGCGAGCGAGGTGGTGCGGGCCGATTGCCAACCGGCATCACACCCGCCGCGATCCATGCCGTACTCGAAGCCGGAAGGGCCGCAGGCGATCTCGTGATCTGCGACCTATCCGGCGATCGTGGCCCGCACACCGAGACGATTCTCGACGCGGCCGATCTCGTCGTCCTGATCGTGCCCGCCCGGCTACGCGCCGTCGCCGCGGCGGAAACCGTCGCAGCCGCTATTGCGGCACGAAATCCCAACCAGGGCTTGATAGTTCGTGGTCCGGCACCCGGTGGTCTGCGTGGCGCCGAGATCGCCGAGGTGTTGGACCTGCCGTTGCTCGCGGCGGTGCGTGCCCAGCCCGGCCTGGCGGCTCGGCTGGAGCGGGGCGGGCTCACGCTGCCGAGGCGCGGGCCGCTTCTGGATGCCGCCGATGCGGTGTTGTCGGTAGTGAGTTCGCCTGCACGGCAAGGGATTCGGTGAAGGTCGTTGGCCTGGAAAGGAGAATGCGATGCCGACCTTGGTGACCGCGGAGCTACTGGACCGGGTGCGCGAGCGGCTGGCCGGGCACACCGGAGCGCCGGAACCCGCTCAGGTCGCGGCGGCTATCCGCGCCGAAGCGGGTGCGGTGCTCGGTGACACCGATCTGCTGCGCGCGCTGCGCCTGTTGCAAACCGAACTCACCGGCGCGGGCGTGCTCGAGCCGCTGCTGCACGATCCGGAAGTCACCGATGTGCTGGTCACCGCACCGGATGCCGTGTGGATCGATCGCGGTCGCGGTCTGGAGCGCACCGCCGTTACCTTCACCGACGAGGCCGCGGTGCGTCGCCTGGCGCAGCGGCTGGCCCTGTCGGCGGGCCGCCGGCTCGACGACGCGCAACCCTGGGTAGACGGACGGCTCGCCGGAAGTGAAGCAGCCCTTGGTGATTCGTTCGGCGTGCGGCTGCACGCGGTACTCGACCCGATCGCGCACGGCGGCACCTGCCTGTCCCTGCGGGTCCTGCGGCCCGCAACACAGGGGCTCGACGCGCTCGCCGCCACCGGCGCGGTGCCGCCCGCGGCGAAGGCGCTGCTGGAACGGATCATCCGGGCGCGGTTGGCGTTCCTGGTGGTCGGCGGCACCGGCGCCGGCAAAACCACCCTCCTGTCCGGTCTGCTCGCCGAGGTCGACCCAGGCGAGCGCATCGTGTGCGTCGAGGACGCCGCCGAGCTGTCCCCGCCGCACCCGCACGTCGTCCGGCTGGTCGCGCGCACCGCCAACGTCGAAGGCGTAGGCCAGGTCACCGTCCGCGACCTGGTCCGCCAGGCCCTGCGCATGCGGCCCGACCGCATCGTCGTCGGCGAGGTACGCGGCGCCGAGGTCGTAGACCTGCTCACCGCTCTCAACACCGGCCACGACGGCGGCGCCGGCACCGTGCACGCCAATTCGCCGCGGGAAGTCCCCGCTCGCCTCGAAGCCCTCGCGGCCCTGGGCGGCATGGACCGCGACGCACTGCACAGCCAGTTGGCCGCCGCCGTCCAGGTCATCCTGCACGTGCACCGCCGCCCCGACGGCACCCGCCACCTCCGCGAAATCGGTCTCCTCGAACGCACCCCAACGGGCCGAGTCCACATAGTTCCCGCCTGGCACGCCACCGCCCCGACTCCGGCCGCCCCCACCCTCGCCCGCCTGCTCGCCGAACGGCTCGACCGATGAGCGGGCCGCAGCCCACGGCTCTGCCCGTGCTGGTCACCGCACCCTGCTGGTCGCCGAACTGGTCGTCGGCGCAGCCACCGCTGAGTGCGCCCTTCGCGGTGCGCACCTGCCAGGCCGCTCGGTCGGCGAATCCTCCCTGCGCAGGGTGGCCGGACATATCGCCCGACAGTGCGGATTCGATGGCGACGGGGCCGGGGCCGTTGGTGTGGGTTCGTGGTTGGTGGGGCCGGGGGGCGTTGGTGCGGATTCGTGGTTGGCGGGGCCGAGGGCTGTTGGTGCGGATTCGTGGTTGGCGGGGCCGGGGGGCGTTGGTGTGGGTTCGTGGTTGGTGGGGCCGGGGGCTGTTGGTGCGGATTCGTGGTTGGCGGGGCCGAGGGCCGTTGGTGCGGATTCGTGGTTGGCGGGGCCGAGGGCCGTTGGTGCGGATTCGTGGTTGGCGAGGCCAAGCGTCGTTGGAGCGGATTCGTTGGTGGCTGTGCGCTGCGTGTGGGGCGAAGGATGCGGGTGCTGCGGGAGGAGGGGTTTGGTGATGTTCGCGGTGGTATGTGTAGTCATCGCGCTGGTGGTGGTCCCGGCTGCGCCAGCTCGCCGGAGGTATCGGGCGGTGTTCGGCAAGCGGGGTTCGATACGAAAGTTTGCGCCGCGCTTACTGTTTCCGGTGTCGACCGGTTTGGTCTTGGCGGCGGTCGTGCTGGTGGGGGTGGGGCCGCTGACCGCGGCGGTGCTGGTGATCGCGACGGTGGCGATTCGCGGTCGTCGAGCGCGGCGGGCGCGTGCGCGGGTGGTCGAGTCCGCGCACCTGCTCGATGCGCTCGAGGTGGTGATCGGCGAATTGCGGGTCGGTGCGCACCCGAGTTCCGCCGCCGAGGTGGCCGCTCGGGAGTCGCGTGGTCTCGCCGCCGCGGCCTTCACCACCAGTGCGGCCCGCAGTCGACTCGGCGGATCGGGGGCCGCCGGTCTGCTGTGCCCCGTGAGCGTCATCGCACCTGAACTCGCCAGGATCGCGACTGCCTGGCAGGTGGCCGAACAGCACGGGCTGGCCTTGGCCGAACTGCTCGCCGCCGCTCGTGCGGATCTGCTGTGCCGCACCCGTTTTCGCAGCCGCGCCGACGCCGCTCTCGCCGGGCCGCGCGCCACCGCGACCGTTCTCGCCTACCTACCCCTACTGGGTCTGGCCCTGGGGCAGCTGATGAACGCCGACCCGCTCGAAACCCTGTTCCTCGAACCCGCGGGCACGCTCCTGCTCCCACTCGGCACCGCCCTGGCCTGCGCCGGCCTGCTCTGGACCGACACCATCACCCGAAAGGTGCTGACATGAACCCCTTGGGGACAGCTGTGCACAACCTCGAACCATCCCGCTGCACCATCACAGGGCTCGAGTCAGCAGGAGCAGGCCGATCGGCGAGCGGGTCTGCGCCGGCAGCTGTCACCGCTGTTCGTGATTCGGCGGCATCTCGCCGATTCGAAAGCGGTTCTGCCTCGGGTGAATCCGAGTCGGTGCCGGTTACCCGGTCGTTTGGTGGGCGTTCTGCCCCACACCACCCTGCTCGTGGCGATGGCGATGGCGATGGCGATGGCGATGGCGATGGCGATGGCGATGGCGATGGCGGCAGTCGCGGTGCGGGCGGCAGTGCTGCCGGTCGGGCCGCTGTGGGTGTTTCCGGTGTTCCCGACCGGCGGCGAGCACTCTCCGCCCGCATGACGCGGGTGGGTGGACGGATCCGCACTGGTACCCGAGGCCGACACCTCGGTCGTGACGCACCCAGCCGGAGACGACCCGACTGGGGATCAGTGTGGACAACTCAGACATGCCGTGACACTTCCGCGCGGCGCGGCAGCCGATGTGCCCAGAAGTTGACGTCCGCTCTCGTCCACTGCGCTCGGCGGACGACGTCGTCGAGCGGCCGAGGTTACCCGGAGGGCACCGCGGGCCGGGTGCAGCGACCCGGTCGAGAACTTCCGTGGTGGTCCCTGTTCCGAGGGACGAACAACCTGTTCAGCCGCCGTTCTGCATCGGCTTCGGCGTGCTGGCCCAATACCGCCGATACCAGGGTGCGGTCGTTCGAAGGATGGGGATGACATGAGGAGAGCTGGGGATGGTTGGAGCTGGTGCGTTGGCGCTGCTGGCGGCGGCTGTGATGCTGGCGCCGGGACGGGTGCGAATGACGCGGCGGACGCGGCGGCTCTGGTGTGCCGCGGAGCCGGTGGCGCGCAAGCGGGTTCGGGGGCGGCCGGTCGATCCGCTGGACGTCGCTACGGTTTTCGATCTGCTGGCAGCGTGTCTGCGGGCCGGTCTGCCGATGGGCGGAGCGGCACGAGCGGTGGCGCCGTGCGCTCCCGAGGTGCTCGGGGCCGCCTTGCGCCGCGCATCGGATCTGCTGGCGTTGGGCGCCGACGCTTCGACGGCCTGGGAGCGCGCGGTGCACGAGACGGCCGGGCGCGACGGGGCCGAGCAGGTGGAGGCACTGGCGCGAATGGCACGGCGCTCGGCCAGATCCGGGGCCTCGCTGGCACTCGCCGTGGCGGAACTCGCCGACCAGTACCGCAGCGCGCTCGAGGACGCGGCCGTAGCCCGCGCCGAGCGTGCGGGTGTCCTGATCAGTGGTCCGCTTGGCCTGTGTTTTCTGCCCGCCTTCCTGTGCCTGGGGATCGTGCCCGTGGTGATCGGCCTGGCCGGCCGCGTTCTCGGCGACGGCCTCCTGTGACCACGACGAAGACCTGCCCGCGCGGAACGACCGCGCGGACCCGAGAGATAGGGGAGCCCGATGCGAAACGAACCTGCACCCGATGCCACCGTGCACCGACCGCCACCCACCGCCACACCCACCCCACAACCCATGCCCCCCAACCCGATCCCCGCCCCACAACCTGTGCCTGCGGGCTCGACCCGCACTCCTGTTTCCACCCCGCAGGCCCTGTCTTCGGGCTTGATCCACAGCTCGGGGCCGACCTCACAGCCTGTGTCGCCAAATCTGGTCCACAGCTCGGGGGTGGCTTCGCAACCCGTGTCTCCGAACCCGGTCCACGCCACTGGGCCCACCTCGCAGGCCCTGCCGTTGGGCCTGACCCACAGTTCACGGCCCGCCTCGCAACCTGTGTCGCCGAATCTGGTCCACAGCTCGGGGATGGCTTCGCAACCTGTGCCGCTGAACCTGGCCCACACCACTCAGCCCACCCCAAAGGCTCCGCCCTCGGGCTTGATCCACACTCCTGTTTCCAGCCCGAAGGCCGTGTCTTCAGATCTGATCCACAGTTTGGGGCCCACCTCGCAACCTGTGTCTCCGAATGTGGTCCACAGTTCGGAGGCCGCTTCGCAAGTTGTGCCTCCGAACCCGGCCCACACGGCTCGGCCCACCGCGCTCCCGGGTCGACCTGGTCGACCGATCTGCGCTATGCCATGCGGAGGTGGTTTCGGAGGGCGCTGGACCGGTCGTCGACGACGGCGCACGGACGAGGTCGGCGGTACAACGAGCGGCGAGAAGATGGCCGACACCGGCTCGAGTCCAGTGCAGCGGCCTCGAAGCGCCGCAGTGTCGCTAGCGCGGGAGGGGCTCGAAAGTGCCGCGCGCGTTTCACAATCGGAGTGTTCCGTCGCACCGAGCGGTTCGATGACCGTATCGCTGGCTTCGGTGACCGTACCGCTGACCGTTCGGGTGGTGGAGGCCGTCGGGCGGGCGTACCGGGAGCTGAGGTTTCGGGTGGTCCGGGCTGCGGTGGCCGACGACGGGATGAGCACGGTGGAGTACGCGATCGGCACGATCGCGGCGGCGGCGTTCGGGGCGGTGCTCTACGCCGTGGTGACCGGGGAGTCGATTGTCGACGCGTTGACGAAGATCATCGACAAGGCGCTCAACACCGCGGTGTGAGGCGCGGCGACCGGGGTGCGGTGACGGTGGAGGCGGCGATCGCGCTGAGTGCGGTCATGGTCGCGGTCGCACTGTGTTTCGGTGCGTTGCTGGCGGCGTCGACACAGGTGCGCTGTGTCGACGCCGCGCGGGAAGCCGCCCGCTTGGCTGCCCGCGGCGATCACGACAACGCCCTGTCGTTCGCCCGTCGCGTCGCACCACCCGGCGCCGACATCACCTTGCGCACCGAAGGCGACCACGTCACCGCCGTCGTCTCCATCCGCCCACCCCTCCTCCCACTGGTCCTGCGTGCAGCCGCCACCGCCGCTCGAGAACCCGGAGTCACCCCATGACCCCACCCCGAATCGCCCCGCCCTCCCCGAACTCTCGCGTCCCACAGCCCCTGCGCCTCCAACCTCCATACGCCCCGAGCCCTTGCGCCCCGAGTCCTTGCGCCCCGAGTCCTTGCGCCTCGAAACTCCCGCGCCCAGGACCCCGCAGCGCGAGAACCCGGAGCGACGACTCCAGCCCGAATCATCCGCCTGTCACCGTTTCCCCGACGCCCCGCGCCTCGAGCCCCCGCGTCTCGAACCGCGCCGCGTCTCGAACGCCCACACCTCGGACCCGCACGCTTCGAGCTGCCGTGTGCCGGATCGTCGTTCGTGGTTCGGCGGGGAAAGCGGTGGGCGAGATCGCTCGGTGGCCTTCGAGGCGAGGGGTAACGGTGCGGGCGCGTGGTGATCGGTGGCGGGGGGACGGTGGGGGTGCGACGGTCGCGGCGTGCTTGGCGTTGGCGGGGTTGATCGTGGCTACAGGATTGATCGGTGAGGTGGGGGTTGGGGTGGTGGCGCGGCATCGGGTGCAGGCGGCCGCGGACTTGGGGGCGCTGGCGGGAGCCGGTGCATTGGTGGCGGGTCCGGAGGAGGGGTGTGCCGCGGCGGGGGAGATCGTGCGGCTTATGGGTGCGCGGATGCGCGGGTGCGAGGCGGCGCAATGGGATGTAACTGTGACGGCCGAACGAAATGTACCAATGGGTCTGTTTGGTCTTCGTGAAGTTAGCGCGGTTGCCCGAGCCGGACCGGTCGAGGAGGAACTGTGAGACGCACTGCCGACTTACCGCGCGGCGAACCGATTGCGCGCAATTCCGGTAATTGCGATGACCGACAAATGCGACTCGAGTTCTATTTATGCGTGAACCCATCAAGCCATTCGAATAAAACCGCACGTCGCGTTGGAATGGACTACGGCAATGACCCAGTTAACATGAAATCGGTCCTTTTTATTCGCGGGCCGACCGCTCGGGGCGACCCGACCCGGCCCGAACCGCGCCGACCTGGTGATCGACCAGCCAGGTGGCGGCCCGGTCACGCCGCGAACGCGACGCCGTCACGAATCGGATTCCGGCCCCAACTCGCCGAGTACGGCGGTCAACAGCCGGGCCGCGGCCCCCTTGTGCAGGGGGTGATTACCGTTGCCGCACTTGGGTGACTGCACGCAGGACGGGCACCCCGTGGCGCATCCACAGCCCCGGATGGTCGCCCGCGTCGCGGCCAGCCACTGCCGCAGGCGAGCGAAGCCACGCTCGGCGAATCCGGCCCCGCCGGGCTGCCCGTCGTAGACGAAGACGGTCGGCAGCCCGGTGTCTGGATGCTCGGCGATGGAGACGCCGCCGATATCCCACCGGTCGCAGGTCGCGACCAGGGGGAGCAGGCCGATCGCGGCGTGCTCGGCCGCGTGCAGGGCGCCGGGTACATCGGCCGGTTCGATGCCCGCCCGGTCCAGCAGTTCGGGTGTGACGGTGTAGAAGACGGCCCGGGTGGGCAGGGTCTGCGCCGGCAGATCCAGTTCGACGAGGTCGAGCACCTCGCCGGTGCGCAGCGTGCGCAGGTAGCCGATCACCTGGCTGGTCACCAGGACCTCGGCCAATCCGCTGGTCACCGCGCCGTGGCGGTGCTCGACCGC
Source organism: Nocardia sp. NPDC127579 (assembly GCF_042672005.1). Taxonomy (NCBI): domain Bacteria; kingdom Bacillati; phylum Actinomycetota; class Actinomycetes; order Mycobacteriales; family Nocardiaceae; genus Nocardia; species Nocardia sp. NPDC127579. Next base: position 1,066,278 of record NZ_JBHXVZ010000001.1, on the reverse strand, counting down.
GATGGCGTCGATCTCGATGGACGTGCGCTGTCGCGCGCTGGTGGTGAAGCCGGGATCGACGGCGGTCACGAACGCGACCCCGTCCTCGAGGTCCAGTTCGTCGACCAGATAGGTCTCGCCCTGATGCAAATGGATCGCGCCGTCGTGCAGGGTGGCGGGTGCGCGCCCGGCGTCGGCGGTGCCGAGCAGCCGCCCGGTCTCGCGGTCCACGATGGCTACCGGCGTCCCGATGCCGCCGCGCACGTCGACGGCGTCGTGCGGCCCGGCCTGCGGATCGGTCACATACCATCGCCCGCCGCCGTGGGCCCGGTGGCGAATCAGGCCCTGAGCTGCGAGATCAGCCATCAGGTCGCGGGCCTCGAGGGCGTCCACCTCGGCGTCGGTGAGCGGGAGTTCCAGCGCCGCGCACAGCAATTGCGGCCCGAGGACGTAGGGGTTGTGCGGGTCGGTGATGGTGGCCTCGACCGGCTTGTCCAGCAGCGCTTCCGGATTCCGCACCAGGTAGGTGTCGAGCGGATCGTCCCTGGCCACCAGCAGGACCAGTGACCCCTGGGTGCGCCGCCCGGCTCGGCCCGCCTGCTGCCAGAAGGAGGCCACTGTCCCCGGGAATCCGGACATCACGACCGCGTCCAGCCCGGCGATGTCGACACCGAGTTCCAGCGCGTTGGTGGTCGCCGCGCCGAGCAGGGTGCCGTCGGACAGTGCCGCTTCCAGCGCGCGTCGATCCTCGCCCAGGTATCCGGCGCGATAGGCCGCGATCCGCTGGGCGAGTTCGGGATCCACTTCGTGTAACCGCTGCCGGGTGTCCAGCGCGATGAGTTCGGCGGCCCGCCGGGAGCGCACGAAGGTCAGCGTCCGCGCTCCCTCGGCGACCAGATCGGCCATGATCCCGGCGGCCTCGGCGGTCGCCGAGCGCCGGATGGGAGCGCCGTTTTCGCCGGTCAGTGTGGTCAGGGGTGGTTCGACCAGGGCGACGGTGCGCGCGCCCTGCGGTGATCCGTCCGCGCTGACGGCGACGCAGGGCGCGCCGATCAGCCGGGTGGCGGCGGCCGCGGGTTCGCCGGTAGTCGCCGAGCACAGCACGAATACCGGATCCGCTCCGTAGTACCGGGCGAGGCGGTGCAACCGCCGCAGCACGAGTGCCACGTGCGAGCCGAAGACGCCGCGGTAGGCGTGGCATTCGTCGATCACGATGTAGCGCAGCTGCCGCAGCACCCGTGCCCAGCGTTGGTGAGAGCGCAGAATTCCCACATGCAGCATGTCGGGGTTGGTGAAGATCCAGCGCGCGTTGGCCCGCACCCACTGCCTGACCTCGGCGGGGGTGTCGCCGTCGTAGGTGGCGGGGTGGATATCGCGCAACGTTGCGGCGTCGGTCAGCGCGCCGATCGCGCGCAGTTGGTCCGCGCCCAGAGCTTTGGTGGGCGCCAGATACAGGGCGGTGGCGCGGGGGTCGGTGTGCAGTGCGGTGAGTACGGGCAGTTGGTATCCCAGCGATTTTCCGGAGGCGGTGCCGGTGCTGACCACGACGTGCTGTCCGCCCATGGCGAGTTCGGCGGTCCGCGTCTGGTGACTCCAGGGCTGTTCTATTCCGGTGGCGCGCAGCGCGTCGACCACTTGGGGCGGTGCCCACCCGGGCCAGGAGGTGTGCTCGGGAGGCCGTGCCGGTAGCTCTACGACATGGGTGAGTCGGGGGTCACCGGGTAGGACACGATTCAGCAACGATCGCCCGTAGCTGGGCTCGTGGATGCTGTGCGCGAGGGTTGCCGACTCCAGTGGATTCACGACGTGGGGCATCCGACACGCCGAGTAAGTGTGAAACGTGTGCGGTTAGCAACGCCCACCTGCCATTTCGATACCAAATAGCGATCCGGGTCACAGGGGGTTTGCCAGATGCTCACTAGGTTATCCAGGGGCAAACGAACCACGAGTCTGGATTCACCCATTGTGTCCCTCACCTGCGCATTCGCAAGATCAACTTTTTTGCAAATTGTCGGTAACTCGACTGTTGAATTGCTCGAAGACATGGTTCACTGGTTCCTGGTCGCAAGCTTCTGTGTTCGAGGGACGGATCCAAAGTCCAAACCGTCAGCAGGATCGATGTTGCGAACGGTGTGCTTGGTGCTTTCCTTGCAGGGGGAACCAACAGTACAACGGTCGGAACGGGCCCGGTGGACGAACCCAGTTGTCCGCCGTTCCGGTAAGAAAAGAGAAGGAACAGAATGGCACAGGGAACTGTGAAGTGGTTCAACGCGGAGAAGGGGTTCGGCTTCATCGCGCCCGAGGACGGCTCCGCTGACGTCTTCGTCCACTACTCCGAGATCCAGGGTTCGGGCTTCCGCACCCTCGAGGAGAACCAGAAGGTCGAGTTCGAGGTCGGCCAGGGCACCAAGGGCCCGCAGGCCACCGGAGTTCGCGCGCTCAGCTGAGCGACGCAATCCATCAGCTCGTCCCTCACCGCCGGGTAACGGAGGTGGGGGACGAGCTATATCTGGGGTAAGGCACGACACCGAGTGGCATACGGCACCTTCCGCTCCACACACTGCATACTGGGGTTCGGTTACCACGTACGCTCGGTGGTTCGGGGTCGCAAGCAATCGCCCGCAACCAACATCAAGGTATAAACGTGTCTGGTAGCGGCGGCAGAGGGTGCCATCGCTTGCCCCAACCGCGTGCAGGACGCAACAGCGTCACGCGGGTCGAGAAGGAAAGGTGTATTCGCCGGTGGCAGCACGAGACCTCGGTACAGCCGACCAGGGCCGTCCCCTGCGTCGTCTCGTGATCGTCGAGTCCCCGACCAAGGCCCGCAAGATCGCGCCGTACCTGGGTCGCAACTACACGGTCGAAGCCTCTGTCGGTCATATCCGGGACCTGCCGCGCAATGCCGCGGACGTTCCGGCCAAGTACAAGAACGAATCCTGGGGCCGCCTTGGCGTCGACGTCGACAACGACTTCGAACCCGTCTACGTGGTCAGCCCGGACAAGAAGGCCAAGGTCTCCGAGCTGAAGAGTCTGCTCAAGGACGCCGACGAGCTCTATCTCGCCACCGACCCCGACCGTGAGGGCGAGGCGATCGCCTGGCACTTGCTGGAGACGCTCAAGCCCAAGGTGCCGGTGCGCCGCATGGTGTTCCACGAGATCACCGAACCGGCCATCCGGGCCGCCGCCGCGGATACCCGCGAGCTGGACAACGATCTGGTCGACGCGCAGGAGACCCGCCGCATCCTGGACCGCCTCTACGGCTACGAGGTCAGTCCGGTGCTGTGGAAGAAGGTGCTGCCGCGCCTGTCGGCGGGCCGCGTGCAGTCGGTCGCGACCCGGGTGATCGTGCAGCGTGAGCGTGAGCGCATGGCGTTCCGTTCGGCCGAATACTGGGATATCGCAGCCAAACTCGATGCGGGCGCGGGCGCTGGAACCGATGCCGCCAATCCGCGGACCTTCGGTGCGCGGCTGGTCCAGGTCGACGGCGCGCGCGTGGCCAGCGGCCGGGATTTCGGCGCGGACGGCCAGCTCAAGGGCAGCGGCGTCGTCGTGCTGGACGAGGCGCACGCCCGCCGGCTCGCGGAGGCCCTGGACGGCGCCGATCTGGTGGTGTCCTCGGCGGAGTCGAAGCCGTACTCGCGCAAGCCGTATCCGCCGTTCATGACCTCGACGTTGCAGCAGGAGGCGGGCCGCAAGCTGCGATTCAGCTCCGAGCGCACCATGCGGGTCGCGCAGCGGCTCTACGAAAACGGCTACATCACCTACATGCGTACCGACTCGACCACGCTGTCGCAGTCGGCGATCGATGCGGCGCGCTCGCAGGCGACGCAGCTCTACGGTTCGGAATACGTTTCGCCGTCGCCGCGCCAGTACAACCGCAAGGTGAAGAACGCGCAGGAGGCGCACGAGGCGATCCGTCCCGCCGGCGATACCTTCCAGACGCCGGGCGAGTTGCACGCGCGGCTGGACAACGACGAGTTCCGGCTCTACGAGCTGATCTGGCAGCGCACCGTCGCCTCACAGATGGCCGATGCCCGGGGCACCACGCTGACGTTGCGGATCAACGGCATCGCGGGCACCGGCGAGGAATGCGTGTTCTCCGCCTCGGGCCGCACCATCACCTTCGCGGGCTTTCTCAAGGCCTATGTCGAGAGTGTGGACGAGGAGGCGGGCGGCCAGTCCGACGACGCCGAATCCCGTTTGCCCGCACTGGACGAGGGGCAGGGCGTCACGGCGGTCGAGCTGAATCCCGATGGGCACAGCACGAATCCGCCCGCGCGCTTCACCGAGGCTTCGCTGATCAAGACGCTCGAGGAGCTCGGGATCGGCCGCCCGTCCACCTATTCCTCGATCATCAAGACGATCCTGGACCGCGGCTATGTCTACAAGCGCGGTAGTGCGCTGGTGCCGTCGTGGGTGGCGTTCGCGGTGATCGGGCTGCTGGAGTCGTATTTCGGCCGCCTGGTCGACTTCGACTTCACCGCCGCCATGGAAGACGATCTGGACGCCATCGCCGGTGGCCGCGAACAGCGCGGAAACTGGTTGTCCTCCTTCTATTTCGGTGGCGATCACGGTGTCGAGGGTTCGGTCGCGCGTTCGGGCGGGCTGAAGAAGATGGTCGGCGAGCGGCTCGACGACATCGATGCCCGCGAGGTCAATTCGATCAAGCTGTTCAGCGATGCGCAGGGCCGCGACGTGGTGGTCCGGGTCGGCCGGTTCGGACCGTACCTGGAGCGGATGATCACCAATCCCGATGACCCGGAAGGTGATTCGATCTCGCAGCGGGCGAATCTGCCCGACGACCTACCGCCGGACGAGCTGACCCTCGAGGTCGCGGAGAAGCTGTTCTCGACTCCGCAGGAGGGCCGCAAGCTCGGTGTCGACCCGGTGTCCGGGAACGAGATCGTGGCCAAGGAAGGACGTTTCGGTCCGTACGTGACCGAGATCCTGCCCGAACCGCCCGCCGAAGCCGCCGAGGCGCCCGCCAAGAAGACGGCGAAGAAGGCGGCCGACGCGCCCAAACCGCGTACGGGTTCGCTGCTCAAGACGATGGATCTGGAGACGATCACCCTCGAGGACGCGCTGAAACTACTGTCGCTGCCGCGCGTGGTGGGCGCAGATCCGGCCTCGGGCGAAGAGATCAGCGCGCTCAACGGCCGCTACGGCCCGTATCTGAAGAAGGGCAGCGATTCACGGTCGCTGGCCACCGAGGACCAGCTCTTCACCGTGACGCTGGAGGAGGCGCTGAAACTCTTCGCCGAGCCCAAGCGCCGCGGGCGTCAGGCCGCGAGCACGGCGCCGCTGCGTGAGCTGGGCAACGACGCCGCCACCGGTAAACCGATGGTGATCAAGGACGGCCGTTTCGGTCCCTATGTCACCGACGGTGAGACCAACGCCAGCCTGCGCAAGGGTGACGAGGTCGAATCCATCACCGACGAGCGGGCTTCGGAGCTGCTGGCGGATCGGCGCGCACGCGGGCCGGTGAAGAAGACGGCCAAGAAGGCCGCGGCGAAGAAGACGCCCGCCAAGAAGACGGCGGCGAAGAAGACCACCGCGAAGACGGCGGCCAAGAAGACCACCACCAAAAAAGCCGCCGCGAAGAAGACCGCCGCCAAGAAGGCTTGAGTTCGGGTTTCCACGCGCCCGGAATCGTCGTAGCCTCAGGCGGTATCGCACGGTGAAAGGACGGTTCGCATGGCCATCGACCAGGAGCGCGAGGATCTGATCGCGATGCTCGCCGACCAGCGTGAGCTGTTCAAGATCACGGTGCGCGGGCTCGACGACGATCAGGCGCGCAAGCGCACCACGGCCAGCGAGCTGACGCTGGGCGGGCTGCTGCATCACCTGAACAACTGTGAACGGCACTGGACCAAGGTCATCGTCGACCGCGACGAGCACGCGGCACTGGATGTCGCCGCGTTCGCCGGCGAATACGTGATGGCGCCGGAGGAGACGCTGGCCGGGCTGCTCGCCGCCTGGGATGCGACGGCCGCCGCGACGGCCGAGCTGATCCGCACGGTGGACACCCTCGACACCTCGATTCCGACACCGACGAATCCGTGGGTGCAGGGGCAGGTCTGGCAGTCGGTGCGGACCACCATCCTGCACATCCTGCGCGAGATCGCGCACCATTGCGGGCACGCCGACATCATTCGCGAGGAGCTCGACGGCCAGAACAGCACCTACAGCCGAGTGTCCTGAGCTGTCGGTATCGCCCGCTAGGGTGTATCCCGTGGCAGTGCATACCCACCCCGTCGGTTCCGCCTCCCACCAATCCCCAGGTGTCTTCGATCGTCTCGTCGGCCAGGATGCGGTCGAAGCCGAGCTGACGGCCGCCGCGATCGCGGCCCGCGCCGGGGTGGTGGAAGGCGCGATGACGCACTCCTGGCTGTTCACCGGTCCGCCGGGTTCCGGCCGGTCGATCGCGGCGCTGTGTTTCGCGGCCGCGCTGCAATGCACCGATGCCGGGACACCGGGTTGCGGTCGCTGTCACGCCTGCACCACGACCATGGCGGGAACGCACGGTGATGTGCGGCGGGTGGTGCCCGAGGGGCTGAGTATCAGCACCAAGGAGATGCGCGAGATCGTGCAGGTCGCCGCGCGCCGGCCCAGTACCGGGCGCTGGCAGGTGGTCGTCATCGAGGACGCCGATCGGCTGACCGAGGCCGCGGGCAATGTGCTGTTGAAGGTGGTCGAGGAGCCGCCGGACCGCACGGTGTTCCTGCTGTGCGCGCCGTCGGTGGATCCGGAGGACATCTCCATCACCCTGCGTTCGCGCTGCCGTCACGTGCATCTGGTCACCCCGTCGGTGCCCGCTATCGCGCAGGTGCTGCGCGACCGCGATCAGCTCGACGAACAGACGGCGTCCTGGGCGGCTTCGATCAGCGGCGGTCATGTCGGCCGGGCTCGCCGCCTGGCCACCGACGAGGACGCGCGCGCCCGCAGGCAGCGCGCGCTGGGGCTGGTGGCGGCGGTGGCCCGGCCCGGCGCGGCCTACGCGGCCGCCGACGAACTGGTGAAGTCCGCCGATGACGAGGCCAAGCAGATGAGCGCGGTCCGCGACGAGCGCGAACGTGAGGAGCTCGCGACGGCGCTCGGGGCCGGTGGTACCGGCAAGGGGGCGGCGAGTGCCACCCGCGGTTCGGCGGGTGTGCTGAAGGATCTCGAGCGTCGCCAGAAGTCCCGCGCCACCCGCACGGGCCGCGACGCCCTCGACCGCGCACTCATCGATATCGCCGGTCTCTACCGCGATGCACTCGCCGTCGGTTTCGGCGCGGCCCGCAACGGTTCCGGCGTCGCCCTCACCCACCCCGACCTGTCCGATCAGGTCCATGATCTGGCCGATCGTGTCCGCCCCGAGGGCCTGCTCCGCTCCATCGAAGCCGTCCTGGCCTGCCGCGAAGCCCTCGATACGAACGTCAAGCCCCGTTTCGCCCTGGCCGCCATGGTCGCCACCCTGATCGCCGCCCAGTCCACCTGACCTGCCGTTTTCGCGATCCGGACACCAAGACGATAGACTCGCGACGCCCGTAAGGGCACGCCGCCTTAGCTCAGTCGGTAGAGCGCTTCACTCGTAATGAAAAGGTCGGGGGTTCGATTCCCCCAGGCGGCTCCAGATCAGAGGCCCTTTCCGGTTCGCCGGGGAGGGCCTTCTGCGTCTCCGCTTGCCAGGAGTGCGACAAGCGCGGGGGCGACTCCCGGATTCCGGTGAAGCGCGGGATTCCATCGGGGCTTCGGTGTACCTGACCGCGGCTACCCCAGTGTCCATGCTTGCGCGATGTCGGCGAGGTTCCACCACGTAACATGTTGTGTATCAACCGATTCCAATGTCCATGCGGTGTCGAGGCGATCGAAGAACGCGTCATCGCCGGTCCGGCCGCCTCGAGGTTCGCCGATGTAGACGAGGTGCTTTCCGCCTGCTGCTTCGAAGGTCCGCAACGCATTCGACGCCATCGCATCGCCCCACCCCGGCGGCCAGCACATGAACAGGACCGCCTCCGCAGCGGGTTCTGCCGCGAACCGTGCCAGATCCCGGACCGGGAACCATTCATCTCGGATCAGTGCTTCGGAGAACGACGTGTTCCCGGTGCCGGGCGGATGCGAGTCGAAGGCTGAGACGTCCACGCCGGCGTGGGCCAGCCGCCCGCTCCAGTAGCCGCGCCCCGCGCCCAACTCCAGTACCTTGCGTCCGTCGGCGAACCCGCGGATCCACGCGATGGTCTCCGGTGACGGCACCGCGTAGGCGAAGATGTCCTGCAAGATCGTCTCCGCGTACGCCAGCCGCGCACTTCCACCTGGCATGCCGCCGTCGATCACGCGCCGACCGTCGACCTCGCTCAGCGACGGTCTCACGATGTCCCAGTACGGATTACCCGTCGATGACTCACCACCTGTCGTGTAATGCAGGACGCGCAGGTCGAAGGCCGCGTCCGCATCCGGATCATCCGTCCCGCGCAGCCGAGGCGCCACGTCCAGATACTCCGCGAGCTTCGGATACCTGACGCGCAGACGCCGCGCATTCCCCAGCAACTCCGCCAGTTCGGTCCGCCGTTCCGCTGTCAGCACAAGACCCGTCATGTCAGCGATTCTCCCGGCGCCGCGCCATTTCGCGGCCCGCTATCGCTGACATCGACGGCCGAGGTAGGGGTTGGCGATCAGGGTGCTCGGCCAGTCGCGGCGAATGCTCTGGAAGACCGGCGAATCCGGGGCGGCGAACACGACGTGCCGGCAGGCGGGTGGTGGTGATCGGACGGGCGGCGGTCTAGGCGCCGATCGGCTTGCCGAAGAACGACATGATGGTTTCGCCCAGGACAGAGCCCGCGTAGGGGAGGACGCCGGGGGCGGCGGCCATGGACGGGACGTCGGTGGTGCTGCAACCGGGTTGGGCGGGAACGCCGTCGAGGCGGTCACGCAGCCAGAGCAGGGCGGCGGGGCCGCCGCTCACTTCGGCGACGATGTGTTCGCTGGCCCAGTCGCGGGTGTATTGCACCTGGGTGCCGGGGGTGGCGCAGTACGCGTCGACCATGGCGTTGGCGGAGCCGAGGGGCAGGATCTCGTCCCAGCGTGAGTGCCACACGAACATCGGCATGTCGGGGACGGTTTTGCCGAGGCGGGTCTCCTCGATGACGCGCCGCACGGCCGGGTCGTCGAGCGGGTCGCCCTGCGTGCGCAGCATGCCCTTCAGATTCAGGAAGGGCAGCAGGGCGGACTGGTATTGGACGCACAGCGGGCCCTTGGCGATCATGAGCGCGCGGCCGAGCGGATCGATGGTGCGGTCGATGAACTCGGCGAAATACGGGTATTCGCGGGTCAATCCGATGACGGCGGCGAAGACCAGTGCGGCGGTGGCCTGATTGTTGGCCATGTTCAGCGCGGCGGCGAGGTCGGGACCGTTGCCGCCGGTGGCGGCGGCGACCACATTGAGTTCCGGCGCGTAGCTCTGCTTCAGTTCGGCGGCGTGCTGGGTGGCCAGCGCCCCGCCCGAGTAGCCGTACATGCCGACCGGCGCGTCACCGACGCCGAGCGGTTCGAACGCGGTGGCCGCGCGGATGCCGTCCAGGGTGATCCGCCCGGCGAGCGGCCCGGCCGCGTACGCCGAGTTGGGTCCCTGATGGTCGGGGATGACGACGGCCCAGCCCTGTTGCAGCGCGGCCTGGGCGAAGACGAATTCGGCGGGGGCCACGATCTGACCGGCGAAGCTGGCGACGGACAGGAATTGCAGCGCGTAGGACGGCGCGCAGTAGCCCGCGAGCGAGTCCTCGGCGATCTGCACCGACAGCAGTTTGCGGGGCTCGGGACTGACGCCGCGCGGTTTGAGCAAGGTGGCGACGGACGGAATCGGTTGTCCGGCAGTGTTGTTGGAGCGGTAGGAGACCTGCCAGGCGTCGACGTTGAGTGGGATGATCCCGAGGTTGGCGACCGTGATCTGCCGGGCCGCGATGAGCCCGCCGGGCGGGGTGTTCGCGACCACGTCGGCGGGCGGCTGGTAGAACGCGGCGTCGAATTCCGGTGGCAGCGGGACCGGGGCCGGGGCCTGGATCCTCGGTTGGGTTTCCGGTTCCGCGACGGCCGTGGTGGTTCCGGCCAGTAGCGCGCTCATTCCGACTAGCGCGGCCGCGGTGCGGCGTAGCGCGCGTGATCTCCACATGGTCATCCCTCGACCCACATCCTTGCCTTCGCATTGAGACACCTGCGTCTCAATGGTGGGGGCAACTATGGCACGAACGTGACGGGGATCGCAATCAGTGGTCGGGAATCAGCAAGGCGAACAGCAGCGTCGAGAGCATGTCGACCAGTGCTCCGACGGGCGGCCGGTGCTCGTCCATGCTCCAGTGGTGCGCCGCGCCGTTGAGCGCACCGATGAATCCGGCCATGGCGGTGGGCCAGCCGCAGGCGGGGGCGTGGACCTCGGGGATGTTCGAGGCGATGGCCTCGATGGTGCGCGCCCATTCATCGCGCACATCGAGCCGGTGCTGTTCGACGCGATCGCTGACGCCGACGATCTCGACGTAGGCGATCTTGGCGCGGCGGATATCGGTGACCACCGCGTGCAAATAGGCGGTCAGACCGGCCGATACCAGCTCACGAGCCGAACCGCCGGGATGCTCGGCCACGGCCGCCGCGACGGCCGTCCGCGCGGCCTGCTGCGCCGCGTCGTAGGCGGCGATCAGCAGGTCCTCGCGGCTGGAGTACTCCTCGTAGAACTGCCGCCGGGACAGTCCCGCCGCCGAACAGATCTCTGTCACAGAGCTTTTCGCATACGATCTGGCGGCGAACACGGTCAGTGCCGCGTCGATGAACAGGGCGCGCCGTTCGGCGCGGCGTTCCGGGACCGACTGTCCGGCGTAGCTGTGTCTGGTCTGCGGCGTACCCATCGCCGCTCAGCGTAGTGCTCGGTGTCAGAGGCAGGCGGCCGCGCCCGCGTTGCCCTCGGCGAAGTCGCGGGTTTCGGGGGTGGGGTTCCACAGGCCGTCGGTCTTGGCGTAGGACCAGGTGGGGCCCTGTTCGACCAGGGTGGCGACGGCCTGGATCAGGCGGTCGACATCGGCGGTGCCGGTGCCGAGGCCGACGCTGGCGCGCAGCGCGCCGTCCAGGCCCAGGCGAGCGAGCAGGGGATGGGCGCAGAAGCGGCCGTCGCGAATGCCGATGCCGTGTTCGGCGGACAGGTAGGCGGCGACTTCGCCGGGCGCGAATCCGTCGAGGGTGAACGCGACGATGCCGACGATGTCGGGGCTGTCGGACCACAGCCGCAACTGGGTGACTCCCGGAATGGCGGCCAGGCCAGCGCGCAGGCGGTCCGCGAGCGTGCGCTCGTGGGCCACGAGGGTTTCGGGGGCGATCTGACACAGGGCGTCGCAGGCCGCGGCGAGGGCGGCGGCGCCGAGCACATTGGGCGACCCGGCCTCGTGGCGCTGCGGCGCGGGCGCCCAGCGCGCGTCTGTGGTGGTGACCTCGCGGACCGCGCCGCCACCGGCCAGATAGGGTTCGGCCCTATCGAGCCAGTCGCGTCGGCCGACCAGCACGCCCGCGCCGAAGGGGGCGTAGAGCTTGTGCCCGGAAAACGCGAGATAGTCGATGCCGGTGTCGCGCAGGCTGATTCGGCGGTGCGGCGCCAGCTGTGCGGCGTCGACCAGGATGCGCGCGCCGCACTGGTGCGCGATCTGGGCGAGCCGGTCCAGCGGGAGCACCTCGCCGGTGACATTGGAGGCGCCGGTGACGGCCAGCAGCGCGGCGGGCTTGCTGCACAGTTCGGCGACCAGCAGCCGGACGGTCTCCTCGAGGGTGTCGGCGGCGCGCACGACGCGGCGGCCATGGCGGGTCCAGGGCAGGAAGTTGGCGTGATGCTCGATGTCGAGGACCACGGTGTCGCCGGGGACGCAGGCGGCGAGCAGGTTCAGCGAGTCGGTGGTGTTGCGGGTGAAGATCACGACCTGGTCGTCCTCGGCGTCCAGGAAACGGGTGACCGAGCCGCGCGCCGACTCGTAGCTCTCGGTGCAGACGCGGGAGGCGTAGCCCGCGCCGCGGTGCACGCTGGCGTAGAACGGCAGCAGCTGTTGGACCCGGTCGGTGACCTGGGCCAGCGCGGGTGCGCTGGCGGCGTAGTCGAAGTTGGCGTAGGTGGTGGTGCCGCCCTGTACCAGGGGGACCTGGAGGTCGTCGCCGGAGACGCGGGCGAGCGGGGCGCAGGTCTGGGTGGCCACAGTGGTCATCACGAAAATCCCGTCGATTCAGGGACCCGCAATCGAGAGATCGGTCGAGTCCGCGCTTGCCGCGCCCGAGTGGGCGAACGGCCGGGTCGTCACCCGGAGCACCCCGCCGCGGAGGAGGGTTGCCGACCAGCTAGCCGGGGCTTAGCGCTGGTACTCATGACCTGAAACGAGAGTGGCAGACGTATCGGCGGCCTGTCAACCGCAGTTTCGCCGAGTCGCGCACTGCATGAAAATGCAATTGAGAGAATAACCTTGCATTCTTGGGGCGAATGCGGTCCCATGGAGAGGTGACTCCCTCGCTGCTGCTCAGCTTCATCGGCCTGTGCATCCTGCTCTCGATCACGCCCGGCCCGGATACCTTCCTGGTACTGCGCTACTCGTTCGCGGATGCCCGACCGGGGATCGCGGCGGCGGTGGGTTCGGCGCTGGGCGGCCTGGTCTGGGCGGTGGTCGTCGCGGCGGGGGTCGCCGCTCTGCTCGAGCAGTCGGCCACGGCCTATCGGCTGCTCAAGCTGATCGGCGGAATGTACTTGCTGTACTTGGGAATTCGCGCGCTGATCGACCTGCGCAAGCAACGCCGGGCGGGGGCGGCGGACCAGGCGGGGCAGGCGGCCACGCCCGTGCCCGCGCCCATTCGCTCGGCGTTCGCCGCCGGGCTGGTCTCCTGTCTGTTCAACCCGAAGGTCGGGCTGTTCTATCTGGCCGTGCTGCCGCAATTCCTCACCGAGGTCACCTTCGCCGGCACGCTGGCCCTCGGCGCCATCGAATCCGGTATCGCCGCCATCGAAATGGTGCTGGTCGCGGTGCTCGCGTCCCGCGCCGTGGCGCTGCTGCGGCGCCCCGCGGTGCGGGACCGGCTCGAGCAGGTCTCCGCCGGAATCCTCGCCGCGCTCGGTATCGGCACCGCGACCTCGGCCGCCTAGCGTCCAGCGTCGGCACCGGTACCGGAGGTACCGTGGACAGTTGGTCACCGCCTTGTTTGCCCACTGGTAACCCTGGTCGTGCATCATCTGCGCCGTCCCGGGCTAACCGGGACCGCGCGCAGCACCCGGCGGCCGCCGGGTGCGACGAGGGTTTCGACGCGGAAGCTCGGCGCTGGTAGGTCGATGAGAGGTGGGCAGGACGGATGCTCCAGCCGGAGGTCGATGCGGTAGCGAGCGGGGGAGCGCTCCCGGATCCGCTGCTGCGCGCGGAATTCGCGCCGCCCGCACGGACACTGGTCGATATCCTGGCCGCCACCGCCGCCACCTACCCCGACGCGCCCGCCCTCGACGATGGAACCACGGTGCTCGGCTACACCGAACTGCTGGCCGAGATCGACACGGTGGTGGGGCGATTGGCCGCCGCGGGCGTCCGCGCCGGCGACCGGGTCGGGGTGCGGATGCCCTCGGGGACCAGCGAGCTCTACGTCACGATTCTTGCCGTACTGCACGCCGGTGCCGCCTACGTGCCGGTCGACGCCGACGATCCCGACGAGCGGGCCCGGCTGGTCTTCGGCGAGGCGCGAGTCAGCGCGATCGTTACCGCCGCGGGGATCGAGCGCGGCGAAAATGCTACGGGCGCAGCCGAATCCACGAACCTGCCGACCCCCGGCGACGACGCCTGGATCATTTTCACCTCGGGCTCCACCGGGACGCCGAAGGGCGTCGCGGTCACCCACCGCAACGCCGCGGCGTTCGTCGACGCCGAGGCCCGGCTATTCCTCCAGGACGCTCCGATCGGCCCGGGTGACCGGGTGCTGGCCGGACTGTCGGTGGCCTTCGACGCCTCCTGTGAGGAAATGTGGCTGGCCTGGCGGCACGGCGCCTGCCTGGTCCCGGCGCCGCGCGCGCTGGTGCGCACCGGCGCGGATCTGGGGCCGTGGCTGGTGCGCCGGGAGATCAGCGTGGTGTCGACCGTGCCGACACTGGCCGCCACCTGGCCGGCCGAAGCGCTGGACTCGGTCCGACTACTCATCTTCGGCGGCGAGGCGGTGCCGCCGGAACTCGCGGAAAAGCTTGCGGGAAACCGGGATCCGGACTCGGTGCGCGAGGTGTGGAACACCTACGGCCCCACCGAGGCCACGGTGGTCGCGTGCGCCGCGCTGCTCGATGGCACCTGGCCCGTCCGGATCGGCCTGCCGCTGGACGGGTGGGATCTCACCGTGGTGGACGCGGCCGGAAACCCGGTGGGGGCGGGCGAATCCGGTGAACTCGTCATCGGCGGTGTCGGGCTGGCGCGCTATCTCGATCCGGCCAAGGACGCGGAGAAATACGCGCCGCTGCCCTCGGTCGGGTGGGAGCGCGCCTATCGCAGCGGCGATCTGGTCCGCAACGACCCGCAGGGCCTGGTCTTCCTCGGCCGGGCCGACGATCAGATCAAGCTGGGCGGGCGGCGGATCGAACTCGGTGAGATCGACAACGCGCTACAGCACCTGCCCGGCGTCACCGGCGCGGCGGCGGCGATTCGGACCACGAAGGCGGGCAACAAGATCCTGGTCGGATACCTGACCGGTCCGGGCCCGGACTTCGACGCCGCGGCTGCCAGATCCCTGCTGGCGGACCAGCTTCCGGCACCGTTGGTACCACGGTTGGCGGTGGTGGCGGAGCTGCCCACCCGCACCTCCGGCAAGGTCGACCGCGACGCCCTGCCGTGGCCGCTACCCAAGCACAAAGACGCCGACGCGGACCCAGGGCTCTCCGAGACCGCGCAGTGGGTCGCGGGGCTGTGGGATTCGATCCTCGGCGCGGAGGCCACCGGAGCGGGCAGCGACTTCTTCGACCTCGGCGGCGGTTCGCTGTCGGCCGCTCAGCTGGTGGCGGCGCTGCGCGAACGCTACCCGCGGGTGGCGGTCGCCGATCTCTACGATCATCCGCGCCTCGGCGCGCTGGCCGAATTCCTGGACGCCAGCGCACCGGCCGAAGCCGTCGACGCACGCGTCGTATCCCCGACACCGTTGCGCGCCCAGGCGTTCCAAGTCCTGGCCACCATTCCGCTGACGACGCTGACCGGCATGCAGTGGCTGACCTGGCTGGCGATCGTCGGCAATATCGCGGCCCGCTCCGGCGCGCTGCCGTGGCTGCCGCACCTGTCCTGGTGGTGGGCGCTGGCGGCGTTCCTGCTGTTCATCTCCCCGCCCGGGCGGATGGCGCTGTGCGTCCTCGGGTCGCGGGTGCTGCTGCGCGGTGTCGAGCCGGGCAGTCACCCGCGCGGTGGCTGGGTGCACCTGCGGCTGTGGGCCGCGGTCCGGCTCTCCGAGGCCAGTGGCGCCGAGAACCTTTCGGGCGCACCGTGGATGGTTCCGTTCGCGCGTGCGCTCGGCGCGAAGATCGGCGCGGGCGTCGATCTGCATACGCTGCCGCCGGTGACCGGGATGCTCGAACTCGGCGACGGGTGCAGCATCGAACCCGAGGTCGATCTGTCCGGCTACTGGATCGACGGCGACCTGGTGCACATCGGCCCGATCACCATCGGGGCGGGCGCGGTGGTGGGCGCGCGCTCGATCCTGCTGCCCGGCACCAAGATCGGGAAGAACGCGGAGATCGCGCCGGGCTCGGCGGTGTCCGGCAAGGTCAAGGCCGAGCAGGAGTGGGCGGGCTCGCCCGCGGTGAAAGTCGGCAAGGCGCGGCATCGCTGGCCCGACAGCACCCCGGCCCGGGCCGCGCACTGGGTGCTGATCTTCGGGGTCACCTCGATGGTGCTGGCGGCGGTGCCGATCCTGGGTATCGGCGCGGGCGGCGCGTTCATCGCCTGGTGGGTTCGTGACACCGCCACACTCACCGCCGGATTGGCCCGTGCTTTCGCGATCCTGCCGGTGGCCATGCTGCTCAGCCTCGGCCTCTACGCCGCGATCACGATCGTGGCCGTGCGGCTGTTCAGTATCGGGCTGACCGAGGGGTATCACCCGGTGCGCAGCCGGGTGGGCTGGCAGGCCTGGTCCACCGAGCGGCTGCTCGACGGCGCGCGCACGTTCCTGTTCCCGCTGTACGCCAGCCTGCTCACCCCGGTCTGGCTGCGACTGCTCGGCGCCAAGGTCGGCAAGCGGGTGGAGGCGTCGACGGTACTGCTGCTGCCGAAATTCACCACGGTCGCCGACGGCGCGTTCCTGGCCGACGACACCATGATCGCCAGCTACGAGTTGGGCGGCGGCTGGCTGCGAATCGGCGAGGCGAAGGTCGGCAAGCGGGCGTTTCTCGGTAACTCCGGGATGACCGCGCCGGGTCGCCGAGTGCCGAAGAATGGCTTGGTAGCGGTACTTTCGGCCGCGCCGAGCAAGGCGAAGGCGGGTTCGTCGTGGCTGGGCAGCCCGCCGGTCCGGCTGCGCCGCGCCTCCGAGAGCGCCGATACCGAACGCACCTTCGATCCGCCGACGCGGCTGCGGGTGGCCCGCGCGATCGTCGAAACATGCAGGCTGATACCGGTTTTCGTGACCTTCGCGATCGGGCTCGCGGTGCTCTTCGCACTGGCCTGGCTGGCGCAGCGCTTCGGTCACCTGACGGCCGCGCTGCTCAGCGGCGTGGTGCTGCTGGTCGCGGGCGCGTTCGCCTGCGGTACCGCGGTGGCCGCGAAATGGCTGCTGGTGGGCCGGATCCCGGCCGAGGAGCATCCGCTGTGGAGCTCGTTCGTCTGGCGCAACGAGGTCTCCGACACCTTCGTCGAGACCGTGGCCGCGCCGTGGTTCGCGCGCGCCGCGACCGGCACCCCGGTGCTCAATGTGTGGCTGCGTGGACTCGGCGCGAAGATCGGCCGCGGGGTATGGTGCGAGTCCTACTGGCTACCGGAGGCGGATCTGGTGACACTCGGCGACGGCGCGACCGTGGAGCGGGGCTGTGTGGTGCAGACCCATCTGTTCCACGATCGCATCATGGCCATGGACACCGTCACCCTCGATCCGGGCGCCACGCTCGGCCCGCACTGTGTCGCGCTGCCCGCCTCCCGGATCGGCGCAGGCGCCACCATCGGGCCCGCCTCGCTGGTCATGCGCGGTGACGCGGTGCCGCCGTCGACTCGCTGGTGGGGCAATCCCATCGCGCCGTGGACGGGTGACCCGGGAACGGGGCGTTGATGCCGGGGAAGTTCTACGAGTCCCCGATCGATGAATACCTGCCGCAGAACGGCAACCGCGGTTACCGGGTCTCGCGCTACGAGCTGACTCTGGTGTACAAGGTCGCCAGCAACCGGCTCACCGGCCGCGCCGAGATCACCGCGGTCAGTACCGCGGCCCGGGACCGGTTCGCCCTGGATCTGTCCCAATCACTGAGTGTCAGTAAGGTTTTCGTCAACGGCGCGAAGGCCGCGCGGTACGTCCATCAGCGCGGCAAGCTGGTGATCACGCCCGCGCAGAAGATCCCGGCGGGCGGTGCGCTGGTGCTGGTGGTCCAATACGCGGGTGTGCCGAAGCCGGTGCGGGGTCCGTGGGGCGAGGTCGGCTGGGAGGAGCTGACCGAGGGGGCGCTGGTGGCCAGTCAGCCCAATGGCGCGGCCTCCTGGTTCCCCTGTGATGATCACCCGAGCGCCAAAGCCAGCTTCCGCGTTTCGATCACCACCGACAGCCCGTTCTACGCCCTGGCCAACGGCACCCTGCTGCGCAAGCAGACCAAAGCCAGCCAGACCACCTGGGTGTACGAGCAGTCCGAGCCGATGTCGACCTATCTGGCGACGATCCAGATCGGGCCCTATCAGAAATACCGGCTGGGTCCGGGGCCGGTGCCGATGCAGGCCGTGCTGCCCACCCGGCTGCGCGCCGCGTTCGAGCACGATTTCGCGCGACAGCCGCAGATGATGGAGTTGTTCGTCGAGCGGTTCGGGCCATATCCGTTCGACGCCTACACGGTGGTGGTCACCGATGACGAACTCGAGATTCCGATCGAGGCGCAGGGGATCTCGGTCTTCGGCGCGAATCACTGCGACGGCCGCCGGGGCGCGGAGCGGTTGGTGGCGCACGAGCTGGCGCACCAGTGGTTCGGCAACAGCCTCACCATCCGGCAGTGGCGCGATATCTGGCTGCACGAAGGTTTCGCCTGCTACGCGGAATGGATCTGGTCCGAGGCGTCCGGCGGGCCCACCGCCGACCAGCAGGCGCGGGCGGCCCGGCACAACCTGTCCCGGCAGCCGCAGGACCTGCTGCTCGGCGACCCTGGCCCGCTGCACATGTTCGACGACCGGGTGTACAAACGCGGCGCGCTGACCTTGCACGCGCTACGCCTGGAACTGGGTGACCAGGCATTCTTCGACCTGCTGCGGGAATGGACCGCGCGCTACCGGCACGCCTCGGTCGACACCGAGGAGTTCACGGATCTGGCCGGGCACTACAGCACGGTGCCGCTGCGGCCGCTGTGGGACAGCTGGCTGTATCGCGAGCAACTGCCCGCGCTGCCGCCGCCCGCGCGCTAGGAGACCAGGTACCGGGTAGCGAGTTCCTCGACCAGCGGGTCGTTGTCGGCGACGCTGTCGAGATCATCGAGGTCGGTGGTCAGCGCAATCTGGCGTGGATCGTCGAGTTCGGAGTCGGGAGCGCCGTCTTCGGCGAGCTGACGCAGGATCTTGGCGCGGACACGTGCTTTCAAGGAGTCACTCATGGTCGACGCGTGCCCTCTCTGCCGGTGGCCCAATCAGACCGGGGCGAGCCAGGTGCCCCACGGTGTGTTGCGCAGGACCGAGTAGATCACCACCAGGATAAGCGTGATCACCAGTGCCGGGCGGTTGACCTGCGGGATTGTCATGCGCTGCCCGCGCCAGGCCCGGACCGTCCACAGGCCGACGACCATCGCGAAGGTGACCAGCAGCGGGATGGCGAGCAGATTGCTGTGCAGCGAATCGATGATCCGGCCGTCGGTCAGGTTGTGCACCGCGCGCATGCCGCCGCAGCCGGGGCAGTAGATCCCGGTGGCGAAGTAGAGCGGGCAGTAGCCGTAGGACCCGTCCACGTGTGGGTCCCGGAAGTGCAGCAGCGCGACCGCGCCGATGCCCGCGGCGGCGGTGAGCAGGGGCGCGGGCAGGGCGCGCCAGCCCGAATGCTTCGCCGGGGGGACGGCCGGTCCGGAGAAGAGGTGCGTGCTGTCCACGAGTCTCAACGGTAGTCGCGTAACCGCCCGGCGGGCCAGTCCGTGCGTGATCCCGCGAAAGTGGTTCGACGGGCTGATTTTTCGGGTATTCCAGCATTCGAGCCGGGATTTTCCGTCATCGAGTGCTTGCCCTAGCTAGCAGGCAGCTTGCACTGTTACTGTGGCGGCAGACACAAAGGAGTGCTCGAAATGCTGGTCACGTCAATGAAGACGTTGGCGGGGGTGCGTGCCGCCGAACCGCTGAACGCCGCCTATCGCGCCGCGCTGCGGAACCGCACCTTCGAAACCGCCGCCTTCAACAAGCCCGCGGCGCCTGCCGAGGTTATCCCGGTCACCACCGTCGACGGTGTACGTCTGCGGGTGCACGCCTACGGTCCCGCCGACGGCGAGGTCCTGGTGTTGATCCACGGCTGGAGTTGCAGCCTCGAGTACTGGAATCCGCAGATCAACGCCTTCGCCGACCGGTACCGCGTGATCTGCTACGACCAGCGCGGGCACGGCGAGAGCCAGTTCGGCCGCCGCATGCCCGGCGCGGACACCCTCGCCGACGATCTCGCCAGCGTGCTGGACGCCACCCTCCCGCGCGGCCGCCGCGCCGTGCTGGTCGGCCACAGCATGGGCGGATTCACCGTGCAGGCCTGGGCTGCCCGCTATCCGGAGCAGGTGCGCGAACGCGCCGCCGCGGCCGTACTGCTCAATACCGCCGCCGCCGATATCCCGCAGGAGATGGACCTGCTGCCGCTGCTGAACAAGCCGCTGGTGCTCGGCGGGCGTCCGGTCAGCCTGCTCGGTGCCGAGCTGCGCATGCCGACGCTGGTCGGCCGCACCGTGCTGACCACCCCGGTCCCGCTCACCGGAATCGCACCCGTGCGCGCGGCGTTCAAGGCTCGCGTGCTGACCGGCCGGGCCACCGCCGACGAGGTGGATTTCGGGCTCTCGATCGTGCGGGCCTGCCGTCCGCTGATCCGTGGGCTCTACGCCGCCGCGCTCGCCGACCTCGATCTCGGCGACTCCGCCAAGTATCTGACCGTGCCCACCACCGTCATCGCCGGATCCGCGGACCATCTGCTGCCGGAACGGATGAACGCGCCGATCGTCGCGGCCCTGCGTGGCGCCGGAAGTCTGGTGGGCTATCACATCTGGCCGACCGGGCATCTCGGCAATATCGAGGCCGCCGATCGGTTCAACGGCGAACTCCGGTCGGTGCTGGAATCCGCGAACCAGCAGGCCGCTGCTGCGGTGTGAGCTCAGAGCCCGGAGGAGGTAGCGCAGCGTGACCATGAAGGGCGTCGCGAACACCGCCGATGGGGCGCAGCGGTCTGACACTCGTTTCTCCTGGAGCGGTCAACGACGCCCGGTCCAGAGGTAACGCCACAGGAAAGCCCCGCAGCTCCTCGTGGAGATGCGGGGCTTTCCTTGTCGGGTCAGTCCAGTTCGACCGGGCGGTGATAGCGGCCGTTGTAGTAGAGAAGTGGTGCGGCGGCGGGCTTTTCGTCGGTCTGGTCGTGCACCCGGGTGACCAGGGCGACCACGAAGGTGTGATCGCCGATCGGGATGAGCTGCTGGACCACGGCGCGGAACCAGATCGGGGTGCCGTGCAGGACCGGCTCTCCGGTGTCGAGCGTGGTCCACAGTGAGTGATCGGTGAAGCGTTCCTGGGCGCGACGGGAGAAGCGCTGCGCCAGGTGTCGCTGGTGCTCGCCGAGGATGTGCACGACCACCGAGTCGGCGTCGAGCATGGCTCGGATGCTCGAGGACGTGTTCGCGATATTGAACGAGATCAGCGGCGGCGTCAGCGACAGTGACGCGAACGAGGTGGCGGTGAATCCCACTGGGCCGCCGGGGGAGTCGAGCGTGACCACGGTGACGCCGGCCGAATAGTGGCGCATGGAGGCGCGATAGAGCTCGGCGGTGATGCCGCTCAGGTCATCCGGGACGGTGAGGCCGGTTGTCTCGGGCGGTGGTACTTCGGTCACACGACGAACCTACGCCCCGTTCGTCCGGCTCGGTTGGTTCCGGTCGCGGCGCCGCGCCTGGGCGTCCGCGTTGACCTGTGGTTATTCCGTCGGAAGTGATTCGGTCCACGTCGAATCGAACTCGTTCGGGCACGGCGAAACCCGCGCAGTACGCTGTACAAATGACTGACTGGAAAGCCTTCACTGTCGAGACCGAGGACCATGTCGCGCAGGTGACGTTGACCGGTCCCGGCAAGGGCAACGCCATGGGCCCGGATTTCTGGCGTGAGCTTCCGCTGATCTTCGCCGAGCTCGACGCCGATCCCGAGGTGCGTGCCATCGTGCTCACCGGTTCGGGCGAGCATTTCTCCTACGGCCTGGATCTGCCCGCCATGGCCGGGACCTTCGGCCCGCTGCTGGGTGAGCAGGCACTGGCCGCGCCGCGCACCGATTTCCTCAAGGAGATCCGGAGCATGCAGGCCGCGGTCACGGCGGTGGCCGACTGCGGTAAGCCGGTGATCGCGGCGGTCTCGGGCTGGTGCATCGGCGGCGGCCTGGATCTGATCGCGGCCGTGGACATCCGCTACGCGAGCGCGGAGGCCAAGTTCAGTCTGCGTGAGGCGAAGGTCGCCATCGTCGCCGATATCGGTTCGCTGCACCGCCTGCCGGGCATCATCGGCGAGGGGCAGCTGCGCGAACTCGCTTACACCGGCAAGGACATCGATGCCGCGCGTGCCGAGCGGATCGGCCTGGTCAACGAGGTGTTCGCGGATCAGCGGGCGGTGCTGGACGCGGCGTACGCGACCGCCCGCGAGATCGCGGCGAACCCGCCGCTGGTGGTGCAGGGCGTCAAGGATGTGCTGGATCAGCGTGCCAAGTCGACGGTGGCCGAGGGGCTGCGCTATGTGTCGGCGTGGAACGCGGCGTTCCTGCCGTCGGAGGATCTGACCGAGGCCATCCAGGCCGTGTTCCAGAAGCGCGAGCCGCAGTTCAAGGGCCGGTAAAGCCCTGGAAATCGTTTGCCCTTTCGCGACGCGCTGAGTATTACTTGTATCAAGCAACTAATTGATTGATACAAGTAAAGGTGGCCACGGGTGGACGCTGACGAGCAGGTAGTCGACACCATCGCGGTGCAACTCACGCGGCTGCAACGGCTGCGTGAACGCGCGGCGATGCAACTGCGCAACGACTCCGGCGTCGACCCGGCCGCCTTCGCGATCCTGTTCCGGTTGCTGTGCGACGGGCCCATGCGCTCGGGCGCACTGGCCGAGGCACTGCACTCCGATGCCTCGACGATCAGTCGACAGGTCGCCCACCTGGTGGAACGTGAACTGCTCGAGCGCACCGCCGACCCGGCCGACGGCCGGGCCTCGGTCCTCGTGGTCACCGGCCGCGGCCGTGAGATCGCCGAGGAGATCCGGCGGCGGCGGCGCGTCAACCTCACCCGGGTGATGGCCGAATGGGAGCCGGGGGACCGGTCGCAATTCGCCGAGCTGCTGCGGCGGTTCGTCGACGACTTCGACCGGGCCCGGCCCGCCATGATCACCGTCGCGGACGCGAACGACAGGGAAACGGAGCACGCCTCTTGAGCACCACCACCACGGCGCCGGTGGACACGCAGTCCAGCTTCAGCCACAGACAGATCCTTACGATCATGAGCGGCCTCATGCTCGGCATGCTGCTCGCCTCGCTGGACCAGACCATCGTCTCCACGGCGATCCGCACCATCGCCGATGACCTGCACGGCTATTCCATGCAAGCCTGGGCGACCACCGCCTACCTGATCACCGCGACCCTGGCGACACCGCTGTACGGCAAGCTGTCGGACATGTTCGGCCGCAAGCCGTTCTTCATGGCCGCGATCGGACTGTTCGTCGTCGGCTCGCTGCTGTGCACGCTCGCCCAGTCGATGTATCAGCTGGCGGCCTTCCGTGCCTTCCAGGGGCTGGGCGCGGGTGGTCTGATGTCGCTGGCACTGGCCATCCTCGGCGATATCGTGAGCCCGCGCGAACGCGCCCGCTACCAGGGCTATTTCCTCGCGGTGTTCGGCACCTCCAGCGTGATCGGGCCGGTGCTGGGCGGGCTGTTCGCCGGGCAGGACACACTGCTGGGCGTGGCCGGCTGGCGCTGGGTGTTCCTGGTGAATGTGCCGCTGGGGCTGGTCGCGCTGGCCGTGGTGTCGCGGGTGCTGCGGCTGCCGAAGAAGCCGCACTCGACCGACCGGGTGGACTGGTGGGGCGTGCTGGTGCTGGCCGTGGGGCTGGTGCCGCTGCTGATCGTGGCCGAGCAGGGTCGCGAATGGGGTTGGCGCAGCACGGCTTCCATCGCCTGCTATGTGATCGGCGTGGCCGGCGTGCTCGGCTTCATCGTGGTGGAGAAGGGGCTGAAGGACACGGCGCTGATCCCGCTGCGGATCTTCGGCAATCGCACCTTCGCGCTCGGCGTGGTCATCTCGTTCGTGGTCGGCTCGGCCATGTTCGGCGGCATCTCGCTGCTGCCGCAGTACCTCCAGGTGGTCAAGGGCGCGAGCCCGACGCTGGCCGGACTGCAAATGCTGCCGATGGTGCTGGGCCTGATGTCGGGTTCGGTGCTGTCGGGTCAGCTGATCTCGCGTACCGGCCGCTACCGGATCTTCCCGATCATCGGCGCGAGCATGCTGACCCTCGGCCTGTTCCTGCTGCACTTCCTGGACGCGGACAGCCCGCTGTGGCTGGCCATGATCTTCATGGCCTGCACCGGTTTCGGGCTCGGCAACCTGATGCAGCCGCTGACCCTGGCACTGCAGAACGCGCTGCCGCCCAAGGACATGGGCGTGTCCACGGCCTCGGCGACGTTCTTCCGGCAGATCGGCGGCACCCTGGGCGTGGCGGTGTTCCTGTCCATCCTGTTCGCCCAGCTGACGCCGAACATCACCGATCAGATGACAGCCGCGGCCAAGGATCCGGGGTTCGGGCAGGCCGTCGCGGCCGGGCTGCACAGCAGCAACCCGGCGGACGCGGCGCTGGCGAAAGGTCTTGCCGCGCATGACACCTCCGCCGCGGCCGACGTGCTACAGGACAGTTCGATCATCCAGCAGCTGAGCCCGGAGCTGGCCCGGCCGTTCCAGGTCGGCTTCGCCGATTCGATGTCCTCGGTATTCCTCGCGGCGACCGGTCTCGCGCTGATCGGGTTGATCCTGGTGCTGTTCTGGAAGGAGGTGCCGCTGCGGACCGCCGGCGGCATCCAGGCCGCCAGGGCCGCCGAATAACTCACGGAATTCTCACGGATACTCCGGTAGTTGTGGAAGGTGCCGGGCCGCGCGTCCGCGATCCCCGAGCAGGCCGGGCGGTCCCGGCACAGAAAAGCGGGAAGTCCGGTGGGACTTCCCGCTTTTCGATCCGGATCAGTGTCCGCCGTTTTCCTGCAGGCGCTTGAACGACGCCTCCACCTCGGCCTCGGCCTCGGCCCGGCCGACCCACTCCGAGCCCTTGACGTACTTGCCCGGCTCCAGATCCTTGTAGCGCTCGAAGAAGTGCTTGATGTCGGCCAGCGCGTCGGCGGGGACATCGGCCAGATCCTGGATGTGATCCCAGCGGTGATCACCCGCGGGCACGCACAGCACCTTGGCGTCGCCGCCCGCCTCGTCTTCCATCTTGTACATGGCGACCGGCCGCGCCTCGACGATCACGCCCGGGAACACCGACGCGGGCAGCAGGACCAGCGCGTCCAGCGGATCGCCGTCCTCACCGAGGGTGTTCTCGATGAAGCCGTAATCGGCCGGGTAGACCATCGAGGTGTAGAGGTAGCGGTCGAGGCGCACGCGCCCGGTCTCGTGATCGACCTCGTACTTGTTGCGGGAACCCTTGGGGATCTCGATGGTGACGTCGAACTCCACGCCATCTCCTTCTTGCTACGGCTGTTGTCTCGAGCAGGCAGAACCGCCGACTCGCCAGGTTGTTCGGGAGAACGCTAGCGGTACGAGGATAGTGTGGGCGGTTGGGTTGCAGGACAGGTGCACGGGGAGTGCGCTTCGGCGAAGCCAGGGAGACGGCGGCACGTGGTAGGTGGCAACAACAGCAATGGTGGCCTGGCGCCCGCTCGACGGCGCAAAACATGGATTCCGATCGCGCTCGTGCTGGTCCTGCTCGGCGCGGGCGCCGGCGTCGGATTGGCAGTGCTGCGGCCGTGGACGCCGGAGTTCCGGCACGGCGGGCTGACGATCGCCGATCCGCCCGCCCCGGTGAAACCGGCGCCGCAGGTGGTGCCCGCCCCGCCGAACGCGCCCGCGCCGAGCGCGGCCGGTCTGGCGGCGGCGCTGGCGCCGGTCGTCGCGAATCCGGATCTGGGTGCGTTCTCCGGGATGGTCACCGACGCCGATACCGGAGCGACCCTGTGGAGCCAGGACGCCGACCGGCCGATGATCCCGTCCTCCACCGCGAAGATCCTGCTCTCGGCGGCGGCGCTGCTGGCGCTGCCCGCGGATTCCCGGGTCACCACCAAGGTGGTGACGGGCGCCGCGCCGAATGAGCTGGTATTGGTCGGCGGCGGCGATCCCACGCTGACGGCGCTGCCGGACGGCAAGGGCTACTACCCCGACGGGCCGCGACTGGCCGATCTGGTCGAGCAGATCCGCAAGTCCGGGCGCAAGGCCGACACCATCGTCGTGGACCTCACGGCCTACCGGGGCCCGATCATGGCGCAGGGCTGGGAGGACGGCGATATCCCGGGCGGCTCGATCGCGCCGATCGAATCGGTCATGATCGACGGCGGCCGGCTCGAGCCGCTGGTCGAATACTCGCCGCGCACAGCGACTCCCGGCCTGGCTGCGGGCCAGGCGCTGGCCGTCGCGCTCGGCCTGGATCCGGCGAACGTGCGGCTCGGTGTCGCCGCGCCCGCCGCACCGGAGGTGGCGCAGGTGAAGTCCGCGCCGCTCAAGCAGCGGCTGCACCAGTTGATGGTGCATTCGGACAATGTGCTCGCCGAGACCGTGGGCCGCGAGATCGCCAAGGCCACCGGCCACGAACCGTCGTTCGCCGGTGCGGTGGCCGCCATGACCGCCACCCTGAAGAAGGCGGGCTTCGATCTCAGCGGATTGGTCATGCACGACAACAGCGGTCTGTCCACCGACGATCGGCTGCCGCCGCGGCTGCTCGACCAGGTGCTGGCCACCGCCGCCCGGCCTACCGGCGATCAGCTGGTGCGGCCCGCCGGAACCAAGGCCGTGCCCGAGAACAGCCAGCTCGCAGCCACTTTGGCGCCGCTGCTGGACGATCTGCCGATCGCCGGGGCGACCGGCTCGCTGGCCGTGCGCTACGTCACCCAGAACCATGCCGCGGCGGGGTGGGTGCGGGCCAAGACCGGAACTCTGTCGGTGTCGAGCACGTTGGTCGGGTATGTGCTCGACCGTGACGGCCGGGTGCTGACCTTCGCACTGATGTCGAACGATCGGCCGCCCGAGGTGAGCAGGCCCGCCTTGGACGCCATCGCCGGCGCCCTGCGTAATTGTGGATGCTCGTGACGGGTGGTTGACCATGTTCGAGACAGGTTCGGCCGAAGGCGCCGACAAGGCGATCGGTTCCTCGGGTCCCGGAGCGGAGGAGAAGAGACGCCGCTCGTCGCTATCCGGTGCGATCGATTGGAAGCTGGCCGCGCGGACCGGCGGCGCGCTGGTGCCCCCCGGTCCGCGCGTCGCACGCGGGGCGGCCGAACAGGTGGTCGCGGAGCTCGCCGAGGCGTCGGTGCGCGCGGAGGGCCCGGTGCGCGCGGTGAGCGGTCTGCTCGATGATCGCCCGGTGCCGTCCGCCCGGATCGTGGATCGTCCGGGCTGGATCGCCGCCGCCGCCGAGTCGATGTCGGCGCTGACCGGGCCCGCCGAGGCGGGCAAGGAGCGCGGTCTGCTCGCCGGGAAACCCGCGGGCGTCCAGGCGGGCGCGATGCTGGCCTTCCTCTCGACCGCCATTCTCGGGCAATACGATCCGTTCACCGGCCCCGACGGCACCCTGCTGCTGGTCGCGCCGAACATCCTGGCCGTGGAACGCGCACTCGGGGTTTCGCCCGGCGATTTCCGGCTGTGGGTGTGCCTGCACGAGGTGACCCACCGCGTGCAGTTCTCCTCCGCGCCGTGGCTGTCGGAGTACATGCGCCACAATGTCGAGACGCTCGGCCAGGTCGCCGACGAACCGATGACCGAGATGCTGACCCGCCTGGTGGACGAGCTTCGCGAGCGCCGCCGCACCGGCGCCGACGATCCCGCCACGCGCGGCGTGGTCGGCCTGCTGCGCGCCTCCCAGCCGCCGGCCCAGCGCGAGGCGCTGGATCGGCTGCTCATGCTCGGCACCTTGCTGGAGGGCCACGCCGATCATGTGATGGATGCCGTCGGCCCCGAGGTCGTTGCGACGGTCGGCCAGATCCGTGCGGCGTTCGACAAACGCCGCACCCGTCCCGCCAATCCGGTCCAGCGGTTGCTGCGCGCACTGCTCGGCGTGGACGCGAAGGTCGCGCAGTATGTGCGCGGCAAGGCTTTCGTCGATCATGTGGTCGGCCGGGTCGGCATGCGAGAGTTCAATGTCATCTGGACCTCGGGTGAAACCCTGCCCCGCCCAGCCGAAATCGAGGATCCGGAGCTGTGGATCGCCCGCGTCCTGAACTGAGGAAGCCGCACCGTGCCCGCGGCTGACCCGCGGCGGTTGCCCGAGACCGCCGCGGTGCTGGAGATCCGTCGCGCCGTGCGGCGCTGGCTGGGTGCTTTCGCGCCGTCGGGCGCGGTCGCGGTCGCGCTGTCGGGTGGCGCGGATTCGCTGGCCTTGACCGCGGCGGCCGTCGTGGAGGCGGTCTCGGTGGACGCCTTGATCATCGATCATCAATTGCAGTCCGGGTCGGCCCGGGTGGCTGCCGAGGCCGCGGCGACCGCGCACCGGTTGGGTTGCCGGTCGGCGCGGGTGCTGACGGTGCGGGTCGGCGCGGAGGGCGGCCTGGAGGCGGCGGCCCGGCACGCGCGCTACGCGGGCTTGGACGCGGCCCGCGCGGGGTTGCCGGTGCTGCTCGGGCACACCCTCGACGATCAGGCCGAAACGGTGCTGCTGGGTTTGGCGCGCGGGTCGGGTGGGCGCTCGATCCAGGGCATGGCGCCCTACGCCGCGCCGTGGGGGCGGCCGCTGCTCGGTGTCCGCCGCGCGGTGACCCGCCGGTTCTGCGCCGACACCGAGCTGGCCCCGCACGAGGACCCGCACAATTCCGCTCCCGAATTCACCCGGGTGCGGCTGCGTCACGAGGTGTTGCCGCTGCTCGAGGACGTGCTCGGCGGCGGGGTCGGCCCGGCGCTGGCCCGCACGGCCGAGCAGCTGCGCGAGGACGGCGCGGCCCTGGACGAACTTGCCGATGGGTTGCTGCGCGCCGCGCGCCGGGACAGTGCCGAGACCCTTGCCGTCGAGATCCTCGCCACTGCGCCCGCGGCGCTGCGACGCCGCGCGATCCGTCTGTGGCTGCTGGCCGGCGGCGCGAAAGCGGTGACCGACAAGCATTTACGGGCGGTAGATGCCCTGGTCACGGACTGGCGCGGGCAGGGCGGGGTGGCCCTGGGCGGTGGTTCGCCGGGGATCAGGTTGGTTGCCGAGCGGGAACATGGCAGGCTGACCATGCGCAGACGCTGATGAATGACTGCGCGGTGACTGGGTTGGGAACAATCACGGAAGGGAACCAACTTACGTGTACGGGGATGACATCGCATCGGTGCTGATCACCGAGGAGCAAATCGCCGAGAAGACCCAGGAGCTGGCGGAGATCATCGCCAAGCGCTATCCGCCGGACGCCCCGGAGGGTGATCTGCTGCTGGTCGGCGTGCTCAAGGGCGCGATCTTCTTCATGACCGATCTGGCCAAGGCGCTACCGATTCCGACCCAGTTGGAATTCATGGCGGTGTCCTCCTACGGGTCCTCCACCTCCTCCTCCGGCGTGGTCCGCATCATGAAGGACCTGGACAAGGACATCGCGGGCCGCAATGTCCTGATCGTCGAGGACATCATCGACTCCGGCCTCACCCTGTCCTGGCTGATGCGCAACCTGAAGACGCGCAATCCGGCCTCGCTCGAGGTGGTCACCCTGCTGCGTAAGCCCGACGCGCTCAAGACTCCGGTCGAGGTCGCCCATGTGGGCTTCGACATCCCGAACGAGTTCGTCGTCGGTTACGGCCTGGACTATGCCGAGAGCTACCGCGATCTGCCCTATATCGGCACGCTGCATCCGCGCGTCTACGGCGGCGAGTAGTTCGGCGGGCGCGTGGGTTCGCCACGCGCCATAGTGGGCTGATGTCGTCCACGCTGTCTGCCCCGCGCCTCGAGCATCGCCGGATTCCCGGATGGTCGGTCCCCTTGATCTTCGTGGTGGCGGCGGTGTCGCAGTATGTGGGCGCCGGGCTCGGGGTGTTCCTGTTCGATACCACCGAACCGGCGACGGTGGCGTGGTTGCGCGCGGCGGCGGCCGCGGTGGTGCTCTTGGTGTGGCGTCGGCCGTGGCGCAGGCGGTGGACGCGGCGCGCGACCGTGATCGCGGCGGGATTCGGCGTGGTCACCGTCGTGATGAATGTGGTGTTCTACGAGGCGATCGCGCGGATTCCGCTGGGAACGGCGGTGGCGATCGAGTTCCTCGGCCCGGTGGCGGTGGCGACGCTCGGATCCCGCCGGGCGCGTGATGTGCTCGCCGTGCTGCTGGTGGCGGCCGGTGTCTTTCTGCTGGCCGGGGTGCGGATCGATGTGGCGCCGGTCGGGGTCGGGTTCGCGCTGGCGGCCGCGGCGGCGTGGGCGGGCTACATTCTGCTCGGCAAGCGGGTGGCCGACGCCGGTGCCGGACTCGACTCGCTGGCGGTGGGCATGGCGGTGGCCGCGGTCCTGCTCGCGCCGTTCGTGCTGATCCCGCAAATCGTCATCGACGCAGGCGTTTTCGCCGATCCGCGGACCTGGCTGTTCGGTCTCGGTGTCGGCGTGCTGTCCAGCGCGGTGCCCTATGCCCTGGATCAGGTGGTGCTGGCGCGGGTGGGCCGCGCGCGTTTCGCGCTGCTGCTGGCCCTGCTGCCCGCGACCGCCGCGATCGTCGGCGCGATCATGCTGACCCAGCGGCCCGAGCCGGGCGAGCTACTCGGAATCGCATTGGTCATGATCGCCCTGATCGTCAATGCCGCGCCGACGCGCGGACCCGAGGCCGAACCGCCCGCGCCGCTCTAGTCCGGGCACGAAGGCGAATATCGTTGCGGGGGAGCCGGATCCGCCCCGATACAGCGGGCCGCCGACCAGTACCCAGGCTCCGGTGGCCGGCAGCTCGGCCAGGTTCGCCAGGCATTCCAGGCTGATCCGGTGCGCCCCGTACAGCAGTTTCGACACGGCGTAGCTGTCATCGGCCCCGAGATCCGGGCCGAAGGTGTCGATCCCGAGCGCGCCCCGGTGGCCCAGGCGGCCGGTCCGCAACAGCCACCGCACCGTTTCCACGGCGAAACCCGGCTGACTACCCGCGAATTCCGGTGTGCCCCACAGGGCATCCCAGCCGGTCCAGGCGATGATCGCCGATCCGCTCGCGATCCGCCCGTGCCGCGCTTCCCAGCGACGCACGTCGTCGACGGTGATCGCGTAGTCGCGATCGGCCGCGCACGGCTCGCGCACATCGAGCTTCACGGCGGGCAGCAGCAGGTCCTCCAGGTCGAGCTGGTCGGCGGCCAGCCCATCGGCGTGGAAGTGAATCGGTGCGCCCCAGTGTGTTCCGGTGTGCTCACCGTGCCGCACGGTCCGCAGGTAGTAGCCGTCCGTCGCGACGGTGGCCACGGTGTCGACGCGAAATTCCGGGTCGCCTGGAAACAGCGGGGTGGTGGCCGGATCATGCACGTGCGAGAGGCTGATCGGCCGTCCGAACGGCGAGGTCACGCGCCGACCCGACCGGAGAGGACTCGCTCCAGGGCCCGCAGATCCCGCTCCAGTGCCATGAACAGAACATAGCCGCCGAGGAAGGCCGCGAGGCTGCCGATCGCCAGGAGCCGCAGCACCACGATGATTTCGGCGAGATCCGCCGGAACCAGCAGGGTGGCGCCGGCGACCGACAGGAGCGGAATGGCGGCGGCGACCAGGAGCCAGCGTCCGCACTGCCGTCGCAGCCGGTGCAGCCGCACCGCGTCCAGCGCGCCGACCTCCCCGTGGCTGAGGAACATCGGATAGATACATCGGATCAGATAGAAGTTCACCAGGAAGAAGGGATACACCAGGGCGATCGCGCCGCAGATGACGTGCGAGACGAAGAAGTGCGCGTAAGCGTACGCCGAGGGCGAATCCTCGCCGGTGCCCAACAGCAGGACCGGAAACGAGACACCCGAGAGCAGCCACATCGAGAACACCACGAGCAGCGCGCGGTGACCGAAGCGAATGGTGCTGGTGCGGGCCCGATCCAGGGTTCGCGGCGAGTACCGGACACCGAGGCGCAGGCCGTGCGGGACGAGGATCAGATATCGGCCGAAATAGACCAGCACCGCCGTCCCCACACCGAAGTAGACGGCGTTGGTGACCGCCGTGGTGAGATCGATGCGCTCCTGCGCGGCCGCGGACAGCCGGTCGGTGATCAACGCCTGACCGTGCACGATGTTGTAGAGCGAGGCGAGCGCGTTCGGTATGACGATAGCCAGGGCGAGCACCGGGATCCGCCAGTGCCGCAGACGGCGGCGCGGGCTGTCCGGCGGTGGGTCGACCAGGTCGCGGGCGCGGGCGTCCAGGCACAGGTCGAGCTGCTGGGCCAGGACCGCGCCGCTGCTCCAGCGGTGCGCCGGATCCGATTCCAGGCAGGTCAGCAGGACACGGCGCAGGGCGGCCGGGCAGTCGGCGAGCACCGCGTCGGGGTCGAACCCGGCCTCGGTGTCGTCGAAGAGGCTTGTCCCGGTGAGCATTTCACACAGCAACGCGCCGAGATCGCGAATATCGGCGGCGATATCCGGGGTCGCGGCCGGGGCGAAGTCCGCGAGCTTCGGCTCGCCCTCGGCGGTGAAGACCACGCTCGACGGTTTCAGCGCCCGATGCCCGACGCCGTGCCGAGCCGCGTAGTCGAGGGCGTCGGCCAGTCGCCGCCCCACCCAGGCCACGGTCTCCGGCCAGCCGAGCGCCGCGAGCTCGGCGCGGGTCGGCGAATCCGCCGGGGGGATCTCGCCCTTGGCCTCCATCGCCGCGTCCACGGCCCGCAGCAGGTCCCGCCCGCGCGCGGTGTCCCCGGCGGCCCGCCGCCGCGCGAGCACCTCGGTGAGCGTGCCGCCCGGCAGATATTGCAGATAGACCAGCCGCCCGGATTCGGGTCCCGCGCCATACACCACCATCCGGTGGTCGAAGACCCGCACGATGTGCGGATGATCCAGGCGCGCCTGGGGATCGGGTTCGTCGCCGCCGCCGATCGAGAGCCGGACCGTCACCAGCCGCTGCATCGATCGCTGCCGGGCCAGGAAGACCCGGCAGTCCGGCGCCGCCCCGCCGAGCTCGGTCAGCAGATCGAAATCGTCGATCCGCTGTCCGGGCGCGATCGCGCGCAGGCTCCGATCGATGTGCAGCAGCCGCGCGTCGATCCGATCCGCGCCGATCGCCTCCAGCCGCATCCGCACGTCCTCGGCCAGCTCGGGATACTCCGCGAGGAAATCGGCCAGCGGCAGCGCGGCGCCGCGGCGGCGCGCCACGAACTCCTCGCACAACAGATCCACCAGGTCGGGGCTGTGCGCGAACTCGGGAAACTCCCTGCGGTACTCGATGATCCGCTTGCCCAATCCGGGGCGTTCCCAGCGGTGCCGGATATCGATGCGCACCAGATCGGTGAGCACCGACAGCCGCGCCGCGGATTCGTCGGGCACGTAGGCCGCCAGCCGCGGCGGATCCGCCCGCGCCCGAGCCGGCCAGTGCCGCCAATCGGCCGCGAAGCGCGCGACGCTGTCGGCCAGGCGCGCGGTCACCGCGCCACCGCCACCACCCGCTCCAGGGCCCGCAGATCCGCCTCCAGAGCCCGGAACAGCAGATAGGAACCCACGAACGCGACGATAGCGCCCGCGCACAGCACCCGTACCGCGACGATCACCCGCGGAATATCCTCCGGCGGCAGGAAGGTCACCCCGGCCACCGCGAGCAGCGGCACCGACGCGGCGATCGCCAGGTAGCCGTTGCAGCGGCGGTCCAGCCCGCGCAACCACGCCGCGTCCTCGGCGCCGATCTCGCCGTGCCGCAGGAACACCGGGTAGACGCAGCGCACGATGTAGAACGTCGCCAGGAAGAACGGGTACGAGGCCGCCATCGCGCCGCACACCACGAACGAAGCCAGGAAGTGGACCACCGACCGGCCGGTGATCTCGCCGGTCGCCGCCTGTAGGGCCGCAGGGAAGGCGATGCCGGAGATCAGCCACAGGCAGAACGGGATCGCCACCGCTCGTTCCCCGAGCAGCAGCGCGTCGGCGCGGGCCCGGCGCAGGATGTCCGGGTCGTACTGCCTGCCGTGCCGCAGGCCGCGCGGCACCGTCAGCACGTGTCGCGACAGATAGGCCACCAGGAGGAAACCGAGTGGGAAGAAGATCGAATTCACCGCGCCCGTGACGATCTCGAAGGTGTGCTGCGCCTGGGCGGTCATCCGGTCCACGATCAGGGTCTGGTTGTGCTGGATGTTGTACAGCGACGCCAGCACATTGGGCAGGCCGATGGCGGCCAGCAGCACCGGCACGATCCAGGGCCGCAGCCGCAGCCGCCAGCTGCCGGGCTTCGGGTCGACCAGTTCCCGGGCCCGGGCGTCCAGGCACAGGTCGAACTGGGTGGCCAGCACCTCGCCGCCGGCCCAGCGCTGGTCCCGGTCGGGCGCCAGGCAGATCAGCAGCACGCGGCGCAACGCGGCCGGGCAGTCGGCCGGAACTCGGTGCAGCGCAGCCGCTTCCACGCCGAAGGCGCGTCGCTCGAGCATGGCGTCGAGGGTGGTGTCGTCGCCGTGGGCACCCGCGCCCGCGGTGCTGTCGTCGAAGGGTTTCGCGCCGGTCAGCAACTCCCACAGCACGACGCCGAGTGAGTAGATGTCGGCGCGGGTGTCCAGGTCCGCGGCCGAACGCTCCCGGCCCGGATGACAGGCCTCGAGCTGCTCCGGCGACATGTAGGCCAGTGAGCCGCCGAAGTAGGCGACCGGGCTGGTGCCTTCCACATTCCGGCTGAAGCTGATGTTGAAATCGGCCAGCTTCGGTACGCCCTCGGCGGTGAGCAGCACGTTCGCGGGTTTGATGTCGCGGTGCAGCACACCGTGATCCGAGGCGTACTGCAGCGCCTCGGCCAGCCTGCGCCCCAGCCAGGCGATCGTCTCCGGCCAGGACAGCGTCGCGATCTCGGCGCGCACACTGGAGTCGGTGGGGCGAATCTCGCCCTTCTCCTCCATGGCCGCGTCCACCGCGTCCAGCAGCAGCCGCCCGCTGCGCTCGCCGGCCGGGGTGGCGCGCACCCAGCGCAGCAGGCCGAGCAGGGTGCCGCCGGGCAGGAATTGCATGTACAGCAATCGAAGCCGCCGTGCCGTGCCGTCGCGGTCGCCGGAGTCGAGCAGGCGCTGGTCGAACACGCGCACGATGTAGTCGTGGTCGAGCTGGGCCAGGGTCTGCGGTTCGGTGCCGTGATCGGCCGAGATCTTCACCGCCACCAGACGCTGCAGCGATCGTTGCCGAGCCAGGAAGACCCGCGCGAACGCGCCGCTGCCGAGCCCGGTCAGTAGATCGAAATCATCTATGCGCTGGCCGATTTCGATGCTGTCCAGCGGTGCGCGCGCAGCCGGATCGGGACCGGCGGTCGTGTCGAACGCGGTTGCGGTGACGTCGCGCGTGGTTTCGACTGGGGCGACCCGGGTTTCGGATTCCGATTCGTCTGTTTCGTCCGGCATCGCCGAGCGCCGGGTGCTCTGCTCGACCTCCTCCGAATTGAGCAGTTCACGCAACTGCGCTGCCTGGTAAGGATATTCACGCAGGCATTCCCGCGGATCGACACGCTCACCGCTGTGGCGGCGCACCACGAATTCCTCGTATACCAAACCGGCGGGCAGTTCTCGCTGCTCGAGTTCCGGGAATTCCACACAGTATTCGGTGAGCCGTTTACGTCGCGGCGGCGATTCGGAACGGCGCAGCCAGCGGTGCCGGAGATCGACTCGAATCAGTTCGACGAGCGCTTCGCGACGCAAGGTTCGGGCATCGGGCAAATATTCCGCGATCTGCGGTACCTCGGGTGTACCCTGTCCCGCCGCAGCCGCGCGAGCAGCGGATTCCCATGCGGCGGAGAACGCTTCGACCGCGCCGAAGTCGGCTCGGAGGGTACCGAAACCATCCGAACCCGGGTCGTCGCTCGCGTTTCTGCCTGGCTCGGTACTCATTCTGCTGACCTACTCGATCAAAAATTTCCCGCCACACCCGACGTCATCGTCGCCCGAGCAGTATTCGGAATGATAACTTGCCGCTCTATAGCAATCACCCGATTTCGACTGAGAGCGATGGGGGCGATTCAACACATGCACAATGAGCCTACGACGGTAGCCGACGGCGCGGCCGTCGAAATCACCTCCGCTGACGACAACGACACCGTGGTTTTCGCCACGGGCCCCGCCGGCGCGATCGCCGCCGGTATCCACGAGGCCACGGTGGCCCCGACCGAGGTGATCGATACCGCCCTGTGGCGGATCACCGAACAGAACCGGAAGACCAACGCCTTCAGCGTCATCCGCACCGAGCAGGCCAAATCCGAGGCCGCCGAGCTGGAGCACCGCTCGGACCTGGAGGAACTGCCGATGGCCGGGGTGCCGGTCGCGGTGCAGCACGGTATCGCCGTGGCGGGGGAGACGACGCTCGCGGGTTCGGCCGCGACCGATCCGGGTTCGGCGCGCTACGACGATCAGGTGGTGCGCAGACTACGCGCGGCCGGCGCGGTGGTCGTCGGCCTCACCTCGGTGTCGGAACTCGGGCTGTGGGCGACCACCGACGGACACGGCCATATCACCCGAAATCCGTGGAATCCCAAGCGCACCGCGGGTGGCGCGTCCGGCGGGGCCGCGGCGGCGGTGGCCGCCGGACTGGTTCCGGTGGCGCTCGGTAGCGACGGGCTGGGTTCGGTGCGGGTGCCTGCGGCCTGCTGCGGCGTCTACGGATTCAAGCCGGGCCGCCACATCGTGCCGAATGCCGATGATTGGTCCGGAATGTCCGAAAACAGCGTGCTGGCAACCACTGTCGGCGACGCCGCGCTCATGCTCTCGGTGCTCGCCGCCCGCCCGAACCTAGCCGAGGTGGATCCACCCAAGCGACTACATATCGCCTTGGTCGTGGCTCCACCACTGCGCTTCGGTCGAGTCGATCGGCACTGGATCACCGCGGCGCGGACCGCGGCGGCGGTAGCGGCCGCCGCCGGCCATCGCGTCGAACTCACCACCCTGCCCTACGGCAACGCCATGGCGGCGACCCTGCTGCGCTGGCTCACCGCGGCCGTGCCCGCCGGTAACCAGCTCACCAATCCCGAACGCCTGCAAACGCGAACACGGTGGCACCTCGCCCTCGGCGAACTGGTGCTGCGCCTGCGACTGGTCCGTCCCGCGCAGATCGACCGCGTCGAGGCCCGCCTGCTGGAATTCTTCGAACGCTACGACGTCGTGATCACCCCGACGCTGGCCGCCGCACCACCGCGGGCCCGGGCCTTCAGTGCCCGCGGCTGGTTCGCGAATGTCCTGTCGGGCATCCACTTCTCACCGTTCGCCGCGATCTGGAATCTGGTCGGCTGGCCCGCCGCCTCGATTCCGATGGGTACCCATCCGCGTTCGAACACCCCGGTCGCGGCGCAGCTGGCCGGTCCGCCCGGCAGCGAGGCCACTCTACTGCGCCTGTCGGCACAGCTGGAGGAACTCCGGCCCTGGGCCCGCACCGTGCACTGACCCGGGGTCGCCGCTGTCAGGAAGCAGCGGCGGCACGCTCGCCGGTGGCCGAAAAGCCGCCCGCGACCGCCCGTCCGGCGAATTCGAGAATCGTCGGGCGGGTGTCGTCCGCGCGCCAGGCCACCGCGAGCTCGCACGGCGCGAGCCCCGTGACCGGTCGCGCGGTCAGGCCGGGCCAGCGGTACATGGGCACATTGTTCTCGGCCAGCAAGCAGACACCGAGCCCGAGGCCGACGGCCTCCAGCTTGTCCTCGGTGGTGGCGGCCTCGGCGCCGATCTTGGCCTGGCGGCCGTTGCGTGCGTCGTTGCCGAGCCAGAACTCGCGCACCGCACCGGCTTCGGAGGGCAGCGCGACGAACGGCTCGTCGAGCAGATCGCTGAACGCGATGCTCTCCTGTTCGGCGAGGGGATGCGTCTCGGGCAGCAGCACCCAGCGCTGTTCGGTGCGCAGCACCTGCCAGCGGTAGCGGTTCTGATCCGGCAGCGGCAACCACACCAGCGCGAGATCGGCCTGGCGGCCGGACAATCCGCTCGACGGGTCGGTCCAGGACGCGGCGTGCAGTGCGAGCCGATGGCCGCTGGCGCTCTCCAGATCGTTGAGCAGGCCGCGCCCGAGCGCGGATTGGATGCCGACGCGCAGCACCTCACCCGCCTCTTGCAGCGAGACGTTGGTGACTTCCCAGAGGTCGAGGATCTTACGGGCGCCTTCGAGCAGCTCCTTGCCCGCGACGGTCAGCGCGACGCTGCGCTGGTTGCGGTCGAACAGGACCACGTCGAGCTGGCGTTCCAGCTGACGGATCTGACGCGAAAGAGTGGGTTGAGCGATGTGCAGGCGTTGCGCCGCGTTGGTGAAATGCAGTTCCTCAGCGACGGCGACGAAATACCGCAGGTCGCGCAAATGCGGGTCCATAGCCCCTTGCTATCAGAATCAGTCCTGGATTTCCAGCCTTATCAAGCCAGAAAGTTCGGATATGGGTGCCGAAACAAACGACAGGTTTGTTAGGGACAGCATATTCGCTTCTCGGGCTGCATGCACCATCGCCTCCGCGAATCTTCGGCATCCGCATCTCGGGCGGGGTCGCCCACGCTTTTCTGGTCACTTGACCAG
Source organism: Nocardia sp. NPDC127579 (assembly GCF_042672005.1). NCBI lineage: Bacteria > Bacillati > Actinomycetota > Actinomycetes > Mycobacteriales > Nocardiaceae > Nocardia > Nocardia sp. NPDC127579. The sequence goes on along the minus strand of NZ_JBHXVZ010000001.1, from coordinate 1,028,087 downwards.
CGAGGATGTCGATGACGGCGCTATCCGGTGGCGGCGAACACTGTCATTCAGTGAACGCTCGGAAAACGTCGCGTGTGCGAACTATGATCGAGGCCATTGGTACATTGTGAGATTCATCACAAATGGTTTGGGCGGTGGCTCAGCTGAGCCACCGCCCGGTCCGGAACCCCGCGAATCAGGCGTTGCGCGCCCGATCCTCGTAAGCCCGCCGCTTGGCCGCGTCGACATCGTCGAGGAACGCGTGGCTCGCACCCAGCGCCCGCGCGATGCCATCACCCACGGCCTCCGGCAGCAACCCCACCACCTGCGAGATCACGCCCGCCACCGTGGTCACCCGGACCTTCGACCTGGGCGCGGCGATCAGCGCGGCGATCGCGTCGGCGATCTCCTCCGGCTCGGCCGGGCGCAACAGCTTGGGCGCGGTGACGCCGGAACCCAGCTCGGTGTTCGTCAAGGTCGGCAGCACCGAGGAGAACCGCACGCCCGACTCCCGGTACTCCTCGCGCAAGGTGTCGGTGAAACCGAGCACCGCGTGCTTACTCGCGTTGTATGTAGCCAGACCCGGGATATGGGTCTCCCCGGCCAGCGAGGCGATATTGATGATGTGCCCGGCCCGGCGCGGCAGCATCCGGCGCAGCGCCAGCTTGGACCCCAGAATCACGCCGTAGACATTGATATCCAGGATCCGGCGGGTGACCTGATCCGGCTCGTCGGCCAGCTTGCCGGTCGGCATGATGCCCGCATTGTTGATCAGCACGTCGATCGGGCCGACCGTGCGCTCCACCTCGTCCAGGAAACTCTCGAACGAGGCGGCGTCGGTGACATCGAGCTTGCCGTACAGGTCGAAATCACGTGCGGCGCCCGATTCCTTGACCGTGGCCTCGTCGATATCGCCGATCGCCACGCGCGCGCCCAGCGCCTGCAAAGCGGTGGCCGTGGCCAGTCCGATACCGCGCGCGCCGCCGGTGATCACCACGACCTTGCCGCGGATCTTCGTCGCATCCATGGTCTTACCCCCGAAGCTTCAGCAGTGCGGGAATATCGATCCGGCGCAGGCCGCGCGCACCCGCGGCGCGCATGGCGCCCAGAGCGAACAGCAGATTCGCCGGTTTGGCCGGATACCAGAACAGTTCCTTGTCCTGGGTCGGCAGGATCGGCTTGGTAATGGCCTGGGCGCGGCAGTACTTGCGCACCCCGTTGGCGCCGCCCCAGCGCGCGCCGACGCCGGACTGGCCCCAGCCGCCCATCGGCAGCGCGTAACTGAACAGGTTGGAGAAGACGTCGTTGATATTGACCGCGCCGGCGTTCAGCTGCCGCGCGATCCGCTCACCGCGCTCCTTGTCCCCGGTCCACACCGAAGCCGACAGCCCGTAGATCGAATCATTGGCCAGCCGAACGGCTTCCGCCTCATCGGCGACCCGCACCACCGGCAGCGTCGGACCGAAGGTCTCCTCGGTGATGCACGACATGGTGTGGTCCACATCCACCAACACCGTCGGTTCGAAGAAGGTGCCCTGCCCGGTGCGTTTGCCGCCCGTCAGCACCTTCGCGCCGGCCGCGACGGCCTCCTCGACATGGCGCGTCACGATGCTCACCTGGTTCTCGTTGGCCAGCGCGCCCACGTCGTGGGCGATCGTCCGGCCGTCGATGCCCTGGCGCAGCGCCCGCACATTCGCGGTCAGCTTCGCGACGAACTCGTCGTAGACCGCCGCCTCCACATAGACCCGCTCCACCGAGATGCAGACCTGGCCCGCGTTGAACATGCCGCCGAAGGCGATACCGTGCGCCGCCCGATCCAGATCGGCGTCGGCCAGCACGATGGCCGGATCCTTGCCGCCGAGCTCGAGGCTGTAGGGGACCAGGCGCTCGACGCAGGCGGCGGCGATCTTCTTGCCGGTCGCCGTCGAGCCGGTGAACTGGATGTAATCGGCGTTGGCGACCACGGCGGCGCCGGTCTCGCCCGCGCCGGTGACCACGGCCAGCACCGGCGGCGCGCCGATCTCGGCCCAGCCCCGGGCCAATTCGAGCGCCGACAGCGGTGTCACCTCGGACGGCTTCAGGATGACCGCGGCGCCCGCGGCCAGCGCCGGGATGACATCCATGATCGGCATGGCCAGCGGAAAGTTCCAGGGCGTGATCACGCCGACCACCGGATACGGCCGGTAGGTCACGGTGAGCTTCTTGACCCGGGCCAGCGGGCTGTGCGGCGACGGGTGGTCGTCGGTGAGGAACCCGGCGGCCCGGCGCGCGTAGTAGCCGATCAGATCGCAGCCGAACGCCGGATCGATCAGGGCATCGGCGCGCGGCTTGGAGGTCTCGGATTGGAGCACGTCGGCCAGCTGCTCGGTGTTGTCGATCAGCCAGTCCTGGAGTTTCAGCAGCCATTCCTTGCGGCCCTCGGGGCCGATGGCCTCCCACTCGGGCTGGTAGAGCCGCAATTCGCGGACCTTCGCGGCGACATCGTCGGCGGACTGCACCGGTACCGTGCCGACGATCTCGCCGGTGCCGGGATTGCGTACCTCGATGAGGGACGTGGATTCGGTATTGGTCACGCTGTACTCCCACTGCGTCGTCTCGCGCACCGCTGTGCTCCAACTCACTTGACTAGGATCGTGACACAATCGAGCGTGATGTTCTTGGCCCGATCGGTCAACCGAACTGGCGCTTTTTGGATTCTGAGCACAAACACAGGCGGTGAGCACGACGGTGGTGCCCGAGGACGAGGCGGTCCGGGCCTGGCTGGCCGACTACGTCTACGAGAAGATGCGCACCGACTCGCTGGAGCAGGTGGCCGAGCGGCTCAACTCCGCGATCATCGCGCGGGTGCCGGAACTCGCCGATCGCGATATGCGCCGCGACCTCGCCGCGAGCACCCGCGCGCACATCCGCGCCATGCTGCCCGGATTGACCAGCGACACCGTCGAATTCGCCATTCCGGAACAGGCGCACGCCCTGGCCCGCACCATCGCCCGGCGCGGCTTCGAATTGCGCCTGCTCCTGCGCGTCTATCACGTGGGCCACGAGGCCGTGCTGGACTTCCTGACCGACGCCATCGACCAGCGCGAAGCGCCCTACGAGGTCGAACGCCGGGTGCTGCTGCGGGTGTTCGAGCGGTCCTCGAAATGGGTCGGCGCCTCGGTGGAACTGCTCACCGACACCTACATGGCCGAACGCGAGCAGGTTTTCCGCGCCGCGCTGAACCGGCGTACCGAAACCGTGCACGCGCTGCTGGCCGATCTCGATACCGCGGGCGCCCCGGTGGACACCGAACAGGCCTCGATCCAGCTCGGGTACCGGCTCGGCGGCCAGCACCTGGCCTTCGTGCTCTGGACCGACGAGCCCGGCGGAGAGATTCCCGGCGAGGACGAGGCGATCGGACTGCTGGACCGGACGGCCACCCGGCTGACGACCGCGCTCGGCGCGACCGGAGCTCTCACCGTGCCGTCCGGCGCCAGTGGCATGTGGGCCTGGGCGGCACTGGAGGACACCGCGCAGGCCGCGAGACTCGCTGTGCCCGGGGCACTCTCACGACTGGCCGAGCAGATCGACGCGCCGGTGCGGGTGGCCTTCGGGGTGCCGGGCGGGAACGTCGAGGGTTTCCGCGCGAGTCATCGGGAGGCCGTGGCCGCGCGGCAGGTCGCCGAGCGCGCGTCGACAGGTGGGCCACGCGTGCGGGCCTACCGTGATGTCGAGATCGCCTACCTCGCCGGGGTCGACGACGCGGCCATGCGGGGCCTGATCGCCCGGGAACTGGGCCCGCTGGCGGCCCGCGACCCGCACGCCGCGCGCCTGCGCGAGACCCTGCACGCCTATCTGGGGTCGCGGCGCAGCCCGGAGGCGACCGCGAGACTCATAGGCGTGCACAAGAATACGGTCCGCTATCGAATTCAGCGGATCGAGGAGTTGCTGGGACGCCCGATCGACGGGCACAGCCTCGCGCTGGAAACCGCGCTGGCCTGTGTCGCCACGTACGGTCCCGACGCGCTGCCCGACTAGGTTTCAGTCGAGTGCGTCCCCGGCGCCGACCCGGCGCAGCGGCGGCTCGGCGGTCGGCGCGACCCGGGTATCGGGTAGCTCGGCCAGCAACTGTGTGGTCGCCGCGGCGATGGTGGCGACGGCCTTGTCGACGGCCGCCTTGGTCGTGGTGCTCAAGCCGGAGACCCCACCGACCCTGCGCACGTAGTTCAGTGCGGCGGCATAGATTTCCTGTTCGGTAGCGGCAGGTTCCAGGCCACGCAGGAGGGTGATGTTGTCACGCATGCGTGAAGATTAGTCCGCCACAGGGCAATGCGTCAGGGGACGAATCGAAGAAGGGCTAAATCGCCCGGGCCGGTGCGGACCCCGGACAGGGATCTGTCGGCAAACACACCGAACGCATTCGCCCGAACACGAGCTGTGTCGCGGATCTTCAGGAAGAATCGAGCCATGCCTGCCCGCGGGATACCTACCTTGACAACCTTCCCCTTCGAGGAGCTCGACCAGCGGGAAGAAGACCACTGGTCCGGTGCGGCCGTATCCGACGACGAGCTGCGCGCGCTCTCGCTCGGCGGCTTCTACTCCGCGCGCTGGGACGCGTTCCATGACGCGCTGCTGCTCGGCCCGGAGCGCGAGCATCCGCTCGGCGATCGCCGCGAGCTCGCCATCGACACGCTGACCGGCGCCTGGGGTATCACCGACGGTACCGAGGCGCAGGCCTCGATGGAGCAGTTGCTCGACGGGATGCACGGTCCGCTCTACGCGCTGGTGCATCCGCTGGTGATGGCCTCGATCAATGCCAGCGAGCGGGACCGCTTCGGCGAGCGCGCCGACCGGCACCGGGCCTTCCTGCGGCAGGTCGGCTCGTTTCGCGGTATGGACAATCCCGAGGCGCTGGTTCGCGATTACGACATCTGGTCCCAGGCCATCAAGATCGGCTTCACCGATCATCTGTCCAAGCCGCTGCCCACCGATATCCACGCCTGGGATCTGGCCCGCGTGGTCGCGGTGGCCCGGATGGCGTTCACGGCCGGCTACCTGGAAGCCGATGTGGCGTGGGCCTATCTCCTGCGTGCGCTGCCGATCGCGCAGCGAAAGTACCGGAACTGGCGGCAATTCGGTGACGCCTACCTGACCGGCTGGACCTACTGGCAGGCCTGTGAGGATCTCGCCGAGCTCAAGAACGGCGGCGTCGACCGGCGGATGGAGTTGCTGCGCCTGTGGACTCGGCCGACCAGCCCGTGGCGGCGCATCGCCCTCAACCCCGCCTAGCCCGAGACACAGAAAACGCCGCGCGGTACACGCGCGGCGTTTTCTCGGTCTCGCGGTTACAGCCCGTCCGGCAGCGACCGCAGGATACCGCGGCCGTAGCGCTGGAACTGGGTGTCGTCCACCATGCCCAGCGAGTGCCGCTCCACCAGCAGTTCCCACTCCGAATACAGTTGCGACACACTCGGATCGGCCGGACCCATGGCGCCGTCGGTGGCCGCCCGGCGCACCGCGAAATTCAGGGCCAGGCTGACCCGCTCGGTATCGGCGCGATCGGAGCCGGTGAAGCACAGGGTCTGCTTGCCGTCGTTCACCTCGAGCCCGGGCTCGTGCCGGACGGTGCCGATCTCGCCCGGCGACCCCTTGGCGCCGTCGGTGCTGTGCGCCCACAGCACGGCCGCGATCGGCAGTTCGTGCGCGTAGCGGGTGCCGGCGCCGATCGAGATGAACAGCAGGCGCTCGGTGGTGGCGGCCAGCAACCCGGTGCCGTTGCCCGCGGGCGGGCGGGCCACGGCGACGGCGGTCTCGAGCACGTACTCCTCGGGCGTGACGAAGCGGTGCAGCGCGTTCACCGCCGACTTGGCCTCGCGTTTGGTCGCCATACGATGGACGGCCCGGTCCACGTCGGCGCGGATCGGGCCGTTCTTGTCCCAGGTCGGGTCGGGCGGATGCAGATCGGGGGCAGCGACATCGATGCGCTGGGTCGCCAGGATCTGCGCGTTGATCTTGTCCACGATCTCGCTCGCCTGCGGCACATCGTGCTCGGCGATCAATACCGGTAAGGGCGTGCGGTCGGCGGGCACCCCGGTCAGCACCGGAGTGGGGTAGCGCAGGTAGATCTCGATGACGACCGCGTCGTCGGCGCGCCGATTCAGCCGGACCTTCAATAGATCGGTGACCGGGACGTCCAGCACGCGCTCGCCCTCGCTACCGGGTCGCAGGACGATCAATCGCCCGCGGCCGTGGCGCACAATCGCTGTGGGTGTCCGTAGCTCGACTATGTCCATACCCCCTGCGTTCGTCTCGGCATGATCGGGCCCCTCCACGGTTACACCTGCTGCCTTCTTCGGGCCGGACCTCTGCTTCATGCTCTTGTTGTGTCGTCGCCCACGATAGGCCGAACATGCCATGATTGTGGGCACTTGAGTTAACCCGGACCGGTGAGATCGGGAACCGACGAGGTCCGCCGACCGTTTACCTCACGAACTACACCAACTGCCGAACTGCGCGATGTATCGACTGTAACCGCACGCGGTAACGTGGCATGTCCGCGTTTTCGCTAGGCAGAACCGGAGACACCGGAAAGGACTGGCCGCCCGGCCGACGCTCTATGAACCGCAAGACTGTGTTTCGCACCCTGGCCATAATCGCGGGCATCCTGCTCGTGGTCTATGCGTTCAGCTATTTCGGCAACGACACGCGCGGGTGGAAGAACGTCGACACCTCCGTGGCGCTGGCGCAGCTGGGTGACAAGGGCAACGTCAAGAACGTTCAGATCGATGACCGCGAGCAGCAGCTGCGGATCGAGCTGAACAACGGCAACGACGCCACCAAAGGCTCGAACAAGATCATCGCGAAGTATCCGAGCGGTAGCGAGACCTCCAATCAGATCTTCGACGCGGTCAAGACGACCGGCGCGCCGTACAACACCGTGGTCAAGCAGGAGAGCTGGCTGACCCAGATCCTGCTGTTCGTGCTGCCGATGATCATCCTGCTCGGCCTGTTCGTCTTCGTGATGGGCCGGATGCAGGGCGGTGGTCGCGGCGGCATGATGGGCTTCGGCAAGTCCAAGGCCAAGCAGTTGTCCAAGGACATGCCCAAGACCACCTTCGCGGATGTGGCAGGCGCCGACGAGGCCGTCGAAGAGCTCTACGAGATCAAGGACTTCCTCCAGAACCCGGTGCGCTATCAAGCACTCGGTGCCAAGATCCCGAAGGGCGTGCTGCTCTACGGCCCGCCCGGCACCGGTAAGACGCTGCTGGCCCGCGCTGTCGCCGGTGAGGCCGGCGTCCCGTTCTTCACCATCTCCGGTTCCGACTTCGTCGAGATGTTCGTCGGTGTCGGCGCCTCCCGCGTGCGTGACCTGTTCGATCAGGCCAAGCAGAACAGCCCCTGCATCATCTTCGTCGACGAGATCGACGCGGTCGGCCGCCAGCGCGGCGCCGGCCTGGGCGGCGGCCACGACGAACGCGAGCAGACGCTGAACCAGCTGCTGGTCGAGATGGACGGCTTCGGCGATCGCACCGGCATCATCCTGATCGCCGCCACCAACCGCCCCGACATCCTGGATCCGGCGCTGCTGCGCCCGGGCCGCTTCGACCGGCAGATCCCGGTCAGCAACCCCGATCTGGCCGGTCGCCGCGCCATTCTGCGGGTGCACTCCTCCGGCAAGCCGATCTCGCCCGACGCCGACCTCGAGGGTCTGGCCAAGCGCACCGTCGGCATGTCCGGCGCGGATCTGGCCAATGTCATCAACGAGGCCGCGCTGCTCACCGCCCGCGAGAACGGCACCGTGATCACCGGCGCCAACCTCGAGGAATCGGTGGACCGGGTGATCGGCGGCCCGCGCCGCAAGAGCCGCATCATCAGCGAGCACGAGAAGAAGATCACCGCCTACCACGAGGGCGGCCACACCCTGGCGGCCTGGGCGATGCCCGATATCGAGCCCGTCTACAAGGTCACCATTCTGGCGCGCGGCCGCACCGGCGGCCACGCCATGACGGTGCCCGAGGACGACAAGGGCCTGATGACCCGCTCGGAGATGATCGCCCGCCTGGTGATGGCGATGGGCGGCCGCGCGGCCGAGGAGCTGGTCTTCCACGAGCCGACCACCGGCGCCTCCTCCGATATCGATCAGGCCACCAAGATCGCCCGCGCCATGGTCACCGAATACGGTATGAGCGCGCGGCTGGGCGCGGTGCGCTACGGCCAGGAGGCTGGCGATCCGTTCCTGGGCCGGTCCATGGGCCAGTCCTCGGATTACTCACACGAGGTCGCCGGCGCCATCGACGAGGAGGTGCGCAACCTGATCGAGGCCGCGCATACCGAGGCGTGGGCCATTCTCAACGAGTACCGCGATGTGCTGGACGTGCTGGCCACCGCGCTGCTGGAGAAGGAGACACTGCACCGCCGCGAGCTCGAGGAACTGCTCGCCTCGGTCGAAAAGCGCCCGCGCATCACGGCATTCAACGACTTCGGTGATCGCCTGCCCTCGGACAAGCCGCCGGTGAAGACCCCGCGCGAACTGGCCCAGGAGCGCGGCGAGCCGTGGCCGCCCGCCGAGGCACTGCCCGCCGCGGCGGCCGCGCAGCGCGAACCCGCACCCGCCAACGGCTACCCGCCCGAGGGGTACACCGGTCAGCCGCGCTACGACTACCCGCCGGCCGCCGATCCCGGCTACCGGCCGCCGCCGACCCAGGGCTTCCCGCGTCCGGCGAGTGGCACCCACGGTTCGCGCCCGGATTACGGCGCTCCCGCGGGCTGGTCCGCGCCGGGCTGGCCGCCGCGCGAGGAGCAGCAGCCGCCATCCGGTCAGCCGTGGCGCAACCCGCAGCCGGGCCAGGGCCCGGAGCGGGGCGGTTACGACGAGCCGTCCGGCCGGGAGAACGACAACCGCGATTGGGATGGTCCGAACCGGCACCGAGCGGATTAATCGCGGTGCCCGCCCCGTTGTGATCAGCGGGAGCGGGCGCCGTTTACGCTCGTATTGCAGGGTGCCGGGAAATTGCCGGTGCCCGGATCTTGGAGGTGTCTCGATTGTCGGCGAACCAGAACGGTGACAGCCACTCACTAGGCGTCGCGCACGGTGCTGCCGACCACGCGCCGGGCACCAATGGCGTGGGCCCCCACGGCCCGATCGCGCTGGAGACCGGGCAGATCTTCGATCAGGCCCGGGCCGAGGCCGCGATCCGCGAACTGCTGATCGCGGTCGGTGAGAACCCGGATCGTCCCGGCCTGGTCGACACGCCGTCCCGGGTCGCGCGCGCCTACCGGGAAATGTTCGCCGGGCTCTATCAGGAGCCGGACGCGGTGCTCGACACCACCTTCGACGAGGGCCACCAGGAGCTGGTGCTGGTCCGCGATATTCCGATGTACTCGACCTGTGAGCACCACCTGGTGTCCTTCCACGGCGTCGCGCACGTCGGCTATATCCCCGGCCCGCACGGCCGGGTCACCGGTCTGTCCAAACTGGCCCGCGTGGTCGACCTGTACTCCAAGCGCCCGCAGGTGCAGGAGCGGCTGACCAGCCAGATCGCCGACGCGGTGATGCGCAAGCTGGATCCGCGCGGCGCCATCGTGGTGGTCGAGGCCGAACACCTCTGCATGGCCATGCGCGGGATCCGCAAGCCGGGGGCGAGCACCACCACCTCGGCGGTGCGCGGTCTGTTGCAGTCCAACGCCGCCTCGCGTGCCGAGGCGCTGGACCTGATTCTGCGGAAGTGAGCGCGCCCCTCATGACCGAGAGCGGAGTCGGGCGGGGGGAGCGAGCAAGACGTTCCGTCCTGGTTCCGCGCGACGGGCGCTCCTGCGTGGTGATGGGCGTGGTGAACGTCACCAGCGATTCGTTCTCAGACGGCGGCCGCTACCTGGATCCGAACGTCGCTGTGGCGCACGGCCTGGAGCTCTACGAGCTGGGCGCCGACATCATCGACGTGGGGGGTGAGTCCACCCGCCCCGGCGCGGTGCGGGTGGATCCGGAGACCGAGGCGGCGCGCGTCATCCCGGTGATCCGCGGCCTGGCGGCCGCGGGCGTGCCGACCAGCGTGGACACCATGCGGGCGCGGGTGGCCGAGGCCGCCGTCGACGCGGGCGTCTCCATGGTGAACGATGTGTCCGGCGGTCGTGCCGACGCCGACATGGTGCGAGTTGTCGCCGCCGCGGGCGTACCGTGGATTCTCATGCACTGGCGTGCCGACGCCAACTATCAGCACACCGGCCCGGCCGAGCACTACGACGACGTGAGCGCCGAGGTGGCGCGGGAACTGCGGCAGCAGGTCGAGCTGGCGGTCGCCGGTGGCGTCGCGTTCGACAAGCTGATCCTGGACCCGGGGATCGGGTTCGCCAAGAACGCCGACCACAACTGGGAACTGCTGGGCGCGCTGGCCGCGGGATGCGAGCTGACCGAGATGGGGTTGCCGATTCTGATCGGGGCCTCGCGCAAGCGTTTTCTCGGCGCGCTGCTCGCCGACGCCGACGGCCCGCGCCCGCCCGATGGCCGCGAGATCGCGACCGCCACCATTTCCGCGCTGGCCGCCGAGCACGGTGCATGGGGTGTCCGTGTGCACGATGTGCGCGCATCGCTGGACGCCATCGCGGTCACCGACGCCTGTACCCGGGCCGCCGCCCGGTTACGTGAGCAGCACCTGTGGTCCCGGAGGGAAGTACGGCATTGAGCACCGACCGCATCGAATTGCGCGGCCTGCGGGTCTTCGCCCATCACGGGGTCTTCGATTTCGAACGTCGTGACGGCCAGGAGTTCGTGATCGATCTGACGCTGTGGACGGATTTCGCGGCGGCCGCGAAGTCCGACGATATCGCCGACACCGTGCATTACGGGGAGCTGGCCGAGCGCGCGGTGCGGATCGTGTCCGGCACGCCGCGCAATCTGATCGAGACGGTGGTCGCCGAGCTCGCCGACGACGTGATGACCGATTCGCGAGTGCGCGCCTGCGAGGTGGTGCTGCACAAGCCGTCCGCGCCGATCCCGCATACCTTCGCCGATGTGCGGGTGGTCACCACCAGGAGCCGGGCAGGCGAGGTCAGCGGCGGTGCGGCTGCCGAGCCCGCGGCCGGTGGGGCGCGGCAGTGACGCGCGCGGTGCTGTCGATCGGGTCGAATCTGGGGGACCGGCTGGCGCGGCTGCGCGGCGTGGTCGACGGACTGGGGAATCGGGTACAGGCGGTGTCCGCGGTGTATTCGACCGCGCCGTGGGGCGGTGTCGAGCAGGATGACTTTCTCAATGCCATTGTCCTGGTGGACGATCCGGAGTTCGACTGTATGGACTGGTTGCGGGCGGGGCAGCGGCTGGAGCAGGCGGCCGATCGGGTGCGCGAGGTGCGCTGGGGCGCACGCACTCTCGATGTCGACGTGGTGTGGTGTGCCGATGACGACGGCCCCCGCCGCAGCGCCGACCCCGAATTGACGCTGCCGCATCCGCGCGCGCGGGATCGGGCGTTCGTGCTGGTGCCGTGGCTGGAGGTGGATCCGGCCGCCGAACTAGAGGTCGATGGCGTGCCGGTGCCGATCCGCGAACTGCTGGACCGGCTGGACCCGGCCGAGCGCGCCGGCGTCCACCGGACCGATCACCTATTGGCTTTCCAGACCCGCGGGGACGAGTCGTGCGACACCAACTGAAGCCGACCCGGATCCTGGATCTGGTCGCGAACCTGCTGATCGCGGCGGTTGTCGCCTGGGCGGCGACCCGGGTGGCGTACGCCAACTTTCCCACGATCTCGATCTTCGCGGGTGCGTCGCTGTTCCCGGTGGCGGTGATCGAGGCGGTGCTGGCCCTCATGATCCGGGCCAAGGTCAACGATGACGAGATCGGTGCCGGCCGCGACCGGCTGCACCCGATCACCGCGGCGCGTGCTGTGGCATTGGCCAAGGCGTCGGCGCATGTGGGTGCGATCGCGGCGGGCGTCTGGCTCGGCTTCCTGTGCTGGGTTTTCCCGCAGCGCGGGACTCTGCGTGTGGCCGCGGCGGATTCACCCGGCGCGATCGTCGGATTCCTCGCGGGCCTGGCCCTGGTCGCGGCGGCGCTGTGGCTCGAGTATTGCTGTCGCGCCCCCGACGACCCCACGGATGACGCCGCTACCACATAGCAAGCTGGTCGGTCGGATTACTTCCGGGAGTGCCTGTGCCTGTCGCGTCATCCGAGCTACCCTGGCGGGCATGGTTTCACCCTCCCGTACCAGCACTTCCCGGCCACGACGGGACCAAGCGGGAAAATTGTTCATCGGTTCGCTGATTCTGCTCGGTCTGGTTGCCAGCGTTTTTCTGGTCTTCAGCAATAGCCTGCACCTGATCAGAATCGGATTGGTCGCGGCACTGTGGGCCGCGGTCCTCGCAGCGTTGGCCGCCACGCGCTATCGCAAGGAAGCCGCGGTGGACAAGGCGAAGGTGGGTGACCTGCAGAAGGTCTACGAATTGCAGCTGGAGCGCGAGGTCACGGCGCGCCGCGAATACGAGCTCGGGATCGAGACCCGGGTCCGGCAGGAAGTCGGTGCGGACGCCGCCGAAATGGCCGCGCTGCGAGCCGAACTCAGCGTGCTACGGCACAGTCTGCAACGGCTTTTCGACGGTGAGCTACCCGCCGAACGCCCCGCGCTGCGGGCCGACGCCACCAGAATCCAGGAATTGCCGGGCGGATCGGCGCGTCCGGCGAACAATAGCTCCGCGAATGCCGACCCGTGGATGATGGGTCTACCCGGCGGCCTGGGCGAGCAGATGCGCAATAACGTGACCCCGGTCTTCTCCCCGGATCATCCCGAGGCGCCGCGTTTCGCGAGCCCGTTCGACGAGCCGGTGACCGCCGAGACCCAGGCTGTCCCCCGCGAGTACGACAACATCGAGGACGCGGAGATCACCGACGAGCGCCGCTACCCCGACCCGGCCCGAACCGGCGCGACCTGGGACGCCTTCGCCGCGACCGCGTCCGACCCGGAACCCTCCGCCCCGCTGCGCCTGCCGCCGCTGGAGCCCCAGCCCGCCGCGCGCCCCCGGCCGACCGCCACGGCCGCGCCCGCCCCGCCGATCGGCACCCCGACCGCCCGGCGCCGCCGCCGCGTCGACGCCGACGGCGATTCCGGCGCGCGCAAACTCTCCGTGGCCGAAATCATGGCCAACCTGCGATCCGAGGAGAACGGCCGGGCGTGAATTCGCCCACAGGCGGACTGGGCAACTGATCTCGTTCGAACATGGGTAACTCGCCGGGTACGGGCTGAATCGCAGGCATCGAGACCGCCGGCCGCCGACGCTACGGTTCCACTCACCTGGGTCTGGCCTGAAGACGCGGGGAGGCGGGCAAGCTACGCTCGGGGTTGTACGTCTGGTACCCGCTTGCCGGGACTGGAACGACTTCGCGAGAGGACAGTGTTGACCTCTGGAAGCATGACTTCTGACGGTGGTGCCGAGCACCTGGACCCCGCGCCCGCACGCCTGACGGTGGGAATCGTCTCGGCGGGACGCGTCGGTTCGGCGCTCGGCGTCGCTCTGGAACGCGCCGGGCACGTGGTGTTCGGCGTCTCCGCCATCTCCGACGCGTCCGTGCACCGGGCGCGCACCCGCCTGCCCGATTCCGAGATCCTGCCGGTCGAGGATGTGGCCGCGCGCAGCGAACTGCTGCTGCTCGCGGTGCCCGATGCCGAACTGGCCGGACTGGTCCGCGGTATGGCCGCGGCGCGGGTGGTGCGGCCGGGCACCATCGTCGCGCACACCTCCGGCGCCAACGGTGTCGGCGTGCTGGCCCCGCTGGCGGCGCTCGGCGCGCTGCCGCTGGCGATCCATCCGGCGATGACCTTCACCGGCCACGACGAGGATGTGGCCCGGCTCGCCAACGCGTGCTTCGGCGTCACCGCCGCCGACGACATCGGCTACGCCATCGCGCAATCGCTGGTGATCGAGATGGGCGGCGAACCGGTGCGGGTCGCCGAGGAGAACCGAACCCTCTATCACGCGGCGCTCGCGCACGGCTCCAATCACCTGGTCACCGTGATCGTGGACGCGGTGGCGGCGCTGCGCCAGGCGCTGGCCGGCCCCGGCCTGCTCGGTCAGCAACTGGTCGACGAGCAGCCCAACGGCCTGGCCGAGCGCCTGCTGGCCCCGCTCGCGTCGGCGGCTCTGGACAATGCCCTGCGCCGGGGCCAGGCCGCCCTCACCGGCCCGGTCGCCCGCGGCGATGTCGGCGCGGTCGCCGCGCATCTGGAGGCGCTCGAAGCCGTGGACGACCGGCTGGCCGCCGGGTATCGCGCCATGTCGTTGCGCACCGCCGAACGCGCCCAAACCAATCCCGCCCTGATCGAACTGCTGGAAGGACGGTCCGATGGATCCGAAATTGCGTGACGTCTACCGCCCGGGCGAGCTGACCGTGCACCACGATCCCGCGGTGGTGTCCGCGATCAGCAAAGCGCTGCGCGGCGTCGGCCGGACCGTCGGCTTTGTTCCCACCATGGGCGCGCTGCACGAGGGCCACCTGGCGATCGTGCGTGAGGCCAAGCGTCGCAATCGCGTCGTCATCGTGTCGATCTTCGTGAACCCGCTGCAATTCGGCGCGGGCGAGGACCTGGACAAATACCCGCGCACCCTGGACGCCGACGTGGAGCTGCTGCGCGCCGAGGGCGTGGATGTGGTGTTCGCGCCGAGCGCGCTCGATATGTATCCGGACGGTCCGCGCACCACGGTGCAGCCGGGCCCGGTCGGCGCCGAGCTCGAGGGGGCCAGCCGCCCCACCCATTTCGCGGGCATGCTGACCGTGGTCGCCAAACTGCTGCAGATCGTCCATCCGACCGAGGCGTTCTTCGGCGAGAAGGACTACCAGCAGCTCACCCTGATCCGGCAGCTGGTGCGGGACCTGAATTTCGACGTGACCATCGTGCCGGTGCCCACCGTGCGGGAGGCCGACGGGCTGGCGATGTCCTCGCGGAACCGCTATCTCGAGGCGGCGCAGCGGGAATCGGCGCTGACGCTGTCCGCCGCGTTGCTGGCGGGCAAGCTGGCCGGTGGCCTGGGCGCTGACGGCGTGCTCGCGGCCGCCCGCGAGGTGCTCGCCGCCGCGCCCGGCGTCGAGGTCGACTATCTGGAGTTGCGCTCCACCACCCTCGGTCCCGCCCCGGTCACCGGCAATGCCCGCCTGCTGGTCGCGGCCCGGGTCGGCGCCACCCGGCTGATCGACAACGTCGCGATCGTGCTCTCACCGACCAGCGCCGCGCTGCCGGACGCCGGTCACCCGAACTCGAACACCCAGCCTGCCCAGGCGTCCTGAAAGGCCATTCCGATGCTGCGCACCATGATGAAGTCCAAGATCCACCGGGCCACCGTCACCCACGCCGACCTGCACTATGTCGGCTCGGTCACCGTCGACCAGGACCTGCTCGACGCCGCCGATCTGCTCGAGGGCGAGCAGGTCGCGATCGTCGACATCACCAATGGCGCCCGCCTCGAGACCTATGTGATCGCGGGGGAGCGCGGTTCGGGTGTCATCGGGATCAACGGCGCCGCCGCCCATCTCGTGCATCCGGGCGATCTGGTCATCCTGATCGCCTACGCGCAGCTGGACGAGCAGGAGGTCCGCGAATACGATCCGCGGGTCGTATTCGTCGACGACCGCAACCGCCAGGTCGAGCTGGGTTCGGATCCGGCGCACGCGCCGGAGGGCTCGGATCTGATCTCGCCCCGCGCGCTGAGCTTCAACTGACATCCGCCGTTTCCCTCCAGACAGGTGAGCGATGCTGCTGACCATCGATGTCCGCAACACCCATGTGGAATTGGGTTTGTTCTCGGGCTCGGGTAATCACGCCACTTTGGTGCGGCACTGGCGGCTGCACACCAATCCGCTGCTGACCGCCGACGAGTTCGCCATGCAGTTGCGCGGGCTGCTCGGCGAGCAGGCGGAGCAGGTGACGGGCGTGGCCGCGCTGTCCACCGTGCCGCCGGTGCTGCGTGAGCTGCGCCTGATGCTGGACCGCTACTGGCACCAGGTGCCGCACGTGGTGGTGGAGCCCGGCGTGCGGACCGGTATTCCGCTGCTGGTCGACAATCCCAAGGAGATCGGTGCCGATCGCATCGTGAATACCCTTGCGGCGCATCATCGATTCGGTGCCGCGGCGATCGTGGTCGATTTCGGCACCGCTACCACGGTGGATCTGGTCTCGGCGAAGGGCGAGTTCCTGGGCGGTGTGATCGCGCCCGGCGTGGAGATCTCCAGTGCGGCGTTGATCGAGCGCGCCGCGCTGCGCCGGGTGGAGCTGGCCCGGCCGCGCTCGGTGGTCGGCAAGAACACCGTCGAGGCGATCCAGTCCGGCGCGATCTACGGTTTCGCGGGTCTGGTGGACGGGTTGATCGACCGGATCCGCGACGAGTTCGACGCGTTCGCCGGCGACGAGGTCGCCGTGGTCGCGACCGGGATCAGCGCGCCGCTGATCGTCCCGGAATCGGAGACCGTCGAGCATCATGATCCGCATCTGACGTCCGCTGGTCTGCGCCTGGTCTACGAGCGCAACCAGCAGCGTCGCAAGGTGTGATTCGGTGCGGGCCGCTATTGCGCGGTGCTTGTGCGCTGATATAGTCGCTGCCATGTCTTCCCGCGTGCGCACCCAGGAGTGTTGTCGAGGCTGATCCAGCCTCGACCGTTCGAGGCTGACTTCCAGTCCCTCGACCGATCAAACTCCTGGAGATTCGCTCATGCGTTCTTCTGTTCTTTCCCTTCCCGTTTCCGGTAGAACCGCCCCGGCCCCCGCGCTGCCCACCCGGCTGCGCCCCGCTGACCTGCTGCGGCTTACCGACGAGGGCGCCGACGAGGTCCTCGCGGGGAAATACGACCATCTGCTACCCGCCGATGGCGTCTGGCCGGTCGACGAGCGCTGGGCCACCCGCCTGGTCGCCGATGACGAGGTCGATATCTGGCTGATCAGCTGGACTCCCGGAAAGTCCACCGAATTGCACGACCACGCCGGTTCGCTCGGCGCGCTCACCGTATTGAGTGGCGCGCTGGCGGAATTCCGCTGGGACGGTACGCAATTGCGCCGCCGCACCCTGGCCGCCGGTGATCAGGCCGCTTTCCCGATCGGCTGGGTGCACGACGTCGAGCATGCCCCGGAGCCGTCGGGCCTGGGCGATCCCACGCTCAGCGTGCACGCCTATTCACCGCCGCTGACCGCCATGTCGTATTACGAGGTAAGCGACCACGGCACCTTGCGGCGCACCCACACCGTCCTCACCGATCAGCCCGAAGGTGATATCCGATGAGTCATTTGACCATTGCTCAGATGCTCGACAACGCCCGCGCCAAGCTGCGGCGACGCTACGTTTTCGAATTGCCCCGGGCCCTGGCCGAGGGCGCGATTCTGGTCGACATCCGGCCGCAGGCCCAGCGTGATCGCGAGGGCACCCTGCCCGGCGCCCTGGTGATCGAGCGGAATGTACTGGAATGGCGGCTCGATCCGTCCAGTTCCGCGCGCTTGGCGCTGGCCGCCGATCATGACGTGGAATGGATCGTCGTCTGCTCGGAGGGCTATACCTCCAGTCTCGCCGCGGCGTCGCTGCAAGAACTCGGTTTGCATCGCGCGACCGACCTGATCGGTGGCTATCAGGCGCTGAAGGCGGCCGGGTTGCTCAACATCGCGGTCGGTGCCCCGCACTTCGCCCGCGAGGTCCGTGCGCTGGCCTCCCTGTAATCCGGCGGCGGCACAAGGGCTTTCGTTAAGGCATCGCAAATTTCGGTCCGCGCAAACTCGCCCGGGCCGCAACTCGCCGGGCGGGCGTTAAAACGATTTCCGGTGCCCGCTAGTGTTATCGGACGTGAGCACCGAGAACCCGTCTTCGTCCGGTCGCTCCGCAGGTAAGGGTCCTGCGGGGCAATCCAGTCGCCCCGTTCCGGAAGTGGATGTTCCGGAGCAGATGCGGATTCGCCGGGACAAGCGTGAGCGGCTGCTCGACGCGGGTACCGAGGCTTATCCGGTGGTCGTCGCGCGCACGCATACCCTTGCCGAAATCCGGGCCGCCCATCCGGAACTCGAGCCGGGCACCGAGACCGATGAGCAGGTCGGCGTGGTCGGGCGCGTCATTTTCGTCCGCAATACCGGAAAGCTATGTTTCGCGACCCTTCAGGAGGGTGACGGCACCAAGCTGCAGGCGATGATCAGCCTCAACGGCGTCGGTGCGGACGCGCTGGCGGCGTGGAAGTCCGATGTCGATCTCGGTGACTTCGTGTTCGTGCACGGCACGGTCATCTCCTCGCGTACCGGGGAATTGAGCGTCATGGCCGATTCCTGGTCGATGACCGCCAAGTCGCTGCGCCCGCTGCCGGTCGCGCACAAGGAAATGAACGAGGAGTCGCGGGTCCGGCAGCGCTATGTCGACCTGATCGTGCGGCCCGAGGCCCGGGAAATGGCGCGGACCAGGGTCGCGGTGGTGCGGGCGCTGCGGGGCGCGCTGGAGCGGCGCGGTTTCCTCGAGGTCGAGACCCCGATGCTGCAAACGCTGCACGGTGGCGCGGCGGCCCGTCCGTTCGTCACCCATTCCAATGCCCTGGATATGGATCTTTTCCTGCGGATCGCCCCGGAGCTGTTCCTGAAGCGCTGTGTGGTGGGCGGTCTGGAGAAAGTTTTCGAGATCAACCGGAACTTCCGCAACGAGGGCGCGGACTCCACGCATTCGCCGGAGTTCGCCATGCTGGAAACCTACGAGGCGTACGGCACCTACGACACCTCCGCGGTGATGATCCGGGAATTGGTGCAGGAGGTCGCGCAGGAGGCGTTCGGCACCC
The DNA here is from genome assembly GCF_042672005.1 of Nocardia sp. NPDC127579. Taxonomy (NCBI): domain Bacteria; kingdom Bacillati; phylum Actinomycetota; class Actinomycetes; order Mycobacteriales; family Nocardiaceae; genus Nocardia; species Nocardia sp. NPDC127579. Next base: position 1,009,363 of record NZ_JBHXVZ010000001.1, on the reverse strand, counting down.
AGGTTCTGACCCTCGCCGACGGCACCGAATACGATCTCAGCGGCGAGTGGGCAACCGTCGAGATGTACCCCTCGCTGTCCGATTCCATCGGTGTTTCGGTCACTCCGGAAACGACCGTCGAGGAATTGCTGAAGCTCGCCGATCAGGTCGGTTTGGAAATTCCGGAAGGCAAAGGCTACGGTCACGGCAAACTTGTCGAGGAACTGTGGGAACACGTATACGGCGACAAACTGTATGCACCCACTTTCGTGCGTGACTTCCCCGTCGAGACGTCGCCGCTGACCCGTCAGCATCGCAGCAAACCTGGAGTTACCGAGAAGTGGGATCTCTATGTGCGTGGCTTCGAGTTGGCAACAGGCTATTCGGAGTTGGTGGATCCGGTGATCCAGCGCGAGCGGTTCGTCGATCAGGCGAGGCTGGCCGCGCAGGGTGATGACGAAGCGATGGTCCTCGACGAGGACTTCCTTGCCGCGATGGAGTACGGTATGCCTCCGACGACGGGAACCGGTATGGGAATCGATCGCTTGTTGATGGCGCTGACGGGATTGGGAATCCGCGAAACGATACTGTTCCCAATTGTGCGCCCGGTCACCCGCTGAGCACTGCGTTTCAAAGGTTTGGATCCCGTCTTGGAATTTTCCGAATTCGAGGTATTCTTGCCTCGGGTAATCGGCCTAGTATGCAGGTCGTACGATTTCGAGAGGACGTTCATCTCATGGCAAAGAAGGTCACCGTTAGCCTGATCGACGATGTCGATGGTGAGTCCATCGCGGACGAGACCATCGAGTTCGCGATCGACGGTGTGTCGTACGAGATCGACCTGTCGTCGGCAAATGCGGCGAAGCTGCGCGACGGGCTGGATCAGTGGGTTTCGAGCGCTCGCCGGGTGAGCGGACGTCGCCGGGTCAAGGCCACCGCCGGTGCCGCGACGAGCCCGAAGAGCCGGGTTTCCATCGATCGTGAACAAAGCGCGGCAATTCGTGAGTGGGCGCGCCGGAATGGACACAAGGTGTCTGCCCGCGGTCGTATCTCGGCCGACATCACCGATGCGTACAACAAGGCCGCGAAGGCCTGAAGTTCATTTCTTCAACTGCCGCCCGGGCAAATCGAGCCACGCCGGGGCGGCAGTGCCGTATTCATAGACCGCCGGTATGAGTCCGGCGGCGATCTTGCTAGTGGTGGCCCCGAAGCGGCACCATGGGTAGGTGTGGTGGTCACTGATCGTATGGAGAGATGAGGTACCTGCGCAGTGACGGGTTCTTTCGTAGGTTCGCTGCTCCGGTTCCTGGACGACACCGGAACGTGGCAGGAGTTCATGCTCGCGCCCGAGCAGCAGCGCATCACCATCGGCCGCTCGATCCACGCCGATCTGTCCCTGCCGTGGGATGCCGAGGTCTCCCGATTGCACGCCGCCGTCGAATATCTGGGCGCGCACTGGACCATTGTCGATGACGGCCTGTCCCGTAACGGCACATTCGTCAACGGCGACCGGCTGGCCGGTCGCCGGCGGTTGATGGCGGGCGACAAGATCCGCGTCGGCAGTTCGATGGTCGAATTCCGCCATTACGGCGCCGTGGCCGACGACCCGACCCGCACCGCCACCGCGACCATGCCGACCCTGCGTTCGCTCACCGATACCCAGCGCTCGGTGCTGGTGGCGTTGTGCCGCCCGTACAAGAACAACGCCGGTTTCGCGACGCCCGCGTCCAACCAGCAGATCGCCGAAGAGCTCTTTCTCAGTGTCGACGCGATCAAAACGCATCTGCGCGCGCTGTTCGCCAAATTCGGGGTGGAGAACCTGCCGCAGAACCAGAAGCGGGTGCGGCTGGCGGCCCTGGCCATGCAGAGTGGCCTCATTTCCGATCGGGACCTGTAGCCGATTCCCGAAATGTGGACGCTGACGTAGGCGGTCGAGCGTCTGAGCCATGGTGGGCGGGGTCCGGACGCGGTTGACTTGTCTGCATGCCGGGCCGATCGAAGGTCCGGGACGGGACAGGAGAAACAGTATGTTCGCGCTTCGGATTGCCGCGCTCGTGGCGGCCACGCTGGCCTCGGGTCTGATCGGCGGCGTTTTCTACGCCTACGCGATCTCGGTGATGCCCGCGCTGAACCGGACCGACGACCGGACCATCGTCGAGGTGATGCAGAAGATCAACGTGGTGATCATCAACCCGTGGTTCATGCTCGGCTTCATGGGCACCGTCGGGTTCAGCGCGCTGGCCGCGGTGCTGCATCTGGGGCGGGATCACCGCGCCACCCTGGTGTGGGTCGGGATCGCCCTGGTGCTCAATGTGATCGCCTTCGGTGTCACCGTCGCCCTGAATGTCCCGCTCAACGATCAGCTGGCCAACGCGGGCGAGGTGGCGCAGATCCAGGATCTGGCGGCGGTCCGCGCCGATTTCGAATCCGACTGGGTGCGTTGGAACATCGTCCGCGCGGTGCTGCACACGCTGGCCTTCCTGGTGCTGTGCGGCGCGCTGTTCGTGGCGGGCACCCAGCAGGGCCGGTCCGAGACGGCGGCCGCGCCGACGCCCGGTCAGCAGCTGGTCGGGCGGGCCTGACCGACCGGGGTGCTGCCCGGATTGTCGGAAAGCTCCCTACGCTGGGTACGGCGTGGGGAGCTTCGGCGTATACAGGTAGGTGGTCGGGTCGAGGGGTTCTCCGAGGTCGATGTTCGCTGTTGGCAAAACCGCGGCGGAAACGAAACTCGCAACGCTCGCGTTATGAGTGAATGACCGTGCTGTCGCTGGTCACCAATAGGGTGGACTGGCGGCGGCCCGTACCCCTGCCAACTAGAGTGGGAGGCAGGGGCCGCAACCCCCGGGCTTCATGGCAGGCTGACGACCACAGGTTGAATGCACTGAAGCGTCGGACGCCAGTGAAGGCTTGAGCAGGAGAGTGAGGGAGCGATGTTCGAGAGGTTCACCGACCGCGCGAGGCGTGTCGTTGTCCTGGCCCAAGAAGAGGCCCGGATGCTCAACCACAACTACATCGGCACCGAGCACATCCTGCTTGGGTTGATTCACGAGGGCGAGGGCGTGGCGGCGAAGTCGCTGGAATCGCTCGGCATTTCGCTCGAGGGTGTGCGTAGCCAGGTGGAGGAGATCATCGGCCAGGGGCAGCAGGCCCCGTCCGGGCACATTCCGTTCACCCCGCGCGCCAAGAAGGTGCTCGAGCTGTCGCTGCGTGAGGCGCTGCAGCTCGGCCACAACTACATCGGCACCGAGCACATCCTGCTCGGCCTCATCCGCGAGGGCGAGGGCGTGGCGGCGCAGGTGCTGGTGAAGCTGGGCGCCGACCTGAATCGCGTGCGCCAGCAGGTGATTCAGCTGCTGTCCGGTTACCAGGGCAAGGAGCCGGTCGAGTCGGGCCCGCGCGGGGAGACGGGTACGCCGTCCACCTCGCTGGTGCTGGATCAGTTCGGCCGCAACCTGACTCAGGCCGCGCTGGAAGGCAAGCTGGACCCGGTCATCGGCCGCTCGAAGGAGATCGAGCGGGTCATGCAGGTGCTGAGCCGCCGCACCAAGAACAACCCCGTCCTGATCGGCGAGCCGGGTGTCGGTAAGACCGCGGTCGTCGAGGGCCTGGCCCAGGCCATCGTCAACGGCGAGGTCCCCGAGACCCTCAAGGACAAGCAGCTCTACACCCTCGACCTGGGTTCCCTGGTCGCGGGCAGCCGCTACCGCGGTGATTTCGAGGAGCGCCTGAAGAAGGTGCTCAAGGAGATCAACACCCGCGGCGACATCATCCTGTTCATCGACGAGCTGCACACCCTGGTGGGTGCGGGCGCGGCCGAGGGCGCCATCGACGCGGCCTCCATCCTCAAGCCCAAGCTGGCCCGCGGTGAACTCCAGACCATCGGCGCGACCACGCTCGACGAGTACCGCAAGTACATCGAGAAGGACGCCGCCCTGGAACGCCGCTTCCAGCCGGTGCAGGTCGGCGAGCCGACCGTCGAGCACACCATCAACATCCTCAAGGGTCTGCGCGACCGCTACGAGGCGCACCACCGGGTCTCCATCACCGATGGCGCGCTGGTGGCCGCGGCCACCCTGGCCGACCGCTACATCAACGACCGGTTCCTGCCGGACAAGGCGATCGACCTGATCGACGAGGCCGGCGCCCGGATGCGCATCCGCCGGATGACCGCGCCGCCGGACCTGCGCGAGTTCGACGACAAGATCGCCGACGCCCGCCGCGAGAAGGAAAGCGCGATCGACGCGCAGGACTTCGAGAAGGCCGCGCGCCTGCGCGACAAGGAGAAGCAGCTCGTCGCCAAGCGGGCCGAGCGCGAAAAGCAGTGGCGCTCAGGTGATCTGGATGTCGTGGCCGAGGTCGACGACGAGCAGATCGCCGAGGTGCTGGCCAACTGGACCGGTATCCCGGTCTTCAAGCTCACCGAGGAGGAGACCACCCGTCTGCTCCGCATGGAGGACGAGCTGCACAAGCGGATCATCGGCCAGGAGGACGCGGTCAAGGCCGTGTCCAAGGCCATCCGCCGCACTCGCGCCGGCCTGAAGGATCCGAAGCGTCCGTCCGGTTCGTTCATCTTCGCCGGTCCGTCCGGTGTCGGTAAGACCGAGCTGTCCAAGGCGCTGGCGAACTTCCTCTTCGGCGACGACGACGCGCTCATCCAGATCGATATGGGCGAGTTCCACGACCGCTTCACGGCCTCGCGCCTGTTCGGTGCCCCTCCGGGCTATGTGGGCTACGAGGAGGGTGGCCAGCTCACCGAGAAGGTGCGCCGCAAGCCGTTCTCCGTGGTGCTCTTCGACGAGATCGAGAAGGCCCACCAGGAGATCTACAACACCCTGTTGCAGGTGCTCGAGGACGGCCGCCTCACCGACGGTCAGGGCCGCACGGTCGACTTCAAGAACACCGTGCTGATCTTCACCTCGAACCTGGGTACCTCCGATATCTCGAAGGCCGTCGGCCTGGGCTTCACGTCCTCCGACAACACCCAGTCGAACTACGAGCGGATGAAGCTCAAGGTCAACGATGAGCTGAAGAAGCACTTCCGCCCCGAGTTCCTCAACCGCATCGACGATGTCATCGTCTTCCACCAGCTCACCAACGAGCAGATCGTCATGATGGTGGATCTGATGATCGGCCGCGTCGAGAAGCAGCTGAAGAACAAGGACATGGCGCTGGAGCTGTCCGAGCAGGGCAAGGCGCTGCTGGCCAAGCGTGGCTTCGATCCCGTGCTCGGTGCCCGGCCGCTGCGCCGCACCATTCAGCGCGAGATCGAGGACCAGCTGTCGGAGAAGATCCTCTTCGGCGAGATCGGCCCCGGTCAGACCGTGTTCGTGGATGTCGAAGGCTGGGACGGCGAGGGCTCCGGCGAGAACGCCAAGTTCACCTTCACCCCGAAGGCGAAGCTGACCAAGGAGACCATCGACGACAAGCCCGAGATCGCGGTCCTCGCGGGCGCGGGCGAAGGCGAAGCCGCCGCCTCCGGCGAGTAAGCACAAGCGACGAAGGCCCGTCCGCACCGCGTTCGCGGTGGGGGCGGGCCTTCGGCGTTGAATTGTGCCTCTGGTCACATTAAGTTTGCGCATCGGTGGTCTTCGGTTAGAAATATCCCTGTCGATCAACATCAACACTTCGATTCGACTGGGGGACTTGGGGTTCCATGGGGGATCGGGGTCGGGAGGGAATTCTCGTGTTTCGTAATACTGTCCTGCGCAAGGTGATTACCGGTGTGCTGCCGTTCGCGGTGGCGGCCACCCTGGCCAGCGCTGGGACTGCGTCCGCGACCGACTACGCGGCCGAGCAGGCGCGGTGGGCGGAAAGCCTGGCCGCCGCGGGTAATGCCGAAGGCATCGATTACAAGACCACCGTCACGCCGGATCTGAAGTCCATCACCACCGTGCTGGACAACGGCAAGTTCGCTCTGACCGCGGATTCGTCGGCGTTGCGCATCGAATCCGCCGCCGGTACCAAGGTCAGCGAGTTCCCGCTGACTCTGCAGACGGCCTCGGGTAAGTCCATTCCGGTGGCTACTCAGGTCTCGGCGGACGGCAAGACGCTGTCGATGACCCCTGAGGTTTCGCCGGAGGCGGCGGCCGAGCTGAAGGACATCGCCACCAACCCGGGTGCGCAGAACTCTGATCCGATTCAGAACGGTGCTGCGGCCGGTGCCGGTATCGGTCTGGTCATCGGCGCTGTCTTCTGCGTGCCCATGGTTATTTCCATCGTCGGTATCCCGCTCTGTGCGGTCAGCTTGATCGGCAACGCGCTGTGGGCCGCCGTTATCGGCGCGATTGTGGGGGCCGTCGCACCGCAGGTGATCCCGCAGGTGCTGCCCTGATCGAGTAGTTCCGGGTCGCGATGCCCGCCGCCGGTGCACAGCACCGGCGGCGGGCATTTCCCATTTCCGGCCCGGCGGAGGGCGCCCTACTGCCAGCCGGGCCGGACCAGGCCCGATTCGTAGGCCATGACGACCAACTGGGTCCGGTCGCGAGCGCCGAGTTTCATCAGGATGCGGCTGACGTGGGTGCGGGCCGTGGCTGGGCTCATGAACAGCTGTTCGCCGATCTCGGCATTGGTCAGTCCCTCGGCGACCAACGTCATCACCTCGCGTTCGCGGTCGGTGAGCTCGGTGAGGGTTGCGGGTGGCGGCGCTTTGGCGTGCGCGCAGAATTCGGCGATCAGACGGCGGGTGACTCCGGGGGACAGCAGCGCCTCGCCCTCGGCCACGACGCGAACGGCGCGGACCAGGTCGGCGGGTTCGGTGTGTTTGACCAGGAAACCCGTTGCGCCGGAACGCATTGCCTCGAAGACGTACTCGTCGAGTTCGAAGGTGGTGAGCACGACGACCTTCACCGCGGCGAGCTGCGGGTCTTCGGCGATCATGCGGGTGGCGGCCAAACCGTCCAGGACCGGCATGCGGATATCCATCAGGACCACGTCGGGCGTCAGCGCGCGGGTCATCCGGACGGCCTGTTCGCCGTTGTCCGCCTCGCCGACGACCTCGATGCCGTCCTGCGCGTCGAGCAGCGCCACGAAGCCGCCGCGCACCAGCGCTTGATCGTCGGCGACGAGTACTCGTACGTTCACGCTGCCCTCCCGCGCATCGGCCGATCCCTATCTATCCTGCGCCGACGGACTGCCCGACGCGGCCGATTGCGCGCGGTCCCGCGCGCGAATGGGCAGGCGCGCGGCGACCCGGAACCCGCCGCTGGGGCGCGGACCCGCGGTCAGCGCGCCGCCGAGGGCGTGTGCGCGTTCGCGCATGCCGACGATGCCGTTGCCGCCGGTTCCGCCGGCGCGGGGCTGGTTGCCCAGCGGGCGGGTGTTGTCGATGGTGAGGTCGACCGATTCCGCGGCATAGCGGACGGTGACCGTGGCGTCGGCGCCGGGTGCGTGCCGGGCGACATTGGTGAGCGATTCCTGGATGATGCGCGCGGCGGCCACGTCGATGACGCTCGGCAATTTCTGCGGTTCGCCCAGGACGCGTGTGTCGACCTGGAGGCCCGCCGTGCGGCTGCGCTGCACCAGGCCGTCCAGATCGGCGATGCCGGGGGCGGGCGCGCGCGGCGCCGGACGCGGTTGCGCCGGGCGTTCCTGGGCGACGGGGCTTTCCTGGGCGGCCGCGCGGGCCCGGCGGCGTTCGCCGACCTCGTCCAGCGCCGAATCCGCTTCTTCGGCAACGGGTTCCATCACCGTTCCGGTGCGGATGGTCTGGAGCAGGGTGTGCACCTCGGCGAGTGCCTCCTTGCTCGCGGTCTTGATCGCGGCCAGGGCGGACGCGGCCTGCTCGGGTTTGCGCTCGAACAATTCCAGCGCCACCGAGGACTGCACGTTGATCAGCGAAAGGCTATGTGCAAGAACGTCATGCAATTCTCTGGCGATGGCGAGCCGCTCCTCGGTCGCCCGCCGCTCACGCTGGGCCTCCTCGTCTCTTCGGGCCGCCTCGGCCCGCTGCTGCCGCGCTTCGAGCACCGAGCGCCGCTGCCGGATGCCCTCGGCGATGCCGACCAGCACCGTCATCCAGGCGGCCAGCCCGAGCACCTGCCAGCCATTGGTGGTGTGGCCGAACCAACTCGGTACCGGCCAGACGAAGAAGAGGTAGCCCAGCGGCACGATCGGATAGGTCCACCAGCGGGATCCGACCGTCGCGGCGGTCAGGAACGCGGCGACCAGCGACAGGAAGATCGGCCCGTACCCGTAGCCGATGCTCACGTAGAGCACGCAGGCCGCGAGGATCACGAGTAGGACGACCATGGGCGAACGTCTGCGGAACAGTAGCGCCACCGGACCGGCGAGCAGGAGCGCGTAACCCAGCCAGTCCAGCGCGCGTACGCCGGTCTGTCCCAGATTCGCGCCGCGACCGCCCATGACCTGCACCGCCGCGATGACCGCCGCGAGAACCAGATCCCCGACCCAGCCACGTTTCGAAATGTCCGCCGCCTTCACGCCCTCAGCCTATGCGGATCGGGTCGGTTCGGCGTGCGCCGCAGTACGTATGTCGAACGTCGCCGCGCGACGGATGTGGCCGGGGCGGGTGGCGATGGATTCTCGATCCATGAACGAATCCATCGTGGTCACCTCGGGGTTGACCAAACGTTACGGCACTCACACGGCCGTCGACGACGTCGCCATGCGCGTCGAACCCGGCGAGGTGTACGGCTTTCTCGGTCCGAACGGCGCTGGCAAGACGACCACGCTGCGGATGCTGGCGGGCCTGATCCGCCCGAGTTCGGGCTCGGCGACGGTGCTCGGCCACCAGCCGGGCGACCCCGATGTGGTGCGCCGGATCGGCGTGCTGATCGAGGGCCCCGGCTTCTATCCGTATCTGTCCGGCCGCGACAACCTGCGCGTGCTGGCGCGCTATCGCGGCCTGGGTGACGCGGAGGTGGCGGCGGCCCTGGAACGGGTCGGCCTGGCCGATCGGGCAGGCGATCGGTTTCGGACCTATTCCCTCGGCATGAAACAGCGTCTCGGCGTCGGCGCCGCACTGCTGGGCGGTCCCGAACTGCTGATTCTGGACGAGCCGACCAATGGTCTGGATCCCGCGGGCATGGCCGAGATGCGTGCGCTGATCACCGCGCTGGCGGCCGACGGGCACACCGTGCTGCTGTCCAGCCACATGCTCAGCGAGGTGCAGGAGATCTGCGATCGGGTCGGCGTGATCGCCGGCGGGCGACTGCGCACGGAGTCGTCGGTGGCCGAATTACGCGGCGGCGCATCGCTGTTGCTCCGTGCCGAACCGTTGGAACTGGCGTTTCCTGCCGTGCGCGGCGCACTGGACGGCAAGGCGCTGCTGACCGCGGGCGGTATCCGGATCGAGGCCGGACCGGCGGCGGCGCCCGAGGTGGCGCGCGCGGTGGTCGCTGCGGGCGCGGATCTGCTCGAACTACGCGTCGACGAGAAATCCCTGGAAGAAGTGTTCTTCGAACTGACCGAAATGGAGACGGCACAATGAGCGGCTTGCTGGCGAGCACGCGGGCGGAACTGCTGCGGCTGCGGAAATGGCCCGCGTTCTGGATCATTCTGGGCACCTGGATTCTGTTGAATCTGACCTTCGCCTACCTGTTCAACTATCTGGATTACACCGGCGGGCAGAGCGCCATGTCCGACAATCTGCCCGAGGACGTGCTGCTGCGTCAGCTGCTGCCCGCGGCGGTGCCCGAGGTGTTCACCCAGGGGATGGCGATGTTCGGCGGCGCGCTGATGCTGATCCTGGGCGCGCTGGTGCTGGGCAGCGGCTACGGCTGGGGCAGTTGGAAAACCGTTCTCACGCAGGGGCCTTCGCGTTCGGCGGCGTTCGGCGGCACCCTGCTGAGTCTGCTGGCGGTGGTGTTCGCGCTGGTCTGCGCGGCCTTCGTGGTCGATCTGGGTGTGGCGTCGGTGATCGCGGTGTCGCAGGACGCGTCGCTGACGCTGCCCACCGTCGGCCAGGCGGTGAACGGAATCGTCACTGGCACCATGATTCTCGGCATGTGGACGCTGGCGGGCGCGTTCATCGGGACGATCGCGCGCGGTCCGGCGCTCGCGGTCGGTCTGGGACTGGTCTGGGTGCTGGTGGTGGAGAACCTGCTGCGTGGCGTCTCCGGCATTCTCGGCCCGCTGGCGGCGTTGACCGATCGCCTGCCCGGTACCGCGGCGGGTTCGCTGGCGGGCGCGATGCGCACCGTGGACGGCCCGCCGACGCCCGGCGTGCTGGATATTCTGTCCCGCACGGAATCGCTGGTGGTGCTGGGGGTCTACCTGGCGCTGTTCGCGGTGGGCACGCTGTGGCTGGTGCGGCGCCGGGATCTGGTCTGAAGGTAGTCGAAACCGCTGGCGGCCGAGCTGTCAGCGGTTTTCCGGCGTGGTGACCGCGAAGGCCAGGCGGCGCAGGCCCGCCACGATCGCCGCGTTGTCGAGCCCGCGTGCCCGCTGGTTCAGATAGACCTCGGCGGCCAGCGGTGCGAGCAGTGGTTCGATCAGCGAGTCTGGTTCCGGCACACCGGATTCACGTAGCAATGTGCGGATGTGCATTCGCCAGAATTGATAGGCGCCGGTGTCGAAGCGGGCGCTGCCGATCTCCGCGCCGAGCGCGAGATGCGCGTGTCCGTCCAGCAATTCGACCATGGCGGCGTAGAAGGCGGCGAGTCGCTCGCCGGGCGGCGCGCCCGGCCCCAGCGGGGGATCGCCCCGCAGCAGGCGTTCCTGGATGACGCGCTCGTGTTCGTCGAGCAGCGGCAGCGCGACGGCCGCGACGGTCGGGAAGCGGCGATACAGCGTCCCCCGTCCGACACCGGCGGCCTTGGCGATGTCGTCCATGGTGACGGTGCGTGGATCGCGGTGCGCGAACAATTCGGCGGCGGCCGCGAGGATCTTGCTCCGATTGCGAGCCGCATCGGCACGCTCGGGCGGTGCGGCGGCGCCGGCCAGCAGGTCGCGATCCGCGGGGTTCATGGCGTTCACAGTAACCTCCGGAATAAGTGGACAGAGTGTCCGGTTCTGTTCTACCGTAGATGTGAAACGGACACAGTGTCCACTTATGGAGGAGTCATGACCGCCCTGCTGCACCTCGACGCCAGCGCCCGCCGCAACTCCCTGAGCCGGGAGCTCGGCGCCGCCTTCGCCGGTGCCTGGCGCGCCGCGCATCCCGACGGCGACTACCGCTACCGCGACCTCGCCGCCGATCCGGTCCCGTTCATCGGCGAAGCCTGGACCGAACTCTGCGACGGCGTACTCGCCGCCGGCGCAACCGATCTCGACCGGCTGTCGGAACTCGCGCGCACCCCCGCGCAGCGCGCGGCCTGGGCGATCGTGGCGCCGCTGCTGGCCGAGGTGCGGGCCGCCGACGTGGTGCTCATCGGCACCCCGATGTACAACTACTCGATCCCGGCCAGCCTCAAGGCCTGGCTGGACCAGATCACATTTCCGCGAATGTCGTTGGCGCCCACCCGCTTCGTCGTCGTCACCGCCCGCGGCGGGGCGTACGCGCCGGGCGCACCGAAGGCGCGCTTCGACTATCAGGAGCGCTTCCTGCGCGACTTCTTCGCCGGCCACTTCGCCGTCGAGGACACGGTCTTCGTCAACGCCGAGCTGGCCAACGCGCGCCAGGATCCGGCGTTGGCGCACCTGCGCGCACAGCACGACACTTCGTATCGGGCCGCGCTGGACGCGGCGCACACACTGGGCAAGGAGTACTGACATGAACTGGGTCGTCCTGGGCGTCGCGGGCCTGGTCGAGATCATCTGGTCGCAGAGCATCAAGCCGACCGAGAACTTCACCAAACCGCTGCCCACCCTGCTGTGCTTCGTGCTCGGCGCGCTGGCGGTGTATCTGCTCTCGCGCGCCATGCAGACCCTGCCGGTCGGCACCGCCTACGCCGTGTTCACCGGCATCGGCGCGATCGGCGCGATCGGGCTCGGTGTCCTGGTGCACCGGGACCCGATGAGTGTGGGCCGCATGCTGTCGCTGGCTCTGATTCTGGGCGGCATCGTGCTGGCCCGGGTCACCAATCCCGAGTGATGAGTATGGTCGGTCGAATGGATCAGCCAGTTCGGATACCGGATCTGTCCGACCGACCACACCAGCTCACCGTCGAACGGGTGATGGCCGCCTCCCCGGGGCTGTTATACGCGGCCCTGACCCAGGGTTTCGACATCTGGTTCGCCGCGCCCGGCTCGGTGGTGATGAAACCCGCGGTGAACGAACCGTTCTTCTTCGAAACCGAAGTCGAGGGCAAACGCCATCCGCACTATGGGCGCTTCCTGCGTCTGCAACCCGAGCGGGTCGTCGAGTTCACCTGGGTGACCGGCGCCGACGGCACCGAGGGCGCGGAGACCGTGGTCACCATCGAATTCGTGCACCAGCCGCGCGGCATCCGACTTCGGCTGCGGCACAGCGGTTTTCCGAACGAAGCGGCGCGCGACCGGCATCGGGCGGCGTGGCCGCTGGTCTTGGAACAACTGGACCGGCGGACTGCGCCGTGAGCTCAGCGCCCGGAGGCGGTAGCGCAGCGTGACCATGGAGGGCGTAGTGAACGGCGCCGATGATCCCCGCTCGCCGAATAGGCTGGGCGAGTAGGTTTCTTGCGAGCAGATCGAATCACATCGAAAGGACCGTGATGCCAACACGTACCGCCCGCACCGCCTGGACCGGCGGCCTGCAGGATGGCTCCGGACAGGTCGCCCTGGCCAGCTCCGGCGTCGGCAAGTTCGACGTGTCGTTTCCGAAGCGCTCGGCCGAGGACGCCGACGGGACGACCAGCCCGGAGGAGCTCATCGCCGCCGCGCACTCGTCGTGCTTCGCCATGGCGCTGTCCGCGCAGATCGCCAATGCGGGCGGCACCCCGGAGAGCCTGGACGTGACCGCCGACGTCACGCTCGGCCCGGACCCGGCGGGCGGTTTCCGGATCACCGGAATCAACCTGACGGTGCGCGGTCGGGTCTCGGGCCTGGACGCCGACGGTTTCGCCGCCGCCGCGGCCGCCGCCAAGGCCGGTTGCCCGGTCAGCAAGGCGCTGGCCGGCGTCGACAACATCACTCTCGACGCCGCCCTGGCCTGACCGGCAATTCAGCGGATGCTGTCCCGCGTACCGGCGGTGCGCGGGACAGCGCGAGCCTCGAAGTAGGGGCGGGCCGTGCGGTGATACATCGCGGGAATCGCGATCAACACCGCCACTACATGGATGCCCCGGAAGACAGCGATTCCCACGCCGCTCACCGTGATCCCGTCGAACAGATCGCCGACACTGTCGGCGGCGATTACGGCGCGGACCGGTTCGATGAGCAGGGAGGCCAGGCCGAACAGGCCGATCCCGAAGGTCAGTGCGTTCCGAGCCCAGCGAGCACCGTGGGTCATCCGGATCGCGATCGCCAGCACCACCAGGTAGAGCACAGCACGCTGTGCGAGTCCGACAGCGAGCCCGCCCAGTTCGGCATCGGAGCGTTCCAGAGTCAGCGCCGCCCGCGCCAGTGCCTCGGCGACACCGGCCAGCAATGCGACGACGAGCGCGCAGAAGGCGATCGATACCGCGCGTGGCGTCCCGGTCGGCACAGGTGAAAGTTTGTGGGGCCGAACGGAGAAGGCAGTGTCGGTCATGAGACCGACACTGCCTTCTCCGTTCTGGTTTCGGATCAGCCCGCCGTAGCGGCCGGTGCCCCTACCCGGGTACTACCGCGCGTTGCGAATTCGGTCAGGGCGGCGAAGCCGAGACCGAGTGCCGCCCACAGGGTTGCGGTCTGGGCCAGGGAAGCGACCCGGAACTGCCACAGCAGGCTGGCCGGGAAGTCGGCCTGCACCTCGTCGATGCCCGGTAGCGCGACATATCCGATGGTGACGATCGCGACGAATGCCGCTACACCGCCGATCAACCGCAGCGTGCCGGGCTGGGCATGCAGCAGTTTCGCGACGAGAACGCCCGCGCTCACGGCGACGAGGCCGAGAAGCACCGCCGCCACCCACAACCAGGTGCGGTCGCCGATGGTTTCCGGGTCGCCGACCGCGGGTGGGTTCGCCGGGTACTTGAAGAACGGCACCGCCACGATCGCGGCCCAGCCGCCGAGCGCCAACGCGAGCGCGAGAGCGGGCCCGGACAGGGTGCTGAACCGGCGCGCGAAGTGCGCCGCGGCACCGAAGATCGCGCCGAGCGCGAGCCCGGCCAGGCCGAGCGCCAGGAATTGCCCGCCCCGCTGTCCGGTGCGGCTCACCAACGGTTCTTCTTCGTCGCCGTGCGAATGCCCCGCCTGGTCGCCGTGCGAGTGACCCGCGCCGGTCGACTCCGACGCGGCTTCCTCGATGGCGATGGCCGCCTCGATTTTCGGCTCACCGACGAAATAGCCGACGGTCGCGGCCAGCAGACCGGCGATGAGACCGGCCAGCAGACCGCGTAGGAGCAAGCTCTTCAGCGAGTCGTTCAGAGGGGTGGGTGGAATCAGTGGCACGGAAGCCCCAGCAGATGCCGTCCGTCGTGCATCAACTCATGCATGAACATCCCGGTTCGCGAGATGGCGCCCTGATCGAAACCGACCAGGTACAGCGTGAGCAGTGCGAGCAGAACGACACCCACCGTGACGAGCACGGTCGCCAGCGAATCCGAAGCCCGGCTGGGGGTATGCGCGATGGCCATGAGTTCCTCCTTGGGATACGCGTCCCGTCGAGTGGTCCGTGCGATGGGTGCCGGTGTCTGGCTTTCCGGCACCTGGGAGCACCCGGGTGCGTGGATCACAGTGGCGCGACCGCTCCGGCTTCGCACCGGATTCCCGCATCACCCTCGCGTTTGTCCTTCGAACTGTGACAGGCGTGAGCCGCCGCCGTCAACCTTTGGGGGAGACGTCCATCACGACTTCGAACTCCAGCAGCGAGGCGCCGGTGGACACCGGCTTCTTGTCGCCGCTGCCCGCGTGCGCTGCCCGAGCCGGCCCATCCCGCCAGGCCGCGAACGACTCTTCCGAATCCCACTGGGTGACAACGAAATACCGGTTGTCCCCGGCAACGGGGCGCAGCAGCTGGAAGCCGAGGAAGCCCGGCGAGCCCTCCACGGCGTGCGCGCGATGGGCGAATCGCTTCTCCAATTCGGGGCCCGCGCCCTCGGGAACCTCGATCGCGTTGATCTTCACAACAGCCATGTTTGTGAGTGTATGCGGCAGAATCCTGCCGGTGTTATACGACGAAGGCGGGGCCGGAACGCCGATCCTGCTGCTACATGGCTTGATGGGCAGTGCGCGCACCTGGGGCGATCACCTGGACTGGTTGCGCGGGCACGGGCACGTCTACACCTTCGACGCGGCCGGGCACGGGCGACCCGCACCGGCGGAGCTCACCACCGAAGCCTTCGTCACCGATCTGACCGCGGCCACCGCGAGTATCGCCGAACCGATGGTGGTGATCGGTCATTCGATGGGCGGCCTGCACGGCTGGGTGTTCGCCGCGCAGCATCCCGAGCGGGTGCGCGGCCTGGTGGTCGAGGACATCGCACCGGACTTCAAGGGCCGCACCGCCGCCGGCTGGGCCGCCATGATCGAGGCCTGGCCGCAGCCGTTCCCCGACGCCGACGCGGTGCTGGACTACTTCGGCCCGGTCGCTGGACGCTACTTCCTGAACTCCTTCGAGCACGGCCCCGACGGCTACCGGCTGCACGGCTCGGTGGCGACCTTCCGCGATATCTCCGAGGAGTGGGGCACCCGCGACTTCTGGACCGAATGGCAGGCCGTGCGCACACCGTCGCTGCTGCTCGAGGGGGAATACACGATTACGCCGCCCGGGCAGATGCGGGAGATGGCCGCGCTCAACCCGAATGCCACCCACACGCTGATCCGCGCGGCCGGGCACCTGGTCCACGACGACCAGCCCGACCGCTACCGTGCCGAGGTCGAGACCTTCCTGCGCGCGATCCTCGCCTAGCCGGCCCGGTCGCCCTCGCCGGCCAGCGCGAACAACCCGTCGACCGTCTGCTCGATCAATCCGTCGACCAGCAGTGAATCCAGCGCCCGATCCCGCTGTCCCGGATCCCGGGTCCATGCCAGATCCAGGCGTACCCGCTCCACGGGTCCGCTCGCGGCGCGCAGCACGTCCAGCAGGCGTCCGCGAGCCTGCCGATCGGTGCCCTCGTATTTCTGCACCCGGCGCACCACCTGCGAGGCGGGCCGCCCGGCGGCGACCCAGGCACAGTGCGGGAGCGGGCAATTCGCGCACTCCGGGCTGCGCGCGGTGCACACCGTGGCGCCGAGTTCCATGAGAGCGGCCGAGAACTCGGCGGCGCGGGGCACCTCTGTCGGCAGCAGCGCTTCGGTCTCGACCAGATCGCGCGCGGCGGGATTACCGGCCACCGCCTGCCCGTGCACCGCCCGTGCCACCACGCGGCGAACATTGGTGTCCACCACCGGAACTCGCTGCCCGTAGGCGAAACAGGCCACCGCGCGCGCCGTGTACGCACCGATTCCGGGCAGCCCGAGCAGCACGTCCACGTCGGCGGGGACCTCGTCGCCGTGCTGTTCGGCCAGGACGCGCGCGCATTCGTGCAGTCGCATGGCCCGCCGCGGATACCCGAGCTTGCCCCAGGCCCGCAGCACCTCGGCCGGGGCCGAAGCCGCCATCGCCGAGGGCACCGGCCAGCGCGCCACCCACTCCAGCCAGATCGGCTGCACCCGCGCCACCGGCGTCTGCTGGAGCATGATCTCGCTCATCAGGATCTGCCAGGCGGTGACGCCCGGACGTCGCCAGGGCAGATCACGCGCGGTTTCGGCGTACCAGTCCAGTAACACCTCGGCGTCGATTGCCCGAACCTGTCCGGTGGGGATCACTGCACACTCACCATCCCTGCCGCGCCGCGGCGAGTCGATATTTGCCGCGCCGTTACGCGACGGACTCGTTGGTAACCATTGCCTTGTGCACAATGGACCGTATGCCTCGTTCAAACCCGATCAGTGCCTGGAAGTCTCTGCGTGAAGGCAATGACCGCTTCATGAGCGGCAACCTGCTGCATCCTAGCCAAGGTGCGGCGGACCGAGCCAAGCTCGTGGGCGGCCAGCAGCCGTCCGCGATCCTGTTCGGCTGCGGCGACTCACGTGTGGCCGCCGAGCTGATCTTCGATCAGGGCCTCGGCCAGATGTTCGTCGTGCGCACCGCCGGTCACGTCGTCGACGGCTCGGTGCTCGGCTCGATCGAATACGGCGTCCAGGTGCTGAACGTGCCGCTGATCGTGGTCCTCGGCCACGACAGCTGCGGCGCGGTGAAGGCGACCATCGACGCCCTCGATGGCGGCGAGGTCCCCGGCGGTTTCATCCGCAACCTGGTCGAGAAGGTCGCGCCGTCGATTCTGCTCGGCCGCCGCGAAGGGCTCACCACGGTGGACGAGCTCGAGGCCCGGCATGTGGTGGAGACCAGCCTTCTGCTGGCGGAACGGTCGATGGTCATCGCGGACCGGGTCGCCAAGGGCCAACTCGCCATCGCGTGCGTGACCTACAAGCTCGCCGAAGGCAAGGCCGTCCTGCAACGGGTGGTCGGCAATATAGGCGAAGCGGCCTGACCTGGCACGATCGCCGGATCTGCACTGACGCGGCAACCGCCCGCGACTCGACACGCCGTGGCCGGAGAGTCCGGTTGCCCAGCCCTGCGCTTACCGTTGGGGCATGCTGGAACCGACTGGACCGCTGCCTCCGGAGATCTACTGGCGTCGTCGTGTTTTCGCTATCGGGATACTCGTATTCGCCGTCGCGCTGGTCATCTGGCTGGTGATGATGATCGCGCGGGGCGGCGGCGATCCGTCCGGTGACCCGAAACCGGCCGCGGCCAGCGCCACCTCGGCGGAGGCGAAACCGGGCGAGACCAAGCCTTCCTACACCACCGACGCGGCGGCGCCCAGCGCGTCGGCCAGCGCCCCCGCGGCGCCGGTGGCGCAGGGGCAGTGTTCGGATCAGTCGCTCGCGGTGAAGGTGACGGTGGAGCAGCCCACCTACAAATCCGGTGAGCAGCCGGTCTTCGGCATCGTGATCACCAATATCTCCTCGACACCGTGCTCGCGGGATGTCGGCTCGGGGTTGCAGCAGATCTCGGTGTTCTCCCTCGACGGTCAGAAGCGCCTGTGGTCCAGCACCGACTGCTACCCGGACGGGCAGCCCGATGTGCGCACCCTGAACCGGGGCGAGCAGGCGGCGTTCCAGGTCACCTGGTCGGGGTCGACTTCGCAGCCGAATTGCGCGGGCGCGCGGGTGCCGGTCCATTCCGGCGCGTATTCGGTTGTGGCACAGCTCGGTTCGGTGCGCAGCGCAGCCGAGCCGTTCAATATCGCCTGAGGGTCAGAAGGACGGTTCCGGCTGCTTCGTCTTGCGCTTCCCACGCGGGATTCCGGTGACCCGGATGGCCGCGCTCAGATCGGCCACCTCGTGGATCTTCATGGCGGACCCCTTGGCGCGGGTAGTGCCCGGCGGCACCACCGCGTCGGTGAAGCCGAGCCGCTCGGCCTCGGCCAGCCGACGGTCGATACCCGGGACCTTGCGCACCTCGCCCGCCAGCCCGACCTCACCCAGGATCACCCAGCCCGGCGGTAGTGCCTCCTCCGCGACCGCGCTGGCCAGCGCCAGGGCGATGGCCAGATCAGCGGTCGGCTCGACCAGCCGCATGCCGCCGACCGTGGCGGCGTACACATCGTGCTTACCGACGAAAACCTTGGCGCGACTCTGCAATACGGCCAGCACCATGGCCACCCGGTTGTAGTCGAGCCCGCTCACCGCGCGGCGCGGCTGCGGTATCTCGGTTTCCACCGTCAGCCCCTGCACCTCGGCCACGAGGGGCCGCTTGCCGTCCATGGCGACCGTGACGGCCGTGCCCGACACCGATTCGGTCCGGTGGTGCAGGAACAGGCCGGACGGGTCGTCCACGCAGGAGATGCCGTCCTCGTGCAATTCGAAACAGCCCACCTCGTCGGCGCTGCCGAAACGGTTCTTGATGCCGCGCAGCATGCGCAGGGTGGAGTTCTTGTCGCCCTCGAATTGGAGCACCACGTCGACCAGGTGCTCGAGCGTGCGCGGGCCTGCCACGTTCCCGTCCTTGGTGACGTGCCCGACCAGCAGCACCGCGATCCCGCTCGCCTTGGCCAACGAGGTGAGCGCGGAGGTCACCGCGCGCACCTGGGTGACACCGCCGATCACGCCGTCGACCTCAGGGGCCAGCATGGTCTGTACCGAATCGACCACCAGCAGGGTGGGCCGCACCTGATCGACATGCCCCAGCAGGATCGACAGGTCCGATTCGGCGGCCAGGTAGACCCGTTCGTGCACCGCGCCGGTGCGGTCGGCCCGCAATCGCACCTGGCCCGCCGACTCCTCCGCGGTCACGTACAGGGCGGTCTCGGCGCGCTGGCTGGCCCAGCGGTAGGCCACCTCGAGCAGCAGCGTCGACTTGCCGACGCCGGGCTCACCGGACAGCAGCACCACCGAGCCCGCGACCACGCCGCCGCCGAGCACCCGGTCCAATTCGCTCACTCCGGACGAGCGGGCCTGAGTGACCTTGGAGTTGATCGCGGAGATCGGGGCGGCCGCGGTGCTGGGCAGCATGGCCCGGCGCGCGGGACCCGCCGCGGTGGCCGAGACCGCCACCTCGTCCACCGTGCCCCAGGCGCCGCAATCGGGGCACTTGCCGACCCACTTGGCTACCTCGTGGGAACAGGCGGAGCACCGGAAGATCGGCTTGTTCTTGGCCACACGCGCACCTTACGGAGCGGCACCGACAAAACGAAGGCCGCCGCACCCGGAGGTGCGACGGCCTGCGTGCTGCCGGGTGGCTCAGTGCCCGCCGCCGTGGCCCTCTTCGGCCGGGCCGGACTTGTCGGTCACCTTGCGCTCGGTGTCCGCGGCGTCGACCGGCACGTCGACGACCACGGTGCCGTTGTTCTTGAAGTTGAACCGGACCTTGTAGGTCAGGCCGGGGGTGATGTCCTTGGTCAGCCCGCTGATCTCGATCAGGGCCGGGGTGGCGGCGGTATCGCCGGTCGCCGGCTTGGGCGCGGTGGTCGGCGCGGCGTGCCCGTCGCCGTGCGAATCGGGGGCGTGCGAGTCGTCCGTGGCGGCCGCACCGGCCGGCGCGGTGGCGGTGAGCACGCTCTGCTGCGGCTTCAGCACCAGGGCGGTCTGGCCGGTCGGCGGGGTCACCTTGACCGGGCCCAGTTCGGTGTCGACGCTGGTGAGTTCGTCGGTGACCGTCTCGCTCAGGTTCACGATGGACAGCGCGATCAGCGCCTTCTCGCCCTTGACGTTGGTGTAGCCGTTGCCGGGGAAGACGATGTGCACATTGCGCAGCGCGATCTTCTCGACATCGGCGCTGTTGCCGTTGACCGCGGCGACCTGGTCGGCGGTCTGCGAGATCTGCCCCGCACTACAGCCGGTCAGCGTCAGCGCCGCGCTCGCGGCGAGTGCGGCAACCGCGACCATGCGTCGGTTCACAGCATTCAGGGCAGTCACGGGTTGTCCTCCATGTCGACCGGGCTCCGCTACAGAGAGTAGTAGGACAGCAGCGTAATAGCTGACTCCGCGACCGTGAATGTCGGGTTGTGTTGGCCCCGATGGCATGCGTCACGAATCGTTTGCCGCGCCCGAGCCGTGGGCATCTGTTGGATAACGGTTCACCACCGTCTGTTCCGGTTGCCGAGCGGCTGCCAGAAGGGTTCAGGGGGCTGGGCGGGGAATGTGCGTGCGGATAACTCGTTGTGCCACAACGTAATGCACACCACGCCCGTTCTGTCAACCCCTTGGATATGCTCGTTGTGGCCCTGACCTGCACAGTTGATCGCGCCGTTACCGAGTCGCATGTTAAACTGTGAACATCGAAAGGGGCACGGGACACATGATTTTTAAGGTCGGAGACACCGTCGTTTACCCCCACCACGGAGCGGCGCTGATCGAAGCAATCGAGACTCGCACCATCAAGGGCGTGCAGAAAGAGTATCTGGTCCTAAAGGTCGCACAGGGCGATCTGACTGTTCGCGTTCCTGCGGAGAACGCCGAATACGTCGGTGTGCGCGATGTCGTCGGCCAGGAGGGTCTCGATCGAGTCTTCCAGGTACTGCGTGCGCCGCATACCGAAGAGCCGACCAACTGGTCACGGCGCTACAAGGCCAATCTGGAGAAGCTGGCCTCCGGCGATGTGAACAAGGTGGCCGAGGTCGTTCGCGATCTGTGGCGTCGTGAGCAGGATCGCGGCCTGTCCGCGGGTGAGAAGCGCATGCTGGCCAAGGCGCGGCAGATCCTGGTCGGTGAGCTCGCACTCGCCGAGGGCACCGACGACGGCAAAGCCGAGACGCTGCTCGACGAGGTCCTCGCAGCGGCTTCCTGACGTGTGAGCACTGAACATTCCGACAGCGACGCTGCCGTCGTTGCCTTGGTTCCTGCCGCCGGTCGGGGCGTTCGTCTGGGTGAATCGACACCCAAGGCGTTCGTCACGGTCGGCGGCACACCTATGGTGCGCCTGGCCGTCGACGGTCTGATCGCCTCGGGAGCGGTCGACCGGATCATCGTCATGGTCCCCGAGGAATTGGTCGAGGCCGCAGTCGCCCTGCTGCCCGCCTTCGACCCCGCGGGTGGACCGCGCGCCGACGACTCGGCGCGGCATGGCTGTGGGGGATTTCTCCCGCGCAGCAAGGTGCAGGTCGTGGTCGGCGGCGCCGAGCGCACCGATTCGGTGCGCGCCGGTATCGCTGCCGCTCCCGAAGCCGCCCATTTCCTGGTGCACGATGCCGCGCGGGCGCTCACCCCGCCCGCGCTGATCGCGCAGGTCGCTGCCGAGCTGCGTGCCGGGCACCCCGCGGTCGTGCCCGCGCTGCCCGTGGTCGACACGATCAAATCCATCGACGCGACCGGCCTGGTGACCGGCACCCCCGATCGCAGTGAACTGCGCGCGATCCAGACGCCGCAGGGATTTTCCGCCGAGCTGCTGCGTGCCGCCTACGCGCTCGATGTGCAGACCACCGATGACGCGGGCCTGGTCGAATTGCTCGGCGCCAAGGTGCGCACCATTCCCGGCGATTCGCTGGCTTTCAAGATCACCACGCCGCTGGATCTGCTGCTGGCCGAGCAACTGAGGACCCGGTGACCATGCGCGTAGGTATCGGCAGCGACGTCCATCCGATCGAGGTGGGCCGCCCGTGCTGGATGGCGGGTCTGCTGTTCGACGGCGACGACGGCTGCGCGGGTCACTCCGACGGCGATGTCGCGGCGCACGCGCTGTGCGACGCGCTCCTGTCCGCCGCCGGGCTCGGCGATGTCGGCGCGGTGTTCGGCACCGGCCGGCCCGAGTGGGCGAATGTCTCCGGCGCCGCCATGCTCACCGAAGTCGTCCGGCTGTTGGACGAGGCCGGATTCGATGTTGTCAATGCGGCTGTACAGGTGATCGGGAATCGGCCGAAGATCGGTCCGCGCCGCGCCGAGGCGCAAAAAGTGCTCGGTGAATTGCTCGGTGCCCCGGTTTCGGTGTCCGGCACCACCACCGACGGCCTCGGATTGACCGGTCGCGGCGAAGGCGTCGCGGCAATAGCCACCGCTTTGCTCTGTACTCGCTGACTTCGCCGCCGGGGGGCGCGGCGAGGTGCTTTCAGGACCAGCCCGGAATACGCGGTGCCGAGGGTGCCGCGAAAACAACACCAACTAGGATCGAATGCCGTGACTCTGCGCCTTTTTGACACCGCCACGCGGACCATGCGCGAATTCGCGCCGCTGGTTCCCGGCCGTGCGTCGGTGTACCTCTGTGGCGCCACTGTCCAGGGGGAACCGCACATCGGCCATGTGCGCAGCGGAGTCGCCTTCGACGTGCTGCGGCGCTGGCTGCAAGCCCACGACTACGACGTGCTCTTCGTCCGCAATGTCACCGACATCGAGGACAAGATCCTGACCAAGGCGGCCGAGGCAGGCCGGCCCTGGTGGGAGTGGGCGGCCACCTACGAGCGCGCCTTCCAGCAGGCCTACCGGCTGCTCGGCGTGCAGGCGCCGTCCATCGAGCCCAGAGCGACCGGGCACATCACCCAGATGGTCGAGTTGATGCAGCGCCTGATCGATCGCGGGCACGCCTACGCCTCGGCGGGCAATGTCTATTTCGACGTGGTCAGCTTCCCCGACTACGGCGCGCTCTCCGGGCATAAGCTCGAGGACGTCCACCAGGGCGAGAGCGCGGGCCAGGGCAAACGGGACCCGCGCGATTTCACGCTGTGGAAGGCTGCCAAACCCGGTGAGCCGCACTGGCCGTCGCCGTGGGGGCCGGGCCGGCCCGGCTGGCATCTGGAGTGCTCGGCGATGGCCGAGGCCTATCTCGGCGCGGAATTCGATATCCACTGCGGCGGCATGGATCTGGTCTTCCCGCACCATGAGAACGAGATCGCGCAATCCAAGGCCGCCGGGGACGGTTTCGCCCGGTACTGGCTGCACAACGGCTGGGTGACCATGGGCGGCGAGAAGATGTCCAAATCGCTGGGCAATGTGCTCTCGGTGCCGAATGTGCTCAAACGTGTTCGCGCCGTGGAACTTCGCTATTACCTCGGTGGCGTCAATTATCGGTCCATGCTGGAGTATTCGGACAAGGCGCTCAATGACGCCGCACTCGAATACCAGCGGATCGAGGCTTTCGTACACCGGGTGATCGAGCGCGCGGGCGAGGTCCCGGTCGGCAAATGGACCCCGGAATTCGCCGAGGCCATGGACGACGATCTCGCGGTGCCGCGCGCCCGCGCCGAGATCCACCGGGTGATGACCGAAGGCAACAAGGCGCTGGACGCCGGTGAACTCGAGTCCGCCCGCGAGCTGTGCGGTCAGGTCCGGGCCATGCTGAACATTCTCGGCGTCTGCCCGCTGGACCCGCTGTGGCATACGCCCAAGGATTCCTCGGCGGCGCTGGATGCCCTGGACGTGCTGGTGCGCGCCGAGCTGGAACGGCGCCAGCAGGCGCGGGCGAACAAGGATTGGCCGAGCGCGGACGCGGCCCGGGACCGGTTGATCTCCGCCGGCATCGAAGTGACCGATACACCCACCGGTCCGGAATGGTCTCTGGGCTCCTCGGGAAAGGCCGACGACTAAATGGCAGGCAATTCACAGCGCAAAGGGGCTATTCGCAAGGGCGGCACCAAGAAGGGCGCCGTCGTCGGTTCCGGCGGCAAACGACGGCGCGGGCTGGAAGGCCGCGGCGCCACACCGCCGGCCGAGGCGCGCACCAAGCACCCAGCGGCCAAACGCGCCGCGGCCAAGGCCAAGGCGGCGGCCAAGTCCGCGTCCGGTCGTACCCCCGGGCGTCCGAGTACCCGCAAGGGTGACGACGGCCCCGAGTTGGTGCTCGGCCGCAATCCGGTGGTGGAGTGCCTGCGCGCCGGTGTGCCCGCGACCGCGCTGTATGTCGCGGTCGGCACCGACAATGACGACCGCCTCACCGAGAGCGTGAAAATCGCCGCGGACGCCGGGATTTCGATCCTGGAGGTGCCGCGCACCGATCTGGATCGGCTCAGCGCCAACGGAATGCACCAGGGCGTCGCGCTCCAGGTGCCGCCCTACCGCTATGCCCACCCGGACGACCTGGTGGAGCGGGTGCGCGGCGGAGGCGAACCGGCGCTGCTGGTGGCGCTGGACAATATCTCCGATCCGCGTAACCTCGGCGCGGTCGTCCGCTCGGTGGCCGCGTTCGGTGGCCAGGGTGTGCTGATCCCGTCGCGCCGCAGTGCCAGCGTCACCGCGGTGGCCTGGCGCACGAGTGCGGGTGCGGCGGCTCGGCTTCCGGTCGCGCGCGCCACGAATCTGACTCGCACGCTGAAGGATTGGGCCGCCAAGGGCTATCAGATCGTCGGCTTGGACGCGGGCGGCGATACCACCCTGGACACCTTCGACGGCAGCACCGACACCGTCATCGTGGTCGGTTCGGAGGGCAAGGGCCTGTCCCGGTTGGTTCGCGAAACCTGCGATTCCATCCTGAGCATCCCGATGGCGGGCCCGGTCGAGTCGCTGAACGCCTCGGTCGCGGCGGGTGTCGTCCTCTCGGAAGTGGCTCGCCAGCGCCGGATGTAGCCCGGTCCGAACACGCGGTGCCGAAGGCACCGCCGAAAACATCGGCGTCACCGTAGAATTCGGTTCGTGGTCATCCCCGAAGCGAACCTTGGCCAGCCCATCGAGCACCCGCAGGCGAACATGGTGCTCTTTCTCGGCGCCGCCAGCATCTTCTGCTGCGGTGCGCTGGGGCCGGTGGCGTGGGCGCTGGGCCGCCGCGCGCTCGATCAGATCGAGACGTCCGGGGGTGCGTACGGTGGCCGAGCCCAGGTCCTGGTCGGGTACTCGCTCGGAATCGTCGGCACCGTGCTCATGGTGCTCATGGCCATCCTGTTCATCCTGATCGCCCTGGGCGGCGGAGCCTGACGTTCAGTCGAGGACGGGGCGCTCATTGTCGCGCCCGGTGTCCCACGCGGGCCATTCCGAGGTGACGCTGCCCGTCCACTGTGGTTGGCGGCGATCGCGGAACGCCGCCATCGCCTCGCCGCCGTCGACGCTCTTGGCGACGTGCTGATTCAGATCGGTCTCCAGCTGCCCGACCATGGCCGGGCTCATGCCCAAGCCTTCCCACATGAGCCGTTTCGTCAACGCGACCGGCAGTGGGGCCGAACCGTTGGCGAGATCGTGCGCCACCGCGAGCGCGGTCGGCAGCACCTCGGCCGCGTTCAGGCAGCTGTTGGCCAGCCCCATCGCCTTGGCTTCCTCGCCGTCGAAGGTGCGCCCGGTCAGCATGATGTCGGCGGCATTGGCCATGCCGACCAGCCGGGGCAGCGTCCAGTGCGCGTAACCATCGGCAAGCACGCCGCGGCGGACCTGGTTCAGGCCGTACACCGCGTCGGCGGCCATGTACCGCAGATCGCATTGCAGGGCCAGCGCCAGGCCGATGCCGACCGCGTGGCCGTTCACCGCGGCGATCACCGGTTTGCGCACCTGCCACGGCGGCGGATCGATGGTGGCGCTGACCTCACCGGTCCGGTTGGACAGGTCCGCGCCCGCGCAGAACGCGGGCGGCGTCCCCGTGATGACGACCACGCGGATCGCGTCCTCCGCGTCGCATCGATGTAGCGCGGCGCTCAGTTCGGCGGCCATCGCCGGCGTGACGGCGTTCTGCTGGGCGGGCCGGTGAAGCGTGAGCACGGCGATGCCCGCGGAGACATCGACGAGCAGTTCCGAACTCATGACACAGCATGGTAGCCGGGTGGGCGGGCGCGCGAGGGCCGCTACCGCAAGACCTGGCGGCCGATCGCGTACTTGTGCACCTCGGTGGGGCCGTCGTAGAGGCGGAAGGCGCGCATATCGCGGAAGATCATCTCGACCACGGTTTCGTCGCTGATGCCGATGCCGCCGAGCACCTGCACGCAGCGATCGGTCACCTTGAACAGCTCCTCGGAGACATAGGATTTGGCGATCGAGCTCTCGTGCCGGGCCTTGTGGCCCTGGTCCATCAGCCAGCAGGCGTGCCAGATGGTCAGGCGGCACTGGTGCAGTGCGATCTCGTTGTCGGCCAGCATGAACGACACGCCCTCGTGTTCGCCGATCGGCTTGCCGAAGGCGGTGCGGGTCTTGGCGTAGTCGACGGCGATGCTCTGTACCCGTTCGGCCGCGCCCAGCCAGCGCATGCAGTGCGTGAGCCGGGCGGGGGCCAGGCGCAACTGGGCGTAGCGCAGGGCCTGGCCGGTCTCGCCGAGCACTGCGGATTTCGGCAGGGCCAGGTTCTCGAAGCGGACCACGCCGTGGCCGCCCACGTAGTTGCGGTCCATGGTGTTCATGGTGCGTTCGATGACGATGCCGGGCTGGTCGGCCTCGGTGAGGAACAGCGTCGGGCCCTCGGGGACATGCGGATTCGGGGCGACGCGGGCCATGATGATCCAGGTCTTGGCCCCGTTGGCGCCGGTGATCAGCCATTTGCGGCCGTTGATCACGAAGTTCTCGCCGTCGAAGACCGCCGAGGTGGCCAGCTGGTTCGGGTCCGAGCCGGCGCCGTCGGGTTCGGTCATCGCGAACACGGTGCGCCGCAGGCCGTTGATGGCGGGGATCAGGTGCTGTTCCACCTGTTCCGGGTTGGCGATCTTGGAGAGCAGGTACATATTGCCCTCGTCGGGCGCGGCGCAGTTCATGGCGACCGGGCCGAGGGTGGACCAGCCCGCGGCCTCGTAGAGCACCGCCTGCTCGATGTGGGTGAGGCCGCGGCCGCCGTATTCCACCGGCGCCTGCACGGTGAGCAGCTTTTCAGCGCGTGCGAGTTCGACCAGTTCCTGGCGCAATTCGTCGGTCGGGCCGTGTGAGCTCAGGCGTGGGTCCTTTTCGAAGGGAACGATCTTGTCGATGACGAACTGCCGGACGCGGTCGCGTTCGGCGGCGAGGTCGGCGGGGAGCGAGAAGTCGATCATCGGTGGTCACCATTCCTTCGGCGGCGTTTGAGGTCAGCATACGAAACCCGGGGGGAACGACTGAAGGCGGCTGCCATCACTGTGGCGGCGGTGGTTGTCAGCCGACTGTCGGAGTGCTGTCAGCGTGCCCGCGCATCGTTGTGGACAAGCCGGAGCGCGGGCCCAAGGGGCCCCGCCGAGAAAGGAATCAGCACCATGTTCACCCTCGCCGCCATCGCCCAGATTCTGATCGCCCTCGCCTTTGTCAGCATCCCGCTGGTGCGCCACCGCTTCGGCGGCGACGCGGCGGCCGCCGCCGACCGGGAGTTGACCCGCCAGGGCGTCCGGCCCGCCGTCCTGGCCGAGAACGGCCTGCGCTTCGACGCCGGCGGCCACGAGACCTGGGCGCCCGTCTCGTTCGCGGCGCTCATGCTGATCGCCGCCGCGCTCAACCTGGCCGGAAGCGAGTGGGGACAGACCCTGTCCTGGATCTTCCAGGCCATCATCCTGCTGGCCAACGCGCTGATCATCTACAGCAATCTGACCGCCGTGCAGAGCGTGACCGCGGCCTTCGCCAAGAAGGGAGACCCGGAGCTGGCGCG
This sequence comes from Nocardia sp. NPDC127579, assembly GCF_042672005.1. NCBI lineage: Bacteria > Bacillati > Actinomycetota > Actinomycetes > Mycobacteriales > Nocardiaceae > Nocardia > Nocardia sp. NPDC127579. The sequence goes on along the minus strand of NZ_JBHXVZ010000001.1, from coordinate 981,441 downwards.
GATCGACGTGCGCGGCTTCCTCGACGCCGCCGAGAACGCCTTCCCCCGGTGGGTCATGAAGCACCTCACCTACGCTCGCCACGCCGTCGTCTTCGGTGGCTCGCTGCTGGTGCTGATCGCGCTGATCACCGCCTGACCACCCGATTCGAAGCCCCGGCGCGCCGAGCGCCGGGCTTTCGCCGTGTGGCCGCCGAGCACAGAGCGCGCCGGCCCTTGCCGATCCATAGTGGGGCCGGGACTTTCGTGTCGGCCTGAATCGACTGCTGGCGGGGTGATCGCCGCGCCCTTCTGAGAGGCTTTCGGCGTGCGGATTGGTGTACTCGGGCCCGTGGTGGTTTATGCCGACGATGGGACTTCGGTCGATATCGGTGGTCTTCGGCTGCGGATGCTGCTCGGGCGGCTGGCGCTGGCGGCGGGTCGGCCGGTGTCGGTGGATTCGCTGGTGGACGGACTGTGGGGCGAGGACCCACCGGCCGAGGCCACGGGGGCGTTGCAGGCACTGGTATCCCGGCTGCGCAAAGCTCTGCGCGGTGTCGGCGCGGTGGAATTGACGGCGGGTGGCTATCGGCTGACTGTGCGCCCGGAGGACATCGATGCCTGCCGTTTCGAGGAATTGGCGACCCGAGGCCGCCAGGAACTGGCAGCCGAGCGTGTCGAGGCGGCTGCCTCCACCCTCTGGTCCGCCTTGGAACTGTGGCGCGGCCCCGCCCTGTCCGATGTACGGGAGGCACCGTTCGCCGAGATCGCCGCCGCCCGCCTGGATGACCTGCGCGCGGTGGCCGCCGAGGACCGCTTCGACGCCGAACTCCGTACCGGAGGTCACGCGGACGTGCTCGCCGACCTCGAAACCGCCGGCGCGGAACGCCCTTTGAGTGAACGAATAGCCGCCCTGCGCATACGTGCCCTGGCCGCCGCGGGCCGCCAAGCCGACGCCCTGTCCATCTACGAACAAATGCGCGAACGCCTAGAGGACGAACTGGGCGTCGACCCGTCCACCGAACTACGCGAGACGCACCTCGCCCTGCTGCGCGGGGAACTGGATCGATTCGCCTCGCGGCCGAACAGATCCCAGACCCCAGCCCGCCACGACGAGTGCGCCTCGCAGCCGAACAGCTCCCGGACGCCATCCCGTCGCGCCGACGAGTACGTCGTGCGGCCGGAAGACGCACGCGGGCCGTCCGGCTCGAGGGGGTCGGACGTGTCGGCTGATGGTCGTGGGGGCTTGGGGACTGATGGTGCCGGTTCGGAGACGGATGGGCGGCAGGGCACCCGGGTGCGTGTCGGGGGTGAGCGCGAGCCGGGCGGTCGGGGGGAGTGGGATGGGGTCTGGGTCGAGGGGAAGAGGTCTCGAATTCCTTTGCAGCGCAACAGTTTTATTGCGCGCGAAATGGAGTTGCGGCGGGTTCGGGAGTTGCTGGGGGAGGGGAGGTTGGTGTCGCTGGTCGGGTCGGGTGGGGCCGGGAAGACGCGGTTGGCGGCGGAGGTGGTGGCGCGGCATCGGGCGGCGCGGCGGGAGCGGGTGTGGTTCATCGCGCTGGCCGGTGTGCGCGACGGAGCCGAGCTGGCCGGGGTGGTGCTCGGCGCGGTAGGCGTCCGTGATCGGCGGGACAATGGCGCGGGCCGGACTGTGGACCGGATCATCGGACTGCTCGATGTCGGTGAGGCGGTCCTCGTGCTCGACAACTGTGAGCACCTGATCGAAGCGGTCGCGAAGCTGGCCGACGAACTCCTGGAGGCACTGCCGGATCTGCGGATTCTGGCCACCAGCCGGGAGCCGATGGCGATCACGGGCGAAACGCTGTTCCCGGTCGAGCCGCTGGGACTCCCCACGGGCACACCGGACTTCGCGGAACTGGCGCAGTCGCCCGCCGTGCGGTTGTTCATCGATCGCGCGCGAGCGGCCCGGCCGGATTTCGGGTTGGACGTCGACACGGTGGAGCCGGTGCTCGAGATCTGCCGCCGCCTCGACGGGCTGCCGCTGGCGCTGGAACTCGCCGCCGCCAAACTCCGGTCGATGACCGTCGAGCAGATCGCCCGCCGCCTGGACGACCGTTTCCGGTTGCTGACCAGCGGCAGCCGGGCCGCGCTGCCGCGTCAGCGCACGCTGCTCGCCCTGGTCGAGTGGAGCTGGGATCTGCTGGCCGAGCCGGAACGCATTCTGGCGCAGCGGCTTTCGCAGTTTCCCGGTGGTGCGACCCTGGACGCGCTCGAGGCGGTGTGCGCCGACGACGCGCTGCCCGCGTCGGACGTGGTGTACGTGATCGGTGCTCTGGTGGAGAAGTCCGTCGTCGGATTGTCCGAGGGCCGCTATCGCATGCTGGAGACCATCCGCGCCTTCGCCGCCGACCGATTCGCCAGTGCCGGAGACGATCTCGACGCGCGCTTCGCCGAGCACTACCTGGCCGTCGCGGCCGCGCACGAACCACTGCTGCGCACCCGCGACCAGCTCGACGCCCTGGCGTTCTTCGACGCCGAGCACGAAAACCTGGTCGCCGCACTTCGATCCGCGCTCGAGCGGGATGCGATCGAGCCGGCGGCACGCCTGGTCACCGAATTGTTCTGGTACTGGGGAATCCGGGGCATGACCACTCAGTTCGAGACCTTCCTCGCCCAGGTACTGGCCGCGGCGGACCGGCTCCCGGGACGCACCCGCGCCGCCCTGCGGCTGATCCGGTTGATGGCCGGCCTCCCGCAGTCCGACAGTGCCGCCACGCTGGATCTGATCGCGGAATGCGAGGCCGCCGGAGCCCTCGATTTCCATCCGGCGCTGCTCATGTTCGCCGCGCAGCTCGCCTATCCCGGCGGTGCAACCGAGCTGGGCGATCGGCTGCTCGAACGGGCCCGCTCGGCTCCCGATCCGTGGGTGCGGGCCAGTGCTGAGTGGATGCACGATTACGTGCACACCGAACAGGGCGATCTGGCCACCGGTGCGCAGGCCCGCACGGCCGCGCTACGCGGTTTCGAGGCAGTGGGCGACCGGTGGGGTATCGGCATGGCGCTGCTGGCAGTTGGCCGGGTGCATTCGCTGCGCGGCGAATCGGCCGAGGCCATAGCGGTTTTCGAACGCGGTGTGGTACTCAGCGCCGAATTGGGTGGCGAGGCGGACATTTTCCAGAACCGCACCCAGTTGATCGCCGAGCGCATGCGCGCCGGTGACCTGTCCGGAGCCCGCAGTGATATCGAGGCGATTCGACACCGTGCCCGCGACCGCGGCTACCGCCGCTTGGCCGCCGAGATCCTGTTCAGCGTCGCCGAACTGCATCGGCGTGCGGGTGATCTGGCAGCCGCCGCGCGGGCGGTAGACGACCTCGAAGCGTGCGCGGACCGCCTGCAACTGCCCGGCGAGATGGCCGCCGACCTGATCGCGGGCGCCCGCATGGCCATCCGCCTGGCGGCGGGTGACGCCCAGGCCGCCCGCGCCCTGTTGCCCCGTACCGTGGCCGGGCTGACCGCGTGGGGCATCTCCGCCGGAATCGCCCACGCCGCAGAGCTTCTCGCGGAACTGCTGCTGATCGAAGCCGACCCGCGCGCCGCCGCCGCGGCCCTCGGCCTGAGCACGTCCATTCGCGGCGCCTTCGATCTCGGCGACCCGCACCTGACCGCCCTCGTCGCGGACCTCACCGTCCGCCTCGGCCCGGACGAATACAACCGCGTCTACCGCGATACCGCAGCCCTGCCCCGCACCGACGCACTCGCTCGCCTCGCCGCCGCCGCGATATCCGCTTAGCCTGCATCGAACCGCGGTATTGGCGCAGCGCATCGAGCCGGGGTATTGGCTCAGCGCATCGAGCCGCGGTATTGGCTCAGCGCAACGGACTGCGGTATTCGCTCAGCGCATCGAACTGCGGTATTCGCTCAGCCAGCTATGGACTGCGCTCTCGGCTCAGCTCGCTATGGCCGAGTATCGGCCGGACAGCTGTAGGCCGCACGGAATCGCGATATCGCGATTCGGCCGGTCAGACCAGCTCGACCTCATCGAACGCCACGGTCATACTGTGCCGCCGTTCCCGCAGCACGCCCCCTTCGCGGTGGGCCAGGCCCTCGCTGAATTCGATGCGCAGCCGCGCCCGGCGGAGGTCGACCTCGCGTACCACCCCGCAGACGCCGCTGAACGGTCCTTCGGGAAAGTAGATGACATCGCCTGCCGCGTATTCGGTAAACCCCACGCCGCCAAGGTAATCGACGACAGCGCTCAGCGGACGCGGGCGAGTTTGCGCTGTCGGCTGCCGATCACCCGGCAGATCAGGTAGATCAGGAACGAGATCGTGGTGACGAAGGTGGAGACGGGGACGCCGGGGGCGAGGGAGAGCAGCATGCCGCCGACCGCGGCGAGTTCGGCGAACACGATGGTGAGCACGGTGGCCCGCGCCGGGTTCGCGGTGAGCTGGGCGGCGGCCGCTGCGGGGGTGATCAGTAGCGACAGCACCAGCAGCGCACCGACCAGTTGGACGCCGAAGGCCGCGGTGATGCCGAGCATGACCGCGAACACCACCGACAGCGCGCGCACCGGAACTCCGCGCGCCACCGCCACTTCCGGGTCGGTGGAGGCGAACAGCAGCGGACGATAGACCGCCGCCAGCACGGCCAGCACGGCGACGGTGCAGGTGATCAGCAGCGCCAGGCCGCTGTAGCCCACGCTCACGACCTGGCCGGTGAGCAGCGAGAACTTGGACCCGGCACGTTCGGGCCCGAGCCACAGGAACAGCACCGACAGGCCGAGGCCGAACGACATGATCACCGCGATGACCGAATCACGTTCGCGCGCTTTGGTGCCCAGCAATCCGAACAGGACCGCCGCCACCACCGAACCGAGGATCGCGCCGAGGCCGACCCCGATGCCCGCCAAGAGCGCGGCGGCCGCACCGGTCAGCGACAGTTCGCTGGTGCCGTGCACGGCGAAGGACATCTGGCGGCTGATGATCAGCGGCCCGATCGCCCCGGAGAGCAGCCCGAGCAGCGCCGCGGCCAGCAGCGCCTGCCAGACGAAGGAGTAGGACAGCAGGTGCGCAGTGGTGGAGAAATCGGTCAGCTTCGACAGCACATCGGAGAGCTTGTCCATCAGGCGTGCACCCCATCCTGCGCGCGGAATCTACTCACCCCGTCGGCTGCGCCTCCTATCGTCGCCCCGTGCTGAGCCCCCGCCGCGCCCAGCGCGTCCAGGTTGTCGCCGGTGCCGACGACCACCAGCCGCCCGCGCACCCGCAGTACGTCGACCTGGGTCCGGTACAGCTCGGAGAGCACCTCGGAGGTCATCACCTCCTCGGGCGCGCCGATCCGAAACTTCCCGTCGACCAGGTACAGCACCCGATCCACCAGCGGCAGAATGGGATTGATCTCGTGGGTGACGAACAGCACCGCGGTGTCGTGGGTGCGGCGGCGGCGGTCGATGAGTTCGGAGACCAGCCGCTGGTTGGCGAGGTCGAGGGAGAGCAGCGGTTCGTCGCAGAGCAGCACCTTCGGGTCGCCGACCAGCGCCTGCGCCACCCGCAGCCGCTGCTGCTCGCCGCCGGACATGGTCTCGAGCGCCGCGCCCGCGAACCGCTCGGCGCCGACGTCGGCGATGGCCGCGGCCACCTTGCGCCTGCGTTCGCCGCGGCCGCGCCAGCCCAGCCCCCAGCGGTGCCCGTCGACGCCGAGTCCGACCAGGTCCACGCCGCGCAGCTGCACGCCCGCGTCGATGGTCTTCTGCTGCGGGATGTAGCCGATGGCCGGATTGCCCAGGCGGGCAGGCGATCCCGCGATGGCGGCGGTGCCGGAGCTGAGCTCGAGTTGCCCGAGCAGCACCCGCATCAGCGAGGTCTTGCCGGAGCCGTTGGGCCCGAGCACCGCGATGAACTCGCCCGGCGCGACCTCGAGATCGAGCCCGTCCCACAGGGTGCGGTCGCCGAAGGACAGCGTCGCGGCGTCGAGCCGGACCGCGGGGTGCTGGTTCTGGTGCGGGGACTGCTGGTGCAGCGCGACTCCCTCGGTCATGGCGGCCTACCTCAGCGCGGAGGCGAGCGCCTCGGCGTTCCCGGTCTGCCACTGAATGTAATCGGCGCCCTCGGGCAGGGTCTCGGTTACCTGGACCACCGCCGTGCCGGTGCTGTCGGCCAGGCCGCGCAGGTCCTTGGTGATCTTGTCCTCGGTCTGCACGTTGTAGATCAGCGCGCGCACCTGCTTGCCGGAGAGCAGGTCGCGGGTGGCGGCGACCGCGGCGGGCGAGGGGTCGGTCTCCTGCTCGATCGCCTCCTGGAAATCGTGCGGGGTGCGGTCTTCGGCGCCGGCGTCCAGCAGCAGGTAGTGCGCCAGCGGCTCGGTTTGCAATACGGGGGTCTTCGGGTGCTGTTCGGCGATCCGGGTGGTGAGCGCGGCGATGGCGGCGAGCCGGGCCTTGAACGCGGCCGCGCGGTCGGCGTAGCCCTGCTTGTGCTCGGCGTCGATCTCGCCGAGGGCGGCGGCGATCCGGTCGGCGACGGCGCCGACGGTGTCGACGTCGTACCAGACGTGCTCGTTCTCGTCGCTCTGGTCGGCTCGGGCAGTGAAGGCATCGACGGTCTTCTTGCCGGTGTCCGCGACGGCCTTCTCCATGAATTCGTCGTAGCCGCCGCCGTTGTATACGACCAGATCGGCGTCGCTGATCTTGGCGGATTCGACGGCGGAGGTCTCGTGCGAGTGCGGGTCGGCGGCGGGGTCGGTGATGATCGAGCTCACCTCGGCGTCGTCGCCCGCGATGCTGGTGGCGATCGAGCCCCACACGTTGGTGGAGGCCACGACGCTGGGCTTGCCGGAGGTGTTGTCGGAGGTGCCGCAGGCGGTCAGGGTCAGGGTCGTTGCCGCCCCCACGACGAGGCCGGTGAGCTTCAGAGCAAAACGGGTGTTCACGCGGGGGTTCTCCTGGATCCGAGTGCAATAGATCATAATGGAAATCGTTACCATTTCACTTTACCAGGACGCCGCAAATCGATAACCGCCAGAGTGCCGCCCTTGCACCGCCCCAGCAACGCCGAAACGCCACGCCCACCCGCGTACAGCGGATGGGCGTGGCGTTTTAGTCCCGGATCAGACCAGAATGTCGGCCGGCTGGCCCAGCAACTGGGCGCAGCGCAGCAGGCCGAGATGGCTGTACGCCTGCGGATGATTGCCCAGTGAGCGCTCGGCGACCGGGTCGTACTCCTCGCTGAGCAGCCCGGTCGGCCCGGCCACATCGACCAGCTGGGCGAACAGCGCCTCGGCGTCCGAGCGCCTGCCGATCAGCAGGTACGCCTCGACCAGCCAGGCCGCGCACAGGTGGAAGCCGCCCTCACCGCCCGGCAGCCCGTCGTCGTGGTGATAGCGGTACACCGTCGAGCCACTGCGCAATTCGGCCTCGGTGGCGATCACGGTCGCGGCGAAGCGCGGATCGGACGGATCGATCAAGCCGCTCAGCCCGATGTGCAGGGTGGCCGCGTCCAGATCGGTACCGTCGTAAGCCGCCGTGTAGGACTGGACTTCGTCGTTCCAGCCCTTGGACTTGACCTCCTCGGCGATGGTGTCGCGCAGCTCGACCCAGGCCGGGTCGATGGTCCGGTCGAACTTCTGCGCCAGCGTGATCGCCCGGTCGACGGTGAGCCAGCCCATGACCTTGGAGTACACGTGGTGTCGTGGATTGCCGCGGATCTCCCAGATGCCGTGATCGGGTTCGGTCCAGCGGCGTTGCACCGCCGAGCACATGGCGTGCACCAGATCCCAGTCGGCATCGGGCAGCGCCTTGGCCGGATCAGTGTTGCCCTTGAGCTCGCGGGCGTGCGCCAGCGTGGCGATCAGATCCACGATCGGGCCGAAGACATCCAGCTGGACCTGCATATTCGCCGCGTTGCCGACCCGCACCGGCCGAGAACCCGCGTATCCGGGCAACTGATCGATGACGGCTTCCGGCGGCAGCGTCTCGCCGTAGATCGTGTAGAGCGGGTGCAGCCGCTCGGGGCCGGGCAGGGTCTCGAGCACCTGGTGCACCCAGCCGAGGAACTCCTCGGCCTCGGTGAGCGAACCGAGCGAGACCAGCGCCTGCGCGGTCAGCGAGGCGTCGCGCAGCCAGCAGTAGCGGTAGTCCCAGTTGCGTACGCCGCCGAGGTCTTCCGGCAGCGAGGTGGTGGCCGCCGCGAGGATCGACCCCGACGGCGCGTGCACCAGGCCGCGCAGGGTGAGCGCGGAGCGCTTCATCAGATCCGGCTTGAGCGAGGGCAATTCGAGGCCGGTCGCCCATTTCGACCAGTATTGCTCGGCATGTCGGCGGCGCTCCGATTCCGCCGTCATCGCCGGGGTGAGATCCTGTGTGCCGCAACGCAATTCCAGCACGATCGGACCGTCGGAGGGGTCCACCACCGCGGTGGCCACGTCGTGGCTGCCGTCGCTGTCGATCCGCCACTGGACGCCGGGGGAGCGCAGCACCATCGGATCGTTGGTGCCGAGCACGCGCAGGCCGGTCGGCTCGCATTCGATGCTGACCGGCACCTGGCCGAATTCCGGGCGGGGCGCGAAGGTCACGACCGCCTTGGCGTCACCGGTGATCACCCGGGTCAGATCGGTGCGGTTCTGCGGCACGTCGTGCGGCAGGTAATCGATGACTCCCAAACTCGCCCAGCGGGTTTCGACCGTCATGGTGCCGTCGACATAACGCTGCGAGAGCGGCAGCCCGGCGCGCTCGGGGGCGATGCTGAACTGTCCGGCCTGCGGGCCGCCCAGCAGATGGGCGAAGACCGCCGCCGAATCCGGTTCGGGATGACAGAACCAGGTGACATTGGCGTCGGGGGTGAGCAGTGCGACCGAACGGGGGCTGGCCAGCATGGTCAGCCGTTCGATTCGGGGGGCGCTGGCACCGGCCAACCAGGTGCGACGTTCCTCGAGCAGGAAAGCCAGTGCCTTGGAGACCATTTCGGTGCTGTCGACGCGATACTTGGCCAGGCTGTCGCCCTCGCCGACCTTGATGCCGACATCCGGGCCGGACAGGACCCGGAAGGCCTTCTCGTCGGTCACGTCGTCACCGAAGAACACCGCCGCGGTCGCACCCTCCTGGTGCCGGATGGTGTCCAGGGCCGTCCCCTTGTCGGTGGGGATCACGGCTAGTTCGATGACCTGTTTGCCCTCGGTGGTCTGTACCCCGACCCAGCAGGCCGGGCCCTGACGCACGGAACTCAGTGCGCGACGGCCGATTTCGGGGCCCGCGTTGCGCACGTGCAGTGCCACGCTCGCCGGTTTCACCTCGACCGAGGCGCCGGGGTTCTCGTCGGCGATCTGGGTCAGCGAGGTCTGCACCTCTTGCAGCAGTTGTTTCGCGTCGTTGTCGATGGCGTGCACGAAGCCGACATCGAATTCCGAACCGTGACTGCCGATCAGCTGTACTTCGACGGGCAGTCGGGACAAGGCGGCCAGATCGCGCAGGGCGCGTCCGGAGATGACGGCGGCGGTGGTCCCGGTCAGGCCGGCGAGGGCGCGTAGCGCGCTCACCGATTCCCGATGGGGATACGCCTTGGTCGGGTCGGCGACTATGGGCGCGATGGTCCCGTCGTAATCCGACGCGATCAAGAGCCGAGGCTCGCGCGCGACCGTGGACAAAGCACGGCGAAGTTCTTGTGGCAGATCCTGTGCGCTCACGCATCCAACCTAGTGATCGGAGGAGTCAATACGGGGGCGGGCAGAACAATACTGTGTTGAATTCGCCGCACGGCAACGCGCCGGGATGCGTGCGCAGGATTGCGTGTGCGGAAACCGATTCCCCCAGTTTACGAGCAGGTAACTCGTGGGTAACCGGCGACCTGGGCGTGTCGCCTCATGTTACCGGCTACATCGACAATCGCACCGGTGGAAGAACTTCGGCGGTTCGGTGTTTTTGCCGGAATTGAGTCACTTTGCCGGACATTGCAGTTCGCGGTTTGTTTGCCGTTGTCGGATTCTTTCGGCATAAACCACGGTAGCCCCGTTACCGCGCGAAGGCGCGATCACAGGGCTACCGATTGCGTTCCGGCGCGCTTGCCAGAGCGTGCAGCTATTTACCGGCACCTTCGCCGAGCAGCAGGTCGACGGTCAATTCCAATCGGTCAGTGACATCGGTCGCAGAAGCTCGCCGAGTGAGCCACGCCACCAGGTTGGACAACCACACGTCGCTGATGACCCGGGCGATGGCGAGCTGACGGTCGGTGGGTTCGCCGTCGTTCATGGCGCGGGCGAAGACTCGATCCATCACCTTGCCGACCCGATCCACCTCCGCCGCCGCCGAAGCATCGGCGAACATGAAGGCGCGGGTCATGGCCTCGGTCAGCAGCGGGTCGCGCTGCATCATCCGGGTGATCGAGGTGAGCAGCAGATGCATGCGCTCGCGCGGCGTTTCGCCGGCGAGCTGACGGCGCTTGCCCTCGATCTGCTCGAACTCGCGCGAGAGCGCCGAGACCAGCAGGTGCACCTTGGACGGGAAGTACCGGTAGAGCGTGCCGACCGCGACATCCGCGCGCTCGGCTACGGCGCGCATCTGCACCGCGTCGTAGCCGCCCTTGGAGGCCAGTGCCAGCGTCGCGTCCAGGATCCGCTTGCGCCGTTCGCGCTGCGCCGCCGAACTCAGTTCGTCCTCGCTGAGAGTGGTCACCGTCGCGGGTCGCGAGTTCGTGTCGGCGGCCTGCGATCGGGAAGGGCTGGCCATAGGTGAGGGTCCTTTCCGGAAACGTCGTTCGGTCGGCTGGCATGCGCTGGGGCGCCTCGGTGGAAGGCACGTCTCTTGACTTCCGCCGGGCTAGGATATTAGAACATGTTCTAGGTGTGGGAGTCACGCCGGAAAGGCGGTACGGAGTGTGACCATCGCCACCACTGACGAGCATAAAGCCGTTCAGGAGTCGATGCGCGGATGGGCCGGAACGGTCGGTCCAATTGCAACAATGCGCGAGCAGGGTGCCGGCTTCTGGCATGCCTACTGGCCCGCACTGGCCGACCTCGGGATCTTCCGGGTCGCGGTCGCCGAGGACGCGGGCGGTGCGGGCGCGACCGTCACCGATCTCGCCGTGCTGGTCGAGCAGGCCGCCCATGATCTGGTCGGCGGGCCGGTGCTGACAACGGCTTTGGCGAACCTGATCACCGCGGGCGCTCTCGACGAGGACATGCCCTGCGGCGTCGCCCTCGACGAACCGAGTGTACAAGCCGCGTCCGATTCCGTGTTGCTATCCGGTTCCTGGGATTCGGTACTCGGTGCTGCCCCAGGCACTTCGGTGCTGCTGGGCGTGCGGACCGCCGAGGGCGCGCGCTGGTGTCTGGTGCCGCCGGACACCGCCGGAATGCGGGTGGAAGCCCTGCCGTCGCTCGACTCGAGCACGCCACTGGCGCGAGTGCACTGCACCGACGTCGCGGTGCCCGCCGAGCGCGTCTTCGTATCCTCGCACGCCGTCGAGGATCTCGCGATCGTGCTGGCCACCGCGGAGCTGGCCGGTCTGGCGGGCTGGTGCCTGGAGACCGCCGTCGAATACGCCAAGGTGCGTGAGCAATTCGGCCGCAAAATCGGATCCTTCCAGGCGCTCAAACATATTTGCGCGTGGATGCTGTGCCGCGCCGAACTGATTCGCGCGGTCGCCGCCGATGCCGCCGCCGCGGTGGACGACGGCGGCGCCGAGTTGCCGATCGCCGCGTCCATCGCCGCCGCGATCGCCCTGGACGCCGCCGTGGAAACCGCCAAGGATTGCATTCAGGTGCTCGGCGGAATCGGTTTCACCTGGGAGCACGACGCGCACTTCTATCTGCGCCGGGCAACCGCGCTGCGCGCTTTGTTCGGCGGTTCCGCGCGCTGGCGGGCCCGGGTCACCGAATTGACCCGCGCCGGACAGCGCCGCACCACCGGCGCCGATCAGGTCTTCGCCGCTGCGGATGTGGTGACGGATCGGGCGCCGGATCTGGCAGCCGAGGTCGCCGCGATCGCCGCGCTGCCCGTCGAGGAGCAGCAGGCGGCCATCGTGGCAGCCGGGCTGGCCATGCCGCATTGGCCCGCGCCCTACGGCCGCGGCGCCAATCCCATGACGGGACTGGTGATTTCGGAAGAGCTGCGCAAGCACGGCTTGCAGGCGCCGGATCTGGCCGTCGCGGGCTGGGCGATCCCGACGCTGCTCCAGCACGGCACCCCCGAGCAGGTCGAGCGTTTCGCGTGGCCGACGCTGCGCGAGGAGGTCATCTGGTGCCAGCTGTTCTCCGAGCCGGGCGCCGGTTCGGATCTGGCCGCGTTGCGGACCACGGCCACCCGGGCCGAGGGCGGCTGGGTGCTCAACGGGCAGAAGGTGTGGACCTCGCTCGGCGATACCGCCAACTGGGGTATCTGCCTGGCCCGCACCGACGCCGCCGCGCCTAAGCACCGGGGCATCAGCTACTTCCTGGTGGACATGCGCAGCCAGGGCGTCGATGTGCGGCCGCTGGTGCAGATCACCGGTGAGGCGCGCTTCAGCGAGGTGTTCCTGGACGAGGTGTTCGTCCCGGACGACTGCCTGGTCGGTGCGCTGAACAACGGCTGGAAGATCGCCCGCTCCACTCTGTCGGCGGAGCGGATCGCCATGGGCGGCAACGGGATCGGCCCGGTGCTCGAGGAGCTGGTGGCCAAGCTGCCCGCGTCCGGGCCGGGCGCGGAACTGCACAACGACCGCCTCGGCGGGTTCGTGGCCGAGGCCATCGCCGGGCTGCTGCTCGAGCAGCGCGCGCTGGTCAAGACGCTGGCCGGCGGCGACGCGGGTGCGCAGAGCAGTGTGCGCAAGCTGGTCGGTGTGCGACACCGGCAGGCGGTCGCCGAATTCGCCGTGGAAGCGGCCGGAATCACCGGTGCGCAGGACACCGATGTCGTGAAGGAATTCCTGCTCACCCGCTGTCTGTCGATCGCGGGCGGCACCGAGCAGATTCTGCTGACCGTGGCCGGTGAGCGGATTCTCGGCCTGCCGCGCGAAGCGGACAGCTAAGGCAACCGGAGAGACAGTATGGATTTCACCAGGGACGAAGGCCCCGACGCGGTAGCCGAAGTCGTCGTGAGTTTGCTGGAACGCGAAGCCGCCCGGGATTACGAGCTGTGGCCGAGTCTGGTCGACAGTGGACTGCTCTCGGTCGCGCTGCCCGAGCGTTTCGGTGGCGACGATATGGGCCTGCCGGAGATCTCGGTCATGCTCACCGAACTCGCCACCGACGCGGTCGCGGTGCCCGCGCTGCCGTCACTCGGTTTCGCGCTGCTGCCACTGATCGCGTCACTGCCCGACAAAGTCGCCGACCGCGTCTTTCCGGCGGTGGCCGAGGGCGCGGTGCTGACCGTCGCCCTGCACGAACCCGGCGCGCCCTTCGTGGTCAAACCGGAGACCACCGCGGTGCTCGAGGGCGAAACCGCGCGGATCACCGGCCACAAGGTCGCGGTGCCGTATGCCGAGCAGGCCCGCTGGCTGCTGATACCCACGAATTCCGGTCTAGCGCTTATCGATTCGGACGCACCCGGGGTGACCCGGGTGCCATCGCCGGTGTCCGGCGGCATGCCCGAGGCCACCGTGCGCCTGGACGATGTCGAGATCCCGATCGAGCAGCTGCTGCCCGGCGGATTGGCCGAGCTGCACCGGGTCGCGGTCGCCTCGATCGGCTCGGTCGCCGACGGCCTGCTCAAAGGCGCGGTAACGCTGACCGCCCAGCATCTGCGCACCCGCCACCAGTTCAATCGGCCGCTGGCCGAATTCCAGGCGGTGGCACAGCAGATCGCCGATCTGTACGTCGTCTCGCGGACCCTGCACGTGGCCGCGGTCTCGGCGAACTGGGCACTGGCGCAGCAGGATCCGAATCCGGCACACCAGGAGCGGATCGACGACGACCTGGATGTGCTGGCCTACACGGTGGCCGCGGAACTGCCCGCGGCCATGCAGAAGTGCCATCACCTGCACGGCGGCATCGGCGTCGACGTGACCCACCCGATGCACCGCTACTACTCACAGGCCAAGGACCTCGCCCGCTGGCTCGGCGGCGCGTCGTTCCGGCTCGACCGATTGGGGGCCAGATGTTCATCGACCTGACCGCCGAGCAGCGCCGGCTGCGCGACGAACTGCGTTCCTACTTCACCGGTCTCGTGACGCCCGAAGAGGACGCCGAGATGCGGATCAACCGGCACGGCGACGCCTATCGCGCGGTGGTGCGCCGGATGGGCGCCGACGGCTGGCTCGGTGTCGGCTGGCCGAAGGAGTACGGCGGCCAGGGTTTCGGCGCGCTCGAGCAGCAGATCTTCTACAACGAGGCGGTGCGCGCGGATGTGCCGCTGCCGCTGGTGACGCTGCTGACCGTCGGCCCGACGCTACAGACCTTCGGCACCGACGAGCAGAAGCGTAAGTTCCTGCCCGGAATCCTTTCCGGTGACATCCATTTCGCGATCGGCTACTCCGAACCGGATGCCGGGACCGACCTCGCGGCCCTGCGCACCTCGGCGGTGCGTGACGCGAACGGCGACTGGATCGTCAACGGGCAGAAGACCTTCACCACCGGCGCGCACGAGGCGGACTACATCTGGCTGGCCTGCCGCACCGGCAGCACGGAGTCGCGGCATCGCGGCATCACCATCCTGATCGTGGACACCAAGGATCCGGGCTACTCCTGGACGCCGATCATCACCTGCGACGGCGCCCACCACACCAACGCCACCTACTTCGACAATGTCCGCGTTCCGGCGAACATGCTGGTCGGGGAGCAGGAGCGGGGCTGGAAGCTGATCACCACCCAGCTCAATCACGAGCGGGTGGGGCTCGGCCCGTCCGGCAAGATCGAACAGCTCTACGACCGGGTCCGGGACTGGGCGCAGCCGCGCGGGCTGCTCGGCAAACCCGATGTGCAGCGTGCGCTGGGCCGTATCCACGCCATGACCCGGCTCAACGAGCTGCTGAACTGGCAGGTCGCGGCCAAGGCCGAGAGCGCCGACGCCGATCCGATGGGCGTGATCGCGGACGCGTCGGCGACCAAGGTCTACTCCACCGAGGCGGTGCAGGAGGCCGGCCGGCTGGCCGAGGAGGTGATCGGCAGCTACGGCGATCCGGCCGACCCGGAGACCGCCGAGCTGTTCACCTGGCTGGACCGGCGCACCAAGCAGAACCTGGTGATCACCTTCGGCGGCGGCGTCAACGAGATCATGCGTGAGCTCGTCGCGACCGCCGGACTGAACCTGCCCAAGGTACCCCGCTAACTATCGAGGAGAACCGGCGTGCCGGAAAGTACTGCACCGGAGGCGATTCAGGCCGCCGGGGAGAAGATCATGGCGGCGGGTGCGAGCGCGCCGCGGCTGGCCCGCGACCCGGTCAACCAGCCGATGATCAACAACTGGGTGGAGGCCCTCGGCGACGCCAACCCGGTCTATGTCGACGAGGCCGCCGCCCGGGCCGCCGGATTCGACGGCATCGTGGCGCCGCCCGCGATGGCGCAGGTGTGGACCATGCTCGGGCGCAGCGGCGCTCGGCCCGAGGACGATCCGATGACCGCGACCAACGAGATGCTGGACGCGGCCGGTTTCACCTCGGTGGTCGCCACCAACTGCGAGCAGGTCTACCACCGCTATGTGCGGCCGGGTGAGCAGGTGCAGGTCACCAGCCAGCTGGACGAGATGTTCGGGCCCAAGCGCACCGGACTGGGCGAGGGCTGGTTCGTCACCTACCGGACGAAGTGGTTCGTCGGCGACGAACTGGTCACCGAGATGCTGTTCCGGCTGCTGAAGTTCATTCCGGGCACCGGCAAGCAGGCCAAGCCCGCTGACGACTTGGTGAAACGGGTACGGCCGACGGTGTCCAAGGACACCGAGTTCTTCTGGGACGGCACCCGAGTGGGCGAGCTGCGGATCCAGCGTCGGCCCGACGGCACACTCCAGCATCCGCCGGTGCCCGCGCTCTGGCAGGACAAGGCCGAGCAGACCGACTACGCCGTGGCCTCCGGACGCGGCACCGTCTTCAGCTTCGTGGTGCACCACGCGCCCAAGGTGCCCGGTCGCACGCTGCCCTACGTGGTGGCCCTGGTCGAACTGGAGGAGGGTGTGCGCATGCTCGGCGAGCTGCGCGGCATCGAGCCCGCCGAGGTCACCATCGGGCTGGCCGTCGAGGCCGGATTCGAACGGCTCGACGACGACAACACCGTGCCCTACTGGAAGGCGATCCGATGACCGAGCCACAGATCGGAACCGTGTTGCCGGAGTTGGTGATTCATGCCGACCCGACCTTCGTGATCAGCACCGCCCTGGCCACCCGCGACTTCCAGGACGTGCACCACGACCGCGACAAGGCGGTGCAGCGGGGCTCCAAGGACATCTTCGTCAATATTCTCACCGACACCGGGCTGGTGCAGCGGTTCGTCACCGACTGGGCGGGCCCGCGCGCGGTGGTGAAGTCGATCGCGCTGCGCCTGGGCGTACCGCTGTACGCGAACGACACCCTCACTCTGAGCGGCACCGTGACCGGCGTCGCGGACGGTGACATCACGATCGAGGTGGTGGGCAAGGACAGCCTCGGCGATCACATCACGGCCGAGGCCGTCATCCGGATGCAGGAGGCCACCGCATGACCGGGCTGAGCCGCAAAGCCGCCATCGCCGGCATCGGCGCCACCGATTTCTCCAAGGACTCCGGCCGCAGCGAGCTGCGCCTGGCGGCCGAGGCGGTCACCGCGGCGCTGGCCGACGCGGGCCTGACGCCGGCCGATGTGGACGGCCTGACCACCTTCACCATGGACACCAACACCCAGGCGGCGGTGGCTCGGGCGGCGGGCATTCCGAGCCTGAAGTTCTTCTCCAACATCCCCTTCGGCGGCGGCGCGGCCGCGGCCACCGTCCAGCAGGCGGCCATGGCGGTCGCGACCGGCGTCGCCGATGTCGTGGTGGCCTACCGCGCGTTCAACGAGCGCTCGGGTAATCGCTTCGGCCAGTTCGCCACGCATCTGGCGACGGGCAACCCGACCTCCTCCGGGGTCGACAACGCCTTCTCCTACACCCACGGCCTGGGCACCCCGGCCGCCCAGGTGGCCATGGTGGCCCACCGCTACATGCACGTATCCGGCGCTACCAGTGCGGATTTCGGCCGGATCGCGGTCGCCGACCGCAAGCACGCCGCCGTCAATCCGGCCGCGCACTTCTACGGCAAACCGATCACGCTGGAGGAGCACCAGGCCTCGCGCTGGATCGCCGAACCGCTGCACCTGCTGGACTGCTGCCAGGAGACCGACGGCGGTGTCGCCATCGTCGTCACCAGCGCCGAACGGGCCCGGGACCTGCCGCAGCGTCCGGCGCTCATCGCGGGCGCGGCCCAGGGATCCGGCGCCGACCAGTACGTCATGACCTCCTACTACCGGGACGCCATGACCGGTCTGCCGGAGATGGGGCTGGTCGGTGATCAGCTCTGGGCCCAGAGCGGTCTGCGACCGGGCGATATGCAGGCCGCGATCCTCTACGACCACTTCACCCCGTTCGTCCTCATGCAGTTGGAGGAGCTCGGGTTCTGTGGGCGCGGGGAGGCCAAGGACTTCATCGCCGACGGCGCTATCGAAATCGGCGGCAAGCTGCCGTTGAACACACACGGTGGGCAGCTCGGCGAGGCCTACATCCACGGCATGAACGGTATCGCCGAGGCGGTGCGCCAGATTCGCGGCACCTCGGTGAACCAGGTCGGCGACCTGACGAACATCGTCGTCACCGCGGGTACCGGGGTGCCCACCTCCGGGCTGGTGCTCACCACGAATTAGGCTGTCGACCAGTACTTCTCGTCATCCCGGAGAATGCCGGGACCAGAACAAGGCGTGGCGTCTGTGTCCCTGCCCCGGCGTTCGCCGGGGTGACGAGAAGCGTGGCCGCTCAGGCGGGCTGGTCGTGGGTGGCGCAGTGGATGCCGCCACCGCCCGCGGCGATCTCGTCGATCGAGACCGGCACGATCTCGCGGTCGGCGAAGTGTTCGCGCAGAATGCCCTGCGCCCGATCATCGGCCCGGCGGTCGCCGAAGCGCGGCACGAACACTGCGCCGTTGCCGATATAGAAATTGGTGTAGCTGGCCACGAATTCCGCACCCTCCCCGGTGATCACGTCCGGATCGGGTTGCGGCAGTTCGACGACCTCGAAACCGCGGCCGCGCGCATCGGTGGCCGCAGCCAGGACCGCGCGCGCCTGCTCGGCCGAGCGGGACCACGAATCCGCCGGAGCGTCCGGAAAAGCGGTGTCCAGCAGCACGATTCCGGGTGCGGCGAATCGCGCCAGGCAGTCGACGTGGGCGTCGGTGACATCCTCGCCCGCCACCCCGTCGAACCACACGACCTGTTCGACGCCGAGCGTTTCGCGGAGTTCGGTGGTCAGGGTCTCGCGGCTGCTACCGGGGTTGCGGTTCTCGTTGACCAGCGAGCTCGCCGTGACCAGCAGTGTGCCCGCACCGTCGGTCTCGAGCGCGCCGCCCTCGCCGACGAAGGGAGCCCGCACCCGCGGAATCCGGCAGCGGGACAGCAACTCCCGGCCGAGCCGCGCGTCGTCGTCGTGTGGCTGCTTGCCGCCCCAGCCGTTGAAGTTCAGGTCGACGCCGACCACCCCGGCGCTCTCCCGCACGAACACCGGCACGGTGTCGCGGGCCCACAGGTCGTCCACCGCCAGCTCCACCGTCTGGACACCGCTGCCGCAGGCCCGCTGCGCGGCGTCGGCCTGCTCCGGCCGGGCCAGCATGACCACCGGCTCGTAGTAGGCGATGGCGCGGGCGAGTTCGGCGATATTCCACCGCACGTCGTCGAGGTAGCCCGCCCACACGTCCTCGCGCGCGGGCCAGGACATGAAGGTGCGGGTGTGTGGCTCCCATTCCGCGACGAGGCGTCGTCCGGCGCCGGTCGGTTCCGGCAGTGGGGCGGGGATTTCGCCTTCGGAGACTGTGGCGGCGAGTAATTGGGACCCGGCTAAGGTGGGTGAGAACGAACCGCGGGACATGAGCTCTCCATCTCGTGTCTGATCGGCGGCGCTCACTGGGCCCTGCGTGGTTACGCTGCGCTGCCGCCTCCGGGCCCTGAGCTCGCGCCGCTGTGTCTGCTTGGCGGTCTGCTATGCCGGTGACTCTAGCCCGGGCTCCGCCCGGCTCCGCGCTTCCGCCGCACGTCCCGCGCGTTCTGTCGTGAGAGGAGTCCGATGGCCGACCGTCACCTGGTGGACGTGCACGTCCTGCTGATCCGTGACGGGCACTTGCTGCTGAGCAAGCGCCGCGGTGACGACGAGTTCGACGGGCTGTGGCATCTGCCCGCGGGCAAGCTGGAGGTGGGGGAATCGGCCACCGCGGCGGCGGTGCGGGAGGCGCGCGAGGAGATCGGCGTCGACATCGATCCGGTGGATCTGCGTCACATCCATACCGCGCATGTGGTCGGATCCGGACGGGAGGCGCGGATCGGGCTGTTCTTCGAGGCGCGCGGCTGGAGCGGCGAGCCGGTCAATCTGGAGCCGGACAAATGCTATGGGCTGCAATGGTTTCCGTTGTCCCGGTTGCCGGAATCGGAGATCATCGGCTATCCGCTGGCTGGTATCCGGGCGCGCGCGGGCGGCGCCACCTACAGCGAGCGCGGGTGGCGCTGAGCCGCTGTGCACGGCTGTGGATAACGTCACCATCGCTGTTTTCGGCCCGGGCCGATCCGCTACAGCTGAGGGGGTGACTCTCGCACTGGACCTCGATCAGCGCCGGGCGCTGGCCCGGCTGTCGGAGCTGCTCGATCGGCGCGGCCGGCCGCGGCCCCGCGTGCGCGGGGTCTACCTGCACGGGCGGCCGGGCCGGGGCAAGACCATGGTGATGGACCGGTTCTACGCCTCGGTGACCTCGGACCGTAAGCGCCGCTTCCACTTCCACGACTTCTTCGCCCGCCTGCACGCCGCGGCGCACGAGACCGGTTCCATCGACGGGGGCATCGACCGCCTGCTCGGGTCGGCGCGGCTGGTCTGCTTCGACGAATTCCACGTGCACGACATCGGCGACGCCATGCTGATCGCCCGGCTGCTCGACGCACTGTTCGCCCGCCACATCGTGCTCGTGGTCACCTCGAACTATCCACCCGACGGCCTGCTGCCCAACCCGCTGTTCCACGACCGGTTCGAGCCCGCCATCGCGCGGATCCACGCGTACCTGGACGTGGTGGCCGTCGACGGCGCGATCGATTACCGCACCCGCGCACCGCGCGACCGGAGCACGGGTTTCGCGTCGGGGGAGTACCGGGTGGGTGAGTGTGGCGGCGCCGGCACGGTCCCGATCGAACTCGGCGCGCACACGCTGCATGCCCGGGCGGTCGACGGGCCGGCCGTGCGCTTCGATTTCGCGGCCCTGTGCGGTACGGCGACCTCGGCGGCTGACTACGTCGAGCTGGCTCGACGGTTCCGGTACTGGACGCTGTGCGCGGTGCCGCCGCTGCGCGAGGTCCCGGTGGATTGGGCCATGCGTCTGATCAACCTGGTCGACGTGCTCTACGATGCCGATCTGGCGCTGATCGTCTACGCGCGAGCGCCGCTGTCGGAGCTGCTGGCATCGGTGCCCGCGCTCCCGGACCTGGTGCGTACCCACAGCCGTCTTGGTGAGCTGTCACAAATTCCGACCCTCCCGGTCGGGTAGTTTCGGTAGCCGCTCGGTAACAAGCCCCAATATCGATCCGGCGGTTGGTAATTCGAACTCGCCGATTCGCCTCCGAAGCGACCACCCGGCATGTAACTATGTGCCTGATTGAGGCTGTTCGATGAACTGGTGGTAATGGGGTGGTCCGTGCGCGCACGCCGATAGTCCGCGCGATCGCGGTGATCGCGCTGCTCGTGTGCGCCGCCATCGCCCTGCGCGGCTACATCCCCGGCGCCACGCCCTCGAAAGCCGGTCCGACCGCACAGTCCGCCGTCGCCGTCGTGCTCATGCCGGTGCTGCTGACCGTGTCGGTGGTGATCCTGCTGGCCGGGGTGATCGCCAGCCAGCACCGGCTGCCGCTGGCCATGCCCGAACCCGAGCGCGAGATCGCGCGCGGCAACTGGCGACTCGGCCGGATCGGGCTGGCGATCCTGGGTCTGCTGGCGGTCATCGGGCTGCTGGTCGCGGTCTCGGTGGCGGTGTATCACCTCGGTATCGGGCCCGAGGCCGAGCCGCAGCCGCCCACCCCGGTCGAGGGCACGCCCGCCGACCCGGGCACCGGCACCCTGCCCGAACCCGCCGCACCCCCGGCACTGACCGGCCCAGCCCTGCTGCTCACCGCCATCGCCGCGGTCGTGCTGGTCGCGGTGGCGGTCCTCGGGCTGGTGGCGGTCGCGGTGACCGGACGTCGCAAACACGGCGAGACACCGCCGCCGCCCGGCACGGGCACCGCCAGCCAGGCGGATTCGCTGGCGCGCGCCGCCGAAATGGGCCTGGCCGCGATGAATATGCCCGGCCAGGATCCGCGCACCGCGATCATCGCCTGCTATCTGGCCATGGAAAGCGGGCTCGCCTTCGACCGCGCCGCCGCGCCGCTGGTCTCCGACACCCCGATGGAGGTACTGGCGCGTGCCTTCGAACACGGTGCGCTGCACGACGCCTCCGCGCGCGAACTGGTGGCGCTGTTCGAGGAAGCCCGGTTCAGCCCGCACGACATGCTCGAGTGGCAGCGGCTGCGCGCCGAACAGCTCCTGCGCATCGTGCTTGCCGACCTGCAAGGGGAGGTCGTCGCGTGAATCGAACCGGCGCCGTGGTCAGCGCGGTGCTCGCCGTGGTCGCCTTCGAGGCGGTCACCGTCGCGAACGCGCGCGGCGCACTGCTCGCGCTCACCGGAATTCCCCTGCTGTTCTTGATGATCCACCTGATCTGGACGCTGCGGGAACGCGCGCCGACGCCCGAGGAGTTGCCGGGCGACATCGACAACGGACCGGCCGAGATGCTGCAACGCTGGCAGGCCCGGGCCCAGATGCTGGCCGACCGGGCCGACGGCAGCCGCGCCGACTGGGACCGGCACCTGCGCCCGCTGCTCGCCAAGGAGTTCGAACTCTCCGCGGGGCAGCGGGTCGCCAAGAACCGCAAGGCCATCGAAGCCGCCGGACGACACCAGTTCGGCACGGAACTGTGGCGCTGGGTCGACCCGGCGAACTCCGCGCTGCGCGATCAGACGACGCCCGCGCCCGGCCGGGCGGCACTGGACGAGATCCTGCGCCGCCTGCAACGAATGTGAAATGGACGAGACTATGACGATGCCGATGGATCTGACGGTCCAGCGCAGCGAGGCGATCCTCCGGGAACTGTCCCGGGTCATCGTCGGCAAGCGCGACGAGATGCAGCTCATTCTGATCGCCGTGCTCTCCGGCGGGCACGTGCTGATCGAGGACCTGCCCGGGCTCGGCAAAACGCTGATCGCCCGATCCTTCAGCGCGGCACTGGGTTTGGAATTCACCCGGGTGCAGTTCACCCCCGACCTGCTCCCCGCGGACCTGCTCGGCTCCACCATCTACGACATGAACTCCGGCCGGTTCAACTTCCGGCGCGGCCCGGTGTTCACCAATGTGCTGCTCGCCGACGAGATCAACCGGACCCCTCCCAAGACCCAGGCCGCGCTGCTGGAGGCGATGGCCGAGGGGCAGGTCAGCATCGACGGCGAAACCTTCCTGCTGCCCCGGCCGTTCATCGTGCTGGCCACCGACAATCCGATCGAATACGAGGGCACCTATCCACTGCCGGAAGCGCAGCTGGACCGATTCGCCATCCAGCTGCGCCTGGGATACCTGTCCGAGGCGGACGAGACCCAGATGATCCGGCGGCGGCTGGAACGCGGCGCGCTGCCACCGCAGGTCGGTCAGGTCGTCGACGCCAACGGGCTGCTGGAGATGCGGCAATCGGTCGAATACGTCACCGTCCACCCGGATGTGGTCAGCTATGTGGTCGCCCTGGCCGCCGCCACCCGTGGGCATCCGCAGGTCGAGGTCGGGGCCAGTCCGCGCGCGGAACTGGATCTGGTGCAGATGTCACGGGCGCGAGCCCTGCTGCTCGGCCGGGACTTCGTCGTCCCCGAAGACGTGAAAGCGCTGGCCATTCCGGCGATGGCGCACCGGATCACCCTGCGGCCGGAGATGTGGGTGCGGCGCATCCGCGGCGAGGACGTCATCTCCGAACTGCTGCGCCGCCTGCCCGTTCCGCGCGCCGCGGCATCCAGCGCGGCCACACCGTTCCCGTCCGCGAGCACATGAGACATCGCGACGCCGCCGCCAGCATCGACGCCGAATTGCGGTGGCGGCCGGCGCCACTGGTGTACATGCTGGCGATCTGCGCGGGCGCGGCCCTGCTCGGCGCGGTGGCGCTGGGCCGCTGGCAGCTGGTGGTGTTCGCGGCCCCGCTGGTCGGCGTGCTGGCCAGCGCGCCCTGGCAGCAGTCGCGCACCCGGATCCAGATCGACGGCGGCGGCACCCTGCGCTGCTTCGAAACCGAGGAGGTAGTGCTCGATGTCGCCGCGTACGTCGACGCCGGGCACGCGCTGCTGCGCCTGAAACCGGTGCCCGCGCCCGGACTGGGCATCGCCGTCGAGGAGACCAGTGATTCCGGGGCGGCACCCGCCGGGCTGCGGTTGGCGCTCACCGCGGATCGGTGGGGGCGCTATCCGGCGTCGGTGCGGGTCTCGGCGCTCAGCCCGGCGGGCCTGGCCGTCGCCGACGTGGTGCTGCCCGCGGGCGAGCTCTACGTCTATCCGATCACCGATCCGCAGCTGATGGGCCTGCCGCGCACCGAACTACCCGAACGGCTCGGCACCCATCTCACCCGCAAACACGGGCCCGGCGTGGAGTATGCCGATATCCGCGCCTACGCGCCCGGCGATCAGCTGCGCACCGTGAACTGGCCGGTCAGTGCGCGGCGCGGACGGCTCTACGTCACCGAGCGGCTGACCAATCGGTCCGCGGATGTCGTTGTGCTGGTGGACACTTCGGAGCAGGCGCCCGGGCCCGCCACCGATTCGCTCGAGCTGTCGGTGCGCGGGGCGGCGCAGGTCGTGCAGTCCACCCTGCAGGCCGGTGATCGCACCGCCGTGGTCTGCCTGGGGCGGGAGCCGCGCTGGCTGCGGCCAGACATCGGCCGTCGCCAGTTCTATCGGATCGTCGACGCGGTGCTCGGTGTCGGCGACGAGCACATACCCACCACCGGCACGCTGGCCCCGCATGCCGCGGTGCCGCTGGGCGCGATCGTCATCGCGTTCTCCACGCTGCTGGACACCCAGTTCGCGCTGGCGCTGATCGATCTGCGCAAACGCGGTCACGTCGTCGTGGTGGTGGATGTGCTGCGCGGCACGCCATTTCGGGATGGGCTGGACGAAACTCTTTCGCGCATGTGGCAATTGGAGCGTTCCTCGATGTACCGGGATATGGGCACGGTCGGCGTAGACATCGTCGCCTGGCCCGCGGACGCCCGCCTCGACCAGGTCATGCGCCTGATTCCCGAGCGCCGCCGCACCAGCCGGGTCCGCCGATGACCAGATTCCTCGCCGTCCTGTCCGGCCTGCTGTTGATCGGCTCGGTCGCCCTGATGGTTCCCTGGGCCGCCATCCCCGCCGCGCTCCTGGTCGCGGCCGGCTGGTGGTATCGCCCGTCCGCCGTAGCCGCTGTCCTGCTGGCCGCCGCCGTGCTCGCCTTCGCCGACCCCACCGTCCTGACCGCGGCCGCCACCGGCCTGGTAGCCACCGCCTACCTGCTCAACACCGCCACCGCCACCGCCGCCGCCCCCGCCGGCGTGGTCCCCACCACCGTCCCTTCGGTAGCCGCCGCCGTCCTCTGCACCACGGCCGCCACCGCCGCCACCTACCTCCCCCTCCACCTCCCCTGGGCCCCCCTCGCCGCCCCGATCCTGACAATCCTGCTCGTCACCTTGGTGTTCCGAAGGCCCCGCCCCAACCCGACCTGACACCTACGCCACCCGCGGCCTGACTTCGACAACGAGATCGGCGTCGAGTGCAGAAGCAAGGCGCTCCAGCACTTGCAAGCTCGGCACCGTCCCGCCAGCCTCGAAGCGAGCGACCGCCGACTGGGTCATCCCTGCTGCCTCGGCCAACGCCGTCTGACTCCAGCTCCGCTCTTCACGCATCTGGCGGATCGTTCGCCCGAGTTCGTAAGCAAGACGCGCCGCCTCGTATGCCTCTTTGGCGCCGGGCTCACCCATCCGGCGTCCGCGAATTTCCGCCCAGTCTTCAGCCATCGTCATCGTCCTCCTCGGCTGTGTGTTGCTCCGCCACGCATCGTTGCATCGCTCGACGTGCCCGTCCGATCTCGGCACGTTCGCGCATTTGTGTCTTCGCGAAGACCGTCATCAGGATGATTCGTCGCCTCGGAGCGATCCAATAGCTGACTCGGACGGCCTGTCCGTCGAGGTAGAACCGCAATTCCCGCAGCTTTCCGTCCAGTTGCCGGGTGTACGGCTCGCCGAGTAGTGGGCCGTTTGTCGCTAGCAGGTCGATGTAGAACGCGACATGAGCGAACCTCTCCGACGACAGTCCGTTCAGCCATTTGCCCACCTCGGGTTCCAGTTCGACGATACCCCATCCCATAGCGTTGATGCTATATGTCTCGGCTGCCAGTTATGTTGTTTTCGTATAACAGGGCTTTGTTGAATGTGTTGGTGGGCAGCGGCGGGGTGCCGCCGGATCGCGTAGCCTCGGACCTGCTGTCTGCAGGAGGGGAGTTCGATGGAAGCAATCACCGCTGAGCATGATCTGGTGATCGCTCGGTATACCGAGTCGCTGGATTGGGTGCTGGATGTGCCCGAGAGCTACCGGGTTCATATCTACGACAAAGGGGGCGCTCCGGTGTCGGCGGCGGTGCGAGACCGCGCGGAAACCTTTGTGACGCTGCGTAACGCGGGGCGGGAATCGGATACCTATCTGACGCACATGCTCGAAAGTGGGCCAGGTAGCGGGGAATTCACGGTTTTCGCGCAGGGCGACCCGTTCGAGCACAGTCCGGATTTCCTGGAATTGCTTGCCACATCGGATGATTGGTCCGATGTGCAGGCGCTGTCGTGGTGCTGGAAAGCGCAGATCGGGTATCCGCCGAAAACTCTGCTGACCCCGGAACGATCGATCGTGCCCGGTCTGCGGGTGCGGCCGGAACTGTTCTCGCTCAGCACGTTCAATCCCCTGGAGTGGGTGGACAGCGGCGCCGAGGCCATCGGGCGCGGCTACCGGGACCTGCACCGCCTGCCCGAGGGCGTCAACATGTGCGCCCACTTCCTGGACATGTGCGAGCTGCCCGACATCGCGGAACTCGCCGAACAGCATCTGGTCGGCACGCACAGCTACGGTGCGATCTTCGCGGTCCGCAATCACCTGATCGAGAAAGTGCCCGAGCGCGCACTGGTCCGCCTGCGGCAGGCGGCTTTCGGTTCGACCGTGCACGGCTACTTCTGCGAACGTCTGTGGCTGCACATCTTCGGCGAGCAGTTCGTGTTCCCGGTGCGACTGCCGGAATAGCAGACAGGCCGCGAACGGAGACTGTTCCGTTCGCGGCCCGCCGGTGCGCAGGCGCTAGCTGAACCGCAGCACGACATCGCCCAGGACCGGGGCGTCGTCGCGTTCGACCACCGAGGCGGTCATGGTGAGTTCGCCGGCACCGCGCCAGATCCGGGTGCGGATGGTCTCGCCCGGGTAGAGGACGCCGGCGAAGCGGGCGCGGAAGCTCTGGACGCGGGTGGCGTCGGAGTCCAGCGCCGTGTCGGTGGCGGTTTTCAGGACCAGGCCGTAGGTGCACAATCCGTGCAGGATGGGGTCGGGGAAACCCGCGGCGCGCGCGAAGGCGGGGTCCGAGTGCAGCGGGTTGCGGTCGCCGCACATGCGGTAGAGCAGGGCCTGCTGCGGGAGGGTGGGCGTCAGCACGTCGAAATCCGGTGTGCGGTCCGGGAGTTCGGTTTTCGTGCTGGGTCCGCGGTCACCGCCGAAGCCGCCCTCGCCCTTGGCGAAGATGGACGAGCGCGCGGTCCACAGCGGCTCGCCGTCGGCGCCGGTGACGGTGTCCTCGCGCCACACCACCGCGGCCGAACCCTTGTCCCAGATATCGGTGACCCGGCCGACGGTGGTCGCCTTGCCAGCGGCGGGGATCGGCCGGTGCACGGTGATCTCCTGGCTGCCGTGCACCACCTTCGCCAGATCGATGTCGATCCCGGTGAACTTCACCTTCGGCGGATCGGTCTCGTGGAAGCTGGGCGCGACGGTCGCGAACGACGGCAGCACCTGCGGTTCCTGATCGTGCAGGTAGGCCAGTTCGGCGGGGTCGGTCCAGCGCGCGCCCGCGCCGAGCGCGAGGTTGTAGTGCTGGACATCGCCGGCCGACCACGCGAATTCGCGGCCGGGGATCTCCGCGCCGAGCGCGGCATTCAGATCGATGGGCATCGAAACTCCTTGGGATGCTTGGGGATGACTCAGGCCTGCTTGCGCTCGACGATGTCCTTGACGGCGAGGTAGCCGAAGGTGATCGCGGGGCCGATGGTGGCGCCGGGCCCCGCATAGGTGTGCCCCATCACCGGCGACGAGCAGTTGCCGGAGGCATAGAGGCCCTCGATCACCGAGTTGTCCTCGCGCAGCACCCGACCGGCGGTGTCGGTGACCAGGCCGCCCTTGGTGCCGAGATCGCCGGGCACGATCTTGGCCGCGTAGAACGGGCCCTGCACGAGCGCGGCCAGGCACGGGTTCGGCTTGACGGTCGGGTCACCGTAGTACCGGTCGTAGTGGCTGTTGCCGCGACCGAAATCCTCGTCCTTGCCGGTGGCGGCGAATCCGTTGAACCGGTCGACGGTGGCGGCCAGGTTCTCGGCGGGCACCCCGATCTTCGCGGCCAATTCTGCCAGGGAGTCGGCCTTGACGATGTAGTCGTTTTCCATCCAGCGGGACGGAATCCGCTGGCCCGGCTGTAGCCCGGCGAATATGTATCGGTTGCGGTAGCGCTGGTCGAACACCAGCCAGGCGGGGATGTTCTCGCCCGGCCCCGCGCCCTGCCCGTATTCGCCGCCGTACATGGTGTGCACGGCCTCGACGTAAGGAGCGGACTCATTACCGAATCGCTTGCCGTCGGCGTTGACCATGATGGTGCCGGGCAGGTTGCGCTCGGCCAGGGCGAACCACGGTTTGCCGCCCTTGAAGATGGTCGGCCCCCACCAGGCGTCCTCCATGAAGTCGACCGAGGCGCCGGCTTCCATGCCCGCGACGATGCCGTCGCCGGTGTTGGCGGTCGCGCCGGTGGTCCACTCGGTGGTGATCGGCTGGCGCTGGTATTTGGTGCGCATTTCGGCGTTGTGCTCGAATCCGCCGCTGCCCAGCACCACGCCCAGCCGTGCGGTGAAGGTGACGGGTTCACCGTCCTGGGTGGCTTCGACGCCGGTGACGACACCGTTCTCCATGACCAGCTTGGTCATCGGGGTGTTCAGCAGCACCGGGACGTTCGCGTCCAGCAGGCCCTTGCGCATGGCGGCGATGATGGCCTGGCCCATGCCGAGGATGTGCTTGCCGGTCCATTTGGCCAGGTAGGTGCGCGCGCCGACCCGCAGGGCGCGGGCGATGCCCTTGGGGTGGCGCTTGATCAGGTTGAGGCGGACGAAATCCGCCTGCATCACCACGACGTTCAGCGGCGCCTTGGCGTACGGCGGTTCGAGGTTGGCGAGTTCCTTGCCGAGCACTTTGGCGTTGAACGGTTTGGGTTCGCTGGAGCGGCCCGCGCCGAGCCCGCCCGGCGCCTCCGGGTAGTAGTCGGAGTAGCCCGGCACCCATTTCATCTGCAACGGCGAATGATCGAGGACGAAGTCGAAAGCTTCGGCGCCCCGGTCGATGTAGGTGTCGATCCGTTCCTTGGGCACCACGTCGCCGATGATGCTGTGCAGGTAGGTGCGCGCTTCTTCGCGGTCGTCGGGGCGGCCGGAGGCTTTGAGCGCTTTGTTCCCGGGAATCCAGACGCCGCCGCCGGAGCGGGCCGTGGACCCGCCGTAGTGCGCGGCCTTCTCGATGATCACCACTGTGAGCCCGTGGTGCGCGGCGGTGAGCGCGGCGGTCATGCCGGCTGCGCCGCTGCCGACCACCACGACGTCGTATTCCCGATCAGTCATGTAGAACACGTTATAGAATGAACGCGCCTTTGGTCTATGTTGAGTGGCAGAAGACCTACTTGGCGTACCACTTGCCGAGAAACTCGTTTCAGTTTCAGATCCGGAGCTAGTACATGGGCCTCGAATGGGACCTCACCGCCGACGTGGTCGTCGTCGGATACGGAGCCGCCGGTGCGGCCGCCGCACTGGAAGCCACCGCCGCGGGCGCGCAGGTGCTCGTGCTGGAGCGCTTCGCCGGCGGCGGCGCCTCCTCGATCTCGGGCGGCATCGTCTACGCCGGCGGCGGCACCTCGGTGCAGCGCGCGGGCGGTGTCGAGGACACCCCGGAGCAGATGCTCGCCTACCTCGAGCGTGAGGTCGGCGACGCCGTGAAACCGGATACGCTGCGGCGCTTCGTGGAGCAGAGCCCCGACATGATCGAGTGGCTGAAGAGCCACGGCGTGCCGTTCGAGGCATCGCTGTGCCCCTACAAGACCTCCTATCCGAACGACAGCTACTACCTGTACTACTCCGGCAGCGAGGTATCGGGTTTCGGTCGCGCGGTCGCCGAACCGGCGCAGCGCGGGCATCGAGTCAAGGGTAAGGGCATCTCCGGTCGCATGCTGACCGGCCCGCTCGCGGCCTCGGCCTCCCGCCGCGGCGTGCGCGTGGAAACACTTACGCAGGTCACGCGATTGCTCACCGACGACAGCGGCGCGGTGATCGGCGCCGAATGCCGCACGCTGCGCGACGCGCCCGGCTCGGTGCGCGAGCGGTACACCCGGCTGGCCAAGATCGCGGCCAATCCCGGCATCTACTATCCGCCGCTGCGGCGCTTCCTGGAGCGCCGGATGGCGCGCCTGGATCGCCGCTACAGCACCACCATTCGGGTGCGCGCGCGCCGCGGCGTCGTCGTCAGCGCGGGTGGATTCATCGCCAATCGTGCCATGGTCGCCGAGCACGGCCCGCAGTACCGCAACGGCCTGTGCCTGGGCACCACCGGCGACGACGGCAGCGGCATCCGGATGGCGCAGCAGGTCGGCGCCGCCACCGACCGGATGGGCAATATCTCGGCGTGGCGATTCATCCTGCCGCCCAGCGCTTTCACCGGCTCGGTCCTGGTCGACGCGCAGGGCCGCCGCGTCATCGACGAGACCCGCTACGGCGCGGCGGTGGGCCACAAGCTGATCGCCGACCACGACGGTCGCGGCTGGCTGCTGGCCGACGACAACCTCATGCGCACCGCCATCTCGCAGATCGGAAATCAGGGCACCTGGTTCCAGCGGGCTCAGTTCGAGGCGCTGCGGCGAACCGCGGTCCGGGAGAACAGCATCGAGGCCGCCGCGGCCAGGGCCGGCATCGATCCGGCCGGGTTACGCGCGACGGTCAACGAACACAACGCGGCCATCGACGCGGGCCTGCCCGACCCGATGGGCAAACCGGCCGAATTCACCAAATCCGTACGTAGCGGGCCGTTCTGGTTGTTGGATGTGGGGATCAAGCCCAGTCTGATGAACCCGTGCCCGATGCTCACCCTCGGCGGCGTCGTCGTCGACGAAGACACCGGCGCGGTGAAATCCGAAGCCGGCCAAGATATTCCGGGCTTGTTCGCGGCGGGACGCACCGCTGTCGGTATCTGCTCGGATTCCTACGTCAGCGGCCTGTCCCTGGCCGACTGCATCTTCTCCGGTCGCCGCGCGGGCGCGCACGCGGCCGCCA
Organism: Nocardia sp. NPDC127579; assembly: GCF_042672005.1. Lineage (NCBI taxonomy): Bacteria > Bacillati > Actinomycetota > Actinomycetes > Mycobacteriales > Nocardiaceae > Nocardia > Nocardia sp. NPDC127579. The sequence goes on along the minus strand of NZ_JBHXVZ010000001.1, from coordinate 950,723 downwards.
ACCCCCAAGCGGAAGGAAACTAGCGTGCTGTCCGACGCGGTACGAATCCAGCTCGCCGACGAACTCGAAGTCGCCGAACGCGATCGGGTGGCCATCGATCCGCTCGTCGCCCGGCACACCGACATCGACGTGGTCGACGCCTACGAGATCCAGCTGATCAATATCCGGCGCCAGCTGGCCGGCGGCGCGAAGGTGGTGGGCCACAAGGTCGGCCTGTCCTCGCTGGCCATGCAGCAGATGATGGGTGTCGACGAACCCGACTACGGTCACCTGCTCGACACCATGGAGGTGTACGAGGACAAGCCGGTCGAAGCGAGCCGCTACCTGTTCCCGCGGGTCGAGGTCGAGGTCGGGTTCGTGCTCGGCGCCGACCTGCCCGGCGCGGACTGCACCGAAGCCGACGTGCTCGCGGCCACCGTCGCCTACGCGCCCGCCATCGAACTGATCGATTCGCGGATCAAGGACTGGAAGATCGGTCTCTGCGACACCATCTCCGACAATGCCTCCTCCGCGGGCTGGGTGCTCGGCCCGGAGCGGGTCGCGCCCGCCGATATCGACATCAAGGCCATCGACGCGGTGCTCACCAAGAACGGCGAGGTGGTGGCCGAGGGGCGCAGCGATGCCGTGCTCGGCGACCCGGTCATCGCGGTGGCCTGGCTGGCGCGCAAGGTCGCCTCCTTCGGTGTGCGCCTCAAAGCCGGAGACATCGTGCTGCCGGGTTCCTGCACCCGCGCCATCGACGCCCACCCGGGCGACAGCTTCCATGCCGAGTTCGCCGGACTCGGTTCTGTCCGTCTGCGTTTCAGCTGACAACGACCACACCGAGTTAGGAGAGAGACGTGACTGGAAACAAAGTCACCGCGGCCATCGTCGGCTCCGGCAATATCAGCACCGACCTGCTGTACAAGCTGCTGCGTTCGGAGAACATCGAACCGCGCTGGATGATCGGCATCGACCCCGACTCCGAGGGCCTGAAGCGGGCCCGCGGTCTGGGCCTGGAGACCTCCGCCGAAGGCGCGGACTGGCTGCTGGCGCTGCCGGAGAAGCCGGACCTGCTGTTCGAGGCGACCTCGGCCTATGTGCACCGCGAGTACGCGCCCAAGTACGAGGCCGCGGGCATCCGCGCCGTCGACCTCACCCCGGCCGCCGTCGGACCGGCGGTCATCCCGCCGGTCAACCTGGCATCGCTGGCCGACGCGCCCAACGTCAATATGATCACCTGCGGCGGCCAGGCCACCATTCCGATGGTGGCGGCCGTATCCCGGGTCGTTCCGGTGGAGTACGCCGAGATCGTGGCGTCGGTGTCCTCGGTGTCCGCCGGGCCCGGCACCCGCGCCAATATCGACGAGTTCACCAAGACCACCTCCAAGGGCGTGGAGACGATCGGCGGCGCCAAGCGCGGCAAGGCGATCATCATCCTGAATCCGGCCGAACCGCCGATGATCATGCGCGACACCATCTTCTGCGCCATTCCCGAGGACGCGGACCGCGACGCCATCGCCGAATCCATTCACGCCATGGAGAAGTCGATCCAGGAGTACGTGCCCGGCTACCGGCTGCTCAACGAACCGCAGTTCGACGAGCCGTCGCTGGTGTCCGGCGGCATGGCGAAGGTGTCGATCTTCGTCGAGGTCGAGGGCGCGGGCGACTTCCTGCCGCCGTACGCGGGCAACCTCGACATCATGACCGCCGCCGCCACCCGCGTCGGTGAAGTATTGGCCGATCAGATCCGGAGCGGAGCGCAGCGGAGCGACCAATCGAACACAGCCGCACGGGTGTAAGGAGTTTCACCGATGACCACTCTTTTGAAGCCCTACTCGGGCGAGCTCGATGTCCGCGTCACCGACACCTCGCTGCGCGACGGTTCGCATCACAAGCGCCACCAGTTCACCGTCACCGAGGTGCGTGACATCGTCACCGCGCTGGACGCCTCCGGCGTGCCGGTGATCGAGGTGACCCACGGTGACGGCCTCGGCGGCTCCTCGTTCAACTACGGGTTCTCCAAGACCCCGGAGCAGGAGCTGATCAAGGTCGCCGCGGAGTCGGCCAAGCAGGCCAAGATCGCGTTCCTGATGCTGCCGGGTGTCGGCGTCAAGGAAGACATCAAGATCTCCCAGGACAACGGCGGTTCGATCTGCCGGATCGCCACCCACTGCACCGAGGCCGATGTGTCCATCCAGCATTTCGGGCTCGCCCGGGAGCTCGGTCTGGAGACGGTCGGGTTCTTGATGATGGCGCACAGCACCACGCCGGAGAAGCTGGCCAAGCAGGCGCGGATCATGGCCGACGCGGGCTGTCAGTGTGTCTACGTGGTGGATTCCGCCGGCGCGCTGGTGCTCGATCAGGTGACCGACCGGGTCGCGGCGCTGGTCGCCGAGCTCGGCGATGACGCGCAGGTCGGGTTCCACGGGCACGAGAACCTCGGTCTCGCCGTCGCCAACTCGGTGTACGCCGTGCGCGCGGGCGCCACCCAGATCGATGGCAGCGCACGGCGTTTCGGCGCGGGTGCGGGCAATCTGCCGGTGGAGGCGTTCATCGGTGTCTGCGACAAGCTCGGCATCAAGACCGGCGTCGATTTCTTCGCCGTCACCGACGCCGCCGAGGATGTCGTCCGCCCTGCCATGCCCACCGAATGCCTGCTCGACCGCCAGGCCCTCATGATGGGCTACGCCGGCGTCTACTCCTCGTTCCTGCGCCACGCCGAACGCCAAGCCGAACGCTACGGCGTCTCCGCCGCCGAAATGCTGGTCCGCGCCGGCCAGCGCAAACTCGTCGGCGGCCAGGAAGACCAGCTCATCGACATCGCCCTGGAACTCCAGCGCGAAAAGGCCACCGCCTGAACCACATTCACTCGCGGTCGCGATCGGCACGGGAAACCAGCCGGTCGCGACCCAGTTCGACCAAGGACTTTCGGGCCGCCGCCTATTCGGGGCCACCGTAACGGGCCGCACCTTATCGAAGGTCGCGGCCTGTTTCGACAGTAGCGCGATATCTAGTCGTATACTTTTGATATACGCAGCGATATATTCGGAGGTTTGTTATGGCCAGGACCGTGATCGACCTCGATGACCAATTGGTGGCTGCCGTTGCCAAGACACTGGGTACGGCCACGAAGAAGGACACCGTGAACGCGGCACTGCGCGAGGTTCTGCAGAACCGGCAGCGAGCCTTGGCGTTGACCCGTTTGCAGGATGCGGCGGCGTCCGGTGCGCTCGATCTAGAACTGCTGGAGAACAAGCGGAACTATCGCCGGTGAGCGCGGCCCAGTTCTTGATCGACACCAGCGCGTTGGTGTCGATCATGAAGAAGACGGCGGATTCTCTGGCCTGGCAGGAGGCGGCGGTGGCCGGACTGATCGCTGTCTGCCCGATCACCGAACTCGAGTTCTTGTACAGCGCGCGCTCGGCCGCCGATCGCGCACTGATCATCGATGAGATGCGCATCGTCTTCGGCTGGGAACCGGTCGACGATCGAGCTTACGATCGTGCCTGGGAAGTCCAGGGGGAGTTGACCGCTCGTGGGCAACACCGCAGTGCGGGGCCGATCGACTTGATCCTCGCCGCCAACGCCGAACTCCGTGGATTGACGCTGCTGCACCGCGACCATGCCTTCGAGTGCATCGCGGCCATCACCGGTCAGCCGCTCCAGTGGCTGGGTTCGCACTCGCCCGGGCATTCCAGCTAAGCGGTCCAGCGGCCGTCGGCCTTGGCTTTTTCGATCGCGGCGAGGCCGGAGGCGTGCATACGACCCGTGGCGATGAGGGCCTCGGCTTTGGCGATATTGATGGCCGACCAGGGGCTTTTGGGGCGGCGGGGGGAGTAGCGCTGGAGGTAGTAGTCGGGGGAGTGGGTGCGGCGGACGCTATCGATCCAGCCGTAACAGAGTGCGCCGTCGAGGGTTTCGGTGATGGTGGGGGAGCGCTGCGCGGAGTTCTTCTTCGCGATCAGGATCCAGACGGCGGGGGCGGTGGCGTGGTTGGCGGCCAGCCAGGAGTGCCAATCGGCCGCGTCGGCGCAGGTGATGACGGGTGTGCCGTCGAGCTGTTCCATGAGACCAGCATGCCGGTCAAAGTGCTCACCGATTGAGCACTTTCAAGCACCGGTTGTCTTCCGCGAAACGACGAACGGCCGGGAGTTCAGCACTCCCGGCCGTTCGCGTGTTCCTACCTCAGAGCCACGTGTCCAGCGTCGTGGTCGTGAGGAAATGGTCCAGATCCGCGCGCCAGGGCGCGGGCGTGGTCTTCTCCGGTTCGATGGCCGTGTACTGACCCCGATAGAAGAGCAGGGGCCTGCCGGAGTCGGTGGACTCCGACAGGGCCCGCACACGGCCGATCACGATGTAGTGATCGCCGCCGTCGACGACACTGTCCACAGTGCACTGGATCGTGGCCAGCGAGTCGTCGAGGACCGGGACATCCAATTCGGATGCGTGCCACGAGGTTCCGGCGAACTTGTCCGGCTCGCGGGAGCCGAAGCGGGCGCATACCGCCTGCTGTTCCTCGGCGAGCACGTTCACGCAGAACTTGCCCGCCTGCTCGATCGCTGCCCAGGACCGCGAACCCTTGGTGGGGCAGAACAGGATCAGCGGCGGATCCAGCGACAGCGCGGCGAAGGACTGGCAGGCGAAGCCGATCGGCGTGTGGTCCGCACCGAAGGTGGTGATCACGGTGATGCCGGTGCAGAACTGCCCCAGCACATTCCGGAACGCCCGCGGATCGATCTCCGGTACCTGCTCCGGCGAGCTCATTGCTGGCGGGCCTGGATCGAGAAGTCGTGACCCCACAGGCTCACCGCGGTGGACTCCCGCGCGATCCAGGACAGGTCGTCGTCGACTTCGAGTCCCTCACAACCGAATTCGATATCGAACCCGCCCGGCGTCTTCATGTAGAACGACAGCATCTTGTCGTTGATGTGCCGTCCGAGCGTGGCCGACATCTTCACGTTCTTGCGCGCCGCGCGATCCAGGCAGAGACCGACATCGTCGGAGTTCTCCACCTCGACCATCAGGTGCACGATGCCCGTCGGGTTCGGCAGCGGCAGGAACGCCAGCGAGTGATGACGCGGGTTGCAGCCGTAGAACCGCAGCCAGGCCGGATCGCCGTCGGCGGGCCGGCCCACCATCTGCGGAGGCAGCCGCATCGAGTCACGCAGTCGGAACCCGAGCACGCCCTGGTAGAAATCCTGCGCGGCGGCATCGTCGGTGCAGGTCAGCACCACGTGGCCCAGGCCCTGCTCGGCGGTGACGAACTTGTGCCCGTAGGGGCTCACGAACCGCCGGGCGACATATTGCGCGCCGTGGAACGCCTCGAGCGTATTGCCGGAGGGATCCTCGAACTGGATCATGCCCTCGACTCGGCGGTCGGCGAGCTCTTCCCTGGTGGCCTCCTTGAAGGCCACACCCGCCGCGGAGAGGCGTTCCCGCAGTTCCTGGAGGCGCGGTGCGTCGTTGACCTCCCAGCCCGACACCAGCAGCCGGTCGGTCTCGCCCGGCACGATCACCAGCCGCGCGGGGAATTCGTCCATGCGCAGGTAGAGGGCGTTCGGGTCGGGACCCGGCGCCTCCATCATGCCGAGCACCTTGAGCCCGTACTCGCGCCAGGCCGCCATATCGGTGGCCTGGATGCGCATATAGCCGAGTGCGCGAATGCTGCGCCCACCCGTCACCCGGCCGCCACCCCCCAAGGAATCGCTTCGCGATGCTGTCATATCACTTCCCTTTGCGCGATCCGGCGAGGAAATCGGTAGCCAGACGGTTGAATTCGTCGAACTTTTCCAGCTGGGCCCAGTGCCCGCAACCGCCGAAGACATGCAGTTGCACCCGCGGGATCATCTTGGTCGCCACGATCGCGCCGTCGAGCGGGTTGACCCGATCCTCACGGCCCCAGATCAGCAGCACGGGCTGGCGCAGCTTGTAGGCCTCACGCCAGAGCATGCCGAGTTCGAAGTCCGGTCCGGAGAACGACTTGCCCATCGCCCGGGTCGCCGCCAGCGATTCCGGGGTGTTCGCCGAGGCGAACCGCTCGTCGATGAGTTCGTCGGTGATCAGCGACTGGTCGAAGACCATGATCCGCAGGAACGCTTCCAGATTCGCCCGGGTCGGCTCGTAGTTGAACCGGGCCAGGTTCTTCACGCCCTCGGTCGGGTCCGGCCCGAACACGTTGACGCTCAGCCCGCCCGGGCCCATCAGCACGAGCTTGCCGGCGCGGTCGGGGTAGTCGAGCGCGAACCGCACGGCCGCGCCGCCGCCCAGCGAGTTGCCGAGCAGGTGCACGCGCTCGGTGATCTGCAAGTGGTCGAGCAGGTCCTTCAGCGCCGAGGCGCTGTGCGAGAAGTACTGCGGGTGATCGACCGGCTTGTCGGACTTGCCGAACCCGGGCTGATCCACCGCGATGACGTGGTAGTTCTGCGCCAGCACCGGGATATTGCGGGAGAAGTTCGACCAGGACGACGCGCCGGGCCCGCCGCCGTGCAGCAGCACGATCGTCGGACCGTTGCCGACACCGGCTTCGTGGTAGTGCAGTTTCAGATCGGGCCGAACCTGCGCGAAACGCGAGGTCGACTCGTAGGTGAGTTCCACCGTCGAAGTCACGAAATCCCCTCCTAGTACATGGTGTCGGTGATCGGCAGCCCGAACTCGCCGGACCCGAACATGGTGTAGGCGCGCTCGGGATCGTTGGCGGCGTGCACCCGTCCGGCGTGCGCGTCACGCCAGAAGCGCTGTAGCGGAGTGCCATTGGCGAGTGCGGTGGCGCCGGAGCTTTCGAACAGCTTGTCGATCGAGGCGATGGCGCGGCCGGTGGCGCGGACCTGGTCGCGGCGCGCGGCCAGCCGCAGCTCGACCGGGATCTCCTCGCCGCGCAGCAGGTAGGCGTACTCGTCGACGATATTGCCGCGCACCTGCCGCCAGGCGGCATCGATATCGCTGGAGGCCTCCGCGATCCGGACCTTGGCGAACGGATCGTCCTTGGCCTTCTCGCCGGCGTAGGCGGCGCGTACGCGCTTGCCCTGATGCTCGACGTGCGCGGCGTAGGCGCCGTAGGCCATGCCCACGATCGGCGTGGTGATGGTGCTGGGATGGATGGTGCCCCAGGGCATCTTGTACAGCGGGTCGGTGTTCTGTTCCAGGCCCGGCGATTTCAGTTCGTTCATGGTGCGGTAGCTGAGGAACCGATGCCGCGGCACGAAGACGTCCTCGACCACCAGGGTGTTGGAGCCGGTGCCCTTGAGCCCCACAACATTCCAGACGTCGTCGATGCGGTAGTCGGAGCGCGGGATGAGGAAGCTGCCGAAGTCGACCGGGCGGCCGTCCTTGATGACCGGGCCGCCGACGAAGGTCCAGTCGGCGTGGTCGGAGCCGGACGACCACGCCCAGCTGCCGCTGACCCGGTAGCCTGAGCCGTCCTCGACCACGGTGCCCGCACCCATCGGCGCGTACGAGGACGAGATGCGGACCTCGGTGTCGTTGCCCCACACCTCTTCCTGGGTCTGCTGGCTGAACAGGGCCAGGTGCCAGTTGTGGATGCCGAGGATGCCCGCCACCCAGCCGGTGGAGCCGCACGCGCTGGCGATCTTGCGGACGGTGTCGTAGAAGATCACCGGGTCGGCGGCGTAGCCGCCCCACTGCTTCGGCTGCACGATCTTGAAGAACCCGGTCCCCTGGAGCGCCTTGATGGTCTCGTCGGGGATGCGGCGCAGGTCCTCGGCCGCTTGCGCCTGCTCGCGCAGGAAGGGCAACAGTGCGTCGACCTTGTCGGTCACTTCTTGCGTCATTGTGGGACCTGCTCCTCGGGGTGGAAGGCCGACGGAGTCGGCGGGGTGGGTGAACTCAGCCTGGTCGGTTGTCATTTGCCCTTGAGACTAGAACAGGTTCCTATTTATGTCGAGAACAGGTGCCCGCATTAGGCTTGAATAGAGGTGCCCAGGAAGTGGACCCAATCGCTGGCGTCGCGGCCGCTCATTTTGTAACGTGTTCTAGTACAGAAGGAGGAGGAATCGCGATGGCAGTAACCCCCAAGGGGAGCGGTGGCAAGGTCCGCGAGCTCGATGTGGGCTCCGCGCCTACCCGTTATGCGCGGGGTTGGCATTGCCTCGGCCTGGCCGAATCGTTCCGCGACGGCAAGCCGCACTCGGTGCAGGCCTTCGGCACCAAGCTCGTGATCTGGGCCGACAGCAAGAACGAACTGCACGTGCTGGACGGCTACTGCCGGCACATGGGTGGCGATCTGAGCATGGGCTCGATCAAGGGCGACGACATCGCCTGCCCGTTCCACGATTGGCGCTGGGGCGCCAACGGCAAATGCTCGGCGATCCCCTACGGCAAGCGAGTTCCGCCGCTGGCGCGGACCCGCTCCTGGACCACGCTGGAACGTAACGGCCAGCTGTTCGTCTGGAACGACCACGAGGGCAAGCCGCCGCAGGAGGGGATCACCATCCCCTACATCGACGGCGCCTACACCGACGCCGAGGGCAACCCGAGCGAGCAACTCGGCGAGCGCTGGACCCCGTGGGTGTGGAACACGATGCTCATCGAGGGCGCGAACTGCCGCGAGATCATCGACAACGTGGTCGATATGGCCCACTTCTTCTACATCCACTTCGCCTACCCGACGTTCTTCAAGAACGTCTTCGAAGGCCATGTCGCCACCCAGTTCCTGGAATCGAAGAACCGCCAGGACGTCGGGACCCAGAAGTACGGCGAGGTGCTGCTGGAATCGGTGGCGTCCTACTACGGCCCGTCCTGGATGCTCAACTCGCTGGTCAACAGTTACGGCGGGTTCGAGGTCAAGACCATGCTGATCAACTGCCACTACCCGGTGACGCAGGATTCCTTCATGCTCATGTGGGGCCTGACCGCCGAGAAGCCCGCCGGGCTCGACGACGCGGGCGGCGCCAAGCTCGCGGAGAAGATGATGGAGGGCATCAACGTCGGCTTCCTCGGCGACGTGGAGATCTGGAAGCACAAGTCCAAGGTCGAAAACCCGCTGCTCTGTGAGGAAGACGGGCCGGTCTACCAGCTGCGCCGCTGGTACGACCAGTTCTATGTCGATCTCGCCGACGTGAACCCGAAGTCGACCGACCGCTTCGAATTCGAAGTCGACACCACCAAGGCGAATATCGCCTGGGAGGCCGAGGTCGCGGAGAATCTGCGGCGGCGCGCGGAAGAGGAAGCGGCGCAGGCCGATCAAGCGGAGGCAGGTGTCTGATGACCAGGTGGGCCAAAGCACCCGACTTTGCCGACCAGCCGGAGCGGCGGGCCGAGGTGCGGGCCCAGACCGTGGTCGACAAGCAGCGCTACCTCGAAGACGGTATGACGCCGCTGAAATGCCAGACCTGCGCCAGTGAGGTCCTGGTGCGCAAGTACTCCGCGCACCAGACCTCGGTGCAGTGGACCGGCGATCCGGCCGACCGCTGCCCCGTCTTCGCGAAACTCGGTCCCACACAGAGTCATCCGCATCGCCCGGAATCCTGCGCCGATCTCGAGCGCACGATTCAGTGGGCGGTCGACGAGGGTGTGGTCGAGATACCGAAGTAGCGCTCGCGCTGCTGAAAGGCTCCGTAAACCGTTGGTGTACGGAGCCTTTCGCGTGCGAGCGGTGGGCAGTTCGGCTACTGTCGGGTCGATTCGTCGCTCGGAGCGTGGGGGAAAATTGATCAGCCGAACGGTATTCGTGGTCGCGTTCGCACTCACGCTGCTGGCGGGAAACACCGCGACAGCTGGTGCCGCGCCCGTGCTGCCCCGTCCATCCAGTGTGTACGCCGTCGGCACCACGGCACTGCATCTGACCGACGCGAACCGGCCGGACCCGTTCGTGCCGGAACGCTCGCGCGAACTGATGGTGTCGGTCTTCTATCCGGCCACCGATGCCGAACGGTATCCGCAGGCGCACTACGTCTCCTCGGCCCTCATACCCGATCTGGAAAAGCGTTTCGGCGTATCGCTACCCGGCGTGCTGACCAACGCGCACACCGGAGCGCCCGCACACCCCAGCGGGACCTATCCGGTGGTGTTCTATTCGCCGGGCGCCGGTGTCTCGCGGATCTGGGCCAACGGCCTGGCCGAGGATCTGGCGAGCCGCGGCTATGTGGTGGTCACGATGGATCACACCTACGAGAGCCCCGCTGTGGAGTTTCCCGGCGGGAGAATCGTTCAGCACGTGCCCTTCCCCGCGTTCGACCAGGAGGTTCGTCAGCGGTATCTGGCCGCGCGCCTGGCCGACATGCGGTTCGTGCTGGACTCGGTCGCCCAGCTGGCCTCCGGGAGGAACCCGGACACCGGACAGCGAGCCCTGCCCGCGGGTCTGGATCGTGCCTTGGATCTGGAACACATCGGGGCCGTGGGGCACTCGCTGGGTGGCTACCTGGCGGTCGAGTCGATGCACGGCGACCGGCGGATCGACGCCGCCGTAGACCTCGACGGTCAACTCGGGATCGACGCGGAATTCGGCCGTTCGGTCACCGAAGGCAGCGATCGGCCGGTGCTGGTGCTGACCAGTGCGCAGGCCGAAGCTGTCGGTGACGCGAATCCGTCGCTGAATGCGTTCTGGCAGCGCGGAACCGGTTGGCGGCGGCACCTGACCATGCGGGATTCTGCGCACTACGACTACACCGATATGCCCCTGCTGGTCCCCGACGTCGCCCGACCGGCCGCCAGCACCTATATCGGGCCGATCGCCGGCGCTCGAGCCTACGACCTGACTCGAACATATGTAGCGGCCATGTTCGACCGATTCCTGCGGGATCGTCCGGCCGATATCCTCGACCGGCCCGCTGATCCGGAGTTCACGGTCTTACGCTGACCCGGCGCGCAGGGCGAACCAGCCGGTGCTGGGATCGGCATAGCCGTGGTACAGCAGCGGGATGCGCTGATCCACCTCGAAGTGGCGGTAGACGGCGAGCATGGCGGCACGGACCGCGTGGTCCTGGAAGTCGTCGACGCGGCGGGGCCCGATGGGATGCTCGGGGAGGGCGGCCAGGCGGGTCAGTTCATCGGTGTCGGCCGGGTCCAGGCCGAGCGGCTCCGGGTCGGTGATCAGGTGATCGTGCAGGACCGTGCGGGCCCGGGCGGCATCGGCCAGGCGGGTGGTGAAGGCGTGGAATTCGGCGTGCACGGAACTGGCCGGATCGACCTGGGACTGCATGAGCCCCGCGAGGTCGGAGGTCAACGGCCGGGGCCCGGCGGCTCCGATCGGAACCTGCTCCACGAAGTGCAGGATGCAACCGCCGCGAACCAGCGGTTCGGGCGCCAGGAACACCGCCAGCGCGGGATCCGGATATTCGCGGCAGGTCAGGCAAACCTTGGTGTGCGTCGGATCGGCCATGGTGCCCTCCTTCGAGGGAGGCTCTTCGGTCGCAGGTCGTCCTAGCAGTATAGGCCTTGACGAGCCGCCCGGTCCGAGCCGACAGTGGAGCCATGCGTGGCCTCGCGGAAGAACTCGACCGACCTCCCGAGACGGGATTCGCCCACATCGGCGCGGTCGAAATGCGGCTCACCCCGATGGGCGCCGGCGACTTCCACGGCGCGATCGCCGAAATCGCCCGCGCCGCCACCGAACTCGGCGGCGACTGCTTTCATGTGACCGATTCCCTGGGTTCCCGCGTAGTCGCCGAGGTCTACCGCCGCTATCCGCGCCGCCGCCGCTGGTTGCGCACCTGATTGCCGGATAGGGCGGGCAGATAGTAGGTCGGATAGTACGGGTGTTCCCACACCAGCATCGCGCTCCGGCTGTCGGCCACCAGATGTCCGTGCAGCAGGACCCACACCCGTTCGGCGCAGGGCACGACCTTCACGTCCGGATCGCTCATACCGCCCGACGGTACGCCGGGCGCGGTGCGGCGCCGATTCAGCGATAGGAGTAGCGCAGCGGTGAGGACACCGACAGGTCGGCGAGGAGCCGATCGCAGATGACCATCGGCGCGATACCCGCGCGGGCCAGGCGTGCTACCAGCGCCAATCTCCGTTCGGGCGTGTCCCATTCGACGGTGAGCGGGCCGCGCCCGGGGCCGGCGTCGACGGTCGCCATGACGCGCGGCGGACCGTGCGGCGTCGGCTCTTCGACGAGTTTGAGTACCATCCCGCGCTGCCACGCCTGATAGGTGTCCATATCGGCGCCGATCACCAGTTTGTCGGTCGCGGCACACAACCCTCGGGCGATCTCGTCGTCGACGGCGCCGCGGTCGTAGCGGTACTGCCGGCAGCGGCGCAGCACCTCGAGCAGATCGGCGCGCACCTCGCGCATCAGATCGGTCTGGCGCTGCCGTCGCCGATCCTGTTCGGCGGCGGGTTGATCGAGGCCGTACTCCGCGAGGATCTGCACGGTTCGCGTGGCGGTGCTGCCCTCGCGACGATGGTTCATGAGTTCGGCGCCGAGGGTCAGCGCGGCGAGCACCATGCTGTCCAGTCTTCGCCTGGCCAGCACGACTTCGCGTACCAAATCGAGTTCCAGTTGTTCGCGGGCATTTGGGCGATCCAGGCCCATAGCCATCGCCCCTCACGGGAGTTTGCGGGATCCGTTCATCCCCAGCATGGCACACGAAACGGCTCCGCACGCAATGGTTTTTCGGCTGGGCCGATGCCCGTACGCTGCGCAAATAGCGGATGTAGACCGGCGTTCGCATTCTTGCGCGGCGGTGCTTCGCGACGGCCGGACGACAGACAGCGGGCGCGGCGGGCGAGGGTGGATGGCGCAGCCGCCGTCCTCGCCCGGCCCGCCGAGCAACCGCTCTGGAATCAGGCGCGCTGGCTGCTGATCGACACCACTTCACCGGTCAGGTAGGTGGTGTAATCGCTGGCGAGCATGGCGATGGTGGCCGCCACCTCCCACGGTTCGGCGGCCCGGCCGAAGGCTTCGCGTTCGGACAGGGTGTCCAGGAGTTCGGTGGAAGACACCTTGTCGAGGAATGCGTGCCGGGCGATGCTCGGTGCGACCGCGTTGATTCGAACGCCCAATTCGGCGGCTTCCACGGCACTGCATCGGGTCAGCGCCATGACACCGGCCTTGGCGGCTGCATAGTGGGCTTGACCGTATTGCGCCCGCCAGCCCAGCACACTCGCGTTGTTCACGATCACACCGCCGTGCCCGGCCTCACGGAAATAGGTCAGCGCGGCCCGGGTGCAGCGGAAGGTGCCGTTGAGCGTGATGTCGAGGACGCGGTCCCACTGTTCGTCGGTCATGTCCACGACCGGGGTCTCACCGCCGAGCCCGGCGTTGTTGACCATGATGTCGACCCGGCCCAGTGCCGCGGCCGCACCGCGCACCAGCGCGTTCACCTGCTCGGTGCTCTGCACGTCGCACGCGATGGCCGCGACCCGGCGCTCCGGGAACTCGCCCTTCAGTTCGACTTCGGTTTCGGCGAGCCGCCGCTCGTGCCAGTCCGAGACCACCACGTCGGCGCCTTCGGCCAACAGCCGGCGCGCGGTGGCCGATCCGATACCGGTACCCGCGGCGGCGGTGATGACAGCGACGCGTCCGGTCAGCAGCCCGTGACCGGAAACCGGCTGCGGCGCAACAGAAAGATCAGGCATGTCAACGCGCCTCTCGGGGCAGTCCGAGCACGCGCTCGGAGATGATGTTGCGCTGCACTTCGTTCGAACCTCCGTAGATCGTGTCGGCGCGGGTGAACAGATACATCCGCTGCCATTCGTTCAAATCGTCGTTGTCATCGGCGATCAGGCCCTGCGCCCCGAGCACGTCCATGGCGAGTTCGCCGAGCCCGCGATGCCAGTTGGCCCACAGCAGTTTCGAGACCGAGGCCTGGCCGCTGTCGTCGACCTCGGCGCTGGCCATGGTGCGGATGGCGTGCGCGCGCATGACCCGCAGGCCCACCCAGGCCCGGTCGATCCGGTCGGCGATCAGCGGGTCCTCGGCCGCGCCCGTGCGCCGGGCCAGCGCCTCGACATCGGCGAGTTCACGGGCGAACCGGATCTGCTGGCCGAGGGTGGAGACGCCGCGCTCGAAGGCCAGCGTGCCCATGGCGATCCGCCAGCCCTCGCCGGGCGCGCCGATCACCAGATCGGCGGCGGTGCGGGCATTGTCGAAGAAGACCTCGTTGAATTCCGAAGTGCCGGTGAGCTGGATGATCGGGCGCACCTCGATACCCGGCTGGTTCATCGGGACCAGCAGATAGGACAGGCCCTTGTGCCGGACCGATCCCTTTTCGGTGCGCGCGATGACGAAGCACCAGTCGGCCACGTGGGCCAGCGAGGTCCAGATCTTCTGGCCGTTGATCGACCACTCGTCCCCGTCCAGGTGCGCCGAGGTGCTGACGGCCGCCAGGTCCGAGCCCGCGCCGGGTTCGGAGTAGCCCTGGCACCACAGTTCGGTGACATTGCGGACGCCGGGCAGGAACCGGTCCTTCTGCGCCTGGGTGCCGAAGGCCAGCACGGTGGGACCGAGGAGTTCCTCGCCGACGTGCGAGACCCGCGCGGGGGCGTTGGCCTTGGCGTACTCCTCGTGGAAGATCACCTGCTGGCGCACGGTGGCGTCGCGGCCGCCGTATTCCTCGGGCCAGCCCAGGCAGGTCCACCCGGCCGCGGCCAGGTGCCGGTCCCATTCGAGGCGTTCGTCGAACGCCTCGTGCTCGCGGCCGGGACCGCCGAGTCCGCGCAGTGCGCGGAATTCGCCATTGAGGTTCTCCTCCAGCCACTCCCGCACTTCGGCGGAAAAGGCCGCATCCTGTGCGGCGGTACTGGAATCTGAGGTCTGGATCGCAACCACGACGGTAGGATAACCTACCAAGCACTTGCTTTGTTAGCCTCTTGGCGGAACGGCCCAGCGGACGGTGAGGACAACCGTGACAACCCCTGCACAGACGACACCGATGGCACTGCACGACGCCGCGCGGTCCTTTGGCGATGCACCCGCCTTGGCCGACGGCACCGTCCGGCTGAGTTGGAACCAGCTGCTCGACGCGGTCCAGGAGGTGGCGCGCGCCCTGATCGCGCGCGGCGTGGAACGTGGCGACCGGGTCGCCATGTGGGCGCCCAACACCTACCACTGGGTGGTGGCCGCGCTCGGCGCGCACTACGCCGGCGCCGCCCTGGTGCCGCTGAACACCCGGTACGTCGCCGACGAGGCCGCCGACGTGCTGGCCCGGGTCGACGCCAAGGCGCTGTTCATCGCGGGCAGCTTCCTCGGGCGCGATCGGCTGGCCGAATTGCGTGCGGCGGCACCGGAACTGACGATCGACACGGTCGTGGTCATACCGGTCGAACCGGGCAGCTCGATCGAATCCGACGCGCAGACGCTGGACTGGTCGGCATTGCAGAGCATCGCGGCTCCGGTACCCGTGGCCGATGCGCACAAGCGCGCCGAGTCCGTCGACCCCGACGACCTGTCCGACATCCTGTTCACCTCCGGCACCACCGGCCGCAGCAAGGGCACGCTGGTCGCGCACCGGCAGGCGCTGAGCGTGGTGCGGGCCTGGGCCGAATGCACCACGCTGACCGCCGCTGACCGCTACCTCGTGGTGAGCCCGTTCTTCCACAATTTCGGTTACAAGGCGGGCATCCTGTCCTGCCTGGTGACCGGCGCGGCCATCGTGCCGCAGGCGACCTTCGACGTACCGCAGACCATGCGGCTGGTGAGCGACGAGCGGATCACCGTGCTGCCCGGCCCGCCGACCATCTACCAGACCATCCTGGATTTCCCGGATCGCGAGCAGTTCGACCTGAGCACGCTGCGGGTGGCGGTCACCGGCGCCGCGACCGTGCCGGTGGTACTGGTCGAGCGGATGCGCTCGGAGCTGCGCTTCGATGTGGTCATCACCGGGTACGGCCTGTCCGAGGCCGCCGGTTTCGGGACCATGTGCCGCGCCGACGACGATGCCGAGACCATCGCCAACACCTGCGGCAAGCCGATCGCTGATTTCGAACTTCAGCTCAGCGAGGCGGGTGAGGTGCTGCTGCGCGGGCCGAACGTGATGCTCGGCTATCTCGACGATCCCGCGAGCACCGCCGAGACCATCGATGCCGAGGGCTGGCTGCACACCGGCGATATCGGGACGCTCGACGAGCGCGGCTATCTCAAGATCACCGACCGGCTCAAGGACATGTACATCTCGGGTGGGTTCAACGTGTACCCGGCCGAGGTCGAGCAGGCACTGGCCCGGCTCGACGGCGTCGCCGAATCCGCGGTCATCGGGGTGCCCGACACCCGGATGGGCGAGGTCGGCAAGGCGTACGTGGTGCGCAAGCCGGGCGCGGCGGTCACCGAGGAGCAGGTGCGCGCGCACGCCTCGACCGTGCTGGCCAATTTCAAGGTGCCGCGATTCGTCGAATTCCGGGATCAGCTGCCCTACAGCGCGGCCGGGAAAGTGCTCAAGCGGCAATTACGTGAGGAGATCAAATGAGCGACGGTGTTCCCGACGAGGGCGAAGTCGTCACCTATGAGGTCCGGGGAAGGGTCGCGATCGTCACGTTGAACCGGCCCGACTACCGCAATGCCCAGAACTCGGTGATGACCTACGCCCTGGACGCCGCCTTCGAACGCGCGGTCGAGGACCCCGAGGTCGGCGTGATCGTCCTGGCGGGCAACGGGAAACACTTCAGCGCCGGCCATGACATCGGCACGCCGGGGCGCGATCACCATGTGCGGTACCAGAACAAGGCCGCCCTGTGGTGGGACCATGTCGACCGGGCCGGCGGCGACCAGCGCTTCGCCCGCGAGACCGAGGTGTATCTCGGCATGTGCCGCCGCTGGCGCGAGATCCCCAAGCCGACCATCGCCATGGTGCAGGGCGCGTGCATCGCGGGCGGGCTCATGCTGGCCTGGGTGTGCGATCTGATCGTCGCCGCCGATGACGCGTTCTTCTCTGATCCCGTTGTCCGGATGGGTATTCCGGGTGTCGAGTACTTCGCCCACCCATGGGTGATGGGTCCGCGCGCGGCCAAGGAGTTCCTGTTCACCGGCGACCGTTTCGACGCGGCGCAGGCCAAGGAGTGGGGCATGGTCAACCGTGTCGTACCGCGCGCCGAACTCGAGGCCGAGACCCTGGCGCTGGCCGAGAAGATCGCCGCCATGCCGCAATTCGGGCTCGCCCTGACCAAGAAGGCCGTCAACCAGGCCGAGGACCTGATGGGTATGCGCACCGGGATGGATTCGGTGTTCGGCCTGCATCACTTCGCACACGCGCACAACGCCGAGGTCGGCGCCGATTCACTGGGCGGCATGAACGCCAAGTCGATGAAGGCGACCGCGACCCGGCAGAACGGGACAAGCTAGTGGATCTGGATTTCGACTCCGCGACCCAGGAATTCCAGCGCGAGGTCCGCGAATTCCTGGCCGCCAACAAGCCGGCGGCGCCGTTGCCGTCGATGGACACCAAAGCCGGATTCGAGGCGCATCGCGACTGGGAGCGCACCCTGGCCGACGCGCGCCTGTCCGTGGTGTCCTGGCCCGAGGAGTTCGGCGGCCGGGACGCCTCGCTGCTGGAATGGGTGCTGTTCGAGCAGGAGTACTACGCGGCGGGCGCGCCCGGGCGGGTCAGCCAGAACGGCATCTTCCTGCTCGCACCGACCCTGTTCGAGCACGGCACCCCCGAGCAGCTGGCGCGGATCATGCCGCGCATGGCGCGCGGTGACGATATCTGGGCGCAGGCCTGGTCCGAGCCGGAAGCGGGCAGCGATCTGGCCGGTATCCGCTCCACCGCACGCCGCACCGAGGGCGGCTGGCTGCTCAGCGGCCAGAAGACCTGGAGTTCGCGGGCCGCGTTCGCGGACTGGGCTTTCGGCCTGTTCCGCAGCGACCCGGAGGCGCAACGGCACCGCGGTCTGACCTACGTGATGTTCCCGCTCACCGCCGAGGGCGTCTCGGTCCGCCCGATTCCGCAGCTGGACGGCGAGCCCGGCTTCGCCGAGATCTTCCTCGACGATGTCTTCGTGCCCGACCACGATGTGATCGGCGCGGTCAACGAGGGCTGGCGAGTGGCTATGAGCACCTCCAGTAATGAGCGCGGCCTGTCGCTGCGCAGTCCCGGCCGGTTCAGCGCGACCGCGCAGCGGCTGATCGACCTGTGGGTCGCCGACGGCGACGAAACCGATACCGCGCAGCGGGACGCGGTGGTGGACGCGTGGCTGGGCAGCGAGGCCTACCGGCTGCACACCTTCGGCACCGTCACCCGGCTCAACGAGGGCGGCCGGCTCGGCGCGGAATCCTCGATCACCAAGGTCTTCTGGTCCGAGCTCGATATCGCCATGCACGAGACCGCGCTGGATGTCCTGGGTGTCGCGGGCGAGCTCGCCGGCCCCTGGACCGACGGCTACCTGTTCTCGCTGTCCGGCCCGATCTACGCCGGTACCAACGAGATTCAGCGCAATATCATCGCCGAGCGGCTGCTCGGACTCCCGAGAGGAAGCAGCCGATGAGGTTCGCACTCAGCCCCGAACAACTCGATTTCGGTACCAGCCTGCGTAAATTGCTCGATGCCGGGCAGGTGCCCGCCGCGACGCGGGCCTGGGCCGACGGTGACCCCGCCGCCGGACGCGCGCTGATTCGTCAGCTCGCGAACTCCGGTGTGCTGGGGTTGGCCGTCGCCGAGGACAACGGCGGCGTCGGCGCGGAGCCCATCGATCTGGTGGTCGCCTTCCAGGAAATCGGCCGCGCGGGGATGCCCGGACCGCTGGTGGAGACCGCGGCCGCGATTCCCGCGCTGCTGCAAGCACTTCCGGACAGCGAACCGGCCCAGCGCTGGCTGCCGGGTCTGGCCGAGGGCACCGCGCTGGGCACCGTGGCTTTCGCCGGATCGGATCCGCTGGCCTTGGACGCCGATGTGGCGGACGTCGTACTGGTGGTGGACGGCGACCAACTGCGCCAGGCCGAGCCCGGGACGCTGGTGCGCTCGGTCGATCCGGCCCGCCGCTTGTTCGCCGTCGAACCCGGTGCGGTGGTCGCCGAGGGCGTGGCGGATGCAACCGCCGTCGCGTTCGATACCGGCGCGCTGGCCGGTGCGGCGCAACAGCTCGGCGCGGGCCGCGCCCTGCTGCACCAGGCCACCGAATACGCCAAGCAGCGCAAGCAGTTCGGCAAGCCGATCGGTGAGTTCCAGGCCGTGAAGCAGAAGCTGGCCGATGTGCTGATCGCGTTGGATCTGGCCGAGCCGCTGCTGTTCCGCGCGGCGTTGACCATGGGCGAGGCCACGCGGTCCCGCGACGTCTCGGCCGCCGCGATCGCCTGCGGTGACGCCGCCTATGGTGCCGCCCGAGCCGCGCTTCAGGTGCACGGCGCTATCGGCTACACCGCCGAGTACGACCTGTCGCTGTGGTTGACCAAGGTGCGAGCACTCCGATCCGCTTGGGGCACACCGGATCTGCATCGAGGCCGGATCGCCCGGGCGCTGCGGGCGGAGGCGTCGCAATGACCGGCGCACGCACCATCGTCATCCCGGCGAGCACCAAGCTCCGCAATCACTCCGGAGGCAGGGCATGACCAGTTCCGAACATCAGGAATTCACCGCGTCGGTTCGCGCCCTGCTCACCAAGTACGCGGGGAGCGCGGCCGTGCGCACCGGTATGGACAGCGACCTCGGCTACGACTCGGTGCTGTGGCAGCTGCTCTGTGAACAGATCGGCGTCGCCGCCCTGGCGATTCCGGAGGAGTACGACGGAATCGGCGCGACGCTGCTCGAATCCCTGTTGGTGGTCAGCGAATTGGGCCGGACGCTGGCCGATGTGCCGATGCTTGGCTCCGCCGTGCTCGGCACGCAGGCGGTATTGCTCTCCGGCGACGCCGACGCCTGCGCCCGGCTGCTGCCGGGTGTGGCCGAGGGAAGCCGGACCCTCGCGGTGTGCTGGGCCGGCCCGGACGGCTGGGACGACTGCGGCGTGCACGTCGATGGTGAAACCCTCTCCGGCACGGCCCATTACGTGCTCGGCACGCACGCCGACACGCTGGTCGTGGTGACCGCCGCCGGACTGTTCGAGGTCGACGCGGATACCGCGGGCGTCACCCGGCGCGTGGTCGCGACCATGGACCCGACCCGCAAGTTGTCCGAGATCTCCTTCGCGGGTGTCACCGGCCGCCGGCTCGGCTCCGGCGATCCGGCCGCCGTTCTCGCGCGGCTGCGCGAGATCGCCTGGGCGGCGGTCGCGGCCGAGCAGGTCGGCGCCATGGAGCAGTGCCTGGAGACCACGGTCGAATACAGCAAGTCCCGCGTTCAATTCGGCCGGGCCATCGGCAGTTTCCAGGCGCTCAAGCACCGCATGGCCGATATGTACGTGCTGCTGGAGTCGGCGAAGTCGGCGGCGCACGCCGCGGCCGTCGCGGTCGCGGAGCGCAGCCCGTCGGCGGCCGAGGACGTGTGGGCCGCGCGCGTGCACTGCTCGGCGGCGTTCACCGAGATCGTCTCCGAAACCGTGCAGCTGCACGGCGGTATCGCGATCACCTGGGAGCACGACGCGCATCTGTTCTTCAAGCGTGCGCACGGTGCCGCTCAGCTCTTCGGTACGCCCCGCAGACCGCTGGTCGCGTCGGCGTAATGCGCCCGGTTCGAGGCGTCGGTTCCGGTACCACACTGGACCAAGCAAATGCTTGGTTGTACGATCGCAGTGTGACCGCACCTGACGCCTCGAAATCGGCGGATACCTCGAAATCGGCACGGCGCAACGAACTGCTCCTGCTCGCGGCGGATCTCTTCGCCCAGCGGGGCCTGCGCGCCACCACGGTCCGCGATATCGCCGACGCGGCCGGAATCCTATCCGGCAGCCTCTACCACCACTTCGATTCCAAGGAATCCATGGTGGACGAGATCCTGCGCGGATTCCTCGACGACCTGTTCGGGCGGTATCGGGAAATCGTCGCGGCGGGGCTGAGCTCGCGCGACACCCTGGAGGCCCTGGTTCTGGCCTCCTACGAGTCCTTCGACCACTTCCACGCCGCGGTCGCGATCTACCAGGCCGAGGCCAAGCGGCTGCGCGGCGCGGAGCGCTTCGCCTACATCGACGAATACAACAACGAATTCCGCGAACTCTGGCACCAGGTGCTGACCAACGGTGTCGCGGACGGCAGCTTCCGGGCCGAACTCGATGTCGAACTGGCCTACCGGTTCCTGCGGGACACGGTGTGGGTCGCGGTCCGGTGGTATCAGCCGGGCGGTCCGATCACCGTCGAAAATCTCGCCAAGCAGTACCTGACCATCGTGCTCGACGGACTTACGGTCCAGCACAACTAGTTTGGAGCTCTCTATGTCTGCACCAGCCCGCCGCCCGTACGCTCCTGTCCGCGACGCTTTCGTCATCGACGCGGTGCGCACCCCCGTCGGCAAGAAGAACGGCGCACTGGCCGCCGTGCACCCGGCGGACCTCGGCGCGGCCGCGTTGAAGGGCCTGCTCGACCGCAGTCCGATCGATCCGGGCGCCGTCGACGACGTGATCGTCGGCTGTGTCGACAATATCGGCCCGCAGGCGGGCAATATCGGCCGCACCGCCTGGCTGGCGGCGGGTTTCCCGGAGGAGGTGCCGGGCGTCACGGTGGACCGCCAGTGCGGATCTTCCCAGCAGGCCATCAATTTCGGCGCGCAGGCCATCATGAGCGGCACCGCCGAGGTGGTCGTCGCGGGCGGCGTGCAGAACATGAGCGCGATCCCGATCTCCGCGGCCATGCTCGCGGGCGCGGAGTACGGGTTCGAGTCGCCGTTCGTCGGCTCGCAGGGCTGGGATCACCGGTACGGCACCGGCGAGGTGTCCCAGTTCAACGGCGCGCAGATGATCGCCGACAAGTGGGGCATCTCGCGGCTCGAGATGGAGCAGTGGGCGCTGCGCAGCCACGACCGCGCGCGTGACGCGATCAAGAACGGCCGCTTCGACAACGAGATCGTCCCGGTCGGCGATTTCGCCATCGACCAGTGCCCACGCGAGACCAGCCTGGAGAAGATGGCCGGACTCAAGGTGCTGGCCGAGGGCGGCTCGCTGACCGCCGCCGTGGCCAGCCAGATCTCCGACGGCGCGAGCGCCACCCTGCTGGCCTCGGAGTGGGCGGTGGGGGAGTACGGCCTGAAGCCGCGCGCTCGCATCCACCACGTCAGCGCTCGCGGCGCCGATCCGATCATGATGCTCACCGGCCCCATCCCCGCGACCAAGTGGGCGTTGGAGAAGACCGGCCTGTCCATCGACGACATCGACGTAGCCGAGATCAACGAGGCGTTCGCGCCGGTGGTACTGGCCTGGATCAAGGAAACCGGCATCGACCCCGACAAGGTGAACGTCAACGGCGGCGCCATCGCCCTGGGCCATCCGCTCGGCGCTACGGGCGCAAAGCTTTTCGCGACCCTGCTGAACGAGCTGGAGCGGGTGAACGGCCGCTACGGCCTGCTCACCATCTGTGAGGGCGGCGGTACCGCCAACGTCACCATCATCGAACGCGTTTGAGGTAAGGGCCGTCGGTGGCGGCACGGGTCGCCGCCGACGGCCGCTGTCCCCAGGCCGGATTCCGGGCACCTGGAATCGTGTCCGTCGCGCGATCGTGGTGGGTTGCCGTGCCGCACATGGCTCCCGGGGCGGCGGCGGACGCGGCGACCGAGGCGAATACCGCCGCGGTGGGGGAGCCGGGCTCCGGACAGTAGACGATGATCCGCTGATCCGAATCGGAGATGTAGAGGACCTGGCATTCGAATTCGAGCGGGCCGAGCTCGGGGTGCTGGATCTGCTTGTGGTGGCCGCGCCGCACCTGTACGTCGTGATCCGCCCACATCTGCGCGAATCGTGGTGAGGTGCCCAGCAATTCGGTGACCAGCGCGGCCAGCGCCTGATTGCCCGGATACCGGGCGTAGGTGGCGCGGAGATCGGCGACGGTGGAGCGGGCGAAATTCACCGAGGCTTCGTGCGACCACGGCTCGGCATCGGCGGGCAGTCGGAACATCCAGCGCACCATGTTCCGATCGTCCTCCGGAACCTCGGCGAGATCGCCGACGAACGGGATCGCCATGCGATTCCAGGCCAGGATGTCGTAGCTGGCGTCCACCACATAGGCGGGCACCGCCCAGCTGTCCAGCAGCACCCGGGTAGCGGAAGAGATGACCCGATTCGGCCCGCCGGTCGCCGGCGGATTCTCCCCGGCGATCCGAAACAGGTATTCGCGTTCGTCGGTGCTGAGCATCAGCGCCCGCCCCACCGCCGCCAGCACCTGCCGCGACGGTTTGGCCCCCCGCGCCTGCTCCATCCGGATGTAGTAATCCACCGAAATCCCGGCCAGCTGCGCCACCTCCTGCCGCCGCAGCCCCGGCGTGCGCCGCCGCCCACTCTCGGGCAGCCCGACATCGGACGGACGCAACCGCCCCCGCCGCGCGGTCAGAAACTTCGCCAACTCGGCACGATCGGTCATGAATCCAGTATCGGGCAGCGCGGCAAGCCCAGCGTGGTACAGCCTGTACCACGCAGAGTGCTCCAGGCGTGGATCACCGATTTCGGTCAGGTGAGATCGACAGGCAGCTCACAGGTGAATTGTGTTGTCTTGGAGGAGAATACGAACCGTAGTGTGACCGGCTTGGCATCGATCGCCAACGCGGGTTGCAGCATCAGTGTCCCTACCGACTGCTGGCCGTCCGCACTGCGCCGCCGGAATCCGCCACCGTTGTTGTAGCTGATGCCGAGGTCATCGGTCGCCTCCATGCGAACATCGAATGTGCTTGGGGTGACGTCGACTTCCGCAAGTGGCGGCGTGACCGAGTAGGCGACTGAGAACCCGTCAGGGCTTGTCGTCAACCGATGAACCGTCAGTTCGTGCTGTGGCGTCGCGACCCGGATGAGAGCTTCGAGGGTTATGACTGTCATTGAATGCCTCCTTCGCGGATTGCAGACCACGGAGCGTTCGGTGCTGTCCCGTGGTCGGCAATCGCAGGCTCAGCCTGCCATCGGGCTGGATAGCGCCGCTACCACTGCTCAATTTGCCCTGTTGCATCGGCCGGGAGGTACAGCCTGTACCAGGTTGAGCTGGTCCTCCCATGCCACCGATCGCGCGCGCACCATCGAGATATGACGACACAGCAGATTGCCTTGATCACCGGCGCGAACCGGGGGATCGGATATGAAACCGCGCGCCAGCTCGGCGGGCGCGGGATGACCGTGCTGGTGGGTGCGCGGTCCGCGGAGCGGGGTGCCGAAGCCGCCGAGAAGTTGCGTGCGGAGGGGGTCGACGTGCGCGCGGTCGAGATCGATGCCACCGACGCCGCCTCGATCGCCGCGGCCGCCGCCTGGATCGCTGCGGAGTTCGGGCGGCTGGATGTGCTGGTGAACAATGCCGGGATCTCGGGCGGGAGCTTCGAGAAGCCGTCGGCGACCTCGCTGGACGGGCTGCGAGAAGTGTTCGAGACCAATGTCTTCGGCATTGTCGCGATCACCAACGCCATGTTGCCGCTGCTGCGCGAGGCCCCGGCGGCACGGATCGTCCAAGTATCCAGCGAAGTCGGCTCGATCGGCTTCATGATGGACCAGACCAGCCCGATGTGGTCCGCGGCCGCCATCGCCTACCCGACCTCCAAGGCCGCCCTCAACATGGTGACCGCCCAGTACGCCAAGGAACTCTGGGACACCCCGATCAAGGTGAATGCCGCCAACCCCGGCTACTGCGCCACCGAATTCAACGGCAACAGCGGTTTCCGCACCGCCGCACAGGGCGCCGAAGTCAGCGTCGCACTGGCCACCCTCCCGGCGGACGGCCCCTCCGGCCAGCTCTGGGGCTACCGCTGGGGCGCCGAGGATGACACCACCTACTCTCAGCTGCCCTGGTAGACGCTGTGCAAGCCTCCTTGTAACCAATAGAAGGCGATGCTATTCGTAGTGGCCGCGACAGGCGATGACCGATACCTCGTCGTCTGTGGCTACGTACACCAAGTGGTGCTCTTGGTCGATTCGGCGTGACCAGAATCCGGACAGATTGGCTCGCAACGGTTCCGGCTTTCCGATTCCCTCGGCGTTGCCATTACGCATGATGTCATCGATCAGGCGGTTGATCTTTGCCACCATGCGGCGATCATCGGCCGGCCAGGACTTGTAGTCTGCCCATGCGGTGCCCATGAAGACGACCTTTCGGGTCATTCGTGGGCGTCCTCGATTTCGACGTCGATCAACTCCCGGGGTTCGCCTTCGCCCGCCCGGTACTGCGCGATACCTCTGGCCAGCCATTCCGCGTTCGCGGGGTTGCCGAGTAGATAAGCGGTCTCTTTCATGGCGTTGTATTCGGCCAGGGAGATCACGACCGCCGAACCTTTGCCGCCGGACCGAGTGATGATCACCTCGTCATTGTCCTCGGTCGCCGCGTCGAGAACCGCAGTGAAATTCTCGCGCGCGGCACTTTGATGCATGGCCTGCATGGCACCTCCTCCGTCGCCTTCCGAGGTGCGCGCTACTGCGATGCGGAGGTGGGTGCCTCGGCGAGCGCGGAGACCGCGCCGATGCGGGCGACGGCGTCGGTAATGATCCGATCGATCAGTTCCTGCACGGTGGGCAGGTCCTCGATGATTCCGGCGACCTGGCCGGAGGCGAGCACGCCTGCCTGCGTATTGCCCTCCACCAGACCGGCTTTCAGGAGCATGGGCGTGTTCGCGCCCATCACGACCTGTGACCAGGTGAGGTCCTTGTGCTTGCGAGTGTTCAGGCCCTCCTTTGCCATGGCCGTCCACTTCATGCCGGTCATGTTCTTGAACTTGGCGGCATTGACCAGAGCGGTGACCAGACCGCGCGTGCGACCGGAATGCTCCAGCTTCTCCACGAGCTCGGTCTTCAGCACGCGGTGGGGCATCCCGTCGACCTTGGTGGAGACGACAGTGTCCTGTAGTCCGCGCCTCAGATACTCCTGCTTGACCGAGTCCGGCACACTGCTGTCCTGGGTCAGCAGGAAGCGGGTACCCATGGCGACGCCGGCCGCGCCGTAGGACAGCGCGGCGGCCAGGCCACGGCCATCGAAGAAGCCGCCGCCCGCGACCACCGGGATGTCCACGGCGTCCAGGACGGAAGGCAGCAGCAGCGTGGTGGCGACCGGCCCGGTGTGCCCGCCCCCCTCACCACCCTGGACGATGACGGCATCCGCACCCCACGACGCGACCTTCACCGCGTGCTTCGCCGCGCCGATGGACGGCATGACGACCACACCGTTGTCCTTGAGCCGGGCGATGAGTTCCTTCTTCGGCGCCAGCGCGAAGGACGCCACCCGCACGCCCTCCCGGATCATCATCTCGATGCGATCCGGTGCGTCCGACAGATCGGCGCGGATATTGACGCCGAAAGGCTTGTCGGTCTTGGCTTTCGTCTTCGCGATGGCGACCTCGAGTTCATCGAGGTTCATCGTCGCGGAGGCGAGGATACCGAGGCCGCCCGCGTTCGCGGTGGCGGCGACCAGCCCGGGCCCGGCGACCCAGCCCATACCGGTCTGCACGATCGGGTGCTCGATGCCGACCAGCTCGGTCAGCGGTGTCCGCAGCCGGCTCATGCCTGCACCTCCTTCTCGCGGAATCCCTTGGGATCCAGCACGGTTCGGATGATGCGCAGCTCTTCCTCGGTGGGCAGTCGGGTTTCGCCGGCTTCGCCGAGCCCGGCGATCTCGAACGCGGTGTTCTCGGCGACCTCACCGGCGGTCACGCCGGGGTGCAGCGACAGCGCGCGCATGGTGTGATCGGGCCCGCCGAAGTCGAAGACGCCCAGGTTGGACACCACCCGGTGCAGGTGGTGGAACCGGTAGGCCGGATTCTCCGGATCGATCTTGTCGTAGCCGACGCCG
Organism: Nocardia sp. NPDC127579; assembly: GCF_042672005.1. Classification (NCBI taxonomy): domain Bacteria; kingdom Bacillati; phylum Actinomycetota; class Actinomycetes; order Mycobacteriales; family Nocardiaceae; genus Nocardia; species Nocardia sp. NPDC127579. The sequence goes on along the minus strand of NZ_JBHXVZ010000001.1, from coordinate 924,025 downwards.
GAGACGATGTCGACCGTCTCGCAGAACACCCGTGCGGTGTGCCGCGGCACGAAGTAGCTGGTGGCGTGGTTGATGGTGTTGCCGGGCGCGCCGCGCACACCGAACATCTGCCGCGAAGGCTGTTGCAGCGCACCGAAAGCCGACAGGTTTTGGTTGCCGAACCGGTCGATCTGGTTCGCGCCCATCACCACGTGGCGGCGGCCGGAGGCGACCACGTCGAACACTTTGGAGAACGGAATCCAGCCCTCGATCGGCGCTTTGCCGCCGATCGCCGGAACCTCGGCGAAGAACAGCGCCTCACCGTCGGAGAGCAGCAGATCCGGTTCGAAGGTGAGCCGGGCCAGGCGCGCGCCGATGGTGGTCACGGTGGACATGGGACTGGCCATGATCTCGCCCGCGCCGCGGAAGATCTCGGCCGCGGCGACAACGCACACCTCGGCCCGGGTAATCGTCTCTGTGCTTGTCACTTCTGCTCCTCGGCGAACGCGCGAACGGCGGCCTGGTACTCGTCCTCGGACACATCCAGATAGCGCGCCTTGAACTCGGCCCACGACTCGGGCGTCTTGGCGGCCTCGACATAGTGGCGCTGGAACTTCTCGTCGCGGCCGTAGCTGCCGGAGAAGCTGAAGTGCGCGCCACCGGGCGCCTCGACGACGCCGTCGACCATCATGCGGTTGAGGATGATCGACTGGTGCGGAACGGCTTTCACCAGTTCCTCGGTTTCCACCAGCCGGTCCGCCGACAGGTAGCGGCGTTCGGCGGCCAGGCAGTACAGGTCGTCGAAGTACGGGTCGACGCCGGTGTAGGCGGCGTTGCCGTGCTTGTCGGCCAGATCCAGGTGCACGAAGGCGGCATCGAGGGTCAGGGCGGGCATGGCGACCAGGGTTTCGGTCTTGCCGTCGGTCGGGTACGGAGATTCGACCGTCTTCAGCTCGCCCTCCCAGAAATCGAGGACGGCCGAACCCAGTCCGGCTCGGATCGGCAGGAACGGCAGGCGGGCGGCGGCGGCCTGTAGACCGCACTTGACCATGCCCTCGTCCATCTCGCGCACGGTGATCTCGCCGCCGGTGCGCGCCTTGGCGAACCACGGGTCGTAGAACGGCGCGGAGTCCAGGGAGACGAAGCCGTAGTAGGCCTTGCGCACCTTGCCGGCCGAGCAGAGCAGGCCCAGGTCGGGTCCGCCGTAGGTGACGACCGTCAGATCCTTGATGTCCGAACGCAATAGGGCGCGCACGAGGGCGAGCGGCTTGCGGCGTGAACCCCAGCCGCCGATGCCGATCGTCATTCCGCTGCGCAGCTCGCCGACCACGTCGTCGAGCGACATTCGCTTGTCGCGCATGGCTTCTACTTCCCCTTCTTCTGTGCGGCCAGGTCGTCGTCGAAGCGGGCCCGGATCTCATCGGCCACACCGGCCAGGTTCAGTTCCATGGTGAAGCCCTGCTCGTAGCGGTAGGAGCGGTGCACGTCCTGCACGTCGATGCCGTTGAGCGCGCGTTTGGCGGCGCGGATGACGCGCCCGTCCTTGTTCGCGATGTTCTTGGCGACTTCCAGTGCGGCGGCGTCGAGTTCGGCGCGCGGCACCACCTGGTACACCGAGCCGTAGTGGTGCAGCTGCTGGGCGGTGAGCTTGCCCGCGGTGTAGAACATGGTGCGCATCAGATGCTGGGGGACCAGCCGGGCCAGGTGGGTGGCGGCGCCGAGCGCGCCGCGATCCACCTCGGGCAGGCCGAAGGTGGCGTCGTCGGAGGCGATGATGACATCGGAGTTGCCGACCAGGCCGATGCCGCCGCCGAGGCAGAAGCCGTTGACGGCGGTGACCACCGGAACCTGGCAGTCGTAGACCGCGGCGAAGGCTTCGAAGCAGCCGTGGTTGGCGGCGATCAGCTTGGCATGGCCGGTGTCGTCGTTCATTTCCTTGATGTCGACGCCCGCGTTGAAGCCGCGGCCTTCGGCGCGCAGTACGACCACGCGGGTCCGCGGGTCGCGCCCGGCCTCGCGCACCGCGTCGGCGAGGGCGAACCAGCCATCCGAGGGCAGGGCGTTGACCGGCGGATAGTCGACGGTGACGACCTCCACGCCGTCGGTTTCGGTATGACGGTTGATCCCCATCGAATGTCCCATCGTTCTTGGCAGGCACATTGCCGAAGCAAGCAGTTGCTTGGTAGGTTAGCACGGTGGCTCTCGAAATCGACCTGTCCGGCCGCGTCGTCCTCGTCACCGGCGGGGTACGCGGCGTCGGCGCCGGAGTGAGCAAGGCATTCCTCGCCGCGGGCGCGACCGTCATCGCGTGTGCGCGCCGTCCCGCCGAAGCGCCGGTGACCTACGACGGCCGCGAAATCGTCTACCTGCCCTGCGATGTGCGCGACGCGGATTCGGTCACCGAGCTGATCGAGACCATCGTGCGCGACCACGGTCGCCTGGATCACGTGGTCAACAACGCGGGCGGTGCGCCCTTCGCGCTCGCCGCGCAGGCCAGCAAGAATTTCCACGCCAAGATTGTCGAGCTGAACCTGCTTGCGCCGCTGCTGGTTTCGCAGATCGCCAACGCGGTCATGCAGGAGCAGCCCGACGGCGGCTCGATCGTCATGGTCTCGAGCGTCAGCGGGCACCGGCCCTCGCCCGGCACCGCGGCCTACGGCGCGGCCAAGGCGGGCATCGACAGCCTGACCCAGTCCCTGTCGGTGGAGTGGGCACCCAAGGTCCGGGTCAACTCGCTGATCGTCGGCCTGGTCGAGACCGAGCAGAGCGAACTGCACTACGGCGACCAGGACGGCATCGCCGCCGTCGCCGCGACCATCCCGCTGGGCCGGATGGCGCGCCCCGAGGACATCGGCCGCAGCGCCGCCTTCCTGGCCTCGCCGCTGGCGGCCTACATCAGCGGCGCGACGCTGCTGGTGCACGGCGGCGGCGAGCGACCGGCCTTCCTCGCGGCCTCCACCGCCGACCAGCGCTGAACCATCGAAGACGAAAGAGGGACAACAGGTATGGCTGAAAGCAAGGACGCCCAGCTCTGCGCCGGGCGCGTGGTCATCGTCACCGGCGCGGGCCGCGGCATCGGACGCGCGCACGCGCTGGCGTTCGCGGCCGCGGGCGCGAAGGTCGTGGTCAACGACCTCGGCTCCGCGTTGAACGGCGACGCCACCGCCGAGACCCCGGCGCAGCAGGTGGTCTCGGAGATCAAGGCGCTCGGCGGCGAGGCCGTGGCCAACGGTGACGACGTCGCCGACTTCGACGGCGCGCGTCAGCTGATCCGCACGGCGGTCGACACCTTCGGCCGGCTGGACGTCCTGGTCAACAACGCGGGTTTCGTGCGCGACCGCATGCTGGCCAACCTGTCCGAGGACGAATGGGACGCGGTGGTCCGCGTGCACCTCAAGGGCCACTTCGCCACCATGCGTCACGCGATCGAGTACTGGCGCGCGGAAAGCAAGGCGGGCAACGCCGTCGACGCGCGCATCATCAACACCAGCTCCGGCGCGGGTCTGCAGGGCAGTGTCGGGCAGAGCAACTACGGCGCGGCCAAGGCGGGCATCGCGGGCCTGACCCTGACCGCGGCCGCCGAATTCGGCCGCTACGGCGTGACGGTCAACGCGATCGCGCCCGCCGCCCGCACCCGGATGACCGAAACTGTGTTCGCCGACACAATGGCCGCTCCCGAGGACGGTGGTTTCGACGCCATGGCGCCGGAAAACGTCTCGCCGCTGGTGGTTTGGCTGGGTAGCGCCGAATCAGCCGGGATCACCGGTCGGATGTTCGAAGTCGAGGCCGGCAAGGTCGCGGTGGCCGACGGCTGGCGGCACGGCGCCGCGGTCGACAAGGGCGCCCGCTGGGCGCCTGCCGAGCTGGGACCCGTGGTCAGGGACCTGCTCGCCAAAGCTGTGACGCCCGAACCGGTCTACGGAGCCTGACCGGTTCGCCCGGTTCGCCCGAACAACTTCGGCCCCGTACGCGTGCTCGCGTGCGGGGCCGCGGACTGTTTGCGGATACCCGGTCTCGCTGCGCAAGATCGCATCGGCCATTATTCTTATATCTCGTCCGTATAAGTCCCGGAGAGTATCGCGACCGGGCACGTAACTGCGCTGTTTGATGAAGGGGAAGGCTGCGCATGGCCATTGGTCGCATGATGCGAGTTGTCGCGGTCGCCGGGCTGGTTTCCGGCTTCGCGCTACTCGGTCCCATGGCCGCCATGGCGCAGCCGGACGGCTCCGCCAAACCGGAGCCGTCCGCGGGCTCGGATGTGCTGGCGCAGCCCGGCTGTTCGCTCAGCGCGGGCTGCCCCGAACCAGCCGCTCCCGAGATCGCCGAGCAGTGGACGCCGATGACGATTCCCGGCCAGCCCACGCCGATTCAGCCCGTACCCACCGACGCCGCCGCGCCGATTCCGCCGACCAACGCCGTGGGTTCCGGTTCGGCCGCCGGGCTGGGCGCGCTGCTGGGCACCGGCTCCGCCGGGCTCGGCGTCGTCCTGGGTACCGGTTCGGCCGCCGGGTCCGCTGTGCTCGGCACCGGCTCCGCCGGCGTCGGCGCGGTGCTCGGTACCGGTTCCGCGGCGCTGGCGACCGGTTCCGCCGGTGCGGCCGCCGTGCTCGGTACCGGTTCGGCCGGGCTCGGTGTCGGTCTCGCGACCGGTTCCGCCGGTTTGGGCGCGGTGCTCGGTACCGGTTCGGCCGGGCTGGGTGTCATCCTCGGTACCGGTTCCGCGGGTCTGGGCGCCGGTCTCGCGACCGGTTCGGCCGGTCTCGGTGTGGTGCTCGGTACGGGTTCGGCGGGGTTGGGCGTGATTCTCGGTACCGGTTCGGCCGCGCTCGCCGGTACGGGCTCCGCGGTGCTCGGAACCGGTTCCGCCGCAGTGGGTTCCGCGGCCGTGGGTTCGGCCGCCGTGGGTTCGGCCGCGGTCGGCTCCGCGGCTCCGCTACTGCTGCTGTTGATTCCGATTCCGCCGTTGCCCGCGCCCGCGCCGCCCCCGGTGCCGATGGCGATCCCGCCGGTGCCGTCCGTGCCCGCGCTGCCGCTGCCGGTCGTGGCCGCGCCTGCGCCGCAACAGATTCCGCCGGAGGTACCCCCGCCACCACCTCCGCCGGCCGCGCCGCCCGCGGCCCCGCAGAAGCCGAATCCCGATGTGCGGCCGACCTCGTCGAATGACGGCCTGCCCGAACCGGATGTGCTGACCGTGGTCGGCGGTCTGATCGCCCTCGCCCTGGCCGGAACCGGTTCCGGCGCGGTGAGTTTCCAGAGTGCGTCGGCGGCCCAGGCCCGCATCGACGCGGCGCGCGCGGAGTTCTTCGGACCGAGGTCGTGAGGGGGAGCGGCGGCATGAGCGAATCGAAGACGCAGAGCAGCGCCAGGTCCTATCGCAGGGTGGCGGCCGCGGTGGACGCCGTATGCGCGGTCGCGGCCGATTTCGACGCCACCACGCTGGACCAGGTGGTCGAGGCCATCGCCCGGGAACGCCAGCGCGAGATCGAGATCGCCAGTGCCCATTTGGGTCCCGGCGTGTGCGGGCAGCGCCGGTTCTATCCGGACCGCGATGTCATCGTGCTGGCCGCGGCGTTGCCCAGCCGCGAGCACACCCTCGCGCACGAACTCGGCCACATCATCTTCGATCACGAGGGCGCACCGGCCCCCGAGGTCACCCTGGAGGCCAGCGACGATCTGATCGCGTACATGCTCAGCCAGCGCGCACACCAGCAGATCCTCGACGACGGGGCGGATGAGCGGGCCGAGTGGGAGGCGGAGACGTTCGCGGCCATGCTGATGACCCGGCTGCGCGTGTTCAACACCCGGGGCGCAGGCGTCTCGGTCCTTCGATTCGACGAGGCACTCGGATGATGACCCTGTGGTTGACAGCCATGCTGGTGTGGATGGCCGCCGGTGCGCGGGTGGGCCGGGTGCTGGTCAAGCCGGCCACCACGGCGCGGGTGGCGATCGTGGTCGCCGTCGCGGCGGTCGCACTCGGAGCCACCGTCGCCGTCCCCGAAATTGCTTTGGCCATAGACAATCTGCTGTCGAGCGGCCTGCATGCCGGGCTGCTGTCGGACGGGGTCGTGGTGTCGGCCTGGATCCTGTTCTCGACCGCCACCGCGGTGGTCGCCGCCGCGGCCTGGCCGATCGTGTCGCGCCGGAATCTGGGGCGGATCGCGTCCTACATCTACGCCGGTGGTATCGGCGTCATCGTGCTCGCGCTCGCCTGGTCCTACACCCTGGGCTGGGTGTACGTGGTGCTGGCGTGCGTGTTCATCGTCGTGACCGGTGTGCGCAATCTGGACTGGACCACGTTGGGCCGCGGCATCGCCATCTACACCACGGGCACCGCCGTGGTAGCGGTGTTGGCCGCCTTCAATATTCGGCGTGCTCTGATCGATGCCCCCCGGGCGGCGCCGGGTCAGCCGACCTGGGGCTGGCCGGTGTGGGAGATCGCCGCGCTGCTGATCGCCTTCGGCGCGGTATGGATCGTGGTCGAGCTGTGGCTGCGGGCCCGGCTGCTGCTGCGGCAGATCCGGGAGCTGCATCGCCTGATGATCGGCCGGTTCCCCGAGGTGCTGGCGCACGAGCACACCGGAACCTCCACTCAGCTCAAGGCTTCCGATCAGGTCGCCCAGATCATGGACGCGCTGTATCTGCAATCAGGCGGCGGTCTGGAGCTCGTGGAGGCGGGTAAGCCGCCGGAGTCGATCGTGGAGCGCGCCGATCTGGTGGCGGAATGGGCGCGAAACCCGCTGGGGGACATTGTGTGTGATGCGCGCTGGATCGCGCCGCCGGAGGGTATCAGTCCGCGCGGCTGGGTGCAGGCGATCGCCCGTTCCTTCGACGCCTACGGCGGCGCGACGGCACCGGCGCGAAACGCCGCGCGCTAGTGTCGATTTCATCTGCAAGTACATCTGAGATGAGTTTGCCGGAAAACAACCCATATGGTCTGATTCGCCTGCGGGAATCAGTGTGCGCGCAATGTTCGAAACTGCGCTGCCTGCTGGAAGATTCGTGATCCGGTCGTGTGTAGCGCCGAATTCCCCTCGGGCAGCAGAAAATCCGGCACGGCCCATCGGCCGAGCCGGACTCAGCTGCTACGACGCTTACCCCCCTGGCCAACTGAGTTCGCGCATGGGTAATACGCCGGGCACCCCAAGGAGCCCGCCTACACAACCACCACCAACGTCCCGAAGGCCGTGGCGGTAGGTGACCCTACAGTCCTATTCCGTTCCGTCCGGCGGGATTTCGGGCAAGCCTTCGCTGGCCCGAAGCTTCTCCGCCATCGAGGTAAGTAGGTTCTGTGATTCCTCGGACAGGTCGAACGCTCTACTCGACAGCCTGCGCAGTCCGTAGCCTTGCAGCTGGGACAGCAGCTCTAGATCGTGATCGATCTTGGCGGCATAGATGTCATTGAAGAAGTAGTCCGGCTTGACCTTGAAGAACTTGGCCAGTGCAGCCACCGTTTCGTCCGACGGGTTCGTCCGTTGTCCCGACCGCAGCTGCGAGAGATACGGTTTCGAGATCGGATGCCCGGAGGCTGTCAGCGCAGCCGCAACCTCCGCGTTGGTGTGCGGCTTGCGCCCCGGGGGATGCACGGTTTCGAACAGCTTGTTCAGCCGCGCCGCGAAATCAGCCATTGTGAGCCGCCCAATTCCCTTCGCTGTACTAACAGTCGTTATCTCGGATACGTATCATTGATATTAGCGGCTCAGTAACTGAAAACCTACGCCTGATTCCGGATTTCCTTGAAGCTTCTAGGTGTACCTCGAGTGAAGGTACTGGGACCGCAGCGTTTGCGGGTCACCCCAAGGTCTCTGGTGGAGACGTGATATGCACCGGTTCTGGCCCGTCGCAGAGGTCTTCCGCGACCGGCTCATGATAGCCGAAAGTTAGCTGACGTCTCATCGACCTCTCTGTACCGCGGATTGTGTGGCGTACGACACGTTTTGGCGGTTCTGGGATGAACGTTCAACAAACCGGGGCGAAAAGGATTGGGGGAGGGTCGAGTCGACGGCGCCGGCCCGCCCGGGACCGGCGCCGGACTGCTAGACGCGCTCGATGATGGTGCCGGTGGCGAGGGCGCCGCCGCAGCACATGAGGATCATGGCGGTGCTCTTGCCGGTCCGTTCCAGCTCGTGCAAAGCCGTTGTGATCAGCCGGGATCCGGTGGAGCCGACCGGATGACCGAGCGCGATCGCGCCGCCGTTCACATTCACCCGATCGAAGTCCGGCTTGTGCACCGATGCCCAGGACAGCACCACGGAGGCGAAGGCCTCGTTGATCTCGAACAGGTCGATATCGGAGATGCTCATGCTGGACTTGTCGAGCAGTCGCTGACAGGCCTGGACCGGGCCGTCCAGGTGGTATTCGGGCTCGCCGCCCACCAGCGCCTGCGCCACGATCCGGGCGCGGGGGCGCAATCCCTGGCGCTGCGCGGCCTTTTCGTCCATGAGCAGCACCGCCGCGGCGCCGTCGGAGATCTGCGAGGAGGTGCCAGCGGTGTGAATACCGCCTTCCAGCACGGGCTTCAGCTTGGCCAGGCCCTCCCGGGTGGTCTCGCGCAGGCCCTGATCGCGGGCGACGTCCATGCTCTCGCCGGTGCGGTTACCCTCCTTGTCCACCTGCGGTGTGTCCTTGATGGTCAGCACCTCGCGGTCGAAGCGGCCCTCGGCCCACGCCTGCGCGGCCAGCCGCTGGGAGCGCTCGCCGAGCTCTTCGATGTCGTCGCGGGTGATGCCGCGCCGCTTGGCGATCTGCTCGGCGGCCTCGAACTGATTGGGCATGTCGATATCCCAGGATTCGGGACGGCGCGGGCCGGCGTGCGTGCCCACGTTCGCGCCCAGCGGCACGTGGCTCATGGATTCGAGGCCGCAGGCCAGGCCGATCTCGATGGCGTCGGTGGCGATCAGGCCGGCGACCAGGCCGACGGCCTGCTGGGCCGAACCGCACTGGTTGTCGATGGTGACCGCGCCGGTCTGCCAGGGGAGCCCGGCGTGCAGCCAGGCGGTACGGGTGACATTGTTGCCCTGCTCGCCGACCTGCATGACGCAGCCGCCGATGACCTGCTCGACCAGGCTCGGATCCAGCTCCGCCTTGTCGAGGATGCCGCGCTGTGCGGCGCCGAGCAGTTCGGCGGCGTGCAGTCCGGCCAGCCAGCCGTTGCGCTTGCCGATCGGGGTGCGAGCGGCCTCGACGATTACGGGATTACCCATGTCCGAACCTTCCGTTCAGGAGAAAAACTGGAACGCGTGTTAGACGGTCCCCTGGATCTTCTTTACTAGTAATACCCCCTGTGCTGCAATGAGTGTAGAACGTGTTTCAGTTCTCAAAGGAGACAACTGGTGGTTCACACTCGTCCTGATCTACCCGAGGGTTTCGACGTCACCGACCCGGACATCTACGCGCGGCGCGTTCCTGTCGAGGAGTACGCGGAGCTGCGCAAATCCGCCCCGGTCTGGTGGAACCCGCAGCCGAAGGAAGTCGGCGGCTTCCACGACGACGGTTTCTGGGTGGTGAGTAAGCACGCCGATGTCAAGGAAGTCTCCCGGCGCAGCGATGTCTTCTCCAGCTCCGAGAACACCGCGCTGCCGCGTTTCAACGACGACATTCCGCGCGAGAACATCGAGATGCAGCGAGTGGTGCTGCTGAACATGGATGCGCCCGAGCACACCAAGCTGCGCAAGATCATCTCCAAGGGCTTCACCCCGCGGGTGATCAACGGAATGCGAGCCGAGCTGTCGGCTCGTGCCGCGGATATCGTCAAGCGTGCGGCCGCGGAGGGTGCGGGTGACTTCGTCACGCAGGTCTCCTGTGAACTTCCGCTCCAGGCCATCGCCGATCTGATCGGGGTGCCACAAGAGGATCGGATGAAGCTGTTCCAGTGGTCCAACGAGATGACGGGCTACGACGATCCCGAGTACGCCGACGTCGACCCGCTCGCCTCGACCACTCAGATCCTGGGCTACGCCTACGAAATGGCCACCGCCCGCAAGGAATGCCCGGCCGATGACCTGGTCACCAAGCTGATCGAAGCCGATATCGACGGTGACCACCTCAAGCCCGAGGAGTTCGGCTTCTTCGTGATCATGCTGTCGGTGGCCGGCAACGAGACCACACGCAATGCGATTACGCACGGCATGATGGCGTTCCTCGATCACCCAGAGCAGTGGGAGCTGTTCAAGAAGGAGCGTCCGGCCACCACCTATGACGAGATCATTCGGTGGGCCACCCCGGTCACGTCGTTCCAGCGGACCGCGCTCGAGGACACCGAACTCGGGGGCGTGCAGATCAAGAAGGGGCAGCGGGTGGTCATGCTCTACCGCTCGGCCAACTTCGACGAGGATGTCTTCGAGAATCCGGAGACCTTCGACATCCTGCGAAAGAACAACGACCACCTGTCATTCGGCGGGACCGGCGCGCATTTCTGCATCGGAGCCAACTTGGCGCGACTGGAAGTCGAATTGATTTTCAATGCCATTGCCGATCATCTGCCGGATATCACCAAGCTCGGTGATCCGCAGCGCCTGCGGTCGGGCTGGTTGAACGGAATCAAGGAATTCCCGGTGGATTACCGGACCAAGGGATGTCCGGTCGCGCACTAGTCGATGAACAGCACTCGGCCGGGACCTGTATGGTCCCGGCCGAAACCGTCATTCGGCGGGTTTCATGGTGCCCATGGCGCGGTCGGTCTCCCAGAAGGCCCGCAGCGCCAGGATCTTCCCGGACTCGTCGACCAGGTAGGTGAACACGCCCTCGGCGTCGATCTGCTGCCCGGCGATACGGGTGCGGATCTTGCCGGTGAAGGCGACCTCGTGACCGCAGGCGAAGGAGTCGTCGAACAGGAACTCGATCGAATCGGTCTTGGCGATCGCCATATCCCAGAACGCTCCGATCGCCTCGTGGCCGCGATGCCCCTTGCCTTCCGGATCGAATCCGGAAGGGCCGATGGGATCCTCGACGATGCCGTCGGCGGCGAACAGCGCGATCCAGGCGTCCTTGTCTCGCGCTCGCACGGCCGCCTGCGAGGCGTGCCCGGCCGCACGGGCCGGATGTTGCGCGCTCATCGCTTCTCCGATCCGACGACCCACATCGAGAAGTACTGCGAGCCGCCGCCATAGGCGTGGCCCATCGCCTTACGCGCGTTCTCGACCTGGTAGGCCCCGGCACGGCCCATGACCTGCTTGGCCGATTCGGCGAAGCGGATCAGGCCGGAGGCGCCGATCGGGTTGGAGGACAGCACGCCACCCGACGGATTCACCGGGATCTTGCCGCCGATTTCGGTCTCGCCCTTGTCGGTCAGCTTCCAGCCGTCACCCGGCGCCGCGAACCCCAGGTTCTCCAGCCACATCGGCTCGAACCAGGAGAACGGCACGTAGATCTCGGCGGCGTCGATCTCCTCGAGCGGATCGGTGATCCCGGCGGCCTTCCACAGGGCGGCGGCCGCGTCGCGCCCGGCCTGCGGATTCACCTGATCGCGGCCGGCGAAGGTGGTCGGTTCGGTGCGCATGGCGGTGCCGTGCACCCAGGCCACCTTCTTGCCGGCAGCTTCGACCGTGGCCGCGGCGTCCTCGTCACCGATGACGATGGCGCAGGCACCGTCCGAAGACGGACAGGTCTCGTCGAAGCGGATCGGATCCCACAGCATCTGCGAGGCCAGCACCTGCTCGACGGTGATATCGGGCTGGTGCAGATGGGCCAGCGGATTCTTGGCGCCGTTGCGCCGGTCCTTGGTCGCGACCATGGCGCCGATATGGCCCGGCGCGTTCGACCTGCGGATATAGGAGCGCACATGCGGGGCGAAGTAGCCGCCCGCGCCCGCGCCGACCGGCATGGTGAACGGCACCGGAATCGACAGCGCCCACATGGCATTGGATTCGGACTGCTTCTCCCAGGCCACCGCGAGAACCCGCTTGTGCATGCCGGCCTGGACCAGGTTGGCGGCCACAATGCCGGTGGAGCCGCCGACCGATCCGGCGGTATGCACGCGGAGCAGGGGTTTTCCGGTGGCGCCGAGCGCGTCGGCCATCATGAGCTCGGGCATCATGACGCCCTCGAACATATCCGGCGCCTTGCCGACCACGACCGCGTCGATATCGGCCATGGTGAGGCCCGCATCATCGAGCGCGCGATCGATTGCTTCGCGACACATCCCCGACATGGATACATCGGTTCGTTTCGTCACGTGATGGGTTTGTCCGGTGCCAAGCACCGCAGCGGGGGAGCTCATCGGGTGCCTTCCAGGACGGTAACCAGGTTCTGTTGCAGCGCGGGGCCACTGGTCGCATGCGCGAGCGCGCGATTAGCTGTGCCCGCCATAATCGCGTTCGCGGCGAATCCGATGCGCTCCAATCCGGCGGCGAACATCGGGTTTGCTGCCAGTGCGCCACCGGACGGGTTGACCGAGGTCTGCGGCTTCAGGCCGATAGCCTCCGCGAGGATCAGCTGCTGATGGCTGAACGGCGCGTGCAGTTCGGCGATATCGAATCCGGAGGTGTCGCCAGCGGTGACCGCCTGTGCCGCCGCGGCGGTCGAGGGGGAGACGGTGAGGTCTCGCGCGCCGAGCATCGGGGTGTCGACGCGGTGTGCGATGCCGGTGATCCAGGCCGGGCGCTCGCACAGTTCTTTGGCACGGTCACCCACGGCCAGCACGATCGCGGCCGCGCCGTCGGTGATCGGCGCGATATCGTGCTCGCGCAGCGGATCGGCGACATACGGTGCGGCCAAAAGGGATTCGATGTCGCCGTCGGCGCCGGCCGCCACCGTGGCCATATCCCGCTCGGTCCAGCGTCCGGCGGCCAGCCCGGCCCGGGCCTGTAGGCCCGCGATGGCATGCGAATCGGGCCACAGCGGGGTGACGGTGTACGGGTCGAGCTGCATGGACAGGATCTGCCGCAGGGTGCCTGCCGAAGATTTGCCGAAGCCGTAGACCAGTGCGGTCCGAGCCTGCCCGGACTTCAGTTTCACGTACGCCTCGTACAGCGCCCAGGCGGCGTCCATCTCGACGTGCGACTCGTTGATCGGCGGCACCGCGCCGATCGCGTCGACCGCGGAGATGAACGAGAAAGCCCGTCCGGCAAGGTAATCCGAGGAACCCGAGCACCAGAAGTCGATATCGGACTTGGTGATGCCGAGCGTGGAGTAGAGCTGCTGGAAGCAGGGCACCAGCATCTCGACGCCATTGGTGGTGCCGAAGGTCTCCGGCACGTGCGGCGCGTGGGCGAAACCCACGACAGCGATGTCGTTGGAATGGTCAGTCAACGGCGCGGCCTCTCAGAGGTGATGCTTGTAGGAGTCGTAATCGGCGTCGGGCTCGCCGGAGGGCTCGAAGTGGTCCACGTTGGACAGGCCGAAGCCCCACTCCTCACGCGGCTTCCACACTGCTTTCACCCGCATGCCCATGCGTACTTCGGTTGCCGCGCAACCGAGTACGAGATGCAGCACCGGGATGTCGGCGCCGTCCAGCAGGACGTAGGCCGCGACGTACGGCGGCTTGATGCGCTGGCCCAGGAATGGCACATTGACGATGCAGAAGGTGGTGACGGTGCCGTGGTCGGACAGCTCGACATAGTCGTCGGTGGGCAGGCCATTGGTCGGATTCGCCCCGCGCGGAGGGAAATACACCTTGTCGCCGGCGCCGGAGCGCGCGCCGAGCAGCTTGCCCTCGGCCAGCCCGCGCAGGTAGACCGTCTCCTGCGGCGAGGCATTGTGGCTGTAGTGCAGGTCGACGGGCGTGACGATCTGCGTGATCGGCTCCTGGTCCGCGCCGGAATCAGCTGGCGCACCGGAGGTTTCGCCGGGTTCGAAGCAGACGATATCGGTAATGCTGCCGGTGGTCTCGGCCGCCCAGCGAGCGCGCACCCGCATGCCGGTCGACAGGTCCTGCGGGGTGGCGACGTCGACGGCGTGCAGCAGTGCGGTGTCGGCGCCGTCGAGCCGGATCAGCGCGTAGGCGAACGGGCGGTCGAACGGCTGGCCGGGCAGCACGTCGCATACCCAGGTCCAGGATTCGACGGTGCCCACATCGGCGACGGTGACGAATTCGGTCAGCGGCGCCGCGGTCACGGGGTCGTACTCCGGCGGCGGCACCAGCACTCGGCCGGCCGAGCCGCGCACGCCGATCACCTGATGTCCACGCAGGCCGGTGAGAAACGCGCCGATGGTCGGTCCGACGGACCGCGTGTAGTCGAACTTCATCCGAAGCGGTGCACTCAATACATCCGGGGCGGTGTGCCCACCCGTCGCCCGACCGCCACTCCTCACGGAATCGCTGCGCGATGCGGTGTTCATTGGCAACCCTCTCTCATCCGCGAAATTGCCGGATGGACTATTCCCCTGGCTTACGACTTCGAGTAGAACAGGTTCTTATTCTGCTGGCAAGATGTGGTGTACGCGACAGCCCCGTCGGTCGGGGCGGGAGGAAGAGGTCCGCCGTGAAGTTCGGTTTGCAGCTCGGATATTGGATGGCGCAGCCGCCGCAGAACGCGGGTGAGCTGGTGGCCGCCGCGGAAGCGGCCGGATTCGACGCGGTCTTCGCCGCCGAGTCCTGGGGCTCGGATGCTTTCGGCCCGCTCACCTGGTGGGGCTCGCAGACCGAACGGGTGCGGCTGGGCACCTCGGTGGTGCAGATGTCGGCGCGCACGCCCGCCGCCACCGCCATGCACGCGCTCACCCTCGATCACCTCAGCGGTGGGCGCGCGGTGCTCGGACTCGGCGTCTCCGGCCCGCAGGTGGTCGAGGGCTGGTACGGGCAGCCGTTCGCCAAACCACTGGCGCGCACCCGGGAGTACGTGGAGGTGATCCGCAAGGTGCTCGCGCGCGAAGCGCCGGTCACCAATGCCGGGCCGCACTACCCGCTGCCGTACACCGGGCCCGGTTCGGTCGGTCTCGGCAAGCCGCTCAAGCCGATCGTGCACCCGCTACGTGCGGATCTTCCGATCTGGCTGGGCGCGGAGGGGCCGAAGAATGTGGCCTTGACCGCCGAGATCGCCGACGGCTGGCTCGCGATCTACTACGCGCCGCGGCTGGCGAACATGTACAACGACTGGCTCGACGAGGGCTTCGCCCGCGCCGGGGCGCGCCGCACTCGCGAGACCTTCGAGATCGCCGCGAGCTGTCAGGTGGTGATCACCGACGATCCCCGGGCCGAGCTGGAGCGGATGCGCTGGATCATGGCGCTCTACATCGGCGGCATGGGCGCGCCGGAGCAGAATTTTCACGCGCAGGTCTACAAGCGCATGGGTTACGAACGCGAAGTGGACGAGATCGGGCGGCTGTTCCTGTCCGGTAAGAAGGCCGAGGCGGCGGCCGTCGTTCCGGACGAGCTGATTCTGGACACCGCGATCATCGGCAGTGCCGAGCATGTCCGCGAGCAGATCAAGATCTGGGAGGCGGCGGGCGTCACCATGATGCTGGTCTCCGCCGACAGTGCAGAGCAGGTGCGGGCGCTGGCCGCGCTCGCCTCGTGACTGCCCCTTGTTCATTGATAGAACACGTTCTAGATTCATTGAGGTGACGATGACCACGATCGATCCCGACACCCTGCTGCGGATGCCCGTGCACAACGGGTTCAGCCTGCTGGCCGGCTTGCGGCGGCACCGCAAGAGTCCCGTGGTCACGCTGGGCGACACGGTGCTCACCGGCGCGGACGTGCTCGACGCGATCAGCCGCTACGTATCGGCCTTCGAGGCCAATGGCATCGAAACCGGTTCTCCGGTAGGCGTTCTCGCGTTGAACCGGCCCGAGGTGCTGTTCACCATCGCCGCCGGGCAGGTCCGCGGACACCGGCGCACCGCCCTGCATCCGATCGGCGGACTCGACGATCACGCGTATGTGCTCGCGGACGCGGGTATCTCGACGTTGATCCTGGATCCGGTGCCGATGTTCGTGCAGCGCGCCCGGGAACTCGTGGACCGGGTCGCGGGCCTGACCAAGGTGCTCGTGCTCGGGCCGGTGCCGGACGAACTGTCCGATGTCGGTGTCGACTTCCTCGCCGAAGTGGCCAAGCACGAGCCGCGGCCGGTCGAAGCCGTCGAACTGCGGCCCGACGACGTGATCTCGGTGAGCTACACCGGCGGCACCACCGGCAAGCCCAAGGGCGTGGTCGGCACCGCGCAGGCCATGGCGACCATGACCCAGATCCAGCTGTCGGAGTGGGAATGGCCGAAGCGGCCGAAATTCCTGATCTGCACGCCGCTTTCGCATGCGGGCGCGGCCTTCTTCCTGCCGGTCGTGCTGCTCGGTGGCGAGTGCATCGTGGTGCCGCGCTTCGACGCGGGCGAGGTGCTCAAAGCGATCGAGGAGCATCGGATCAGCGCCACCATGCTGGTGCCGTCCATGATCTACGCCCTGCTCGATCACCCCGACGTGGACAAGCGGGACCTGTCCTCGCTGGAGACCGTCTACTACGGCGCCTCGGCCATCGACCCGACCCGCCTCACCCAGGCCATCGAGAAGTTCGGGCCGATCTTCGCGCAGTACTTCGGTCAGTCCGAGGCGCCCATGGCGATCAGCTACCTGGGTAAGGACGAGCACGACAAGGAGCGCCTCACCTCCTGCGGCCGGCCCTCCGCCGCGCTGCGCGTGGCGCTGATCGACACCGAAGACCAGGTGGTCGCGCCCGGTGAGGTCGGCGAAATCTGTGTCTCCGGACCGCTGCTGGCGGCCGGATACCTGAATCTGCCCGAGGTGACGGCCGAGACGTTCAAGAACGGCTGGCTGCGCACCGGCGACCTGGCCCGCCAGGACGAGGACGGCTTCCTGCACATCGTCGGCCGCAGCAAGGACATGGTGGTCACCGGCGGCTTCAACGTGTTCCCGCGCGAAGTGGAAGACGTTGTCGCCGAACACGACAGCGTGCTCGGCGTGGCCGTGGTCGGCGTGCCGGATCCGCAGTGGGGCGAGGCCGTGACGGCCGTCGTGGTGCTCGACCCGGCCGTGGCCGCCGACGCCGCGGCCGTCGAGCGGGCCACCGGCGAGATCTCGCAGCTGGTCAAACAGCGCAAGGGCTCGGTGCAGGTACCCAAGCACTATGTCGTCGTCGAGCAGCTGCCGCTGACCGGTCTGGGCAAGCCCGACAAGAAAGCCATCCGAATTCTCGCCAACGAGCGACTAGGCATCGCCTGACCCCTGAACTGCGGGCGACTTGGTGGTCGGGCCGCCCGCACGAATCCGCCCCGTCTAGAGCCAGGACGGGGCGGATTTCTTTTGCCGTGGATCAGGCGTTCTCGCGCAGCTCCATGGGGAGATCGAACAGCGGGAACAGCTTCTCGGTGTCGAGGAAGAAGTTGAGGCCCGCGATGGTGTCGCCGTCCAGTTCCAGGACGGTGATCGACCAGGGGACGTAGACGCCCGGCTCGCCCGACGGCTTGTAGTGACCGAAGGCCGGGTGGCCGTTGGCGCCCTCCAGGCGAATGAGTTTGGAACCGGCACAGGCGTTTCCGGTGCCGAGCATGAACTCGGCGACATTCGCGGGGCCGGAGATCCAGAGCTCGAACGGAGGCATGGACAGGGCCACATCGGCTTTCAGCAATGTGGTGAGCGCGTCCATGTCGTAGGCCTCGAAGGCGGAGACGAAATCGTCGACCAGTTTGCGCTGGTTGTCGTCGGCCTCGTCGAAATCGTCGAAATCGCTCGGCTGCACCTTGGACATGGTGGTGCGGGCGCGCTGCAGGGCGGAGTTCACCGAGGCGGGGGACATGGTGAGCGCCTCGGCCGTCTCGTTGGCCGAGAAGCGCAGCACCTCGCGCATGATCAGGATGGCGCGCTGGGTGGCGGGCAGGTGTTGACAGGCGGCGACGAAGGCCAGGCGCAGGGTGTCTTTGGCGGTGGCGTGCTCGGCCGGATCGGCGCCGAAGGCCAGGGCGTTGGGGATCGGCTCGATCCAGACGTAATCCGGCTGCGGCGGCGGGAGCGGGGACGCGGGGCTGCCGGGGCTGTTGAGATCCATCGGCCGGGCCCGGCGCTGTGGGCCGTCGAGCATGTCGAGACAGACATTGGTGGCGATGCGGTACAGCCACGAGCGCAGACTGGCGCGGCCCTCGAACGAATCGTAGGACTTCCAGGCGCGGGTGAAGGTTTCCTGGACGGCGTCCTCGGCTTCGAAGGAGGAGCCGAGCATGCGGTACGCGTAGGCGCACAGCTCGCGCCTATGACCCTCGAAGGAAGCGAGTACCTCGGGGGTGAGGGTGGCGGGGCCAGCCGAGTCGTTCATGGGTGCCACGATGCCACAGCCCACCGACAGGTCGCAGCGGAAACCGGCGTGGACCAGGGTCTTCAAGATCAATACAGCGGTAGATCATTCGCTCCGCGAAGAATTTTCGGGAGTAGCGATGAGTTCCGCCCCGGTCGCCCGTCCTTATCTGTGAACGCACCGACGTACTCGAGAGGACGAGAACATGAGCAGCAAGATGATCTTCATCAACCTTCCGGTGGCGGACCTGAACCGGTCCAAGGCCTTCTACGAGGCGCTGGGCTGGAAGGTGAACGCCGACTTCACCGACGAGAACGCCGCGTGCATCGTGGTCGACGACAACATCTGCCTGATGCTGCTGACCAAGACCTTCTTCACCACCTTCACCAAGCGCCCGATCGCCGACACCGTCGCGGCCACCGCCGCGGCCTACGCGCTTTCGCTCGGCAGCGCGCAGGAGGTGGACGCGCTCACCGACGCCGCCGTCGCGGCGGGCGGCACCGAGGAGGTCAATACGGACAAGCGGGCCGAAGAGGCGCAGGTGGGCATGCACGGCCGCACCTTCCTCGACCCCGACGGCCACCAGTGGGAGCCGTTCTTCATGAACTACCAGCCCGCCTGATCCACGAGGTCGTCATCCCGGCGAGAGCCAGAACCCAACTGCGGTGGGTCCCGGCGTTCGCCGGGATGACGTATTTCTACTGACCGGTGAAGTTGGGTTTGCGCTTCTCCGCGAACGCCTTCGGGCCCTCCTTGGCATCGGCGGAGCGGAACACCGACATACCGATCTTGGCCTCGAGCTGGAAGGCGTCCAGTTCGTGCATCGCCTCGGTATCGCGCAGTGTGCGCAAGATGGCCTGCACTGCCAGCGGTCCGTTGTTCGCGATCTGGCCCGCCAGTTCCAGCGCCTTGTCCAGCGCGGTGCCGTCCGGCACCACGTGCCCGATCAGCCCATACTCCTTGGCTTCGGCGGCGGTGATGTGCCGTCCGGTAAGCAGGATGTCGGCGGCGACGGTGTAGGGGATCTGGCGGGCCAGGCGCACCGCCGACCCGCCCAGTGGAAACAGGCCCCAGCGGGCTTCGGAGACACCGAATTTCGCGCTCTCGGCAGCAACGCGGATATCGGTGCCCTGCAAGATCTCGGTACCGCCCGCGATGGCCGGGCCCTCCACGGCCGCGATCAGCGGTTTGGTCAGGCGGCGGCCCTTGAGCAGGGCCGGCAGGTTGGCGGGATCGAAGCTGGACTCGTTGTCACCGGGGTGCTTGGCGCTCATGGCCTTCAGATCCATGCCCGCGCAGAACGCGCCGCTGGCGCCGGTCAGGATGGCCACGCGGATGTCGGGATCACTGTCGACCTGGTCCCAGGCATCGCGCATGATCGCCATCATCTCCGCCGAGAGCGCGTTGCGCGCCTCGGGGCGATTCATGGTGACGACGAGGACGTGCTCGCGCTTCTCGACAAGGCAGTGCGGCATCCGAAATCTCCTGACTTTCTAACCTTGCCAGGAACAGTAACACGTTCTATTTTAGGGCTGTGAGTTACAACATAGCGGACCTTGTCGAACACGCCATCGACCTCATGCCGGATCGCGTCGCGCTGGTCGACGACGACCGCGAGGTGACTTACGCCCAGCTCGAGGAGCGGGCCAACAAACTCGCCCACTACCTGCTGGAACACGGTGTCCAGCAGGGCGACAAGGTGGGCCTGTACTCGCGCAACACGATCGAGGCCGTGATCGCCATGGTGGCGGTCTTCAAGGCCCGCGCGGTGCTGATCAACGTGAACTACCGATACGTCGAGAACGAGTTGCAATATATCTTCGACAACTCGGATATGGTCGCGCTGATCCACGAGCGCCGCTACAGCGACAAGGTGGCCGCGGTGCGGCCGAACACCCCCAAGCTTGGAACTGTCATCGTCGTCGACGACGATACGGCCGCAACCGTACCGACCGCAGCGGATTCGGTGGAATACGCCACCGTGCTCGCGGAGTCCTCGGGCGAGCGTGACTTCGGCGAACGCTCCGGCGACGACATCTTCATGCTCTACACCGGCGGCACCACCGGCCTGCCCAAGGGCGTCATGTGGCGTCAGGAGGACTGGTGGCGGGTGCTCGGCGGCGGCATCAACTTCGTCACCGGCGATCGGATCGAGGACGAGTGGCAGCAGGCCAAGACCGGCGCGGGCAACGCGCAGCTGGTGCGCTACCCGATCCCGCCGCTGATCCACGGTGGCTCCCAGTGTGCGGTGTTCCACGCGCTCTTCGACGGCGGCAAGGCGATCATGCTGCCCGAGTTCAGCGGCCATCACGTGTGGCAGGCCATCGACAAGCACACCGTGAACCTGATCTTCATCACCGGTGACGCCATGGCCCGCCCGATGCTGGACGCGCTGCGCGAGGGCAACCCGGAAACCGGTGAACCCTACAAGCATTCGAACCTGTGGGCGATGGCCTCGAGCGCGGCGCTGTTCTCGCCCACGCTCAAGGACCAGTTCATGGAGGAACTGCCCAACACCATGATCACCGACTCGATCGGCTCCTCGGAGACCGGTTTCGGTGGCCTGGCCGTGGTCGCCAAGGGGCAGACCCACACCGGCGGCCCGCGCGTGAAGATCGACGCCTCCACCGAGGTGCTCGACGATGACGGCAACCCGGTGCAGCCGGGCTCCGGCCAGATCGGCTTCCTCGCGCGCAAGGGGCACATCCCGCTCGGCTACTACGGCGACGAGGTCAAGACCAAGGCGACGTTCAAGGAGTTCCACGGCGTTCGCTACTCCATCCCCGGCGACTTCGCCCGGGTAGAGGAGGACGGCACCGTCACCATGCTCGGCCGCGGGTCGGTCAGCATCAACAGCGGCGGCGAGAAGATCTACCCGGAGGAGGTCGAGGGCGCGCTCAAGATGCACCCCGAGATCTTCGACGCGCTGGTCGTCGGCGTGGCGGACGAGCGCTGGGGGCAGCGGGTCACCGCGGTCGTGCAGTGCCGCGGCACCAAGCGCCCGACGCTCGAGGAGCTGCGGCCGATCCTGACCAAGGAGATCTCGGCCTACAAGTTGCCGCGCAGCCTGTGGTTCGTCGACGAGATCAAGCGGTCCCCGGCGGGCAAGCCGGATTACCGCTGGGCCAAGGAGCAGACCGAGGCACGCCCGGCCGATGAGCACGCCGAAGCCAGTGGCAAGTAAGTTCGGCTAAGGATCACCGGGCAGGGGTCGCCGCGTGAGCGGCGGCCCCTGTTCGCTGTCGCTGCACGGACAAAGGAGACCGTATTGGCTACCTCGCAGGCGTTCCCGGACGCGGATATGCCTCCGCTGGCCTTTTTCGAGGCCACGGCCGACGGGTTCGAGCCGCTGCCGTTCGCCAACAGCGCCTGGTCGCCGACCATGATCAATGGTCCGGCCGTGTGCGGACTGCTGGCGCGGGCCCTGGAGAACGCGCACTGTCCCGCGGGTTTTCTGCCGTCGCGGCTGACCGTCGACATGTTCCGGCCGCCGCAGAAGGCGACGACCACGGTGCTGACCTCGGTGGTGCGCGAGGGCAATCGAATCGTGGTGGCCGACGCGGTCTTCCGGCAGGGCGAGCAGGATATGGCGCGGGCGACCGCGGTCTTCCTGAAGCTGTCCGAGCAGCCGCCGGGGGAGCGCTGGACCCGCGACGCGGCGCCGGTGCCCCCGGAGGTGCCGCCCGCCGACGGGCCCACCGTGCCGCTGTGGAATTCGAACGGCCGCCCCGACGGCTGGACCGGCCGGATCGGCGATCATCAGAACAGCGGGCACAAGAAGCTGTGGCAGGCGCCGATCTCGGCGGTGCTGGGTGAGGCGCCGTCGCCGTTCGTGGGCGCCGCCATCATCGGCGAGTCGACCAGTCTGCTGACCAATTGGAGCGAGGAGGGCGTCGGGTTCATCAATGCCGACCTGACGCTCGCCCTGACCCGTCCGGGTGAGGGGTTGGAGATCGGCCTGGAAGCCGACAATCATCTCAGCGCCGACGGTGTCGCCGTCGGTAGCGCCACGCTGTTCGATCGCCGCGGCGCGTTCGGTACCTGTGTGGTGACGGCGCTGGCGAACGCGCAGCGCGCGGTGAATTTCGGCAAAGGCTATCGGCATCCCTCGGAGCGGTTGGCGCAGTAGCCGCTTGGACGCCAACGCTTGTTGGCCTACAGTCGTTGACATGACCGTCGAGCCTGATCAGCCTGTGCGCCGCTCCGATGCGACCCGCGCCGCCATTCTCGAGGCCGGCCGCGCCCGCTTCGCGGCCGAGGGTTTCCGCAAGGCGACCATTCGCGCCATCGCCGCCGACGCGGAGATCGATCCGTCCATGGTCATGCGGTACTTCGGCAACAAGGAGGGTTTGTTCGCGGCTGCCGTGGACATCTACCTGGATCTGCCCGACCTGTCCGCCGCCGAGCCGGACACCATGGGCGAGTTGCTGATTCGCCGCTTCCTCGAGGTGTGGGAGCAACCGCCCGGCAACGAGGTGATGCTCACCCTGCTGCGCACCGCGATCACCGACGAGGTGCTCGCGGGCCGTGCGCGCGCCGTCTTCGCCGAGCAGGTGCTGCCCGCCGTCCTGCGGGTCGGCGACCCTGCCGACGCCCCGCGCCGCAGCGGGCTCATCGCCACCCAACTCCTCGGCCTGGCCCTGTGCCGTTACATCCTGCAACTACCGCCCGTCCTGGTCATGACCACCGACCAGATCGTCGCCGACATCGCCCCGACCCTCCAGCACTACCTGACCTCGACCCCGGCCTGATCGGGCACTCGTCCCTAGCGGTCGTAGACGACATCGCGGCCACCGGCGGCGATTACCAGGATTACGAGCCGACCATCCTCGATTCGATAGATCGCCCGGTAATCGCCGTAGCGGAGGCGATAGAAACCTTTGAACTCTCCGGTCAATGGCTTGACCGCGTTGTTCGGAGCGTGCGGGTCGTCGCCGAGGAGGGCAAGCTTCTGCAGTAGGCGAATCGCGTCCGGTTTGGGGATATTACGGATGTCCTGTTGTGCTTCCGGGGTGAACTCGAACCGGTACTTCATTGGGGTTCGTCCAGGATCTCGGCGAACATGTCGGTGAGGTTGATGGCGCCTTCACCCTTGTAGGTCTCGTATCGGTGCTTGGCGATTTCCGCCAGGCGCTCATCCTCCCAATCCTCCAGCGCCTTGAGCATCGAGACCGGCACCATCGCTGCTACCGGGTGCCCATCGCGGGTCACGATCGTGGTCTCGCCCTGGGCGGCGGCGTCGAGGGTCTTGGCCAGCGCGGCACGTAGTTCTCGGACGGTAACGATGTCGGTCATGCCAGCAAGTGTACACTTCATGCGTACACAAGGCTTGCTCGTCGCGAGGCGGATACGCCGACGATGGGGAATCAGGCCGGGCCGCACTGGCATCCCGTGCTCGCCGAAGCCTGGACCATCCGCCGCGGCCGGGTGCGTTTTCGGATCGACGGTGCGGAAGTGCTGGCAGGTGAAGGGGATTCCGCCGCCGCGCCGGCCGGTGCGGTGCACGAGTTCTGGTCCGAGGCGCCCGATACCGTCCTCGATCACGAGATCCGGCCGCCGCTGCGGCACTGGGAGATGTTCCAGCTCTGGCAATCCCTCGACGCGGCCGGGAAGACCACCCGGGGCGGCATTCCGCGTAACCCACTCGCGCTCGGGCTGCTCTGGGACTACCAGGACGGCTATCTCGGCGGCATTCCCGTCTGGCTCCAGCGCCTGGTGCTGGGCGGTCTGGCCCGCCTCGCTCGCCGCCTCGGCCGGGAACGGCGCTGGTTGCCTGCACCGGATCACGCTGCGTGACAACGTAACCCGCCGCGGACGCGCAACGGCCCGGCAGCGGTGGCTGCCGGGCCGTTGCGGAGACGGGTCAGGCCGGGTCGGCCAGGGTGGCGCCGAGGGCGCGCAGGTGGTCGATTCCGGTGCCGAGGGCGAACTCGTTGTGTTTGGCGGCGGTGAAGTAGTTGTGCACGATGTGGTCGCGGTCGATGCCGACGCCGCCGTGCACGTGGACGACGGTGTGGGCGACCCGGTGGCCGGCATCGGCGGCCCAGAACTTGGCGGTGTGCACCGCTTCGGCGCTGGGCAGGCCCTCCGACAGCCGCCAGGCGGCCTGGGTGACGGCCAGGCGCAGGCCCTGCACGTCGATGTAGGCATCGGCCAGCCGCTGGGCCACGGCCTGGAACGCGCCGATCGGCTTGCCGAATTGCTCGCGCTCCCGGGCATAGTCGGCGACCAGCTCCAGCGCCCGGTCCAGGGTGCCGAGCTGCTGGGCGGCCAGGCCGACCCAGGCGCGGGTCAGCAGCCAATCCAGGATTTCCGTGCCCGACTCCACCGTGCCGACCAATTCGGCCGGGGTGTCGTGCAATTCGACCTCGAACTCGGCGCTGAAGTCGACCACACGCTGACCGGTCAGCGTCACCGAAGCATCAGTCGGGTCGACCAGGAACACGGCCGCGGCCCCGGACACGGTGGCGGGCACCAGGATTCGGGCGGCGCGGTCGGCGTAGGGCACGGTGGTCTTGGCGCCGACCAGCCGCCAGCCGCCGTCGGCTTCGCGCGCGACGGTGGTGGGCGCGGTGGGCTCCCAGTTGTGCACCTCGGCCAGCGCGGCGGTGAGGACGACCTCGCCGGTCGCGGCCTTGCGGGCCCAATCCTGCTGTGCCGCCGAACCATACGTGGCCAGCGCGCCCGCGCCCACCACGATCGAGGACAGGTACGGCACGGCCGCGACGGCCTTGCCGAGCTCGCGCAGCACCGAGGTCTGCTCGAGCATGCCGAAACCGCCACCGCCCAGGGACTCCGGCAGCGCGGCCGCGAGAATCCCGGTCTCGGCGAGCGAGTTCCACAGGGTCGCGTCGAAGCGGCCCTCGGCATCGAGCTCGCGCAGGCGGTCGGCGGTGACCAGCTTGCCGCAGACCTCCGCGGTCAGTCCGGCCAGATCGTTCTGGGCCTCGGTGGGAGTGAAATCCATTGTTGTTCCCCTGTTCTCAACGTGCGGAGGCGGGCTGCTGCAGCGCGGTCATGGCGATGATGTCGCGCTGGACTTCGTTGGTGCCGCCGCCGAAGGTCAGGATCAGCGCGGCCCGGTGGAAGCGCTCCAGCCGGCCGCGCAGCTCGGCGCCGGGGGAGTCCTGGCGCAGGTAGGCCTGCGGCCCGAGGACCTCCATGAGCAGCCGGTAGGCCTCGGTGGCGAGTTCGGTGCCGTAGACCTTGCAGGTGGAGGCGTCCCACATCTTCGGCGCGGCCTCGCCGCCCTGGTCGGCGCCGCTGGCGACCTGCCAGTTCAGCAGCTTCAGGTACTCCACCTTGGCGTAGACCTTGGCCAGGTTGACCCGCACCCATTCCTGGTCGATGACGCGATCACCGTTGGCGGCCTTGGTTTCTCGTGCCCACTCGATGGTCTGGTTCAGCGCCACCAGCAGCGGGCCGGCCGAGGTGAGCGCGACGCGCTCGTGGTTGAGCTGGTTGGTGACCAGCGACCAGCCGCCGTTCTCGGGGCCGACCAGCGAGCTCACCGGCACGCGCACGTCCTGGTAGTAGGTGGCGCTGGTGTCCGGGCCCGCCATGGTGTGCACCGGGGTCCAGGAGAAGCCTTCCGCGCTGGTCGGCACGATGAGCATGCTGATGCCCTTGTGCTTCTTGGCGTTCGGGTCGGTGCGCACGGCCAGCCACACGTAGTCGGCGTAGGCGATCAGGCTGGTCCACATCTTCTGGCCGTTGATCACGTAGTCGTCGCCGTCGCGCACGGCGGAGGTGCGCAGGCTGGCCAGGTCGGTGCCCGAGCCGGGTTCGGAATAGCCGATGGCGAAATGCAATTCGCCCGCGGCGATCTTCGGCAGGAAGAACTTCTTCTGCTCCTCGCTGCCGTAGTGCATGATCGTCGGCGCGACCGAGTTGATGGTCAGGAACGGCACCGGAGCGCCCGCGATAGCGGCCTCGTCGGTGAAGATCAACTGGTCCATTGTCGTACGGTCCTGGCCGCCGTACTCTTTGGGCCAGGCCATGGTGAGCCAGCCGTCCTTGCCCATCTGCTGGACGACTTCGCGATAGACATTGCCCTCGCCGTACTCGCCGGTGGTGGAGCTGAGCGCCGCCCGGCGCTCGGGAGTGATGAGCCGCGCGAAGTAGTCGCGCAGTTCGGCGCGAAGCTCCTCCTGCTGCGGCGTGTACGCGATGCGCATGGCTATACCTCGGCCTTCGACTAGTCCAGTTATCCCCGATGATTGCATATCGACTGAAACATGTTCCAGTATTGAGTTCTGATTCGTGCGATGCCCGGCAGCCCTCCGGTATCGCCTATAGGCTTCGAGCGAGGCTCGAGCGAAGGAGTAATCATGAAGGTCGCAGTCGATTTCGACCAGTGTGAAGCGAACGGAATCTGTGTCGGATTCGCCCCCGACGTGTTCGAACTCGATGACGAGGACCAGCTGCACGTGCTCGTCGACGACGTACCCGCCGACCAGCTCGAGGTGGTCAGGGATGCCGTCGCGCAGTGCCCGAAGGCCGCGCTGAAACTCCTCTGATCGATGCTTGCCAGTTAGCTGGAACACGTTCTAAAGTCGGCCCGGTGAGCAACGAACTTAACTTGGCCGGAAAAGTCGCGATCGTCACCGGGTCCGGTGCCGGGCTGGGTAAGGCCGAGGCGCTCGCCTTGGCCGCCGCGGGCGCGTCCGTCGTGGTCAATGATCTGGCCGAGACCGATGTCGTCGCCGAGACCCTCGCCGAGATCCGGGCGCTGGGCGCGAAGGCGGAGTTCGTCGCGGGCAGCATCGCCGAACGCGAGACCGCCGACGCGCTGCTGCGCACCGCGCAGGAATCGTTCGGCAGTGTCGACATCGTGGTCAACAACGCGGGTATCACCCGCGACCGGATGCTGTTCAACATGTCCGACGAGGACTTCGACGCGGTGCTCGCCGTGCATCTGCGCGGCCACTTCCTGCTGTCGCGCAATGCCGCCGCGTACTGGCGGGCCAAGTCCAAGGCCGCCGGCGCGCCGGTTTACGGCCGCCTGATCAACACCTCGTCCGAGGCGGGTCTGCTCGGCCCGGAGGGGCAGGCCAACTACGGCGCCGCCAAGGCGGGCATCACCGCGCTGACGCTCTCGGCCGCGCGCGGCCTGTCCCGATACGGCGTTCGCGCCAACGCGATCGCGCCGCGGGCCCGCACCAAGATGACCGAGGCCGTGTTCGCGGCGGCGCCGGAGGGCGATGTGGATCCGCTGTCCCCGGAGCATGTCGCGCGGCTGGTGGCCTATCTGGCCGCACCGGCGGCCGAGTCGGTCAATGGTCAGCTCTTCGTCGTCTACGGGCCGATGGTCGCGCTGATGGCGGCCCCGGTGGTGGAGCAGCGGTTCGACGCCGAGGGCGCCGAGTGGAGCCCGGAGGGGCTCGCGGCCGCGCTCGGCGGCTACTTCGCCGACCGTCCGGCGGACCGCACCTTCTCGGCGGGTCCCGCGCTGCGCGAGTTGGGATAAAGCACAAAAGGGCTGGGCGGAGTGCCGATGCGCACCCGCCGGGCGGCCCGGTGTGGGTTGCCGATGGTTGGCAGGAGCGGCCATCCCGACCTGATCATCTGTCCAATTGTTGATCACGGCGATCGACTTTGTTAGACATGTGAGTCAACGTGTGTGACGGCTCACAACGGTCGAAGCGGACAGAACTGACACACGTTGCAAGTGCAGAGGCAGGGTTTGGGGAAAAGTGCAGCTGGAAAGTGACCAAAACCTCACGGCCTGTAAGTGAACATGTTCTAATCAATCCGGCGATGCGGCCTCCTGGGTGGGGCCGTGCCGTCAGCAATACGAGCACGTTGAGCAAGGAGGATCGCGAATGAACGAGGTCCTTGCCGTGCCGTTGCGGGCCGTCGGGGGGTTCTTCGAACTTGTCGCCGATGTAGCCCGGGCGAGCATTCGCAGGCCCTTTCAAGCGCGTGAGTTCATCGATCAGTCCTGGTTCATCGCGCGCGTCTCGATCGTGCCGACCCTGCTGGTCGCGATTCCGTTCACCGTTCTGGTGAGCTTCACGCTGAACATCCTGCTCCGCGAGATCGGCGCCGCCGATCTCAGCGGAGCGGGCGCGGCATTCGGTGCCGTCACACAGGTCGGCCCGATCGTCACCGTGCTGGTCGTGGCCGGCGCCGGCGCCACCGCGATCTGCGCGGACCTCGGCGCTCGCACCATCCGCGAGGAAATCGACGCCATGCGGGTGCTCGGCATCGACCCGATCCACCGTCTGGTCGTACCCCGGATCCTGGCCTCGCTGTTCGTCGCCCTGATGCTGAACAGCCTGGTCTGCACCATCGGCATCGTCGGCGGCTTCCTGTTCTCGGTCTACCTCCAGGACGTCAACCCCGGTTCCTTCGTCAACGGCATCACGCTGTTGACCAACCTGCCCGAGCTGATCATCTCCGAGGTGAAGGCCGGGCTGTTCGGGCTGATCGCCGGGCTGGTGGCCTGCTACCTCGGCCTGAACGTCAAAGGCGGACCCAAGAGTGTCGGTGATGCGGTGAACCAGACCGTTGTCTTCGCGTTCATGGCGCTGTTCGTGGTGAACGTGGTCGCGACCGCGGTCAGCGTCAAGCTCGGGGCGCGGTGATCCGATGGCCTTCGTGATCAGCTCCCGGTTCCCCAAGACCGTGCGCCGCGCCAAGCGCTTCTCCGACTCGCTGGACTCGGTCGGCAAACAGGCGATGTTCTACGGCGAGACCGTGGCGGCGCTGCCACGGGCGCTGGTGCACTACCGCACCGAAACCATCCGCTTGATCGCCGAGATCAGCATGGGCACCGGCGCCCTCGCCGTGATCGGCGGCACCGTCGTGATCGTCGGCTTCCTGACGCTGTTCGCCGGCGGCACCATCGCGGTGCAGGGCTACAGCTCGCTC
This sequence comes from Nocardia sp. NPDC127579, assembly GCF_042672005.1. Taxonomy (NCBI): domain Bacteria; kingdom Bacillati; phylum Actinomycetota; class Actinomycetes; order Mycobacteriales; family Nocardiaceae; genus Nocardia; species Nocardia sp. NPDC127579. Next base: position 894,996 of record NZ_JBHXVZ010000001.1, on the reverse strand, counting down.
GGCAATATCGGCGTCGAGGCCCTGACCGGCTTCTTCTCGGCATTCATCAACGTGCGGATCGCGGCGCCGGTGATCTCGGGCGTCGGCCTGGCCGCCACCATCGGCGCCGGGTCCACCGCGCAACTGGGCGCCATGCGGGTCTCCGAGGAGATCGACGCACTCGAGACCATGGCCATCCGGCCGGTGCCGTACCTGGTCGCCACCCGGGTGCTGGCCGGGATGATCGCGATCATCCCGCTCTACGCGCTCGCGGTGATCGCCTCGTTCATGGCCGCGCGCTTCGCCACCGTGGTCATCTACGGGCAGTCGGCGGGCGTCTACGACCACTACTTCTCCACCTTTCTTATCCCCAGCGACATCCTCTGGTCGTTCGCGCAGGCGATCCTGATGGCCTTGGCGGTCATGATGATTCACACCTACTACGGCTATACGGCCGCGGGCGGCCCGGTGGGCGTCGGCATCGCGGTCGGCAACGCGGTGCGCGCCTCGCTGGTCGCGGTGGTCACGGTGACGCTGCTGGTGTCGCTTGCCATCTACGGCACCTCCGGCAACTTCCATCTCTCCGGATAGCGGTATGGGAACAATGAAGCTGAAATTGGCTGGCGCCGCAATGGTGCTCACGCTGGCCGCCCTGGTCGCGGTGGCGATGGTCATGTTCGTCGGTGGATTCACCACCACCGAGACCGTCACCGTGACCGCGCCGCGCAGCGGCCTGGTGCTCGACATCGATGCGAAGGTGAAGGTGCGCGGCGTCGAGATCGGCCGGGTCGCCTCGGTCGATCACGCCGACGACGCCTCGCGGCTGCGGCTCGAGATCGACCCCGACAAGCTGAAGCTGGTGCCCGAGAACGTGGGCGTGGACATTCGTTCCACCACCGTCTTCGGCGCCAAGTACGTGAACTTCGTCCTGCCGGATCAGCCGTCGAAGACCGCCCTGAAGCCGGGTGCGGTGATCGCAGGCTCCAAGGTGACGGTCGAATTCAATACCCTGTTCCAGCACCTGTCCGACCTGCTGGCCAAGGTGGAGCCGGACAAGCTCAACGCGACCATGGCCGCGCTCGGCACCGCGCTGGGGGGCCGGGGCGAGAAGCTGGGTGAACTGCTCACGACCAGCAATACCTATCTGAAGGACCTGAATCCGTATCTGCCCACGCTGCAAACGGATCTCGACAAGACCGCCACCGTCACCGGCATCTACGGCGACACCGCGGGGGATCTGCTCCGCACGCTGGACAACGCCACCACGACCAGCCGAACCTTCGCCGAGGAGGCGGGCAACGTCGACGAGGTGCTGACCAATGTGATCGGCCTGGCCGACACCACCGGTTCGCTGTTGCGGGACAACGAGTCCCGCCTGATCACCGCGCTGGATCTGATGACGCCGACGGTGCAGTTGCTCTACGACTACAACGAGGGCACCGAATGCCTGATCAACGCGATCGGCGAGATGATGCCGCTGGCGGACCAGATCTTCGGCGGTATGTACGACGGCGTCGGTATGAACACCAACTTCCAGATGGGTTCCAAGCCGTACACCTATCCGGATGACCTGCCCAAGGTGAACGCCACCGGCGGACCGCACTGCGAAGGCGTGAACAACCGGGTGCCGGAGAGCCACGCGCCCTACATCGTCACCGATACCAGTGAGGGGGCGCCGCACGTGCCGAACGCGACACCGATGCGCCTGCACGACAACCCGCCCAAGGTCTTCCAAATCCTGTTTTCCGGTCTGCCGGGGGTGCCGAAGTGAGAAACACCGCGACGACGGTCAAACTGACGATCTTCACGCTGGTGATGACGCTGATCTTCGCCGGGCTGGTGGTCGTGTTCAGCCAGATGCGGTTCTCCCGGGAGTACGGCTACAAGGCGGTCTTCACCAGTTCCTCGGGCATGCTGCCCGGTTCGAAGGTGCGGATCGCCGGTGTCCCGGTCGGCTCGATCACCTCGGTGAAGGTCGGTAAGGACAATCTCGCGCACGTCGAATTCGACGTGGACCGTCGCTACCGGCTGCTCAGCAGCACCCGCGCGACGATCAAGTACGAGAACCTGGTCGGCGACCGCTACATGGAATTGCTCGAGGGGCCCGGCGACACCGACGCACTGCGCGAGGGCGGCACCATCGGCACGGACAAGACCGCGCCCGCGCTGGATCTGGACATGCTGCTCGGCGGGTTCAAACCGCTGCTGCGCGGACTGGATCCGGGGCAGGTCAACGATCTGACCAACGCGCTGCTCCAGATCTTCCAGGGACAGGGCGGCACGCTGGTGTCGCTGCTCAACAGCGGCGGCTCCTTCGCCAAGACGCTGTCCGAGCGCGACGAACTGATCGGCACCGTGATCAACAACCTCAACACGGTGCTGGCCACCATCGACGAACGCGGCGACCAGTTCGCCACCACGCTGGACGAATTGCAGCGCCTGATCACGGGATTGGCCGAGAACAAGGATCCGATCGGCGATGCGATTCCGCGCATCGCGGGCGCCACCGGCGACCTGACCGATCTGCTCGCCCAGGCGCGACCGGATCTGGCCGGCACCATCGGCGGGCTCGGCCGGCTGTCCACCAACCTCGACAACGGCAGCGACACCCTGGAGTGGGTACTGGGCGAGCTGCCCGAGACCTACAAGAAGCTGATCCGGATCGGCGCGTACGGCTCGTTCCTCCAGCTCTACATCTGCGGCACCTGGCTGCTGGTGGACGGCCCGGACGGCAAGCCGATCGAAATGACCCTGCCGGGCGGGCAGACGACCGGGAGGTGCGCGAGCAATGGCTGACAGCAAGAAGTCTCCGGTCATCACCATCGGCGTCGTCGGCATCGTGGTGGCGGTCTGTGTTTCGCTGAGCGCGCTGCAGTTCACCAAGCTGCCGTTCATTCGCGGCGGCGCCACCTTCACCGCCTACTTCGCCGACGCGGGCGGCCTGGTGCCGGGTGATCAGGTACAGGTCGCGGGCGTGCGCTCGGGCGAGGTCGACAAGGTCGAGCTGGACGGCGCGAAGGTGCTGGTCCGATTCAGCCTGGACGAGTCGATCGTGCTGGGCGACAAGTCCGCCGCCGCGATCAAGACGAACACGGTGCTCGGCCGCAAATCGCTCGAGGTGACGCCCGCCGGGCACGGCGCGCTGCGGGCCGCGGACACGATTCCGCTGGAGCGCACCACCTCGCCGTATTCGCTGAACGACGCGCTCAGCGAATTGGGTGCGACGGTGCAGGGCCTGGATATGGCCCAGGTCGACAAGACCCTGAACGCGCTGTCGGAGACCTTCGCCGACACACCGGCGCCGCTGCGTTCGGCACTGGACGGGGTGACGGCACTGTCGCGCAGTATCAACGCCCGCGACGAAGCACTCACCCAGCTGCTGGCCCGGGCGCAGAACGTCACCAAGATCCTGGCCGACCGTGCCAACCAGATCAACGCGCTACTGCTCGACGGCAACAGCCTGCTCGGTGAACTGGATCGCCGACGATCCGCGATCGGCCAGCTGATCGTGAACGTGAACGGGATCGCCCAGCAGCTGACCGGCTTGGTCAACGACAACGAACCGCAGCTGAAGAACACCCTGGACCGCCTCAACTCGGTGCTGACGGTGCTCGAGAGCAACCGGCAGAACATCAACGACGCGCTCGATAATCTCGGGCCCTATGCCGCCGCGCTCGGCGAGCAGGTCGGCAGCGGGCCGTGGTTCAACGCCTACGTCGTCAACGCCACCTCACCGGCGTTGCAGGTCCTGGCCGACGCCATGGTCTGGCCGCAGCATCTGCCCGAGGACCTGCGCAAGATGTTCCTGGAACCGAACCCCTTCACCACCATCAAACCGTCAGAAGAGGATCCGCCGCGATGATGTTGAAGAACAAGGTCGCGAAATTACCGCGCTGGGTGCTCGTGGTATCAGGAGTTGTGGCGGCGGCGCTGGTCGCGGTCGGTGTCTACACCGGCGTCACCCGGATCGGCACGACCAGCATCACCGCGTACTTCCCGTCCACCAACGGGCTCTACGAGGGCGACGACGTCCGCATCCTCGGGGTGAACGTCGGGCAGATCGACTCCATCGAACCGGGCCGCGATCAGGTGAAGGTGCGGATCACGGTGAACCGTGGCATCGACATACCGGCCGAGGCCAAAGCGGTGATCATCTCCCCGTCGTTGGTGTCGGCGCGCTTCATCCAGCTGGCGCCCGCCTACACCGGCGGCGCGAAAATGGCCGACGACGCCGAGATCCCGCTCCAGCGCACCGCCGTGCCGGTCGAATGGGATGACATCAAGGCCGAATTGTCCAAACTGGCAACCACTCTGGGCCCGGTCGGCGACGACGAGCAGGGTTCGTTCGGGCGCTTCCTCAACACCGCGGCCGAGAACCTCGACGGCAACGGCCAGAAGTTCCGCGACACCCTGCGCGAACTCTCCGCGACCCTGACCACGCTCTCGGACGGCCGCACCGACCTCTTCGGCACCATTCGCAACCTGCAGAAATTCGTCGAGGTGCTCTCGGCCAGCAACGAGCAGATCGTGCAGTTCGGCGGGCGGCTGGCCTCGGTCACCGACGTGCTCGCCGACACCTCCGCCGATCTGGGTGCGGGACTGGACAATCTGGATGTCGCGCTGGCCGATCTGAAGCGGTTCATCGAGGGCAGCGGCACCGAACTCACCGAGGGCGTGTCCAAGCTGGCCAATGTCACCCAGATCCTGATCGACAAGCGGCCCGAGATCGAGCGTGTGCTGCACTCCGGGCCGACTGCGCTGGTGAACTTCTATCAGATCTACAGCCCCGCGCAGGGCACCCTCGGCGGCGCTGTCGCGCTGAACAATCCCCGCGATCCGCTCAGCTTCCTGTGTGGTTCCATCGCCGCCATCGAGAGCAACGACTCCGATCGTTCGGCGCAGCTGTGCGCGGAAATGATCGCGCCGGTGATCAGTTCGGTCGCGATGAACTACGCGCCGATCATGACCAACCCGGCGACCGGCGTGCACGCCTTCCCGAACCAGATCCAGTACAGCCCGCCAAGCCTGGCCGGATCGGCCACGCCCGAGGTCGGGGTGCCCGATGACATTGCCGGACTTGCCATTCCAGGAGGAACGCGATGATCGGCAAATCGCGCAGGCGGCTGGTGGCGGTCGCACTCGGCGCCGCGATCGCGCTGTCGATATCGGGTTGCGAATGGGACGGCCTGAACTCCGTGCCGCTGCCCGGCACCGATATCGCCGACGGCGCGTACGAAGTGCGCATCCAGATGCCGAATGTCACCACTCTGACCCGGAATTCGCCGGTTCGGGTGGCCGATGTGGCGGTCGGTACGGTCACCGGGATCGAGGTGGAGGGCTGGCACGCGCTGGTCACCGTCGCCCTCGCGCCGGACGTGCGACTGCCCGCGAACGCGGTCGCCAAGATCGGCCAGACCAGTCTGCTGGGCAGCAACCATCTCGAGCTGGCCGAGCCGACCGAGGTCGCGCCGCAGGGGCAGCTCAAAGCGGGCGATGTCATCCCGCTGGAGCGGGCCGGGGCCTACCCGACCACCGAGCAGGTGCTGTCCTCGCTGTCGGTGGTGCTCAACGGCGGCGGCATCTCGCAGCTGGAAACCATTACCCGCGAACTGAACACGGCGTTGCACGGCCGCGAGAACGACATCCGTGACCTGCTGCCGCAGCTGAACACGCTGACCACCGGCCTACAGCAGCAGACCTCGGACATCATCCGGGCCATGGAGGGCCTGGACTATCTGGGCGGGCAGCTGGCCACCCAGCGCGACGTGATCGGCAAGGCGATCGACCAGATCCATCCGGCGCTCACCGTGCTGGCCGATCGCACTCGCACCATCACCGACGCGGTCAACACGCTCGGCGAACTCAGCGATGTCACCGACCGCATCGTGCAGGTCAGCGGCGAGGACCTCAAGACCAACCTGGCCAATCTGGAACCCATCCTGAACACGCTGGCCGACACCGGCAACAACCTCATCGAGTCGCTGAAGATCCTGCCAACCTTCCCGTTCCCGATGAAGAACATCACCAAGGCGATCAAGGGCGACTATCTGAACCTGTGGATCACCGTGGATCTGACCGGTAAACGCCTGGACAGCAACTGGCTCTCCGGCACGCCGCTGGGCGGGCGCTTCGGCGGCGTCGAAGGCGTGGTCGGCAGCTTCGCACCGACCACGGCCGCCGACGGGGGCAATCCGGCCACCGCGCCGCTGTCGCCGACCCCGTCCATTCCCGGTCTGCCCGCGATCCCGGGTCTGCCCGCGATTCCGGGGCTGACGGTGCCGTTGGAGAATCCCGCACCGGAAGGAGCACCGCGATGACGCTGACGCGTTTCGTCCGGACCCAGCTGATCATCTTCGCCATCCTGACGGTGATCGGCCTGGTGGTCATGGGCGGTATGTACGTGCGGGTGCCGGCCATGCTCGGCATCGGCCGCTACGACGTCACGGTGCGCTTGGCCGCCACCGGCGGGCTCTACGAGACCGCCAATGTCGCCTACCGCGGGACCAATATCGGCAAGGTCGAGGCGGTCCTGCTCACCACGGACGGGGTGGAGGCGAAACTGTCCATCGACAGCGACCAGAAGGTTCCGGTCGATGTGGTGGCATGGGTGCGCAGCGTGTCCGCGATCGGTGAGCAGTACGTCGATCTGGTGCCGAACCAGAATCCGCAGGGCGGCAACCTGTCCGACGGCGCGGTGATCGACCAGGATCGCACCCGGCTGCCCCAGGATGTCGGCAGTCTGCTCGACCAGACCGACCGGCTGCTGTCCACCGTCGCCGACACCCGGCTGCGCCAGGTCATCGACGAGGCCTTCCAGGCATTCAACGGCGCGGGCCCGGATCTGCAACGTTTCATCGACTCGGCCTCGCTGCTGATCCAGGAGGCGAACAACAGCGCCGAGCCGACCAAGAAACTGCTCGATCAGATCGGCCCGCTGCTGGATACCCAGATCGAATCCGATGCCGCGATCCGGTCCTGGACCCAGAATCTCGCGGCGGTGACCGATCAACTGCGCGAACATGATCCGGCGCTGCGCGGTCTGCTGCGCAATGGGCCCTCGGCCATGCAGACCGTCAGCGCGCAGTTCGAATCACTGCGGCCGACGCTGCCGCTGCTGCTGAACAATCTGGTCGGCCTGGGCCAGGTCGGCGTCACGTATCACGCTGGGCTGGAACAGATCCTGGTCGTCTTCCCGCCGCTGATCGCGGCCTTCAAGACGATTATCCGAGGCCCGGCCAAATACGGCGCGATGGTGGATTTCCAAGCGGTGGTGAATGATCCGCCCGCCTGCACCACCGGCTTCCTGCCGCCCGATCAACGCCGTTCGCCCGCGGACCTGTCGTTCATCGACAGCCCCTCCGGGCTGTACTGCAAGGTGCCGCAGGACTCGCCGATCAGTGTGCGCGGCATCCGCAACACGCCGTGCGCGGAGTTCCCCGGGCGGCGGGCGCCGACCCCCGAACTGTGCCGGACCGGATTCGTTCCCGAGGGCACCAATCCGGCCTTCGGCGACGACGCCGCACCCCAGCCCGCAACCGATCCGCAAACCCCGGACGTGACTCAGGTCGCACCGGCGTCCTATGGTGGCCAGACACCCGCGGCGGCTCGGACCTACGACCCGGACACCGGGGTGTACATCGGAACCGACGGTAGAACCTATCGGCAGGGCGATGTCGGGCCCGGCGGATCGGGCGCGGTACCGGCCAGCTGGCAGGCAATGTTCGAGGAGCAACAACGATGAACCAGGACAGCGGCGACACCCGCCGCACGCGCAGGCGTGCGGGCCGTCCAGCGGGGCCACCGGTCGAGAAGACCGGGGCCGGCGAGGTCACGGTGCCCAGTGCCGCCGTTGTCGAGGGCGGCGCGGAGCCGGTGGACGCGGTTGCGGACACCGCCCCGTCCGCCGACACCGTGCGGGTGTCGACCGAGAAGCCCGCCGCGAAGACCGTAGACGCCGAGACGGCATCCGCCGACACCGTGCAAGCCGAGACCTCGGCCGAAGCGGACACCGTCAAGGCGGACACCGTGGCGGCGGTTGACACCGTGAAAGCGGAAACCGCAGCCGAGGCGGACACCGTCGAGGTGGCGCTGAGCAAGACGTCCGCGGCCGAGCAGCCGACCGCGAAAGCCGCGGTGATCCCGGCGGCCGCGGACTTCGTCACCCGCCGCACGGACCCCGGCCCCCTGAGCACCGGCCGGATCGTGGCGCTGGCCGCGAGCGCGGTACTGGTGCTCGCCCTGGTCGCGGCCGCCGGATTCTCGTTCTACCTCGTGCACGGCAACAGCGTCCGGGAGGACCGCCGCACCGAATACGTGCAGGCCGCCCGGCAGGCCGTGCTGAATCTGACCACCATCCGCGCGGACTCGGCCAAGGAGGACGTGGACCGTATCCTGTCCACCGCCTCGGGCAAGTTCAAGACCGAATTCGACGGCCGCGTCGACCCGTTCCTCGAGATCGTGCAGCAGGCCAAGGTCGCCTCCACCGGCGAGATCGTCGAGGCCGCACTGGTCAGCGACGACGCGGACTCGGCCATCGTGCTGGTGGCCGCCAAGCAGACCCTGACCAACGCCGGCTCCAACGAGCCGCAGACCCGTTTCTACCGGTTCCGGATCACCGTGGACCGCACGGATTCGGGAATGTCCGCGTCGAATGTGGAGTTCGTGGCATGAGCGCGAAACTGGGAACCCGCGGCCTGATCGCCGCCGTCGTCGCCGGGGTGCTGGTGGCCGCCTCGCTGGTCGTCATCGGCTTCAACGGCTACCGCTACTGGGAGGACCGCAAGGCCGAGCAGGTGCGCACCGAGATCGTCGATGTGGCCGGTCGCTCGGTCGCCGCCATGTTCACCTACGATTTCGCCACCGTCGACAAGGAACTGCCCAAGGCCGCCGAGGCGCTCTCGCCGAAATTCCGCGCGGACTACCTGAAGCTGATCAATCAGGCCATCGCGCCCGGGGCGAAGGAGAAGCAGCTCACCGTCCGCGCCACCACGCAGGCGGGCGGCATCGTCTCGGCCGAGACCGAGCACGCCGTGGTGCTGCTGTTCCTCAATCAGGTGACCACCAGCAAGGATTCCCCGCAGGGCACCACCACCGGCAGCCGGGTGCGGGTCGCCCTGGACAAGAGCGAGGACCGCTGGCTGGTCGACGCGGTGACGCCGGTCTAATCCGGTTCCCGGGGCAGCCGGACGGTGAAGGTGGTCCCTTCCCCTTCGATGCTGTGCACCGTCACCCGACCGCCGTGCGCGGTGACCAGCGCCTGCACGATGGACAGGCCGAGGCCGGTGCCGCCGCTGGCCCGGGTGCGTGAGCTGTCGGTGCGGTAGAAGCGTTCGAAGACGCGGGCGGCCGCCGCCGGCGGCAGGCCGGGCCCGGTATCGGTGACGCGGAGCACCACCTCGTCGGATTCGGGTGTCAGGCCGACGGTGACCGACGCGTCCGCCGGAGTGTGCTTCAGGGCGTTGTCGACCAGATTGGCCAGTACCTGACGCAACCGCATCTCGTCGCCGGTGATCTCCAGTGTGCCCTCGCCCGAAGCTATTTCGAGTTCGATGCGCCGGTCCGGGGTCTCGGCGGCGGCGGCGCGGGCCCGGGCATTGTGCACGGCGTCGCTGGCCAGGGTGAGCAGGTCGACGGGGCCGAGCTCGAGTGGGCGTTGCGCGTCGAGCCGGGCCAGCATCAGCAGGTCCTCCACGAGCAGGCCCATGCGCTGCGCCTCGTGCTCGATCCGGTCCATGAAGCGGGCCGGGTCGTCGGACGGGTTTCCTGTCATCCCCGTTTGTTTGTACAGTTCCGCGAACCCCCGGATGGTGGTCAGCGGTGTGCGAAGTTCGTGGCTGGCGTCGGCGACGAAACGGCGCATGGTGGCCTCGGATTCGCGGGCCGCGGCCTCGGAGGCCTCGGTGGCGGCGAACGCGGACTGGATCTGCGTGAGCATCCCGTTCAGGGATTGGGAGAGCCGATCGACCTCGGTGTTGGTGCCGCGCACCGGGACCCGGCGGAACAGGTCGCCGCGGGCGATGGCGGCGGCGATGTTCTCCACCCGGCCCAGCGGGCGCAGGCTGCGCTGGATGACGAAGTAGGCCAGCACCGCCAGCACCGCGAGCACGGCCGCGCCGATCAGCAACTGCAACCGGACCAGCCGCTGCACGGTGTCGTTGTTCTGGGTGAGCGGCAGGGCGACGATCGTGGTCGTCTCGCCCTTGCGCAGGGTCAGGGCCCGCCACCGCACCGGTGAATCGTCGAGCGACCCGATGGTCTCGGCGCGGCCGCTGTGGATCTGGGTCAGGTCCGGCCGGGCCTTGACATCGAAGGGCGGCAGCACCAGCGGCGCGGTGTCGCTGGGGTTCTCGGTGACGATGTAGAAGGGGCTGGGCGGCACACGCTGATCGGGTGCGCTGGGCAGGGGCAGCGCCGGGCGCGCGATCATCCGGGACATGCCCGCCTCGCGCAGCTGCTGATCGGTCTGGTTGAGCAGCGACTGCTCGAACGCCGAGGTGACGGCCATCCCGGAGGCGAGCAGGCCCAGCGCGGCCAACGCCACCAGAGCCAGCACCAGCGTGACCCGCAGCGGGATCGCGCCGAGCCGGTCGCCGAGCCAGGCCCGGGCCCGGCCGGCCCGGCCGGGTTGCGGCCGAACCACCCTGCGTCCCTTGGGTTTACGCGCGGCGTCCGGTTCGGCGGGCATCAGCGCGGCGTCCGCATCACGTATCCCACACCGCGCAGGGTGTGGATCAACCGCTGCTCACCGGTATCGATCTTCTTCCGCAGATACGACACATAGGTCTCCACCACCCCGACCTCACCGCCGAAGTCGTAGCGCCACACGTGATCCAGGATGCGCGGCTTGCTCAGCACGGTGCCCGCGTTGACCATGAAATAGCGCAGCAGCGTGAATTCGGTGGGGGACAGGGCAATCGGCGCACCCGCCTTCCACACCTCGTGCGTGTCGTCGTCCAATTCGATGTCCTCGAAGCGGATTCGGGAGTTCACCGGCTCCGGTGCGCCGTGCCCGGCCCGGCGCAGCACCACCCGCAGCCGGGCCACCACCTCCTCCAGGCTGAACGGTTTGGTGATGTAGTCGTCGGCGCCCAGGGTCAGGCCCGCCACCTTGTCCTGCACCTCGTCGCGCGCGGTCAGGAACAGCACGGGCGCGTCGATGCCGTCGGCGCGCAGCCGGGGCAGCAGGCCGAAGCCGTCGATGCCGGGCATCATCACATCGACGATCAGCGCGTCCGGCCGGAAGCCTCGGGCCCGATCCAGGGCCTGGGCGCCGTCGGCCGCCGTCGCCACCTCGAAGCCCTGGTAGCGCAGGCTCACGGCGAGCAGCTCGACGATCATCGGCTCGTCGTCGACGACCAGCACCCGCGCCTCCGGGGCGGCTCCCGCGGAATCAGTCACATCGTCCATCCTGCGCCACCGCACTGCGAAGTCGCTGGACCCCGCCTGGGAGGTTGCTGTGAACGCGTTACCGGCGCGGGGTGCGCTCCTCGGGGTAGACATCGTCATCGGTGAGCAGCGCGCTGCCCGCCACCTGATCCTGGGCCAGCGCCTCCAGGAACGATCGCGCCCAGCGATCCACATCGTGGGCCAGCACCTGCCGCCGCAGCGAGCGCATGCGGCGGCGCTTGGTGTCGCGTTCATCGGAGAGGGCCGCGACGATGGCATCCTTCACGCTGTCCAGGTCGTGCGGGTTGCACAGGTAGGACTGGCGCAATTCGGCTGCGGCGCCGGTGAATTCGCTCAGCACCAGGGCGCCGTTGAGGCCGCTGTGACAGGCCACGTACTCCTTGGCGACCAGGTTCATCCCGTCGCGCAGCGGCGTCACCAGCATGACATCGGCGGCCACGAAGAACGCGATCAGTTCCTCGCGGGCGATCGGCCGGTGCAGATAGTGCACGACCGGATGCCCGACCTCGGCGAATTCGCCGTTGATCCGGCCCACTTGGCGTTCGATGTCGCCGCGCATCTGAATGTAGGACTCGACCCGCTCGCGGCTGGGGGTGGCCAGCTGCACCATGACCGTCTCGGACTTGTCGATCCGGCCTTCGACCAGCAGTTCCTCCAGCGCGTTGAGCCGGATGTCGATGCCCTTGGTGTAGTCGAGCCGGTCCACGCCGAGCAGGATGTGTTTGGGATTGCCCAGTTCCGCGCGGATGCGCGCGGCCCGATCCCGCACCGATTTGCGCCGGGACAGCTCGTCCAGTTCGGCCGAGGAGATCGAGATCGGGAACGCGCCCACCCGTACCGTGCGGAACCCGACCTGCACCACACCCAGCTTGGACCGCACACCGACATTGCCGCGCGAGGTGGGCTGACCCGCCAGCCGCCGCGCCAGGTACAGGAAGTTCTGTGCGCCGCCGGGCAGATGGAACCCGATCAGGTCCGCGCCGAGCAGGCCCTCGATGATCTCGGTCCGCCACGGCATCTGCATGAACAGCTCGACCGGCGGGAAGGGAATGTGCAGGAAGAAGCCGATGGTCAGATCGGGCCGCAGCATCCGCAGCATCTTCGGCACCAGCTGCAACTGGTAGTCCTGCACCCAGACCGTGGCGCCCTCGGCGGCCACCTTCGCCGCCGCCTCGGCGAAGCGCCGGTTCACATCGACGTAGGCGGCCCACCAGGTGCGATCGTAGATCGGCCGCACGATCACATCGTGATAGAGCGGCCACAGGGTGCCGTTGGAGAAACCCTCGTAGTAGTCGGCGACCTCGCGCGAGCTCAGCGGCACCGGATGCAGCTCCAGGCCGTCCTCGTTGATCGGGTCGATATCCACGTCGGGGACGCCCGCCCAGCCGACCCAGGCCCCCTTGTTCATCCGCAGCACGGGCTCCAGCGCGGTGACCAGGCCACCCGGGCTGCGCTTCCAGCGCGTACTGCCGTCGGGTAGTCGTTCCAGGTCGACCGGCAGCCGGTTGGCGACGACGACGAAGCCGGAGCCGGCTTCCGGTAAGAGGCCGGAATCGGATGCGGCCGGGGTGGACTCGGATTCTGGGGACGGCTGGTCGGTCATCTGGTCCATTCACGCATCCTTCGCGCGTCGCGGTGTCCCGGTCGGGGATCGCAGGGTGGAAGAGTCGACGGCGCCGTTGTCGTCGATCGGCGGCGGGGTGTTACCCGTTGCTGCTCGGGCCGATACCCAGCATCGACAGCAGCATCCGGCACTCGTCCGCGTCCTCGGCGTAGGCGGCGACTACGCGCTGGGCCTGACGTGCGGTTTCATCGGCGAGTGGTTCCAGGTCGTCGTCCGCGATGTCGTTCGCGCTACCCTTCGCGGCCATCTCATTTCCTCCCGGCTCATTACGCTCGTACGTGCGAATAGTCAATGGTATATGCCCTCGGTGTCCGAGCATGGCTCCCTATACCGTGGGGGCGAGCATCAACCAATAGAAAGGTCGACCATGCCGCTGGCCACGGTAAACGGAATTCCCCTCAACTACCAGGTCAAGGGCGACCGGGCCGAGCCGCTGGTCGTGATGATCATGGGTACCGGCAGCCCGGGCCGGGTCTGGGAATTGCATCAGGTGCCCGCGCTGGTCGCCGCCGGTTACCGGGTGTGCACCTTCGACAATCGCGGCATCGCCCCCACGTTCGAATCCGCCGACGGTATCGCCATCGAGGACCTGGTCGCCGACACCGCGGCGCTGATCGAACTGCTGGGCGGGGGCCCGGCCCTGGTCGTCGGCACCTCGATGGGCGCGCGGGTAGCCCAGGAGCTGGCGCTGGCCCGGCCCGAGCTGGTCCGCAAGGCGGTGTTCCTGGCCGGGCACGGGCGGCTGGACCAGTTCCAGAAGACGCTCTCGCTCGGCGAACACGAACTCGACGCCGGTGGCGCGAAACTGCCCCCGAAATACGAGGCCGCGCTCACCGCGGTCATGAACCTCTCGCCCGCCACCATGGCCGACGCCAACGCCGCCCGGGACTGGCTGGACCTGTTCGAATTCACCGGCGGCCCGGTGACGCCCGGTATCCGCGCCCAGCGGCGTATGGACCACGACTTCGATCGGATCGCCGCCTACCGCGCCATCACGGTGCCGTGCCTGTCGGTCGGATTCGCCGATGACCGGATGATCCCGCCCTACCTGTCGCGTGAGGTGGCGACCGCCATCCCGGGCGCGCGCTACCAGGAGATTCCCGACGCGGGCCACTTCGGCTACCTGGAGCGGCCGGAGGCGGTCAACAAGATCCTGCTCGATTTCTTCGCGGCATGAGGTAACTCCCTACAGGTAACGTCGGCCTTGCTAGTGTCGACACACGCTCAGGGACTCGATCCCGGGGCAGATCCCGTACACAGCGCCAGTATCCAGTGAGGTGAAATTGAGCACCAACCCCTTCGACGACGAAGACGGCCGCTTCTTCGTTCTCGTCAACGACGAGGAACAGCATTCCCTGTGGCCGGCTTTCGCCGAGGTCCCGGCCGGTTGGCGAGTCGTGTTCGGCGAGGACAGCCGGTCCGCATGCGTCGAGTATGTCGAGAAGAACTGGACGGATATGCGTCCGAAGAGCCTGCGCGATGCCATGGCCGCCGATGATGCGGCCCGTCAGGGCGCCAAGTCCTGACCCGCGGTATCTGAATACTGCGCCGGGGACAGCGAACTGGGCCGCCGCCGGGCACGGCACCGTTACTCGGTGTCGCGTCGGCGGCGCGCCCAGTTATGATGTCTTCCGCCACCCGCCTCCTTAGCTCAGTGGTAGAGCACCGCTCTTGTAAAGCGAAGGTCGTCAGTTCAATCCTGACAGGGGGCTCCGTCCGGGCCGGCATCTGCGGATAAAGAGCATCCGCAGATGCCGGCCTTCGCATTTTTCTTGGGGGCGAAGCCCCCAAACCCCACCCGGAGGGCTTCGCCCCCGGACCCCCGGCGTGGGCTCGGTCCGGAGGTCGGCGGCGTGGGCTCGGGGCGTGGGCTCGGTTTCGAGGTTGGCGGCGTGGCTCGGTGTTGCGGGTCAGTCCGGGACGTTGGTGCCGTGGCCCAGGTCGCGGAGGGCCTGCTTGATTTTGGCCTGGGCCTCGTCGAGGGATTCCGGGGTGGGGTTCGGGTCGGCGCCGGAGATGTTGAAATCGCCGAGTTCGAACGCCGGGAAGACGTGCACGTGCAGGTGCGGCACTTCCAATCCGGCGATGAGCAGGCCTGCCCGGGGCGCGTCGAACGCCTTGCGGACAGCCTGGCCGATGGTCTGGGCGTGGGCGTTGAGCCGGGCGAAGGTCGCGCCGTCGACGTCCTGCCACTGGTCGATTTCCCGGCGCGGGACGATCAGGGTGTGCCCCTGGGTGACCGGTGCGATGGTCAGGAAGGCGACGAATTCGTCGTCCGCCCAGACGAACCGGCCGGGAAGCCGGCCCTCGATGATCGCGCTGAAGACAGAAGCCATGCCCGCAGCGTAGCGCCCGGCGAGACGGCCGCACTCCGGCGTGGTCGCCCTGTGCGCTGTAATATGCTGGGCCGCAGCCGATCAGGTGTCACGAGATCGGGTGTTTCCGGAGGGGCGGCAGTGACAGATTTCGAACCAGGGCAGTCGGTGGTGGACACCGTGCTGTTCGGAAATGTCATTGTCGATCGCAAAGAAGACCGAATCACGACCCGGCTGGAATCCGGTGAATCGACGGTCGTTTCGATCGAACGGGTGGGCCCCAGGACTCGGAAGAATGTCCCGCTCGGCACTCGGGACACGAACCGCATCGTGGCGCGCGTCGACGACCGCGAAATCAAGGTTTCACCGGGTATGGGGCGCTTGCTGAAGCGGACGTTCCGGATCGTCGTGCGGATCGATGATCGGTATCTGAGCTTTCGGCCCTCGACGATCGATACCGTCATGTTCATCAACGGGAAATCGTATGAGATCGAAAAGCACTTCTGCGATCTCACAGCCAGGGTGGACGGCACGGTCGACGTGCTCTGGGCTGTTCCGCAAACCGTCGAGCTGCTCGGCAAGACCGTCGAACCGCCGATTCCGAGCACCGAGGATCTCCTGATCGGGTACGCGCTCGCGGCCGCGTTCGGCACCGGCGCGCTGTCGATGACCGCGATCGTCGCGGAATTGGTGGCCGTGGCCATCCCGGGCTGAAGCGCTCGAGCGGGATCCGGGCGCGACGAAGTGCGACCGGATGCCTCTTGGCGTGCCGCCGTCACGCCCACTTAAGCTGTTGGCCGTGCGCGTACTCGTGATCGGCTCCGGAGCCCGTGAACATGCCCTCGTCCTGGCCCTGCGCAAGGACCCGGCGGTGACCGCGCTGTTCGCGGCGCCCGGCAACCCCGGCACCGCGCAGCACGCGCAGAACCATCCGGTCGATCCGTCCTCCGGCGAGGCGGTGGCGGCGCTGGCCGCCGAGCTGGAAGCCGATCTGGTCGTGATCGGTCCCGAGGTGCCGCTGGTACTCGGCGTCGCCGACGCGGTGCGGGCCGCGGGCATCGCCTGTTTCGGCCCGTCGGCCGCGGCCGCGCGGATCGAGGGCTCCAAGGCATTCGCCAAGGATGTGATGGCGGCGGCGGGCGTGCGCACCGCGCACAGCGAAATCGTGGACAACCCGGCCGAACTCGACGCCGCGCTGGACCGCTTCGGCCCCACCTGGGTGGTCAAGGACGACGGCTTGGCCGCGGGCAAGGGCGTGGTGGTGACCGCCGACCGGTCGGCGGCGCGCGATCACGGCGCGGAACTGCTGGAGCAGGGGCATCCGGTGCTGCTGGAATCGTTCCTGGACGGGCCCGAGGTCTCGCTGTTCTGTCTCGTGGACGGGGAGACGGTGGTTCCGCTGCTGCCCGCCCAGGACCACAAGCGGGTCGGCGACGGCGATACCGGGCCGAACACCGGCGGCATGGGCGCCTACACGCCGCTGCCGTGGCTGCCCGCCGAGACGCTCACCGCGATCGTCGAGGACGTGGTGCGGCCGGTCGCCGTCGAGATGGCGCGCCGCGGCTGCCCGTTCTCGGGTCTGCTCTACGCCGGTCTGGCGATCGGCTCGTCCGGTCCCGCGGTCGTCGAGTTCAATTGCCGCTTCGGCGATCCGGAGACGCAGGCCGTGCTCGCGCTGCTGGACAGCCCGCTGGGCGAACTGCTCGCGGCCACCGCCGCGGGCACCCTGGATCAGGTCGCGGCGCCGCGCTGGCGGGACGGGTCGGCGATCACCGTGGTGATCGCCGCCGAGAACTACCCGGGCCGCCCGCGGCTCGGCGATGTCATCACCGGCGCGGACGGCGGTGACGACAGCACCGCGGTGATGCACGCCGGGACCGCGCTGCGCGAGGACGGCGCGCTGGTGTCCGCGGGCGGCAGGGTGCTCAATGTGGTGGGCGCGGGCGCGGATCTGTCCGAGGCGCGCGCCAACGCCTACGCCCGGATCGGCGGAATCAAGCTGCCGGGCAGCCATTACCGCACCGATATCGGCCTGGCCGCCGTGGAGGACCGCATCGCGGTGCCGTCGCGCGTATCGCAGGCGGACTGAGAGCGACCGCGCCGCAGGTCGATCGCGGCGCGGTCAGAAGCCGAGTCCGTGTGCGGCGAGCCAGGCGCGCGGATCGATGTGCTGGCCGCCCGCGATCACCTCGAAATGCAGGTGCGGGCCGGAGGAGTCGCCGCGGTTGCCCATGCGGGCGATCTGCATTCCGGCGGGGACGCGCTCGCCGACCGAGACGAAGAAGTCGTACATGTGCCCGTAGACGGTGATGGTGCCGTCGTTGTGGCGGATGCGCACCCACAGGCCGAATCCCTGTGCGGGTCCGGCGTCGATGACGGTGCCGTCGGCGACGGCGTAGATGGGGGTGCCGATCGGCCCGGCGATATCGATGCCGTTGTGGAAAGTGCCCCAGCGGGAACCGAATCCGGAGGTGAAGGTGCCGATGGTGGGCAGGACCAGCCCGCCGATGCCGGGCCGGATGGACCCGGGCGGGAGCGGGGTGGTGGCCGACATCCACGGCTGGTACTCACCGGCGGCGGCCGCGGCCGCCTCGGCTTTGGCGCGTTCGAGGGTGGCGCGGGCGGCGGCCGCGACGACGGCCTGTTCGCGGCGGCGTTCGCCGTTGGCGATGGCGGTGAGGTAGCGCTTCACCGAGGGCACGGTGGCCTGGACGAGCTGTTCGTGTGCGAAGGCGACGCGCTGCGCTTCGTTCGGGCCGAGGGGGCGGTCGCCGACGCCCCGGTCGTACGAGGAGTCGGCCGAGGCGAACAGGGCCACTGCGAGGAAGACGGCCAGCTTCACCCGATGTCTGTACAGCAGTGCGCGGTAGTCGCGGTCGCGATGTCTGTTCCAGACGCTGCGTAGGTCCGGGTGTGGTCTTCTTCGTGGTAGCCAGCGTCTGGTTCTCGGGTTCGTCGGCCGAGTACGCCAATCCGGCGTGATGACCCCGATGCCACCCACGCCCACGACCCTGTCGAGCTCGGTGCGGCGAGCCCCGGGGGATGGCAGGCGGCGAAGCCGCCGGGGTGGGTGGATGCTGTCAAGCATTAGGCCGACCCTAGCCGTTGTCGCGCCTGGGACAAAGGTTGCGCGGGGGAGCCGTGGTGTCGTGGGGCCGGAGCGATTACGGTCTCTCGGGTGTCCCGAGAATCGCGCCGTTCGATCATTCCGACCTTCTATGTGATGGATGTCTGGAAGGCCGCTGCCGAGCGTGCACGCACCCACGGTGACGTCGTCGTTCTCGCCGCCGGGCAGCCGTCGACCCCGGCTCCGGCGCCGGTGCTGCGCGCCACCAAGCAGGCGATCGACGCGGAATTACTGGGCTACACCGAGACTTTCGGCATTCTGCCGCTGCGTGCGGCGATTGCCGAGCATCACCGCCGGATCTACGGCTACCCGGTGGACGCCGACGACGTGGTGGTGACCACCGGCTCCTCGGGTGCGTTCACGCTGATCTTCCTGGCCGCGTTCGACGCGGGCGACACCGTGGTGGTGGCCCGCCCGGGCTATCCGGCCTACCGCAATACCCTCAGTGCGCTCGGCTGCCGGGTGATCGAGCTGGATTGCCGCGCCGACACCCGGTTCCAGCCGACGGTGGCCATGCTGGAGGCGCTGCCGGAGCCGCCGCGCGGCCTGATCATCGCGAGCCCGGCGAATCCGACCGGCACCATGATCGAGCCCGACGAGCTGGCCGCCATCGCCCGCTGGTGCGACGAGCACGGCACGCTGCTGATCTCCGACGAGATCTACCACGGGATCACCTACGGCGACGAGGGGACGCCCACCCGTCGCCCGAGCACCACCCCGCACGGAACCGCTGCGCGATGCTCGAGTTCCTGGGAAACTTCCAGGAATTCCGTCGTGATCGGCTCGGTCTCGAAGTACTTCTCGATGACGGGCTGGCGCCTGGGCTGGATGCTGGCCCCGGCCGATCTGCGGCCCGCGCTGCAACGCCTGGCTTCGAACATGACCGTCTGCCCGCCGGCCATCTCGCAGTACGCGGCGCTGCACGCGTTCGGCGCGGAGGCGAAAGCCGAACTGGACGGCCATGTTTCGCGCTACGCGACCAATCGTGCGCTGCTGTTGTCGGGGTTGGCCGAGCTCGGGATCACCGATCTCGCGCCCGCCGACGGTGCGTTTTATGCCTACGCCGATATTGGTCATTTGACCGACGATTCCCGCAAATGGTGCGCCGAAGTGCTCGAAGCTACCGGCGTCGCATTAGCGCCCGGAATTGATTTCGACACCGTCAATGGCCACCGAACCGTCCGGTTCTCTTTTGCGGGCGCGACGGCGGATATCGAAACGGCGCTACTTCGCCTTCGGGCCTACCTGCTCGGCTGAACGTCGGTGGCGCGCAACAAGTTTGCCCAGACGCCCACCCGGCTCGGTCGTATACGGTAAAACATCGATGGCTGGGATTCCTACTGACGATTTCGCACGGGTGAACCGATGACGACTGGCACGATGGCACGGTGATAACCGCGACGACCCCCAAAGGCGAACGGCGTCGCCAGGCTTTGGTAGCGGCCGCCGCCGAGTTGTTACTCGAAGGCGGATTCGATGCGGTGCGCCATCGCTCGGTGGCCACCCGCGCCGATCTGCCGCTGGCGTCGACCACCTACTACTTCGAGTCACTGGAGGACTTGATCGCGCGCGCGGTCGAGTTCAGCGGCAATGCGGAGCTGGAGGTGATGCGCCGCCGGGTCGCCGAGGTCTCGCATCGGCGGCGTGGCGCGGAGGCCACGGTGGATCTGCTGCTGGACCTCCTCGTAGGTCCTGACGAGGCGCTCGAGACCGGCGGGCAACGCAACCACGACGGCCGGCACGCGACCCCGGACCGGCTCGGCCAGCTCATCGCCCGCTACGAGCGGTCGGTGGCCTCGGCCCGACATCCGGAGCTACGCGAGGTGCAACTGCGGCTGCGCGTCCAGCTCGACGAGCTGCTGGCCGACGTGCTGCGCCGCTCCGACCGCCTGGTCCGGCACGAGCAGGTCCGGCGGCTGGTCGCGGTGGTCGACGGCGCGGTGGTCGCCTCGCTCACCGAACTGGACCCCGAACCGCGGCGGATGGCGCGCGGCGCACTGCTGGAGATCATCGATATCGTCGCGCCCGCGACGCCCCAGCAAGCGGACAGGTACCGGGCACTAGACTCGTAAGACGTGAGTGAGCGCAGCGAACGAACCATAGACACAGCGTCAAGGCTTACGACGGAGCCGAGCGCCAGCGAGGCGCAGTCGTGAGTCTTGTCCCGAACGTCCTTGCCACCCGGTACGCCAGCCCGGAACTCGTGCACCTCTGGTCGCCCGAGAACAAGATCGTGCTCGAGCGCCGCCTGTGGCTGGAGGTGCTGCGGGCCCAGTCCGAGCTCGGCATCGACGTGCCTGCCGGGGTGGTCGAGGACTACGAGCGGGTCATCGACCAGGTCGACCTGGCCTCGATCGCCGAACGCGAGCGGGTCACCCGCCACGACGTGAAGGCGCGGATCGAGGAGTTCAACGCGCTGGCCGGGCACGAGCACGTGCACAAGGGCATGACCAGCCGCGACCTCACCGAGAACGTGGAGCAGTTGCAGATCCGGCTCTCGCTGGAACACGTGCACGCGCACGGTGTCGCGGTCGCCGCGCGGCTGGCCGAGCGGGCCGCGGAATACCAGTCGCTGGTGATGGCGGGCCGCTCGCACAATGTCGCCGCCCAGGCCACCACGCTCGGCAAGCGTTTCGCCTCCGCCGCCGACGAGGTGCTGATCGCGCTGACGCGGGTGCGCGAGCTGATCGACCGCTATCCGCTGCGCGGCATCAAGGGCCCGATGGGTACCGCCCAGGACATGCTCGATCTGCTCGACGGTGACGCGGGCAAGCTGTCCGCGCTGGAACAGCAGGTCGCCCGGCACCTCGGTTTCGCCACCGTGCTGACCAGCGTCGGCCAGGTCTATCCGCGCTCGCTCGACCACGATGTGCTCTCCGCGCTGGTGCAGCTGGGCGCGGGGCAGTCCTCCTTTGCGCACACCATCCGCCTGATGGCCGGGCACGAACTGGTCACCGAGGGCTTCCAGCCCGGCCAGGTCGGCAGTTCGGCCATGCCACACAAGATGAACACCCGCTCCTGCGAGCGCGTCAACGGATTGCAGGTCGTGCTGCGCGGTTACGGCTCGATGGCCGCCGAACTCGCGGGCGCGCAGTGGAACGAGGGTGATGTCTTCTGCTCGGTGGTGCGCCGGGTCGCGCTGCCGGACGCCTTCTTCGCCATCGACGGCATGATGGAGACCTTCCTGACCGTGCTCGCCGAATTCGGTGCCTACCCGGCGGTCGTCGCCCGGGAGCTCGATCGCTACCTGCCGTTCCTGGCCACCACCCGGATCCTCATGGCGGCGGTCCGGGCGGGCGTGGGCCGGGAGACCGCGCACGAGGTGATCAAGGAGCACGCGGTCGCCGTCGCACTGGCGATGCGTGAGCAGGGCCGCGAGCCCGATCTGCTGGATCGCCTGGCCGCTGATGACCGGCTGCCGCTGGACCGGGCCGCGCTCGACGCCGCTCTGGCCGACAAGTCCGCGTTCGTCGGCGCAGCCGAGGCGCAGGTCGCCGATGTCGTTGCGGCCGTGGGAAAGCTGGTCGAGCAGTATCCCGACGCCGCGCGCTACACCCCCTCACCGATCCTGTAAGTCCAGTCCTACTGGACCCAGAGCGCATGCGAGCGCAGCGAGCAAGCTCCAGAGCTGGACCGCATCGGGGAAGCGAAGCGCCCCCGATGCGCAATCGATCCGGTCAGCGGGCCGTAAGCCGAGCGCAGCGAGGCGTCGGCCCGCGTCAGGGTTAGAGTCGGCGGGGTGAATCCGTACACGATCTTCGCCGACATCATCGCCGGTCGGGCGCCGTCCAGTCAGGTCTACGCCGACGACGACTGCGTGGCCTTCATGGATATCCGGCCGATGACGCCCGGGCACGTCCTGGTGGTGCCGCGGGTCGCGGCGCGGAGTCTGGCCGAACTGGATCCGGTGGTGGGCGGCAAGCTGTTCCAGGTGGGGCAGCGGGTGGCTGCGGCGCTGCGGGTCAGCGAGGTGGCCTGCGACGGGGTGAATTTCTTTCTGGCGGACGGGGTGACGGCGGGGCAGGAGGTCTTCCACGTGCATCTGCACGTCATTCCGCGCACCCCGGGTGACGGGTTCGGCCTGCGCGGGCGGCCGACGAGCCCGGCGCGCGCGGACCTGGATTATCTCGCCGGATCCATTCGGGGCGCACTGGATCGGTGAAACCGGTGACCTTACGTACCGGATAGTTTGCTGAGTGGATGCTATTATCCTGTTCCGCCGCCACCGGTGCGCGGATTGAGATAGCTTGGCAGGCAACTGAATGCGGTGATGGAGGTGGGGTTATGCGCCGTGCGACGGGAGCTGTCGCCGTGCTGGTCATCGGGCTCGCGGGTGTATGCCAGATAGTCGCCGAACCGGCGAGGGCAGCCGCCGCGCGGATCGCGCACATCGAAACGAAAAGCCCGACCAGATCTTCGGTCTTCGTCGAATCCACGGCCATGGGCCGCACCATCCAGGTGGACGTACTGCACCCGGCCGGCGGCGGTGCGCGCCCGTCCTACTACCTGCTCGACGGCCTGGATCCCGGTGTCGGGCAGAGCACCTGGACCAACGCCACCGACGCCGAGGCGTTCTTCGCGGGTAAACGAGTCAATGTGGTGCTGCCGGTGGGCGGTCAGGCCAGCTACTACACCGATTGGCAGGCCGACGATCCCAGGCTCGGCCGCAACCGGTGGGAGACCTTCCTCACCGCCGAGCTGCCGCCGATCATCGACGCCGCGTTCGACGGCAACGGCGTCAACGGGATCGGCGGGCTGTCCATGGGCGGCAACGCCGCCTTCATCCTGGCCGCGCGGCACCCCGAGCTGTATCAGGCGGTCGCCGGTTACAGCGCCTGCCCCGATACCGGCATGGCCGCGGGCGCGATCATGTTCTCGGTCGCCAATCGCGGCGGCGATCCGGTCAATATGTGGGGCCCGCCGGGCAGCCCCGAATGGGCGGCTCACGATCCCGCCCTCATGGCGGAACGGTTGCGCGGCAAGACGATCTACCTGTCCACCGGCTCCGGCATACCCGGCAAGCACGAGCTGGAGATCAAACCGCAGCTGCCGGAGAACCTGGTCCTCGGCGGGCCGATCGAGACCGGTGTGAACGCCTGCGTCGTCTCGTTCGAGAACCGTCTGCGCGGTCTCGGCATCCCCGCCCAGATCGACCACAGCCTCACCGGCACCCACTCCTGGTCCTACTGGCAGGACACCCTGCACGCCTCCTGGCCTGCCCTGGCTGCCGGGCTCGGCGCCTAGCGGCGAACGCGGCGTCATCCACCGAGGTCTCAGGGTCTCGAACAGTAGGGTGGAGACCATGTCTGTGGAGAGTGTGGTGGCGGCGCCGGTCGCCAAGAAGGTGCCGACGCGCCGCGAGCATCACGGCGACGTGGTCTTCGACGACTACGAGTGGCTGCGCGAGAAGGACGACCCGGAAGTCATCGCGTATCTGAAGGCGGAGAACGCCTACACCGAGGCACAGACCGCGCACCTGGGTGAGCTGCGCGAGCGGATCTTCGACGAGATCAAATCCCGCACCCTGGAGACCGACCTGTCGGTGCCGACCCGGATCGGCGACTACTGGTACTACTCCCGCAGTTTCGAGGGCAAGCAGTACGGCGCCAGCTGCCGGTGCCCGATCAACGCGAACGCCGAGGGCATCGACGCCTGGACGCCGCCGCGGCTCGAGGTCGGCGCGGAGATCCCGGGCGAGGAGGTGCTGCTGGACATCAACGCCCTCGCCGAGGGCCACGAGTTCATCTCGCTCGGTACCGTCTCGGTCAGCCGGGACGGCACCCTGCTCGCCTACTCGGTGGACGTGGTCGGCGACGAGCGCTACACGCTGCGCTTCAAGGATCTGCGCACCGGCGAACCGCTGGCCGACGAGATCGCCGGTACCGCGGGCGGCGCGACCTGGTCGCACGACGGCACCCACGTCTTCTATCAGACGGTCAATGCCGCGTGGCGGCCCGACACCGTGTGGCGGCATCGGCTCGGCACCGACCGCGCCGACGATGTCGTGGTCTTCCACGAGACCGACGAGCGGTACTGGGTCAGCATCGGCACCACCCGCTCGGAGAAGTACCTGATCATCGGCTTGCAGTCCAAGATCACCAGTGAGCTCTGGCTGCTCGAGTCCGAGGATCCCGAGGGCGAGTTCCGGGTCATCCTGCCGCGCCGGGAAGGCGTCGAATACTCCGTCGAGCACGCGGTGATCGGCGGCGAGGACCGCTTCCTGATCCTGCACAACGACGTGGTGGACGGGGTCAAAGCGGAGAACTTCGTGCTGGCCGATGCCCCGGTGTCCGACCCTTCGGCGATGACGCTGCTGATCGGGCACCGCGACGATGTCCGGCTCGAGGACGTGGACGCGTTCCGCGACCACCTGGTGCTCAGCTATCGCCAGGAGGCGCTGCCGCGGGTCGCGGTGTGGCCGCTGACCGAGTCCGGCTACGGCGAGCGCAAGGAACTGGATTTCGATCTGGAGCTGTTCTCGGCGGGCGCGGGCAGCAACCCGGAGTGGGAGCAGCCGACGGTGCGGATCGGGCTGGCCTCGTTCGTGACGCCGCCCCGGGTCTATGACTACGTGCCGGCGACCGGCGCGCTGCTGCTGCGCAAGGAACATCCGGTGCTCGGCGACTACAACCCGGACGACTATGTGCAGCAACGTGATTGGGCGGTCGCCGCGGATGGCACCCGGGTGCCGATCTCGCTGGTGTGGAAGAAGGACGCGGTCGCCGAGGGGCCG
The DNA here is from genome assembly GCF_042672005.1 of Nocardia sp. NPDC127579. Classification (NCBI taxonomy): domain Bacteria; kingdom Bacillati; phylum Actinomycetota; class Actinomycetes; order Mycobacteriales; family Nocardiaceae; genus Nocardia; species Nocardia sp. NPDC127579. The sequence goes on along the minus strand of NZ_JBHXVZ010000001.1, from coordinate 869,812 downwards.
AAACCGTTGCTGCTCTACGGGTACGGTTCCTACGAGTCGCCGATCGATCCGTATTTCTCGGTGCCGCGGCTGTCGCTGCTGGAGCGCGGCATGGTGTTCGCGGTCGCGCATGTGCGTGGCGGTGGCGAGATGGGCCGGCTCTGGTACGAGCAGGGCAAGACCCTGACCAAGAAGAACACCTTCACCGATTTCATCGCCTGCGCAAGGCATCTCGTCGATTCGGGGACGACGGCGGCGGACCGGATGGTCGCCGACGGCGGCAGCGCGGGCGGGCTGCTGATGGGCGCGGTGGCGAATATGGCGCCGGAGTTGTTCCGCGGCATCATGACCAGCGTCCCGTTCGTGGACCCGCTCACCTCGATCCTGGACAAGGATCTGCCGCTCACCGTCATCGAATGGGACGAGTGGGGAAATCCGGTGGAGGACAAGGAAGTCTACGACTACATCAAGTCCTACTCGCCGTACGAGAACGTCGCGGCGCAGGACTATCCGGCCATTCTGGCGTTGACCAGTCTGAACGACACCAGGGTGCTGTATGTGGAACCGGCCAAATGGGTGGCCAGGCTGCGCGCCACCAAGACCGGTGCTTCCCAGCTGCTGCTCAAGACGGAGATGAGCGCCGGGCACGGCGGGGTCAGCGGGCGCTACGAGAAGTGGAAGGAAGTCGCCTTCGAGTTCGCGTGGCTGCTCGACACGGTCGGTCTGGCGGATCGGTAGGCAGTGGACGGTCCCGGCCTGACGGTCAGGCCGGGACCGGCGCGGATCAGATTCCGCAGTTGTTGATGTCGTCGACCATCTGCTGACGGTTCTGTTCGCGAATGTGCTCGATGCCACGGTAGGCGCCCTTGGCGTCCAGGACCGCGATGTAGACGTCGGCGATCTGCTCGGGCGTCGCGTCGGGTTTCTCGGCGCGTACCTTGTCGGCGAAACTCTGTGCCGCCGCGCACCTTTCCTGCGGGGTGAAGATCGGCGGGGGATCCCCCGGATCGGCCTGTGCCGCCCCCGGGGCAACCAGTAGTAGCGGAGTGATGATGGCGCTGAATACTGCTGCTCTCACCTTCGTGATCCTAGCCATGCCGCGCTGTTCGTTACCCGGACACTTGTCCTGCACACTCAGTACATTTCCATCCGGCACCGTATGTACATGAACGCTGAACTGCTCGTATCCATATCCGGGATCCGGGACACCACCCGGGATGCCGCGATCGAATTCGCCGCCGAGATGGATCAGCGGAATGTCCGGTTGTCGCTGCTGGTGGCGCCGCGCCTGAAGGGCGGCTATCGGCTGCTGGCCGATCCGGCGACGCAGGCCTGGCTGCGCGGGCGCCGGGCCCGCGGCGACGCGATCGTCCTGCACGGCTATGACCAGGCCGCGACCAAACGCCGCCGGGCCGAGTTCGCGACGCTGCCCAAACACGAAGCGCGGCTGCGGCTTACCGCCGCCGACCGGGTAATGGAGCAGGCCGAACTGCGCACCCGGCTGTTCGCCGCGCCGCGCTGGGACGCCTCGCACGGCGCCATCGACGCGCTCCCCGAGGTCGGCTTCCGGCTGGCACTCGGGCTGACCTCCATCCTGGATCTGGACCGCAATGCCGCGCAGAAGGCCCGGGTGTACGGGATCGGCGAGGGTTTCCGGGCCGAACCGTGGTGGTGCCGGGCCCTGGTGCTCGGCGCGGCCCGCACGGCTCGGCGCGGCGGCGTGCTGCGCCTGGCGATCTCGGCCGCCCAGCTCCAGCGGCCGGGGCCGCGTCAGGCCATGCTGGACGCGGTCGACCTGGCGCTGTTCCACGGCGCGCACAGCGAGGTGTATCGCTGGGAGCCGTTCGTGGCGGCCCGCGCGGCCTAATCCCGTTCCGGGACCCGCGGTCGCGCGTCGTGGGTGAACGCGCCCGCTTCGGCCGGGCCGAGATCCATCGATTTCGCGGCCAGCTGAGTGAGGGCGCGTTCGATATCGGCGATCAGCAGATCGGCCAGGTCGGTGCTGAAGCCGTGCCGCAGCACCGCCCGCATGATCGTCTCGTCGCCACGCGCGGCGGGCAGGGGATAGGCGGCAACCGTCCAGCCGCGGGTGCGCAGGCGGTCGGAGAGGTCGTAGAGGTTGTAGTCGTGGCCCGGCCGCAGCCGCCAGGAGACCGCGGTGATGCCCTTGCCCGGATCACCGTCGTGGATCGACTCGAACACGCCGAGCCGATCCAGCCGCTTGGCCAGATGCCTTGCGACACGGTAGATCTCGGATTGCACGCGGCTGTAACCGGCGCGGCCGAGCCGGATGAACTCGTAGTACTGGGTGATGACCTGGCCGCCGGGGCGGGAGAAGTTCAGGTTGAACGTGGCCGTCGAACCACCCAGATAGTCCACGTCGAAGACGAGTTCGTCGGGCAGGTCGGTGGCGTCACGCCAGATTGCCCAGCCCGCGCCGAGCGGCGCCAGCCCGGTCTTGTGCCCGGAGGCATTGATCGACCGGACCCGGGGCAGCCGGAAATCCCACACCAGATACGGTGCGCAGAACGGGGCCAGGAAGCCGCCGCTGGCGGCGTCGACGTGGATCGGGATGTCCAGGCCGGTCCGTTCCTCGAGCCGGTCGAGTTCGCGGCTGATCCCGGCCACGTCCTCGAACAGGCCGGTGAAGGTCTGCCCGAAGGTCGGCACCACCATGATCGTGCGCTCGTCGCAGGCGGCCGCCGCGTCCTCCGGGCGGAGGGTGAATTGGTTACCGAGCAAAGGCAATTGGCGGATCTCGACATCGAAGTAGCGGGCGAACTTCTCCCAGCACACCTGCACCGGCCCGCATACGAAATTCGGTGTGCCGCTGCCGCCGCGCTGCCGCCAGCGGAACTTGGCCGCCAACCCGCCGAGCAGCGCGGCCTCGCTGGAACCGGTGGTGGAGGTGCCGCGGGTGCGTGCCGCGTCGGGCGCGTGCCACAGGTCGGCGATCATTCGCACACAACGCTTTTCGAGTTCGGCGGTCTGCGGGTACTCGTCCTTGTCGACGATGTTCTTGTCCAGTGATTCGGCCATCAGCCGACGGGCCTGGTCGTCGAGCCAGGTGGTGCAGAAGGTGGCCAGATTGAGCCGGGCGGCGCCGTCGAGCAGCAGCTCGTCGCGGACCAGCTCGTAGGCTGCCTGTGGGAACATCTCTCCGGCGGGGAAGCCGGCGCGGGGTGCGCCCTGCCGCAGATCGGGCATCGCGAACAGGTCGTCGGAATCCGGATGCTCGGGCATCTGCACAGAATCGCATATCCGGCGCGGTTCACATTGCCAATCGTTCGCGACACGGACTGCTCGGTCCGCTGAGCGTGGTCCAGGCACTGGACAGTTCGTGTCAGAGTGAGATAGCCAGCTGGAAACCAGACGAGTACAGGAGATCGGATTGACCACCGAATTACGTACGCGCGTAGCCGCTCTGATGCCGCAGGCCAAGCAGGATCTGACCCAGCTGGTGGCATTCAGATCGGTGGCCGACCCGCGCCAGTTCCCGCCCGAAGAATGCGAGCGGACCGCGCAGTGGGTGGCCGACGCCTTCGCCTCGGTCGGTTTGACAAAGGTCGGCCTGCACGAAACGCCGGACGGCAGCAAGGCGGTCATCGCGTCCCGGCCCGCACCGCCCGGCGCGCCGACGGTGCTGCTCTACTGTCACTACGACGTGCAGCCGCCGCTGGACGCCGCCGCCTGGCGCACCCCGGTGTGGGAGCTGACCGAGAAGAACGGTCGCTGGTACGGCCGCGGCAGCGCCGACTGCAAGGGCAATATCGTCATGCACCTGACCGCGCTGCGCGCCATCGATCCCGAACTGCCGCTTGGCATCACGTTGGTCAGCGAAGGCTCCGAGGAGCAGGGCACCGGCGGGCTGGAGCGCTTCGTACAGGCGAATCCGGACCTGCTGCGCGCCGACGCCATCGTGATCGGCGACTGCGGCAACTTCGCGGCCGGCGTGCCGACCTTCACCGAAACCCTGCGCGGCAGCGTAAATGTGGTTGTCACCGTGGAAACCCTTGCGGGGCCGATGCATTCGGGCATGTTCGGCGGCGCGGCGCCCGACGCGCTGGCCGCCATGATCCATCTGCTGGCCACGCTGCGCGACGAACACGGCAACACCACGGTCGACGGGCTGTCCAATGATCAGCGCTGGTCCGGCGTGCAGTACCCGGTCGAGCAGTTCCGCATCGACGCGGGCGTGCTCGGCGGCGTCGATCTGCTGGGCGAGGGCACCGTCGCCGACATGCTCTGGGCCAGGCCCGCTTTGACGGTGCTCGGTATCGACGCGCCACCGGTCCTCGGTTCGTCGGGCGCCGTCCAGCCCGCGGCACGGGCGCGATTGAACCTGCGGATCCCGCCGGGCACCGACCCGCAGACCGGGCTGCGCGCGCTGACCGAACATCTGCGGGCCAATGTGCCCTGGCACGCGCAGTTGACGATCGAGATCGAGGGCACCGGCGCTCCGTTCCGGTCGGGGCGGGGCGGTCCGGCGCGCACCGCGATGGAACAGGCGCTGACGCAAGCCTACGGCCGGGCGCCGACCACCCAGGGCCAGGGCGGTTCGATCCCGCTGTGCAACGTCTTCGCCGACACCTACCCGGACGCGGAGATCATGCTGCTCGGCGTCGAAGAGCCCAAATGCCTGATCCACGCGCCCAACGAGAGTGTCGACCCGGCCGAGATCGAGCGGATGGCGCTGGCCGAGGCGCTGTTCCTGACCAACTACCGCTGAGCCGCGCCCGTCCGCTCGGCCGAGGGATAATCGGTCCTCGAAACGAGCCGCGCGGTCGGGTGAGGAGCTGCCCCGCTACAGCGACAGTTCCGACTCGGGGCCGATCGGCCGGAATTCGGTGCCCGCGGGAGCCATCTCGGTGAGCCTGCCGAAATAGATGCCGTGCGCTTCCGGCGCGATGATTGCGTGGTGGATCGGTACGGCGGTGCGCGGGGCGACCGCGCGCAGATAGTCGACGGCCTCGCTGATCCGCATCCACGGCGCGGCCGCCGGAACCGCGAGCACGCCGACCGGCACCGGCGGCACCCACAGCGAATCGCCGGGGTGCACCAGCTCGGCCGGATCGGCGGCGGTGCCCAGCTGGTAGACGGTGTTGTCGATCACCGGGATCTCCGGGTGGATCACCGCGTGCCGTCCGCCGCCGCCGGTGATCCGCAGGTCGCCGAGCTCGATCACAGTGCCAGCGTGCACCGCCTCCCAGCTACCCCCACGCTGCTGGGCCGTCTGCGGATCCGAGAACAAACGCGCGCCCGGGTTCGCCTCGATCAACGCGTCGACCCGGGCCGGGTCGATGTGGTCGGGATGCTGGTGGGTGACCGCGATCGCGTCCAGACCGGTGAGACCTTCGAAGCCGTGGGCGAAGGTGCCGGGATCGAACAGCACCTTCTTGCCGTGCAGCTCGACGAGGAGACACGAGTGGCCGAAGTGGGCTATCCGCATGCGCTCATCGTAGGACCCCGGGGCCTGGGCGGGGGAAGTCGGCAACTAGGCTGGTCAAGTAACCCCCCCACACCACCCCTGAGGAGCAACGCGTGGCACGAGTCGTGGTCGAGGTGATGCCGAAAGCCGAGATCCTGGATCCGCAGGGGCAGGCCATCGTCGGTGCGCTCCCGCGTCTGGGATTCGCCGGCATCTCGGATGTGCGGCAGGGCAAGCGATTCGAGCTCGACGTGGACGACAGCGTCAGCGACGCCGAGCTCGAGCAGATCGCGGAGGCGCTGCTCGCCAACACCGTGATCGAGGAGTGGAAGGTGGTGCGCGTCTCATGACCGCGCGGATCGGTGTGATCACCTTCCCCGGCACGCTCGACGATGTCGACGCGGCACGCGCTGTCACCCGCTCCGGCGCCGAGGCGGTCAGCCTGTGGCACGCCGACGCCGACCTGAAGGGCGTCGACGCGGTGGTCGTCCCCGGCGGCTTCTCCTACGGCGACTACCTGCGCTGCGGCGCCATCGCCCGGTTCGCGCCGGTGATGGGCAAGGTCGTGGAGAGCGCCAAGGCCGGCATGCCGGTGCTGGGTATCTGCAACGGTTTCCAGGTGCTGTGCGAGGCGGGGCTGCTGCCCGGCGCGCTCACCCGCAACGAGGGCCTGCATTTCATCTGCCGGGACGAGTGGTTGCAGGTCGAGTCGGTGGACACCGCCTGGACCGCGCGCTACGAGCCGGGCGCGCAGATCCTGATCCCGTTGAAGTCCGGTGAGGGCCGCTACCAGGCCTCGACCGAGGTGCTCGACGAGCTGGAGGGCGAGGGCCGGGTGGTCTTCCGCTACGCGGGCGAGAACCCGAACGGCTCACAGCGCGGTATCGCCGGCATCTCCTCGGCCAACGGCCGGGTGGTGGGCCTGATGCCGCATCCCGAGCACGCCACCGAACCGCTGACCGGTCCGAGCGACGACGGCATGGGCATGTTCCTGTCGGTGCTCGACGCCCTGGTCACCGCCTGATCGGATTCAGCAGATCCGGCCGAGGAGTTCGAAGTCGACGCCGTCGGCGCGGGCGATGTAACTCGGCTGGATGACCTGGTTGCCGCGGAAATGCCGGATACCGCCGGGGATCTCGTAGCCGACGCCGTCGCGTAGCGCGCGCTGGATGCTCGGCACGTCGAGTGAGCCGACGGCCTCGGCCAGCGCGCGCAGGGTGTGGACCGCCTCGTAGGTGGCGTTACTGAAGCTGGTGAGTGTGGGTGCGAAGTGGCCGTGCCGGTTCCGGTAGCGGGCTCGGCGTGCGGCGCCGTCGTCCAGCCGGTCGTCGAGGAAGAAGCTCGACGGTACGAAGAGATTGTGGTTCGCGCCGAGGCCGCCGGCCAGCAGCACGTTCTCGTCGGCGGCCGGGCTCAGGCGCAGTTGGGTGGCGGCTCGTCCGGTCGCTGCGAACTGCCGGTTGAACCGGGCCACGTCGTTGCCGACCATCAGGATGATGATGCCCTGGGCCCGGTCCAGTTCGGGTGCGGCCAGGAAGCTGCCGAAATCCTGATTGCCGAGCGGGATGAAACGTTCCAGGACAAGGGATTCCGGGTCGACCAGCGCGGCCCGGACCAGCCGGGCGGTCTCGCGTGGCCAGATGTAGTCGCTGCCGATGATCGCCCAGCGCCGGATGCCGTATTCGCGGCGGAGCCACCGCACGGCGGGCACCGTGTGCCGGGCCGGGTGTTCGCCGAGCATCAGGACTCCGGGTAGTTCGTCGGGTAGGCCCTCGTGTCCGGTGGCGAACAGGTAGGGCACCCGGCCGGCGTTGGCCCGGGCCACCGCGCGCCGCACGGCCGAGGTGTGCCAGCCGGTGATCGCGTGCACCATCCCGGTCGCCAGCAGCGCGGCGACCTCGTCGGCCACCTGCTCCGCGGGGCGGCCGCCGTCGATATGGGTGGTGCGCATTTCGCGGCCGAGAATTCCGGCGCCGCTGTTGATTTCGGCTACCGCGAGTGAAATCGCGGCATCGCAGGAGGGCGCCAGGATCCCGCCGGGGCCCTGGCGCGGGACGATGTCCAGGATCTCGATGGTGCCGTCTGGGCTCTCGCCGAACGGAGGCATTCGGTACTCTTCTGCTCGTTCGAGACGATTCTTGGCGGGGCAGGAAACAATGACGACCATTGTAGGCGGACAATCCACACTGCATGGTGCGCTGCGGGCTGCGGAACGCCGTTGGCTGTGCCATCTCGATGAAGTGCTTTGTGCCAGGCGGCTTTCCCCGGATCAATGGACGATGCTGTGCAATTTGTCCAGTGATTCCGGCGTGACGATGAGCGAATTGGCCAGCAGAGCTCAATTGGCCCCGTCGTCGGCGACCCGGCACGCGGACTATCTGGCCGAGCGCGGGCTGATCTTCCGGGTGGCCGCGGAGGACGACCGGCGGCGCATCCTGATCGGCCTGAGCGCGCTCGGCGTCGAGCTCGTGGCCGCGGTGCGCGCCGAGGAGGCGCGGGCCGAACAGGAGTTGCGGGAGCGGATCGGCGCTCGTCGCTACGGCGAATTGCTGCGCGTGCTCGAGCTCATATCGGCGGCCGAGCGGCCGTAATCCGGCACCGGTTCCGGCCTGGTTTCGATCGGGACACTTGCGTCCCAAAAGTCGCATTCCGAATCTTTCGTCTCCAGACGGTGATCTTTCTCCATTACCTTCCGAATGGAATTGTTTTACGGGACGGCGAGGAGCGGAAGATGGGAAACGAATCGGTTGTGTCGAACCCTGACACGGTCAATGTCGCGGTGATCAATCACGCGATGCCACGCCTGCATTCGCGTCCGGAGGTGCTGGCCAACGCCTACCGGATCGGACATCTCCTCGACGGACTCAAACTCGGACACCGCGACGTGGACCTGGTCGTCCTACCCGAATATTCGACGATGGGCGTGATGTACGACGAGACCGAGCTGTACTCCACGGCCACCGTGATACCGGGCGAGGAGACCCAGGTGCTCGCCGAGGCCTGCCGTCGCAACGACCTGTGGGGTGTCTTCTCGCTCGCCGAGCAGCACGAGGAACATCCGCTGCGCGCCCCCTACAACACCGCGATTCTGATCAACAATCTCGGCGAGATCGTGCAGCGCTATCGCAAACTCGCACCCCCGCCCGACGGCGAAGCCTGCTATCCCGGCGACACCACCTACGTCTGCGCGGGACCCAAGGGCATCCAGCTGTCGCTGATCCTCGGCGAGGACGGCGACTATCCGGAGGTGTGGCGCGACTGCGTGGCCAAGGGCGCCGAACTGGTGGTGCACAGCAGGGTGCTGCGCGGCTCGCAGACCGAACAGCGGGTGGGGCTGGACAAGGCGATGGCGTGGGCCAACGGCGTCTACGTGGCGGTCGCGGGCGCGTCGGGCTTCGACGGCGTGCACTCCTACGCGGGCCACTCGATGATCGTCGGCCACGACGGGCGCACCCTCGGCGAATGCGGTTCGGAGGCGAACGAGTTGCGCTCGGCTCGGCTCTCGCTGCGCGACATCCGCGAGGCCCGCCACTACGGCCGCGACCACTTCGGGCCCTACGGGCTGCTGCATCGCGGCGAATCCCGCGACACCGACGCCTTCGGCGTGGCCGACTGCCCGCTCGACTTCTACCGCACCTGGATCAACGATCCCGTGAAGGCACAGGAGCAGGTCCAGGAGATCGTCGGAATCTAGATCGCTCATTACGATCGGGGGATGCCCGCGACTACCACCGCTGCCACGGCCCCAGGGCTGTGCGCGTTCATCGACGCCTCGCCGAGCCCGTTCCACGTCTGCCGGACCGTCGCGGCGGAATTGGACGCCCACGGTTTCACGGCCCTGGCCGAGGCGGAGCCGTGGCCGAGCGCGCCGGGCCGGTACTACGTGGTCCGGGGCGGTTCGCTGATCGCCTGGGCCGGCACCGACGACGCGACGCTGCCGTTCCGGGTGCTGGGCGCGCACACCGACAGCCCGAACCTGCGGGTCAAGCAGCATCCGGATCTGGCGAACGCGGGCTGGCAGCTGGTCGGCCTGGAGCCCTACGGCGGCGCGTGGCTGAACTCCTGGTTGGACCGGGAGCTGGGCATCTCCGGGCGGCTGAGTGTGCGCGAGGGAAACACGGTGCGCGACAAGCTCGTTCGCATCGATGACCCGATCCTGCGGGTACCGCAGCTGGCGATCCACCTGTCCGAGGACCGGCGCGGCGTCCAGCTCGATCCGCAGCGGCACGTGAACGCGGTGTGGGGCATCGGCGACCGGCCGCGTTCGTTCCTGGATTTCGTGGCTGAACACGCCGGGGTGCGTCCCGACGCGGTGCTCGGCTGGGAGCTCATGACCCACGATCTGGCCCCGAGCCGGCTGGTCGGGCGGGACCAGGACCTGCTCAGCGCGCCGCGCCTGGACAATCAGGGCACCTGCTACGCGGGCCTGCACGCTTTCCTCGCGGCCCTCGCCGAGCCCGGCGCGGCGCTGCCGGTGCTGGTCATGTTCGATCACGAGGAGGTGGGCAGCCAATCCGATCGCGGCGCGCAATCGGATCTGCTGCCGACGGTGCTGGAGCGGATCGTGCTGGCCCGCGGCGGCGGCCGGGCCGAATTCCTCACGGCGCTGGCCGGTTCCGTGGTCGCCTCCGGTGACATGGCGCACGCCACGCACCCCAACTACCCGGACCGGCACGAGCCCGCGCACCGCATCGAGGTCAACGGCGGCCCGGTGCTGAAGGTGAACCAGAACCTGCGCTACGCCACCGACGCCGCCGGGGCCGGCGCCTTCGCGCTGGCCTGCGACCAGGCCGGAGTTCCGTTGCAGCGCTACGTACATCGCGCCGATCTGCCATGCGGGTCCACCGTCGGCCCGATGACGGCCGCGCGCACCGGCATGACCACCGTCGATGTCGGCGCGCCGCAGCTGGCCATGCATTCGGCCCGGGAGCTGATGGGCTCGGCCGACGTGGCCGCCTACGCCGCCGCGCTGGCCGCCTTCCTCACACCCGCTCCGGCCGGCTGAGCCGCCGCCAGGCACAGCACCGCGAACGTGACCAGCACATAGCTACTGCCGACGAGCTGCTGCCACCAGTTCCAGTCGAGTTCGCGGTGCCACGGTAGATGCCACTGTGGGCCGACCACCAGCAGCGCGGTGCCCGCGAGCACCGAGCCGAGGAACCACGGATTGCGGTGGCCGCGTTCGACGGCGAGCGCGGCCGCCAGCAGCGCCGGTGCGGTCCAGACCCAGTGGTGCGACCAGGACACCGGCGACACCAGCAGCAGTGCGAAGGCATTCACCAGCAGTGCGGAGACCGGTGAGCCCGCGTCGAGCAGCTTACGCATCCACAGCACGGCGAGTCCGAGCGTCAGCGCCGCCAGGGTGAGCCACAGACCGGTCGCTATCGGACCCGCGAAGCCGAGCCGGAACAGCAGGCCCTTGATCGACTGATTGCCCGCGAACTCCGGGGCGCCGATGCGGCCGGTGTCGAGAATGATGTGCAGCCAGTAGCGCAGCGAATCGCCCGGCATCAGCAGCAGGCCGGTACCGGCCGCGGCGAGCGCGGACACGGCGATCGTGCGCAGCGACTTCCGGTCGCGTCGCAGCAGGAAGTAGAGCAGGAACGCGGCCGGGACCAGTTTCACCGAGATGGCGAGGCCGATCAGCAGCCCGCGCGGCCAGCGCGGTTCGCGGGCCAGGCAGTCGGCGGCCACGGCCGCCATCAGGACCAGGTTGATCTGCCCGAACCCCAGGGTCTGGCGCACCGGTTCCAGCAGCTGCGCCAGCGCGACGGCGACGATGACCAGCGCCAGCGCGACCGGACGGTCCAGCGCGGGGCGCAGCCGCGCCAGCACCAGCCACAGCGTCACCGCGAGGCTCAGGACCGACACCGTGAGCATCGCCGCCTCGGCCAGCGGCAGCGGCAGCAGCGCGAGCGGTGCGAAAAGCAGCGCGGCCGGCGGGGGATAGGTGAAGGGCAGCTCGATGCCGAGTACCGGCGGCAGTTCGCCGTAGATGGATTTCCCGTCCAGCCAGGCCCGGGCGCCGTTGCGGTAGACCAGCAGGTCGATGTAGCCGCGCCACCATTGCGCGCGCACCGAGATCAGTGCGGAAGCCGCCAGCGCCGTCACCGCCGCCAGCACCACCCAGCCCTGCCGGGCCCACACCGAATCCGTCACCGCGCGCTCGTTCATGACTCCACCTCGCCGCTGGGGGTTCCCGCATGACTGAGTGCGCTCGGGTGTGACATCGGCTGTGGGCGCTCCCGGGCGACAGCGTAATCCGCGTCACCCCTCGGACCAGGTCTTCCGCAATCGGTGTTTCGTGAGCAAATTTTGCGCCCCGACAAGGGCTTTCATTAGTTGCCGAGCATGGCGATCGGGTATTTGGCTAACGGAAGGCAATTGGCGCTCGGTGCGGCAGCCGGGTGGGCACCGGGCGACCTGGGCGCTCCCTCTAGACTGAGGTCAGGCACTTCGCCGCAACCCAGTGACAACGCACGTCGCTGCGCCGTTTTCCCAGGCCCGGCCGAAAGGACCCAGGTACTCCGTGACTCCGCAGGTCGATACCGTCAGCGCAGCCGCAGCAACCCCCGATGCGCCGCAACCGTACAAAGAACTCGGCCTCAAGGACGACGAGTACGCCCGCATCAAGGAGATCCTCGGCCGCCGCCCCACCGACGCCGAGCTGGCCATGTACTCGGTGATGTGGAGCGAGCACTGCTCCTACAAGTCCTCGAAGGTGCACCTGCGCTACTTCGGCGAGACCACCACCGACGAGATGAAGGCCTCGATGCTCGCGGGCATCGGCGAGAACGCGGGCGTGGTCGACATCGGCGACGGCTGGGCGGTCACCTTCAAGGTGGAATCGCACAACCATCCGTCCTACGTGGAGCCCTACCAGGGCGCGGCCACCGGCGTCGGCGGCATCGTGCGCGACATCATGGCCATGGGCGCGCGCCCGATCGCGGTGATGGACCAGCTGCGTTTCGGTGCGGCCGAGCACCCGGACACCCGGCGCGTGGTCGACGGCGTGGTGCGCGGTGTCGGCGGGTACGGCAACTCGCTCGGCCTGCCGAATGTGGGCGGCGAGACCGTCTTCGACGCTTCCTATCAGGGCAACCCGCTGGTGAACGCGCTGTGCGCCGGTGTCATGCGGGTCGAGGATCTGCATCTGGCCTTCGCTTCCGGCACCGGTAACAAGATCATCCTGTTCGGTGCGCGCACCGGCCTCGACGGCATCGGCGGCGTCTCCGTGCTCGCCTCGGACACCTTCTCCGGCGACGAGTCCGGCACCGGCCGTAAGAAGCTGCCCTCGGTCCAGGTCGGCGACCCGTTCACCGAGAAGGTGCTCATCGAGTGCTGTCTGGAGCTGTACGCCGCCGAGCTGGTGGTCGGCATCCAGGACCTGGGCGGCGCCGGACTGTCCTGCGCCACTTCCGAACTCGCGGCCGCGGGCGACGGCGGCATGCACATCGACCTGACCAAGGTCCCGCTGCGCGCCGCCAACATGACCCCCGCCGAAATCCTCTCCAGCGAATCGCAGGAGCGGATGTGCGCGGTCGTCAGCCCCGACAATGTGGACGCCTTCATGGCCGTCTGCAAGAAGTGGGACGTGCTGGCCACCGTCATCGGTGAGGTCACCGACGGCGAGCGCCTGGTCATCAGCTGGCACGGCGAGACCGTGGTGGACGTCCCGCCGCGCACCGTCGCGCATCAGGGCCCGGTCTACGAGCGCCCGGTGCAGCGCCCGGACTACCAGGACGCGCTGATCGCCGACAGCACCGACACGCTGTCGCGGCCCAAGACCGGTGAGGAACTGCGCGCCACCCTGCTCCAGATGATCGCCAGCCCGCAGCTGTGCAGCCGTCGCTGGATCACCGAGCAGTACGACCGCTACGTGCGCGGCAACACCGTGCTGGCCGAGCACGCCGACGCGGGCGTGGTCCGGATCGACGAATCCTCCGGCCGCGGTATCGCGCTGGCCACCGACGCCTCCGGCCGCTACACCAAGCTCGATCCCTACACCGGCGCCCAGCTCGCGCTGGCCGAGGCGTTCCGCAATGTCGCCACCACCGGCGCCACCCCGAAGGCCGTGACCAACTGCCTCAACTTCGGTTCGCCGGAGGACCCGGGCGTGATGTGGCAGTTCCAGCAGGCCGTGCGCGGTCTCGCGGACGGCTGTGTGGCCCTGGGCATTCCGGTCACCGGCGGCAATGTCAGCTTCTACAACCAGACCGGCCAGGACGCCATCCTGCCCACCCCGGTGGTCGGCGTGCTCGGCGTCATCGACGACGTGCACCGTCGCATCCCGACCGGCCTCGGCCTGGAGCCGGGCGAGACGCTGATCCTGCTCGGCGAGACGCACGACGAGCTCGGCGGTTCGATCTGGTCGCAGGTCGCCCACGATCATCTCGGCGGCGTACCGCCCAAGGTCGACTTCGCCCGCGAGCAGCTGCTCGCCGAGGTACTGACCTCGGGCTCGCGCGACGGCATGATCAGCGCCGCGCACGACCTGTCCGAGGGCGGGCTGGCGCAGGCCGTGGTGGAGGCCGCGCTGGCCGGTGAAACCGGTTGCCGCATCCTGCTTCCCGAGGGTTCGGACCCGTTCGTCCAGCTGTTCTCCGAATCCGCCGGCCGCGTGCTGGTGGCGGTGCCGCGCACCGAGGAGACCCGTTTCACCAAGATGTGCGACGCGCGCGGCCTGCCGTGGGTGCGCATCGGCGTGGTGGATCAGGGTTCGGACGAGATCGAGGTGCAGGGCCAGTTCACCGTGCCGCTGACCGAGCTGCGCACGGCGTTCGAGGGCACACTGCCCAAACTGTTCGGAGCGCACACCGCCTGATGAGCTCAGCGGCCGGAGGCGGTAGCGCAGCGTAACCATGGAGGCCGTAGCGAATCAGGCAAGTGGATACCGCCTGATGAGCTCAGCGGCCGGAGGCGGTAGCGCAGCGTAACCATGGAGGCCGTAGCGAATCAGGCAATCGAAAAGCGCTGATTGTCGGTCGCGCCCGCCATACTGTTCGGGTGCTCGAGAAGGCGGATGCCCTGACGAGGCTGCGTACGCGCGGCGTCGGAGTGGTGCGCCGGATCGAGCGGATCATCGATCTGAACTATGTCGGCCTGATCTTCGCGACGCTGTTCTTCGCGCTGTCGGTGACGCCGTCGCTGGTACCGCGGGACTGGCTGTTCCAGGGCCTGATCAGCGGGATCAACGCGGCGCTCGGCTACGGCGTCGGCTGCGTGCTGGAGTGGCTGTTCCGGGTCTGGCTGCGTCATTCGCCGAAGCTGGGGCCGCGGGTGCGCGAGGCGGTTCCACCCGCCTGGGTGCGGTACGCGGTGAAGGCGGCGATCTTGCTGACCGCCGCCCTGAGCGCCGGGTTCATGCTGGTGCAGTCGGCGCGCTGGCAGCGTGAGATCACCGCGCTGATGGGTATGGAGGGCACCACCACACCCGCCTACCTGCGGACCGGGCTGCTCAGCGTGGCGGTCGGCGCGGCCGTGGTCGCGGTGTACCGCACCCTGCGGGTGCTCGTCCTGGCCCTGGCCCGTCAGCTCAACCGCTGGATCCGGGTGCCGCGCGAATTCGCGCCGGCCCTCGGGCTGCTGCTGCTCACCATCTTCACGGTGACCGTGGTCAACGGTGTCGCGTCCCGCGCGTTGTTCGCGGTGGCCAACTCCGCGTTCAGCGTCCGCAACGACCACACCTCGGTGAACGCGGTGCAGCCGCTGGGGCCCGAACGTTCCGGCAGCCCGGCGTCCCTGGCCCGCTGGGAGACACTGGGTTTCGAGGGCCGCTGGTTCGTCTCGCACGGGCCGAGCGCGGAGCAGATCAGCGCGGTCACCGGGCGGCCCGCCCGGGAACCGATCCGCGCCTACGTGGGCCTGGAATCCGCCGACGGGCCCGCGGCGCAGGCCGCGCTCGCCGCCGAAGAGCTCGAGCGCACCGGCGCCTTCGACCGCGAGGTGATCGTGGTGGTCACCACCACCGGTACTGGCTGGGTGAACTCGCTGGCCGCCGGGGCGATCGAGTACATGTACGGCGGCGATACCGCGATCGTCGCCTCCCAGTACTCATATCTACCGAGCGTGCTGTCTTTCCTCGCCGACCGCGGCAAGGCCACCACCGCGGGCCGGGCGGTGTTCGACGCGGTGCATTCGCGCTGGTCCGCCCGGCCGCCGGAGGAGCGGCCCCAGCTGCTGGTCTACGGCGAGAGCCTGGGCTCGCAGGGTTCGGAGGCCGCGTTCGACGGTCTGTCGGATCTGCGCGCGAAGGTCGACGGCGCGCTGTGGGTCGGTCCGCCCAACTCGAATCAGATGTGGAAGCAGCTGGTCTCGCGCCGCGATCCGGGTTCACGCGAGGTGCAGCCGATGTACGCCGACGGCCTGGTGGTGCGGTTCGCCGCCGACCGCGCCGATCTGGCCCGCCCGAGTACCGAGTGGCGCCCGCCGCGCATCGCCTACCTACAGCATCCCTCGGATCCGATCGTCTGGTGGTCGCCGGATCTCATCTTCTCCCAACCGGATTGGCTGGCCGAGCCGCGCGGGTCCGATGTCTCCTCGCAGATGCGCTGGTGGCCTTTCGTCACCTTCTGGCAGGTGGCCGCCGACCTGACCAATGCCCAGGGCGTCACCGACGGCCACGGCCACCGCTACGGTTCCCTGGTGCTCGACGGCTGGGTCGCCATCGCCGAACCGCCGGGCTGGACCGCGGAACTCGCCGAGAAGATCCGATCCGAGCTGGTGCTCGCGGAAGACCTGGAGCGCGAACAGAAGTGAGCCGTCCTGCCAGAATCGTCGCCGCGGTGGGTGTTCCGCTGCTCTGGCACAACTGGCTGCTGCCCCGCCTGGCGCTGCGCCTGCGGGGGCGCACCGCGGCGAACGCCGTCTTCGCCACTGGCTACGCGCTGCTGTTCGACGGTGCACCGCACTGGTTCTCGGCGCGCGGCCTGCGCCTGGGCATGCTTTCGGTGCTGCCGGTCGCGGCCGGATACGCCGCGGCCGTGGCGATTCCGGAGCTGCGCCGGGGCGTGCTCGAACTGGCCGATGCCGAGCCGGAGGTGCCGGTCGCCGAATGGGCCGGGATCCACATTCCGATCGGCACCGTCTACAGCGAGGAACTCGTCTTCCGGGGCACCCTGGATCCGTTGCTGGACAAGGAGTTCGGGCCGTGCGCCGGCACCGTCCTTGGCGCGGCCGCATTCGGTTTGTGGCACATCCATCCCGCGCGCGCCGGTGCGGACAGCGTCGCGGGCACCGTCGCGGTGACCGCGCTCGGCGGACTCGTCTTCGGCTGGCTGCGGCGGCGCACCGGCAGCGCCACCGCCCCCGCGCTGCACCACTGGGCGCTCAACGCGGGCGGTGTCCTCGCGGCGCGGCTCGCGCGACGGTGCGAGGCTGTCGGGGCCGCCCAGTAGTCTCGCCCGCATGGCCGGACGCACCACTGTCGACCCCGCCGAGCTGCGCGCAGCTGTCGCGGCGGTGACCCCTTGGCTCCTGGACGAATCCGCGGCCGCCCCGGCGCGCGCCGAGCTGGCCGCCGCCGTGCGCGCCACGGTCCGGGCCCTGGCCGCCTCCGCGCCGGGCCATTCGGTGGAGGTACGGGTGCCGCCGTTCGTCGCCGTCCAGTGCGTCGAGGGCCCGCGACATACGCGCGGCACGCCCCCGAACGTCGTGGAGACCACGCCCCGCACCTGGCTGCTACTGGCCACCGGCCTGCTCGACTTCGACGTCGCGGTCGCCGACGGCGCGGTCACCGCCTCCGGCAGCCGCGCCGCCGAGGTCGCGCACTGGCTCCCGATCGCGAAGGCCGCGAGTTGACCTAACGGTCGCCGACGATGATCTCCGCGCCCCGGTGCAGGCCCTTGCGGTCGTAGAAGCGGGTGACCACCACGCCGAGCGCCAGCCCGATGGCCAAGCCGAGCATCGACATCCACACGCCGCGTGCCAGCCCGGATTCGAAATTGCCATTGAAATAGAGGATCGCGCGCACCCCGAGGAAGACCTGGTGCATCGGCTCGAACTGGGCCAGCCAGCCGAAGTACGGCGGCGTCGCCTCGATCGGGACGGTGCCGCCGGAGGAGGGCAGGCCCAGAATGATGAACAGAATCAGGTTCACCAGCAGACCCGCCGAGCCGATGGCCGCGAGCACGGCCAGCCCGGTGATGCCGACCGCGGCGATGGCCAGCACGCCGAACAGGTACAGCCCGAACCAGTTCGGGATCGGCATGCCGAGCGCCTGGCCGACCACGACGAACACACCGGACACCACCACCGACGTGACGACCATGACACCCCACTTGATCAGCAGGGTCTTGAACCGCGAGATCCGGGTCCGCGGATAGTGCACGAACCACGGCCCGTATTCGGTGGGCACGATGCCCAGCGCCGCGTCGATCATGGTGTGCACGGTCATCGACCCGACCAGACCCGCCAGCAGGAGCAGCAGCGCGTAGAAGAAGGCGGTCAATCCCTCGCCGGTGCCCGCGGGCAGCCGGCGGAACGGTTCGACGATGATCTCGACCGGGTCGGCCAGCGTCAGCCGGGTGGCGCCGGTCAGCTCGGGCGCGGTGCCGCCCGCGGCCAGCTGAGCGCGCACCTGCTCGGTGAGCTGTTCGCCGACCTGTTTGTCGACCTGGGTGAGCGCCTCGGCGCCGACCTTCTGCACGATATTGGTGACGAACGCGCCGGTGCGCGGATTGGTCTGCAGGGTGATGATCGGCTTCTGGATGTCACCGGGGACCACGCTGCCGACACCGAGGATGCCGAGCCGCTTGCTGAAGTCGCTGGGAATGATGATGGTCCCGTAGACCTTGCCGGACTGCATCTGCAGTTCGGCCTCGTTGATCCCGAGCTCGCGCAGGTCGATCTTGTCGGCGGGGATGTTCTGCCTCATACCCGCGGCGACCTGGTCGCCGAAGTTCACCCGCTGCTGCGCGCCGGGCGGGCCGGTGACTTCGCCCTCGTCCTGGTTGACCAGTGCGATCGGGAAGTCGTGCAGGTTCTTCTCGGGGTCGACCACGTAGTCGAGATACATGGTGCCGAGCAGGGCCATGAACAGGGTGAGCACCGCGATCGGGGCCAGCCAGGCACGGGGCCGCAGGCGCTGGGCCGGGGTCGCTTCCACATCCGCCGATGTCGTCACGTGGGGACGGTAACAGCAGATGAGGCCGATATTCGGCAGGTCGTGCGGGTGTCCCGGATCACTCGCGGCCGGTGATTGCCGCCGGTATGCGGTGGCGGTGGTCCGGGCGCTATTTCCATCCGTAGAATGGGGATGCCCCCAGCCCGCCCGAATAGGGAGCAAACGTTGACCGACGTCAGCCAGGCCGTCAATCCCGATCAGGACGAGAACGAACCACGCGAGGAGTGTGGCGTTTTCGGTGTCTGGGCCCCCAGCGAGGACGTGGCGAAGCTCACGTACTACGGGCTCTACGCATTGCAGCATCGTGGCCAGGAGGCGGCGGGCATCGCCGTATCCGATGGTTCGCAGATCCTGGTGTTCAAGGATCTGGGCCTGGTCAGCCAGGTGTTCGACGAGCAGACGCTCGCCGCGATGCCCGGTCATATCGCGGTCGGCCACTGTCGCTACTCCACCACGGGCGGCGTGACCTGGGAAAATGCCCAGCCGATCTTCCGCACCACCGCCGTCGGCTCCGGACTTGCCCTGGGCCACAACGGAAATCTCGTCAACACCGCCGAATTGGCCGGTCGCGCACGGGAACTCGGCCTGGTTGGCGCACCGGTGCAGGGCGGGCGTCCGCAGCCGGTGGGCGCGACCTCCGACTCCGATGTGATGACGGCGCTGCTCGCGCACGCCGCCGCCGACTCCTCGATCGAGCAGGCCGCCATGGAGCTGCTGCCGCAGCTGCGCGGCGCCTTCTGCCTGACCTTCATGGACGAGCACACCCTCTACGCCGCCCGCGATCCGCACGGCGTGCGCCCGCTGTGTCTGGGCCGGCTGGAGCGCGGCTGGGTGGTCGCCAGCGAAACCGCAGCATTGGACATCGTGGGCGCGGCATTCGTGCGCGAGATCGAGCCGGGCGAACTGCTGGCGATCGACGCCGACGGCGTGCGCTCCATGCGCTTCGCCAATCCCGAACCCAAGGGTTGCGTCTTCGAATACGTCTATCTGGCCCGCCCCGACTCCACCATTTCCGGTCGTTCGGTGCACGCCACCCGCGTCGAGATCGGCCGCCGCCTGGCCAAGGAGCATCCGGTCGACGCCGACCTGGTCATCCCGGTGCCGGAATCCGGCACTCCCGCCGCGGTCGGGTACGCGCAGGGCTCGGGCGTTCCGTACGGCCAGGGCCTGATGAAGAACGCCTATGTCGGCCGCACGTTCATCCAGCCCAGCCAGACCATCCGCCAGCTCGGTATCCGGTTGAAGCTGAATCCGCTGCGCGAGGTGATCCGCGGTAAGCGGCTCGTCGTGGTCGACGATTCCATCGTGCGCGGCAATACACAGCGTGCGCTGGTGCGCATGCTGCGCGAAGCGGGCGCACTGGAGATCCACGTCCGGATTGCCTCGCCGCCGGTGAAGTGGCCCTGTTTCTACGGCATCGACTTCGCCTCGCGCGCGGAGCTGATCGCCAACGGCGCGGGCGCCGACGACAGCTACGACGACATGGTGGAGGCGGTGCGCCGCTCGATCGGCGCCGACAGCCTCGGCTACATCTCCACCGACGGCATGATCGCCGCCACCGAGCAGCCGCGTTCGCGTCTGTGCGCCGCCTGCTTCGACGGTGACTATCCGATCGCGCTGCCCACCGAGGCGGCGATCGGCAAGAACTTGCTCGAGGGCATGCTGAGCTCACCCACCCCGCCGTCTCCGCAAGCTCCGACGGCTAGCCACCCCCGGGCCGGGCAGCCGGAAGCCGCACTGCTGAGCGAGAACGCGAACGCGAGCGCGCTCAGCCGCCCGTAGCGTGCCGTGGCGTCCTCGAGACACAGCTAGCACCCGAACGATCCCAACCTGGACATTCGACCTGTCAAGGGGTCTCTCCATGCGCCGGACACCGTTCGTCTGCTAACACCCCCGTGATTTTTTCTTCGAAAACGCAACTCCCACGAAATGGTTCCTGGGTAGGTTCCCCGGATATATCGCTAGTTCACCGTGTCCGCACCCGCCCTGTGATCCAGGGCGACCAGGTGCGGACACGCACGAGAAGTGGGGCCTGATGATGGTTTCGAAGACGCCCGGGCGGCAGCGCACCAGAACGAGAGTTATCGCGGCCGTCGGCCTGGCCGCGCTCGCGTCGTCCGTGGTGGCGGGGTGTGGTTCCGGTAAGCAGGACGACGCGGGTGACGGCGCTGGATTGGTTGTCGGCACCACGGACAAGGTCTTCTCCCTCGACCCGGCGGCCGCCTACGACAATGGTTCGCTGGTCGCCGAGACCCAGATCTATTCGTATCTGCTGAATTTCGAGCCCGGCGACACCACGCCCAAGCCCGATGCCGCCGAGAAATGCGATTTCAGCGCGCCGACCGTCTACACCTGCAAACTCAAGCCCGGCCTGAAGTTCGCCAACGGGAACCCACTGACCGCCACAAGCGTCAAGTTCTCCTTCGACCGCATGATCAAGATCGATGATCCGAACGGTCCGCGAGCGCTGCTGCAGAACCTGGACAAGACCGAGGTCGGCGACGAACTCACCGTCAACTTCACGCTGAAGGTGCCCAACGACCAGACCTTCCCGGCCATCCTGCCGACCCAGGCGGGCCCGATCGTCGACGAGAAGGTCTATCCCGCCGACAAGGTCATGCCCGACGAGGACGTGGTGAAGGCCAAGGGCTACTCCGGCCCGTACACCATCACCAGCTACGACAAGAACAAGCTGGTCGAGTATCAGGCCTACCCGGACTACAAGGGCATCCTGGGCACCCCGAAGACCAAGCAGATCTCCGCCAAGTACTACGCGACCAGCGACAACATGAAGCTGGATCTGCAGAACGGCGCGCTGGACGCGGCCTACCGCTCGTTCACGCCCACCGACGTGGAATCGCTGAAATCCTCGGACAAGGTGAAGGTGCACGAGGGCCCCGGCGGCGAGCTGCGCTACATCGTGTTCAACATGAACACCATGCCGGGTGACAGCCCTGAAAAGAAGCTGGCCATCCGCAAGGCGATGGCGTCCACGGTCGATCGTGAGGCGCTGGCCACGGGCGTCTACAAGGGCACCTACCTACCGGCGTACTCGCCGGTGCCGCAGGGGCAGCCGGGCGCGATCGAGCCGTTCAAGGAGCTCTACGGCGCGGCGCCGAGCAAGGAGAAGGCGGCGAAGTTCCTGGCCGACGCGGGTGTCGCCACCCCGGTCGAGCTGAACCTCCAGTACAACCCGGACCACTACGGGCCCTCCAGCCCGGAGGAGTACGCGGCGGTCAAATCGCAGCTGGAAGCCAGCGGGCTGTTCAAGGTGAATCTGCAGTCCACCGAATGGGTTTCCTACCAGCGGGAGCGGGCCCGCGACGCATACCCGATGTACCAGCTGGGCTGGTTCCCGGACTTCCCGGATCCGGACAATTACCTGACCCCGTTCTTCGCGCCCAACAACTTCCTGGAATCGCACTTCGAGGATCCCGAGATCACCCGGCTGCTGACCGCGGAGACCACCGAGCCGGACAAGACCAAGCGGCTCGAGATCATCAAGCAGATCCAGAAGGAAATCGCCGACAAGCACATCCCGACGCTGCCGCTGCTGGCCGGTAAGCAGATCGCGGTGGCCGGCACCGGCGTGCAGGGCGTGGTCCTGGACGGTTCCTTCAAGTTCCGATACACGACGCTGAGCAAGTGACCTCGGTGGAGAAAGCCGAGGCGGGACCGGAGCCGGTCCCGCCCCGGCGGTTCGGGCTGCCGCGATTCGGTAGGGGCGACACTCGTCACGCCGCCCTGCTGCGGTATTTGGGTGTTCGGTTGCTGATGATCCCGTTGACGGCGTGGATTCTGGTGACCGTGGTGTTCTTCCTGATGCGGGTGATCGGTGACCCGATCAGCGCGGCCATGGGTGGACGCATGACGCAGGCGCAGATCGAGGAGCGCAAGGCGGCGGCCGGGTTGAACCGGCCGATCCTGACCCAGTACTGGGAGTACATCTCGGATCTGGTGCGCTTGGATTTCGGTCGCTCGCAGGATAATCGGGAGATCGGCGAGGTCATCACGACCTACGGCGCGGCGACCCTGGAGCTGGTGTTCTGGTCGCTGCTGGTGGCCTTCGCGGTCGGCGTACCGCTGGGCAGATGGGCGGCGACGCACCGGGATTCCGCCTCGGACGCGGTGCTGCGGATCTTCGCGATCCTGGCCTACGCCGCGCCGGTGTTCTTCGTCGGCCTGCTGCTGAAGCTGGTGTTCTCGGTCAAGCTGGGCTGGCTGCCGGTGGCGGGCCGGGCCAGCACCAATGTCGAGCTGCGGTTGCAGCACGTGTCGCCGAAGACCAACATCCTGGTGATCGACGCGATCCTCTACGGCGACACCAGCTACTTGATCGACGTACTGAAACACGCTGTGCTGCCTGCCATCGCGCTGGGCCTGCTGACCGCGGGCGTGTTCCTGCGGCTGGTGCGGATCAACCTGATCCAGACCCTGCGCAGCGGCTATGTCGACGCGGCGCGGGCACGTGGGCTGTCCAGTCGCGTGGTCACCGGACGGCATGCCTTCCGCAACGCGATGATCCCCATCGTCACGGTGATGGGCATGTACATCGCCATGATGCTCGGCGGTGCGGTACTCACCGAGACCACCTTCGAATGGAAGGGGCTCGGGTTCCAGCTCGCCGAATATCTCAAGGCGCGTGACTTCATCGCCGTGCAGGGCATCGTCGCGTTCATCGCGGTGGCGATCGCGCTGATGAGCTTCATCGTGGACGCCATCGTCGCGTTGATCGACCCGAGGGTGAGGTTCTGATGACCACACCGGAACTGCTCAACGAGCCGATCGTGACCCCGCCGGTGGTCGGGCCGCGCCGCGGTATTCCCGGGCTGCGGTTGTTCTCGATGACCTCGGGTTTGCAGCGGGCCACGCTGATCTTCGGGCTCGCACTGATCGCGCTGTTCGTCCTCGCCGCGATCTTCGCGCCGCTGCTGGCACCCTACGGGTTCTCCCAGATCCAATCCGACGGCGTGGACTTCGTGCGCCAGCAGGCGCCCTCGGCGCAGCACTGGTTCGGCACCTCGGTGCGCGGCGAGGACGTGTTCTCCCGCGTGCTGTTCGGCGCCCGCACCGCGCTGTACGTGATCGTCACCTCGCTGGTGCTGTCACTGCTGGTCGGCGTGCCGCTGGGGCTGGTGTCCGGCTATGTCGGGCGCTGGCTGGACCGCGTGCTGGTGCTGTTCATGGACGCGATGTACGCCTTCCCGACGCTGCTGCTGGCGATCGTGGTGTCCATCGTGGTCGCGGGCGGTACGTCCAGCAGCTTCGGCGGTGTGCTGTCGGCGGCGGTCGCCATCACGGCGATCTTCGTCCCGCAGTATTTCCGGGTGGTGCGCAATGCCACCGTGGCGGTGAAACAGGAGCCGTACGTCGACGCGGCCCGGGTTACGGGCGCGTCCACCGCGCGCATCCTGTTCCGGCACATCCTCGCCAATGTCACCCAGTCGCTGCCGGTGATCGTCACGCTGAACGGCGCCGAGGCCATCCTCACCCTGGCGGGCCTGGGCTTCCTCGGCTTCGGCATCGAGCCGACCCAGGCCGCCGAATGGGGCTACGACCTGAACAAGGCGATTTCCGATGTCTCCAACGGCATCTGGTGGACCGGCATCTTCCCCGGTGTCGCCATCGTGCTGGTGGTGCTCGGCATGACCCTGGTCGGGGAGAGCCTGAACGAGGTGCTCAACCCGTTGCTGCGGACCCGGCGGACGGCCCGGCCGACCACCGTCGGCAGCGATGTCGTCGTCGGCGAATCCGGCGCTCCCGATATGGCGGTCGCGACCGAGGATTCGGGCGCCGACCTGAGCAAGGAGTCCCGAGCTGAGTAACGAACAGTCAGCCGCGGCGACCGCCGCGCCCGCGCTGTCCATCGAAGGGCTGTCGGTGACGTTCGCCACCGACGCCGGACCGGTGCACGCGGTCAGCAATGTGTCCTACGAGGTGTTCCCCGGTGAGGTGCTCGCCATCGTGGGGGAGTCCGGGTCCGGCAAGTCGGTGAGTTCGCGCACGGCCATGGCGCTGTTGCCGAGTACGGCGCAGGTCACCGGTCTGGTCACGCTCGGCACGCAATCCATCACGGCAATGAGCGAGAAACAGCTGACCGCGCTGCGCGGCGGGGCCATCTCCATGGTCTTCCAGGAGCCGGGCTCGGCGCTGGACCCGCTGTTCACCGTCGGCTTCCAGATCTCCGAAGCGTTGCGCGCGCACCAGGATATGACCAAGAAGCAGGCCAAGGCGCGGGCGGTGGAACTGCTGCGCATGGTCGGGCTGCCCGATCCCGAGCACCGGGTGGACTTCTACCCACACCAGCTCTCCGGCGGGCAGAAGCAGCGCGTGGTGATCGCCATCGCCATCGCCTGCGAGCCCAAGGTGATCATCGCCGACGAACCCACCACCGCCCTGGACGTCACCGTGCAGGCCGAGATCCTGGAATTGTTGCGCGATCTGCGTGATCGCATCGGTAGCGCGATCGTCCTGATCACCCACAACATGGGCGTGGTCGCCGATCTCGCCGACCGCGTCGTGGTGATGTGGAACGGCGCGGTGGTCGAAACCGCGCCGGTGGACGAGCTTTTCGCGAATCCGAAACAGCCCTATACACAGAAGTTGCTGGCAGCTGTGCCGCATCTCGGCGCCCGGTCGACATCCACTCCGGCGGCCGAAACCGCGGCGAAGGACCCGGTGCCGGGAGAGTGGGCCTGCGAGCCGGATCGCGGCTCGGCCGGGCAACCTGTCCTCGAGGTCCGTGACCTGGTGGTGGAATTCCCGGGGCCGTTCGGTCGACCGCGGTTCCGCGCCGTCGACGACGTCAGTTTCACCATCTCGGCCGGCGAAACAGTCGGCCTGGTCGGTGAATCCGGCTCGGGAAAGTCCACCATCGGGCGGTGTGTGGCCGCGCTGCAACGACCCAGCTCGGGCACGGTCCTGGTCCGTGGTGAGGACATCGGCAAGCTGTCCCAACGTCAGCTGCGGCCGTTGCGCAAGAGCTTCGGTTTCGTCTTCCAGGACCCGGCGACCTCGCTCAACCCCCGGCTCACGGTCGGTGAGTGCGTCGCCGAGCCGTTGCTCGTCCACAAGATGGGCACCGCCGCCGAGATCAGGGTGCGGGTCCGCAAGATGCTCGACGATGTGCAGCTACCCGCCGGCACCGAACGCCGATACCCGCACGAGCTCTCCGGCGGTCAGCGTCAGCGCGCGAGCCTGGCCAGGGCCCTGGTCACCAACCCGGATCTGCTCGTCGCCGATGAACCCACCAGTGCGCTGGACGTTTCCGTGCAGGCGGCGGTGCTCGACCTGTTCGGCGAACTGCAGCGCGAGTGCGGCTGGGCGTGCCTGTTCATCAGCCACGACCTGGCCGTGGTGGACCAGCTCTCGGACCGCATCGTGGTGCTGCGCAACGGCGGCGTCGTCGAACAGGGACCACGCGATGCCATCCTGCGCGCACCGCAACAGGACTACACCCAGCGCCTGGTGGCCGCGGTCCCGGTTCCGGACCCGATCGAGCAGCGCCGTCGGCGGGCGGAAACCGCGGCGTTGTTCGCCACGGAGGCGACGTAATGGCACGTACGACCGGCAGAAGTCGCGGGGAGGCGGGCTGGCCGTTATCGGGTTCCGGTAGCGTGAGCAGGCATCTATCCGCCGATTCGGTTTGGAGCTTTCCCCGAAAATGACTGAACAGACCCCCTCCGGTACCGGGGCTTCCTACGCCGCCGCCGGCGTGGACATCGAAGCCGGTGACCGCGCAGTCGAGTTGTTCGGACCATTGGCGAAGAAGGCCAGCCGTCCCGAAGTACAGGGCGGTCTGGGTGGCTTCGCCGGTTTGTTCGCGCTCAAGGGTGGCTACCGCGAACCGCTGCTCGCCGCCTCCACCGACGGCGTCGGCACCAAGATCGCGGTCGCGCAGGCGATGGACAAGCACGACACGGTCGGGCTCGACCTGGTCGCGATGGTGGTCGACGACCTGGTGGTCTGCGGCGCCGAGCCCCTGTTCCTGCAGGACTACATCGCCATCGGCAAGGTCGTTCCGGAGAAGGTCGCCGAACTGGTCTCGGGTATCGCCGAGGGCTGTGTGAAGGCGGGTTGCGCGCTGCTGGGCGGCGAGACCGCCGAGCATCCGGGTCTGATGGATCCCGACGACTACGACCTGTCCGCCACCGGCGTCGGCGTCGTCGAGGCCGATTCGGTGCTGGGTCCGGACCGGGTGCGTCCCGGTGACGTGGTCATCGCCATGGGCTCCTCGGGCCTGCACTCCAACGGCTACAGCCTGGCCCGCAAGGTGCTGCTCGATATCGACCGGATGTCGCTGACCGGGCACGTCGAGGAATTCGGCCGCACCCTGGGCGAGGAGTTGCTGGAACCGACCCGGATCTATGCCAAGGACTGCCTGGCGCTGATTGCCGAGACCGACGTGCGCACCTTCGCCCACGTCACCGGTGGCGGCCTGGCCGCCAACCTCGCCCGGGTGCTGCCCGCCGGGATGGTGGCCGAGCTGGATCGCGGTACCTGGAGCCCGGCGCCGGTGTTCAAGATGATCGCGCAGCGCGGGCGTGTCGAGCGGGTCGAGATGGAGAAGACCTTCAACATGGGCGTCGGCATGGTCGCCGTCGTCGCGCCCGAGGACGTGGACCGGGCGCTGGCGGTGCTCACCGCCCGCCACATCGAATGCTGGACCCTCGGCACGGTGAAGAAGGCCAAGGACGCCGCCGCGGTGCGTGCGATCCTGGTGGGCGAGCACCCGCGCTTCTGAGCTCTGAAACCTCGAAGGCCCCGGCTTCCGGCCGGGGCCTTCGGTGTGTCCGGAGGTGTTGGCGGCCAAGGGAATCGGGCGTGCCCCAGGTACGACTCAGCGCCCCGCATCGAATCGATGAGGGCGCTGATTTCGTTATGGCGAGCCTCGCGTTCGCCAGACCGGTGTCAACGTTCGAAGGGGGAGGCCCGCCGGCCTCCCCCTTCGCCGAAGATCCGAATCTCAGCGGCGCCAGTCGTCGTCTTCATCCCAGCGGGATGAAGACTCGTCTGCGTCGTGCTCGTCGGACAGCACTCCACCACTCGGCTGAGAGTTGGGGCTACCCGCGAGCTCGCGCTGAAGGCTCGCGAAGTCGGTGTTATGCGTGCTGTACTTCAGCTCGCGTGCAACCTTGGTCTGC
The DNA here is from genome assembly GCF_042672005.1 of Nocardia sp. NPDC127579. NCBI lineage: Bacteria > Bacillati > Actinomycetota > Actinomycetes > Mycobacteriales > Nocardiaceae > Nocardia > Nocardia sp. NPDC127579. Next base: position 842,139 of record NZ_JBHXVZ010000001.1, on the reverse strand, counting down.
TTTGCCTTAGCCCGGCCACGGCCCATGGCTGACCCCCTCGCGTCACTGCGGGGCGGCCTGGGGTTTGTTGGCGGCCCCGTTCGAATTAATACTCTTCCTGACAGACACTTTAGCGTGTGTCCGGCGCTCGCGCTTCCAGGAGTGGGGGAAGTGCTCCGGAAGTGGTGTGTTTGCCCGGTTGTCGCCGTCCGGCCCGGTTGCCTACAGCGCGCCCGGGATCGCCCGGATCACCCCGACCCGGGCCCCACCGCCCATGATCGGCTGCGCGGCGAGTTCGCTGTGCGCGTCGGTCCATTCGACTCCGAGCCGCTGCAAAACAGCCAGCGTCAGGGGCATTCGCGCGCGGTCGTGGCCGTCATCGATCTTGTAGGCGAACGCCGATCCGTCCGGCAGCGCGCCCGCGTGCACGCCGTCGGCGCCGATCTTGCAGACCAGTCCGGGCGTGGCCCCCATGGCCAGCAGATCGGCCCCATTGGTGCCGGAAATCACTCGCGGATGGGCGCGAATCGCCTCGGCGACTCGCCGCTGCGGTGAGCCGGGCGCGGCGGTGACCATGGCGGCGAACGCCCGCGCGAGATTCACCAGCGACACCGGGATGATCGGCAGGCCGCAGCCGTCGATCCCGAGATCGGTTTCCGGTTCGCCGGTGAGCTCGGCGATGGTCGCGATCACCGACTGTTGCAGCGGATGCTGCTCGGCCAGGTATCCCTCGGTCGGCCAGTCGTTGATCTTGCAGGTCGCCAGCATGGCCGCGTGCTTGCCCGAGCAGTTCATGTAGATCCGGCGCGGGTGCCCGGCACTGACGGCGGTGGCCCGGGCGCGCTCCTCGAACGGATAGTCGGCCGGGCATTGCAGCTGCTTCTCGTCGAAGCCGTACCGGTGCAGCAGCCGCTCGACCAGGTGGACGTGCTCGGGTTCACCGAAGTGCGAGGCGGTCGCGATCGCCAGCTCGGCGTCGTCGACCGGGTCGAAACCGTTGCGCAGCAAGGTGATCGCCTGCATCGGCTTATTGGTCGAGCGCGGGAAGATCGGCAGGTGCACCGCGCCGCGCTGCACCACCGGCTCGCCGTCGGCGCCGAGCACCACCACCGAGCCGCGATGCACGCACTCCCGGAAACCGGACCGGACCACTTCGACCAACTCGACGCTCATGCGCGCGCTCCCGTTCGCTGTGCCGCGGCCCGAGCGGCGCCCGCGTGCCGTCGCTCGTGCCGGTCGATCTGCATGCGGATGTCGTCGGAGAGCGTCGGTTCCACCGCGCGCAGCCGACGCAGCCGGTCCAGGTCGGCGCCGGTGAATACGTCGCGGACGGTGATGCCGTGTTCCGGGACGTGCACCACCCGGACCTCGTCACCCGCGCCGATGCTGCCCTCGATGAGTACCCGCAGGTAGGCGCCGGTGTCGCTCTGCGTGGTGAAGCGTTTGACCCAGTGCGCCTCGCCGGCCCAGTGCTGGAAGACCGCGCACGGCACGCGCGGCGCGCTGACCTCGAGCAGGGTGTCGCCGATCGCCCAGCGTTCGCCGAGCACCGCGTCGCTGACCGCGAGCCCGTCGATGCGCAGGTTCTCGCCGAACCACCCCGCGGGCAGGTCGCGGCCGAGTTCCGCGGCCCAGCGCTCGGCGTCGGCCCGGGCGTAGGCGTAGACCGCCTGGTGCACGCCGCCGTGGTGTTTGGTGTCGGCGACATGGTCACCGGCCAGGCCAAGCGCGCGCACCGCGACCCGACCGTCGACCGGGCGCTTGTCGATCGCGGTGCGGCCGACCCGGCCCGGTACCTGGCGCTCGGCGTGTACGACGCAGACCGCGAGCACCTCGCCCGGCATCATCGGCCGCGCAGCCGATCGACGGCGAGGCGGCCGGCCTGTGGTGCGTCGTCGGCGGGCACCGAGTCGGGGTCGATCGCGGCGGCGGTCGGCCCGGCGGTGAGCGCCGCGTCGGCGGGAACGGCGCGTTTGATCAAAGCCAGTGCGATGGGGCCGAATTCGTAATGGTCGATGACGGTGCCGAGGCGGCCGACCGTGCGGCCCCCGGCGGTGACGTCCTCGCCGGGCGCGGGACGCGCGTCGGCCGAGCCATCCAGGTGCAGCAGCAGCAGCTGGCGCGGCGGCTTGCCCAGGTTGTGTACGCGGGCGACGGTCTCCTGCCCGCGGTAGCAGCCCTTGTTCAGGTGCACCGCGCCGTATTCGTCCGCACCACCGATCCAGCGGGCCTCGTGCGGGATGGTGCGCTCGTCGGTGTCCAGGCCGATTCGGGGACGCAGGGCGGCCACCCGCAGCGCCTCGAAGGCCCACATACCGGCGGGGGTGGCACCCGCGCCGGTCAGCTTCGTCCACCAGTCGCCGAGGTGTTCGCGGGGGATGACCAGGTCGTAGGAGTCGGCGGTGGGCCAGGGCATGCGCCGCAGGAAACCGCCGCCGGGCAGCGGCACGGCCGCCAGCACCGCGGGCAGTTCGGGGATCCCGAGCGCGCCGGTCAGGTCGGTGGCGCCGGGGCCGAGCAGGCTCAGCACCGCGTACTCGGCGGCGGCCGGTTTCGCGTCGGCCCAGAACACCATCTTCTGCAGGAACGCCAGCAACTCGGGCCCGCGCTCGGCCTCGGTGTCGATCCAGACGGTCTCGGCGAGCTCGGTCTGCACGAAGTGGTGCAGTACCCGGCCGTTGAGGTCGAGGTCGAGATTCTCCGCCGAGCGGCCGTCGGCCAGGGCCGCCACATGCTGGCTGGTGATGGTGTGCAGCCAGCTCAGCCGCTCTTTCCCGGTGATCGTCAGCACGAAGCGATGCGAGCGATCGACGATCGCCACCCGCTGCGCGGCCGCGCGCTGTTCACCGAAGGGATCCCCGTAATGCCAGGCCACCGCGGCATCCGGAGAATCCGGAAACCCCGCGACGGCACCCGGGACGGCAAGCAAGGGACTGGGCGCAACGACCACGGACACGTAAACCACTCTAGGCGCATCACCCGCCACGCCGCCGCCAGGCCGACCAAGATATGCATCACCACGAAGTCCCGGGAACGAATGAATGACCCGATTCCGTTGTGACCTAGGCGTGACCAACGCGTACGGCCTAGGCTCGACGCATGGTAGATCGAGTTCTTGTAACACTCGACGGCGCGGTTCGGGATGCGGACGCGCCGTTGCTGTTTGCCGACGACATCGGTGTGCTGCGCGGTGACGGCGTCTTCGAGACGGTACTGGTGCGTAGCGGTAAAGCGTGTGCGATCGAACATCACCTAGGCCGGCTACGGCACTCGGCGCAGGCGCTCGACCTACCCGAGCCGGATCTGGAGGCCTGGCGCGAGGCTGTCGAGACGGCCGCCAAGGAGTGGGGCAGTGACCGCGAGGGCCTGTTGCGCCTCGTGCTGACCCGCGGCCGCGACAGCGAGCTGGCCAGTGTCAAGGACAGCGTCACCACGGGCGCTCTCGCGGCCGCCGTGCCGGTGCCGACCGCCTATGTCTCGGTGGTGCCGGTCGGGGAGCGGGTGGCGCGGGCTCGGGCCGAGGGCATCAAGGTGGTGTCGCTGGCCCGGGGGATCTCGATCGATCTCGCCCAGGCCGCGCCGTGGCAGCTGCTGGGCGCGAAAACCCTGTCGTACGCGACGAATATGGCGGCGTTGCGTTTCGCCCAGCGCATGGGCGCCGACGACGTGATCTTCACCAGCACCGAGAACCGGGTGCTGGAGGGGCCGCGCTCGACGGTGGTGATCGCCCGCGACAAGCAACTGCTCACGCCGCCTGCCAAAAACGGTGTGCTGCCAGGGGTGACGCAGCGCGCGCTGTTCGCCGAGGCGGAGCGGGCGGGCTGGGAGTGCACCTACAAGTCCTTGTTCACCGCGGATTTGCTGACCTGCGACAGCATTTGGCTGCTGTCCAGTGTCACGCTGGCGGCCCGGGTGAATTCGCTTGACGGACTGCGCATGTCGGCCCCGGACAATGCCGCCGAGATCATCGAACTGGTCGATCGTGGCATCGAGAAGGCGGGGTCTGTTCAGGACTGGTGACCAGATGCCGGCAGTTCGCTGGCGTGTCGTGTCGCAGAGCACGTTGAACCGGACATCTTCCAGCGTATCGTTTACTACGACATGTCGTAGATCGGCAGGGAGGTCGGATGGATGTCGTAGACGTCGCGCGCTGGCAGTTCGGAATCACCACCGTTTATCACTTCATCTTCGTACCGCTCACGATCGGCCTGGCGCCCCTCGTCGCGGGTATGCAGACGGCGTGGGTGGTGACGGGCAAAGAGCACTGGAAGCGACTCACCAAGTTCTTCGGCAAGCTGTTCCTGATCAACTTCGCTCTCGGCGTCGCCACGGGCATCGTGCAGGAATTCCAATTCGGCATGGGCTGGAGCGAATACTCCCGCTTCGTCGGCGATGTATTCGGCGCACCGCTGGCGATGGAGGCGCTGGTCGCCTTCTTCCTGGAGTCGACCTTCCTGGGCCTGTGGATCTTCGGCTGGGACCGGCTGCCGAAAAAGGTGCACCTGGCCTGCATCTGGCTGGTCGCGATCGGCGTGAACGCCTCCGCGTACTTCATCGTCGCGGCCAACTCGTTCATGCAGCATCCGGTCGGCGCGCGCTACAACCCCGAGACCGGACGCGCTGAGCTGCACAGCATCTGGGAAGTCATCACCAATGTGACTACCCTGGCGGCCTTCCCGCACGTCATCGCCGGCGCCCTGCTGACCTCGGCGACCTTCGTCGCCGGTATCGCGGGCTGGTGGATGGTCCGCACGGTACGCAAGGGCGGCGCCGACGTGGACGACGCGCGCACCATGTGGCGGCCCGCGGCCCGCCTGGGCCTGTGGATCATTCCGATCGCCTGCATCGCGCTGATCTACACCGGCGACGTACAGGGCAAGCTGATGTTCGAGCAGCAGCCGATGAAGATGGCCTCGGCGGAATCGCTGTGCCACACCGCAACCGACCCGCAGTTCTCCGTGCTCACCGTCGGCACGCACAACAACTGCGACAGCGTCGACCACCTCATCGAGGTGCCCTACGTGCTGCCGTGGCTGGCCGAGGGCAAGTTCACCGGCGTGACGCTGGAAGGCGTCAAGGATCTCCAAGCGTCCTACAGCGAGAAATTCGGTCCCGGCGACTATCGCCCCAACCTGTTCGTCACCTACTGGTCCTTCCGCGCCATGATCACCTGGATGGCGGGCTCGATCCTGTTGGCGCTGGCCGGATTCTGGTTCACCCGCCGCGGCCGGGTGCCGGATCAGAAGTGGTACGGCTGGCTGTCGCTGCTGGCCATCGCCACCCCCTTCCTCGGCAACAGCGCGGGCTGGGTCTTCACCGAGATGGGCCGCCAGCCCTGGGTGGTCGCGCCCAACCCCACCGGCGACCCGAACATCCGAATGACGGTGCAGCAGGGCGTCTCCGGTGTCTCCGCGGGCACCATCCTGACCTCGCTGATCGTCTTCACCCTGCTCTACGGCATCCTCGCGGTCGCATGGTTCTACCTGCAGCGGCGCTACGTGCTGGCCGGTCCGGAACCGGCCGCGGCCGAATCCTCGGACGGCGCCTCCGAACCCGTCGAGAAGCTTTCCTTCGCCTACTAGGAGACCCGGATGACTCTGCAAGTGTTCTGGTTTCTGCTGGTCGCCGTGCTCTTCATCGGCTATTTCGTGCTGGAGGGCTTCGACTACGGCGTCGGCATGCTCATGCCGATCATCGGGCGCAAATCCGAGGTGAAGCGCCGCGTCGTGCTCAATACGATCGGGCCGGTCTGGGACGGCAACGAAGTGTGGCTGCTCACCGCGGGCGGCGCCATGTTCGCCGCCTTCCCGGAGTGGTACGCGAGCCTGTTCTCCGGGTTCTACCTCGCGCTACTGCTGATTCTGGTCGGGCTGATCACCCGGGCCTGCGCCATCGAATGGCGCAGCAAGATCCACGACGACCGGTGGCGGCGCTGGTGTGACATCGGTATCGGGCTCGGCTCCTGGATTCCCGCGCTGGCCTGGGGCCTGGCGTTCGCCAATATCGTGCGCGGCGTCCAGCTCAACCAGAAGCGGCAGATCGAAGGCAACCTGCTCGATCTGCTCAGCCCCTACGCGCTGCTCGGCGGGCTGACCACGCTGCTGCTGTTCCTGCTGCACGGCGCGATCTTCCTGTGCCTCAAGACCGCCGGTGAGGTGCGTACCGACGCGGAGGCCGTGGTGCGGCGGCTCTTCGTTCCCACCGCGGTCGTGGTGGCGGCCTTCGGGATCTGGACGCAGCTGTCCTACGGTGTCGGCTGGACCTGGATACCGTTGGCGCTGGCCGTGGTCGGGCTCGCCCTGACCGGCCTGGCACACAGCGGGGGGCGGGACGGCTGGGCCTTCACCGGCACGGCGCTCACCATCCTGTCGGCCACAGTCCTGCTGTTCGGCTCGCTGTTCCCCGACGTGCTGCCCTCGAACATCGACCCGTCGTTCAGCCTCACCGTCGACGGCCGGGACGGCACGGTCAGTGCTTCGTCCACGCACTACACGCTGGTGGTGATGAGCTGGGTGGCCGCGGTCATGGTGCCGGTGGTGCTGGTCTACCAGGCGTGGACCTACTGGGTGTTCCGCAAGCGACTCACCATGGAGCAGATCCCCGATCCGATCGGGCTGCTGCCGGAGAAAGCGCGGCACTGAGTCATGGCCCGACCGGTCGATCCGCGCCTCTGGCGGCACGCCCGCTCCACCCGCGGGTATCTCGCGGTGAGCGTGGCGCTGTCACTGATGACCACCGGGTGCATCGTGGTCGCCGCGCTGGCGCTGGCGCGGGTGCTGGCCGGTGTGATCACCGATCCGGCGCGACGCGATATCGCCTCGTGGACAACCGAATTGGTGGTCATAGGGATGGTCGTCGCGGGCCGGGTCACCGCCACGTGGTGGCAGTCCCGGCTCGCGCACCGGGCCGGAGCTCGCGTGGTGGCGGAACTGGAGTCGGCCGTGGTCGCGGCCGGCGCTCAGCTGCCGCCACGCGAATTGGAGTCGCGCCGTACCGAATTGGCGGTGGTGGCGGGCTCCGGATTGGAAGGGCTGCGCGGCTATCTCGCCGGTTACCTGCCCGCACTGCTACTTTCGGTGGCGGTGCCGCCGATCGTGCTGAGCGTCATTGCCTTTCACGATCTGGTATCCGGCGGCATCATCCTGGTGACCCTGCCACTCATCCCGATCTTCATGGTCCTGATCGGACTGCTCACCCAGGGCAAGTCCGCCGACACTCTGGCCGCCACCACCCGGCTGTCGGATCAGCTGCTCGACCTGTTCGCCGGAATGCCCACGCTGCGGGCACTGGGCCGCGAAACCGGCCGGGGGCAAGCGGACCCGGGTGCGGCGGGCATGGCCGGGCGGGTCCACGACCTCGGCGCCGCGCTGCACAAGCGCACCATGTCGGCACTGCGCATCGCGTTCCTGTCCTCGATGGTGCTGGAAATGCTGGCCACCCTGTGCGTCGCCCTGGTGGCCGTATCCATCGGCATGCGCCTGGTTTTCGGCAATATGGAGCTCTACGCCGGACTGGTCGCGCTGATCCTCGCCCCCGAGGTCTACCTGCCACTGCGCATGGTGGGAGAGCGGTTCCATGCCGCCCAGGACGGTATGGCCGCCGCCGACAAGGCCTTCGCGGTCTTGGACCCGGCGTCGACCCGTACGGAGCCGGTCCCCTCGATCGGGAATGCGTCGGCGTCGGTGCGGTCGGGGACCGAGTCGGCCCAGGGCGACGCAGCCGTGTCGCGGTCGGCGGCGCGAGAATCCCGGGCAGCGGCGGAAGGAGATGCGCGGACATTCGGGGGCGCCGTCGCGCGCTCGAGAGCGCGCCGGGATGACCGACGGTGCGTCGAGATTCGCGATCTCGGTGTGCGGGCGCGCGACGGGATGGCCCCCGCCGACCTGTCGGCCGTGTGCCGACCCGGTCGGGTGACCGTGCTGACCGGTCGTAACGGGAGCGGGAAGTCGACCGCGGTGCAGGCGATCCTCGGCCTGATCACGCCGGACAGTGGTGCGGTGACCGTCGACGGCGTCGACGTGCGCGATATGACCCCCGAGGACTGGTGGGCGGCGGTGGCGTGGCTGCCGCAGCGGCCGGTGCTCATACCCGGCACCCTGCGGGACAACCTCGAGCTGCTCGGCGCCGGAACCCTGGATGGCCTCGAAACCGCGTGCTGTGCAACCGGATTCGACACCGTCCTGAACGAACTCCCGGATCGCTGGGACACCGTGGTCGGCGCGGGCGGCACCGGTTTGTCGCTCGGTCAACGCCAGCGGCTCGCCCTCACTCGCGTCTTGGCCACCGACCGGCCCGTCCTGCTGCTCGACGAACCGACCGCTCACCTGGACCCCGCCGGCGAAGCCACCGTCCTGTCCGCCCTGCGTGCCCGCGCCCGGCAGGGCGCCACCGTCATAGTCATCGCCCACCGCCCGACCATCCTGTCCGCCGCCGACCATATCGTCACCGTCCGCGCGGTTACCGAGGCCGAGGAGGTGCCTGCCCGATGATCCCGACACCCGAAGGGCACGTCCGGCCGCCCGCTGCCCTGCGAAAGACGCCTCCGGGCAATGCCGGTACCGGTCTGCTCGGTGATATCCGGCAGATGTGGCGGTTACTCGCGCTGTCGCCGGGGCGGATGGTGATCTCCATCGGGTGGGGTGTGCTGGCGCTCGGCAGCGGACTCGGACTGGCCGCCCTGGCCGCGTGGCTGATCGCCCGCGCGTGGGAAATGCCGCCGGTATTGGATCTGACGATTGCCGTGGTAACCGTTCGGGCGCTGGGTATCTCGCGCGGCCTGTGCCGCTACCTGGAACGACTGGCCACCCACGACGTCGCACTGCGCGCCATGGACACCGCGCGGACCAGCACCTACCGTGCCTTGGCCGCCGCCGATATCTGGAGGTTGCGGCGTGTGCCGCCGAGCTGGGCGACCGGCGAATCGGTACCGGAAAGGCCGGCACCCCTGGACGATTCGGCGCAGTTGCGGCGAGGTGAGTTGCTCGGCCGGGTGCTGGGCGACATCGATGACCTCGGGGCCGTGGTGGTGCGGGCGTTCGTTCCGATCGCGGTCGCGGTGGTGCTGTCGCTGTTCGCGATCGGCCTGCTACTGCCGATCTCGGTTCCGGCCGCGCTGATTCTGGCGGCGGCGCTCGCCCTGTCTGGCATTGTGGCGCCGTGGCTTTCGGCCCGGGCGGCCCGGGAAGCGGAGCTGGCGGTGCGGGCGGATCGAACCGAATTCACGGCGGCCGCGCTCACCGTGCTGGACCACGCGCCGGAACTGCGGGTGGCGGGACGGTTGGATGCGGCGCTGGCCGCCGCCGATGCGGCCGGGCAGCGGGCGGTGGCCGCCGAGGACCGCGCGGCGTCACGCAGCGCGTGGGCCGCGGCAGCGACCCCGCTCTCCGTCGGTGTGACCGTGCTGGGCGCGCTGCTGATCGGAATTGCGCTGTACGGAGCGGGTTCCGGTGCGCCCACGGCCGGATTCCAGACCGTCGTGCCCGGCGGAATCTCGCCGATGGCGTTCGCCGTGCTCGTGCTGGTGCCGCTGTCGGCTTTCGAAGCCGTCGGCATGCTGCCCGCCGCCGCGCAGGCGCTCACCAACGGGCGCGCTGCCCTGCGCCGGATCGACGGGCTCCGAGGAAGCGAATCCGCCGCACCTCGAATGGGTCTGCCGGAAATGCCGAGTGGGCGGCGGATCGCGGTGATCGGCCCCAGCGGTGCGGGCAAGACCACGCTGCTGATGCACTGGGCGGGCCTGTTCGACACCCCGCGGCCCGGCGTCACCTTCTTCGCCGAGGACGCGCACCTGTTCGGCACCACGGTGCTGGAGAACCTGCGGGTGGCGCGCGGCGATGTCACCGAGGCGGAAGCGGAGAAGGCGCTGCGTGCGGTAGGTCTGGGTGATTGGCTCGAGTATCTGCCGGACGGTCTGGACACCGATCTGGTCGGCGGCGCGGCCGCGGTCTCGGGCGGTCAGCGCCGCCGCCTGCTGCTGGCTCGCGCTCTGCTCGCCCCGGCGCACACCCTGCTGCTCGACGAGCCCACCGAACACGTGGAAGCCGAAGCGGGCGAACAGCTCCTGCGTGACCTGCTCGACCCGGCGTCCGGCCTGGTCGAGCCCGAGCGCACGGTGGTGGTCGTCACCCATCAGCTCCCGGCCGACCATACGGCCGACGTGGTCGTGCACGTCGACGCCGCGGGCACGGTCAGCGGTATTTCAGCAGCTGGAACAGCCCTTTAGCGGGCTTGTGCACCTGGTCGGGAAAGGTCTCGACGAGTTTCCACACGCACCCGTTGATGGTTTTGGGATGCCAGCTCGGATCCGCTTCAGCCAACCGCGCGTTCAGCTCGGACCACTGCAATCCGGCCGGATTCTCCTCGAGTAACCGCAGCGCCTCGGCGTTGATCCGCCCGGTGATCGTGGCAGGCTTGTCCGCACTCATCGATCCATCGTATTGCCGCAGGTCAGTGCCGGTGAATTAATTCCGTTGCCCGGTGGGTCGCAGTCCACTAACTTCATCGGTACACAAGGAAGGAGGTGGTTCGAAAGATGTATTTCCAACGGACGCGTGAGGTGGCTGTCCACTAGCGCCACCGCTGTCGGTGGATTTCCCCGCGCGAGCGCCGGTGAATCCAAGGCAGCCACCCGACCCCCGAGTCACCGGTCCAGTCCGACCGGGACCGCGCCGGAGCAATCCGGACGGTATGGCTCGGGGGTCGTCCCGTTTCTCAGCCGATATAGCGCTGGAGGCGAGCCGACAGCCGCGGCTCCAGCGGGCCGTCCGCGACCACCCGCTCCTCGACATAGGCCAGATCGCCGCCCTCGACGATGCCGTAGAGCCGCTTGGCGCCGCCGACCACGATCCCGGACTGCGAGCGAATGACCACATCGGTGGCCAGCTCCCAGGACGACTGGGTCAGGGCGGTGCCGTAGAAGAGTTCGACGATGCCGCTGGAATGGGTCAGCAGCAGTTCGATGACCTCGTCGTCGCCGTCGATGCCGACCCGCCAGAACCCGCTCTCACGCAGGTCGGGCCCGGCGTAGGCGCCTTCGCTGTCGAGGACCCAGGAGCGTGACTCCCAGGCCAGATAGTCGCCGCCGTCGTGCGAGACCACGATCTGCTGACCGAAGCGGTAGTCGCCGCGCTCGGGATCGTTGCCCTCGCCCTCACCGCGCCACACACCGACCATGGGTAGCAGGGCCAGCATGGACGAGCTCAGGTCGGGGCCGAGACGCAGATTGGCCGTGTCCTCGGGCAGCGGCAGATCCGGCAGGACCGGAATATTGCGTCCGCCGGTGGATTTGGCGCGCTCGGCCGCATCGGCTACCGCCTGATCGCCGCTGAGGCGCGCGCCGGCCGCGTCAGCGGGCTGACCATTGCCGTTCATGTGTTGACTCGCTCGCTCGGCCGGATCGGAACCTTCGCTCGCGAGCTCGCTCATGACTCGGTGAACAGCCGATAGGCGACGTACCCGGCGAACCAGGTGATCAGCACGGTGCAGAGGACCAGCAGAACTTCGAAGAAGAGGACCACCCCTGGAGTCTAACGACTCCGCGCCCCGGGCAAAGCAACGGCCCCGGAGGTTCGAAACCTCCGGGGCCGCAAGCCTTGGAACGGATCGCCTAGCGCGCGACGGCGACTTCCACCTCGTGGATGCCGGTGCCCTCGGGACGGACCTCCGCCGAGCCGTTACCGGCCGAGGAGAGCGCCCGCACGGTCCACGCGCCCGGAGCCGCGAAGAACCGGAAGTCACCGGTGCCGGAGGCGACGACCTCGGCGGTGAAGTCACCGTTGCCGTCGAGCAGGCGCACGAACGCGCCGCCCACCGGCTGGCCGTCGGTGCTCAGGACGCGGCCGGTGATGACCGTTTCCTTCTCCACGTCGACGCCCGCGGGAATGGCCTGACCCTGGGTAGGTGCTGCACACATATTGATTACGCTCCCAACTCGATCGGTGCACCGACGAGGGAGCCGTACTCGGTCCAGCTCCCGTCGTAGTTCTTGACATTGCTGTGGCCCAGCAGCTCCTGCAGCACGAACCAGGTGTGCGAGGAACGCTCGCCGATCCGGCAGTAGGCGATGGTTTCCTTCTCGCCGTCCAGGCCGGCTTCCTTGTAGAGCTCCGCGAGGTCGGCGTCGGACTTGAAGGTGCCGTCCTCGTTGGCCGCCTTGCTCCACGGCACGTTGATGGCGCCGGGGATGTGGCCGGGACGCTGGCTCTGCTCCTGCGGCAGGTGCGCGGGCGCCAGGATCTTGCCGGAGAACTCGTCGGGGCTGCGCACGTCGACCAGGTTCTTGGTGCCGATGGCGGCGATGACCTCGTCGCGGAAGGCGCGGATCGACAGGTCGGGGGCGGCGGCCTTGTAGCTGGTGGCCGGGCGGTTCACCGCGTCACGGGAGAGCGGGCGACCGTCGAGCTCCCACTTCTTGCGACCGCCGTCGAGCAGCTTGACGTCGTTGTGGCCGTAGAGCTTGAAGTACCAGTACGCGTAGGCGGCGAACCAGTTGTTGTTGCCGCCGTACAGCACGACGGTGTCGTCGTTGCCGATGCCGCGCGCGGAGAGCAGGTCGGAGAACTGCTCCTGGTTCACGAAGTCGCGGCGGATCTGGTCCTGCAGGTCCTGCTTCCAGTCGAGGCGCACGGCGCCCTCGATGTGGCCACCCTCGTAGGCGGAGGTGTCCTCGTCGACCTCGACGAAGACGACGCCGGGGGTGTCGAGGTTCTCTTCGGCCCAGTCAACGGAGACCAGGACATCGGAGCGAGCCATGTTGTTCCTTTCGAGAATTGCGCTATGCGATGGTCAGTTCGGTGCCGGGGTCACACGGGGATGGTCGGTGGCGGAGCCGCCGGGGTGGGTAAGGCCAGTGATCCGGCGGAGACGGGTTACCAGGGGGTAGATCTGGCAGCCCAGGCAGATCCCGAAGGCCGCGTTCAGGAACGCGGCGAACAGGGCGAAGCCGACGAACAACCCGCCGACCACGGTGGAGCCGGCCAGGAAACCCAGCAGGCCGACGGCACTGAAGACCAGGCCGAGTAATTGGGCGAACCGCAGCGGCGCTGCCGGTTCGGTTTCGGTTACCGGACCGACGCGGGGCGCGATGAGCGCGGCGTAGATCCGGCCGTAGGGGGAGCGGCGCGGGCCCTGGAGGGCGCCGAGCGCGAAGACGATCGCCTGCGCGCCGAGCAGAACCGCGGCGGCCGCGGGTGCGGCGGCCGCGGGTGCGGCGGCCGCGGGTGCGGCGGCCGCGAGCACCAGTACCAGGACGAGCACGGTGCTGGTGAGCCACGCGGCGAATCGCGGGCCACGCACGTCGACGCTGTCGAGGGGTATGGCTGGACGGAGGTCAGTGGGCATTGGAAGTACTCCTGCGCTGAATATGTCTGATTAGCGGGGACGTTGCCGAATAGCCGGGTGATCGGAAATCACGCACGCGGCGGAGACAACAGGTCGGCGTCAGGAAAGGGGACGGGCCGACCGATCAGGCACACAGGCAGCAACAACCACCGAGGCGACACAGGTCCACTGTGCGGCGTCGGGTGAGCATCAGCTCGTGGTTGGTTTGCACGGAAGCGAGTTTACCCGGTTCGGCCGGAGAATTGGACCCGGGGTTCGTCACACTTGTCCGAGTGTGGGCGGATGGCCGGTTTTCCCGTGGCCGGGCGCTCGTCTTTCCGCTGGAAAAGCGCAGTGCCGCAAAATCTTCCGGTCAGGTCGTGAGCGGCGCGAGCGCGGTGCGCAGATCCGTGGCCTTGGGCACACCCGAGATGCGGAACCGCTCCTTGCCTTCCGCGTCGAAGAGGAACGTGGTCGGCAGCGACAGCACGTTCAGCTCGCGCGCCAGACCGGCTGCGGCATCGATATCGACCTCCAGGTCCTGCGGTGGACGCGGAGTGTCGGCCAGTTCGCCGGTGACGGTGGCGACCACTCGGCGCACCGCCGCGCACGGCCCGCACCAGTCGGCCGAGAAATGCAGCACCAGCGGGCCGGCGCCGGTGAAGCCCTCGGCGGCGAGTAGCGTCGCCCGATCCGCCGCCACCGGCGTCTCGGTCTGCCGCACCGCGCCCTGGCGCCGTCGCCACACCAGCCCGACCGCGAGCGCCGCCGCGAGCACGACGAGCACGATTGTGATTTCGATCATGGCGTCTGCAATCGGTCCAGATCGATCACCACGTTCTCCTCCTCGCCTTCCACGACGATCTGGCCGCCCAGCGCGTACACCCGTTTCGGGGTCATGCCGAAGGGCAGTTCCTTGGTGTTGATGGTGTGGGTGAACCGTTCCAGCACCATGGTCTGGTCGTTCTCGGAGATGCGCGCTGCCGGGTTCGGATCCGAGCTCTTCTCGACATAGAAACCGGTGGCCACGATCTTCACCTGATCGCCGTCGAGCAGCAGATCGGCCTTCACCTTCACACTCTGGCCGCCGAGTGGCTTGCCGTAGACATCGCTGAGCGCGAAGTTCTCCGGCAGCGTGCCGGTAAGTACCAGCGCGCCCGCGGTCGTCATGCCCGAACCACCCGAGCCGCCGGTGCCGTCGGATTTGTCCGCCGGACGCGAATGCACCTGTAGATCAGGGATTTTGAACAGGCGACCGAGCTCGATCGGCTCGACCCGCATGGTGGCGGTCACCCGGTCCACCGCGACATGGCGCACGTTACCGTCGGCGAGATCGCGGAACGGAAGATGCGCGTCCCGCAGGTTCGCCTCGACTGAAATCTCGCCTGGAATGTCAGGGCGCATATACCGCGCCTTGATCCACACGTTCTCGTAGGCGCCGTCCATCGCCTGGCCCAGAAACGGGAAGCCGTGAATCGTCACCTCGGGGTCGGCGGTCAGGTCCGCACCGATGCGCAACGCCCGGGACACGCGGTACTCCGAGTAGGCGGCCGCGGTGAAGTCGACAACCACGGCCAGCCCCGCGAGGACCAGCAGCCCGATGATCAGCTTGCGCATGACAGAAACCCTATCCGGCGGCGCGTCGTCGGCCGGAACGGTGTCATTGCTGGCATAACGGTCACCCGCTGCACGTGGTCTCGACGGTTCACGCGCTAATCTTGCATCCGATCACCTGCGATCAGCGACGTAACCACCAGCAGTGTTGCTGATGACTTGCGTGGCTACGGCTATGAGAGATGGGAGGAGGGCTTGTGGAGCTGCTCCTGCTGACCTCCGACCCCAACCCGGAGTCCGTGCTGCCCTCCCTGGCGCTGCTCGCGCACACCGTGCGCCCGGCGCCGACCGAGGTGGCCTCACTACTGGAGGCGGGCACGGCCGATGTGGCGCTGGTCGACGCCCGGACGGATCTGGCCGCCGCGCGCGGCCTGTGCCGCCTGCTGGGTAGCACCGGTTCGTCGGTGCCCGTGGTCGCCGTGCTGACCGAGGGCGGGCTGGTGGCGGTGAACGCCGACTGGGGTCTGGACGACATCTTGCTTCCCGGTACCGGCCCGGCCGAACTCGACGCCCGCCTGCGGCTGCTGGTGGGCCGCAACGGCGGCGTGGCGAGTCCGGAGAACACCGGCAAGATCACCCTGGGTGAGCTGGTGATCGACGAGGGCACCTACACCGCACGGCTGCGCGGTCGCCCACTCGATCTGACCTACAAGGAATTCGAGCTGCTCAAGTATCTCGCGCAGCACGCGGGCCGGGTGTTCACCCGCGCGCAGCTGTTGCAGGAGGTCTGGGGCTACGACTTCTTCGGCGGTACCCGCACCGTCGACGTGCACGTGCGGCGCCTGCGCGCCAAGCTCGGCAGCGAATACGAATCGCTGATCGGCACCGTGCGCAATGTCGGCTACAAGGCGGTGCGCCCGTCGCGCACGGCGAACAAGGGTGAACCCGTGTTCCCGGACGAGGACGCCGAGGACGAGTCGCCGCGGACTCCAGTGCAGAACTCCTCGCAGTAGCTCGGAATGCCGCGGGTCGGCGCGGCGCTTGTAGCGGGTGCGCACCCGCGCGAATGTCGAAAGGGTCGGCCATGAGTGGTGCGGAATTGCGGTGGGTCGAGCAGTTGCCCGAGGACAGTGCCCAGCAGGTGCACGACGTGCTCGCGCGGGCGACCACCGATGACGGTGTCGCGCCGGTTTCCGAGCAGGTGGTGCTGTCGCTGACCTCCGAGACACCCGCCCGGCATCTGCTCGCGTTGCGCGAGCAGACAGTGGTCGGTTACGCCAATCTGGTGGCGGCGCACGACGAGCATCCGGCGATGGCCGAGGTGGCGGTCGATCCACGTTTCCGGGGGCAGCGCATCGGCACCGATCTGGTGTCGGCCGCGCTGGCCGCGGGCGGCCCGGGCGCCCGGGTCTGGGCGCACGGTGACCGGCCGGCGGCCAAGGCCGTCGCGGCCCGGCTCGGCCTGCGCACCGCGCGCGAACTCTGGCAGATGCGACGCGATCTGGCTACACCGGAGTTACCGGTGCTGGCGGTACCGGACGATATCCTCCTGCGCACCTACGCCGGCCCTGCCGACGATGCGGAATTGCTCCGGGTGAACGGTGCCGCGTTCGCCTGGCATCCGGAGCAGGGCGCCTGGACCGAACGCGACCTCGACCAGCGCCGCCATTCCGCTTGGTTCGATCCGAACGGCCTGTTTATCGCGGTGGATCCGCTGGACCCCGCGCGTATTCTCGGTTTCCACTGGACCAAGGTGCACCTCGACGAGCACCCGCCGGTCGGCGAGGTCTACGTCGTCGGTGTCGACCCGGCCGCCCAGGGGCGCGGCCTGGGCCGCCTGCTCACCCTCGCGGGCTTGCACTACCTGCGTGAACGCGGGCTCGGCGACGTTCTGCTCTACACCGAGGCGGACAACACCGCGGCCGTGAACACCTACACGAAACTCGGTTTCGCGCCCGCGCACATCGACCTCGCCTACGCCGCCCCCGTGCTCGATTAGCGCTGTCGCACCTCGCACCGCCATGATGAAGGCGATAGCGATCGAGGGGGACGAACAGCGTGACCGACCAGCAGCCGTGGCAGTCGTATCCGGCCCCGCCGCCCCATGGGCAGCAGTACCCGGGATACGGCCCTCCGCCGCCCAATCGCACGAATACCGCGCTGATCGTTGCCGTCGTTCTGGTGATCGTGGTCGTGCTGGGTGTCGGGATCGCCGCGGTGGTGCTCAGCCGCGGCCCCGCACCGGCCGAGGCCGCAGCGGCGACCAGCACCGCGTCCGGCACCTCCACCACGGTCCCGCCGTCCCCGCCCGCCACGATCACCGTGCCGGAATTCGGCGTCGCCTACGACCTGCCCGCGGGCTGGTCCGCTGACACCGGTCCCGCCACCCACACCGGGTCGCTCGGGACGCTCGTCGCGCTGGGCCGCGCGGCCGAAGGCCCGCGATACTGCCCGGGTTCGGCGTTCCGGGCACTGAGCTTCCTGGTCGCGCCGGACGTCACCGATCTGTCCGAAGCCGCGAAGTTCGTCACCGTGACCGCGTCCGAGAGCGCCTACTCCGAGGTGCCCGGGCGACTCCTCGGAGCGCCCAGGAGCATGACCACCCAGTCCGGCATCAGCGGCCGTTTCTCGCCGAACTACGGGTTCTGGACACCGACGCCCACCGGTTGCGACACGAAGACGTTCTCGGTCTTCAGCTTCGCGTTCCGCGGGCCGACCGGCGCGACGCTGGTGCTGTGTCTCGCGGCCGACGGCGGTACACACAAAGCGCTGACCGACGCCGCCGCGGAACGGATCATCGCCACTGTTCGCGCGTTGTGACGGCCCCTCCAGTAACACTGCGGCTAATGTCACATCGGTCCAGCGTATTCGCGCCGGGCTGTTCACTTTCCGTTCACCCAGCTCGGGCTGACTGTCAACCGGACGACCCTACGTTAGCTGTGGGTGGCAACGGCCGCCTTCAGTAACCGCCCGGGCCGGTGAGGGACCGGGCGTGAAGCGATTCCCCGGAGGAATAGTGAAGTTCAAGCGCAGTAGCGCCCTCGTCGGTGTGCTGGCCGCCGTTGCCATGCCGCTCGCCGCCTGTGGCAGTGACGACAACACCGGTTCCGGCACCGCCGCCAACACCAACGTCCAGTGCGGTGGCAAGAAGGCACTCAAGGCCAGCGGCGCCTCCTCGCAGAAGAACGCCATGGAGCGTTTCGTGGCGGCCTACGAGGCCAACTGCGACGGCTACACCCTCAACTACACCTCGAGCGGTTCCGGTGCGGGCGTCAACGAGTTCATCGGCAACCAGACCGACTTCGGTGGTTCCGACTCCCCGCTGAGCTCGAAGAAGGAAGAGCCCGCCAAGGCGGAGCAGCGCTGCGCCTCCCCGGCGTGGAACCTGCCCGTCGTCTTCGGCCCGGTCGCCATCACCTACAACATCGACGGCGTCACCGACCTGGTGCTGGACGGCGCGACCGCCGCCAAGATCTTCAACGGCTCCGTCGCCACCTGGGACGCGCCCGAGATCAAGGCGCTCAACCCGAACGCCAAGCTGCCGGCCGAGAAGATCGCCGTGATCTCCCGCTCCGACGAGTCGGGCACCACCGACAACTTCCAGCTCTACCTCGACGCCGCCTCCGACGGCGCCTGGGGCAAGGGCGCGGGCAAGATCTTCAACGGTGGCGTCGGCGAGGGCGCCAAGGGCAACGAGGGCACCTCGGACGCCATCAAGAGCACCAAGAACTCGGTCACCTACAACGAGTGGTCCTTCGCCAAGGCGCAGAACCTGTCGGTCGCGCAGATCGTCACCTCGGCGTCCAAGGATCCGGTGAAGCTGTCGGTCGAGACCGCGGGCAAGGCCATCGACGGCGTGAAGATCAAGGGCGAGGGCAACGACCTCATCCTCGACACCACCTCGTTCTACAAGCCGACCGTGGCGGGTTCCTACCCGATCATGATGCCGACCTACGAGATCGTGTGCTCGAAGTACAGCGACGCCGACACCGGCAAGGCCGTCAAGGCGTTCCTGACCTCGGCCACCACCAACGGTCAGAACGGCCTGGAGGAGAACGGGTACATCCCGATCCCCGACAAGTTCAAGACCCGCCTGACCACCGCGATCAACGCCATCTCCTGATTTCTGATCGAAAGTCATGACCGTGCACCCTGAGGTGACCGCACCGGGCTCGTCGGACTCGACGGGCCCGGCCGCGGCCGGAGATACTGCGCATATGCCGAGCGAACCGCAAGACGACGTGAACCTCACGAAGGAGACTCCGCAGCCGGAGTCGGCCAAGGTCACGCCCCGTCGGCCGCACAGCCAGCGAGCCGAGACCATTTTCCGCTCGCTCGCCACGGCGGCCGGTGCGATCATCGTCGCGTCCATCGCGTTGATCGCGCTGTTCCTGCTGATCCGCGCGGTTCCCTCGCTCAGGGCGGATGAAGCCAATTTCTTCACCAGCACCGAGTTCAGCACCACCGACGCGAACAACCTGCGCTTCGGTATCCGGGACCTGTTCATGGTCACCGTGCTGAGCTCGGTGTTCGCACTGGCCATCGCGGTGCCCATCGGTGTGGGCATCGCGCTGTTCCTGACGCACTATGCGCCCAAGGCGGTCGCGCGGCCGTTCACCGTGCTGGTCGATCTGCTGGCCGCGGTGCCCTCGATCGTCTTCGGTCTGTGGGGCTTCCTGGTGCTCGCGCCGCAGCTGCTCGACGTGCAGGAGTTCCTGAACGACAAGCTCGGCTGGTTCCCGCTGTTCGCGGACGGCAACCTGACCTCCTACAACGGCACGATCTTCGTCGCCGGCATTGTGCTCTCGGTGATGATCCTGCCGATCATCACCTCGGTCTCGCGTGAGGTGTTCAACCTGACGCCGCGCAGCCACATCGAGGCGGCGCAGGCGCTCGGCGCCACCAAGTGGGAGGTCGTCCGGATGACGGTGCTGCCCTACGGGCGCAGCGGTGTCATCGCCGGTTCCATGCTCGGCCTCGGGCGCGCGCTCGGTGAGACGATCGCGGTGCTCGTAGTGCTGCGCACTGCGGTCGGGAATGCCGGGCACTGGTCGCTGTTCGACGGCGGCTACACCTTCGCTTCCAAGATCGCCTCCGCGGCTTCGGAATTCAGCTCCCCGCTGCCTACCGGCGCCTACATCGCGGCAGGCTTCGTGCTGTTCGCGCTGACCTTCCTGGTCAACGCGCTGGCGCGGCTTGCGTCCGGCGGAAAGGTCAACCAGTAATGGCCACGACGACCACGCTCGAGCAGCCGATCAAGGCGCCGACATTCCGGCATGTGAGCACCGCGCGCCGGATCAAGAACAACCTCGCCACCGCCACCTTCGCCACCTGCTTCGCCATCGCGTTGATCCCGCTGGTGTGGGTGCTGTGGCTGGTGGTCAGCAAGGGCATCACCGCGGTCACCAGCTCGACCTGGTGGACCAATTCGCAGAAGGGCATCCTGCCGGATCAGGTCGGCGGCGGCGTCTATCACGCCATCTACGGCACCATCGTGCAGACCGCAGTGGCCGCCGTGATCGCGGTGCCGCTGGGTGTGATGGCCGCGATCTACCTGGTCGAGTACGGCCGAGGCCGACTGGCCAAGGTCACCACCTTCATGGTCGACATCCTCGCCGGTGTTCCGTCCATCGTGGCCGCGCTGTTCATCTTCGCGCTGTGGATCGCCACCTTCGGATTCCCGCAGAGCGCGTTCGCGGTGTCGCTGGCCATGGTGCTGCTGATGCTGCCCGTGGTGGTGCGCAGCACCGAGGAAATGCTCAAACTCGTCCCCGACGAGCTGCGTGAGGCGTCTTTCGCGCTGGGTATCCCGAAGTGGAAGACCATCGTCAAGATCGTGGTGCCGACCGCGCTGCCCGGCATGCTCTCCGGCATTCTGCTCTCGCTCGCCCGCGTCATGGGTGAGACGGCGCCGGTGCTGGTGCTCGTCGGTTACGCCAAGTCGATCAACACCAATCTCTTCGACGGCAATATGGCCTCGCTGCCGCTGCTGATCTACCAGGAGCTGGCCAATCCGGAGGCGGCGGGCCGGGAACGCGTCTGGGGCGCCGCCCTCACGCTGATCCTGCTCATCGCGCTGCTGTATGCGGCGGCCGCGGTCGTCAACAAGCTGCTCACGCGCAATCGATAAGGGAAAACTCTGATGGCCAAGCGGATCGACGTCAAAGACCTCAACATCTACTACGGCAAGTTCCACGCCGTGGCCGATGTCTCGCTGACCGTGCTGCCGCGCAGCGTGACCGCCTTCATCGGTCCCTCCGGCTGCGGTAAGTCCACCGTGCTGCGCTCGCTGAACCGCATGCACGAGGTGACCCCGAACGCCCGGGTCGAAGGCGCGGTGCTGCTCGACGGCGAGGACATCTACGGTTCGGCCATCGACCCGGTCGGGGTGCGCCGCACCATCGGCATGGTGTTCCAGCGCCCGAACCCGTTCCCCACCATGTCGATTCGCGACAATGTGGTGGCCGGCCTGAAGTTGCAGGGTGTGCGCAACAAGAAGGAGCTGGACGAGGTCGCCGAGCGTTCGCTGCGCGGCGCGAACTTGTGGAACGAGGTCAAGGACCGGCTGGACAAGCCGGGCGGCGGCCTGTCCGGCGGTCAGCAGCAGCGTCTGTGCATCGCCCGCGCCATCGCCGTCTCGCCCGACGTGCTGCTGATGGACGAGCCATGTTCGGCCCTGGACCCGATCTCCACCCTGGCGATCGAGGACCTGATCACCGAGCTGAAGAAGGAATTCACCATCGTCATCGTCACGCACAACATGCAGCAGGCGGCGCGCGTGAGTGACCAGACCGGCTTCTTCAACCTGGAGGCCCAGGGCAAGCCCGGCAAGCTGGTCGAGATCGACGACACCGAGAAGATCTTCTCCAACCCGGGCAAGAAGGCCACCGAGGATTACATCTCCGGCCGCTTCGGCTGATCGTTCTTCGCTTCCGTTCGAGGGCTCGCGCGAGTGCGCGGGCCCTCGTCGTTTCAGCCCTATTTTCGCAGGTGAGACGTGGGTCACAGACTGGAACCGATCCGGCCGGGGCCGCGTCAAATTTAGTAGATCCACCGAAAACTGTTGGTGCGGAACAGGATTGGGAATTCCCAACCCTTGTTTCGGCCTATTCGAGCGTGGGTTCTCAACCATACGAAGGGGTAGAAGAATGTCGAAGACGAAGAATGTTCTGGTCGGTACCGCGGCGATCGCGGGATCGGTCGCCATGATGATCGGTGGCACGGGTGTGGCCAGCGCCAGCCCGGTCGTGCACCAGCAGCTCGGCAGCTGCACGTGGAGCGCCGACGTCGTGCCGATCGGCGGCGTGCCGATGAACGGCTACGGCGTGCAGTGGTACGTCAAGACCGGTCGCACCGACAACAGCGGCGTGGGTTGCTCGTTCGAGGTGTTCGCCAAGTTCGGGATGCAGAGCGGCGGGGAGCGTGAGGTCCGTTTCGGTAGCAACCGGCACGCCCACGACCAGCCCTTCGCCGAGGGCCCGGCCCGCATCCTCCAGGTCGGCCTGAAGCTGTGCGTCGACGGCCAGGGCTGCACCAACTGGAACGTCCAGAACAGCGTGTGGATGTAACCGTTCACGACAGCGAGTGGCCCGCGCAGCGCGCGGGCCACTCGGCGTGTCGGGTGAGTTGTGCCGTCAGAGGACGGTTTCGGGGTCTTCGTCCGGGGGCAGCACGCCGGTCACGAGGAAGATCACCCGGCGGCCGATCTCGACGGCGTGGTCGGCGAAACGCTCGTAGTAGCGGCCGAGCAGGGTGACGTCCACCGCGGCGGCGACGCCATCCTTCCAGTCGCGGTCCATCAGCAGCGTGAACAGGTGCTTGTGCAGGTCGTCCATCGCTTCGTCGTCCTGGTTGAGCTGGGCGGCGCGCTCGGGATCGCGGGTCTCGAGCACCTCCTTGGCGCCCGCGCCCATATTGACCGCGACGCGGCCCATCTCGGCGAAGTAGCCGTGCACCGATTCCGGCAGGGCCGGGTTCGGGTGCCGCCGTCGCGTGGTCTTGGCGACATGCAGTGCCAGCGCACCCATCCGGTTGACGTCGTTGACGATCTGGATGGCGCTCACGACCTGGCGCAGATCACCCGCGACCGGCGCTTGCAGCGCGAGCAGTGCGAAGGCTTTCTCCTCGGCGTCGGTGATCATCTCGGCGATCCGATCACCCTCGCTGATCACCTGCTCGGCCAGCGAGAGATCGGCCTGGAGCAGCGACTGGGTGGCCCGCTCCATCGCCGACCCGGCCAGTCCGGCCATCTCACCCAGCAGGTGGGCAAGATCGGCCATTTGCTCGTTGTAGATGACACGCATGGACATGCACATTAGTTCCCCCTGCTGACGTCGTCACCAACAGTGGGTAAATACTGGTGCGCTATTTACAGGTCTCGTCCGCGGCGTTGATGTGTTCCAGGTCCGAGGGCAGGGCGACGGTGGTCGCTTCGGTGGAGGCGATGGTCGGCACATTCGTGATCGGATCGCCGACCGGGATCGCGGTGCGGATGGTGCCGGTGAAGTCCTTGCCGAGCACGACCTCGACGATGCCCTGGCCTTCGAGATCGGGATCGGCCTCCAGGCTGGCGCCGGGGATGGCCGTGGCTACCGTGGCGGCCTCGGCTTCGTCGCCCGGAGCGAATCGGACCTTGGTGGTCTGCGAAGTCCCGCCGGAGTAGTTGGTGGTGTTGTAGATGTTGAAGCCCTGGTTGCCCAGTTTGTTGGCCACCTGGAGGGCACGGCCCTGAATATCGGAGCCGTTGGAGACCTGGACCGACACACTGTCCGGGTCCACGGCGGTGTAGGTCGGGGGTGCGGGCGGAGCGGTGCTGGTACTGGGCGTCGCGGCCTCCGCGGTCTGCTCACCGGGCAGCGGAGTGTCGTTGCGGATCGCGGTGAAAATCGCCGTGATGTCGGTTTCGCGGGGGATCTCGTTGCCGTAGGAAGTCGTGCCCGCGGTCGGGATGGTCAGGAATGTGACCGCGCCGGCTTCCATTTTTTGGAGCGACCGGCCCAGCGTAAGCAGATCCTCCGGCTTGAGGGTTTCATCGACCCAGGCGTGTTTTTGCAAGGCATCGACGATCTCGCCGAGCTTGCTCGGATTGAACAGCACGCGGGTGGACAGCGTGCCACGCAGCAGCGAGGACATGAATTTCTGCTGGCGATTGATCCGGTCGTAGTCGCTGCGTTCCTCGCCGTAGACGTGGCGGGCGCGCACATAGTTCAGTGCGGTCTCGCCGTTGACGAGTTGCTTGCCCGCCTTCTCCAGCACGGTGCCGAGGATGCCGTCCTCGATGGGTTTGGGCGCGCAGACCTCCACACCGCCGACGATGTCGACCATGGATTGGAAGCCGGCGAAGTCGATCCCGATGACGTGGTTGATTCGCAAGCCGGTCAGTCGGCGGATGACGTTTGTGACGCAGGCGGGGCCTCCGTCCTGGTACACCGAATTCAGTTTTGCGCCGCTGCCGGCGGGGACTTTGTCCTTGGTGTATTCGCCCTTGTCGTTATCCCAGGCATCGCACTGTGGCCGGGAGACATCGAGGTCGCGGGGGAAAGACACCGCGACCACACGCTTCCGGTTCTTCGGAATGTGCACCAATATGACAGTGTCGGCCCGGGCGCCCTCGGCATCCGCGAGCGTGCCCGCACCCAGTTTGCCGTTCAATCCAGCGCGGGTGTCGGTGCCGACGACCAGGAAGTTCTCGTCGCCGAGTTGCAGATTGGCGTCCACGACGTCGTGCGGGTTCTCATCGATGCCGCTGGCGACCTTGGTGAGGCCGTCACCGGTCGAGCGGATGTAGCTCCAGCCGCCACCGGTGATGATCAGGACCAGTACGGCGATTACGGCGGCGCTGGCGCGCCCGGCGGTGCGCAGCCGCCGAAGCCGCCGCTGTTTACTCGCGGCCAGCCGGGAAAGGGCTGGGCTCCCAACACTTTTGGGGCTGGCCTTCGACTTGTCAGTAGTGGGCCAGTCGCCGCCGTCGGCCTCGTCGGGCTCCGCGCCGACCGGGGCCATCACATCGGTGACTTCCTCGGGCCGCTCCACTCGTCGTGCCGACTTCTTCGCACCGCCACGGCGTTTCGCGGCGGCGGCGAGTCCGCCGCCCGGTGTGCCCGCGATGTCGTCGACAACGGCGGACCGACCCGTGGTGCGCTGTCGCCCGGTGGCCGAGCGAGCGGGGGCCGCGCCGGTGGCGGATGGATTGCCGGAGGTGCGGGCGGGTGCCTGCGACGCGGCTTTCGGAGGTTGATCGGGGCGTTGCGCGGAGGACGCTGGACGCGGGGTGCGCTCGCTTTGGCGGGTGGCGGCGTCGGGGGAGTGAGCCGGTGCTCCACTCGGGCGCGTCGCGCTGTCGGGCTGGCGCTGCCCGCGTTCGGTGGGATGGGCGGGCGCGGTTTCGGCGCGGCGGGCGGGCCGGGTTCCGCCTTCGGCGCGGCGGCGGCGGCCGCCGCGTTCGGAGTCGACCTTCTGGACGAGGTCCTGGACGGTCAGCGGTGCGTTGCCGGATTCGTCGGCGGAGTCGGTGTGCCGGGAGCGCCGGGACGTCTGGGAGCCGTCTCGCTCGGGGTAATCCGCCGTGGGATAGCGCTCCCACGGGGCGCGATCTCCGGGCCGTGGCGCTTGCCCGTGCCGATCGTCACCCACCAACGAACCTCGCTTTTCGTCTTCGTCGTCGCCTGGATCGAACTCGATCCGGCATGACCGATTCCGCCAATGATAACGATTACGCCACAGCGAGCCAGTCCAGTGCGAACTCGCCGTCGCCGCCGGAGGACGACGCGCCGACCTGCCGATCGATTGCTGAATATTAGCTATCGAACCGGCGGTATCGCCGATGCTGAGACGTTGCCACAGGCTCGAGTTTGCTGCAGCGGCTAACCCTGATCAGGGCGCTTCCGGACGGGTGGACCGCCCGCGCGGTCCGCGGATGTGATCTGCCCGACAGTCGGTTAGCCGCCGCTGTGCATGACATCGGCCCCCGCGGGAACCGTCGGGTCCTCCGGATCGTCGAGCCAGCCGTGCGGCAGCGCCACCTTGCCGGGCGAACCCTGTCGACCGCGCGGGCCCTCGGCATCGCTCGGGAACGGCGCGCTCGGATCCAGCTGCCCGATCAGATCCCGCAGCTCGGGCAGGCCCGACACCGAGGCGAAGGACCGGCGTAGGTCCGCGCCGACCGGGAAGCCCATCAGATACCAGGCCATGTGCTTGCGCAGATCGCGCATGGCCTTCTCTTCGCCGAGATGTTCCGACAGCAGCGCGCCGTGCCGGTACAGGATCTCGCCGACCCGGCCCAGATTCGGCGCTTCCGGTAGCGGTTCGCCGCGCAGCGCCGCCTGCAATTCGGCGAACAGCCACGGGCGGCCCAGGCAGCCGCGCCCGACCACGACGCCGTCGCAGCCGGTCTCGGCCATCATCCGCAGTGCGTCGTCGGCGGAGAAGATATCGCCGTTGCCGAGCACCGGGATCGTGGTGACGGCTTCCTTCAGCCGCGCGATGGCCGACCAGTCCGCCTCGCCGGAGTAGCGCTGCGCCGCGGTGCGCGCGTGCAGTGCGACCGCCTTGGCGCCCTCCTCCTCGGCGATGCGGCCCGCGTCCAGGTAGGTCAGGTGCTCGTCGTCGATGCCGATCCGGAATTTCACGGTCACCGGCACACCCGCGGGCTCGGCGGCCCGCACCATGGCGCGGACGATGTCGCGGAACAGCTTGCGCTTGTACGGCAGCGCCGAACCGCCGCCGAGCCGGGTGACCTTGGGCACCGGGCAGCCGAAGTTGGTGTCGATGTGGTCGGCCCAGCCCTCGCCGACGATGATCCGGACCGCTTCGGCGAGCGTGGCCGGGTCGACCCCGTAGAGCTGCATCGAGCGCGGGTGCTCGTCGGCGTCGAAGGACATCATGTGCAGTGTCTTCTCGTTGCGCTCCACCACCGCCCGGGCGGTGATCATCTCGCACACGTAGATGGTGGTGGAGCTGCCGAACTCACGGCACAGCTTGCGGAACGCCAGATTGGTGATTCCCGCCATCGGCGCGAGCACCACCGGCGGATCGACCGGATACGGCCCGATCGCCAGCTGGTTCTTCTTCTCGGCGATGACAGTCACGCACTCCAGTGTCTCAGACCGCGACGCGGGCTCAGTAGCCTGTACCTGGGGCATTGCAATGCCGCGAGGAATGAAGGCGGGTCGCGGACTCGGCAACCACCCATCGGAGAGGACCCAATGGCAGCGCACGAAGACGGCGAACAGACGGTGAAGCTGGACAAGGAGCAGGCCGCCACGCCGGTGGCCCCACCCGTCCCGGATGCCGCCCAGTACCTCGCACCGGCTCGGCCGTCCGGCGCCACGGTGTCGGTACCGCTGGCGTCGCTGGTGCTCGGCGCGGTGGCGGTGCTCTGCGCGATTCTGGCCGGTCTGTTCGGATTCCTGTGGATGTCGGCCAAGGGCGATCTCGACGACATGAACACCCAGGCGGCCGACGATCGGCACGCCGAGCAGGTCGCCACCGACTACGCGGTCGGCGCGGCCACGGTCAACTACCAGGACATCAATGCCTGGGTGGCCAAGTTGAAAGCCAATACGACCCCGCAGCTGGCCAATAAATTCGACGCGACCGCGCCGAAACTGGAACAGATTCTGGTGCCGCTGCAGTGGACCTCGACCGCCGCGCCGATCACCGCGAAGGTGATCTCCGAGGACAATGGCGTCTACAAGGTGAATGTGTTCGTCAATGTGTCCTCGACGAATGCGCAGAGCCCCGAGGGCGCGCAAACCACAGTCACCTACAACGTCACCGTGGATCAGAACTCGGATTGGAAGATCACCGATGTGGGCGGCATGGACGGCGCGCTGCCGTTGAAGTGAGACCGAGGTTGAAGCAATAACCTCGCCGCGTACCCATCCAATAGCGAACGAGCCGCCCCGGAGTGATCCGGTGGCGGCTCGTTCGATTTCGAACGGGTTGCTGGGCGGCGCTTTTCAGCTGTTGGCGCCCGCCAGTTCGCGCTTCTTGGCCTCGCGGGCGAGCATGCGGTCGCGCTGCTCCTCGAACTTGACGACGTCGCCGGCCAGCTTCTCCAGGAACTCCCCGAGCCGCTCGCGGGTCTCTTCGCCGCGGGCGGTGAAGTCGGTGCGCTCGAAGATGTTCCACTTCTTGAGTACCGGCTGCACCACTTCCTCGAGGTGCTGGCGCAGGTCGTAGATGCCGTGCTTGGCCATGAGCACGCCGTTGCGGCGGAAGTTGGGCATTCCGGCGCCGGGCATCTGGAAGTTCTCCAGGATCAGTGTGATCGCGTCCAGTGCCTGATCGGGGCTCAGATCCAGCGCGGCGCCGCACATGTTGCGGTAGAAGATCATGTGCAGGTTCTCGTCGGCGGCCACGCGCTGCAGCATGCGGTCGGCGATCGGGTCGTCGCAGACCCGGCCGGTATTGCGGTGGCTGACGCGGGTGGCCAGTTCCTGGAAGGTCACGTACGCGACCGAGTGCAGGAATCCGGCGTCGGCTTCGGTGGGGGAGGCGAAGCCGTTGGTCATGTGGATCATCCGAGCGTTCTCCAGCGCGACCGGGTCGACGCCGCGGGTGACCACCAGGTAGTCGCGCATGACGATGCCGTGGCGGTTCTCCTCGGCGGTCCAGCGACCGACCCAGGTGCCCCAGGCGCCGTCCTGGGAGAAGTTCTCCGCGATCTCACGGTGGTAGGAGGGCAGGTTGTCCTCGGTGAGCAGGTTGGTGATCATGGCCGCCTTGGCGACCTCGTTCAGCTGGGACTGCTCCGGGTCCCAATCCACCCCGCCGAGTGCCGCGAAGTTGCGGCCCTCGTCCCACGGGACGTAGTCGTGCGGATGCCATTCCTTTGCCAGGGAGAGGTGGCGGTTGACGTTTTCTTCGGCAACCGGCTCCAACTCCGTGAGCAGCTCGAGTTGAGTCAGATCCCTTGCCATGCAATAGCCCTTCATTGAGTGCGTCCACGCTTGCCGGTCTGTCCCCGTGTAGACCATGCCGTTGCGGCCATACCTTACGGCACCGTAGGTGTGATGCGAAGCGCATGCACCGGACATTTCCCGCCCGGTGATACACCTCATAGGTCCAGTATCGGCGTACCCCCGCGGGGCCGAGTGTATGCCGCACCGGTGAAGGTGCCGAGGGCGCGCGGAGCGTGTCCGCGTGCCGCGTGGTCTATCGGCGGGAGCGGGAAGTCGTTAGCGTGGGCAGTGAACCGGCCGGTCAGGGGCCCGGATACGGGTCAGGCGTCCGGTGGGGTACCGGACGCCTGTGCAGTGCCCCCAGTAGGGCTCGAACCTACGACCTGCGGATTAAAAGTCCGTAGCTCTACCAACTGAGCTATAGGGGCGCGAGGGGCAGTGTAATAGGCGTGGGGCCGAACCCCTAACCGGGGGACTGGTCGGGTTCGGGATAGGGGATCGCCCGCCGGATAGGGGTAACGCCCGACGGTGTCGCCGCGATCCTGGCGGTAACCGGTTGCACCCCAGCTTTGTTCATTCCGATGAGCCCGGATATCATCCAAATATGTTGTGCACCAAAGGCTTTGATGCCGCTGGGGGCGTGCGGGCGGAGTTCGGGGGCGGCGGGCCGGGGCGGGTGGCGTGGTCGCCCGCGGCCGGGCCACGTGGTGGCCGCGCCGGCCGACTCGGGTGAACGCGGCTGCGGCGCTGGCGAATTCGACAATCGGTCGCAACAGCCCGGAAGATTGCGAACTATTTGCTACAAAGGCCGGTTCGACTTCTCGGCTATCTGACTCTTCGGTTTGCCGCGTGTCGGGTGACGATTCCGGGTACCGTGACGCATTGGTGAATTCCGGACTAATCCTCGACTCGATCGGCGGTCCGGAATTCGACTTGTCGTTGTTGTGCCCCAACGTGTCGCGGACGGTACGGCCGGCCGCGACTTCACAGGAGTCGACGCCGCAGGAGGCTGATCCGAGAAGAAGGCGAACCCGGGTGCGCACCCCCTGTAGCGCACCCGGGCAGGAAAACTATACCAGCTGGTGTGTTTCAGGTTTTCGCAAAGTTTTCGTACCGAAAGTTTGAAACCCGGGTCCAAACCCGGTTTGAAGTATTTAAAAATCCCATAACTTCGCGCCAAGGGGTCCGTTCCATTTGGGGGGTTCGATTGGCGGCGATAAGGCTTCGGAGGCGTTTCGAGCATGGCACGGCAGCAAGAGCGGGCCCGCCGGACACGTGCGGCGATAATCAGATCTGCCGCCGTTGAGTTCGGGAAGAGCGGCTATGCCGCTGCTTCGCTCAACCGCATATTGGAAGGTTCCCGCGCGACCAAGGGCGCCATGTACTTCCATTTCGATTCCAAGGAAGACCTGGCGCGCGCGGTCCTGGAGACGGCGGTGGAGCGCTATCGCGCCTCCGCCGAACGATGGCTCACGCGAACGGATCTCGGCCCGCTCGACACCCTGCACGGGATGATCGACGAGATGGCGCTGCGGCTCGAGCACGACATCATCGTGCAGGCGGAGAACCGGCTCATCATCGAACCCGACTTCTACCGGGATGTGCAGTCCGGTGGTGGCCGGATCCTCGCGCGGGCCACCCGCACGCTCGCGGTGCGCGCGATCGAGCAGGGCCAGCTGCGCCCGGACGCGGACCCGGATCGTTTCACTCGCACGCTCACCGCCGCCCTGGCCGGTCAGCGCTATCTGATCGACACGCTCGGCGGCGGCATCGATCTGCGGTCCCGGTTCGCCGAGGCGCTGGAGGTTATCGTCGAGTCGATGGCCGCGCCGGAGTGGACCGAGAAGTTCCGTGCCGACGGGTGGCGTGCCTCCGCTCGTCTGGAGGAGCTCGGTTTGGGCCTGTGACCAGCCGATTTGGAAGTCGTACAGAGCCTGTCATAAGCTATGCGAGCTCCCAACGGAACACACCGTTGAAATAGCCGGTCCAGAGCAATCTGGGACGAGCCCCCTTCGTCTAGCGGCCTAGGACGCCGCCCTTTCAAGGCGGTAGCGCGGGTTCGAATCCCGTAGGGGGTACGGTCTTCGGACTGTTGGAAGCAAAGCAAGGCCCTGTGGCGCAGTTGGTTAGCGCGCCGCCCTGTCACGGCGGAGGTCGCGGGTTCGAGTCCCGTCAGGGTCGCAAGTGTGTAAACGCCGGAGTGATCCGGCGTTTCGCATTAGCATGGCATTCGCTCCGGGTGCCTGCGGCCAGGTAGCTCAGTTGGTACGAGCGTCCGCCTGAAAAGCGGAAGGTCGCCGGTTCGATCCCGGCCCTGGCCACCACAATCCCCTTGACGCGGTACTGGTCAAGGGGATTTTTTGCGTTTCGCGGGGGCGGTTGATCGTGGTCGGTGGGATGCTGGGGGGATGGGTGATGAACAGTGGTACTACTGCCTCAAGCATCATCGGGCCGAGCAAGGCAAGCGCTGCTGGTTCGCGGATCGGATGGGGCCGTACCCGGATCAGGCGACCGCCGAGCGGGCGCTGGAGATCGTGAAACAGCGTAATGAGCGGGAGGACGCGCGGGACTCCTGGGAAAACTGAGGCGCCGCCGGAGCGCGTAGGTGGAACTGCTCAGGGCGCGATCAGGTCGATCAAGTACGGTTTCTCGGTAAGTTTCGCGAAAATCGACGAATGCTGGTGAGCAGGGAGGGCGACCCTTGAGGGTTACCGTTGTTGTGCCGACCTACAACGAGCGGGAGAATCTGCCGGTGGCGGTGGAGCGGCTGACGGCGCTTCCGGTGTCCGACCTGCATGTGCTCGTCGTTGACGACAGTTCCCCCGACGGGACCGGTGAGGTCGCCGACAAGCTGGCGGCCGAGCTGCCGAACGTGGTCGGCGTACTGCACCGCACCGAGAAGGATGGTCTCGGCCGCGCCTACGTCGCGGGCATCACCCGCGCGCTGGACGAGGGTGCCGACGTGGTGATCCAGATGGACGCCGACCTCTCCCATCCGGCCGAGGTGATCCCGGCGATGCTGGAGAAGCTGGCGACGACCGACGCGGGTGTGGTGCTCGGATCCCGGTATGTGCCCGGCGGATCGACCGCCGAGGAGTGGAAGTGGTACCGCAAGGCGCTCTCGGCGTGGGCCAACTTCTACGTGAACCTGCTGCTGCGCCTGGGCGTGAAGGACGCCACCGCCGGCTTCAAGGCATGGAAGGCCGATACGCTGCGCGCGATCGACGTCGCCTCGATCAAGAGCAACGGTTATTCGTTCCAGGTGGAGATGAACTATCGCACCGTGCGCAAGGGCATCGGCATCGCGGAGGTGCCGATCCGGTTCGAGGAGCGCACGCTCGGCGCTTCCAAGATGAGTTTGAAGGTGCAGCTGGAGTCGGCGCTGATGCCGTGGAAGCTGATGTTCGGCCGCTCGGTCTGATCTGAGCCCATGCGAATGCCCCGCATCCCGGTTGGGATGCGGGGCTTTTCGCGTTCTCACGCCTCGATCAGCTTGCGGCGCAGCCCCTCGGTGGCGGCGATGATCGCGGGCGCAAGGGTGAGGTGGGTGATCGACAGCGCGACGGTGGAGGCGGTGTCGAAGTCGGCGGCCACGGTCATGGCGATGGTGGCGATGGCCAGCGTGGACCCGATCACCGCGGCGACCCGCAGCACGCCGGTCCACCGGTAGGACAGCAGTGCGGCGGCGGTGAGCCCGATCAGCATCGGAACCACGGTCATGACGATGATGCCGCCGGGCGCGACGCTCTGGACCTGGCCATTGTTGGTCGTCTCGAAGGTGCCGCCGGCGGCCGCGCCGATCAGCCACACGATCAGGTTGGCCAGCAGGGCGGCGCCGGTGGCGCCGAGCACGGCGACGGGGCGATTGAGGGCGGGGACGCGGGTCGGGTAGCCGGTGGTGGCGGTCGCGGTGGTCATGGTGATCTCCTGTGGTGACGTCGTGTCTTCGTCTGGAGACCATCCTGAAACCTCAACAATTGTTTGGGTCAATCGCATTGGTGCGCATCGTGATACAGATCACTCCGGCCAGTTCAGCATGGTGTCGATATAGCGCTGGCGCACTGCGGCGACCTGCGCGTCGAACTCCGCCGGGGTCCACGCGCCGACCTCGATCGGCGGCAGCAGGGCGACCTCGACCGTGCCCCGGCGCGCGACCATCGAGTTGCGCCAGGAGATTTCACCGGCGTTGCGGATCACCACCGGAATCACCGGAACACCCGCCTGCTGGGCGATATGGAACGCGCCCTTCTTGAACGGCCCGACTTCCGGTGTGTAGGAACGGGTCCCCTCCGGCGCGATCGCGATGGACAGTCCCGCGCGCAGGGTCGCCACCACCGGTGCCAGCGCGGCCCGCGTCTTGGCGCTGTCCCGGCGGTCGATGAACGTGACGCCGACGAATCGCATGAGCGGCCCGAACACCGGGTTCTTGGTCAATTCCTGCTTGCCGATGCCGGTGACGCCGCCGCCGAGCACCTTCGGCACGATGATCACGTCGAATTGACTCTGATGGTTGAACAGGAATACCGCGGGCCGTGGGGCGCTCGCGTATTCGGCGCCGGCCGTGACGCGCAGCCGCACACCGAGCGCGGCGAGGGTGGCCGAGGTGCCGTGGGCCATCAGCGCGTCGGCCATATCGCGCCGCCGCCGGGTGTAGGACTTGCTGAGCACGCCGGTGCACGCGCCGCCGAGCAGCGCGAGGAAACCCGCGGCGGTGCGCGCGTAATCGGCGGGCCGCGGAGCGCGGCGAGGGCGGAACGTCAGGGCGGACCACTGTCTTTCGGCGGCGGTGGCGGCCAGTCCGCGATCCGGGTTGACCGCCGTCGCCCGCCCGAGCAGCGTCAGCAGGGGTAGGTCGGCGGCCGCGTCGGCGTAGCCGTAGCTCTCGGCCAGGTCGAGGTCATGGGCGTCGGCGAAGGCGCGCACGGCGTCGGCTTTGCCGTTGCGCCACAGCGTTTTGCCCTCGGCGTAGCCGGTCAGCAGGTTATCGACAGTGGCCATCGGCGTGCACAGCACATGGGGGATGTCGAGTGCCGCGGCGGCGGGGGCGACCTGGAATCGGGTCAGCGAACTGACCAGCACCACGGTGTGGCCCGCGGCCCGGTGTGTCCGGATCAGCTGCCAGGCTTCGGGGTAGATGTGCCCGTACACCGTGCTCTTGAACAGCGCGGCGCCCAGTTGATCGAGGTCCTCGGCCGTGCGCCCGGCGAGGGCGAAGGACGCCTGCTGGAGGAACCGGCGGTATTCGGCGTCGGTGCGGCCGCTGCGGATGCCGCCGAGCAGGGTTGTCGCCGCGCCCGCGCCGCGCCGGAAGAACGTCCGGTACAGCCGGGGCCGGGCGAAACCGTCGACCACGGCGCCGAAGTCGAAGACGGCCGCGACGCGCGGTCCCTGGGGGCCGGAGCGGATCGCGGCGAGGGTTTCGGTCAGGTTCACCGCGCGGGCTCCCGATTGGACGGGTCCAGCGCGGCGGCGTGCGAGATCCGGATCGTGATGGTGCGCAGCTGCCGGGCGAACGCGGCGCGGCGCTCGGACAGCTCGGCGTGCTCGGCCTCGGGTGCGCTGAGCAGGCCGTGGTTGTCGGCGAGTTTCAAGGCGCTGGTGAACAATTCGGTGGAGACCGATTCGGGGCTGTGCAGGCGCTGCTGCAACAACATCTGGCGGCCGACCTGCACGCATTCGTCGATGAACTGCTTGCGATCCACCTCCGCCGCCGGCGCCCGGGCGGCGAGCCGTTCGGCCACCACCAGCTGCGCTTCGAAGAACGACCGCAGTACCCGGTGCGCCATCATGAAGCCGGATTCGGTGAGCCGGTCGAGGATGTCGGCGCCGAGGGTGTCCTCGGGGGTGTGCACGCGCCACTGTGGATCGACCAGCAGCATCTCGCGGGTCATCTGGCCGGCGAATTCGGTGCGGTCCGGGAAGAAGAACTCGAACTTGAGCAGATCGCGCAGCCGGAACGCCTCGTCCCAGCCCACCTGGAGAGTATCGGGCTCTTCGGATTCGATGGCGGCCAGGATGGACAGTTCGAGGATGGCCCGGTTGACGAACCAGTGCACGCCGCTGTTGCGGTAGAAGGCGGCCTCGAGGTGCGCGCCCGGTTCAATGGAGTACACCGGCTCCAGCCCGCTCCGGTAGACGGTGACCACCTTGGCCAGCGAAAGCTGTTCCAGCACAACGGCGAGGCTCTGCTCGTCGCGCAGGGCGGCGAGCTCGCCGCCGGGCAGGCCACGCTTGTCGATGTAGCGCAGCACCGGATCGATCACGGCCCGCACCTCGCCGAGCGTGAGCGCACGGTCGTGCACGCCGAGCAAGGCCAGGGTGGCCAACGCGTTCACGGTGACGGGGGTGACGGCGTTGATGCCAACGGCGACTTCGAAAGCCAAGCGCTGCACCGCTTTGCGTTCCAGCTCGGCGGCTCCGTCGTCGGGTGCCGGAACCCGGTCCGCACCAACGGGATCGGTGCGGTGCAGCGGAATCGCGGTGGGCGGCGCAGACAGTGGGTCGCCGTGTGCGGCGAGCCGGTCTCGCGCGGACAGCGGTTCGCCGAAGCGGACGTATACCCGCCCGGCCGAATGCTGCTGGCTGCGAACGTAACGCGCCAGCCAGGTCAGGCCCTCCGGCTTCTTCTTCCCGCCGCCCTGCTCGTGGGCGATCGCGCCCAGCTCGTTGAGCCGCTCGTAGGTGATCGACACCGGAACCAGCAGCACATCCTCGACCCGGTTCCGGCGGACCGCGGCGGCCAGATAGTTCAGCAGGCCGTAGCGGGGCGGGCGGAGTTTGCCGGTGCGGGTGCGCCCGCCCTCGAAGTACCACTCCAGATTGAAGCGTTTGGCCAACAGGTAGGCGAAGTACTCCTCGACGACCGCCTTGTAGACCTCGTCGTCGCCGAAGCTGCGCCGGATGAACACGGTGCCGGTGCGCCGGGCGATCGGCCCCATCGGCCAGAAGCTCAGGTTGGCGCCGCCGATCACGTGGTTGGGCGGGAAGTCGTTGCGGGCCAGCACGTCTCCGAGCACGAACGCGTCCACGTAGGAGCGGTGCGAGGGCAGGAAGACCAGCGGGTAGCGCCGGTTGCGGGTGCGTAGCGCGCTGAGGCCCGACTCGTCGGTGTCCACCTTCCAGGTGGAGGCGTGTACCGGGCGCATGGCCTGGGTGAACAGATCCGAGACCAGCCGCGACTGGGCGGCCACGAGCTCGTTGAGCGCCTTCTCCGCGCGCCGGTAGACCTCTTGCGCGGTGGTGTCGATCTGGTCGGCGATCAGTTCCAGGCGGCGCAGGAATTCGGGTGAGTCCAGGATTTCCTCGGCGACCAGCCGCGGCACTTTGTACCGGTCGCCGATGATGGTGCGTTCCGCGCGTTCCAGGGCGACGACTCCGGCGCGGACGATGGCGCGGGCCAGTGGTTCTCCGGAGCCCGCCGCGAGCATCGCCGTCGCCTCGGGGTTGTTCGCGCGGAGTTCGCTGAGCAGTGCGGGCTGACCGGTGAGCACCACGTGCCGGTCGGGTTCCCGGCGGGCCAGCCGCCGTTGCGCGAATCGGTTCGGCTTGCGCGGGTTGGTCATGGTGGCCAGGTCGGTGAAGGTCATGCGGCGCACGCCGTCGCGTTCGGGCGGCAGCCACAGCACCCGCACCGGCACCACGAGCGGATCGTCGCGGCGGCCGACGAGCCGCCCGGCGACGGCGTGCGCGTCCAGATCCAGTTGGGTCACCGGCAGATTCGCGCCGAGTTCGGTGGCAATGCCGCCGGCGCTGAGCCAGTCGCCGACCAGCCGGCGCTCCACTGGGGAGGAGGCTTCGATCAGGGCCACGACCGATTCGGGTGGTGTCGTGCGCTGCGCCGGTGTGGACGCACCGTGGCCGTGATCGATCATGACTGTCCCTCCGCGATTGCCGATCCCCCTATTCAAGCGTCACGGGGCGATTCGCGCAGGTATCTCGGCCGCTTCCACCTCCATGTCGCCAACGTTCAGGTAATGCTAACCTTACCTCCTTGAGTTAGGTTTGCTTTACCTTGGAGGATCGTTGTCGACCACGGACGAGCGCTTGCGTGTTGAATATGTAACCGATCCGGCGGCAGCGATGGCCGACCTGGCGGCCGCGGACCGATTCGGCGAGTACGTCATGTACGAGCGGCCCGGGCAGTGGGTGTTCGCGGCCGATCCGATCGGCGCCGTCGAACTCGACGCGGGGGAGCTGCGGGTCACCTGGGACGGCGAGACCACCGTCAGCGCCTGGACCGGCCGCCCCGCCGCGGTCCTGGACCGCACGCTCGAACAGCTGCCACTGGGGCAGCGCAATGCCTACGGCTGGATCGGATTCGAATTCTGTGCCTGGGCGCTGGACGCGACCGCCCACGTCGACACGCGGACGCCCTTGGCGCACCTGATGATTCCGCGGCTGGAGGTCGTCCTCGACGAATACGGCGTGCGGATCACCGGCGCCACCGAGGCCGAGGCCGCCGATATCCGTGCGCTCATCGCGGCCGCGCAATCGAGCGCGCTGCCGCAGGCCGAACCGGTCGACATCCGCCTGGACCCGACCGGATACCAGGAGCGCGTCGCGACCGCGGTCGAGGAGATCCGTTCCGGGCGCTACCAGAAGGTCATTCTTTCTCGGAAGGTCGACCTGCCCTTCGCCGTGAACATTCCCGCCACCTATCGGCTCGGTCGCGCCGGCAACACTCCGGCGCGGTCGTTCCTGCTGCGCCTGGGCGGGCTCGAGGC
Organism: Nocardia sp. NPDC127579; assembly: GCF_042672005.1. NCBI lineage: Bacteria > Bacillati > Actinomycetota > Actinomycetes > Mycobacteriales > Nocardiaceae > Nocardia > Nocardia sp. NPDC127579. The sequence goes on along the minus strand of NZ_JBHXVZ010000001.1, from coordinate 804,662 downwards.
CGCCGGCTTCAGCCCCGAACTGGTCGCGGCGGTGGACGCGGGGCGAGTGGTGACGACCGAACCGCTGGCCGGAACCCGCGCCTTCGGATTCGGTGCGCAGCTGGATCTGGCGGCACGCACGGACCTGCTCAGCGACCCGAAAGAGATCGTGGAGCACGCGATCTCGGTACAGACCTCGTTCGCGGAGATCGCCGCGGTGGCCGACCCGGGCACCACCGCGGTCTCGGACTTCATGGCGGTGCGCGAGCGCGGCAGCGTGCAGCACCTGGCCTCCACGGTGCGCGGCCGGTTGGCCGCCGACCGCTCCAGCTGGGACGCACTGGAAACGCTGTTCCCGTCGGTCACGGCGTCGGGGATTCCCAAGCGGCCGGGCGTCGACTCCGTCTTCCGGCTCGACGGTGCCGCCCGTGGGCTGTATTCCGGTGCGGTGCTGGCGGTCTCGTCGAGCGGCGCGATGGAGGCGACCCTGGTGCTGCGCGCGGTCTATCAGAATGCCGGGGGCGCGTGGCTGCGCGCCGGGGCCGGCATCGTCGGCCAGTCCCGGCCTGAGCGGGAATTCGAGGAGACCTGCGAAAAGCTCGGCAGCGTAGCGCCCTACGTGGTGCGCGCCTAGTTCGCGGCGCGCAGCGCCTTCTTATCGATCTTGCCGACCGCCGTGACCGGCAGACTGTCCGCCTGCCGGAGCACGTCCGGCAGCTTGTAGGTGGCCAGCCCGCGGTCGGTGAGGAAGGTCTTGATCTCGGCCAGCGTAGGCAGCGTGCCCTCGACAACCAGTACGGCGCAGACCTTTTCGCCGAGCGCCGGATCGGGCAGGCCGACCGCGGCCGCGTGCCGCACCGCCGGATGTGCGAGCAGGTGCTCCTCGAGTTCGTCGCAGGAGACGTTCTCGCCGCCGCGGTTGATCACGTCCTTGATCCGGCCGGACACCACCAGATGCCCGGACGGCAACTGCCGGACCAGGTCGCCGCTGCGGTAGTAACCGTCCGGGGTGAAGGCCCGCGCATTGTGCTCGGGTGCGCGGTAGTAGCCGCGAATCGTGTACGGGCCCTTGGTGAGCAGCTCGCCCTCCGCGCCCGGCGCGACATCCTTGCCCAGGGCGTCGACCACCCGGACTTCGTCGGCGGGGGACAGCGGGCGACCCTGAGTGGTGTGCAGCAATTCCGCGTCGTCGTCGAGCCGGGTGAAGTTGAGCAGGCCCTCGGCCATGCCGAACACCTGTTGCAGGGTGGCGCCCAGCGCGGGCGTCACCTCCTTGGCATTCACCTCGGCCAGGCGGGCGCCGCCGACCTGGAGCAGGCGCAGCGAGCTCAGGTCCGCGTCCTCCCATTCGGTTGCCGCGCACCAGAGTTGGGCCAGGGGTGGTACCACGGCGGTAACCGTCACGTGATGGCGGGCGATAGCGGCGAAAGCGCTCTCCGGGCTCGGATCGGTGACGAAGGTGACCGCGCCGCCGGTGGCGACGGTACCCAGAATGCCGGGGCAGGCGAGCGGGAAGTTGTGTGCGGCGGGCAGAGTCGCGAGGTAGACGTCGTCGGCGGTGAGCGCGCAGACCGCGGCGCTGGCGCCGGCGTTGTAGGCGTAGTCGTCGTGTGTGCGCGCGATCAGCTTCGGCAGGCCGGTGGTGCCGCCGGAGACCAGCATGAGCGCGATCTCGCTCGGGTCGACCGACGGCAGCGAATCACCGTCGCGGGGCACGGTATTCAGATCGGTGAACGCGCCCGGCTCGCCCGCGACCAGCACGTGGCGTAGCGACGGCACCGCGGCGCGGACCGTCGCGGCGAGCTCGCGGTAGTCGAAATCACCCTGCCGGTCGGCGACGATGTAGGCGACCGCTTCCGACAGTCCCGCGAAGTGCTCGATCTCCGCGCGGCGGTGCGCGGGCAGCGTCAGCACCGGAATGATCCCGGCGCGCAGCAGGCCGAAGAGCACGGTCAGGAATTCCGGGATGTTCGGTAGTTGCACGACCACTCGATCGCCGGGTGCGATACCGAGGGCGAGCAGTCCGTGTGCCATCCGGTCGGCGGCTGTGTCCACCTGTGCATAACTCAGCACCTCGTCGTTGCCGAGCAGCAGCGGGCGGTCGGGGTGCCGCTGGGCCGAGCGGCGCAGCAGGTCGTCCAGGGGGCGGCCGGACCAGTAGCCGTCCGTGCGGTAGGACGCCGCCGCGGCGGCGGGGAACGGGACGTAACCGGTGCGGTGGCCGGTGGGCGTGGATGTCACGATCTGCCTCGCATGCTGAGTATTAGGTAGGTTAGGCAACCCTATCTCAGTGCGCTACCCTTGGCGCGAGCAGTATCGATCCGCCCGCGCGGCGGCAACCGAGGAGCACATGCCGCACATGGAGTCAGCGCAGCCCACCCCCATCAGCCGGGACGATATCCGGGCGGCCGTCGCCGCCCAGCTGGGCCTCGCCGCCGCGGACATCGCTACCGGCGACGACCTCATCCAACTCGGCCTCGACTCCATTCGCACCATGAAACTCGCGGGCGGCTGGCGCAAACGCGGCATCGATATCAACTTCGCGCAGCTGGCGGCCGACCCCACCGTCGACAGGTGGTACGAATTGCTCGGCGGCGCCGACGAACCCGCCGAGGCGAGCGCACCGACAGTCGGCCGCCGCGACCTGGAGCCCGAGGCGAGCACGTCGACCGCCGGCCGCCGCGACCCGGAGCCAGCGCCGAGCACATCGGCCGTCGGCCACCGCGACCACGGGCCGAGCACGTCGGGCGCAGCGGACCTCCCCGACGCAGCGGCCGGTGCGAACGAGCCGTTCCCGCTGGCGGGCATGCAGCATGCGTATTGGATCGGCCGCTCCGACGAGCAGGACCTGGGCGGGGTCGCGGCGCATCTCTATGTCGAATTCGACGGTGCCGACGTCGATCCCGAGCGCCTGGCGGCTGCCGTGCGAGACCTGGTCGTCGTGCATCCGATGCTGCGCACCAGGGTGCTGCCCGACGGCACCCAGCAAACCCTCGACGCACCTGGCGTACCGGTGTTCTCGGTGGCCGACCTGCGCGCGCACTCCGCCGAGTCGGCCGCGGCCGAACTGGAGCGACTGCGCGACAGCAAGACCCACCAGCGGCTGGACATCGAGAACGGGCAGGTCCTGGATGTCACGCTGAGCCGGCTCGCCGACGGCCGCACCCGCCTGCACCTGGACGTGGACATGACCGCGGGCGACGCGATGAGTTATCGCGTGCTGATCTCGGACCTGGCGGAGCTCTATCACGGCGGTGTCGTACCCGAGCAGGGATACAGCTACCGCCGCTACCGCACCGAGCGCACCGTGGATCCGCAGGCGCGCGATCGTGACCGGCAGTGGTGGCAGGATCGGCTGGCGGATCTGCCCGGTGCGCCGGAACTGCCGACCATTCCGGTCAGCGAGCGGGTCGATCCGCATCGCACCGTCCGCTACAACCACTGGCTGGCCCCGGAGGCCAAACAGCGGCTGATGGCCGCGGCGCACGCGCGCGGCATCACCCCCGCGATGGCGTTGGCCGCGGTGTTCGCCGAGACCATCGGCGGCTGGTCGGCGCAGAGCCGGTTCCTGCTGAATGTGCCGCTGTTCCATCGTGAACCGGTGCATCCCGACATCGATCGGGTGATCGGCGATTTCACCTCCTCGATCATGCTGGAGGTGGATGTCAGCGCGAACGTGACGGTCACCGAGCGCGCCCGGGCCTTGCAGCGCGCCATGCACGAAAGTGGCTCGCACACGGCCTATTCCGGTCTGGAGGTGCTGCGCGATCTGGGCCGCCACCGCGGCGAGCCGGTGCTCGCGCCGATCGTCTACACCAGCGCGCTCAACCTCGGTGAGCTGTTCGCCGACGCGGTCACGGAGACCTTCGGTGAACCGGTGTGGATAATCTCGCAGGGCCCGCAGGTGCTGCTGGACGCCCAGGTCACCGAGGTCCGCGGCGGGCTGCTGCTGAATTGGGATGTGCGCGAGTCGGCGTTCCCGGCCGGGATGATCGAGGCCATGTTCGCCCGGTACACCGACGCGATCGGACGCCTGGGCGCGGGCGAAGCCGGCTGGAACGCGGAAGCCGCTGTGCGCCTTCCGGTTTCCCAGGCCGCAGTGCGCGCCGCGGTGAACGCGACCGACGGCCCGGTCTCCGGCCGCGTCCTGCATCAGGGGCTGTTCGACTTCGCGCGCAGCACCCCGGACGCCGTGGCCGTGTGCTGGAGCACCGACGGCGTCGACGGCGCCTGGACCTACGCCGAGCTTGCCGCGCAGGCGCTTTCAGTCGCCGCCGCGCTGCGCGATGCCGGCGTGGCACCGGGATCGACAGTGGCCGTGCAACTCCCGAAGGGGCCGGATCAGATCCTGGCCGTGCTCGGTGTGCTCGCGGCGGGCGCGGCCTATGTGCCGATCGGTTTCGATCAGCCGGTGGGCCGGCGCGCGGAGATTCTGCGCACCGGTGACGTGGTCGCGGCGCTCACCGTGGACGACGCCGATCTGGGCCGCGCCGATCTGACCTGCCTGTCGCTCGCGGCGGCGCGGCGGCATCCGGATCCGCTTGCCGCGCCGGTGCTTCCGGATCCCGAATCGATCGCCTACGTCCTGTTCACCTCCGGCTCCACGGGTGTCCCGAAGGGGGTGGACGTGCCGCATCGCGGCGCGATGAACACCATCGACGCGGTCAACGAGTGGTTCGAGGTCGGTGAGCATGATCGAGTACTCGGCCTGTCCGCGCTGGAGTTCGACGCGTCGGTCTACGACATGTTCGGCATGTTCGCGGTCGGCGGTTCGGTGGTCGCGCTCTCGGCCGCACAGCGGGCAGAGGCCACCAGCTGGGTGGAACTGCTGACCCACCACCGGGTTTCGATCCTGAACTGTGTGCCGAGCATGCTCGACATGATTCTGGAGATCGGCGGCGATCAGCTCGGTGACTCGCTGCGCGCGGTCACGCTGGGCGGCGACTGGGTCGGCGCGGATCTGGCCCGCCGGTTGGCTCGGCAGGTGCCCGGCTGCCGGTTCTCCGGCCTCGGTGGCGCCACCGAGACCTCGATCCACAACACCATCTGCGAGGTCTCCGACCCGCCCGCGCACTGGGCCACCGTCCCGTTCGGTGTGCCGCTGCGCAATGTGCGCTGCCGCGTGGTGAATTCGGCCGGGCGGGACTGCCCGGACTGGGTGCCGGGTGAATTCTGGGTCGGCGGCGCGAATGTGGCTGCGGGTTACCGCAACGATCCTGAGCGCACGGCGGAGCGCTTCGTAGTGCACGACGACATCCGCTGGTATCGCACCGGTGACATGGCCCGCTACTGGCCGGACGGCACCATCGAATTCCTGGGCCGTGCCGATCATCAGGTCCAGATCCGTGGCTACCGGGTCGAATTGGGCGAGGTGGAGAGCGGTCTGCGGACCGCGCCGGGTGTGCGGCACGCGGTGGCCGCGGTGGTCGGCGCGAGCGCGCCCAAGCTCGTGGCCGCGGTCGCGGGCGAGGTCGCCTCGGCGGCGGAGATCGTGGCCGCGGTGCGGGACCTGCTGCCCGGCTACATGATTCCGACGCGGATCGAGATCCTGGAGCGAATGCCGTTGACGGCCAACGGGAAGCTGGATCGGCGGGCGGTGGTCGCGCTGCTGGAACCGGGCGCGAACGCCGTGGCCGACACCGGGCCCGGCTCGGCCCTGGAGGCCGCGCTGGCCGCGATCGTGGCCGAGGTGCTCGGTGTCGAGCGGATCGGCCCGCGCGACGACTTCTTCGCGCTCGGCGGCGATTCCGTGCTCGCCACCACCGCGGTCGCCCGCGCCCGGGAGTGGCTGGAGATCGAGGATGCCCGCGTCGCCGACCTGTTCGCCGGGCGCACCATCGGCGGCCTGGCCGAGCGCCTGCTCGCCCGGGAACGGGCGCGGGGCGGGGCCGGGCGGTTGGAATCGGTGGCCGCCCTGTACCTGGAGGTGGCCGCGATGAGCGACGACGAGGTGCTGGCGCAGTCCTGACGGGCTGCGACCCGGATCACACATCGGTGCAGGCCAGTGCCGCTGGAGTGGCCCGAGACGAGAGGCGCTCCCGAAAGGCAGGATCGAGTCATGGTGGAAACGGCGGCGATTCTCGGTGTGGCGGCGGCGGCCCTCGGCCTGGTGCTGACGCCCGGGCCGAACATGATGTATCTGGTCTCGCGGACGGTCTCGCAGGGGCGGCGCGCCGGACTGATCTCGCTGAGTGGCGTGGCCGCCGGGTTCGCCGTGTATCTCGCGGCCGCGGCCGTGGGCATCACAGCGGTCTTCGCGGTGGTGCCCGGGCTGTACCTGGCCATGAAGCTGGCGGGCGCGGTCTATCTGCTGTGGCTGGCCTGGCAGGCGGTCAAACCCGGTGGCGCCTCGGTGTTCACGCCCGCGGACCTGCCCGCGGATCCGGCGCGGCGGCTGTTCACCATGGGACTGGTCACCAATCTGCTCAATCCCAAGATCGCCATCATGTACATGGCGCTGATCCCGCAGTTCGTCGCGCCGGACGGGGGCGCGGTGTGGTTGCAGAGCCTGGAATTGGGCGCGGTGCAGATCACCGTGGCGCTGACCGTCAACGGTCTGATCGTGCTCGGCGCGGGCGGGATCTCGAGTTTCCTCACCGGGCGGCCGCTGTGGTTGCGGACCCAGCGCTGGGTAATGGGCTCGATGCTCGGCGCGATCGCGGTAACCCTCGCGACCGATCGGGCCCGGCCCGTTCCTGCCTGAACCGGGTGTCGCGGGCGCGACAGTCGCACCGGCGTGCAACTCTGCAAGCAGAGTGCGCACGAAGGGAGTGTTGGATGAGCGCCGGGATCGACTCCGCCGTGAACGCCGCGCAGGGCGGCGGTGAGCTGCTCGGGGTGATCGCGTTCGCGACCTCGGGCGCGCTGCTCGCGGTGCGCAAGAATCTCGATATCTTCGGCATGGCCGTGCTGGCCTGCTCGACCGCGCTCGGCGGCGGCGTGATTCGCGATCTGCTGGTCGGGCGGACACCGCCCGCCGCGTTCACCGATCTGACCTTCCTGACCGCGGCGCTGCTGGTCACCCTGGTCATCTTCTTCCGGCACCCCTCGGCGCGGCTGACCCGCGGTCCGCTGGAGATCGCCGACACGATCGGGCTCGGCCTGTTCTGTGTCAACGGCACCGTCGTCGCCTATGCGCACGGCACCGGCGCGCCGTCGGCCGCGCTGCTGGGCATGGTGACCGCGATCGGCGGCGGCATGATCCGGGATCTGCTGGGCGGGCAGGTGCCCAGTGTGCTGCGCCCCGACCAGGATCTGTACGCCGTGCCGGCGCTACTGGGCGCGTCGGCCACCGCGGCGCTGCTGCACTTCGGGGTCTATCAGGCCTGGACCGGCTTTCTGGCCGCGTCGCTGGCCATCGTGTTCCGGTTGCTGGCGCGCCGATTGCAGTGGCGCGCACCGCAGGCCAGGCACACGACCGGCGGTTAGACTCGCACGCCCGCGCGCAGCCGCCGTACGCCCTCGTCGATGGTCGCGTCCTGTTTGCAGAAGGTGAAGCGCACCAGCGTGTCCCAGGCGGCCTTGTCGTCGGCGAAGACGCTGACCGGCACCGCGGCCACCCCCAGCCGCTCGGGCAGCTCGCGGCAGAACCGCAGGCCATCGGTGCCGCCCAGCGGGGTGATGTCGGCGCACACGAAATAGCCGCCCGCACTGGACTTCACATCGAAGCCGGTGTCGGCGAGCGCGGCCGAGAGCCGGATTCGCCGGTCCGACAGTGTGTCCCGGAGCTGGGCCACCCAGTCGAGTTCGTGTTCGAGCGCGTGGGCCACGGCGGGCTGGAACGGGCCGCCGGCTACGAAGGTCATGAACTGTTTGGCGGCCAGCACGCCGTCGATGAGCCGGGCGGGCCCGCAGGCCCAGCCGGTCTTCCAGCCGGTGACGCTGAAAGTCTTGGCGGCGCTGGAGACCACGACGGTGCGCTCGGCCATGCCGGGCAGGGTCGCGATGCTGATGTGCTCGCGCCCGTCGAAGACGAGGTGCTCGTAGACCTCGTCGCTGAGCACCAGCAGGTCGTGTGCGCAGGCGAGTTCGGCGATGGCGGTCAGGTCCGCGCGGTCGAGCAGAGCGCCGGTCGGGTTGTGCGGCGAGTTGAGCACGATCATCCGGGTCGCCGGGGTGATAGCGGCGCGCAGGCTGTCCAGGTCGAGCACGAAGCGGTCGCCGTCGGGGACCAGTCGCGCGGTGCGCCGGGTGGCGCCGGCCAGTGCGACCGCGGCGGCGTAGGAGTCGTAGTACGGCTCGATCAGCACCACCTCGTGGCCGGGTTCGACCAGGCCGAGCAGGGCGGCGCTGATCGCCTCGGTCGCGCCGACGGTGACCAGTACTTCGGTGTCGGGGTCGTACTGCGTGCCGTAGCGGCGGGCCCGGTCAGCGGCGATGGCCTGGCGCAGCACGGGCATGCCGCGGCCCGGTGGGTACTGGTTGAGCCCGTCGGCGATGGCCGCGCGGGCGACCTCGAGCATGCGGGCGGGGCCGTCGGTGTCGGGAAAGCCCTGGCCGAGATTGACCGCCGAGTGCCGGACGGCGAGTTCGGTCATCTCGGCGAAGATCGTCGAGGCGAAGGGGCGCAGGCGGCTGACAGTCGCGGGACTCGGGGACACCTCCGAAGAGTAGCCCAGCGGTCGCCATCGTTGCTATTAGATAGCGAAAGGCTATGTTTCACTTTTGAATCGAGGCTTCTACCTGCATAGTTGTGGGTTGTCCCTGAGGCAGCTAGCCTCGCCGTGTTCTACCTCACACCGCCCGATCGGGCGGATTCTCGAAAGGGGCGCTCATGGCCTCGTATCTCGACCTGATACTGCAACCGGCCGCGTCGGAGGTCGCCGGATCAGTACTGGGTTACCTCCGCGACATTGCCTCCGACCTGATCGGAGACACCTTCCTCGGCTCCTCCACCGGTGATTTCTTCGGCGGTTCGTCCACCGGCGACCAGAGCAGCGGCTCCTCGACCGGTGACTGGTTCACCGGCTCGACCATCCCGTAATTCCCCGGTAGCGGCCGGGCGGGACGATGAGGGTCCGGCCCGGTCGCTCAGAGCCGCACACCGGACAGCTTCGCCGGATTGGCGTGATCGTAAGTGCCCCAGATGGTTCCGTCGGAGACGGTGAAACCGATGACCCGCGCCGGGCCTTCGTTCCAGCGCAGCACCAGGCCGAGCTGCCCGTTCACCCGGACGAATTCGTAACGTACAGCGGCCGATTCGGCAGCGCCGATGTCGTATTTGCCGACCAGGCCGAGCAGGAACCTGGCCACCCGCTCCGCGCCGTCGATCACATTCACCGCGGTGGAGGTGGTGCCGTTGGCATCACCCACCATGCGCGAATCCGGGTGCAGCGCGGCGGTTACCGCGCCGACATCGCCGACGGCCAGCGCGTCGAGCAGTCGTCGCACCGCGTCCTCGTGTTCGGTATCGGCCACCGGCTCCGGCGCTCCGGCCACCGCCTTGCGGGCGCGTACCGCCAGTTGACGCGCGGCATCGGCGGAAACCCCGAGGATATCCGCGATCTCGTCGAACGGCACCGAAAGCCCGTCGTGCAGTACGAAAGCCACGCGCTGCGGAGGAGTCAGGGTGTCCAGCACGACCATGGCCGCCAACCGGAATTCCTGCTTGCGCACCACCTGTTCCAGCGGATCGGGCGCGCGCGATCCGGTCACACCCGTGACGATCGGCTCCGGAAGCCATTGCCCCACATAGGCTTCCCGGCGCACGGCGGCGCTACGCAAGCGGTCCAGGCAGATTCGGGTCACCACGGTGGTCAGCCAGGCTCGCAGCTCCTCGATCTCGGATTGGTGCACCCCGGCCAGCCGCAGCCAGCTCTCCTGTACCGCGTCCTCGGCATCGCTGACACTTCCGGTCAGCCGGTAGGCGACGGAGAGTAGATGCGTTCGATGCGATTCGAACAGATCAGCGAGAAGAGCGGCTACCACCGGGTGGATTCTACGGGGCCCGGCGCGACGGTCGGCGCGCCGCCCGCGCGTGTACCCGGTCGCCGGGTGCGCCCCGGAATCGGGATCGCCGATTCGATCGGATCGCCCGCCGCGGGCCCGGTGCCGTCCTACATTGCGGAGATGGCCGATGACGCGCGTTTCCGATGGATCGTGGACACCATGGCGCTGCGCCCGGGTGATCGGGTGCTGGAGATCGGGCCCGGCTCCAGCGCGTCGATCGGCTGTGTGGCCGGGGCGCTGGAATCCGGCGAGTACATCGGCGTCGATCGCTCGGCCGCCGCCGTGACGCGGGCCCGGACCCGGTATGCGGCGTTGGTCGAGGTGGGCCGGGTCCGGTTGGTCCAGGCGGGTGTGGAGCAGCTTCGTCTCGACCGGCCCGTGGACGGAATCAGCTTCGGCTCCGGCACTTTCGACAAGGTTCTGGCGGTGAACGTCAATCTGTTCTGGACCAAGCCGCCGGTCACCGAACTCGCGCTGATCCGCCGTCTGCTCGGCGCGGGCGGGACGCTGGCCCTGTTCTACGGATACGGCAGCCCGGACACCGCGACGGCGGTCGGTCCGAAGCCGTCATCGGACAAGCTGGTCGGGTATCTGGACGCGGCGGGTTTCGATTCCCGGGCGGTGACCGCGGGTGATCTGCTCGGCGTCCTCGCGCGACCACGGTGATTTTCGGGAATTCTCCGTAACTTGTTGTGGATTGCTCCCATCCGGTTGGGTGGCCGTCGTGGATAGCTCCAGCGCTGCCCTCGGATCCGGCGGAGCGCTCACCTAACACCGTTAGTCTCCGGATCGGCGCCCAACGACGGCGCGCCAGAGGAGGTTTACCCATGACTCGACCTACCGGCCGGATGCTCGGCAGCGCGGTGATCGCCGCGGCCGCCGCACTGGTGATCGGTGTGGGGGCGCCCGGCGCGAGCGCTGACGCGCCGACACCGACCGAGCAGCAACTCGCCGACTACATCAATCAGGGCGGCCGCCCGATCGCGGTGGCGGATTCGGGCAGCAGTTCCGGATCGGCGGGCAGCCGATCGGCCGTCGCCGTCGGCCCGGGCCCTGAACTCAGCTCCGCCGTAGCCGCTTTCGGGTACGGCCTGCTGCATCCGAACGCCGCGCCGCCGGGCACCAATGACTGGAACTGCCGTCCGAGCGCCGCGCATCCCCGCCCGGTGGTCCTGATGCACGGCACCTGGATGAACGCCTACGACAGCTTCGCCTACCTCGCGCCACGCCTGGCGCGTGCCGGATTCTGTGTCTACGCACTGAATTACGGTCAATCGAATCTGCTCGAAGGTGGTGGGCTGGGCGCGATCCTGCCCGGGCGCAACGGTGTCGGCTACATGGAGGAATCCGCGCGCCAGCTCTCGGCCTTCGTCGACCAGGTGCTCGCGGCCACCGGCGCGGAACAGGTCGATGTGGTCGCCCACTCGCAGGGCGGCACGGTGGCCAATCAGTATCTGAAGTTCGAGAACGGCGCGCCCAAGGTGGGCAAGCTGATCAGCTTCGGCGCCACCCACCACGGCACCTCGCTGCTCGGGCTGGCGACCCTGGGCCGGATGATCAACAACCTCGGCCTCGACATTCTCGGGTTCAACGAGTTGTTCGTCGGCCACGCGAATATCCAGCAGACCGTCGGTTCGCCGTTCGTGCTGGCGCTGAACAAGAACGGCGATACCGTCCCCGGAATCGCCTACACCGCGGTCGGTTCGCGCTACGACGAGGTGACCAACCCGTACCCGCTGACCTTCCTGACGGCGGGGCCGGACGCGACCGTCGACAACATCACCCTCCAGGACGGGTGCGAACAGGACTTCTCCGATCACCTGACCATGATGTATTCGCCTCGGGCCGTGTCGATTACGCTGCGCGCGCTGGATCCCGCGGCCCATCCGGAACTGGTGTGCGCGTTCAATCCCTGGCTGATCGGCGGTGGGGGCAGTTTCTAATTAGACTCGCGAACCATGAGTGGCTGGGACATTTCGAACATTCCCGAGCAGGGTGGGCGGCGGATCGTCATCACCGGCGCGAACAGCGGTCTGGGGGCCGCGGCGGCACGTGCGCTGGCCGCCGCGGGCGCGGAGGTGATCATGGCCTGCCGCGATGTCGAGAAGGCGGAGCGCGTCGCCGCCGAGATCGGGGCAGCGGTCCAGGTCTGCCGGCTGGACCTGGCCGACCTGGCCTCGGTGCGCGAATTCGCGGACTCGATCGATCGGGTCGACGTGCTGATGAACAATGCCGGGGTGATGGCGGTGCCGTCCCGGCGCACCGCGGATGGCTTCGAAATGCAGTTCGGCACAAATCATCTCGGCCACTTCGCGCTGACCGGGCAGCTGTTGGACAAGGTCACCGAACGGGTCGTCACCGTCTCCAGCTGGGGGCACCGCTTCGGCCGGATCAACCTCGACGACCCGAACTGGGAGCGCCGCCGCTACGACCGCTGGCTCGCCTACGGCCAGTCCAAGCTGGCCAATCTGTTGTTCACGGGGGAATTGCAGCGCCGCCTGGCCGCGGCCGGGTCGGCCAAGCTCGCCGTCGCCGCACACCCCGGTTACGCGCTCACCGAATTGACCAAGCACACCGAGTCGTTCTTCGGCGCCATCATGGCCGTGAGTGACCGGCTCGTCGCACAGAGCGTCGAAATAGGCGCGCTGCCACAGCTTTTCGCCAGTACCGCCGAGGTGGAGCCCGGTGCCTACTACGGTCCCGAGGGCATCGGCGGCCTGCGGGGTTACCCGATCCGCTGCGGGCAGAGCAAGGCCGCGCGGGACGAGCGGATGGCCGGTGAACTGTGGCAGCTGTCGGAGAAGCTGACCGGCGTGGTCTACCCGCTGGCCGGATAACGCTGCCCTACTTCAGGATTCCCAGGTCGTAGAAGAGCTGGTAGCGGTCCGGGTCGTCGGGCAGGAACCAGTGCAGGCCCGCCAGGCAGAACACCGACACCAGGTTGACCACCAGCACCGCGCCGAGGAACCACAGCGCGATCATGCCGACGGCGCGATGCCCGCCGGTCGCGGCGAACCCGGACGCGGCGGTGCCGTGCCCGAAACTCAGCACCAGTCCGATCGCGAAGACCGCCGCCACGAACAGGATCCACGCCCACACATACAGGTGCAGGCCGAGCACCGCGCCGCCGTAGCCCACCGGACCGTCCGGCTTCTGCCAGTCGTTGATATGCAGCATGGTCTGCCGCCACGAGGTGAAACCGCCTGCGATACAGGCGATCAGCGCCAGCCCCCAGCCGGACATGTAATCACGGGCGGTGATCACACCGAGCATGCCCCGGCGGACGATCACCGCCGCGCCGAGCGCCGCCAGCGCCATGAACATCCGTTGCAGCATGCACAGCGGGCACGGATAGTCCCAGGTGCCGAACTGCACCGCGAGACCGCCGCAGATGACACCGGTCCAGCCCACCACGAAAACGCAGGCGAGCCAGTACTGCAAGTGCCCGGCGACGCCCGCGCGGGGCGTGGTCGTCTCGGTCACCAGGTCAGCCCGAGGCCGAGCCCGCTGGTGATGTGGTGGCGCAGCAGCACCAGACCGGCGATCAGGACGATCCACCAGGCGACGAGCACCACCCGCCGCGATCGCTGGGCGTAGATCGCGTAAAGAGTGAACAGCAACCCACCGAAAATGAGGGTGTCCATCTGCCGAACGCTACTCTTTTCGGCCTTGACCAGCGGGAATGACACTCGATGGATCTGAATGTCACACTCCGGGCCGCCGCGTCGTCGTCTCTGTGAAGCCAACGGATACAGCACGAAAGAAGGTCGGCACCATGGACGCTCGGTTCAACTACCACGGCAACGAGAACGGCGCGAAGTTCGTCAAGCGCATCGGCAACGCCGGCCAGCTGGTCGACAATTCCACCCTGCCCACATTCACCCAGGAAATGGTGAAGCTGCGCGCCAGCCAGATCAACGGCTGTGGATTCTGCACCGATATGCACTACAAGGACGCCGTGCACCTCGGCGAGGATCAGGTCCGCCTGAACCTGGTGGCCGCGTGGCGCGAGGCGACGGTCTTCACCGAGGCCGAACGCGCGGCGCTGGCGCTGACCGAGGAGGGCACCCGGCTGGCCGACGCGCACCACGGCGTCTCCGACCAGACCTGGGCCGAGGTCGTCAAGCACTACGACGCGGACCAGATCGCCGCGCTGATCTCGCTCATCGCGCTGATCAACGCCTACAACCGGATGAACGTCATCGCCCGGGTCCCGGCCGGCAGCTACCAGCCCGGCCAGTTCGCCGCCTGAGATAGGTCACACGAATCGCCGGTGGCTCGATAATCTCGAGCCACCGGATGTGACGTTCAACGCCTCGTCGGCGGTGCCTGGTTCGCCCCTGCTACAGTCAGCGACGTGCAGCGCGCATATTTCTGGTTTAGCAAGCCGGCCCTGGGTGGGCCGGTCTGCGGCACCTGCCTGCGCTGACCAACTTCCACCCCGAGCCGGATGACGACCGGCTCGACGGGTTTCGAATTCCGTGGGTCGGCCTGACGAAAAGGAACCCACACTATGACCACCGCAGTTGATGTCGACGCGCGGCATTCCGATCTGGACGACCAGCGCACCCTGTCCGTGAGCCCGTTGCGCTCACCGGCCGAGGTGCGCCGCGTGCACCAGATCACCGACGCGCTCGCCGACACCGTGCGCGCGGGCCGCAAGACCACCGTCGATGTACTCAACGGCGACGACGACCGCCTGATGGTGATCGTCGGCCCGTGCTCGGTGCACGACCCCGCGGCCGCGATCGAATACGCGCGCCTGCTGGCGGCCAAGGCCGCGGAGTTGCAGGACCGGCTGCACATCGTGATGCGGGTCTACTTCGAGAAGCCACGCACCACACTGGGCTGGAAGGGCCTGATCAACGATCCGCACCTGGACGGCTCGTTCGACGTGAACACCGGGCTCGGTATCGGGCGCAAGCTACTGGTCGACATCACCGGCCTGGGCCTGCCGGTGGCGTGTGAGTTCCTGGACCCGATCACCCCGCAGTACATCGCGGATCTGGTCTCCTACGGCGCGATCGGCGCGCGCACCGCCGCCAGCCAGGTGCACCGGCAGCTGAGCAGCGCGCTGTCCATGCCGGTCGGCATCAAGAACGGCACCGACGGCGACGTACAGGTCGCGGTCGACGGCGTGCGGGCCGCGGCGGCCAGCCACGTCTTCCCGGGCACCGATCTCGACGGTCGCTCCGCCCTCATCCGCACCAGCGGCAACCCCGACTGTCACGTCATCCTGCGTGGCGGCAGCAATGGAACCAACTACGACGCCGCCTCGTGCGCCGAGGCCTGCCTGCGCTTGGAGAAGGCGGGTCTGGCCCAGCGCCTGGTGGTGGACGCCAGCCACGGCAACAGCAACAAGGACCACAACCGTCAGGTCGACGTGGTCACCGATATCGCCGCGCGGCTGGCCGCGGGTGAGGCGAATGTGGTCGGTGTGATGCTGGAGAGCTTCCTGATCGCGGGCCGTCAGGACCTGACCCTCGGTCGTTCCGAGGACCTGACCTACGGCCAGTCCATCACCGATGCCTGCATCGACTGGGACACCACCGCCGCCCAGCTGGACCGGCTCGCCGACGCCGTCCAGCAGCGTCGCGACAGCTGAGAGTTCGTCGCCGCCACGCCGCCCGGTTCGGCCGGGGCGGCGGGCGGCGGGAACAAAAGCAGTGGTCCGGACGCTGAAGTAGCGGGTTCGGTCCGTGTCCGCGGCTTGTCGGTGGGGTCGGGGAGAATGAGGCCGACCGCGTGCAAGCGATCGGACCCGGGGAATGGTCCAGCTACCGCCGACGAGGGAGAGATCTGTGACCGACGGTCCGTTGATCGTGCAAAGTGACAAGACGCTGCTGCTCGAGGTCGACCATGAGCTGGCCGACGTCGCGCGCCAGGCCATCGCGCCGTTCGCGGAGCTCGAGCGCGCGCCCGAGCACGTGCACACCTATCGCGTCACGCCACTGGCCCTGTGGAATGCCCGGGCCGCCGGTCACGATGCCGAACAGGTCGTGGACGCGCTGGTGAATTTCTCTCGGTACGCGGTGCCGCAGCCGCTGCTGGTCGACGTGGTCGACACCATGGCCAGGTACGGCCGCCTGCAGCTGATGAAGCATCCCGCCCACGGCCTGGTGCTCAACAGCCTGGATCGGGCGGTGCTCGAGGAAGTGCTGCGGCACAAGAAGATCGCGCCCATGCTGGGCGCCCGCATCGACGACGACACCGTGGTGGTACACCCGTCCGAGCGCGGCCGGATCAAGCAGATGCTGCTCAAGATCGGCTGGCCCGCCGAGGATCTCGCGGGTTACGTTGATGGGGAGGCGCACGCGATCGAGCTCGACTACGAGGGCGGGCACTGGGAGTTACGCGATTATCAGAAGCTGGCCGCGGATTCGTTCTGGGCGGGCGGCTCCGGTGTGGTGGTGCTGCCGTGTGGCGCCGGGAAGACGATGGTCGGCGCGGCCGCGATGGCCCGAGCCAAGGCGACCACGCTCATCCTGGTCACCAATACCGTCGCCGGGCGGCAGTGGCGGCGTGAGCTGCTGGCCCGCACCTCGCTGACCGAGGACGAGATCGGCGAATACTCCGGCGAGCGCAAGGAGATCCGGCCGGTCACCATCGCCACCTACCAGGTGATCACGCGGCGGACCAAAGGGGAGTACAAGCATCTCGAGCTGTTCGACAGCCGGGACTGGGGTCTGGTCGTCTACGACGAGGTACATCTGCTGCCCGCACCGGTCTTCCGGATGACGGCCGACCTGCAATCTCGCCGTCGCCTCGGCCTCACCGCGACGCTGGTGCGCGAGGACGGTCGCGAGGGCGATGTGTTCTCCCTGATCGGGCCGAAACGCTATGACGCACCCTGGAAGGACATCGAAGCGCAGGGCTGGATCGCCCCGGCCGATTGCGTGGAGGTGCGCGTCACGCTCACCGATGCCGAGCGAATGGCCTATGCGACAGCCGAACCCGAGGAACGCTACAAATTGTGTTCTACGGCACGTACGAAGATTCCGGTGGTGCAATCGATTCTGGCCAGGCATCCGGACGCACCGACGCTCGTCATCGGCGCGTATCTGGATCAACTGGACGAATTGGGCGCGGCATTGAACGCCCCGGTGATTCAAGGTTCGACGAAAACCAAAGAGCGCGAAGCGCTTTTCGATGCTTTCCGGCGCGGGGAGATCCCGGTGCTGGTCGTGAGCAAGGTCGCCAACTTCTCCATCGACCTGCCGGAAGCCTCTGTGGCGGTGCAGGTTTCGGGCACCTTCGGTTCCCGTCAGGAAGAAGCACAACGGCTCGGTCGGTTGTTGCGGCCCAAGCACGATGGTGGCCAAGCCCACTTCTATTCGGTCGTCGCACGTGACACGCTGGATGCCGAATATGCCGCGCACCGGCAGCGCTTTCTCGCCGAACAGGGGTATGCGTATCGCATTACGGATGCCGACGACTTGCTGGGGCCGGCCATCGGATAAGCGGAGGAATTCCCTCCTTCGGCTGTGCTAGGAAGAAAACGTGCGACGCTTCGAATTTCCGGTCGACCACCGGCACGCGCATGCGGTGAACGAAGTCCTCGCCGATGTGCGCCGCCTGCGGGTGCTCGCGATCTCGGGGGCTGTCGTCGCCGGACTGATCGCGGCGTATCTGATCTGGCTGAATCACGCCTGGTCCTATCTGCTGGCGGTCGCGTTCGTGCTCGGCGCGGTGGTCGCACTCTTCGTCACCCTGTGGGCGCCGCGCCGCTTCAGCATCGACAAGCTCTACGCCACCGGCGATCTCGTGCCCGCGGTGGTCTCGGAGACCCATCCCGGCGGCGTGGTGCTGCTGGCCCTGGTCGATGTCGCGACACCGTCGGCCGCCGATCCGCGCTACGCGCTGGTCATTCGGAAGGTGCGCGAGCTGCCCGGGCATGTGAAACGCGCCGGTGAGCGGGTGCCGTCGGTGGCGGTGCGCAGCGAGCGCGCGCCCCGGCAGGTGGGGCAGCGGTGGCAGGCGGTGAATCCGATGCCGATCGCCTGGGGCACCTCCGACGGGACGGTCATCGACCGCGCCCGCGCCGCCATCAGTGAATCCGAATGGCGTTTGCTGACAAATAATCTCGGCCTGGCCGCGAAGGTGCGGCGCACCTCCGCCAAGCGGTTGCTGCTGGATCCGCAGCAGTTGCCCGACGACCTGGGCGCCTGAGGCCTAGACTCGGACAATGGTCCCGGTCGCGAATCTGCTGGCCTTCTCGGTCGCCGCTCTTGTCATCATTGTCGTGCCGGGCCCCGGCGTGCTGTTCGCGATCGGGCGCGCGCTGGCACTCGGTCGCCGGGCGGCGTTGCTGTCGGTGCTCGGGCACGCGGCCGGGGTGTTCGTATCCCTGCTGCTGGTCGCGGTCGGGCTCGGCGCCCTGCTGACCGCATCGGCGCTGGCGCTGACCCTCGTGAAGTTCGTCGGTGCGCTGTATCTGATCTATCTGGGAATCCAGGCGATTCGCGATCGCAAGTCGCTGCGCGCGGCGATGAGCGAGCCCGCGCGGCAGGACACCCGCGTGATCCGGCAGGGACTGATCGTCGGCCTGACCAATCCGAAGGCGATCATCTTCTTCTCCGCGGTGCTGCCGCACTTCATCGATCCGGCCGCCGGGGCGTACGTGCTGCAACTGTTGATCCTGGGCGGGGTCTTCCTGGCCATCGCGTTGGTGTCCGACAGCGCCTGGGCGCTGGGCGCCGCGGCCGCGCGCAACTGGTTCGCCCGTTCGCCGCGCCGATTGGAAGCCGTCGGCGCGACCGGCGGCGCGATGATCGTCGGACTCGGCGCGTCGGTGGCGCTCAGCGGCGCGGCGAAATAACCGGTTACCATTCCGCGGTGCCCTGCTCGCCGGCACGATCCCGAACCCGAGGTGATCGAGAGAGGCGGTTGGTCGAATGAGGGTGTCCGCCCTGTGTTGTGCGATCGCGGTCGGATTGCTGGTGGCGGCGGCCCCGGCGCTGGCGGATCCGGCGCAGGCGGATCCGCTCGTGGGCGCTCCGGGCCTCGGCGACCCCTACTATCCGATGGACGGCAACGGCGGCTACGACGTCGGCCACTACGACGTCGGCATCGATTACGACCCGCCGAGCCGCCACCTGATCGGGCAGACCCGCGTACAGGCCCGCGCCACCCAGGCCCTGCGTACCTTCAATCTCGATTTCGCCGGTCCCGAGGTGCGGATGGTGACCGTGAACGGTCTGCCCGCCGCCTGGGAACGCTCGGACGAACACGAACTGACCATCACACCGCTGCTGCCGCTGCTGCCGGGCCTGCCGTTCGTCGCGATCGTCGACTACGCGGGCACCGCCGTGGACGCCGTCGGCGCGGGCTGGACCATCACGCCCAGCGGCGGCGCGTTCGCCGCGGGGGAACCCCATTCGGCGACCACCTGGTACCCGCTCAACGACACGCCCTTGGACAAGGCCACCTTCGCGCTGCACGCCACCGTGCCCGCCGACTGGGAGGTGATGTCCAACGGCCGGCGCGTCCGCAACGAGGTGCGCGGCGACAAACGCGTCGTCGACTGGGAGTCGAAGTATCCCGTGCTCGGCTATCTGACCACCGTCGCCATCGACCGGTTCACCTTCCTGGAGCAGCGGCGCGCCGACGGCACGCCGCTGTTGAGCGCGTTCGCCCCGGCGGCCGAGCACAACCGGGAGACCGAGCAGCGCCTGCCCGAGATTCTCGATTTCGCCGAGAACCTGTACGGCCCCTATCCATTCGACGTCGCCGGAGGCATCTATGTGGACGCCGATATCGAGATCTCGCTCGAGACCCAGACCCGCCCGATCTACGCACCCTGGACCGATCTGGAGACCGTGGTGCACGAGATCGCGCACCAGTGGTGGGGTGACGCGGTGTCGGTGCGGCAGTGGTCCGATATCTGCCTGAACGAGTGCTTCGCCAGCTACACCGCCGAATATCTGTGGCCGGAGCAGAAGGACGGCGAGGATGTGGATGCGAAGTATCGCGAACGGCTCGCCGAAACGCTGGGGAGGCCGAAATTCTGGCGGATCCCGCTCGAAGATCCCGGCGCGGGCCGGGAATTCAGTTCCGTCTACTACCGGGGCCCACTGTTCCTGCACGCCTTGCGCAAACAGATCGGCGACGACGTATTCTTCGGCGCCGTCAAGGAATTCCTGCGCGCGCACGCCTACGGTAATGCTTCGATGCCGGAGTTCCGCGCGTTCATCCAGTCGAAGACGACGGCCGATCTGACCGGTTTCTTCCATGCCTGGCTGTCGACCGAGGCGCCCCCACCGGACGAATTCCTGTATCCGGGGGTGCTGCGCGTCTAGTCGGCGCGGGCCCGCTCGACTCGGCGTCGCGCCCGCTCGAGGTGGCGTTCGGCGGTCCGGAGTTGGTCGCGCGCGGTGCGTTCGGTGGTTTTGGCGAACTGCTTCGCCTGCTCGGCGTGCTCGAGTTCCGTGCGCAGCCGGGTGATCCGCGCCTCGGCGTCGGCCAGTTGCCGGGCCGCCACGTCGGCCTCCTGTTGGGCGTAATCCTCAGCGGCCCGGGCAGATTCGAGTTCTTCAAGGGCGTCGTCGAGTTCATGGCGGGCCGCCGCGGCGGTGGTGCGTGCCGATTCGGGGACGTCGCCGAGGGCGACCAGCTCGGGGCCGGTCGGACCGAAGCCCTCGTAGGTGGCGGCGGTGGCCAGTGTCCCGGTGTGTACCCGCGCGGCCACGGCGTCGTCGGCGAGGGCCGCGGTCAAGGTCTGGCCGACCTCGCGTAGGACCGTTTCACCGACCGGGTGGCCGTGTTCGGCGGCCAGCGCTCCGGCCCGCTTGGCCAGCGCGTTGACCGCCTGCTGCCGTTGCGCGGTGAGTTCCCGCAGCTGGTCGCCGGACAGCTTGCGCTGAGCCGACCGCAGGGCCGCGCCCAGGCGCAGCAGCGCCGCCACCTCCTCGGGCGCCGAGCGGGCCAGCAGGTTCACCGTCCATGCGGTGACGGTCGGTTTACGGAGCTTGCCGATGGCCGTGGCCAGGGTTTTGTTCCCGGCGTCCTTGGCGGCCCGGGCCCGGGCCGTGCGCGCCGCCACGAAGTCCGCGGGTTCCAGCCCGTACAGCTCACGGGCAACGTCGTCGACCGTCATACTGGGCAAGCGTAACGACTCGCCGTCCGACGACGACAGACTCCCTGAATTGGACGATTGTCCACGAGTTGGACGAATTGTGGAAGGCACTGCTAATGAACAATTTTGGACTTCAACTGCTGATCGGTCTCCCCTCCCGGCTGCTGGGTTACTCGATGATGGCGCTGTGGGGGCTCGGCGCGCTCTGACCAGCTTTCGAGCAGGTGCGGCCACCGCCCGCGCGAGGGTATTCTCACCGCGTTCACGATCACGTGAACATGCTCGGTTGAGAGAAGGTTTAACCCGTGAAGTTCCCAGGCGCCCTCCTGGCGGTGGCCGCGATCGCGGTCGCGGTGGCCGGATGTTCCGCGGTCGACGAGGCAAGCAAGACCGAAGTCGCCAAGACCAAGGTCGGTGACTGCATCAACATCACCAACAACTCGCCGACCGACACCCAGGGCGAAACCATCGACTGCGCGTCGCCCAAGGCCGTTTACCAGGTCTTCCAGACTTTCGACAAAGAAACCGCCTGCCCGAGCGACGACTACGACACCTACACCGAACAGCGGCCGAGCGGTACCACCTTCATGTGCCTGACGCTGAATCTGAAGCAGGACTCCTGCTACAACGACGCCGGCAACTCGCCGTACAAGTGGGCCGAATGCGGCCCCGACGCCACCATCAAGGTGCTCGAGCGGGTGGAGGGCACCATCGATGAGATGGAATGCCCCGAGGGAACCAACGCGTTCGACATCCTGAACGAGCCGAAGACGCTGTTCTGCCTCGGTAAGCCCTAGGGATCCAGCAGGGCGACCGACGCGATCCGGTGCAGCGTGAAATGCCGGATCGCGCCGGTCACCGGGTCGAGCGCGTCGAGTTGACCGTTGCCGACCTGCACCGGTTCCACCACCCGCTGTGAGGCGACGCCCTGCGCGTCCACGTAGCCGATATTCACCGGCCGCCGTACCCGCGCCGCCAACTGGAGCAACGCCAGGGTCGCGGCGGTATTGGTGCGGGTGCCGTCGGCGCGCACCGCCTGCCCGGATTTGGCGCTGGCCGCCCGGTCCCCGGCACGCAGCTCGGTAACCAGCAACTGCAATTGCTCGCTGCTCGGTGGCGTGGGTCGATAGGGCGTACGGGCGTTGGGGCGCACCGTGATTCGAGCGCCTCGCGGCCGCAGATCCACGATCGCGCCCGAGGAATCCTCGCCCGCGGGGGCGAAACCGGCCGCCCGCAGCTGTTCGAGCAGTTCGCCGAGCGGAGCCTGCGCGATGGCCACGGTCGGCGCGATCGCCCGCAACGCCAGCGTGCCCGCCACCGGCGCGGCCAGCACCTGCGCCAGCAGCGCCGGATCGTCACTGCGGACGAACGACTGGGCCATCCCGGCCCGCAACTGGCCGTGCCGGCGCGCGACATCGTCGATCAGATAGGACAGCGCCTGCGGGACGGGTGTCCGCGAGTGCGTGGTGAACAGGGCGTGCAGTTCGGCGGCGGTGAGCCCGGCGTCCAGTGCGCGCCGCACCGAGGTCTCACCGATCCGGTACACCGTTGCCGCACCGGCCGATTCGACATCGGCGACCAGCACGACCCGCTGCTGTAGCTCGGGCGTCAGCGGGCCCGGCGCGACCACCGTCAGATCCGCCTGCACCAGTACGTAATCCAGCGGCTCCGGCAGCGCCGCCTCCATCTCGGCTTCGGCGTCGGCCGCGCTGGTCGCCGTGCCGTGCAGCAGCGCCCGGGCCGCTGAACCAAGCGCGCCACGGCCGATGAAACCCAGCTCGGCCGCCTCCCGCAGCGTCTGCTCCACCGCCTCCAGCCGAAAGTGCCTGCGCCAGCGCGGTTGTCGCCAGGCCAGCAGACGGCCGATATCGGCGGGATCGAGTGCGGTGCCGGACGGATACTCGGTCAGCAGCGCCAGTATGGTCCGGCGGTCGCGCGGTGCGTTCGGCATGCGCAGCTCGAAAGACAGTGCGGCCAGCGGTTTGTCGTTGGCATCGCGCATGCCGATCATCCACGGCATTCGGTCCAGGTCCAGCCAGGCCAGCGCCAGCGCGGTCCAGCGGCGCGCGGCCGGTGCGTCGAGCCAGCCATCGGCGGCGGGCGTGGGCGCCCAGTAGTCCTCGGCGTTGTCGTAGCCCGGTTCGGGTTCGGGCAACCCCTTGCCGACCAGCTTCGCCGCCGCCAGCAACTCGACAAGCAGTCCCGCGCGGGTCTCGTCGACCCCGGTCTGCTTGGCGATCCGCCGCAACTCCCGCACACCCAGGCCACCGGCCCGCAAGGCGGGAGCGGGCGTCTGGCCCAGGGCCTCGAGCACATCCGCGCAATGCCGCAGCAGCTCACCGACTTCGCCCGCGGCCACCGCGTTCACCTCCGCCGAAGTCTGCTTCCTGAGCTCTGGTTTCGGAGGTGTGAGCGCATGGGGATGGGTGACAGGTTCGCGCCGCAGCACCTGTCCGACGGTGACCGGCAGCTCCACGGTCTCCGCGTCGATCCAATGCAGCAGCCGGGCGTTCAGCAACTGCTGTACCGGGCGATCCGCAGGGGTGCCGGGTGCGGCGTCCTTGGTGCGGCCCAGCGGGTTGGTGGTGGCGAGTTTGTCCAGCAGGGCGCGGCCAGGCGGTGAAACGTCCTGGAGGGCGGCGACGACCTCGGGTTCGGTCAGCGCGTCGGGGATCTCGGTGGTGGAGCCGATCGGCCAGGGCAGCGCCTCGGTGGCCGCGGCGACCAGCCGCAGTTCGTCGCCGTCGGACCAGACCAGTGCGCGCGCCATCAGCCGTTCCAGCGCGGCGTCCAGGGCGGCCTTGGTCACCCGGCCCTTCAGCTGCGCCTGGAGCGCCTTGCGGCCCAGCCCCTCGGCATTCGAGGCTTTGTGCACGGCAAGCATTTCCACAATGGCGAATTCGAGCGTGTTCAGGTCGTCGGTGGCGCGCAGCACCGAGGCCCGCTGTTCGGCGCGGGCACCGAGCACCTGCATGGAGGACGGCAGCGGCACCGCGAGATCGGGCCGCAGCTCCAGCAGCGCTACGAGTTGGGCATCGGTCCGGGCACCGAGCCACTCCGCCAGAGAACTAACGCTCAGCTGTTCCGCCTCCCGTTCGTGCGAGATCAGTCGTTACCGACATTAGCTGCGATCCCCGAGCCGCACATGGTGGGGTCTTTCGCTAGCATGTGGCGGTGGTGAACAAATCGAAGAAACCGTATGTCGACAATGGCTGGCCCAAGCTGGCCGAGGGTGACCACGCCGTCACCGAACTCTCGTCGACCCGCTCCGGTGGACTTTCGCCGTTCGGCGAGGACACCGAGTTTCCGGTCCCGGCCGAGCAGCTGCCGTACATGCACCCGCACACGGTGATCAATCGGTGAATTTCCGGGCTGGAAAGCCTCACGCACGAACAAGGCCCCCGCATCGGCTCTGATGCGGGGGCCTTGTTGTATGACGAACCTCGGGTCAGGAGGGGAGCAGTCCCTTGTTCGCCTCGTAGAAGTTCACGATCGCGGGATCGAGCTTGGCTCCATTGCCCTTGGCGGCGTTGAAGAAGTCGAGTGCGGGCTGCGGGATCTGCACGCCCTGCTGCTGCACCAGCGCGACCGCGCGGTCGACGGCCTGGTAGATCTCCTGGTCGCTCGGAGCCTGTACCTGGGCGGGGTTCCACTGCGGCAGCGAGGGCTCGGCGGGGACATCGCGCTGCGTCGGGGCGCTGCGCAGACCGAGGGATGAGGAGCAGGAGGGCCAAGCGCCCCAACCCTGCGAGGCGAGCACCTTCTCGGCGACGGCGATCTGCTCTTCGCGGCTCGCCTGGTAGGCGGTGGGCGCGTATTCCTGACCGCCGTGCGCGTTCCAGGTGCTGGGGGAGAACTGGAGACCGCCGTGGAATCCGTTGCCGGTGTTGATGCCCCAGTTGCCGCCGGCTTCACACTGTGCGAGGCGATCCCAGTCGGAGTCGGGTGCCGCGCTGGCGTTTCCGGCCAGGGCCACGCCCGCGGTGCCGAAGATGGCGCCGGTGACGGCGACCTTGGCTACGGTGCGGCCGGTGGAGGTCGGCTTGCGATGGCGTCCACTCATATCCGGTGTCTTCCTCTCGTCCGCACCTGCGAGGCGTCTTGTCAGATCCAGCGCTCGGAAACGGACTGAGAGGTCGTCCGTACCGCCCTCACCCCTGTTCCAGTCGGGGTCCGGTACCCGCGGGGTGAGGCTCGGTGCGGCGGGCCGGTGGTGCCGGGGTGCCCCGGCTGAAATAGACGGTACGACGATCGCCGCGAAAAATCACTATTTGATAACCGGCGTGTATGTGCTGGTCTCGAGTCGGGGTGTGCGTGGGTGAAAGTGCTTCTGCGCAGCTAGAAGCCGTCCGAATCGTCCCGTAACGATCCGATGCCGCCCCGTGACCGCTCCGTTATGTGATCAGGATCACATCTGAGGTTCGGTAACGGAGGTCCCGGGTAACTCACCGGGCCCGACGGCCCGACCAGAGCGCGTAGCCCACGCCGAGAATGAATCCGAGCGGTGCGAGCATCGCGGCCAGATACAGCCACAGCCCCGCGGAGCCGTCCGTGAGGATCGGCGTCAGGAAAATGCCGATGATCGCCAGCAACCCGAGCGCGAACAGCCCGAGCGCGATCTGGAGAAACCCGAAGCGCCGGGGGCGTCCGGGCTGCGGAGCGGAAGGGTTTGTCACAAGTCGACCGTAAAACTGGTGTGCCAGGGGCATACCCACCGGGGTAGACTCTGTGACAATCGCGTCCTACAGGCTTGTGGGGCGCGTTCTTTTCGCAAGCAGAAAATTTGCTCGGGCCGTTGGGGTTCCGAGTGTCGATGATGAACGGGTGAGCGCAGTGCCGACCGGCAGGGTGAAGTGGTACGACGTCGAAAAGGGCTTCGGCTTCCTTTCCCAGGACGAGGGTGAGGACGTCTATGTCCGGTCGTCGGCATTGCCGCAGGGCATCGAATCCCTGAAGCCGGGCCAGCGGGTCGAATTCGGTATGGCCGCCGGCCGCCGGGGACCGCAGGCCCTGAGCCTGAAGCTGCTGGAAGCACCCCCGTCGGTCCGGGGGCAGGAACGCGAGCGCGCCCCCCGCAAGGACCCGGCCACCCCGCGCCGCACCCCCGACGAACTGCACGGCATGGTCGAGGACATGATCACGCTGCTGGAAACGAAGGTGCAGCCGGACCTGCGCAAGGGCAAGTACCCGGATCGCAAGATGGCCCAGCGCATCTCGGAGGTCGTCCGGGCCGTCGCCCGCGAACTCGACCACTAGGCCAGCGGCAACTCGATCAACGCGGCCCGCCGCCGGGTCAACTCCGAGATCTGGCGGTCCAGCCGGGTCAGATTCGCGTCGAGAACGGAGCGGGTCCGGTCACAGGACTGGATACCCGCGTCCGTGGCGCAAGGCAGCAGCTCCCGGATCGACCGTGTCGGCAGGCCGGTATCCAGTAGCGTCCTGATCCGGCGTACCCGCTCGGGCGCCTGGTCGTCGTAGCGTCGATAGCCGTTCGAATCCCGCTGCGGCACCAGCAGTTCCTGCTCCTCGTAGTAGCGCAGCAGGCGGGTCGTCACACCGGTCGACCGGGACAGCTCGCCGATCAGCATGTGACCTTCCGGCATCCCGGGCGAGTGCGCCGCCTGGTGCAGACCGCAGGATTCGCGCGGGCGGACAATCGGACCCGCGCCAATCTCGAACTGTGGCAGCGATCACTGGCCGCGGGGGACCGGGAATCCTTCGCTCGCATCGCATTGCTCGCCGGGTTCATACCCGGCGCGCGGTATATCGAACTGCCGGGCGGGCACATGGTCATGGGTGAGCAGCCGCAGCGGTGGCATGCGGCCGTACTCGACTTCGTATCGGCTTCGCCTACACGGTGTTGATCGACCAGGCGGCGTGCGGCACGTAGAACTCACGGCCGGCCTGGTTCTTGGCCAGAATCGGCAGTTGCAGTTCGACGCCGATCAGGCGCAGTTCCGGCAGCGGCCGCGAATCGATCGTGATGGCGCGCGCACCAGCCGGATAGTTGTTGTGGCTCACCACCTTTCCGACCGGCTGACCGTCCTCGGTCGCGTACACCAGTTGCGCGACCCACGGCGCATCCGCGACCGCGTCGGGCAGCGACAGCTGCAGCGGATAGCCCGGCGGCACCTCGAGCTCGGCGGTGCGGCCCTTCTCACAGCCCGCCGCCGCACAGGGCAGGCCCTCGAACACCGTGGCCACCACGTCCTCCGGCTGCTGCGGCAGCACCTGGCAATCGCGCATGGACACCGCGCAGTACGCGAACGGGACGACATCCACGGTCTTGCCGTGCGCGTACGCGGTGAGCTTCGGCGCCTGCTTCGGCGCATCGCGGATCGCGACATACAACACACCCACGAAGGCCACGCCGACAACCAGTGTGACCGCCGCGAGCAGGGCGATGATCGTACGTCCGCTGAGCATGCGTCGCTCACTCACTGAGGGGTTCTCCAGTCGCTCGGGGGATGAATGTGGTTGTGCCGGGCACCTTCTGCTCGACATGCTGCGGACGGTTACCGCTCATGAACGGCAACAGCGTGTGGCCGCGGTAACTGAGATAGGTCTGGGTCAGGCCGAGTCCGAGTATCGCCGACACCACCGCGAATCCCTTCCACCACTCCGTCGGCAGCAGCACACCGGCCGCGCCGCCGATCACCCAGGACAGCTGCAACACCGTCTCGGACCGGCCGAAACCCGAGGCGATCGACTCGGGCGGCAGATCATCCTGGATCGCGGCGTCCAATGACACCTTCGCCAGCGCGCTCGCCCCCGAGGCGACCAGCGTCGCGATCGCCGCGCCCAGCAGGTTGTCGGTGATGATCGCCACCACCGCCACCGCGGCGCAGGCGGCCGTGCAGCCCACCACGATCAGCGACGGGCGGCCCAGTTTGAGCCGGGCGCCGGTGGCATTGCCGGTGAAATTGCCGATCGCGGCGGCGGCGCCGACGATGCCGAGCATGGTCGCCTGCTGCACCGGGCGATGCTCGGTCGCCTTCGCGACGAAGGCGACATAGAAAGTAAGGAAACCGGTCAACACCCGGATCGTGCTGTTGCCCCACAGCCCGGTGACCACCGAACGGCCGAGCGGCTGGCGCCGCCGCCGCGCGGGTACATCCGGAATCTGCTGGATGACCTCGGTGCGTTCCTGCTCACCGTGATAGCCGAGCGTGGTCGGCACCTCACCCTCGGTGACCTCCACCCAGCTCGGAATCCGCAGGCTCAGATACGTTCCGGCCAGCGCGATCAGTACGGCCAGCACGAGCGCGCCGTCCGACCCCGCGATGACCGCGGCCAGGGCTGCGATCGCGCCCGCACCGATCGTGCCGCCCACCAGACCGAACACCGTCAATCGGGAATTCGTGCGGACCAGATCGATCTCCGGCGGCAGCACGCGTGGCGTCACCGCGCTCTTGAGCACCGAGAACGACTTACTGCCGATCATCATGCACAGTGCGAGTGGATACAGCGCGACATTGTCGAACTGGAAGATCAGCAGCACCGCGACCACGGCGCGCACCGCGAACGATGTCGCCAGCGCGAGGCGGCGGCCGCGCTGCAAACGATCGAGCAGCGGGCCGATCAGCGGGGCGATCACCGCGAACGGGGCGATCGTGATCAGCAGATACAGCGCGACCTTCGACTTGCTCTCGGCTGTCGCGCTGGCGAAGAACAGGGTGTTCGCCAGCGCCACCGCTATGGCGGCGTCCAGGGCGAAGTTGGTCATGGTCGCGTAGGTGAGCGCGGTGAGCCCGGACTTGTCGGCGCCGTCGGCTTTCGCGGCTCGCTGGAACGTCGCGATGCCCTTGCCGGTCAGTTCCCGGCCGCGCATCACGGCGACCCGGGTGACGGTCAATTTGCGCGGGACGCGCTGCTGGTCCGGATCGGGCTGTGGCGCTTGGTCGTAGGACTCCGGATCCGGCTGACCGTACGGCCGGGTCGAGGGGTCCTTTCCGGGCCGCTGGCTGTACGGCTGGGTCGGCGGGTCGCTTCTGGGCGGTTGGCCGTAGGGCTGGGGCGGCGGATCCTTCCGCGGCCCCTGATCGTAAGGCTGGGTCGGAGGGTCCGGCCTCGGCTCCGGACGGTTCGGGAACACCTTGCGCGGCGGCCGCCGACCGGTCGGCCGCGCGCCGTGCTCGGGGCCCAGCGGAGGCAGCGGGGTGCGGCGGGTAGGCGGCGGATAGCGGTCGAACCCGGGATGTCGATGCACCGGAGGTTCCTCCGCGCCATCCCAGGAACCACGGTCAGGACCGGTGGGATCACGAGGAGTCGTCACCGCTCAATTCTGACTGATCGGTGCCCGGGCGTCTGTCGCCGGTCGTCACGCCGGGACGAAACGGACCTCGAAGATTGTCGGCCAGTACTTGCCGGTGATCAGGAAATGATCGGTGCCGGGCAGGTGAGCGATGCCGTTGAGTACATCGGTGTCCACGCGTTCGGCCGGGGTGAGCAGGCCCGAGGCGTCGATGACAGCGAGGACACGCCCGGAGTCCGGATCGATCCGCAGGATCTTGTCGGTCGGAAAGTGGTTGGCGTAGACCGTGCCGTCCGGTGCGCAGTCGAGCTCGTTCGGCTTGGCGCCGGGATAGCCGTCCAGGGTGACGGTGCCGGTGATCGCGAAGGTGGCCGGGTCGCGGAAGGTCAGTGTGCCGGTGCCGTCGCTCATCACCAGGCGGTCGCCGCGCAGGCACAGACCCCAGCCCTCGCCGTCGTAGCGGGTCTGTCCGCGAGCGGCCAGCGTGTCCGGGTCTCGGGCGTAGGCGACGCCGTCGCGCCAGGTCAACTGCCACAGGGTGTCGCCGGCGCGGGTGATGCCCTCGCCGAAGACCTCGCTCGGCGCGTCGGCCCGGGCCAATTCCGTGCCGCTGTCGAGAGCGGTGGCGCGCACCCACGACGCGCCCTCCCGGCCCGTGCTCTCGTACAACACTCCCTCATGCACCTCGAGCCCCTGGGTGAAGGCACGCGAGTCGTGCGGACGGGTGCCGATCACCTCGACGCGAAGGGCCGGTGGGGCGTCGTCGGCGCGCGCACACCCGCTCGTCGTGAGCAGGCAGAGCAGAACAGCGGCGGCCAACGAACGCGGATTGCGTTCCATACGGCAAAATGTAGGCCGTGAGCGCAGTTTCTGTTTCGGACCCCGGTGTAGAGCGTGTGTTGGCTGACGCCGTGGACGTGGCTCGGCGTGCGCTCCTGGAGCTGGAGCCCTCCGCGGTCGGCGGCCATCTCGGTGTGTCGTTCGAGGACGAGAGCGCGGCGACACACCGCTTCGAAGCCACGCTGCCCGGCTATCGCGGCTGGCAGTGGGCGGTCGTAGTGGCCGCGCCGCCCGGCGCCGAATACGCGACTGTCAGCGAGTCGGCGCTGCTACCGGGCCCCGACGCCCTGGTCGCGCCCGAGTTCGTGCCGTGGGAGCAGCGGGTCCGCCCCGGCGATCTGGCGCCCGGTGATCTGCTCGCCCCGCCCCCGAACGATCCGCGCTTGGTCCCCGGCTATGTGGCGACCGGTGATCCGGTGGTCGACGAGGTCGCCTTCGAGGTCGGTCTCGGCCGCAGCAAGGTGCTCAGCCTGGAGGGCCGCGCCGAAGCCGCCGACCGCTGGTACGCCGAATTCGGCCCCGACACCGACATGGCCAAGGCCGCCCCCGCCACCTGCGGCCTCTGCGGTTTCTACCTGCCGCTGGCCGGCGCCATGCGTGCCGCCTTCGGCGTCTGCGCCAACACCATGGGCGCCGACGGCCGCGTCGTCCACACCGAATACGGTTGCGGCGCCCACTCCGACGTAGAACCCCCCACCGGCCAGGGCTCCCCCCTCTACGAGGCCTACGACGACGCCGCCTTCGACGTCATCCCGCCCGAAGAACTCCGCAAACCGGAACCTGAGACAGCGCCGGAGTCGGAGACCGCGGCTCCTGAAGCCAGCCTCTCGTCTGAGGCCGGTGACACAACCCTCGCCGCGCCGACGGCAGCTTCCGGCGCTACCGATTCGTCTACGGCCCCGGAACCCCATGTCGAGGCCATCGCTACCACCGCTACCGAGCACACAGCTCCGGGCATCGAGGCCGTCGCTTCCGAGCCGTCGTCCGAAACCACGCCCGAACCGCGCCAGTCGCAGACGGATACGGCCGACACGGCTGTGGCTGCGCCCCTTCCGGATACGAGCGCTGCTGACTCCGCGGGCGAATCCGAGGCGGATGCGTCGATGATCTCGACATCCACGGAGGCAACCGAGCACCGTGCCGAATCGGCTGGGCATGGCACGGAGTCCGGTGCCGCTGAAGGTGGTAGCGAGAACGGTGTCGGTCCGGCGGATGCCGGTGGGGTGGTGAGTGTGCGGCCCAAGGGGGAGTTGGCAGTGCCGGAGGGTGCTGCCGAACCCGAGGCCGACGATGCGGTGACGTTCGTGGCCGATGGTCAGGGTGAGGTTGTGGTCGAGGAGTCCGGGTCATCGCGGAGCTGAACGGCGGGGACCCGTTCGACAGTGCGGGGCTGCGCGCCGGAGTGCTGGCCGCATGGCGGGATTCGCCGACCAGACTGCGGGAGGACGCCGCCACCGAGGCGGATCTCGTCAGTGCGGGCTACCGCGACAGGGTGCTCACCGAGCTGGCACAGAACGCGGCGGACGCGGCGAATAAGGCCGGTGTACCGGGCCGCCTGACCGTACGCCTCGACGGGCGCGTCCTGTCGATCGCCAATACCGGTGCGCCCCTGGATCTCTCGGGCGTCCACGCCCTGACCGCCCTGCGCGCCTCCGGCAAAGCCGACCCCGGCGCCGTCGGCCGCTTCGGCGTCGGTTTCACCGCCGTTCTGTCGGTCAGCGACGACATAGAGATCCGCTCGACCACCGGCTCCCTGCACTTCTCCCGCCAGCGCACCCTGAACGCCCTGCACGACAACAATATCCACATCCCCGGTGCAGGACCCGTATCGCCACCTCACACTACCGTTGAGCCACAACAAGATCCGCGCCTGTCGCCTCCGGGGGGCGCGACCGCGGTCCCCGGCAACGCAGGGTTCGCGGTTTCGGCCGACACCGCTGCCGACGATTCGCCTGTGCGCAGCGGTGTCGAGCGGCAAGCGGACTCGCCGCGGGGCGGTTTCGACCCGCCGGTGTTGCGGCTGGTGTGGCCGAGTTCGGGTGCGCCGTGTGCGGGTGCGGATACCGAGGTCGTGTTGCGGCTGCGGGATGACGCGGACGCTGATGAGCTGTTGGCGGTGATGCGTGCTGAGGCCGCGGAGTTGCTCGTGGAGTTGCCCGCCCTGCGGAGTATTCGGATTGCCGGGGACGAATTCGGCAGTGCGGTACGGGAGCTCGGTGGCGGGTTGCAGGAGCTGCGTGTCGACGGGGCGGGCGAGTCTCGGGTCTGGTGGCAGTATCGAACCGAGCGGGCGCGCTGGCTGCTGCCGGTGCGGGCCGGGCGGCCCGTCCCTGCCGGAGACGATGTCTTGCGGGCACCCACCCGTTCCGATGAGGAACTGTCCCTGCCCGCCCTCCTGATCGCCGACGTCCCGATGCAACCGGACCGCCGCCGCCTGCTGCCCGGCGCACGAATCGCCGAATTGGTCAGTGGCTACGGTGATTTCGCGCGCGCCCTGCCGCCTCGCGACCGCCTGGTGCTCGTCCCGGCGCCGGCTTTCGCGCGCAGCGAAGCCGACGCCCTGCTGCGCGAAGCCGTGACCCGGGAGCTGCGCACCACCGCCTGGCTCCCCGTGCTCAGCGGCACGGCCCCGGATGACCTGGCCGACCAGTTGTCGGCGAGCGCCGCCCCCGATTCCGCGCTGCCGGATGAAGGCGGCTTGCCACAGGACCGCCTCGCGTCGGCGGATCGGGGCTCCGCCGATATCGGCTCCGATTCCGCGCCGCCGGACGAAGCCGGCTGGTCCGGAGAGCAGTCTGTGCCCACGCGGGCGAGCGTATTCGCCGGTCTGACAGCGGAATTGGCTGAGCTGCTGGCGGATGTGGCCGGGCCGCTGGTGGTTCCGGAGTTGTCCGGTCCCGGGCAGGTCGAAGCGCTGGCCGTGCTGGATGTGCATCGGCTGGGGTTGGCGCGGTTGGCCGAGCTGTCGGGCGGTTTGGAGCGGGAGCCGGGGTGGTGGCGGCGGCTGTACGAGGCGTTGGAGCCGTGCACGGCGGATCCGCTTGCGGCGGAGGAGCTGGGGGCGCTGGCGGTGCCGTTGGCGGACGGCCGGCTGGTGACCGGGCCGCGCACGGTGCTGCTGGATGACCAGTTGACGGTGCCGATTCCGGTGCATTGGGCGCGGCTGGTGCATCCGGAGGCGGCGCATCCGCTGCTGGCGCGGTTGGGGGCGCGGTCGGCGACGACGGAGGATCTGCTGAATGATCCTGGGCTGCAAGCGGAGTTGACGGATCGGCCGGATGACGAGGACACCCTCGACGCGGTGCTGCGCCTGGCCGCCACCGCGAACCCGGCCCTGCTGCCGCCCTGGCTGAGCATTCTCGAATTACCGGATACCGCAGGCGATTCGCGCCCCGCCGATGAACTGCTGCTGCCCGACGCCCCGCTGTATCCGCTGCTGGTCGAGGATGCGCCGCTCGGCACGCTGGATCCGGCGCTGGTGCAGGCCTACGGCGCGGAGGCGTTGCGCGCGATCGGCGTCGGCTGGGATTTCGGCATTGTCACCGAATCGGATCCGACCGGTCCGGACCACCAGCTCGACGACGAGGAGCGCTGGTGGGCGGGCCTGGCGGAGGACCCGCCGGAGCTGGCCGCGGTCCGTGATCTCGATCTGATCGACGAGATCGCCTGGCCGGACGCGTTGCACCAGTTGGTGTCCGAGCCGCGAACCCGGCGGCTGCTGGCCGACCGGGATGGTTACACGGCCTGGTGGCTGCGCCGCCACGCCCGGATCGACGGTGTTCCGCTGGGGCTGCTGCGTCATCCCGCCGACACCGAATTCGCCGGTCTGCTGGACGCTTTCGGTTTCGACGGCTTCGCTCGCGCCGATCTCGACGCGCTGCGCGCCGTGTTCGCCGACTCGACGGCGATGACCCCGGAACTGGCCTCCGCGCTGCTCGAAGCTCTGGCCGATCCGTCGAAAATGCCGACGTCCGAGTCGATTTCGCACGCGCACCGGGCGCTGGCCGCGGCTGTCGCGGCGGACCGGCTCGATCTCGCCGACCTCGCGCTACCGGACCGGGTACGCGCCCTGTCCGGCGCGGTGGTCGATCCGGCGGACGCGCTGATCCTCGATCAACCGTGGTTCGCGCTGGCGCTGCCGCCGCAACGCCTGGTGTACGGCGCCGCCGAGCACGCGAAGGCTCTTGCGGCGCTGCTGGATCTGCCGCTGGCCTCGGAGGTCGTTTCCGCTACCGTGCTCGGCGCGGGCCGTCGTGACGAGTCACTGAGGGCGGTCCTCGGCGACATGCTGCCGTGGCGGGACGGCGATCTGGTCCTGCACGACGACCTGCGGGTACAGCTCGGTGGCGCCGCCCAGGGCACCGTCGAGGTGCCCTGGTGGCGTACCGAATCCGCCACTCACGTCCGGGTTCCGCAGCGTCAGGCCGATTCCGCGTAACCGGCGACCATGTCGCTGAGCAGATCGAGCTGACCGCGGACGGCTTCGCTGTCGTTGTCGACCAGCCAGCGCAGCACCACGCCGTCGATGACCTGGAGTACGAACCGGCTCAGCGAGCCGACGGGTACGGACCACCGGGTGCCGGTGGCGTCGCGGGCGTGGTCGAGGATATCGGCGACGGTGGCGTCGTTGAACGCATATTGTTCGCGCGCGATGGCGAGTTTCGCGGGCGTTTGCTCGCCTTCGCGCAGAGCATAGGTGGTGGTTTCGTAGGTGAGCAGTTGGCGTTCGGGTGTGGCTTCGATATTGAGCCACAGAAGTTCGAGTGCGGAGCGCACCAATTTTTGAAGCGCTTCTTTTCCACTTCCGACGTCCTGCCATACTGTTTCATTGGCGTCCACGGAATCGCGTAATTCCATCGACAACGCTTTGACCAGCTCGGTCATCAGCGCGTCCTTATTTTCG
The DNA here is from genome assembly GCF_042672005.1 of Nocardia sp. NPDC127579. Taxonomy (NCBI): domain Bacteria; kingdom Bacillati; phylum Actinomycetota; class Actinomycetes; order Mycobacteriales; family Nocardiaceae; genus Nocardia; species Nocardia sp. NPDC127579. The sequence continues at coordinate 769,664 of NZ_JBHXVZ010000001.1, read as the reverse complement.
AAACAGTAATGCACCACTCCGAGCGAGACCCCTGCCGCCTGTGCCACATCGCGTGTGGTCACACCGGCGACACCTTTTTTCTCGGCTAGCCCAATGGCCGCCTCGATCAGGTGGGCCCGTCGTTCTTCGACGCTCAATCGGGAGGACACCACAGGGAGTTAAGCGTCCGTGGCGCGTGCAGTCAATTCGCTGGACCGAAAAACTTGCACTGGACGATTGTCCAGTTGTGTGGTTCAGTGCATCGGAAGACTTAAGGAGTGCCCGTATGCCGTTGTCACGCAGGACCGTTCTGGCCGGATCCGTGCTGGGGTCGGCAACGCTGGCCACCGGCGCCGTTCCCGGCGTACGCGCGGCCACCGCGGCTGCCTCGGGCGGCCTGCTGGTAGGTCTCGGCATCTCCGACATCACCGGTCCCGCTGCCGAATGCGGCATGATGGGCTACTCCCAGCTGGAGCAGACCACCGCGGGCATCCACCTGCGGCCCCGGGTCCGCGCCTTCGTCATCGCCGATGGTGCCCAGCGCGTCGCCTTCGTCGTGGCCGACAACGGCATGATCTTCGGTTCCGTGCATCGCGGCGTAATGCTGGAACTCGCACGACGTTTCGGCGATCTCTACACCGAGCAGAACGTGCTGCTCACCTCCACGCACTCGCACGCCACCTGCGGTGGCTCCAGCCACGACTACGCCTACAACCTCGCGATTCTCGGTTTCCAGCAACAGGTTTACGACGCCGAGGTGACCGGAATCGTGGAGGCGATCGCCGCCGCGCACGCCGATCTGAGCCCGGCCACACTGTCCCTCGGGCGCAGCGAGTTGCACGACGCGAGCGTCAACCGGTCCCGAATCGCGTTCGACCGCAACCCCGCCGCGGATCGGGAACACTTCCCGCCCGCCGCGATCGATCCGGCGGTGACCGCGCTCTCGATCAGCAAGGGCGGCAAGCCGGTCGGCGCGATCACCTGGTTCGCCACCCACAACACCTCGATGAGCAACAAGAACCGGCTGATCAGCGGTGACAACAAGGGGTTCGCCGCGTTCACACACGAGTACACCGAGCACGGTGTCCGATACCTGGACGGTGCACCGGATTTCGTATCCGCGTTCGCGCAGACCAATGCCGGTGACATGTCGCCGAACCTGAATCTGCGTCCCACCTCGGGCCCCACCGAGGACGAGTTCGAGAACACCCGGATCATCGGCGAACGCCAGTATGCCGCCTCGAAAGCCGCACTGGCGCAGGCACGCTCGATCGACGGCACGGTCGGCGCCATGCTCTGCTACATCGATCTGGCCGATATCGCGGTCGACGGCCGCTACACCGACAGTGGGCAGCCCGGGCGTACCGCACCGGCCGCGGCCGGTGTCGCGCTGATCGCGGGCAGCGTCGAGGACGGACCGGGTCTACCCGGTGTTCCGATCCCGGAGGGCGTGCGCAATCCGCTCGTGGACGCCCTGGGTGACCCGCGCCGGCCCGCGCCCGCCTGGCTGGCCGACGCCCAGGCGCCCAAGGCGATCGTGGCCCCGCTGGGTCTGCTGCCCCCGGTGGGCTGGGTGCCCAGCGTGGTGCCGATTCAGATCATGCGAATCGGCGAGCTGTATCTGGCGGCCGCGGGTGGCGAGTTCACCATCGTGTCGGGGCTGCGGATCCGCCGGGCGGTGGCGGAGGTGCTCGGTGTCGGCCTGGAGCAGGTGCTGCTCCAGGGATACGCGAACAGCTACCACGAATACGTCACCACCCCTGAGGAATACGACGCCCAGCAGTACGAGGGCGGTTCGACCCTCTTCGGCCGCTACACCCTTCCGGCGTACGTTCAAGAATTCACCCGTCTGGCAACGGCTTTCGCGGCCCGGCAGCAGATCGCGCGCGGTCCCGCGCCGCGCGACGTCTCGGCTCTGCAACCGAATTTCGTACCCGCGCCCGGCCCGGACGCCACCCCGGCGGGCCGTGCCTTCGGTGAGGTCCTGGTGCAACCCGCCGCGGGCTACCGGCCCGGCACGCGGGCCGCGGTCGAATTCGTCTCCGCGCACCCGAAACACAACCCGCGCCGTGGCGGCACCTTCCTGGAAGTCCAGCGCCGCAACGATTCCGGCGGCTGGGAGCGGGTGGCCAACGAAGGCGAATGGGCGGTGCGCTACCACTGGAGCAAGCACGACGCCGCCGCATCGGTGGCCCGCTTCACCTGGGACATTCCGGCCGATGCGACGGGCACCCACCGCTTCGTGCACTACGCGGACAGTCTGGGCGGTGACGGCGCGCTGCATCCGTTCACCGGTGTGAGCAACGAGTTCGCCGTGGGTTAGAGGCCGGTCTGCGCGCCCTTGTCGCCCCGGCGGGCGCCCCTGCGCTGGATCAGGAAGATCGTGGTGCCGAGCAGCCCCACCGCCAGCCCCATCAGGCACACCGGCCGCGCCGACTCCCACCGCTCGCCCCCGGCCCAGACCACCACGGTCGCGACCAACCACAGCGCGCTTCCGATCGCGAGTACCGGCCGCGGATCGGTGAAGCGCGGTGGAATCTCGGGGACGTTCTGGGTCACCGGCCAAGCGTAGGCCCACTCACCGCCCGGCCACCACCCGCCACGGGTTCGCTACGCGATGCTGTGCATACCGCCCGCCCGCCCTGCACAGGTCCCGTATCGTTTGCCCTTGTGACCATGCCATCGGATGTTCGAGCCCTCGCCGGGGAGCTCTCGCTCGCCGTGGTACGGCTGACGCGACATCTGCGGGGCCGCCGCGCCGATGCTCAGATCTCGTTGACCCAGCTGTCCGCCCTGGCCACCCTGCACCGGGACGGTGCGATGACCCCGGGTGCGTTAGCCGCCAAGGAACGGGTGCAGCCGCCGTCGATGACCCGGGTGATCGCCTCGCTCACCGACCTGTCGCTGGTGGAGCGCAAACCGCACCCCACCGATGGCCGGCAGATCATCGTGTCGCTGTCCGACGCGGGCCGCGCCCTGATCGATGACGAGGCCAGCGCTCGCGAGGCCTGGATGACCGAGCAGCTCTCGCAGCTCTCCGACGAGCAACTGGCCACCCTGACCCGGGCGGTCGGCATCATGAAGCAGATCGTCACCGAGTCGGAGTAGCCCTATCGGGCGCCGAACGGCTGATCGCTGTCCACGATCTCGCGGCCGAGCGGGAACAGCGAGAGCGGAATCATCTTCAGGTTCGCCCAGCCGAACGGAATCCCGATGATCGACAGGAACAGCGGAATGCTGGTCAGCAGGTGTCCCAGTGCCAGCCACCAGCCCGCGAAAACGAACCAGATGATGTTGCCGAGCATCGACCCCGGCCGTACGCCCGGCTTCTCCACGGCGCTGCGCCCGAACGGCCACAGCGCATAGGCCGCGATCCGGAACGAGGCGATACCCCAGGGAATGGTGATGATCAGGACGCAGCAGATGACACCGGCGATCACGTAGCCGACCGCCATCCAGAATCCGGCGAAAATGAGCCAGAGGATATTGAGAATCAGCTGTATCGGCTTCATGAGGCCCAGGATACGACCGGATTCTGAAGGAACGCTTGGGATGATCTTTCAGAAATGCCAGCCGAGCTCGGCGTCGTGGTCGGTGGCGAAGGCGTGTTCCAAGGCTTGGATCCGGGCCGGATCCTTCGTCTGGAGCCGCTGGGCCGCGGCGAACACCCGAGCCGGATAGGCGCCGAGATACAGGCTGCCCAGCACGTCGATGCCGAGTTCGATATCCGGGGTCCGGGTGGTCGGGGCGCAGTCGGCGGCACCGTCGCGCACGCGCAGCGCGAAGGTGCCGCCCGCCTCGCGGAACGGATCCCGCACGGCCAGAACGACATCCAGATCGGTGCGATAGGACCGGGCGGTCAGCGCGGCCGGTACGTCCATACAGCGCAGCCAGAGCGCGTCGTAGCGGGCCTGGGTGCGGACCAGCCGCAGATCGGTCAGCAGGTAGGGGAGCGGGTCGTGCTCGGCGAGCACCGCCTCGATCCCGACGACGAGCTCGAGCCCGAACAGCGCCCGCCACAGGGCGATATGCGCCTCGGCGGTCACCGTCCGCAGCTCCACGACCTCGACGTCGGTTCCGCTGTCCCGGTGGTGGTAGCGGTAGAGGACATAGCCGTCCGGGTGCAGCAGCGCGAACAGTTCGGTGCCGCCGCCGCGCCAGCCCTCGGGATCGCCGAACCGGATCTCCCAGGAGGCGTCCGGGCGCGCCTGCATGCCGGGTGTGAACCGCCGCAGCCGGTCGTAGAGCGCCTTGATCGGCTCGATCGCGGTCGCGACCGGCACCGACTCGACCCCGCCCGGGTCCGGCGTGCCCGGCCGGAACTCGGCGAAGCGCCGGTCGACGGTGATCCGGTTCTCCCGGATCGTCGGGCCGTAGCCGAACCGGCCGTAGATGCCGCCCTGACTGGCGGTGAAGATGGTCAGCGGCAGCCCGGCCGCCTCGGTGCGCCGATGCTGCTCCTCGTACATGGCCCGCAGGATGCCGCGCCGCCGATACATCGGCGACACTGTCACGCCCGCGATGCCGGTGGCCTCGACCGTGCGCTCGCCCGGCACGGTCAGCGTCATGGTGCGGGATTTGGTGCACCCGACCACCCGGTCGCCGTCCACCGCGACGATCGCGTCCTGTAGCGGGAAGAGTCGCGCGGACCGCTCCCGATAGGCCGGTTCGGCGGGCCAGGTGAACGAGACCGCGGCGAGCAGCGCGATCTGCTCCGCATCCGCGGTGGTGGCCGAACGAAGTGTGATCCCGGATTCGGTCGTCATCATCCGACCATGGCATGTCGACCCCACGCACGCACCTGAATTCCGGGGGCGTGGCCACCGGGGTACGTCCCCGCACAGGCGACCCGGCAGGATAGGGCCCGTGGCTGAAGTGATCGATATCGACGATCCCGCGGACCCGCGGGTCGACGATTTCCGCGATCTCTCCTCCGCCGACCGCAGACCGGACCTGCCGGGGCGGAAGGGGTTGGTGATCGCGGAGGGGGTGGTGGTGGTACAACGCATGCTGGATTCGCGGTTCACGCCGAGCGCGCTGCTCGGCGTCGGCAAACGCTACGAGCAGCTCGCGGCGGATCTGGCCGGGGTCGCCGCGCCGTACTACCGGGCGAGCGCCGAGGTGATGGCGGAAGTGGTGGGTTTCCACCTCAATCGGGGCGTACTCGCCGTCGCGCCGCGGCCCGCGGAACTGAGCTTGGACGACGTGCTCGCCGACGCGCGTACTGTCGCGGTGCTGGAAGGCGTGAACGACCACGAGAATCTCGGCTCGATGTTCCGCAATGCCGCTGGGCTGGGCGCGGACGCGGTGCTGTTCGGCGACCGGTGCGCCGATCCGCTGTATCGCCGCGCGGTGCGGGTCTCGATGGGTCATGTACTGCGGGTGCCGTTCGCGGCTGTGCCGGATTGGCCGGATGGCCTGGATATACTGCGGCACAGAGGTTTTCGGATCATCGCGCTGACACCGAATCCGGCGGCGGTGAATCTGGCCACCGCGATGGCGGGGGAGCGGGTGGCTTTGCTGCTGGGGGCGGAGGGCCCGGGATTGACCGAGGAAGCCATGCGGGCCACCGACATCCGGGCGCGGATCCCGATGTCGCCCGGCACCGATTCCCTGAATGTGGCCACGGCCGCCGCTATGGCGTTCTACGAGCGGGTGAGGACATCGTGATCCCAGGCGAATACCGCGACCCCACCCCGTGGGCGGCCGGGATCACGGTATCGGTGCTGGTCGCGCTGCTGACCGCGGCGGCGGTCTACTCCTTCGGCGACGCGCTCGCCCAGGTCCATCCGCTGCTGTCGATCGTGGTGAACCTGGTGGCGGCGGGCGGCGCCGCGCCCACCGCCTGGCGCTGGCGCGGCGCGCCGGTCACCAGGTGGGTGGTGGCGGGGCTGACGGCCGGCGTACTGCTGGCCTGGATCGCGCTGTTCGCCGGGTTGGTCTTCGGCTGAGCGTCAGGAGACGCGGTCGCGTCCGCGGATCCAGTGCAGGATGCTGCGGCGCTGCGGCCGCACGGCTAGGTCCGGCTCCTGCGGTGACAGCCGGGTTTCCGGTTCCGGCGCCTGGCCCTTCGGGTACAGCGTGAAGCCGCAGACCGCGATGTCGCGGGGCGTCAGCTCGCCCGCGGGCGCGGGGGCGCGGTAACGGAATCCGAGCCACTCGCTGTTCGCGGCGTCGGCGAATTCGGGCGGATCGAAGGGCAGCATCTGCGGGTCGGGCAGTTCGCCCGCGCGCCAGCGCACCGGATGCTCGCCCGCCCAGAATTCGCGTTCCCACACCAGCGGCAGGCCCTCGTCCTCCAGGATGTTGACCCGGGTGGAACTGAAGGAGCGGCGGAATTCGCCACGCTCCCAATGCGCGAACGCACCCCAGGCGTAGGCGGAGTCGAAGGCGACGAGGAAGGTGTGCTCGGAGGCGAGCGGGCGGATCAGCAGCTCCGAGAGCGCGGTCGGGCGGACCAGTGCGGCCTGCGCGGAGCACAGCACGGTGACGCCGGGATAGCAGCCGATGTACACCTCGCCGACCGCCGGACCCGCGCAACCGGCCAGGGTGCCGACCATGATCGGACGGACGTCGCGGTCGGCGTGCAGCTGTTTGGCCAGTGCCAGAGCGGCTTCCGGATCCGGGTCGCGGTGATCGCGCAGTACGGCCAGCGGATCGGGGGCGTCGACGTACCAGAGAGTCGAGGCTTTGGACAGCACGAACGGCACCTCCCGATGGTTACACCAGCTAAGCAAACCGTTGGCAACTCTAACCGTCAGCGCTGACGGCCCGGCTACCGCGAACTGTTCATCAAATTTACCCGTACATATCGGCCAATGCCGTCGGTTCGGCGTGCGAACACGCCAGGGAGACTCAAAAATTGCAGTTTCAGATAGCCGCCAGCAACCTTTTCGGGCGCGGGTAAACCCGTGGGAACCGGCTCAGTGACCGGAGCTGCGGACGCCGAGCAGCACGTCCTCCCAGGACGGCATGGGCGCTTTGCCCCGCTTGTTGCGCGTGGCCTTCGCGGGGGCCGGTTTGGCCGGCTTCTTCTCCGCCGGAGCAGGTTCGGCCGGGGCCGCGGCCTCGGGGGTTTCCGGAGCGCTCGGCTTCGGCGCGGTGGGGGCGCTGCCACCAGCGGCGCTCGTCGGTGCGCTGCCACCTGCGGTGACAGTCGGTGCATTTCCGCCCGTGGTCACAGTCGAAGCGCTGTCGCCCGCGGTGACGGTCGAACCGCCGGTGCCGGCCGCGACCGAGGGTGCGCTGCTGCCCGCGGTGACAGTCGGTGCGTTGCCGCCGGCGGTGACGGTCGGAGTTGCGGCGGCAGCGGGTGCGCTCGCCGCGGCAGGCGCGGCAGCCGGAGTGGGCGCGGGAGCCGGTGTCGCGGGAGCCGGAATCGCCGCCGCGCCACCACCGGCCGCGACCGCACGCTGCGGCTCGTAGTACTCCTCGACGGCCGGCTGGGTCTGCCGGGCGGCCGGACGCGGCGGCAACATCGCCTCGCGCGTGGCCGGGCGGGTCTCGGCGGGCCGCTGCGATTCGACCACCGGGGGCTCCGGCTCCACCACGGGCACTTCGACTTCCGCCGCGGCGGGCAGAATCGTGGCCAGCCCGCGCAGTGCCCGGCCGAAATCGGGATCGACCAGGTCGGCGGCGGGATCGTCGAGCGGGGAGACCGAACCACCGTGCGCGTCGGGCTGATAGCGCCAGTGCGCGGCGATCTCGGAATGTCCGTTCTGCCACTGGAGCTGGGCGACCCAGTAGCCCTTCTCGTCCTTCCAGGCATCCCACTCGGCATTGTCGAGGGTGTGCCCGCGCTCGGTGAACGCGGCGGTGACGATATCGATGAGAGTTTCGACGGCGGGCCCGTCGGGCCGCACCGGATGCGCCTTCTGCGCGAGTTCGGCGGCGCGGGCGCGTTCCAGCAGCACGGGGTAGGCGAAACGCTCCACCCGGCTCGACGGCATACCGGATTCTTCGGTGACTTGTTCTACGGAGGCCCCGGCACGGATACGAGCTTGAATATCGCGGGGACGCATAGTTGCTTCCATCTCGATCTCAATCTGGCCGAATCGGGCAAGGTCTCCGCGGGCCGCGGCTCTTAGCTTGTCGTCGGCGGGCAGCCGGAACTTGGTGCCGGATTCCGTATCGATGCACACGATGTGGGTGGAGTCGGGCGTCACCCCGATCACTCGAAGTTCACGCACCGTTACCTCCTTATCGCGTCGGCTCGCGACACCGCCCACCACTCTTGCGAAACAGTAGTGCACAGTTGTTGTTCTCGAGGCAAGACACGCGGGCCGAATATCGGCCCAGAACGCGCTGCACCCGCTAATCTGCTCTGTTCGACTGCGCGGAATTCGATCTACGGCGTGTCGAATTCCGGTGTGTCGCAGGGCAACACCAGGGGGATGGCAGCGGGCGGAGCTTGCGGAGCCCGCGGGGTGGGTAAGAACCGTGCACTACTGCTCGAGTCAGGCGAGGTTTTCCACGACCCAGTCGATGCAGCGGGTCAGCTGCGACACGTCCTCCGGATCGATGGCCGGGAACATGCCGATGCGCAGCTGGTTACGGCCCAGCTTGCGGTACGGCTCGGTGTCGACGATCCCATTGGCGCGCAGCACCTTCGCGACCTGCGCCGCGTCCACCGACTCGGCGAAGTCGATGGTGCCGACCACCTGCGAGCGGTGCGCCGGATCGACCACGTAGGGGGTGGCGTACTCGCTGGCCTCGGCCCAGCTGTACAGGCGCGACGAGGAATCCAGGGTCCGCTTGACCGCCCAGTCCAGGCCGCCGTTACCGTTCAGCCACTCGATCTGGTCGGCGAACAGCAGCAGGGTGGCCAGCGCCGGGGTGTTGTAGGTCTGGTCCTTGGTGGAGTTGTCGATCGCGATCGGCAACGACAGGAAGTCCGGGGTCCAGCGGTTCGACGCCTTGATCTCCTCGACCCGCGCCAGCGCGGCGGGGCTCATCAGCGCGACCCACAGGCCACCGTCCGCGGCGAAGCACTTCTGCGGCGCGAAGTAGTAGACGTCGGCGTCGTTGATGTCGACGGGCAGGCCGCCCGCGCCCGAGGTGGCGTCGATGGCGATCAGCGCGTGCTCCGAACCGGCGGGGCGCTGCACCGGAATCGCGACACCGGTGGAGGTCTCGTTGTGTGCCCAGCCGATCAGGTCGGCCGACGGGTCCGAGGTCGGCGCGGGCGCGCTGCCCGGCTCCGCCTTGACCACGATCGGATCACCGATGAACGGATTGCCCTTGGCCACCGAGGCGAACTTCGAGGAGAATTCGCCGTTGGTCAGGTGCAGCGAACGCTCCCGGATCAGGCCGAAGGCGGCGGCGTCCCAGAACGCCGTGGTGCCACCGTTGCCCAGCACCACCTCGTAGCCCTCGGGCAGCGAGAACAGGTCGCGCAGACCGCCGCGCACCCGCGCCACCACATCCTTGACCGGCTTCTGCCGGTGCGAGGTGCCGAACACGGAAGCGCCGGTGTCGACCAGCGACTGGAGCTGTTCCGGGCGGACCTTGGAGGGGCCGCAGCCGAACCGTCCGTCGGCAGGCTTGAGGTCGGCGGGAATGGTCGGGAGCGCAGTGGTCATGGCGAACAGACTAAAGGGTGGTATCTCTGTGTCCCTGACCACACTGGCATTAACGTAGCCGCTCATGGACATGGCGTCGGCGAATCCGGGGTGGCTGTTGCGCGCGAGACGATCTCGCACATTCGGCGGGCGGAGCTCGGTTCTCTCCGACGCCGCGCGACGGGAGCTGCTGCTACACGGTTCCGCGGGCACCGCCACCGTGCTCGGCCTGCGCCGTGGTTCCGGCAAGGCCGTGGAGTCGGAGTGGACGTTCTGGGTGCGGGTGCAACTGGACGGTGAGCGGCCTTACGAGGCTCGGGTGCGGCAACGCGTGCGCGCGGCCGAACTGGAGGACATGGGTCCCGGCGATGTGATCGGCTGTCGCGTCGACCCGGGCGACCAGGACCGCCTGGTCCTGTATCCGCCGAATTCGCCGGAGGCCACCGGTGTCGGTATCGCGAAGATCCTCGCCGACGGCCGCCGCGCCGACGGCACCGTCCTCGCCGCCGCTCCCGTAGCCGCCGACTACACCGCCCGCCGCGACCCGATCCTGCGCCTGCACCTGGAGTTGCGCGCCTGGGACGAGCCGAAGCCCTGGCGGGTCCGCCTGACCCAGCCGGTCCCGCTGCACGCCATCGGACTGATCGACCTGGGCCAGCACCTGGAGGTCGCCTTCTTCACCGTCGACCACGGCGAAACCGTGGCGGTCGACTGGGCGGCGTCGCTGGGCGAGGACTAGGGCTTTCGACGACAACGGCCCGTGTTCCCCAGGGAACACGGGCCGCGGTGCGGATCGGGTTACTTCGCCTCGAGCAGATCGATCACGAAGACCAGGGTCTTGCCCGAGAGGTGGTGACCGGCGCCGGCTTCGCCGTAGGCCAGCTTCGGCGGGATGGTCAGCTGGCGGCGGCCGCCGACCTTCATACCGGGGATGCCGTCCTGCCAGCCCTGGATCAGGCCGCGCAGCGGGAAGGAGATGGATTCGCCACGGTCCCAGGACGAGTCGAACTGCTCACCGGTGTCGAATTCCACACCGACGTAGTGCACCTCGACGGTGCCGCCGGGCACGGCTTCGGTGCCCTCGCCCTCGATGATGTCCTTGATCACGAGCTCGGTGGGCGCGGGGCCCGCCTGGAATTCGATCTCCGGCTTCGACATTCGGTCTATCCCTTCGATAGGTGAGGTGGTGTGACTCAGCGGGTGGTGATGGCTTGGTAGTCGCGCTCGCCGTAGCCGGTGTAGATCTGGCGCGGACGGCCGATCTTCAGCGGCTCGGAGTGCATCTCGCGCCAGTGCGCGATCCAGCCCGGCAGCCGGCCCATGGCGAACAGCACGGTGAACATGCGGGTCGGGAAGCCCATGGCCCGGTAGATGACGCCGGTGTAGAAGTCGACGTTCGGGTACAGGCGGCGTTCGACGAAGTACTCGTCGGTGAGCGCCGCTTCCTCGAGCGCCTTGGCGATATCGAAGAGCTGATCGTCGCCGCCGAGTTTGCGCAGGATGGCGTCGGCGTGCTTTTTGGCGATCGCGGCACGCGGGTCGTAGTTGCGGTAGACGCGGTGCCCGAAGCCCATGAGCTTCACGCCGTCTTCCTTGTTCTTGACCTTGCGGATGAATTCCTTGACGTCACCACCGTTGGCCTTGATGTCGTCCAGCATCTCCAGCACGGCCTGGTTGGCGCCGCCGTGCAGCGGGCCCCACAGCGCGTTGATGCCGCCGGACACCGAGGTGAACAGGTTGGCGTCGGAGGAGCCGACCAGGCGGACGGTGGAGGTGGAGCAGTTCTGCTCGTGATCGGCGTGCAGGATCAGCAGCATGTCGAGTGCGGCGGCGACCTCGGGGTCGACCTCGTACGGTTCGGCGGGGAAGCCGAAGGTCATGCGCAGGAAGTTCTCTACCAGCGACAGCGAGTTGTCCGGGTAGAGGAAGGGCTGGCCCACCGACTTCTTGTAGGAGTAGGCCGCGATGGTCGGCAGCTTCGCCAATAGTCGGATGGTGGATAGCTCGACCTGCTCGGGGTCGCGCGGGTCCAGCGAGTCCTGGTAGTACGCCGAAAGGGCGTTGACCGCGGAGGACAGCACGGGCATCGGGTGCGCGTTGCGCGGGAAGCCGTCGAAGAACCGCTTGAGGTCCTCGTGCAGCAGGGTGTGCCGGCGGATCCGGTCGGTGAAGTCGTCGAGCTGGGCCTGGGTGGGTAGCTCGCCGTAGATCAGCAGGTAGCTGACCTCGATGAAGGTCGAGGAGTCGGCCAGCTGCTCGATCGGGTAGCCGCGGTAGCGCAGGATGCCCTGCTCACCGTCGATGTAGGTGATCGCCGACTTGGTCGACGCGGTGTTCATGAAGCCGGGGTCGTAGGTCACGTACCCGGTGCTGGCCAGCATTTTGCCCAGATCGATGCCGTCGTTGCCCTCTTCGGCTTGGGCGATCGTCATGGGGTATTCGCCGCCGGGGTAGCTCAGTACCGGCTTGGCGTCGTTGATGTGGTCGTTCTCGGGCACGGAAGGATCCCTCTCAGGCTAGGACCGTCGGCATCGAAGTGCGGTCGGCACGGCGGTGCGATTACCTAGACGCTAGTCGCTGTCCACGCGGCCCGAGAACGAGGGTGCCCACCCGGCGACCTCACAAACCTCCCGTGAAGGCGTGAGGTTTGCCGGTTATGCCGACACCCGCATCGGGTGTGTCCCGGCCACGCGGTAACGCAGGAAAGCCGGAAACGCCAGGGCCGCGAGAACTACCCCGACCACGACCAGGACACCGCCGCCGGCCGCCGCCACGGCGGTACCCAGGCTCGCCGCCGCGAAACCGTGTGCAACATCACCGATTCGAGGCCCACCAGCGACGATGACGGTGAAGACGCCCTGTAGCCGGCCGCGCATCTCGTCGGTGGTGACGGTTTGCAGCATGGCCACCCGCAGGGCCGCCGACACCATGTCGACCGCGCCGCCGAAGGCCGAGCAGGCCAGCGCGATCCACAGTCCGGCCGTGACTCCGAGGCCGTGTCCGGTGAAGCCCACGGCCAGCCCGAAACCGAGCATGGCCACACCCCACAGCGCGATGCAGACCAGCACCGTCAGCCCCTGGCGGCGGACCTGCGAGATCCAGCCGGAGAAGACGCCGCCGAGCACCGCGCCCACCGACATCGACGCGAACAGCAGGCCCAGGGCCACTCCGCCGCTCGCCGGATCGCCGAATGTCTTGTGCGCGATCTCGGGGTACAGCGCCCGGCTCATGCCGAAGACCATGGCGATCACATCGACCACGAAGGAGGCGAGCAGGATGCGCTGGGTCGCCAGGTACACGAATCCGTCCAGGACCGTGCGCAATCCGGCGGTGCGGGCGGTGCCGGTCGGTGGGAGTGCGGGCAGCCGCCAGACGGCCCAGACCGTGGCCAGCAGGGTGACCGCGTCGATCAGATACAGCGTGGACAGTCCGACGAACGGAATCAGCACCCCGGCCAGCACCGGTCCCGCGATGGCGCCGAACTGCATCACGGTCATGCCGAGCGCGCTGGCCGAGGCCAGCTGTTCCTCGGGGAGCAGGCGCGGGATGGCGGCGCTGCGGGTCGGCTGGTTGACGGCGAACAGCGCCTGCTGCACGGCGAACAGCAGCAGCACCACCCACACGTTGTTCAGTCCGGCGGCGGCCTGGGCCCAGAAGGCGAGCGCGGTCAGCCCGATGCCGATCGTGGTGATCAGCAGCAGTTTGCGCCGATCCATCACATCGGCGAGCGCGCCGCCCCACAGGCCGAACAGGATCAGCGGCACCACGCCGAACAGGCCCGCCAGGCCCACATAGCCCGAGCTGCCGGTGATCTCGAAGAGCTGCTGCGGTACCGCGACCACGGCCAGCTGCGATCCGATGACGGTGACGATCTGGCTGGTCCACAACCGCCGGAAGTCGGGATGGCGCAGCGGGGTGGTGTCGGCGAGCAGTCTCACCGATCGGAGCGTATCGAGCGGTTCAGGTTCGTGGCAGTGTGGAATTGCTCACGGTTGTAGTCGCTGAATCCTGGTGCCGTCGGCGCTGATTCGCGCCACGATCCGATTGTGCAGCCGTCCGCGGCGACCCTGCCAGAACTCGACCTCGTCGGGGCGCAGCAGGTAACCGCCCCAGTGTGGCGGCACCGGGATCTCGTCGATCGCGGCGAACCGCTCGGTGGTCTCGGCCAGGATCCGGTCCAGTTCCGCGCGTGAACCGATCGGCTTGGATTGCTGCGAGGCCCAGGCCCCCAGCTGGGAATCGCGCGGACGGGAGCGCCAGTAGAGCTCGGTGGTCTCGGCCGAGGTCCGCTCCACCGCGCCGCGCACATGGACCTGGCGGCCGAGCGCGGGCCAGAGGAAGGTGGCCGCGGCGAACGGAACCCCGGTCAGCTGGGTGCCCTTGGCGGAGTCGTAGTTGGTGTAAAAAGTCACACCCGCGGGCGAGAGACCCTTGCACAGCACGGTTCTGGCTACCGGGCGCGCGACGCCGTCGGACAGCGCGACGGTGGCCAGCACCATGGCGTTCGGTTCGGCGATGCCGACCGCGGTGGCCTGTTCGATCCAGTGCCGGAGCAGGGGTTCCCAGCCGCCGGCCAGCCAGGTTTCGTCCAGGTCGGTGTCCTCGCCGCTGCCGAAGTGCAGCACGCCGTAGTCGACGCGCATGGCGGCGAGATCGGTGGTGGTGTGGTTGTCGGCCGGGTTGCGGTCGCTGGGGAAATTGTCCTCCGCCTGCATGGGCCAGACGTTACTCCGGGGTAGCAAAGAGTTATCGTTTTCCTGATCGGCATGTGCCTCGGCGAGCCATCTCATCGACGAGTGACCACCATGCGACCCGTAGTGCAAGGAGAGTCCCAACATGACTACCGCCGTACCCGATGATTTCGTCAGCGGCCTCGAGGGTGTGGTGGCCTTCACCACCGACATCGCCGAGCCCGACAAGGACGGCGGCGCGCTGCGCTACCGCGGCGTCGACATCGAGGACCTGGTCGGTGGCCGGGTGACCTTCGGTGATGTGTGGGCGCTGCTGGTCGACGGGGAATTCGGCCGCGGCCTGCCGCCCGCCGAGCCCTTCCCGCTGCCCGTGCACACCGGTGACGTGCGTGTCGACGTGCAGGCCGGTCTTGCCATGCTGGCCCCGATCTGGGGTTACGAGCCGCTGCTCGACATCGATGACGAGACCGCACGGGAGAATCTGGCCCGCGCCTCGGTGATGGCGCTGTCCTATGTCGCGCAGTCCGCGCGTGGCATCTACCAGCCCGCCGTGCCGCAGAAGAAGATCGACGAGTGCACCACCGTCACCGAGCGTTTCATGACGCGCTGGAAGGGTGACCCGGATCCGGCGCACACCGAGGCCATCGACGCCTACTGGGTCTCGGCCGCCGAGCACGGTATGAACGCCTCCACCTTCACTGCCCGCGTCATCGCCTCCACCGGCGCCGATGTGGCGGCCTCGCTGTCCGGTGCGATCGGCGCCATGTCCGGCCCGCTGCACGGCGGCGCCCCGGCCCGCGTGCTGCCGATGATCGAAGCCGTCGAAAAGTCCGGTGACGCCCGGGCATTGGTCAAGGGCATCCTGGACCGCAAGGAGAAGCTGATGGGCTTCGGCCACCGGGTCTACCGGGCCGAGGACCCGCGCGCCCGCGTGCTGCGCGCCACCGCCAAGCGACTGAACGCCCCGCGTTTCGAGGTCGCCGCCGCGCTGGAGCAGGCCGCGCTGGCCGAGCTGCGCGAGCGTCGCCCGGACCGCGCCATCGAGACCAATGTGGAGTTCTGGGCCGCGGTGATCCTGGACTTCGCCGAGGTCCCGGCACACATGATGCCCGCGATGTTCACCTGCGGCCGCACCGCCGGCTGGTGCGCGCACATCCTGGAGCAGAAGCAGCTGGGCAAGCTCGTGCGCCCGGCCGCCATCTACACCGGCCCGGGACCGCGGCAGCCGAAGGATGTCGCCGGCTGGTCGGCCATCACCCACGGCTGATTCACCGAGAACGGCTGTCGAGCCGGGCAATTCGAGCGGAACCCGCTCGAATTGCCCGGCTCGGCTCGTTCGTCAGGGCCGCGGCGCGGGGGTGAAGACGCCGAAGCGGTTGCCCGACACATCGCGCAGATGCGCGAAGACCAGCCCGTTGGGGGTGGTGACGGGCGGCACGAGCACCTTGCCGCCGAGACGTTCGGACTGCGCGATGGTGGCGGCGACATCCGGCACCAGCACCATGAAGACGGTGTGATTGTCCGCGGCGTCGTCGGTGTGCGAGATACCGCCGTGCGGCTGCGCGTCACCGGGGTAGGTGATCAGGTCGTAGGCCGCACCGCTGTCCGGGTCGGCGGTGAAGTGCCAGCCGAACAGCTCACCGTAGAACTGCTGGGCCTGCTCCGGCTGGTCGGTGCCGATCTGGAACCACGTGACGGTGTTGAAGGCGGGGTCGGTCATGGTTGTCTCTCTCGGTCGGATCGTGATGCTTGCCGGACCACGATCACCCCGTATGGCGACAACCCTGTGTCGGTGTTTCCGGAGCGGTTCCACAGATCACAATCCGACCGCCCGAACTTGGTGATCGGACGGGCCGCTCGGATACCCCTCGCGCGGGCGGATCGGCGCGAGCAGATCGGTGAGCGTGAGATCGCGCATCCGGTCCAGCCGGAAGACCCGGAACCCGCCGCGCAGCCGGCACCAGGCGATGAGATACCAGCCGCGCTGGCCGTTGACCAGCTCGACCGGCTCGATCGCGCGTTCGCTGATCCGTCCGTGCTGATCCAGATAGCCCATGCGCAGCACCAGTCCGCGCTCGATCGCCTGCCCGATCACCGGTGGCAGCTCCGGGTCCGGCGGGGTACCCAGCGGCTCCACCAGGCGCACTCGGGCCGCGAGATCGCGGGCCGCGGCGGCATTGCGGTCCGACATCGCGGCCAGTACTTTGTGCAGCGCGCTGCGACCGGCGTGATCGAACGGGCCGCCCCGATTGCGGGCCAAAGCCACTGCCAGAGCGACGGTTTCGGCCGCGGTGAAATTCAGCGGCGGCAGCGACATGCTCTTTTCCAGCGCGTACCCGCCGCGGCGGCCGACATCGGCGTAGATCGGGATGCCCGCCTGCTGCAGCGCGGCGATATCCCGCTCGATGGTACGCAGGCTGACGCTGTGCCGCTGCGCCAACTGCCGCGCGGTGCGCAGCCGCGGCGCGACCGCCCGTAACTCCTCGACGATCGCGTACAACCGATCCGTTCGGTTCACCCCGTCACCGTAGCCCCGCCCACCGACAGGTTCGGCTACTCAGCGCGCGGGCAGATCCAGGACCAGGCGGGCGCCGCCGAGCGGGCTGGCCTCGAAATAGGCGTGCCCGCCGTGCAATTGGGCCTGCTGCGCGACCAGTGCCAGGCCCAGGCCGGAGCCGCCCTTGCTGGCCTGGCTGCCGCGGTAGAACCGCTCGAACACCGCGGTCCGCTCGTCGGCCGGTATGCCGATGCCGTCGTCGTCGACGCTGATCACGATATGCCCGTCGGGCCTGCGGTGCGCGGACACCAGGGCGTGCGTGGCCTGCCCGTGTTTGACCGAGTTGGCCAGGGCATTGTCCACGGCCAGGCGCAGCCCGGCGGGCAGTCCACGGGTGATGAGCTCGGCGTCGGTGTCGATGCTGACCTCGAGGGTGGGGAAGTGGCGCATGGCATCGTGGGCGGCCTGGTCGCACAGATCGCCCACATCGGTGTCCACGTGGTCGCGTTCATTGGTGAGATCGCCGCTGGCCAGGCGTTCCAGCGCCGCCAGCGTGGCCTCAACCCGGCCCTGGCTGCGCTGTAGATCGGCCAGGATCTCGGTGCGCTGCGTCTCGTCCAGGTCCAGGGTGCGCAGCACCTCCAGGTCGGTGCGCATGGCGGTGAGCGGCGTGCGCAGTTCATGCGCGGAGACCGCCGCGAAATCGCGCGCGGTGGCCAGCGCGGCCGCCGTCTCGGCCTGCGCCTCGTCGACCCGGCCCAGCATCGTGTTCACCGCGTCGGCCAGCTGCTGGGCCTCCCGTACGCCCGAACCATCGACGGGGACCGGGGGATTGGCGGGATCGGCGAAACCGCTGCGGCCCGCGACCTGGCGGGTCAGGCGCACGATCGGGCGCACCGCGCGACCGGCGAACAGCCAGCCCAGCGCCGCGGCCGCGGCGATCGCCAGCAGCGCGCCCGCCAGCACCCACTGGCGCTGTTCGGCGGTCGCCCGCGCGGCCTCGTCGGCAGGAATGCCCAGGGTCACCACCCGGCCGGGAATCTGCTTCTCGGTGGTGGTGAGAATCCGATAGTTGCCGCCGCGCACCACCACGGTGCGGAAACCCGTTGGCGCCTGGGGTAATTGGATCTGACTGCTGGCGGTGACCGTGCCGTTGTCGCGGACGGTGACGGCGATGTCGTTGTTCAACCCGGTCACCCCGATCAGCCGGACCGCGACCACCGGGTCGATCAGTACCAGATGCGATGCCAGCCGCAACTGCTGGTCGCTCTCGCGCACATTGTTGAGCTCGATCGCGCGAATGCTGATCAGGCTCAACAGGGTAACGATCAGAATCGCGCCCATCGCCGCCGCGCCCGCGACCCGGGTACGCAGCGAGAAAGCCCTCATTTCGGCGGCCGCAGCACGAACCCGACACCGCGAATCGTGTGCAACAGCCTCGGGGTGTCGTGGGTTTCGAGTTTGCGTCGCAGATAACCGACGAACACGTCGACCACATTGGTGTCGGCCGCGAAGTCGTAGCCCCACACCAGTTCCAGCAGCCGCTCCCGGCTCAGCACCACGCCCGCATTGCGGGCCAGCGTCGACAACAGCTCGAATTCCCTTTTGGTGAGCTCGATCTCGTGCCCGTGCAGCAGCGCCCGATAGCCGGCCTCGTCCACCTCGAGCGGGCCGACCGTGATCGCGCCCGGCGTCTCCGGCAGCGGGGTGTCCGAGCGCCGCCGCAGCAGCGCCCGGATCCGGGCCACCAGTTCGGCCAGCACGAACGGCTTGACCAGATAGTCGTCGGCGCCCGACTCCAGCCCCGCGATCCGGTCGTCCACCGAGGCGCGGGCGCTGAGCACACAGATCGGCACCTCGTTGCCCATGGCGCGCAGGGCGGTGACCACGCCGGCGCCGTCGAGCACCGGCATGTTCATGTCGAGAACGATCGCGTCGGGCGCGTGTTCGCTGACACTGCGCAGCGCGGCCGCCCCGTCCCGGGCCACCAGCACCCGGAACCCGGACAGCCGCAATCCGCGCTCGACCGAGGCGAGCACGTCCTCGTCGTCATCGACCACAAGCACCGTCGGATTTGCCGTCACAGAGTCATTGTGCCGCGCCAACTCGGCCGGATCGGTCAAGGTGACGCTCACCGGCTCAGTAGGTGTGGCAGACGGCGGCGACCTCGGCGATGGTGTTCGCCAGGCCCGCGGCGCGCGGATCGTTCTGCGCCTGCGCGGCGGCATCGGGGTTCTCGTCGAGGATGCGCTGGAATTCGGCGCGGCGCTGCTCGACCGGCAGATCGAACTTGGCCTTCAGCTCGGCCTTCTGCTCGGGATTGTTGTCGAGGATGTTGGCCAGCGCCGGAGCCTTGGCGTGCAGGGCGGCATCCACCTGCGCGAAGGAGCAGTCCGAATTCAGCAGCGGCGCCGCCAATTCCATCGGGCCCGCGTTCGCCACGCCCGGCGCGAGCAGCACGGCGATGGCCCCCGCGCCGCCGGCGAGCAGGGCGATGGTGGGGCGAGCAGGGAAACGGATCATGGAGTCACTCCCGATTTTCGAGGGGTTGCCGATACGCCCTCGACGCTATTACCCCGCTCTGGCCCATGTCTTAGTGCCGGATGAGAAACCTCTAAGTAGAGCGGGTTTCGTCACGGGGTCAGGCGCGGGAACTCACCGGTGTCGGCCCGGGTGGTGATGACCTGATCGGCCAGCGCGACCAGCACCGAGGCGTCCTCGATGGTCGAGGGGATCTCGTAGTCGTCACCCTGGCTGATCTGCCGGATCGTCTTGCGCAGGATCTTGCCCGAGCGGGTCTTGGGCAATCCCGCGACGATCACCGCGTCGGCCAGTTGCGCGATCGCGCCGACCTGTTCGCGCACCCGCTGGGTCAGCTCCGCCCGCAGCCGCTCGGGATCGATCGAAACACCCTCTTTGAGCACCACATACGCGATCGGCCGCTGGCCCTTGAGCTCGTCCGGCAGCCCGACCACCGCGCATTCGGCGATCGCGGGATGCCCGGCGATGGCGGCCTCGATACTGCCCGCGGACAGGCGGTGCCCCGCCATATTGATCACGTCGTCGCTGCGGCCGAGGACGAATAGATAGCCGTCCTCGTCGAAATAGCCGGAGTCCCCGGTCAGGTAGTGCCCGGGGAACGCGGACAGATAGGAGCGGACGAACCGCTCGTCGGCCTGCCACAGCCCGGTCAGGGTGCCGGGCGGCATCGGCAGGCCGACCACGATATTGCCTTCGACCCCGGGCGGCACCGGATTGCCCTCGGCGTCGAGCACCCGCAGGCGATAGCCGGGCACCGGCACCGACGCCGAGCCGGGCTTGATCGGAAGTTGTTGCAGGCCGAGCGGGTTGGCGCAGATCGGCCAGCCGGTCTCGGTCTGCCACCAGTGATCGACCACCGGGCAGTCGGGGCGGGTATCGAGCAGCGTGTGGGTCGCCCACTCGTAGGTGGCCGGATCCAGCCGCTCGCCCGCGCAGAACAGCGCGCGCAGTGAGGACAGGTCGTAGCGGTGCGCCAGCGTGGCCTCGGCGTCGGCCTTGCGGATGGCGCGCAGCGCGGTCGGGGCGGTGAACAGTACCCGCACCTGATGTTGCTCGACGACCCGCCAGAAGGCGCCCGCGTCGGGTGTGCCGACCGGCTTACCTTCGTAGAGCAGCGTGGTCGCGCCCACCAGCAGCGGCGCGTAGACGATGTAGGAGTGCCCGACCACCCAGCCGACATCGGAGGCGGCCCACATGACTTCGCCCGGGCCCACGTCGTAGATATTGCGCATGGACCAGGCCAATGCCACCGCGTGCCCGCCGTTGTCGCGCACCACGCCCTTGGGTTTCCCGGTGGTCCCGGAGGTGTAGAGGATGTAGAGCGGATCGGTCGCGGCCACGGACACCGGGTCGGCGTGCGGAGCGTCGTGCACCGCGTCGTCCCAGTCCAGCCAGCGCACCGCGACGGTCGCGGCGCTGCTCGGCAGCGAGTCGGTCGCGGCCTGCTCCTCGGCGAACTTGATGGTCTGGAACTGCGGCCGCTGTTTGACGATCACGTGCCGGGGCGCGGAGGTGCGGGCGAGGTCGAGCGCCTGCAGCACGATCGGCGGATAGTCGATCTTGCGGCCCGGTTCCAGACCGCCCGAGGCTGTGATGATGAGCACCGGCTCGGCATCGTCGATGCGGGCCGCGAGTTCCGGTGCGGCGAAGCCGCCGAAGACCACCGAGTGCACCGCGCCGATGCGCGCGCACGCCAGCATGGCGATCACGGCCTCGGGGATCATCGGCAGGTAGATGACCACACGATCGCCCGCGCCCACGCCGAGCCGGACCATCGCGCCCGCGAATTCGGCCACCGCGTCCAGCAATTGGGCGTAGGTGTACTGACCCCTGGTATTGGTCATAGCCGAGTCGTATATTAGGGCGGGCTGGTTGGCTCGGTTGTCGTTCTCGCCGTGCACATGCCGGTCGAGCGCGTTGTAGGAGGTGTTGAGGCGAGCATCCGGAAACCAGCGGGGCACGGGTCGCGCTGCGGCGTCGACGATTTGCGTGGGGGGCACATCCCAGTCGATCGCCTCGGCGGCGCCGGTCCAGAACTCGTCGGGATCCACCAAGCTGGTCTGATAGACCGGTCGGTAGTCGTGCTGCGCACCCACTCCTGTGACTCCCTAGCCCTCGCCTCGATACCCGCCTCGATAGATCTGGATGATTGTGGCAGACTTCACGCGACGCCCGGGTGGGTGTCGTGACCTTTGCTTTTGCCTGGAACGGGCAGGTCAAGGCCCGTAGTCCACCTCGGAGTCACCCAAGAAGTTATTGATCCGTTAGAATCTGATGTCACTTATTTCGGCCGTCATAGACGCAATTTCTCGGCCAGCCGCAGTTCTCGGCCAGCTTCGCCTGTCGAGCCAGCATGTGATGGCGCATGGTTGGGGCCAGTTTGGAAAGTGAGTGGGAGATGCGTGACGCCGCTAGGTCCGGCAAGAAGCGCTGGGCGCTTGGCAATTGGGACCTGCGCTGGAAGGTTACGGCGGTCCTCGCCGTGCCACTGGCGGTCGCGGTCGGGCTCGGCGTGTCGAGGATTACCTCAGAGTTCTCCGAAGCCGGTCGGCTCAAGGCTGTTTCGGAGAACATCGAGGTCATCCCGGCGGTAACCGGGCTGCGTTCGACCTACAACACCGTTGTGGGTTCGCAGTTGATCTCGCTGGCGCCGGGTACGTCGATCGTGACCGACCAGAACCTGACCGATCTGGACAAAGCGCTGGTCGTTGCCGAGAGCTCGCTCAGTGATCTGGACAATCTGCCGAAGGCGCGGGCCGCCTTCGAGAGCATGATCACCCAGGCCAAGGCCACCCGGGCACAGGGCAAGGCGCCGATACCGAATACCGCCGAGGCCCTAGCCCAGATCGACAAGGCGACCAACGAGTCGGTCACCATTCTGGAGACCGCGGTCTCGCAGGTCAGCGACCCGGCCATGGATGCCGCGAAGCTGCGCCTTGTCGATTCGATCAACACCCGCGGCACCCTGCTGCCCGAACTGGCCGCGTTCAGCGAGGTCATCAAGGGCTCGCAGGAAACCGGTCTGGCCAACTTCTACACCAGCGCCAGCACCGAGCGGCAGCTGCTCAACATGCTCGCGCACCGCTTCCCCGATGGCGATCCGGCCATCGCCGATCTGCGCGCCGGTGTCGACACCCGGGTGTCGCTGGTGAGCAGCCCCGAGGTCGCGATGGGCAAGCTCCCGATCGGCGATCTGAAGAACTCGATGACGACCAGCCTGGACGTCTACGACCGGATCATCTCCAAGGCCACCGTCGACATCGACGCCGCCATGGCGCGACTGTCCTCCAAAGCCAACACCGACGCCTGGACCTACACCGCGGTCGTGCTCGCCACGATTCTCGCGGCGCTGCTGCTGGCCGTGTTCGTCGCCCGCTCGATGATCGTGCCGCTGCACCGCCTGCGCCTGGCCGCCCTGCGCGTCGCCGAGAGCGACCTGCCGCACGAGGTCGCCCAGCTGCGTAACGGCGCCGCGCCGGAAGACGTGCCGCTGGAGCCGATGCCGGTGCGCAGCGCCGAGGAGATCGGCCAGCTCGCCCGCGCCGTCGACGATATCCACGGCCAGGCGCTGCGTCTGGCCAGCGACCAGGCGCAGATGCGTTCGCAGGTCAACGACATGTTCGAGACGCTGGCGCGGCGTTCCAAGTCGCTGGTCGACCATCAGCTCAGCCTGATCGAGGCGATGGAGTACGACGAGAAGGACCCGCGCCTGCTCGAGAACCTCTTCCGCCTGGACCATCTCGCCGCCCGCATGCGCCGTAACGGCGACAACCTGCTGATTCTGGCCGGTACCAAACAGCGCCGCGCCAAGTCCGCCCCGGTCGAGATCGCCGACGTGCTGCGTGCCGCGATCTCCGAGGTCGAGGACTACGAGCGCGTGAAACTGGGTGCGACGCCGCGCGGTTCGCTGATCGAGCCCGCCGCCTCCGACCTGGCCCACCTCTTTGCCGAGCTGCTGGACAACGCGCTGCGTGCCTCGCCGCCGGAGACGGACGTGAAGTTCACCTTCGCCCAAGCCCACGATCAGGGGTTGCTGATCGAGGTCGCCGATCGCGGCATCGGTATGCCGCCGACCGAAATGGTCGAGATCAACCGGCGGCTGGAGCAGACCGCGGAGCCGGGTCCCGATACCGCCCGCCACATGGGCCTCTTCGTGGTCGGCCGGTTGGCCGAACGTCACGGGTTGACGGTGCGGCTGCGCCCGACCTTCGATACCGCACGCGATCCGGGTGTAACGGTCACCGTGCATGTTCCGGTAGGCCTGATCGTGCACGGCAAAGCAAGCGTCCAGCAAACCACGACCCCGGCGGCTCCCGCCGCCGCCGAACGGCCACGCCCATCGAATCCGTCGTCGATGCAGATGCGCTCGGTCACCCGGACGCCGCAGGGCAATGTCATGGTGACGGTGGATCCCGGTGTGAGCGGCCCGATTCAGGCGCCGACCCCGGAACCGAGCACCCCGAGTACGCCGGTCACCCCGAGCAGCCCCGCCGCCGGCGGCGGTCTGCCGCAACGGCAGCCGGGCTCGGCCGCGGCCGCGGCCGGTATGCGCCAGGAAGGCGCGCAGTCCGGCCCGACCCTGCGTCCCGCACCGGGTCAGGCCCAGAACGGTCCGCAGCGCGGCAAACTCGCCGCCGCCAGCCTGCCCAAGCGCAACCTTGCCGGCGGTCCGCCGCCGCGCCAGCCGGGGACCGCCGATCCGGCCGCGGCCAGCGCCGCCGGAGGTTTACCGCCGCGCGACACCAGCGGCGGTCTGCCGCAGCGTCAACCGGGCGGCAACGGCGCGCCACAGCCCACGGCCGGCGGCCTGCCCCAGCGGCAGCCCGGTACCAACGGCGCACCCACGCGTCAGCCGGATGCCGGTCTGCCGCAGCGGCCCGCGAACCCGGTCACCCCTGGCGGCCTGCCGCAACGGGAACCCGGCGTGAACGGGCCCACCGTCAAGGGCGCCACCGTGCAGCCGCCGCGGGCGAATCCGTCCGCGCCACAGCGAGAATCCGCGCTGCCCCAGCGCGAGCCCGGTGCCGCGCCGGTGCCGCAGCGGCCCGCCGCCAGCGGCCTGCCGCAGCGTTCCCCGACCAGCCTGCCGCCGCGGGAGCCGGGCGGTTTGCCGCAGCGTGAGGCTGCCGCGGGCGGTCTGCCGCAACGTGAGCTCGGTGGTCTGCCGCAGCGTGAGGCCGCGGCAGGTGGCTTGCCGCAGCGTGAGCCCGGTGGTTTGCCGCAGCGTGAGGCTGCCGCGGGCGGTCTGCCGCAACGTGAGCCGGGTGGTCTGCCGCAGCGTCAGCCGGGTGCGTCGCCGCTCGGTTTGCCGCAGCGCGAGCCGGGCGCCTCGCCGCTCGGTGGCAGCCTGCCGCGCCGCGAGGCCGCGTCGACCGAACTGCCCTCGCGCTCGACCGAACTGCCGTCGCGTTCCACGGAATTGCCGCAGCGCTCCACGGAGCTCCCGCAGCGGTCGGTCGGACTGCCCTCGGCTGCCGATCGCGGCTCCGCCGATGTCGCCGACAGTGCGCTGTCCTCGGGCGGATCCGACGCCCAGGCGCCCGTACGCGATCCCGGCAAGCACAGCATGCGTTCGGATCCGGCCAAGGCCGCCTCGTTCTTCCAGACCCGGCTGCAACCCGCGGTCGAGACCGGATCAACAATGGACAGCCCGATCTTCGCCGAAATGATGTCGGCGTGGCTGTCGGATCCGAATCCGGACCGGTCCCAGGTGGCCGCCGCCTTCGAATCACCGGGTGACGAAGGGTGGTCGGCGGCCCGCCGGGCAGCCGAGGCCCAAGCCGAGAAAAAGACCGCTGCCGGGTTGCCGCAACGCGATCCGGGCGGGAGGCTTGTCCCCGGCGGTGTCACCGGTGCCGCCAGGGAACGCGCACCCCGTCGCGATCCCGAACTGATCAGGTCAAGCTTGAGTCGTCACCAGCAGGGCGTCCGGGATGGCCGCGCAATGAAAGCACCCCTTACCGGAGACAAAGGAGACCGATGAACCCCGATCTAGGTGGTACGAATCGTCAGCTGGATTGGCTGGTTTCGAACTTCGCCAACGAGGTTCCGGGCGTAGCCCACGCCGTCCTGGTTTCGGCTGACGGCCTACTCATGGCCGCGAGCGCACAGCTGCCCGTCGACCGTGCCGAGCAGCTCTCGGCGGTGACCGCCGGGCTCGCCAGCCTCTCGGTCGGCGTCTCGAACCTGTTCGAGGGCGGCACCGTGCTGCAGTCGGTTGTCGAGATGGAGCACGGGTACCTGCTGCTCATGGCGGTCGGTGACGGCTCTTACCTCGCGGTGCTGACCAACACGTCCTGCGATATCGGACAGGTCGGCTACGAAATGGCTTTGTTGGTCGAGCGTGTGGGCCAGACAGTGCAGGCCACGCCACGCGTCACGATGGGTTCCTGATGGTGGGATGGACATAGAAGATCACCGCGTGGGGAGCGCCGAGCCGAGTCTCGTTCGCCCGTATTCACTGACGGCCGGACGCACCCGGCCGACAGTGGAGTTGGCGTTGGAGGCTCTCGTCGCATCGCATCCGGTCGCCCTGGAGCGGCAGTTCGAACTGACCAACATCGAGACGTCAATCGTGGAGTTGTGCAGAGAATCGCCGTCCGTTGCCGAGCTCGCGGCGCGTCTGAGCATTCCGATCGGGGTGGCCCGAGTACTCGTGGCCGACCTGATCGAGGCCGGGCACGTCCGCGTTTCGGCGACTTTGAAAGACGATTCCAGCGACGATGAACGTCGCGAGCTGATCGAAAGGGTTCTCAGTGGACTCCGGCGTATATGATTCGACGGCGCATGTCGATACCCGTACCAGCAAGCCGACCTCTGCGAAGATCGTGGTCGCGGGTGGTTTCGGTGTCGGCAAGACCACGCTGGTCGGTGCCGTCTCGGAGATCGTTCCGCTGCGCACCGAGGCCTTGGTGACCAACGCCAGTACCGGAATCGACAATCTGACCGGCATTCCGATGAAGTCGACCACCACGGTGGCCATGGACTTCGGCCGGATCAGTCTCGCCGACGACCTGGTGCTGTATCTGTTCGGTACCCCCGGCCAATATCGGTTCTGGTTCATGTGGGACGACCTGATCCGCGGCGCCATCGGCGCGGTGGTGCTGGTCGACACCCGCAGGCTGGAAGACAGCTTCGCGGCCGTCGACTACTTCGAGGCGCGCAACCTACCGTTCCTGGTGGCGCTCAACGAATTCGACGACGCACCGCGCTACCCGATCGAGGACATCCGCCAGGCGCTGGCGGTGTCAGCGGACGTGCCGATCCTTTCGATCGACGCCCGCAGGCGCGAACCCGCCAAGCAAGCGCTGGTGTCGCTGACCGAGTACGCCCTGCGCAAGGTGATGCAGGGCTACTGAGTACGCTCCCTCGGTGCGCATTTCGGCCGGGGAATTACTCGAGCAGTTACTCGATCCGGGTTCGTTCGTCAGCTGGGACCGGCCGCCGGTGGCGGTGGCCGGCTCGCCCGGCTATCGCGACGAATTGCGCCGGGCTGCGGAATTGTCGGGTACCGACGAGTCGGTCCTGACCGGTATCGGTTCGCTGCGCGGTCGCCGTGTGGCGGTCATCGCGTGCGAGTTCGGTTTTCTGGCGGGCTCGGTCGGCGTCGCCGCGGCCGAGCGCATCGTCACGGCGGTCGAACGCGCCACCGAACTGGGTTTGCCGCTGATCGCCTCACCTACCTCCGGCGGCACCCGCATGCAAGAGGGCACCGTCGCGTTCGTGCAGATGGTGAAGATCGCCGCCGCCGTCGCTGTCCACAAGTCGGCTGGACACCCGTACCTGGTCTATTTGCGCGACCCGACCATGGGCGGAGTCTTCGCCTCCTGGGGTTCCCTCGGCCACATCACCTTCGCCCAGCCAGGCGCCCTCATCGGCTTCCTCGGCCCCCGCGTCTATAAAGCGTTGTACGACAAGCCTTTCCCCGAAGGCGTGCAAACAGCCGAAAACCTCTACCGCAACGGCGTAATCGACGGCGTCCTCCCCGTCCCCATCTTCCGCCGCATAGCCCACCGCGCCCTAACCGTCCTCAACGGCACCGTGGCACTGAAACACTCGCCGCCCCAACTCTTTCCAGCCGCTGACGTGTCGCCGGCTGCGTCCCCCGTTTCTGCCTCGGAATTGTCGCCGGTTGTCGACTCAGCGCGCGCCGATATTCCGGCCTGGCAGTCTGTGCTGGCCTCACGCCGACCGGATCGTCCCGGCATCCGCGACCTGTTGCGCCATGTGACGCAACGGGTTCTGCTCAGCGGGACCGGTCAGGGGGAGTCGGATCGCACGGTGGTCCACGCCCTGGCCTGCTTTCGTGGACAGCCATGTGTCGTTTTCGGTCATGACCGTTCCGGCCAGGAGGGCGAGAACACCATGGGCCCGGCCGCTTTACGCGAAGCTCGGCGCAGCATGGCCCTCGCTCAGGAACTCCGTGTCCCGCTGGTCTTGGTCATCGACACGGTCGGCGCTGCTCTCTCGAAGGAAGCCGAGGAACGTGGCCTCGCACCCGAAATCGCCCGCTGCCTGGCCGATCTCACCACCTTGAGCACCCCCACAGTCTCGGTCCTGCTCGGTCAGGGCACCGGCGGCGGCGCTCTCGCCTTGCTCCCCGCCGACCGCGTCCTCGCTGCCACCCACGCCTGGCTCGCCCCACTACCGCCCGAGGGCGCCAGCGCCATCGTCCACCGCGACACCACCCACGCCCCCGAACTCGCCGCAGCACAGGGCATCCGCTCCGCCGACCTACTCGCCAACGGCATAGTCGACCGCATAGTCCCAGAGCACCCCGATGCCGCCGACGAACCAATCCCGTTCGCCCGCCGCATGGTTCAGTCCATCGCCGACGAACTGACCCACCTCACCACCCAGCCCGAAGACCACCTCCTGCACATCCGCCAACACCGCTACCGCCGCCTCGGCCTACCCACCTAGATCTCGCCCCTCGCGACCGCGACTTCACAGCATCTTTCGGCACGCCATACCCACAGGTGTATGTGTGAAGTCGCGAGAACCTCCAACTTCCGGCTGGAGGTAGGTCCACTCTGACCGGTGAGCTCGATGTGCAGCAGCGGTGAAGCGGGTTCGGTCGTTACTGTTCCCCCAGCCAAGCCGGGTGCCAGAGGCGGCCGGTCTCGGTCCAGTTCATGAAGCGGACGGTGCCGATGATTTGCGGGGTTACCCAGACGGCTTCCTTGGATTCCTCCGCGGTGAGCTGGTTGTCGAAGGGGCTGGTTTTGCGTTGCAGCTTGTGGAGACGTGTGGATAGATCGCGCATGTCCTCGTCGGCGAAGCCGGTGCCGACCCGGCCGACGTAGATGAGGCGGCCTTCGTGCGGGATACCGACGAGCAGGGATTTGAACTCGCGGGCTGTGCTGCGTCGCCAGCCGCCGACGACCACGGCGAGGGTGCGCCAGTTGCGCTGTTTGACCCAGGAGTGCCCGCGCTTGCCGGGCAGGTAGACCGAATCGCGGCGTTTGGCGACCACGCCTTCGAGTCCCTGCTCCTGGCTGTAGTGAAGTGCGGCCGCACCGGGGCCGTCCAAGCGTGGCGGCACCCGCATGGACGGCGCCGTGGCGGCCAGCGCTTCCAGCACCCGGCGACGGTCGGCATAGCGTTTGCGCACCAGCGAGGTGCCGTCGAGATAGAGCACGTCGAAGGCGACGAACACCGCCCGCGCCGCATCCGCTTGGAGCAGACCGAGATTGGCGACACCGTGGTCGTCGAACACCACGGCCTCACCGTCGAGCACCACATCGTGGCCGGACAGATCGGTGGCGAGCGAACCGATGCCGGGGTAGCGCCCGGTCACCACATTCCCGCGCCGGCTACGCAAAGTCATTGCACCAGAGTTGATTTCAGCGATCAGACGGAAGCCGTCCCACTTCGTCTCGAAGCACCATTCGGCGTCGTCGAGCTCGGCGACATCGCCTTCGATGGCCAGCATCGGCTCCAGCCCACGTGGAAAGCGGGCTGGCCGCGAAACACGTTCGGGCCGCACAATATTCGATTCAACTACCTGCTGATCCCGCATGAGATGCATGAGCCACTGATTCCCATTGGTCTGGATCAGCGCGTACCGCCCGCGCAGCCGGCCGCCGTGGAACCGCACGATGACCTCGTCGTCGCGCCACTTCTCGGTCTCGTAGGTGCCGGAATCCCAGATCGTCATCTCGCCCGCGCCGTACTGTCCGCGCGGGATCGCACCGTGGAAGTCCAGGTATTCCAGCGGATGATCCTCGGTGTGTACTGCCAGCCGATTCTGATCCGAGGAGGTGGGCGGCCCTTTCGGCACGGCCCACGAGGCCAGCACGCCGTCGCGTTCCAGCCGCACATCCCAGTGCAGGCGGCGGGCGTGATGCTCCTGGACGACGAACCGGTTGCCGTCGGTGGAGGCGGGCGGCGCGGCGGGCACGGGTTCGGGTGTGCGCGCGGGATCGCGCATGGACCGGTATTTGGTGAGCGCGTCGCCGGTGGACGCGGGCAGCGGCGGATCGAGTTCGGCGAGCAGATCGCCGTCGTCCCGCCAGCGCGCGAGTACTTCGTCGAATCGTAAGTGCCGCAGCTTCTTCCGATTCTCGATCTCCTTCCAGTCGCGGGGCGCGGCCACGTTCGGGACCGTGCGCCCGCGCATGGAGTACGGCGCGATCGTCGTCTTGGCCGGATTGTTCTGGCTCCAGTCGACGAATACCTTCCCCGACCGCACCTTCTTCGCCATGGTGGCGGTGACCAGATCGGGGTGCAGGCGTTCCAGGTTCGTCGCCACCTGTTTGGCGACCGTCGACGCGCCACCCGGACTCAACGGCTTGTCCAGCGGCACGTACAGGTGAATTCCCTTGCTGCCACTGGTAACCGGATAGGTGTGTAAGCCGATGCCCTCGACCATCTCGCGCACCAGCAGCGCCACTCGCGCGCATTCGGCGAGGTCGGCGCCGGGCCCGGGATCGAGGTCGAAGACGATCCGGGTGGCGTAACCGATCCGGTCACCGTCGAAACGCCATTGCGGCACATGGATTTCCAGCGCCGCCTGCTGTGCGAGCCAGGCCAGCCCGCCTTCGGAATCGATGACGGGGTACACCGCGCGGCGGGACGAATGCTCGACCGTGTGCCGTTCGATCCAGTCGGGTGCGTGTGAGGGCAGGTTCTTCTCGAAGAAGGAGGATTCCTCGACTCCGTCGGGCCAGCGTTTGCGCGTCACCGGGCGACCGGCGATATGCGGCAGCATCGCGGGCGCGATGGCCGTGTAATAGGCGATGACCTCGCCCTTCGTGGTTCCCGCCGCTGGGTACAGCACCTTGTCGAGGTTGGTCAGATCAACCTCGACGGGGGACTGGCCCGGACTGCCACCGAACTCGCGGCGGGGAGACATACCTGAATTCTAGTGGCGGGGACCGACAATCGGTCCCCGCCGCGGGTCAGGCCTGCGAGCCGGGCTGCTCCGGCGGTACCGCCTTCTTGGCGGCCTCCTGCACCTTGTCGATTTTGTCCGAGTACTTGCCCTGGGTCTTCTTGTCGACGAAGTCGCCGGCTTTGTCGACGGCGCCGTGGATCTTGTCGGCGTTCTTGGCCGCCATATCCTTACCCTTGCCGACGAGGCCCTTCAGACTGTCCGCGAAACTCATTTTCCCGGGTCCCTTCCTGTCGATCGAGCTGCGAATCGAAACCGAATGGTTTCAACCAATATCCTCCCACCAGCCCTTATCCGCCGCCATACCGGGAACTGCGTGCGGATCGATACGCTGACCTGGCATCGGCACGGCCACCGGGGTATCGGCCGCGGTGGCCGCCTGCACCATCCGCCGCACCGGCTCCGACCAGCCGTGGAATGCCAGGTTGAAGGTCGCCCAGTGGATCGGGACCAGCAGGCCGTGTGCGGGGTCGCCGCCGCACAGGTCGGCGTGCGCGCGCACCGCCTCCTCCGGGTTCATGTGCACATCGGGCCAGCGCTCGTCGTACGCGCCGATCGGCAGTAGCGTCAGATCGAACGGCCCGAGCGCGGCGCCCGCGTCCGCGAACACCTTGGTGAAGCCGGTGTCGCCGCCGAAGTACACCCGCTTGGTCGGGCCGACGATCGACCAGGACGCCCACAGCGTGGTGTTGCGCACCAATCCGCGCCCGGAGAAGTGCCGGGCCTCGGTGCAGGTCAGCACCAGGTCGGTGCCGTTGCGCTCCCGGCCCAGGGCGGCCAGGGAAACCGAACCGCCCCAATCCAATTCGACGATCCGGTGTTCGGGTACACCCCAGTGTCGCAGGTGCGCGCCGATCCCGAGCGGCACCAGGAACGGCACCGACTGGGTGGACACCAGCTCGCGAATTGTCGCCTTGTCCAGGTGGTCGTAGTGATCGTGCGAGATGACCACCGCGTCCAGCGGCGGCAGCTCCGCCAGCGGCATCGGCACCGGATGCAAGCGGGCCGGGCCGACCAGCGCGGACGGCGAAACCCGTTCGCTCCATACCGGATCGGTGAGCACGCGGTAGCCGTCCACCTCGACCAGCGCCGAGGCGTGGCCGTACCAGGTGACGGCCAGTTCGGCCGCTTCGGCCGGACGCGGCGGCGTCCGTAGCGGCACCACGCCGCGTGGGCGCCCCGCGTTGCGCCGGGTCAGCGCCGAGATCAGCAGGGACGGAGCCGAACCCGGCGCCAGCTGACTACTCGGCTCGGTGTTGTGGAACTGTCGGTTGCGGTAGCTGGCCGCGCCGGTCGCATACGGTGCGATCGCCGACATGGAGGCGCCGATCGCCGACGGGATGTCCCAGACCGCGCGGATCAGCCAGCCGATACCGACCGCACCGGCGGCGGCGCCCAGTATCCTCTTCACTTTCATCGCCGTATCCCCTTATCGCCCAACGAATTTCGCCGCACGCTTCTCTTCTCTGGCCAGCCGTCCCTCCTGTGCGTCGGCGCTGGACCAGGCCGCCTCCAATGCCGCACGCTGCTGTGCTGTCTCCGGGTCGCGGGTGCCGTCGTCGTTGAGCACCAGTTTCAGATGCCGCAGCGACAGCGGCGCGAGCTCCGCGATCGACTTCGCCCAGGCCTGCGCGTCCTCGAGCGAGCCGAGCCGATTGGCGAACCCGTAGCCGTAGGCGTCGGACGCCGACACCTGAGCCGCGCCGAGCAGGATGCTCCGGGCGGGCCCGCCGCCGATCAGTGACACCAGACGGCGAATCGTCCAGCGGTCCACCGAGATACCGAGCTTCGCGGCGGGAATCGCGATGTAGGACTCCGGCGACATCACCCGTAGGTCCGAGGCCAGCGCCAGCTGCACGCCCGCGCCGAGCGCGCCGCCGTTGATCGCCGCGATCACCGGGATCGGCGCCGATTCGATGGTGTGCAGCATGTCCATCAGGCCGGAGAGGAACTCGTCGGAGTACACCCCGGACAGATCGGCGCCGGCACTGAAGATCGGTCCCCGGCCGGTCAGCACGATGACCCGGGCGTCGTCGGCGACCGCCGCCAGTACCGCCTCGCGCAGCGCGACGACCAACTCGTTGTTGAGCGCGTTGCGACGCTCTTCGCGCTGCAATTCGATCGTGACGACATCGCCATCGCGGCTGACTGCGAGCATGCACACTCCCCGGCTCAACGTTTGGATCGATTACCTTTACTGTGCCACAGCAGAGTGCCGTGTTCGCTGAGGGCGTTACGATCACCACTCGTGCCGACAGATTTCGAGATCCTGGTGATCGGTGCTGGTCAGGCCGGACTGTCGGCGGGATACCACTTGCGGCGGCTGGGTCTGGCGCCGGAACGCGACTTCCTGATCGTCGATCACGCGCCGGGGCCGGGCGGTGCCTGGCAATTCCGGTGGCCCTCGCTCACGCTCACCACGGTCAATCGGGTGCACGATCTGCCCGGAATGTCCTTCGCCGACACCTTGCCGCCGGGTTCGCGGTCCGCGCCCGCGGCCACGGCCGTGCCGAACTATTACGCGCTGTACGAGAAGGAATTCGATCTGCGGGTGCGCCGTCAGGTGACGGTGAACGTGGTGTGCGACCGGACGTCGGAGGACCAGCATCCGGGAGTGGCCGCCGGACGCGGCGAGATCCTTACCGCCGAAACCGATTCGGCCGGAGCGCTGCGGGTCCGCGGGCTGATCAACGGCACCGGCACCTGGGAACACCCGTTCATCCCGGTCTATCCTGGCGCGGCATCGTTCAGCGGCCGGCAGCTACACACCCGCGACTATCGCAGCGCCGGGGAGTTCCGCGGCAAGCACGTGGTGGTCGTCGGCGGCGGAATCTCCGCGGTGCAGCTGCTCGACGAGATCTCCCAGGTCACCACGACCACGTGGGTCACGCGTTCGGAGCCGGTGTTCCGGGACGACGATTTCACTCCGGAAGCGGGGCGTTCGGCCGTCGCGATGGTGGAGGACCGGGTGCGGCGCGGTCTGCCGCCCGGTTCCGTGGTGTCGGTGACCGGTCTGCGCTGGGATGACCGCCTGCGCGCCGCCGACGCGCGCGGCGCCCTGCACCGCCTGCCCCTGTTCGCCGCCATCGAACCCGGCGGCGTCCGCTGGGCCGACGGTGCGTTCCAGGCGGCGGATGTGATCCTGTGGGCCACCGGATTCCGTAGCGCCCTGGATCATTTGGCGCCACTGCGGTTACGCGGCCCCGGCGGGGGCATCACCATGACCGGGCGGCTGGCCACCCAGGTCGCGGTCGATCCGCGCATCCACCTGATCGGCTACGGCCCGTCGGCGAGCACCATCGGCGCCAACCGCGCGGGGCGGGCGGCGGCGCGCGAACTCGGTGACTATCTGAGGCTCACTGGTAGCCCGCGGTGAAGGTTTCCGGGTCGGGACCGAAGCGTTCGCCGGTATCCATGGAGTCGATCGCGGCCATCTGACCTTCGTTGAGGTCGAAGCCGAACACATCGAAATTGGACGCGATCCGCGCCGGTGTCACCGACTTGGGGATGACGATCGTGCCGCGCTGCAGGTGCCAGCGAATGATGACCTGCGCCGGAGTGCGGTCGAGCTCCTCGGCGATGGCGACGATGGTGGGGTGATCGAGCAGCGTGCCCTGCCCGAGCGGGCTCCACGCCTCGGTGGCGATGGCGTTGGCGGCATGGAACTCGCGTAGCTCGCGTTGCGCCAGCCGCGGGTGTAGCTCGATCTGGTTCACCGCCGGGACCTCGCCGGTCTCGCTGATCAGCCGCTCGAGCTGGGGGATCGTGAAATTCGAGACTCCGATGGAGCGGATCCGGCCCTGTGACTTCAATGCCTGGAAGGCGCGGAAGGTGTCGACGAATTTGCCCGCGACCTCGACCGGCCAGTGGATCAGGTACAGATCCAGATAGTCCAGGCCCAGCTTTTCCATGCTGACGTCGAAGGCGCGCAGCGTGGAGTCATAGCCCTGCTCGGAGTTCCACAGCTTGGTCGTGACATAGACCTGGTCGCGGGGCAGTGCCGAATCGTGGATGGCGCGGCCGGTGCCCTCCTCGTTCGCGTAGATCGCGGCGGTATCGATGCTGCGGTACCCCACCTCGAGCGCGGTTGCCACCACCTCGGTCACCTCGTCGGACGGCACCTGGAAGACACCGAACCCGAGCTGCGGGATCACGTTCCCGTCATT
This sequence comes from Nocardia sp. NPDC127579, assembly GCF_042672005.1. NCBI lineage: Bacteria > Bacillati > Actinomycetota > Actinomycetes > Mycobacteriales > Nocardiaceae > Nocardia > Nocardia sp. NPDC127579. The sequence goes on along the minus strand of NZ_JBHXVZ010000001.1, from coordinate 734,835 downwards.
CAGGATGATCGAGGGGATAGCGCTGGTCTCGCTTTTGAAAGTCACTGTTCCGACCGTAGAAGTGCGATGCCCGCCCGTCAACGAACGACCCAGGTGTGTTGGTTACCCGACCAGGGCGGGGATCAGGGTGGCGCTGTCGGTGACGATCGCATGTCCCTGGAACTCGAAATCCGCGTACGCGCGTTCCATCGCCTCCTTGTCGCGGCCGCCGACGGCGTCGCTGACCACGATCGGGATGAAACCGAGATCGGTGGAATGGGTGACGGTGGGCGCGATGCCGATCTCGAGCGCGACGCCGACCACGGCGTAGGCGTGGATCCCCAGATCGCGCAGGGTGGCGGCCAGGGGCGTGCCTTCGAACGCGGACATGGTGGTCTTGTCGAACACGACTTCGTCCGGCCGGGGCCGCAGCTCGGGTACCAGCTCGAAGCCCGGAGTGTCGCGCTGGAGAATGGGTTTCACGTCGGCGACCGAGTCCACGCCCTGCCAGTTCATGGCCATGCGCAGCGCGAAACGGCCGCTCAGGCGCAGAGGCAGGAAGAAGTGGCGCAGGAAGATGACGGGATAGCCGCCGGCGCGGGCGGCCTCGACGACCCGGACCACACGTTCGATGATCTCGGGGCCGTCGGGCAGTTGGGCGAGCACGCCGACCTGCATGTCGTAGACGACCAGGGCGAGCTTCTCGGGAGCGCACAGGTCGGCGTGTCCCTCGGGTATGTCCAGGCCGTTGCCGAACCGCATGGCGGGGGCCTCCTTCCTCGATCGTGCGCCGAATCCGTTGCGCACCGGGCACTTTCGATCACTGTAGCCGCCGCCGACGTGGACCGGCGGTCTGGTTGCCGTTGTTTGTCCCGTTGTCGCAGGTCACGCGGGAGGCTACGGTCGAGTGACCTCGAGGTGGCGGCCGTCCGTGCCCCCGACGGCTGGCGCCTCGAACGATTCTGGAGCCGAGGATGAGCGCGATACCTCGCTGGCTGCCCGTGCCGCCGAATCCGGTGGCGACACTTCGATCAGCTTGGGCCGCGCGCGGCGGGGGTACGCGTACCCTCTCTCCGGTGACTGGCTACCGAATAGCTACTTCCACGCGTTTCGGATCACGAACCGGTCACGCGAGGCTTGCCGCACCGCGGACCGGCGCGGTGCGCCGCCGGGGGATTTTCCCGCTGCTCGCGGCGGCCCTGTTGGCGGTCACCTTCCTGCTCACAGGCATCTCGCCGGCGCATGCGGCACCGCCGGCGCATCCCGATGCCGATCCGTTCTACGCCGAACCGGCCGGACTGGCCGCCGCGGCGAACGGGGCGGTGCTGAAGTCGCGGTCGATCGCGCTGTTCGGGTTGCCGCTCCCGGTTCAGACCTGGCAATTGCAGTATCGCACCACGGATTCGGCGGACCGGCCCACCGCGGGGATGACCACGGTGCTGGTCCCGAACACCACGTGGACCGGCTCGGGCGCGCGTCCGCTGCTGTCCTATCAGATCGCCGAGGACAGCCTGGGCACCCGCTGCGCGCCGTCCTACACGCTGCGCGGCGGCCTGCCGGTCGGGCTCAACACCCTGACCGACATGCCGTTCATCGCCGCCGCGCTGCTGCGCGGCTGGGCCGTGGTCATCAGCGATTACGAAGGGCCGGAGTCCCGCTTCCTGGACGGCGTGAACTCCGGTCGCGGTGTACTCGACGGCATCCGCGCGGCCCGCGATTTCGCGCCCGGCGGGGTCGGTGCCGCGAGCCCGATCGGAGCCTACGGCTATTCCGGCGGCGCGTTCGCGACATTGTGGGCCGCGCAGCTGCAACCCGCCTACGCGCCGGATGTGCCGTTCGCCGGGGTTGCGGCCGGCGGTGTCCCCGCTGATCTGCCCGCGATCGCACGCGGCGTGGAAGGCGGGGTGCAGGCCGGACTGGCGCTGCTCATCGTGCATACCGTGGTGCGCAACACGCCCGAGGCCGGGGTAGCCGACCTGCTCAACGAGCGCGGCCGCGCCATGCTGGCCGAAGACGCGCACGCCTGCGGCGAGGAACTGGTCGTGAAGTATCACGGCACCCGGGTCGCCGAGTACGCCGCGATCCCGGATCTGCTGGGCCATCCGGCTTTTCGCGCCGCGACCGCGCGCCAGGAACTCGGTGGCGTCGCCCCGGCCACACCGCTGTATCTGTACCACAGCCGAACCGACGACGTGATCCCGCTCGCGGGGTTCACCGCCCTGGTCGATCGCTACTGCGCACAGGGCGCGGCAGTCACCGCCTCGGTGTCGGAGTTGCCCGGCCACAATCCCTCGGCGGTCGGCGAGTTCCCCGGTGCGTCGAACTTCCTCGCGGATCGTTTCGCGGGCGTGCCCGCCGCGTCGGGTTGTCCCCGCCGCTGAAAGAGACACGGCGCGTACCGGTTACCGGTACGCGCCGCATCCGAGGGGTGGGACAGATGGTCTACTTGGCCGAGGCCCACTTGGTGGTGCCGTCGGGTGCGTTCAGTGTCTGCACCAGTTCGATGCCCGCGATGATCAGTGTCGGCCCGCCCGCGACGATGGTGCCGACCAGGCCGCCGATGGCCGCGCCGGTCACGATGGTCGCGAGCCCGAACGCGCCGCCGAGGAACCCGACCAGCCCGATGCCCGCGCCGATGACGGTGCCGAGGAAGCCGCCGATGGCGGTGGCGACCGCCAGTTGTGAGGTGAACTGGTCCATGGCGTACTGATTTTCGACCGGGGAGGCGATCGGGCCGACCGGGGTGGCCCGGGCGATATCCCTGACCGCGGTCAGTTCCAGGGTGCGGCCCTCATCCCGAAGAGTGTGCGGCAGCGGGAATTCCAGGCCGTCGTAGCGCACCGACAGCGGCAGTCGGAGCACCGCGTTGCCGTGCATGTCGGTGATATCCACGGTGTTGCCGGTGAGTTCGAACGAGCCGCCGGTCAGCGTGGTGATGATTTTCTCGCCGACCAGTTTCGTCTCGTATCCGATGTGCGGCGCGGCGGCCGGTTCCGCGGTGGCGGAGCCGGATCCGAGGGCGACCGCGACCAGGAGAGCGGCTGCGGCCGTTGTGATCTTGCGAAGGGACATTTCACTAAATCTACCGTGTCGAACAGTGCTGAGCCCCCGAAATTCGGGGCATACCAAGAGGTTTGGAACACTGTCGAATCAGATTATTCGGAATGAGGATTTCAGATCTGACTTTTCGCCTTTTCCAACGCCTTGGAATTGGCCTCGTCCTGCTTCTGGAAAGCCTCGGCGATCGAATCGACGCCGCCCGCCAGGGATTCCACACATTTGCTGAGCGATTCGATGCCCTTCAGGCCGGATTCGGCATCGGGCACGTATTTCTGCGCGAAGTTGGTGCCGATCTCGTCGGATCCCCAGCACTCGCCCTCGGCGTCGACCACGCTGCGCACATTCGCGATCGCGGTGAGCACCTTGTCGGCGACGGTCGAGATCCCGGGCTTGGTCGCCTTCAGCGCGTCCGGGTCGACCTTCAGCGTGGTCATCGCCCACCCTCCAGATAGGAACGATTGCGGTAGTACTCCTCCTCGGCCTCCGGATCGGGCTCGACCGGCTCCGGCGCGACGGCCGCGGCGTCGGGCTCGAGCAGCGTCCGCACCAGATCCTTGATGCTGGGCGCGCCGGGGACCAGATCGGGCAGGTCGGGAATCTCGGTGCCCAGGCGTTCGACCGCGCTGAACGCGGCCTGCGCCGCCGCGGCCGCCTGCGCGGCGGCCGCCTGCGTGGCCTCGGTGATGGAATTCCCCAGCTTCTCCGGCGTACTGCGCTTGAACGCCTCCGGCTCGAGGTGCACCTCGGTCGGCACGCCGGCGGAATTGGCGGTGACCCGGACCAGGTTGTCGGTGGACCAGGCGGTGACGGTGGCCGTGGCCAGCCGCGCCTGGGCCTGCGCGAACTCGCGCTGCTGCTCCTCGAAGGTGGCCAGCAGCGCGTCCACCTCCCCGCGCAACGCGTCGTTGCGGGCGCGTAGCGCCTCGCCCTCCATACCCATGCCTTTTTCCCCTCGGTCCGGCTCCGTCATCCATTGGCTCTGTCACTTTTTTGGACGTGGCGCGACGGCAATCGGTTCCCAGTGTGCCGGGTTCAGATCAGTGAGTCGAGCAGCAGGGTGCCCGCGCACACCGCCACCACCAGCGCCAGTGCGACACCGTCGCGACGGGTCGGCGCGCTGGGCCGGGCGGTGAGCTGCCCGGTGCCGCCGCGCGCGGTGATCGCCTCGCCGAGTTCGCTGGCCCGGCGCGTGGCCACCGCCATCGCGGCGGTCAGGATATCGATGAGCGCGGCATCGGCGGCACGTTCCAGCAGCCGCTCCTTCGGACGGAGCTTGCGCGCCGCGCGCAGCAGCCGGATCTCCTCCAACAACAGCGGCAGACTGCGCAGCATGAGGGCGACCACGACCGCCCACTCGTCCACCGGCAGCCGAAGCCGGCGCAGCGGCGCGCCGAGGGTGGCCAGGGCGGGGGCGATCTCACCCATGGGCGTGGTCCACGCGATCAGCAGCGACGCCGCCACCAGGATCAAGCCGAACACAGTGAGCTGAAGGAAGGTCATGACCGCCGCGAGCCCGACGGTCAGATTGACCAGCACGCCCGCGCCGACCAGCGCCCAGAACGCGAGCGGCAGCCGCGGCACGGTATTGAGCGGCAGTTTGGCCACCGCGCCGATCGCGAGCAGGAACACCGTCATCAGCCCGAGCATCGGCCAGGTCGGCCGATACATCAGCACCACGCTGAGCACCAGGACCGCGATCATCTTGGTCCCCGCCCACAGCCCGTGCACCGGACTCGTCGCCGGTACCTGGCGGAACAACACCATGCTCATGCCGTGCCTCCCTGCTCCAGCCGCCAGACCGGATCGGCCGCGCGCTCCGGCGCGGTATCGGATTGCCAGGCCTGCGCCGGATCCGGCTCCAGGATGTGCCCGGCCGCGAGGTGCACCGTGCGATCGCAGACCGCGGCCATGTCCTCGACATCGTGCGAGATCACGATCAATGTCAGCCCCGAATCCCGCAGGTGCGCGAGCAGTTCCACGATATCGGCGCGACCGCCCGGATCCAACCCGGCCAACGGTTCGTCCAGGACCACCACCTCCGGGCGGCAGGTCGCGATCGCCGCCAGCACCACCCGCTTGGCCTGGCCGCCGCTGAGCCGCTCGATCGAGTGGGTGACCATGTACCGGTCCAGGCTGACCGCGTCCAGCGCCCGCCCCGCCGCGCCGGACCCCTTGGCCCGCCCGCCCCAGTCCGCGATCTCCTCGCCGACCGTCTGCTTCTGCAACTGCAATCGGGAGTGCTGGAAGGCCAGCTGGATCCGGCCGACCTGGGTGTGCACCGGCTTGCCGGACAGTTCGCAGGTGCCCGACGTCGGCTCCAGCAGGCCCGCCAGAATCCAGGCGAGCGTCGACTTGCCGGAACCATTACCGCCCACCACCAGCAGCGCCTCGCCGCGGCGCACCGTCAGATCGATACCGTGCAGCGCCGCGGCCTCCCACGGGGTGTGGCAGTTGTAGGTGTAGCGGACATCGTGCAGGCGCAGCAGCGGCGCACCCATCGGCCGGCGGCGGTCGTCCCGAGCCGGGCGCGGCCAGACCGGCAGGCGGTCGACGGCGCGGCCACCGGCCAGATGCACCACCCGGTCGGCAGCGGACGCGTCGGCCTCGTGGTGGGTCACCAGGACCACCGCCATCCGATGCCGGGTGGGCAGGTCGGCCAGCAGCGCCACCAGTTCCCGGCGACCGTCGGGATCGATCATCGACGTGGCCTCGTCGGCGATGAGCAGCGCGGGCCGCCGGGCCAGCGCCGCCGCGACGGCGAGGCGCTGCTGCTGGCCGCCGGACAGGGTTGCCGTCTCCTTGCCGCCCAGACCCGCCAGCCCCACCTCGGTGAGCAGGCCCTCGACATCGACCTGCCCGGCCAGCTCGGCCGGCAGCCCCCACACCACGTCGTCGGCGACCAGCACACCCAGCGTCTGGCTCTCGGGGCGTTGCAGCACCAGCGCGGTGCCGCCCAGATGTCCGAGCCCCGCCGAGCCCGGCCGTTCGACGACGCCCGTGGTCGGCGGCAGTCCCGCCAGGATCCGGGTCAGCGTGGACTTGCCCGAGCCGTTGTGGCCGACCACCGCGACGAATTCACCGACCCGCACCGACAGGTCGATATCGCGCAGCGCGGGTGTTTCGGCCCCCGGATAGCAGAATCCCGCGCCGCGCAGGGTGACCGGCAGCGGATCGATCGGCCGGTCGTCGACCGGTGCGTCCAGCCGGTCCGTGCTGGGCAGCCAGGCCAGCCGGTCCAGCACCGCACCGAGAATGAACCAGGACACCAGCGCCGTGACCACGATGCCGACGGCGACTGTCGCGCCGATATAGATCCACCAGCCGCGCAGGACCGCCACGGTGACCTCGGTGATGGTCTGTCCGAGCGGGGCCAGGGGCGGCACCTTGTCGATGATCTTCTGCGCGCCGTTGGCGCTTTCGCGGATGGCGTCGAAGATCAGGCCGCGGGTCCGCCCGAACACCAGCAGTAGGCCGACCGCGAACACGCCCCAGGCCAGCCCGGCCAGCGTCGACAGTCCGAGTACCGAGAAGAAGCCGCGCCCGCGGCGTTTGACCCCGCCGATGATCCCGCCGACGGTGGCGGTGCCGAGTATGCCGATCGCGGGCAGCAGTCCGGCCGCGACGAAGGTGACCAGGGTGGCCGCCACCGTGGTGGTCGCCACCGCGCGCAGCCGGTATCGGTGCGCCAGAATGCCCAGGGGCACCGCCGCCACCAGCTGGAGGGCCGCCGCGAACGGCACCACCGATCCGATGGTGACCAGGCCGACCATCACCCCGCCCAGCACCGCCCCGGTCGCCAGCTCGATCGGCCGCAGCGGGCCGTGGTCGGGGGCGCCGGGCGGTGGCGCGGTCGTCAGCTCATGCACGGGTTCAAGTCTGCCAGTGCGCGCGGGCCGGGCTCAGCCAGCGCGGGTAAGGGTGTAGTCGCCGGGGTTCAGCGTGCGGACCCGGCGGCGGTAGCTGGTCTGTGAGCCGGGCCAGTTGTTGGTGATCCGGCCGGAGGCGGTGCGGTACCAGCTGGTGCAGAAGTTCCAGGGCGTGCGGGCCAGCCGCTGCTGCAACGCGGTGTTGTATGCCTGCTCCAGATCCGGGCGCACCTCGAGAAAGTGGCCGGGGCGGTCGGCGAGATATTGGACTGCCTGGCGGATGTAGCGGGCCTGCGATTCCATCATGTAGATGATGGAGCCGACGCCGAGGTTGGTGTTCGGCCCGTAGACCAGGAACAGATTCGGGAAGTCCGGCACCGTGATGCCGTAGTAGGCGTGCGCGCCGCCGGACCAGGCGTCGGCGAGCTTGCGGCCGCCGCGACCGAAAATCCGCATGGGCCAGAGGAATTCGGTGCCCTTGAAGCCGGTGCCGTAGATGATCACGTCGGCGGCGTGCAGCGCGCCGTCGGCGGTGCGCACGCCTTCGGGCACGATCTCCGCGATGGCGGTGGTCTCGACGCGCACATTGGATTGGGTGAGCGCCGGGTAGTAGTCGTTGGAGAACAGGCCGCGCTTGCAGCCGATCGGATAGTCGGGGGTGAGCTTGGCGCGCAGTTCGGGATCGGCCACCTGGTTGCGCAGTTGCCGCGCCGCCAGACTCGCCACCAGCCGCGCGATCGCCGGGAATTCGACCAGGCCCAGCGAGATGAATTCCGCGATGGCCCACCAGCCGAACCGTTCGGCGAGCAGCGCGCCGGGCAGGCGGGCGAACAGCCGATGCTGGAGCGGGGAGTAGTCGGTGTCGAACTTGGGGATGACCCAGGCCGGGGTGCGCTGGAACAGGGTGAGCTCGGCGACTTGCGGTTGGATCTCCGGAATGTATTGGACGGCACTGGCTCCGGTGCCGATGCAGGCGACGCGCTTACCGGTCAGCTCGACGTCCGCGTTCCATTCGGCGGAGTGGAAGGCCGGACCGGCGAAGCTGTCGACGCCGGGGATCGCGGGCAGCGCGGGCCGGGACAGCTGGCCGACCGCCGAGATGAGTATGTCGCAACCGCGCTCGGCGCCGTCGGCGGTGTGCACGGTCCAGCGCGCGGCGGCCTCGTCGAATTCGCAATCGGTGACCTCGGCGCCGAACACGATGGCTTCGCGCAGCCGGTGCCGTTCGGTGACGCCGCGCAGGTACTCGTGGATCGCCGCGCGCCCCGAATAGCGTTGCGGCCAGTCCGGTTTCGGTTCGAAGGAGTAGGAGTACAGCGGCGAGGGCACATCGCAGGCCGCGCCCGGATAGACGTTCTCCCGCCACACCCCGCCCAGGTCGGCGGTCCGCTCCAGGATGGTGATATCGCGAAAGCCGTTGCGCCGCAGTTCGATCGCCATGCCGATGCCGCCGAATCCGGCGCCGATGACGATGATCGAGGGCCCGCTGCCAGTACTCATGAGATGCTGCCTGCTGGTCGATGCTGTGCGCCGGTCCGCGATCCGCCGCTCAGACTGCTCCCTACTACTCTAGGGGCGGGCGCGGAGTCGATCGACAATTTCGGCCATAATGGGTCGCATGTCCTCCGATCTCGCGTCCGCCGATCCGCGGCGGGTCGGCGATCCCGGGATCCGCGACTGGAACTTCCCGCGCGGGATCGCCAGCGTCGCGCTCATGACCGCCTACGCGGGCGAGCACGGGGTGCCCGCCGCGCGCATGCTGGCCGGGACCGGGCTGGCCGAATCGGCGCTGCACGACCCGGACGCACAGATCGACGCGCACCTGGAATTGGCGGTGATCCGGAATCTGGTGCGCGAACTGGCGCAGGTGCCCGCGCTCGGCGTCGAGGTCGGCCGCCGCTACCGGATCACCACCTTCGGCATCTTCGGCTTCGCGTGTGTCAGCAGCCCGACGCTGGGCGAGGCGATCGCGTTCGCGTTGCGCTACCTGGATCTCAGTTTCACCTTTTGCCTGCCGGTCGCCGAATGGAGCCCGGGGGAGTTCGTGGCGGCGGTGCACGACGAGGCGGTCCCCGCCGATGTCCGCCAGTTCCTCGTCGAGCGCGATGTGGCCGCCATGCACCGGGTGATGACCGACCTGCTCGGGGTACCGCTACGTCTGACCAGGGCCGAATTCCGTTTCCCGGAACCGGTTTACGCCGATCGGATCGAGGAGTTCACGGGCGTGCCGCCTCGGTTCGGGAAGGCGCGCAATCTGTTCGCGCTGGATCCGGCCGTGCTGGCGCAGCCGCTGCCCCAGGCCAACGAGCACACCTGGGCGATGTGCCTGGCGCAGTGCCGGGATCTGGTGGATCGGCGCCGCGCCCGCACGGGTATCGCGGCCCAGGTGCGTGAACTGCTGGTGCCCGGCGGCGCCGAGGGATTCTGCGCGCCGCCCGGAATCGACGCCGTGGCAGCCGATCTCAGAATGAGCACGCGTACCCTGCGCCGGCACCTGGATGCCGCGGGGACCAGTTATCGCGCGCTGCTGGACGAGGTGCGCCGCGCGCTGGCCGAGGAAATGCTCACCGCCACACCGCTTTCGGTGAGCGATGTGGCGATCCGGCTGGGCTACGCGGAGTCGTCCACCTTCATCTACGCGTTCAAACGCTGGACCGGGAACACCCCCGCCGCCTACCGCCGGGAGCGGGCCGCGCTGCGGTGAGACTCAGACATGCAGCGTCGGGTGCGGTTGCGGCTCGGTGGGCAGCACGCTGATCCGCCCGTTCATCGGGACACTGCGGAAATGCGTTGTGATGCGGTGATTCTCGATGACATGCAGGGCGATCGCCGGATCCGGCGCGTAGTCCATGACGTGGTCGGGAAGTTCGAGCTCCCACTCGCCGCCCAGCACCGATGCGGTGCTCGGCGCCGCCAGCATCGGCTTGCCCGCGAACGTGGTCGCCGCCGCGGAGTGGGCATGGCCGGTGAGCACGCCGAGAATCCGATCGTCGCCGCCGACCACCTCGGCCAGCCGATCCGGATCGGCCAGGGCGATCACGTCGACGACCGGGCTGAACAGCGGAGCGGGCGGATGATGCATGGCCAGCAGAATCGGGCTGTCGGCGGGCGCGCCGCGCAGCACCTCGCGCAGCCAGTCGTAGGTCTCGGGGGCGAGGCGTCCACCCGAGTCGCCGGGAATCGACGAATCCAGCAGGGCCACGGTCACTCCGGTCGTCGCGCTCGGCGCACCGACCCAGGCGACCTGGTTGATCGGGGTGGTGGCGGCGGGTTCGCCGAGCAGGCCGGTGCGGAACGCGGCACGGTCGTCGTGATTGCCGGGCAGGAAGTAGAGCGGGATGTCCGAGGGCCCGGCCGACGGCGTGGGCAGACCCAGAGTCGCCGCGGCCTGCGCGTACTGACCGGGCCGGCCGGAATCGGTGATGTCGCCGGTGATGATGACCGCGTCGGGTCGATGCCGCAGGGCCGACAGAAACCGCATCACCCGCGCGGCGCGTTCGGCGTTGCGGTCGCCGAGATCGAAGTGTGTATCGCTGACCTGAGCCACCAGGATCATCGGCATCCGCTTTCTCTGGGGGTCGCTCCATTGCGTTTCGCCAGTGCGCGCAGGCGCTACTCCAGGCTAAGTGACCTGGGCATTATCCGTCGCCATGAGGCTCACCACGCGTGCCGCCGAGCCGGTCGATCGGTGACGGCAGTCACATCGGCGGATCGGTCCAGGTCGCCATCGCGGACTCGCCGCGCGCGAGCGCCTCGTCCGGATCGGTGTCGATCGGGGCCCAGAAATCCGGACCCGGCGCGGCGGTGAGCCGCAGCTCCGGCGGGGTGCGCCAGTCCGCGGTCAGCCCGAGCCGCCAGGAATGCAGATGCGCCCGGGCATGCGCGCCTGATCGGTCGAAGAGCGGATCGCCCACGATGGGATGACCGATCCAGGCCAGGTGCACTCGGATCTGATGCCGACGACCGGTCACCGGGCGCAGCGCCAGCACCGCCTGTGTCGCGGTACGCGCGAGCGTCGTGAAGTGGGTGATCGAGGGATAGTTCTTGCCGTCGAGGACGTCGGCATCGTCGACATACCAACGGCCGGAACCGGATTCGCGGATAGTCTCGCGCGGTGCGGCGATTCGCACCCGGTTCTTGCGGCCCACGCTCAGCGGCAGCTCGATGACGCCGTGATCGGGCAGGTCAGGGTCGTCCACGATCGCCAGGTACGCCTTGTCCGCGGTCTGCTTGTTGAACTGGCGGGTGAGCTGGCCGTGTGCCGCGAGTTCGCGGGCCAGCAGGATCAAGCCCGAGGTCACCTTGTCGATTCGGTGCACCGGGTACAGGGTCTCACCCGCAGCGGCGGCCAGCTGAACGAGATCGGTGTCGTGTCGCTCGCCGGTGACCGAGATTCCGGCGGGTTTGTTCAACGCGAGGATCGCCGTGTCTTCGTCGACGAGATAGCGTTCGCGCAGCTCCGGCCAGTTCATCTCCACCCGGTGAGCTTAATCGGGCGGCGGAAATGCCTCACCGCGCGCCGGAGCGGACATATTCTGGCCGTGCCCGCTTTTCCGAATTCCGAGACCGTGTCTCGGCCGCGAGTAGGAGAGTGTCGTGAGCAGTAGCGAAACCGAAGCGGGGAAGAAGCAGGTCGGTAACGGGGCCAAGGACGCGCCGAAGAAGGAGACGGGTCAGCGGCCGGCGGGGACGGCGGCCCGGCCGAAGCCGAGCATGATGCCGCGTAAGAAGCCCGACTGATCAGCCGTTCTTGCCGCGGAGCACGTGCGGGCGCAGCCGGTTGAAGCCCCGCACGCGCACGCTGCGCAGGTGCCGGATGTCGAACTCGGGTTTTCCGGCGAGTTCCGCGGCAGCGGCGTCGTCGACCAGGATGGTGCCGGGGCGCGCGACGCCGGTCAGCCGGGAAGCCGTGTTCACCACCGAGCCGTACAGGTCGCCGAAACGCTGGAGGACCGGGCCGTAGGCCACGGCCACCCGCAGGTCGGGGGTACCGCCGACCATCATGGTCGACTCCTGGATGGCCAGTGCGATGCGTGCGGCGTCCTCGGCCGTCTCGGCCGCGAACATGACTTCGTCGCCCACGTTCTTGATCACCCAGCCGCCGTTGTCGGTGATCGCGGCGGTGGTGGTGGATTCGAACGCCTCCAGCAGCATGGACAGTTCGTCGGGGTGCAGGTGGCGGGTGAGCCGGGTATAGCCGACCATATCGGCGAAGCCGACGGCCAGCTCGCGGGTGGAATCCTCGGCGGGGGTACTGCCGCCGTCGATGGAGCGGGCCAGGGCCGCGGCCAGGTGACGGCGCCAGGCGTAGGTCTGCAATTCCTCGAGCACCGCGATGGTCGCCTCGGTGGCGGCGCGGGCTGTCTCGGTGGGATCGACCTCCTCGCCGTTGTGCGCGGCCTTGGCGATCCGGGTGACGATCTCCGACAGCACCAGGTCGGCCTGCCACTCCGCGAGCCGGGCCATGCTCTGGCCCAGGGTGCGCGCGGCCGCGGCCTGCTGGCGTACGCCCGCGGCGGCGACCACGCCCATACCGCGGAAGCTGCGCACCGCCTCGATATCGGCCTCGGTGTATTCGACGGCATCGTCGTCGGGGTTGGCGGGGAAACCGAGCGCTGTCCACAGCCGCTTGGAGACCTCGGTCGGCACGCCGGACCGTTCGGCCACCTCACGGCGGTTGTACCGGCGTGTCCCGTCCAGCAGATGGGACTCCACCACCTGCTGGACGAGCTCCGACATCTGCTTGTCCTCCATGATCGTCACCTTACGGCCAGGGGGTGAACCGGCGCCCGCATCGACAGCGCGTTGGGCGACTTCACAGGGCCCCGGTGAGTCAGGTCAGCTGGAGCCACCGTCCAGTGGTGGGAACACCCACGGTGTTCACCGCGAACACCAGGTACCAGCCGGGCGGTGCCAGTGCGGGATCCGACGGCAGGGTCAGGGTGATCGACCCCGGGCCCGCGCCGGTGTAGGCGATATCGACCAGGCGCTGCTCGTTGTCGGCGGAGTGCGTGGTCGCGCCGGGCCGGACCAGATTGATCTCGCGCAGTGGCGCGTCGACCGTCGCGGTCACCGTCGAGCCGTACCCGGCGGTGTCGGCGTCGAGCCGAAGATCCGGTCGTGGACCCCGGAAAAGGTAAGGCGGCCAATAGATTTCGATTCGCAGCTCTTCGGTCTTGCGGGCCGGGTTCGAGCCCGCGGTCACCACCTTGCCGTCGGGGGTGAGCAGCGCGATCGAATGGTAGAGCCGGGCGATGCGCGATGGGCCGGTATGCATCCAGGCACCCTGCGCGGGATCGAAGATCTCGGCGTGCGGCGGCGCGGCGTGCGCCATCTCCTCCATGCCGGAACCACCGGTGGCCAGGACCGTCCGATCGGGCAGCAGGACCGCGCACAGGTGCATGCGGGCGTGCTCCATCGGCGGCCCGGCCGCGTACCCGGGGGTCGGCGCCTTCAGGTCGACGATCCGGGTGTCCGCCAAAGCCGGTGCGGGACTGTGCATATCGAAACCACCGCCGCCCAGGATCATGACTCGCTGATCCTGGGCGGGTGGTAGCAGCACGCTGGCGGACTGGTTGCGTGAACCGGGCTCGGCCAGGCCCGGTACCTCCTGGACCGCTCCGGTGCTCGGATCCCAGATACTCGGGCGCATACCGTTGTTCGCGCCGTACTGACCGCCGGTATAGAACACCCGGCCGTCCGCGAGCAGGATCAGATGGCCGTACATGGGGATCGGGCCGGGGATCGGCAACTGGGTCCAGGTGCCGGTGGCGCGGTCGAAGCGCTCCGGCACCACGGACAGGAAGTTGTCGGCGCCGAGACCGGACACGGCGACGGCGTTACCGTCGGGCATGGTCACCAGCGAGGGGTACCACCGGCCGAATGTCATGTCCGGTACCGGATTCCAGGTCAGGGCGGCCGGGTCGAAGACCAGCGCGTCCTTCAGGCCGTAGAACGGGTCGTAGCGCTCGGTGCCACCGGCGGCCAGCAGCCGCCCGTCCGGCAGGAAGGTCTGTCCGACACAGAACAGATCGATGGGTGTGTCCGGCGCCGCCAGCCCGGGGCGCGGATAATGCCAGACCCGCGTCCGGAATTGGTGTGCGTTGTGCAGGTCGGGGTCGTTGCCGGAACCGGCGAAGAACAGCACGTCGCCGGTGTGCAGCAGCGCGGCGTGCACGGGATTGATCTCGGTGCCGTAGTCCAGGATCCGCCAGAGGCCCAGATGCGCGGCATGCTCGAGATCGGTCTGCACCGGAAGGACCTGGAGGTAGCCGGTATTCGGCCCGGGCGGGTTGTCGATGGTGCAGAGCACCAGTTCCGGCAGCCCTGCGGTCGGGCGCAGTGCGACGGCCGCGCCCTGGTTCTCGTGGAAGCCCCACGGCAACTCGGTCCAGCCACTCCAGCCGTCGAGGCAATGGCCGGTGCCGTCCAGACCCCAGCCGATCGTGTACACGCCCGAATTCGGGCCGCCGGGATTGTCCACCGCGAAAACCAGCAGCGCGGGACGGCCATCGCCCTGCGGATTGTCCGCGACCGTGATTCCGGCGCCCTGGTTCTCCCACCCGTACCAGTCGGGCACGGCCACCCACGGCGTCCACTCGGCCACGGCGCCCTCGGCGGTCAGGCCCTTGGCCAGGCGGAACTGGCCGGTGTTCGGCCCCTGCGGATTGTCGACGGCCAGCACCACCAGCGTGGGCTGTCCGTCGATGCGGGTGAGCGCGATATCGGCGCCCTGGTTCTCCCAGCCGTACCAGTCCGGCACCGGTTGCCAGGGCGTCCAGCCACCGGTGACCTGTCCATCGGGCGCCAGATCCCGCCCGATCCGGAAGTAGCCCTGGTTCTGGCCCGGCGGGTTGTCGACCACGAAGACGACCAGATCCGGGCGGCCGTTACCGCTGAGATCGGCGAGCGCGATCCCGGCGCCCTGGTTCTGCCAGCCGAACCACTCCGGCACGGCCAGCCACGGCCCCCACTGCCCGACCGTGCCGTCCGCCGCCAGCCCCGCCCCGACCCGATACCATCCAGCGTTCTGCTCCTGCGGATCGTCGACCATGAGCACCACGACATCCGGTGTGCCGTCCCCGGTTACATCGGCGACCGCGATCCCGCAATCCTGATTCTCGGCCGCGAACCACTCCGGAATCGGAACCAATTCTCCTGCCACGCATCCATAGTCGGCTGTCGCACCCGATCCCGCCAGAGTCACACCGAAGTTCGCTACTTTGTCACGCGGACCGTGGCCAGCGTGGAGTCCGCGGCATCGGGAATGTTCATGCCCGCGGCCAGACCGGTGCGCAGATAGTCCAGGACCGCCGAATCCAGACGCTCCCCGGGCAGCACCACCGGAATCCCCGGCGGGTACGGCGTGATCTGCTCGGCGGCGATACGGCCCGCGGCCCGCTCGATCGGCACCGCTTCGGCCGGTCCGAAGAACGCGTCGCGGGGCAGCTGGACCTGCTCCAACTGGAGCTCTTCCGGAGACGGCAGCGAAATAGCCGGTGCCTCGCCGGGTTTCACTGCCGCGCGCCAATCGGCGAGTCCGCGGACCAGAGTGTCGACGGTCTGCTTGTCGTCGGCGAGCGACAGTGTCGCCAGCACCCGGCGATGATCGATGAGCCCCATGTCGAGCCGCCGGTGCTCGCGCAACCAATCCGCGGCCTGATAGCCCGTCGCGCCCGTCCCGGAGACATCCATCAGCACCTGTAGGCGATCCAGGTCATGGGAGGCCTCGACCCCGAGCAGTTGCTCCTCCAGTACCTCGAGGCCGGGAATCTCGGCCAGCTCGGTGCGCGCCCGGCGTGCGACACCCAGTGCGGCATCGAGCAATTCGTAGCCGCGCTCGACCATCTGCCGTCGCCAGCCGTCCAGCGCGGCGTAGACCAGCACGCTCGGGCTGGTGGTCATCAGCAGGTCGGCGCACGCGCTGAGTCGCGCGGGATCAACCAGGTCACCCTGGAGATGGAACACCGATCCCTGTTCGAACCCCGCGCCCATCTTGTGCACGCTGACCACGCACACATCAGCCCCGACATCCATGGCCCAGGTGGGCAGGCCGGGGTGGAACGGCAGATGCGCCCCCCACGCCTCGTCCACGATGAGCGGCTTGCCGCGCTCATGGCACACCTGCGCGATCCCGGCCAGATCCGCGCAGGTGCCGTACGGGCTCGGGCTGACGATCAGGCAGCCCGCCGCGTCCGGGTACCGCTCCCACACCGCGCGGACCTGCTCGGGCGACGGCGGATGCGAGAAGTGCCGCTCGGCGTCCCAGCGCGGCGTGATCCAGCGCGGCAGTACCCCGGAGAAGATCAGGCCCGCGACGATCGATTTGTGGCTGTCCCGCGCCACCAGCAATCCACCGTCCCGCCCACCCGCGACCGCCATGATCGCGGCCTTCACCGACAGTGAGCTGCCGCAGGTGGAGAAGAAGGCGTGCTCGGCGCCGACCGCGTCGGCCATCAGGGATTCGGCGTCGGCCAGGTAGCCGTTGCGCGCGAGCCGATCGTCGAGGCCGGGCCCGGCCAGGACATCGGACCGGAAGGCGTCCGCGCCGATGGCATCGAGCACCCGGTCGTCGGCACCGCGCCCCTGCCGGTGCCCGGGTGGCGTGAATCCGTATCGGCCGAGCCGGTGGTAGTTCGACAGCGCCTCGACCAATGGAGCCCGTGAGTGGTCCATGCCTGACGTGCTACCCGCCCGCCAGCGGGCTAATCACCAGCGCCTTAACCGCGGTTAAGAACGGCGATCGCCCCTCCCGCCGGCGGAAGGGGCGATCGGGTCGCCGCTCAGGAAACGAGCTGACGCAGCTCGGCGATCAGCGCGTGCACGCCGGGCCGGTCCAGATGGGCCAGCAGCGCGGGCGCGAGCGTGTCGGTGCCGACGCCCCATTTCTTGAACGATTTCGCGACCTGGTCGATGCCGACGGGTTCGGGTGATTTCCGCTCCGGCCGCGGCTGATCGGCTTTGTCGAGCGCGGCGCGCCACCGCGCCACCTGTTCCTCGGCGGGCACCAGGGCCAGGCTGCGGGCCACCCGGATCGCCAGTTCCCCGGCACGCAGTTTCTGCTGCAACTGCGGTGTCAGCTTCAGCAGTGCCCGGCGCTGAGACACCCACGCCTCGGTCTTGCCCAGCGCGGCGGCCGCGGCCGCCGCCGTCCCCGAGTCGGCGACCAGGGCCTCGACCGCCCGGGCCTCCTCGATGACATCGAGGTTCTCCCGCTCGACATTCTCCCGGATGGCCGCGGTGCGCAAGCTGGCCCGGCTGGCGGCGACCTCGTCCTTGACTACGAATTCCAGTGTGTCGCGCCCGTACTTCTGGGCGGCCGCCAGACGGCGGCAACCGTTGATGATCACCAGTTTCGCCGTGCCGAGCTCCGGTTCGTCCTCCGGCCACAGCGCCAGATACGCCGCCCGGGTGACCGCCAGCGCGGGTTGCAGCTGGATTTCCGCGATCGATTCGAGGTCTTCGAGATTCCGCTCGCCCTCGCGTGGATTGCGTGGATTGGCCACCAGGTCGGCCAGCGGCGCCGTATTCGAGGGCGCCGACTTGAGCACCGCCGCCGTCCACGGCGCCGGTTTACCGACGACGGCCACCGAATTCACGCCGTCCACCGGCGAATTCAGGCCGGTCGAGCCGACCAGCGAGGCGAGGTCGGTGCGTTTACCGCGAGCCATCAGCGACCACCCGTCTTCAATTCCAGTGCCAGCCGGGCGAAATCCTGGCGGCATTCCAATGAGATGCGATTCTTCGGGTACTGGGTGACCACCACCCCGTCGGCGGACGCCCGCGCGTGCACCTTGTAGTGGCGGACCACGGTATTGGCCAGCGGCCATTCGTTCGCCTGGACGAAGGCCCTGGTCTGCTGGAGATCGACATCGCCGTCGCGGGGATCCCAATTGTTGATGACGACCAGGAAATCCAGTCCGCGCGGCTTGATCAGGGTTTCGATGGTGCGTGCCGTCGGATCGAAGCCGAGCGGTTCGGGTTCCAGCGGCACCAGCACGTGGGTGGCCGAGTCCAGGGCGGCGTGCAGGGCATCGGCGTAGGCAAGCCCGTCCAGCGGGTCCTCGGCAGTGCCGTCGTGGCCCATCCAGCCGGGCGTGTCCACGTAAACCTGCTTGATGTCGGGCAATTCGCGGAGTTTGCGCAGACCGGCCACGTCCTCGTGGGTCTGCACGATGTGGAAGGGCAGTACTTTCATTCGCTCGGCCCACCAGGTCGCCGAGCCCTGCGGGTCGATGCTGACCACCGCGACGGGCGACGGTTCGTCGGGGTCGCGGGCCAGAACTTCGGCGGTGGTCGCGGCCAGGTTCATCGACAGGGTCGATTTACCCACTCCACCTTTCTGATTCAGGATCAGCTCGACTTCGGCGTGCGGCATTCGTGCGGTCACCTCCTTCGGATTTCGGGGGAGTTGTCGATGTCCTCGCTCACAGAATTCCGTCGCCGGTGATCCGCCCGCCGCGCGGCAGCTTCGGCGGTACCGGTTTCAGGATGACCGCGGAGGCGGCGCTCAGATCGCGGCCCTTCGTTTCCGGCGCGCCCCACAGGCAGATCAGATAGCCGATCGCGGTGATCGCGGCGGCGCACAGGAAGGTGGTGCCCAGTCCGAGATGATCGAGCGACCACGGCAGCAGATAGGTGCCGAGCGCCGCGCCGACCCGGCTGACCGAGGTGGCGAAACCGACAGCGGTAGCCCGGATGTGGGTCGGGAACAGCTCGTTCGGATAGGTCCAGTCGAGCACGTTCGGGCCGCCGCAGAAGAAGGCGTAGAGGCAGAGCATGACCAGCGCCAGTCCGACGTGCATATGCGGCCAGATGCCCATGGCGAGTACCGGAAAGATCATCAGGGCGAAGCACCAGACGATCGTCGGCCGACGGCCGACGGTATTGATCAGGCGCATCGCCGGTAGACAGCCGATCAGGAATACGACGCTGATCAGCGCCACGCCGAGGGTGTCCATCCAGGTGCCCGCCGGCATGCCGAATCCCTCGAGAATGCGCGGCCCGAAGGTCAGCATGGCGAACAGAACCGTCACCTGGCACAGGAAGAATCCGGAGCAGAATGCTGTGCGCTTACGGAATGCGGGCGTGAACAATTCGCGGATGGAACCCTGGTGTTCGGCTTCGGTCGGTTCGATGAGGTCCGTCGGCGCGACTCGTTTCGTCAGGAACTTCTCGATCATCGCTGCTGCCTCGTCCGCTCGTCCGTGCTGAGCCAGCCAGCGCGGCGATTCCGGCGCCGAGGATTGCCGGACGATGAGGAAGAACGCGCAGAGCAGCGCGCTGCTGGCCAACTGCCAGCGCCAGCTGCCATTGCCGAAAAAGGTCAGGCACAAATAGCCGACGACATAGGCGAGTACCGAACCCGCGTACCACGCGACAATCTGGAATCCGAGCAGTGTGCCCCGTTGTTTGCGGGGCAGCCATTCACTCAGCAATGAGGTGGCGATCGGATAGTCGGCGGCGACGGCCATGCCGAGCACGAAACGCAGGACCACGATCAGCCACACCGACTCGGTCCAGAACGACAGCACCGAGCAGACCGCCATGACCACCAGGTCGGCGGTGTACATGAACTCACGCCCGATCTTGTCGGTGAGCACACCGAACAGCGCGCCGCCGACGAACATGCCGATCAGCGCGGACGCGCCGATCAGGCTTATGTCGGTGGTGCTGAGATCCAGCTCCGCGGTCATGCCGATCAGCGCGGTGCCGACGATGCTCAGGATGTAGCCGTCCAGCAGCGGGCCGCCAGAGCACGCGACGGCGAGTCTGGCGTGGAATCCGGTGAAAGGTGCGTCGTCGATGACGGTGGTAGAAATCGGAGCCTCCTCGCCGATCCCCCGCGAGCGAATACGAAGCAAGCGCTGCGAACCTACCCCGGTGCCGCGCGCCGACCTCGGTCCGACACGCGAATCCGGACCGGCCCGCCGATTGCCGCGCGCCATGTCCCCGGCGTGTCGTATTGGCGTATTTGGGACTGTGTGACAGCGGAATTCGAATGAGTTCGGTATTTTTCTTCCGAACAGGTGGGAGGTATCGGTGTGCGCACGACAGCGCGATCCGGCCGGAGATTCGCGGGCCGGCTGAAGCAGATCATCACGGTGCTGGCGACGGCGGGGATCCTGTCGACCCTCGGCGCGACAGTGGCCACGGCCGCGCCCGCGGGCGGCCAGCAGGAACTGATGGTGCCCTCCAGCATGGGGCCGATCAAGGTGCAGGTGCAGTGGGCCGCACGCGGTGGCAGCGCGGCCCTCTACGTGCTGGACGGGCTGCGCGCACCCGGCGATCACAGCCAATGGATCTCCGACACCAACGCGATCGGTCAGTTCGCGGGTGACAACGTCACCCTGGTGTTCCCGGTCGGTGGCCGGTCCAGTTTCTATACCGACTGGTACCGCCCGAGCAGCACCAACGGTCAGAAGAACACCTACAAGTGGGAAACCTTCCTGACGCGGGAGTTGCCCGCCTTTTTGTCCAAATACGGTGTGTCCCGGACGAACAACGCGATCGTCGGTGCGTCCATGGGCGGTAACGCGGCATTGACGCTGGCCGCGCACCACCGTGACCAGTTCAAGTTCGCCGGTTCCTTCTCGGGTTTCGTGAACCCGACCTTCCCCGCCTGGAACCAGGCGATGCGCGCCGCCATGTGGGACGAGGGCATGTTCAACGTGGACGACATGTGGGGCCCGGCCGGTGATCCGGCGTGGCTGCGCAACGACGCCACCGTGCAGGCGGACAAGCTGCGCGGCCTGCCGATCTACGTGAGCTCGGGCAACGGTGTGCCCGGTGTCCTGGACCTGGCCAACGGGATCGGCAACACGGTGAACGCCATGGGCCTGGAGGCGATGTCGCTGACCGCCGCGCAGATCTTCCGAGATCGTCTGGCCGCCTTGGGAATTCCGGGCCGGGTCGATCTGGTCAACGGCACCCACACCTGGCCGTACTGGGAGCGCTCGCTGGCTACCGCTCGCCCGATGATCCTCGACGCGCTCGGCCTCTAGCCGAGTGGCCGAAAATATTGATTTCCTGTCCGCTGATCTCTTAGCGGTGCAGGTCGGGGCCGCTACTGTCGAGGTATGACTAGCCCGTCCATCCTCATCATCGGCGCCGGATTCGCGGGGCTCGGCATGGCCATGGAACTGCGCCGCGCCGGGCTGGACAACTTCACCATTCTGGAGAAGGCCGCCGACCTCGGCGGCGTGTGGCGGGAGAACACCTACCCGGGCGCGGCCTGCGACGTGCCCTCACCGCTGTACTCCTGGTCCTGCGAGCCGAAAACCGACTGGCCCCGGCGATTCTCGGAACAGGCCGATATCCACGCCTATATGCGTGGCGTCGCGGAGAAGCACGATCTGCGGCGCGATATCCGTTTCGGTACCGAGGTGGCCGACGCCGAATTCGACGAGCGATCCGGACAGTGGACGGTCACCACCACCGACGGGACCAGGCTGACCGCCGACGTGCTCATTCCCGCCGTCGGGCAGCTCTCACGTCCAGCCCTGCCGAATCTGCCCGGTATCGATAGTTTCACCGGCGCGGCGTTCCACTCGGCCGAATGGGATCACAGTGTCGACCTGACCGGTAAACGCGTCGCCTGTATCGGCACGGGAGCCAGTGCGATCCAATACATTCCGCGGATCCAGCCGAAGGTCGCGCACCTGACGCTGTTCCAGCGTTCGGCCGCCTGGGTGCTGCCGAAATTCGACACCGAATACAGCGCACTGCACCACGCGCTGTTCAAGCACGTGCCGCCCACCCGGTGGGCCGAACGGTTCGCGATCTGGTCGTTCTTCGAGGTCCTCGCCCTGGCCCTGACCGACATTCCAGCGATCAAGGCCCCCGTCATCGCCCTCGCCGACCGGCATCGGGAAAAGCAGGTACCCGATCCGGAACTGCGCGCGAAACTCACCCCCGACTACGCGGCGGGCTGCAAGCGCGGGCTGTTCTCCAACGAGTATTTCCCGGCGCTGGCCCAGCCCAATGTGGCCGTCGAGACCACCGCGATCGAAGCGGTGACGCCGAATGGCATCCGCACCGCCGACGGGGTCGAGCACGCGGTCGACGTCATCATCTACGGCACCGGATTCAAAGGCACCGAATTCCTCGCGCCCATGAATATCTACGGTGTCGGCGGCCGCAAGCTGGCCGATGTCTGGGGTGATGAGGGCGCCCGCGCCTACCTGGGTGTTTCGGTGCCGCACTTCCCGAATCTGTTCCTGATGTACGGGCCGAACACGAATGTGGGCTCCGGGTCGATCATCTACATGCTCGAATCCCAGGCACGCTATATCCGCCAGGTCGTGCGCTATCTGGCGCAGCGGCCCGGACAGCAGCTCGCGGCCCGGCCCGGGGTCGAGCAGAATTGGGACGACTGGTTGCAGCGTCGTCTGAAGGACACGCCCTGGAATTTCTGTTCCAGCTGGTACCGGAACGCGGCCGGGCGCATCACGAACAACTGGCCCGGGGCCACGGTGCTCTATCGCTGGAAGACCCGCCGCTTCGACCCGGCCGAGTACGAGCGCACCTGATCCCTAGACAGCAAACTGTCAGTAAACTCGATTCCGTTTCGGTACGCCGACGGAAGGCGAGTGTGCGATGGTGTGGCTGCTGCTCCTGCTGGTCGTGGTGATCGTCGTGATCTTGTTCGCGATGAGACCCAAAACCCAGGCGTCCACCCTGGCTGAGGTGGAGTTCGCCGACGCGCTCTCCGGCGCCAGGCGCGAGCAGCAGCGGCTCGGCGATCAACTCGACATCCTGGAACCCAGCAACGATGCGGCAACGCAAGCGCTGGCCGACGCCGCCGAATGTCACGCCTCGGTCGCCGCCCAACTCGGCCTGGCCACCACCCCCCTCCAGGCCCGGGTCGCCAAACAGACCGCGCTGGAAGGCCTCTACTACATCCGCGCCGCCCGCACCGCCATGCACCTGGACCCCGGCCACGCCATCCCGAAACTCGCCAATCAGAACCGTGCCGGCCACGTCACCGAGGACCGCACCGTCATCTTCCAGGGCCGCCAGATCACCGCCGCCCCCACCCCCTCCGACCACACCCCCTTCTATTACCCCGGCACCCTGGTGGCCGGCCGCCCCGTCCCCACCGGCTGGTACTCCGAACCCTGGTGGCGCCCCGCCCTCCTGACCGGCACCTGGCCCCCCGCCACCCCCGACCTCTTCACCTCCCTCTTCACCGCCATGCCCGATTTCCCCTACGACCCCGCCACCTTCGAATCCGGCCTCCCCACCGATTCCCCCTCCGACCACCCCACCCGGTAGACTCCGATCCCATCTAGCCCAGCCTTCGTAGCTCAGGGGATAGAGCACCGCTCTCCTAAAGCGGGTGTCGCAGGTTCGAATCCTGCCGAGGGCACAATGGGGGAACCCTTGTTTTCCGCAGGTCAACCCGCGTGTGAATTAGCCTGGGGTGCGGTTGCCTTCCCGCGTGACTGCTGTAGGTGCCTGTGGCGAACAGCGGCTGACGGCTGAGGAGTTCCTGTCTGCGGACCCCGGAGACCTTGCTGCGCGGTTCGGCGGGCCATTCGAGCTGGTGGATGGTCGTGTGGTGCGCTGTCGGGCAGAGTCGGGCCCATGACCGGGTGATCCACAGACTGCGCCGGGCACTCGAGAACGCGCACGCGCTGAACGGTTCGTGCCTCGATACCGAGTCGGATACTCCTGTTCGCTTTCCCGACGCGGACAGCGCGAGCGTGGATCGGCGAGCCGAACTTCCGGTTCCCGGACCTCCTGGTCATCGACTGCGGCCGAGACGAGTTTCGTCTCGACTGGTCCAACAAGCGGTACGCGCTTTGTAGGGCCATCCGGTCTCGCTCACGGTCGACAGGTAGAAGCTGCCTCGTTCGCCGATGAACCAGGATTCGTTCTCGCCCAATCGATCCGGTACCGCGGGCACCTCGGCCATCCGTTCGTAGCTGCGGGCACTGCCGTGCGCGGTCTGGTGGACCCGGACGGAGTCGGTGAACGCGATTTGTGCGTAGTGTCCGGTCATCTCATCGACTTCCGGGCGGCGAGCGTCGATTTGGTCGGCGAGGACCTCCGGGGGATGGTCATGTTGTCTGCCTATCGGGGCGTGGAGGGAACATACGACTACCTAACTGTTGCTAGCTGTTTAACAGTTAGAGTTCGTCGATTGATTCCCAGGCGCGCGGATTTTCGGTCCCCGTGATTGGCGAGCGGTCCAGGCGTCGACCGGGTCAGCGCGGCCGGCGGCCGATGATCGCGTTGATGTCGCGGAGAGCGTCCGCCCCGCGGCGGATCGCGTCCTCGGGAACGCCTGCCATCAGTTGTTCATGCACCCTGCCGGAGCCGGCCATGGCGGCTCGGGCGACCGTCAGGCCGTCGGGTGTGAGCTGTACCCATCGGCTGCGGCCGTCGCCGGGGTTGTCGACTCGTTCGATCCGTCCGGCGGCGGTAAGTCGTTGCAGCACATTGCTGGTGCCGCCCGAGGTCAGGAACAGCGAGCGGCTGAGCTCGCTCGGCTTGAGGCGATACGGTTCGCCTGCGCGTAGCAGGGCCGCCAGCACATCGAATTCGGCGTAGGTCAACCCGAAGTGGGCGATCTCGGCTCGTACGGCTTGTTCCAGCAGTGCGTTCAGCCGCGAAATCCGCTTGCTCAGCTCGAGATTGGCGATCAGCGCGGCGGAGAGCCCACCTGCTTGCCAGCCGGGTACCAGATCGTCGACTTCGTCACGCACGCCGACAGCCTACTAGCATTCTATATTGCTTTTCCAAAAGCTTTCAATCTAGTCTTATGGCATGAGTTCTCTGCTTCTCCGCGGTGGGATCGTGATCGACACCGAGCCGCAGCCACACGTCACCGAATACACCGACATCCTGTTGGAGGATGGCCGAATCGCCGCTCTAGGAACAGGTTTGAGCGCGCCGGAGGTGCTCGATGTGACCGGTCGGCTGGTCTTACCCGGCTTCGTCGACACGCACCGGCACACCTGGCAGGCCGCACTCGGCGCAACCGTCGCCGATGGCACCCTCGCCGACTATCTGGCGCGCATCCTGCACGGGTACGCCCCGCGCTATCGCCCCGAAGACGTCTACATCGGCAACCTGGCCGGCGCGCTGGACGCCGCGAGTTCCGGCACCACCACGTTGCTCGACTGGTCACAGCTGAACGAGACTCCGGCGCACACCGAGGCGGCGGTGGATGGATTGCACGCGTCAGGTGTCCGCGCGGTCTATGCCTACCCTGGGGCCCCGATCTCGACGACGCCTCGAACGACCTTCGCCTACGCCGCCAGTGGTCCCGAACATGCCGGTCCTCAGGTCGCTGCCGAGGAATGGCGCGCCGCGCGAGAACTCGGCCTCCCGATCACCGTCCACATGGGCGGTCACGGACGCGAGAGTGCCGATCGCGGACTGGCTTTCCTGCGAAACAGTGGCCTGCTCGGCCCTGACATCACCTACATCCACCCCAACTACTACACCGATGACCAACTCCGTCTCATCGCCGACACCGGCGGCACCGCCTCGATCGCGCCCATCAGCGAAGCCGCGTTGCATATCGGCTATCCCGCCGTCGGCCGCCTGCAAGCCCACGGCATCCTTACCTCGCTCAGCAGTGATTCGGTGACGAGCGGCCCCGGCGACATGTTCAGCATCATGCGCACCGCATACCTCTTCGAAAGAGCGAGGCTCGCCGAGGATTTCACCACCCGGGATGTGCTGCGCACGGCCACCATCGATGGCGCACGTGTCCTCGGTCTCGCCGAGACCACCGGTTCGCTGCGAGTGGGCAAACAAGCCGACCTCATCGTCGTGCGCACCGACACGCTCGCGATGAGTGCCTTGACCGACCCCATCGCCTCGCTGGTGCTCTCCGCCACGCCTGCCGATGTGGACACCGTCCTGGTGGCCGGCGAAATCGTGAAACACAATGGCCGCCTGCGCAATCACGACCTCTCAGCCCTGCGCGCCACCCTGCTCGAGTCGGCCCGCTACCTCGCGGCCTGAGCGTCCGCATGCCGCGAGCGCGGCCGCGGTTTCGACGCCGACGTGTCCAGATAGCCGATCATCGACGCTGCTCTTCGATCAACTCGCTGACGCTGCCTTTCCCGTGGACGGGCGTGGGGCCGGCTGCTTTTCTTGGGCGGCGATTGTGCGCGTGATCCGGCGGTCTCGTACAAGTACGTCAAAAAACTACGCACCCGCGCGTTCTCGCCTTGACGCCGCCAGATCGCCGCGAATCTGATCGGATGGTGCTCCTCGATCGGGATCCAGGTGATGCCGGGAATTCCAGCGTGGGTTTCGGCGGCGACACCGGCCAGCGAGACACCCGCGCCGGCGGCGACGAGGTAGGGAATCTCCTGCCACGCGATAGCGGCGTGGCCGCGGGGAATGGGGCGGCCGGAGGGCGTGTTTCGCGGGAAGTGGTCCGCGACGGTGGCACGACACGGCACGGCACACCATCGTCGCATTCGGTGACTCGATCACCGTCCACTACCGACGCCGACAATCGCTGGCCGGACGAACTGGCCGAACTCCTGGCGAGCACGGGTACACCGCGTCCGGTGCTCAACTCCGGTATCGGCGGCAACATGCTGCTGCACGACTCGGCCTGGTTGGCGCACGCCAAGGGAATCGAGGTCATCGGCGCCACGCTGCTGCCGATGAAGGGCGCGGAGTATTACAACGCCGAGTCCGCGGCGAAAATCCGCGAATTCAACGACTGGATCCGCACCTCCGGCGAATTCGACGCCGTTGTCGACTTCAACCGAGCGCTCGCGGACCCGGCCGACCCGGAACGACTCCTGCCTGCCTTCGACAGCGGTGACCACAAGCATCCCAACGACGCCGGCTACCGGGAAATGGCCCAGGCGATGACGCGCATTCCGCTGACCTGACCTCCGAAAAACCACATGCGAAGGAAACATCCATGGACTTGAACATCGAGGGGAAAGTCGTCTTGGTCACCGGCCACTCCGCGGTGCGCATGACCCGGGCGGCGCTCCCGGCTTTGCTCGAACACGGCGGCGGCAGCATCGTGCATGTCGCCAGCGAAGCCGCGCGGTTTCCTGATCCGCCGATCGTCGACTACGCCGCCGCGAAAACCGCGCTGCTATCGGTTTCCAGGGCGCTGGCAGCAGAATTCGGCCCGCGGCGAGTGCGTTCCAATGTCGTTTCTCCCGGACCGACCCGGACAGCCCTTTTCGATGCGCCGGATGGCTTCGCCGAGCAACTCTCCGCACGCTTCGGGCTGCCTGCCGAAGAAGCCGTGGACCATTTCGTCCGTAATGTGCGTCGCCTCCCCAGCGGCCGCATCGGGACGCCCGATGACGTCGCGCAGGTCATCGCCTACCTGCTGTCGCCGCTCGCCGGCCAAGTGACCGGCGCTGAATGGGCAGTCGACGGCGGGGCGCTTCGCCAGGTCTGACCGCCGTCGACGAACTACCTGCCCGGTATCGCTTCCTCACGATGGCCGTGTAGCGCGGTGCGCTACGTGTAGCTACACTGGTTTCATGAAGGTCATCACGCAGCGCGAATTCCGGAATCGGTCTGCTGCTGTCATGGATGCGGTCGAAGCCGGCGAGACCTATCGGGTGACCCGGAACGGCGTCGAGGTCGCCGAGTTGCGCCCGATCAGCAGGCGGCGGCGGCTGACGGCTGAAGAGTTGGTCGAGAAGTCTCGACGGCTACCGCGTGTCGACTACGAGGAGATGCGCCGGGAGGCCGATGAATTCTTCGGCACCGAGGATCGCATCGGAGACGATCCGTGGGAGCGGCGGCATGGGTGATCGTCACGAGTCGGGCGTTCTCGACACCTGTGCCTACATCGATCTGGATCTGCTCGATCCCGAGGTGCTGCCGATGGTTCCGGAGATCACCGCGATCACCATGGCGGAACTACATCAGGGTGTCGCGATGGCCAAGACCGCGTCGGCTCGGGCAGCCCGCACCGAAAGGCTCGGAGCCGCGATGGTGGATTTCGAGCCGCTGCCATTCGACGCGGATGCCGCCACGCGGTACGGGTCACTGGTGGGGCTGACGCTTCAAGCCAATCGAGATCCACGCCCGCGCCGGATGGATCTACTCATCGCCGCGATCGCGTCTGCTCGGCGACTCCCGCTCTACACCCGTAACGGCGTCGATTTCCGGGGGCTGGAGGACCTGGTCGAGATCGTGGAGCTGTGACTCGCTGAAAGGCGTTCGGGCCCTGGGGTTTCAGACGGCGATGACGGCGGGGGCGTCGTCGGCGCGACGGTATTGCCCTGGCGCGAGGCCGTATTCGCGTTTGAACGCCTTCGCGAAGGCGAATTCGCTTTGGTAGCCCACTCGGTGGGCTATGCCGAGCAGTGGAGTGTCGGTGTCGCGGAGCAGGCGGGAGGCGGTGAGCATGCGCCAGCGGGTGAGATAGGACAGTGGCGGCTCGCCGACTGTGGCGGCGAATCGCCGGGTGAGGGTCGCTCGGCTCACGCCGGCGACACTGCTGAGGTCGGGCACTGTCCAGGCGCGTTCCGGGGCGTCGTGGATGGCGCGCAGCGCGGCGAGGACGCCCGGGTCGGTGAAGGCACCGGCCCAGCCGACCGGCGCCTGATTCTCGAACCAGGCGCGCAGCGCGAACAGCAGCAGGGTTTCCAGCAGGGCCGGTACGGCGGCGTCGGTTCCGGCGCGGGGGTGCGCCAGCTCGGCGGCCAGGACATCGAGGATGCCGCGCAGCCCGGGATCGGCGTCTGGGCGGGCGGGAATGTGCACGAACTCGGGTAGCTCGTCGAGCAGTGGATGGCTGCGCTGACGGCCCAATGCGTAAGCACCACACATCAATTCGCTGCGCGCGCCGGGGCCGGTGATCTCGCGGGGTTCCCCGACGTGTGCTTGTTCGGTCACGGGGCTGTCGAGGGCGTCGACGAGGACATGATCGGAGCCGCGCGGCATCAGGATCACGTCGCCGGCGCGCAGTGCGATCGGCGCACCGTCGGCGGGAACCAGCCAGCAGGAGCCCGCCAGCACCACATGGAATCCGGTGCCGGGCACCACCGGGTAGGCCCGCCCCCAGGGGGCGTGCCGAATGAACTTTCCGCAGGTGGGGGCGCCTGTGCGGATGGCGGTGATGGTTTCACTGAGCACGTCCACGACGCCAATGTACTGGTCGATGGACCAGTGAGTGATTCGGGCATCGGGATGAGTCAGCGAGCCATTCAACCGGCGGCCGAATCCCCATAACTTCGTAGCCATGACAAACACCGAGAAGAACTCGAACCCTGTGATCGCCGTCTACGGAGCCTCGGGCCACACCGGCGGCTACGCCCTGCGTGAACTCCAGCGCCGTGGCCTCACCCCGATCCTGGTGGGCCGCAACGAAGCTCGTCTGCGCGCCGCGGCCGCCGCCGCGGGCCTGCCCGATGCCGAGATCCGGCTGGCGGATCTGGACGACCCGGCCGCGCTGACGGCCGCGTTCGCCGAGGTCGACGTGGTCATCAGCACCCTGCCCGCCTATGTCACCTTCGGTGAACCGGTGCTTGCCGCGGCGATCGCGGCGGGCGCGCACTACACCGACACCTCCGGTGAGCAGTTGTTCCTGAAGCGGGCCTTCGACGAGTATGGCCCGCGCGCCGAAGCCGCCGGTGTGACCGTCCTCGGCGGCATCACCAACAGCAACCTGCCCGGCGATCTGCTCGGCCACCTGGCCGCGCGACAGGTGAGCGCACCGGCCGAGATCGTGATGAGCCTGGTCACGCGGGGTGAGGGCGGGGGCTCGCGAGGGAGCGCGGAAACCGTGCTGGCCGGTCTGGACTGGTTCCGCGCGGGCGGCTGGCACTACGAGGACGGCGAACTGCGCACCGGCCCGATCGATCGGCATACGCTGATGACCTTCCCCTCGGACGCCGAGCCGACCGCGGTCGCGAAATTCCAGCAGCCGCCGGTTCTCACCATCCCGCGCCACACCGAGGTGTCCTTCGTCGCGGGTGTGGTCGAGGCCGAGATGCTGTCCCAGCTCTCGGGTTTCACCCCCGACGTGCTGGATTCGCTGCCCGAGCCCGGCACCGATCTGCGCTACGAGCTGGTGCTCGACGCCTCGGGAGCCGACGGCACCGCGGTACGCGGCGTGCTCACCGGCCCGGATGCCTATCGCGACACCGCGATCATGGCGGTGGAGGCGGCTGCACGTCTCGCGGCGGGCGGCCTCACTCCCGGCGCTCTCGCGCCCGCTGAAGCCTTCGACCCCGCCGAGTTCCTGAATTCCCTTGCCGTTCACGGCATCACCTGGCGGATCGACGCGGCTGTCCGCTCAGGCGGTCAATAATAGTGCGGCCGTGGCCGATACGACGACCGCAGAGGCGGCGTGTACGCCGTAGGCGGCCGACTTGGGGCCCTTGTCGAGCAGCACGATCGTCGCGTCCCCGACCGGGATGAGCGCGAGCGCGAGCATGAACCAGCCGAGGAGCGAGGTGGCCCCGGCGGCGAGCAGGATGAGAATGCCTACCGCGCAGGCCATGTCACGGATGCCCTTGACGCGCAGCCAAGCGCGGAAGGCGGGGTCCTGGATGGGGGAGTTCGGGATACCGAAGCCGGCCGCGGCCTGCGGCGCCCAGAAGAAGCTGGTGCCCATGACGAAGACGGCGAGGGCTACCACAGCGGCAAGGGAGTTTCCGATGATCGATTGCATGATGAATTCCTTTGTCCGATAGGTGTTTTCAATGAAAGGGCGGAGTGGCATGACGATCTTGCGCACCGTGCAGGGCGGCCCATTCCGGTTCGGTGAGATACGCGGCCGCGAGGGGGAGCAGCGTCGCCTCTTCGTCGTCGAGATGCTCGAGCAGGACCGCCCGGTGATCGACGAGCAGCGCCACGACGGTGTCACGTTCGTCGGCTCCGGCTGCCGACTCCCACCGCGGGACCGCGGCGTCCAACTCGAGCAGGCCGACTTCGACGCGCTCGTGCTGAGTTCGCATGCGCAGCATGACATCCGCCCCCGGATCGACCCGGGAAAACAGTGGCGGCCACAGCAATTCGTCCTCGGCCGCGTGGTGGTTCCGCAGCCCGGCCCGGTAGTCCCGGAAGTGCTCGGCGATCACCGCGGCGCGGGCCGTGTCGCCCGGCGCGACCGCCGCCGCGAGGTCGATCAGCGATCGGGAATTGCGCCGGAAGACGCGGTGGGAGCTGTTCATGTCCTGGGTGTAGACGCACATTGTTCCTGTCCCTCAGGTGTCTCGAGTGCCTCGACCCTGCCCCCGGTAGTTTGGAAAGGAATGGCGATCGACTTGGAACGCTGGGATTCGGCCACGCGCGTACCGTGTGACGCGCCATGATCTTCGTGCGGGTACTGGGTTCGTTCTCGGCCGAGGCCGATGGCGAGTCCATTCCGCTCGGCGGCCCCCGCCAGCGCGGCGTCCTGGCGCTGCTGCTGGCCGCGCGTGGGCAGGTGGTGCCGGTCGACCGGATGATCGAGGACCTGTGGCAGGGCGAACCGCCGTCGCGTGCCCTCGCGTCCTTGCAGGCGTACGTGTCCAACCTGCGCCGCCTGCTCGAACCCGGCCGCCCGCCCCGGGCACCGGCTCGCATCCTGGTGAGCACGGCGCCGGGCTACGCGGTGCGGCTGCCGCGAACAGCGGTGGACGCGTGGCGTTTCGAAGAGCTGCTCGAGGAGGCCCGCGACCAGGCCGATCCACGGGTGGCGCGTGCCTTGCTGACCGAGGCGCTGACGCTGTGGCGCGGGCCCGCGTTCGCCGAGGTCGCCGACGAGCCGTGGGTCGCCGCCGAGACGGCGCGGCTCGACGAGTTGCGACAGGTCGCCCGCGAACTGCGCATCGCGGCCGGACTGCGGCTCGGCGACCCCGCGACAGTGGTGCCCGATACCGAGAACTTCACGCGCGAGCATCCGCTGCGCGAAGAAGGGTGGCGGCTGCACGCCCTCGCGCTGTGGCGCAGCGGCCGCCAGGCCGACTCCCTCGCCGCGCTCCGCCGCGCCCGCGCCATCCTCGCCGATGAACTGGGCCTGGACCCCGGACCGGACCTGGTGGCTCTGGAAGAGGCGATCCTCACACAGCGCACGGATGTACTTCGCGCGGACCCGCCGCGCGTGGTGGCGGCCGCGCCGCCGCCCGCCGAAAGACCTGGTACGGCAGCGTTCGTGGGCCGCGCGAGCGAGATGGCGACGCTGCTGGCGACAGCCGAGGAAACCGCGCATGCGGGACTGCGCGTCGCGCTCGTCACCGGAGAGGCGGGCCTCGGCAAATCGAAGCTGCTCGAGCAGTTCGGCGCGCGGCTCACACGCCAGGGCTGGCTCGTGGCCACCGGTCGCTGTCCCGACCTCGACAGCGCGCCGCCCGCCTGGGCCTGGGTGGAGATACTGCGAAGTATTGCCGAGAGCGTTCCACCGGGCGACTTCGCCGCGGACCTGGCGCCGATGCTGTCGGACGCGGCGACCGTGCACGAGGACGCGGCGACCGGCCGCTTCCGGTTGCGGCGAGCGGTGTGGGCCTGGCTGTCGGCGATCGCCGCGGACCGTCCGGTAGCCGTCGTGCTGGACGACCTGCACTGGGCCGATGCCGCCACGCTGGAACTGCTGGGCGGCGTCGAGGCACGGGCCCCGATCCTGATCGTCGCCGCCTACCGCGCGGACGAGAGTGACCGCCTCGCAACGACTCTCGCGTCCTTGGCGCGCACCGCGCCGCTCCGGCTGGATCTGCCCGGACTCGATCGCGACGCCGTCGCCGAGCTCGTGCGCGCCGAATGCGCGGCCGACGACCCGACCGTCGCCGGGATCGCCGAGCGGACCGGCGGCAACCCGTTCTATGTGCGGGAGACCGCGCGGCTGCTCAATGGCGAGGGCGCGCTGATCGCGCTGTCCGAAGTGCCCGAGGGTGTCCGGGACGTGCTGCGGCGCCGCTTCGCCAGGCTGCCCGACAGCGCGGTGTCGATCCTGCGGCTGGCGGCGGTGGCGGGCCGGGAAAGCCTGGTGGACGTGCTCGTCCGCGCCGCCGACGCCGACGAGGACGCCGTGCTGGACGCGCTGGACGCGGGCGTCATCGCCGGACTGCTCGACGAGCCCGGCCCGGGGCGGGTCCGTTTCGTGCACGCGCTGGTCCGCGACACGCTCCTGACCGAGGTCAGCCGGATGCGGATCACCAGGATGCACGCCCGGATCGCGGCCGCGCTGGAGGACTCCGGCGATATCGCGGCCTTGGCGCACCACTATGCGCGCGCGGGGTCGCCGAAGGCCGTCGAATTCTGCGGGCGGGCCGCCGAACTGGCCGAGGCGCGCTACGCGCACGACGTGGCGGCCGCGCTCCTCGGCGACGCCGTCGCCAACTCCGGCGACCCGGACGAGCGGGTCGGCCTGCTCGGCAGGCTGCTGCGCGCGCAGGTCAGGGCCGGAGCATTCGCCGCGGCTCGGGGCACCCGCGCACAAGCCGTGGAATACGCCGAGTCGATCGGCCGCGAGGACCTGATGATCGCCGCGTTCACCGCGTGGACCGCACCCACGCCGTGGCAAGCCCGAACTTACGGCTCGGTCGATCACCCCATCGTGGACCGGCTGCGCCGTCTGCTCGCCCGGCCCGATCTTGCCGCCGAGACCCGCTCCCACCTGCTGATCGCTTATGCCCACGAGCTGGTGGGCGAGCACGATCCGACGGTCATGGCGGCGGGCCGGGAAGCACTCGAACTCGCCGTCGCACCCCGGCTCCGGGCCGCGGCGCTGCTGGTGCTCGCGCGCGAATCCGGGCGGGGGGAGTACTCCGACGACCTGGTGGCGATCAGCGTCGAGCACGACCTGCCCGTCTATCGCGTGAACGGGCTGCTCAGCCAGGCCGCGAACGCGGCCGCCGCCAACGATCCGGGCACCATGCGCCGCGTGACCGAGGCGGCGCTCGATCTCGCCCGGGCCTACCGGATGCCGGAAGCGATCGGCGCCGCCGAGATGTCGCTGGCGACACTGCTGGCCATCGAAGGCCGGTTCGCCGACGCCGAGCGCCGCTACAGCGAGGCCATCGAACGCATGGGACGCGCCGGATCGGCCCATGCCGCCGGCTTTCTGCGCCTCGCGCCGGCGGCGATCTGGATCAACGACGGCACACTGGGCCAGCACCTGGATGAGGTGCGTGCCCTGCACGCCGCGCTCGGTCCGATGGCGGCCGACCTGCTTGTCCTCGCGCTGCACGCCGCGGGCCGCGGCGGTGAGGCGGATCGGGCCCGCACCGCACCGGCCGCGATCCGGGACGACTTCTTCTTCACCTTCCTGACCAGCCTGCGCGCGTCGGCGGCAATCACCTCCAACGACCGCGCCGCCGCCGAACAGAGCTACCTGGACCTGCTCCCGCACCGGGACGGCCCACCGGCGGGCGCGGAAAGCATGTCGCTGGCCCTGCGCCCGGTCGCGCACACGCTCGGCGAACTCGCTCGGTTTCTCGGCCGCGTGGACGAGGCCGCCGCCCATTTCGCCCGGGCCGCCGCCGTCGCCGACATCTGGAACGCACCTGCCTGGTCCGCGGACGCCAGAGGTGCTCCAAATCGGCTCCAAGTGCATTCCAAAACCCCAGGAGCAGTGTCGAACCCGTCAGAACCGAACTGATGGAGGCACGAACATGAATCACACCACTTTCCGCGCCGCGGTCGTCCGGGTACCGAGCGGACCCGACTCGATCGAGGTCATCGACCTGCCGGTCGCCGAGCCCGGCCCCGGCGAGGTCCGGGTCGCGGTCGCCGCCGCGCCGGTCAACCCCACCGATCTCGGTGTCGTCGGCGGGTTCTTCCATGGGATGGGCATGATCAACCAGCCCGCGCACACCGGCCTGGGCTGGGACTTCGCCGGTACCGTCATGGCCGCGGGTCCGGGCGTGGACCTGGCCCCCGGGACCCGGGTGGCCGGTGTCGTGCTCGGTTTCGACCGTGACTTCGGCACCTACGCCGAACAACTCGTCGTGCCCGCCGCCGATCTCGCCGTGGTGCCCGACGAACTCGACCTGGTCGCGGCCGCGACGCTGCCGCTCAGCGGGTTGAGCGCGGCGCAGATCCTCGACCTGCTCGGTGACGCGCCGGCCGCGGGCAGCCGATTGCTGGTGACCGGCGCGGCCGGTGCGATCGGCGCGAATGTGGTCGCGCTGGCTCCCGACCGCGGCTGGCTGGTGACCGGCCTGGCCCGCGCCACCGACGAGGCGTTCGTGCGCGGTCTCGGCGCCGACTTCCGCACGGCGGCCGAGCCGGGCTGGGATGCCGTCGTGGACACCACATCCCAGCAGGTCTGGGGTTTGAGTCCGGTTCGCGACGGCGGCTCCTTCGTCGGTGTCCGCCCGAATCTGACGCCCGCCGCCGAACGCGGAATCACGGTGCACACACTGATGGTGCGGTCCGACGGCCCGCGCCTGGGACAACTCCTGGCCCACGCCGCATCCGGCCGCCTGCCCACCCGCGTGCACGCGGTCCTGCCCTTGACCGAGGCCGCCACCGCCCACCGTGCCATGGCCGAGAGCGGAACCCGCGGCCGCTATGTACTCCAACCCTGATCGCATCGGCCGAGCTGGAATCCTATTTGCCGCCGGTCGATCCGGGCCCCGAGCACATCGGCTTCGCGGTTCCGCTGCGATTGCGCGCCGCGGACGGTGAACTGCGGCTGATCACCACCCTGACCAGCTTCGCGACCGCCACCGACGGCACGCTGTCCGAACCGCGCCCGGAGGCGTTTCTCCCGGACGATCGGCGCACTGCCGAATATTTGCGCGCCGGATTCCCCTGGCCTACGGCGGTGCCGAACCCTTCGAAATGGTTGTTGTGCAAGGGAGTTCACAATCCCCAATTCTCCCGTTCGACTGGTGGCGCGCGCGATTTCGATACTAGTATCGGTCACATGAACAAGAGGCCGGTGGCGCGAGCGCGGCGAATTCGATTCAGCTATCCGACCAGCTCCTGGCGCAGGCATTTCGCGGACAACGATCTGGTGATGAGCCATACCGTCGCCTACCTGTCCGGGATCTTTCCCGAGGGCGAAGACTTCTTCATCAGGTCGGTCCGCAATTATGCCGATCGCATTACCGAACCCGAACTCAAAGCCCAGGTGCAGGGTTTCATAGGACAGGAAGTAACACATAGTCGCGAACATCGTGAGTTGAACGCGCGCCTGCAAGAGATGGGATATCCCACCGAACGCACGGATCGTCGTTTCCGCTGGGCGATGAAAGTTTACGAGCGGGTGTTCTCACCCTTGACCTGCCTGGCCTTCACCGCCGCGTTCGAGCACTACACGGCCGTACTCGCGGAAACCATGCTGACCGACGAGCGGGCCCGGAAACTGCTGGGCGAGACCGAAGTTCGCGACGTGCTGCTCTGGCACGCCTTCGAGGAGTCCGAGCACCGGGCGGTCGCCTTCGACGTGTACCGGGCGGTCGGCGGCTCCGAGCGCCGGCGCATCTGGGCGATGCGCTGGGCGACAACGGCTTTCCTGATCAGCACGTTCTTCAATATCACACAGTCGCTGCTGGGTGATCGCGCGGCCTACAACCCGGTGCGGCTGGGGCGCAGCTTTGCCGCACTGAGACATTCGCCATTCCTGACCCGGGACATGGTGCGGCGGATCAACAGCTACAACCGGCGCGGATTCCATCCCGACGATGTGGACAACACCGAGCTGCTCGCGCATTGGACCGCCGAATTGTTCGGGGAATCAGGCAGTCTCACCAATCACCTGCGGTGATATCCGGGTAGTCGCGCGATTGTGGATTGGGTCACTAATCGTATCGTGCGCAGTGCGCTCGATGCCTGTATCGCAAACCGTGGGTGGTAGGTTCGCTATACCGCAACAACGGTCCCGTTCTCGCCGCAGGCGACCAGCGGGAGAACAGGTCTGACCAGTCGATGTGTCGGCTCAGGAGATAGTCCATGAATACCGAAGCGATTGTGCTGGATCCGACTGGCGCGGATGTCAACGCGGAGAACGAGCGGATCCGCCTGGGCGGGCCGGTCTCGCTGGTGGAGTTGCCCGGTGGGGTGTCGGCGTGGGCGGTCACCGACGCTGCGGTCCTGAAAGAACTGCTCGCCGATCCCCGGGTGTCCAAGGATCCGCGCCAGCACTGGACGGCTTACAAGAACGGCGAGATCAACCAGCAGTGGCCGTTGCATCCGTGGGTCGCTGCGGCGAATATGTTCACCGCCTACGGTCCGCAGCATCGCCGCCTCCGTAAGCTCGTGGCGCCGGCGTTCACCAATCGCCGCACCACGCTGATGCGCCCGGGGATCGAAGCCATCGTCGACGGCCTGCTGAAACGACTGGAGGCCACGCCCAGCGGCGAAGTCGTCGACCTGCGGCCGACCTACGCGTATCCGGTACCGATTCAGGTGATCGGTGAATTGCTCGGCGTGCCCAAGCATTTGGATGCCTCGATCCACGCCTGCGTCGACGGGTTCTTCGATACCTCCTTCACACCGGCTCAGGCGCAGGCCAATGTCGTCAAAATGGCCGGGCTGATGGGGCAACTGATCTTCTACCGGCGCGGCCACTCCGGCGACGACATCACCAGTGCGCTGATCTCGGCCAAGGACGAGGACGCCAACCGGTTGTCGCACAAGGAATTGATCGACACCTTGATGCTGGTCATCAACGCCGGTCACGAGACCACGGTCAACCTGCTCGACCAGGCGATCGTGGCGCTGCTGAGCAATCCGGAGCAGCGGGCCGAGGTGCTCGCCGGCCGGGTGCCCTGGTCGGAGGTGATCGAGGAAACTCTGCGCTACCAGGCGCCGATCACGCATCTGCTGCTGCGCTACGCGGTCGAGGACATCGAGGTCGCCGGTGTTCGGATCGCCCAGGGCGAACCGATTCTCGCCTCCTACGGCGCGGCCAGCCGCGACCCCGGAGTCCACGGTCCCACCGCCGGTGCTTTCGACGTGCACCGGGCCAACAAGGAACACATCGCGTTCGGGCACGGTGCGCACCATTGCCTCGGCGCGCCGCTGGCCCGGCTGGAGGCGGCGATCGCGCTACCGGCCCTGTTCGAGCGTTTCCCGAATATGCGGCTGGCGGTGGATCCGTCCGAACTCCGTCCACTGGGCAGTTTCGTCTCCAATGGCCATCAGTCGGTTCCCGTCCTGTTGTGAGAGGTCTCATGGAAAACGCCCGCTGGTTGCGGAAGTTGTCGGCCGATTCCGAGCCCGACGCCCATACGCTGATCTGTTTTCCGCATGCCGGGGGGTCGGCTATTTCCTACGGGCCGCTCGCGCGTGCGCTCGGGCCGCGTTTCCAGGTTTTCGGCGTGCAATATCCCGGGCGGCAGGATCGCCGGCACGAGCCGCTGCTCGGCAGTGTCGCCGAACTGGTCGCGGGAGTGCTGCCGGAAATTCGCGAACTGGTTCCCCGGACCGCGGGCTACTCGCTGTTCGGGCACAGCATGGGTGCGGCGGTGGCATTCGAGACCTGCCGTCTGCTCGAACGGGACGAGACGACCGCCCCGGCCACATTGTTCGCCTCGGGTCGTATCGCGCCGGCCCAGCCGGGTTCGAACGCGGTGCACCTGTACAGCGATCAGGAATTGAGCAGGCATCTGCTGGATTTCGGCGGCACCCCGGCCGCGCTGCTGGCGGATCCGGACTTCCGGTCGCTCATTCTGTCGGTGACGCGCAGCGATTACCGTGCGATCGAAACGTATCGAGGCGCACCGGACGCGACTGTCGAATGTCCCGTCGTGGCGCTGGCCGGCGACAGTGATCCCGCCACCAGTCTTGCCGACTTGAGCAGGTGGCAGACGCATACCACCGGGACTTTCACCCAGACATCGTTTCCGGGCGGCCACTTCTACATCGATGCCAATTCGCACGGTGTCGCCGAACTGATTCACGATCGGACCACGCGCACGTTGTCGAGCTAGCCGGGTACTCGCGGGGCCTACCCCTCGCGAGTTTCTGTGCGAGACTGCAACTATGGCTCAAACCGCTGAACCCATTTCGAATGTTTCGGACACCGCTCACTGGGTGGCCGCGCATCGCGCGATCGAATCCGCCCGGCCCGACGCACTCTTTCACGACACACTCGCGGAGCGACTTGCCGGCGAAACGGGCAAGGCCATCCTCGCGAATGAAACGCGGGCGGCAATGGCCGGTTGGAACCTGGTTACCCGTACCAAAGTCATCGATGATCTGATCATCGAAACTCTGGCCGAGGGCTGCGATCTGGTCATCAATATGGCCGCCGGTCTGGATGCGCGGCCGTATCGGCTCGAGCTCCCCGCCGATCTGCGCTGGATCGAGGCCGATCTGCCCGACTTGATCGCGGAGAAGAACGGTCTGCTGAAGGGGGAGACCGCCCGTTGCGAACTCACCCGTGTCGCAGTGGATCTCGCGGATCCGAAGGCGCGCAAGGAATTCCTGGACAAGGCACTCGAGGGCGCGAGCAAGGCGCTCGTGCTGACCGAGGGACTGGTGTTCTACCTGACCGAATCCGAGGTCACCGGATTGGCCGAAGCATTGGCGCGGCCCGAGATCAACTGGTGGATCATGGATGTGAACAACAAAGCCGTGGTCAATCGGATCAATCGCGCCAACGAGAAGCTGCTCAGCAATTCACCCTGGAAATTCGGCCCGGCCGATCCGCTGCGATTCTTCGCCGACGCCGGCTGGCATGCGGACAAGGTGGTCGGATTGTTCCGTGCCGCGGCCCGATTCCGCCGCCTGCCCACGCTGCTGTGGTCGCTGGCGATGATGCCCGTCAACCGGATGCCGATGTTCGGTGCGGCGCAGATGCCGTGGAGTGCGGCGGTTCGGCTCACCCACGCGAAATAGCGCGCGGATAATTCGGCCGGGAGAGCGAGTCGCTCTCCCGGCCGAGTCCTCACGCCAGTTCTTCCAGCCAATCATCGATTGCCGCGGCGACCTGAGTCGAGCCCTCGTGCAGCACGCTGAAGTGATCGGCGTCCACCTCGACCAGCCGCTGGTTCTCGTCCCACGGCCGGGCCTGCCAATCCTCGACCTGCTCAGGTGCGCCGGGCATCCGCTGCGAGCACTGCAGATAGAGGGTCGGCACGCTGAGCGGACTCATCTCGATCGACCGCAGCACCTGAATGTACTGGCCCATCGCGGTCAATCGGGCGGGGTCGAATCGATCGAACGCCGCCTCGTTGGTGACCATGTTCTCGGCGATCGGCTTGAGCAGCCACTCACCGCCTTCGACCACCCGGTAGGTGTCCACCAGCACCACGCCCACGGGCGCGGGCCCGCCGAGCGCCTCCAGCTGCTCGGCGACGCTGTGGGCCAGCAGCCCGCCCGAGGAGAACCCGAGCAGGATGAACGGCTGCCCCCCGGCGGCATCGAGGATGGGCCGGTGCAGCGCCTTGGTGGCCGCGGCGTAGTCGGCGGGCAACGGCTCGCCCGCCCGCGACCCGACCGGCGCGACGCCGAGCACATCGCGGGCGGTCCGCAGTTTGGTGGCCAGCCTGGCGTATTGGCGCACGCCGCCCGCGGCCATCGGCGGGGCGATGCAGATGATGCGCGGTGTGGCCGCGCCGTCGGTCAATCGGGTGACCTCGGGCCGTTCGTCCAGTTCCTCGTGGACGTAGAACTGGTCGCGCGTCTGTGCCGCGATGTGCAGCAGCATGAACGCGGTCACCATCTGTTCCTTGCCCACCGCGGCGCGGAACATGCCGTACAGCGAGTCGTCGGCGATACCGGCCGCGCGATCTCGGACGGTGGCCGCGCGGACGGCGGTCGCGATGTCGGTGACGCCGTCGGCCAGCCGCTCACCCAGGTGTTTCGCGAGCACTTCGGGCGTCGGGTAGTCGAAGACCAGGGTGCCGGGCAGCCCCAAACCGGTGGCGTCACGCAGTGAGTTCCGGAATTCGATCGCGGTGATCGAGTCGAATCCCATTTCGCCGAACACCCCTTCGGGCGCGATGAGATCGATATCCGCGTAGCCGAGGGTGGCGGCGGCCTGCTTGCGCACGAGCTCTTCCAGCATGGGCAGGCGTTCGTGTTCGGGCAGGGTGGCCAGCCGGGTGCGCAGCTTCTTGCCCGACGCAGATTTCGCAGTGCGGCGCGCGGGCAGCAGCCCGGAGGCCATCACCGCGGCCGCTCCGGTGCCGCCACTCATCCGTTGCGGATCCAGATGGGCGAGGATCGGCGTGGCCACCTCGGTCCGCGCCGCCGCGTCGTACAACGCCAAACCCTGTTCCCGGGTCAGT
This sequence comes from Nocardia sp. NPDC127579, assembly GCF_042672005.1. NCBI lineage: Bacteria > Bacillati > Actinomycetota > Actinomycetes > Mycobacteriales > Nocardiaceae > Nocardia > Nocardia sp. NPDC127579. The sequence continues at coordinate 693,806 of NZ_JBHXVZ010000001.1, read as the reverse complement.
GGGCGCAGTCCGGAACGCGCCATTCGATCGAGGTCGCGGGCACCGAGTTCGCCGCCCATTCCGTTGCCGCCCCACAGGCCCCAGGCCAGCGACCGGCCCGGTAGTTCGCGTGACTTACGTTGCGCGGCAATGGCATCCAGGCAGGCGTTGGCTGCGGCGTAGTTGCCCTGGCCGACATTGCCGAACGAGCCCGCGAGCGAGCTGAACAGTACGAAACTCCGCAGCGGCAGCTCGGCGGTCAACTCGTGCAGATGCAGCGCGGCATCGACCTTGGGCTGCATCACCGCGTCGATTCGCTCGGGAGTGAGCGAGATGACGGAGGCGTCGTCGAGCACACCGGCGGCGTGGATGACGGCGGTGAGCGGACGCTGGGCGGGGATGGCGTCGATGACGCGTCCGAGCGCGGCCCGGTCGGCCACATCGCACGCGGCGAACTCCACCTCGGCGCCGAGCGTCCGCAGCTCCTCGCGCAATTGCTCAGCGCCGGAGCCCTTTTCGCCGCTACGGCTCACCAGCAGCAGATGGCGCGCGCCCTGGGTCGCGGTCAGATGGCGGGCGAACTCAGCACCGAGATAGCCGCTGGCGCCGGTGATCAGGACCGTCTCGTCCGGTCCGAATTCGACTGCGTCGGTAGCGGACGGTGCGGCGATGCGAGCGAGCCGTGCGCCGTACAGCTGGCGCTCGCGCACCGCCAGCTGCGGTTCCTCGGCGCCGACGATGCCGCCGAGTAGTCCGTCGAGCTCGGAATCCGTGTCCACCAGCACGATTCGGCCTTCGCTCTCGGCCTGCACCGCGCGGACCAGGCCGCCGACCGCGGCGCCCGCCAGGTCGGTGATCGGCTCACCGGCGACCGATACCGCGCCGGAAGTCCTTACCACCAGCACCGATTGGGTGGTTCGCGGATCGGTGACCCACGCCTGGAGCACCCCCAGCATCGCGTGCGTGGCCGCGCGGATCGACTCCGGGTCGTCGGCCGAGAGCGCGTCGACGGTCACGACGGCCGGAATATCGTCGCCGAGGTCGTCCCACGTCACGGCATCGACCGGATCGCCGGTCCCGGGGATCGACACCCAATCGATCCGGAACATCGCGTTGTCGATCGGGTCGGCGGCCGCGATGAGGCGCGCGGCGTCGACGGGACGCGACGTGAGCTGGCGTACCGTCGCCACGGCGGTGCCGGTCGAGTCCGCCAGATCCATCGATACCGAGTGGTCGCCGAGGCGGGTCAGACGCACCCGAAGCGCGCTGGCTCCCGCCGCGTGGATGGTCACGCCCGACCATTCGAAGGGCAACGCGAGGGTGGCGCCGCCCGCCGACTGGTCGCCCGCCGCGAGCAGGGCGTGCAGGCACGCGTCGAACAGCGCCGGATGCAGCCCGAATCCGGCCGCGGCCGCGGGATCCTGGAGCGCGATCTCGGCGTAGATCTCCTCGCCGCGCTGCCACGCGCCCCGCAGCCCCTGGAAGGTCGGTCCGTAACCGTAACCGGCGGTGGACAATTCGTCGTACAGCTCATCGACCGGCATGGCCGCGGCGCCGACCGGCGGCCATTCGTCGAGGTCGGGATCATACGGGGGAGTGGCCACCGCGGCCGCTGTCACGGACCCTTCGGCGTGCAGCGTCCACGTCGAACTCGAACCGGCCTCGGAGTCGATCCGCGAGAAGATCCGCACCGGTCGAGACGCTGTCTCGCCCTCGGGGCCGACCAGCACCCGGACCAGGACCCCGTCGGCCGACGGCAGCACCAGCGGCGCGTGCAGCACCAGATCCTCCAGCGTCGAGCAGTCGGCGTGCGCGGCGGCCGCCAGCGCGAGATCGACCAGGCCGGTGCCGGGAAACAGCACGGTATTCGCGACGCTGTGCTCGGCCAGCCACGGCTGGGTCCGCACCGACAACCGACCGGTCAGGGTGATGCCGCCCGTATCGGGTTGCGACACCATCGCGGAGACCAGGGGGTGGCCCGTTCCGGTCAAACCGAGTGCGCGAATATCGCCGCCGGTCGTGGCGCCGTCGGGCATCCAGTACCGCTGGCGCTGGAACGCGTAGGTGGGCAGTTCGATTCGCGCCGCACCCGATCCGGCGTACATCGCCCGCCAATTCACCGCGGCACCCGCGACGAACAGGCCCGCCACACCCGCCAGCACCGACGCGGTGTCCGCGCGATGCCGCCGCGCCAGACCCACAGCGGTCGCCGCGGTACCGGCCGCGTCGAGCGTGTCGACCGCCATCGGGGTGAGCACCGCGTCCGGGCCGATCTCCGCGATGCGGACGGCGCCCGCGTCGGCCATCGCGGTCACCGCGTCGGCGAACCGCACCGTGGTGCGGACCTGCCGCACCCAGTAGGCCGGCTCCGACATCTTGTCGCGCACCAGCGTGCCGGTGACCGTCGAGATCAACGGAATGCTCGGACGAGCGAAGCGCACGTTCGCGATCGCGGCGGCGAACTCCTCGAGCATCGGCTCGACGAGCGCGGAATGGAACGCGTGTGACACGCGCAAACGGTTGGTACGCCAGCCCTTCTCGTCGAACACCTCGGCCAGCGCGTCGACTTCGGTCTCGATGCCGGAGACCACCACGGAGGTGGCGCTGTTGACCGCCGCGATCGAAACGCCGTCGGTCAGCAGCCCGGCTACGGCCGATTCGGATGCTCCGACCGCGACCATCGCCCCGCCCGCGGGCAGTGCCTGCATCAGCCGCGCGCGTGCCGCGACCAGCAGGCAGGCATCGGGCAGCGACATCACACCGGCCACATGCGCGGCGGCGATCTCGCCGATCGAATGGCCCGCCAGCACATCGGCTTTCACGCCCCAGGCTTCGAGCAGGCGGTACAGGGCGACCTCGAAGGCGAACAGCCCGGCTTGCGCGAAGACCGTTCGATCGGCCGATTCCGGGTCCGCGAGTCCTTCGCGCAGCGAAATAGGCTGTTCCAGCAGCGGATTCAGCTCATCGACGATAGCGTCGAAGGTCTCGGCGAACACGGGGTGCGCGCGCAGTTGCTGATCCATACCGGCCCATTGCGCGCCCTGCCCCGAGAACACGAACGCCGTGCTGCCCGGTACCGCGTGCCCGGTCATGACGCGTGCGCTCGTCTCCGATTCGACGGCGCCCGCGGCCACCGCGCGCACGCCCGCGAGCAGATCGGTGATATCCGCGCCGACGATCACGGCGCGGTGATCGAACAGCGCGCGACCGGAGGTGAGCGCGGATCCGATATCCCACCGATCCGCCTTGTGCGCACCGGTATCCACGCCATCGAAGCGGGCTGCCAGGCGCGCGGCCTGTTCGGACAGAGCGGCTTCGCTGCGTCCCGAGATGATCCACGGCGACAGACCGTCGTCGGTTCTGGACGCCTGCGCCGCCGGAGCGGTCGCGGCGGGCGGAGCCTGCTCGACGATGAGGTGCGCGTTCGTGCCACTGAGACCGAACGACGACACGGCCGCCCGGCGTGGGCGATCCATGGCCGGCCATGGCGTCGACTCATGCAGCAGCCGGACGTTTCCGCCGGACCAGTCGACCTTCGTGCTGGGCTGGTCGGCGTGCAGGGTGCGCGGCAGCACACCGTGGCGCATGGCCATGACCATCTTGATCACGCCGCCCACGCCCGCCGCGGCCTGGGAGTGTCCGATATTCGATTTCAGGGACCCGAGCCACAGCGGCCGGTCCTCGGCGCGATCCTGTCCGTAGGTGGCCACCAGCGCCTGCGCTTCGATCGGATCACCCAGGGTGGTGCCGGTGCCGTGCGCCTCCACGGCATCGACCTCGGCGGCGGTGATACCCGCGTTGGCCAGGGCCTGGCGGATCAACCGCTGCTGGGCGGGACCGTTCGGCGCGGTCAGACCGTTCGACGCGCCGTCCTGGTTCACCGCCGAACCGGCCAGCACCGCCAGCACCTCGTGCCCGTTGCGCCGCGCGTCCGACAAACGTTCCAGGACGAGCATGCCCGCGCCCTCGGACCAGCCGACACCGTCGGCCTCGTCGGAGAACGAGCGGCAGCGCCCGTCCGGCGACAGGCCGCGCTGCCGCCCGAACTCGAGGAACATATCCGGCGTCGCCATGACCGCGACACCGCCCGCGAGCGCCAGGTCGCATTCGCCCGAGCGCAGCGATTGGGCGGCGAGATGCATCGCCACCAAGGACGATGAACACGCCGTGTCCACAGTGACCGAGGGCCCCTCGAATCCGAACACGTAGGACAGCCGGCCCGAGACCAGGCTGCCCGCGGAGCTGCTGCCCGTCCCGGTCGCCCGCGCGTAGTCGTGGTACATCAGGCCGGTGAAGACTCCCGTCGCGCTGCCGCGCAGCGCGGCCGCGTCGAGACCCGCCCGTTCGAGCGCCTCCCAGGAGACTTCGAGCAGCAGGCGCTGCTGCGGGTCGGTCCCGAGGGCCTCGTTGGGGCTGATGCCGAAGAACTCCGCGTCGAAATCGGCGGCGTCGTACAGGAAGCTGCCGCGCCGGGTGTAGGTCCGGCCTGCTTTACCCGGCTCCGGGTCGTAGAGGGCGTCGATATCCCAGCCGCGGTCGCTCGGCATGTCGCCGTTGGTGTCCACGCCGGCGGCGACCAGATTCCACAGCTCCTCCGGCGTGCTGACTCCGCCGGGGTAGCGGCAGCTCATCGCGACCACCGCGATCGGGTCGTCGGTTGCGCCGACCTGGCTGACGGCGGCGGTGCCGCGTGACCGGGGCGCGCCGGAGAGCTGCCCGTCGATGAGTTCGGCGACGGCCAGCGGATTCGGATGGTCGAACACCAGGGTGGCGGGTAGTCGCAGTCCGGTCGCGGCATTGAGCTTGTTGCGGAGCTCGACCGCGGTCAGGGAGTCGAACCCGAGTTTCTGGAACGGCTGGTGCGGGTCGATGGCGCTGGCGGACTGGTGGCCGAGGACGGCCGCCGCGGTCGTGGTGACCAGTTTCAGCAGTTCTTCGGTCCGATCGGCGGCCGACGAACCGGCCAGTTCCAGCAGCGGAGCTGCCGCCGCCCGGGGGGCCGTGGCCGGTACCAGTTCGCGGACCAGGGCCGGTGCCTGGTCGGCGCGGGTCCGCAGCACGGCCGGGTCGACCCGCAAGGCGACCAGCTGCGCGGCCTCGGACGCCACCGCGGCGTCGAACAGGGCGAGTCCGTCGGATTCGGACAGCGCCGGAAAGCCTTGTCGCCGTATCTGTTCGAAGTGCTCGGCGGACAGTTCCGTACCTAACCCGCTGGCGCGTTCCCACAGGCCGTAGTCGATCGATGTGGCCGCCGCTCCCGCCGCCCGGCGGTAGGTGGCGAGCGCGTCGAGGTAGACGTTGGCCGCCGCGTAGTTGGCCTGCCCGGCGGCCAGCACCAGCCCGCCGGCGGAGGACACGAGCACGAACAGCGACAGGTCCCGGGTGAGTTCGTGCAGATGCCAGGCCGCGTCGGCCTTCGGCGCGAACACGGCGTCGATGCGCTCGTCGGTCATCGCCGCGATCAGGCCGTTGTCGGCGACGCCCGCCGCGTGCACGACGCCGGTCAGCGGGTGGTCGGAATCGATCCCGGCGAGCACGGATTCCAGGGCGGCGCGATCGGAGACATCGCAGGCGGTGATCGTCACCTGTGCGCCGAGTTCGGTCAGTTCGGCGCGCAGTTCCGCCGCGCCGGGCGCCTGCGCTCCGCGGCGTGAGGTCAGCACCAGCCGCCGCACACCGTGCTCGGTGACCAGGTGCCGGGCGAGCAGCGCACCCAGACCGCCGGTTCCGCCGGTGACCAGTACGGTGCCCGTACGCAGCGCCGCGTTCGGGCCGGTTTCGCCGGACCGATGCTGAATCAGGCGCGGCACCAACAGGTTCGCGCCGCGCAACGCGCCTTCCGGTTCGGTCGCGAGGGCCGTGGCGGCGGTGGCGACCGCGGCCGGATCGGCGGCGGCCGCGTCGTCGAGGTCCAGCAGTTGCAGCCGGTGCGGCTGTTCGGCCTGCGCGGCGCGCACCAGACCCCAGATCGGGGCCAGTGCCGGGCGCAGCGGATCGGCGTCGCCGGTACGCACCGCGCCCTTGGTCAGGACCACCAGGCGGGATTCGGCGAATCGGTTGTCACGCAGCCACTCCTGCACCGTGGCGAGCAGGCTGTGCAGGGCCGCGCGTGCGGCCTGCGGGGACGTGTCGTCGGCCGCGGTGCACTCGAGCAGGACAAGCTCGGGGAGTTCGGGGGCTTCGGCCAGCGTCGCGAGGTCCGGGTAGCCGGGTACCGTCGCCGTACCCGGCGCACCCAGGATCGCGGCGCGTGCGGGGGCGACCGCGCCGCCGGTGGCCGCCGCGGTCCACTGCACGGTGAACAAGGCATCGGCCACGCGGCCCGCACGCAGCCGGTCCACGGATATCGGGCGGGTGTTCAGCGCATCGACCGACAGCACCGGCCGGCCGGTGCTGTCGGCCAGCTGAAGCTGGAAACCACTGTCTCGCATCTGGATACGGACGCGCACAGCGCTGGATCCGGTCGCGTGCAGTGCGACGCGGTTCCAGCTGAACGGAAGCGAGGGCGCATCCAGACCGTTGTCGCGAATGCTGTGCACGATGAACGCGTGCATGGCCGCATCGAGCAGGGCGGGGTGCAGGCCGTACGCCGCGGCCGACTCCGAATCCGGCAGGGCCACCTCGGCGAACAGCTCGTCGCCGCGCCGCCACATCGCCCGCAGACCTTGGAAATTCGGGCCGTAGCCGTACCCGGCGTTCAGCATCTCGCCGTACGCGTCGGCGACCTCGATCGGCTCCGCGCCGGCCGGCGGCCAGGCGGTGAGCTCGAATTCGGGCCGCACCTCCTCGGCGCTGAGGTCGCCCTCCGCGTGCAAGGTCCAAGTGATGGCGTCGGGCTGGCGTGAGTGGATCGTCACGCGCCTGCGGCCGGAATCGTTCGCGCCGCCGACCACGACCTGCACCGCCACACCGTCGCGGGTCGGCAGCGTCAACGGCGCGTGCAGGATCAGCTCCTCCAGCACGGGGTAGCCGAGCGATTCGCCGACGTGGGTGGCCAATTCGACGAAACCGGTACCCGGCAGCAACACGGTGCCGAGCACGCTGTGCTCGGCCAGCCAGCCGATCGAGTCCACCGACCAGTGGCCGACGAAGCTCACCCCGCCCGAATCGGGCTGCGGGACAACCGCGCCCAGCAGGGGGTGCGCGATCGGATCCAGGCCCGCGACGCCGGTGGACTCGGTGCCGAGCCAGGTCGTCGACAGGTGCTGCCTGGCGTCGAGCCAGAACCGTTCGCGCTGGAACGCGTAGGTGGGCAGATCGATCGGCCGCGCACCGGAAAAGAAAGCGGCCCAGTCTACTTCGGTACCGGCCACGAACAGTCGCGCGACGGTGGCGGTCACGGTGGCGGTCGTCGCGTCATCGCGACGTGCCAGCGCGACCGCTGTCACGTCGTCCACGGTCGCGGCCACCATCGGCGTGAGGACCGCGTCCGGCCCGATCTCGGCGAAACGCACCACACCCGCGTCCGCCATGGTGGCCACGGCATCGGCGAAACGCACCGTGGCGCGGACCTGGCGCACCCAGTAGGCCGGGTCCGACATCTCGTCGGTCACCCGGGCCCCGGTCACGGTCGACACCAGCGGGAGGGTCGGCCGGGCGAAGCTCAAGCGCTGCACCACCGTCGCGAACTCCGTCAGCATCGGCTCCATCAGGGCCGAATGGAATGCGTGCGATACCCGCAAACGGCTGGTCCGCCAACCTTTTTCGGCGCATACCAGCGCGACCGCGTCGACGGCGGTGTCGACACCCGCGACCACCACCGAGGACGGGCTGTTCACGGCCGCGATCGACACGTCCGCGGTGAGCAGCGGTGTGATCTCGGATTCCGGCGCGCCCACGGCGAGCATCGCGCCACCGGCGGGCAGTGCCTGCATCAACCGGCCGCGCGCGGCCACCAGGGTGCACGCGTCGGCGAGCGAGAGCACGCCCGCGATGTGCGCGGCGGCGATCTCACCGATCGAGTGGCCCGCGACGAGATTGGGGCGCAGGCCCCAGGTTTCGAGCAGGCGATACAGGGCCACCTCGAAGGCGAACAATCCGGCTTGCGCGAAGACCGTCCGATCGATCAGGTCCGGCGCGGACAGGGCGTCGGTGAGCGAAACAGATTGGCCGAGTAGCGGGTTCAGTTCCGCGACAGCCGCGTCGAACGCGGTGGCGAAGACCGGGTACAACCGCAGCTGCTGTGCCATGCCCCCCCACTGCGCACCCTGACCCGAGAAGACGAAGCCCGTCGAGCCCGACAGCGCACGGCCGGACACCACACCGGGGTTCGAGTCGCCACGCCCCAATGCCTCGACGCCCGAGAGCAGTTCGTCACGGTCCGCACCCAGCACCACCGCTCGATAGTCGAGGGTGGTGCGGGTGGCGGCCAGGGAGTACCCGACATCCTCTGGCGCGAGGTCGTTGTCCCGGTGCCGCGCGAGCAAGCGCACGGCCTGGTCGCCGAGCGCGCGGGTGCCGGCCGCGGACAGGACCCACGGCGTGATCCCCACGACCGGCTCGGCCGGGGTGGGGGCGGCCTCGGCGGCGGGTGCTTGCTCGAGGATGACGTGGGCGTTGGTGCCGCTGATGCCGAACGACGACACGCCCGCCCGGCGCGGGCGATCGCCCGCGGGCCACGGCCGCGCTTCGGTCAGCAGCCGGACCTCGCCCGCGGACCAGTCGACCTTGGTCGAGGGCTGGTCGACGTGCAGAGTGCACGGCAGCATCCCGTGCCGCATGGCCATGACCATCTTGATCACGCCACCGACGCCCGCCGCGGCCTGGGAGTGTCCGATATTCGATTTCAGCGATCCCAGCCACAGCGGCTGTTCGGGTGCGCGATCGCGGCCGTAGGTGCCCAGCAGCGCCTGCGCTTCGATCGGATCGCCCAGAGTCGTTCCGGTGCCGTGTCCTTCGACCGCGTCGACATCGGCGGCGGTGATTCCGGCATTGCTCAGCGCCTGCTCGATGACCCGCCGCTGCGACGGACCGTTGGGCGCGGTCAGGCCGTTGGAGGCTCCATCGGAGTTCACCGCCGAACCGGCGATCACGGCGAGAATGCGGCGGCCGTTGCGCTGCGCGTCGGACAGGCGCTCCAGCACCAGCACACCGGCGCCTTCGGCCCAGCCGACACCGTCGGCGCCGTCGGCGAAGGACTTGCAGCGTCCGTCGATGGCCAGGCCGCGCTGGCGGCTGAACTCCACCAGCGTATCCGGGCCCGCCATGACGGTGACGCCGCCGGCCAGCGCGAGATCGCATTCACCCGAACGCAGTGCGGCGGCGGCGGAATGCATGGCCACCAGCGAGGACGAACACGCGGTGTCGACGGTGACCGAGGGGCCCTCCAGCCCGAAGGTGTAGGAAACCCGGCCGGAGGCAAGCGATCCCGCGTTCGCATTGGCCGGGTAGTCGTGGTACATCATTCCGGCCCACACACCGGTGGCGCTGCCGCGCAGGGTGTTCGGGTCGATTCCGGCGCGTTCGAGTGCCTCCCAGGAGGTTTCGAGTAGCAGGAATTGTTGTGGGTCCATGGTGGTGGCTTCGTTCGGGCTGATGCCGAAGAAGGCTGGGTCGAAATCGCCTGCGGTGTGCAGGAATCCGCCGGATTTCGTGTGCGAGCGGTTCGGGAGTTCACCCGTCGGGTCGTAGATGCGGTCAATGTCCCAGCCGCGGTTGGTGGGGAATTCGGTGGTGGCGTCGATGCCGTCGGCGACGAGTTGCCAGAGGTCTTCGGGTGATTCGACGCCGCCGGGGTAGCGGCAGGCCATACCCACGATCGCGATCGGCTCACGCAGCGCGGCGTCGAGCTTGCGATTGCGCGCACGCAGCCGATCGGTTTCCTTCAGCGAGGCCCGTAGCGCATCGGCGAGTTTTGCGGTGCTTTCGGAGTTCGTCATATCGCTCAGTCCTCGGAGTTGTAAGCCAAGTTGATCAAGTCGTCGAGATCCAGCGCGTCGATCGATTCCTCGATCTCGCCGGGCTGATCCGCCGCGGGATCGTCCCGCAGCGCCAGCAGGGCGGTCAGCAGACCCGAATCCCGCAGGCGGGCCGGCGAAATCCCTTGCAGGGCATCGCGAATATCGGTGTCGGACAGCTCCGCCGATCGGTCCGGTTCGGGTGCCACGACGAGTTCGCCCATCAGATGACCGGCCAGCGCCTGCGGGCTCGGATAGTCGAAGATGAGGGTCGCCGGGAGCCGCAGCCCCGTGGCCGCCATGAGCCCGTTGCGGAATTCGATCGCGGTGATCGAGTCGAATCCCAGTTCGTTGAACGCCCGGTCGGTCGCGATGGCGGAGGCATCGGCGTGTCCCAGCACGGCAGCGGCCTGCGCGCGAACCACTTCGACCAGTACCGAGGATCGTTCGATCTCCGGAGTGTCGGCCAAGCGCCGGCGCAGTTCGGCACCGGAATCGACGGGTGCGGCACGACGAGCCGGTACCAGCGCCTCGACCAGGGTGGCCGCCGGGCCCGTGCCGATCCGGCGCGGATCCAGCTGGGCGAGCACCGGTGCGGCGACCTCGGTACCCGCCACGGCGTCGAACAACGCCACACCCTGGTCCTGCGACAGCGGCAGCAGGCCCGCACGCGACATGCGCTCGCGGTCCGCCGCGCCGAGTTCGGCGGTCATGCCGCCGGAGGACTCCCACGCGCCCCAGGCCAGCGACTGCCCCGCGTGACCGGTCGCTCGACGGTGCACCGCAAGCGCGTCCAGGCAGGAGTTGGCTGCCGCGTAATTGCCCTGACCAGGTCCGCCGAACGCACCCGCCACCGAACTGAACAGGACGAACGCCGTCAGATCCAGGTCGGCGGTCAGCGCGTGCAGGTGCAGCGCGGCATCGACCTTGGGGCGCAGTACCGCGTCCATCCGATCCGGGGTGAGCGAGCCGATCGCCCCGTCGTCGAGCACGCCCGCGGTGTGGAAGACACCGCGCAGCGGACGGTCGGCGGGCACGGCGGCCACTACCTGTGCGAGCGCGGCCCGATCGGTGACATCGCAGGCCGCGAAGTCGACCGAAGCGCCGAGTTCGCCCAGGTCCGTCCGCAATTCGGCCGCACCGGGCGCGTCGGCGCCACGCCTGCTCACCAGCAGCAGGTGCCGGACGCCGCGCGTGACCAGGTGCCGGGCGAACAAGCCGCCCAGGTAGCCGCTCGCACCGGTGATCAGGACCGTCTCGTCCGGTCCGAATTCGATGCTCGCCGCGGTGGTCGTCACCCGGGCCAGACGCGCGCGGTACAGCCGCCCGGCGCGCACCGCGAGCTGCGGTTCGGCCGCGGCCGCGATTCCGCCGAGCAGATCCTCGATCCGAGAATCGGCGTCCACCAGGACGATCCGACCCGGATGCTCCGCCTGCGCCGACCGCACCAGACCGCGCACCGCGGCACCGGCCAGATTCGGTGCGTCCTCGCCGGTCACCGACACCGCGCCGGTGGTGCGCACCACCAGCAGCGAGTTGTCGAATCGCGCCTCGGTGATCCAGGACTGCAGCACCGCGAGCGCGGCATGGGTCGCTGCCCGCACGGTGTCGGGATCACTGCCCGCCGGACCGTCGTACAGCACGACCGCCGGTACCTCGGTGCCGACCTCCGGCCACGTCACCGCCTCGATCGCGGTGTCCGGCACCATGATCGGCGTCCACTCGACATCGAACAGGGCATTGTCGAGCACCGACGAGCCTGCCAGCAGATGCGCCGGATCGATCGGCCGGGACGCCAGCGTCCGCACGGAAGCGACCGGGGCACCGGCCGAATCCGCCAGGTCGACCGTGACGGTGTGCTCACCGACGCGAGTCAGCCGGACGCGCAGAGTGTCGGCCCCGGCCGCGTGCACGGTGACCCCGGACCATTCGAACGGCAACGCGACGCCGTCCTCGGTCGTGGCCAGGAAACCGGCCGGGTGCAGCGCGTGCATGGCGGCGTCGAGCAGTGCCGGATGCAGCCCGAAGCCGGTGGCGTCCTGCGCCTGTGGCAACGCGACCTCGGCGAACACCTGCTCCCCGTGTTGCCAGGCGGCCCGCAGACCTTGGAAGCGGGGGCCGTAGGCGTATCCGGCGGCGAGCAATTCGTCGTACAGACCGTCGATCTCGAGCGCGTGGGCGCCGGGTGGTGGCCAGGCGGTGAGGTCGGCGGCGCGTGCGCTTTCCGGGGCGAGGCTGCCTTCGGCATGCAATGTCCAGTCAGCCGCGGCATCGACCTCGGCGGCGGGGCAGGCGAATATCCGCACCGCGCGCCGCCCGGTCTCGTCCTCGGCTCCGGTTCGCACCCGCACCGCGACGCCGCCGTTCTCCGGTAGCACCAGCGGTGCTCGCAGCACCAGTTCCGCCAGGGTCGGCAGGCCGACCAGCGCTCCGGCGTGCAGCGCGAGTTCGACCAGACCGGTGCCGGGGAACAGCACCTTGCCCAGTACCCGATGCTCGGCAAGCCAGGGCTGGGCCTGCACCGAGAGCAGCCCGGCCAAGGTGACCGCCCCGTCTTCCGGTTGGGAGATCACGGCGGAGACCAGCGGGTGGCCGCTGTCGCCGAGTCCCAAAGCCGCCGCACCGCCGCCACCGGCGATCCGGCCCTCGGCCCAGAAGCGCTTGCGCTGGAAGGCATAGGTGGGCAGGTCGATTCGATGCGCACCGGTGCCCGCGTAGTACGCGGCCCAGTCGACTTCGGCTCCGGCGACGAACAGCCGCGCCACGCCGGTCAGCACGGTGGCGGCGTCGGCCTGCTCGCGGCGGGCGAGCGCGACCGCGGTCACGTCCCGGCCGTCGAGAATCTGCTCGAGCATCGGGAACAGCACGGCGTCGGGGCCGACCTCGGCGAGGCGGGTGGTGCCCAGAGCCGCCATGGTGGCGACGGCATCCGCGAAGCGGACGGTGTCGCGCACCTGCCGGATCCAGTAGCCCGGATCGGTCATCTCGTCGGTGACGCGCGTGCCGGTCACCGTGGACACCAGCGTCAGCCGGGGCTGCGTGAAGCTCAATCCTTCGACCACAGAACCGAATTCGGCGAGCATCGGATCCATCAGCATCGAATGGAAGGCATGCGATACCCGCAGCCGATGCGTCCGCCAGCCGTTCGCGACGCAGCGATCCAGTACCTCGGCGATATCGTGCTCGGCCCCGGCGAGCACCACCGAGGCCGGTCCGTTGACCGCGGCGATCGCCGTCGCACCCGAAAGCAGCGGCAGCACCTCGGCTTCCGGCGCTCCGACGGCGACCATCGCGCCACCGGACGGCAGCGCCTGCATCAACCGGCCGCGGGCCGCGACCAGTGCGCAGGCATCGCTCAGCGTGAGTACACCGGCGACATGGGCCGCCCCGATCTCACCGATCGAGTGCCCCGCCACCACATCCGGACGCAGCCCCCAGGATTCGAGGAGGCGGAACAGCGCCACCTCGAAGGCGAACAGACCGGCCTGGGCGAAGACGGTCGCGTCGACCGCCGCCGGGTCGGTCAGCGCGTCCTCGAGCGAAAGTGGTTGCGCCAACTGCGAACCCAGCTCCGCCACGATCGCGTCGAAATGCTCGGCGAATACCGGGTACGTCCGCAGACCATGGGCCATGCCCGCCCACTGCGCGCCCTGACCGGAGAACACGAATCCGGTGCCACCGGAAACCGCACGCCCGGTGACCACCTGCGGTGCGGCCTGCGCGCGAGCCAGAGCCCGGAGGCCGGTACGCAGTTCGCCGCTGTCCGCCGCGACGACGACCGCCCGCTGACCCAGCACCGTTCGTGTCGCCGCCAGCGAGAATCCGAGATCGATCGAATCATGAACGGCACCGGCCTGTTCCAGGCGTTCGGCCTGCGCTCGCAGCGCGTCGGCAGTGCGGGCCGACAGCACCCACGGCACCAGGCCGCCGGGGGGAGTGCTCGGCGGAACCGTCGCCGCCGCTGCGACCGGGGCCTGTTCGAGCACGACATGTGCGTTCGTACCGCTGATCCCGAACGACGAAACCGCCGCGCGCCGTGGACGATCCACCTGCGGCCAGGCCACCTGCTCGGTCAGCAACCGCACCTGACCGTCGGACCAGTCGACCTTCGAACTCGGCTGCTCCGCGTGCAGGGTGCGCGGCAGCACACCGTGGCGCATGGCCATGACCATCTTGATCACGCCGCCCACGCCCGCCGCGGCCTGGGTGTGCCCGATATTCGACTTCAGCGAACCCAGCCACAGCGGCTGGTCCGCGTCCCGGTGCTGCCCGTACGTGGCGAGCAGCGCCTGGGCTTCGATGGGATCACCGAGCGTGGTGCCGGTGCCGTGCGCCTCGACGGCGTCGACGGCCGACGGGGCCAGACCCGCGTTGGCCAGGGCCTGGCGGATCACCCGCTGCTGGGAGGGGCCGTTCGGTGCGGTCAGACCGTTCGACGCGCCGTCCTGGTTCACCGCCGAACCGGCCAGCACCGCCAGCACCTCGTGCCCGTTGCGCCGCGCGTCCGACAAACGTTCCAGGACGAGCATGCCCGCGCCCTCGGACCAGCCGACACCGTCGGCCTCGTCGGAGAACGAGCGGCAGCGCCCGTCCGGCGACAGGCCGCGCTGCCGCCCGAACTCGAGGAACATATCCGGCGTCGCCATGACCGCGACGCCGCCCGCGAGCGCCAGGTCGCATTCGCCCGACCGCAGCGACTGCCCGGCCAGGTGCAGGGCCACCAGCGAGGACGAGCACGCCGTGTCGACGCTGACCGACGGCCCCTCCAAGCCGAACACATAGGACACCCGGCCCGACACCAGACTGCCCGCCGCGCCGCTGCCACTGCCGCTGCCCTGGGCGTAGTCGTGATACATCAGGCCGGTGAAGACACCGGTCGAGCTGCCGCGCAACGCTTCCGGGTCCATTCCGGCCCGCTCCAGCGCCTCCCAGGAGACCTCGAGCAGCAATCGCTGCTGCGGGTCCATCACGGTGGCCTCGTTCGGGCTGATGCCGAAGAAGTCCGCGTCGAAGTCGGCGGCCGAATACAGGAAGCTGCCTCGGCGGGTGTAGGTCTTGCCCGGCGTGCCGGGTTCCGGGTCGTAAATGCCGTCGAGGTCCCAGCCGCGATCGGTGGGCATCTCACCGTTGGTGTCGCGGCCCTCGACCACGAGCTCCCACAGGTCCTCCGGCGAGGTGACGCCACCCGGGTACCGGCAGGCCATCGCGACCACCGCGATCGGCTCGTCGTCGGCCCGGACCCGCCGCACCGCCTGCTGCTCGACCGGCGCACTGCCCGCCAGCTGCGACCCGATGAACTCGGCGACCGCCCGCGGGTTGGGGAAATCGAAGACGGTCGTGGCCGGAAGACGCAGTCCGGTCGCGGTATTGAGCTTGTTGCGGAACTCGACCGCGCTCAGCGAATCGAAGCCGAGCTGCTGGAAGGCCTGTCCGGGTTCGATCGCCTCCGGCGAGGCGTGACCGAGCACCTCGGCCGCGACCGACCGCACCAGATCCAGCACCGCGCTGTCCCGGTCGGCCTCCGGCAGACCCGCCAGATCGAGCGCGAGCGCCGAATCCGGTCGGCTCGCGCGCTTGACGGGCGCGGGCACCAGTTCGCGCACCAGGGCGGGCAGCTGCTCGCCCCGCTTGCGCAGGATCGCCCGATCGACGCGCAGCGCGACCACCTGGGACTCGCCCGAGACGATCGCACCGTCGAACAGCGCGAGACCGTCGGCCTCGGACAGCGGCGGGAAGCCCTGGCGGCGCAGCCGGTCGAAATCCTCGCCGGTCAGCGCGGTGCCGAGACCGCTGGATCGTTCCCACATGCCGTAATCGATGGCGGTAGCGGGCAATCCGAGGCCGCGCCGATGCGCCGCGAGCCCGTCCAGGAAGACGTTGGCGGCCGCGTAGTTGGCCTGTCCCGCCGCCAGCACCAGCCCGCCGGCCGAGGCCACCAGGACGAACATCGACAGCGGCCGGTCGCGGGTCAGCTCGTGCAGATGCCAGGCCGCGTCGACCTTGGGGCGGAACACGTCATCGATCCGCTGTGCGGTCATCGATGCGAGCACCGCGTTGTCCGCGGCGCCCGCCGCGTGCACGACACCGGTGAGCTCCGGCAGATCCGCGAGCAGTGTCGCGAGCGCGGCGCGGTCGGACACGTCGCAGGCCGCGACGGTGACTTCCGCGCCGAGCCCGGCCAATTCGTCGCGCAGCGCGAGGGCGCCCGGCGCGTCGAGACCACGGCGGGAGGTCAGCACCAGGTGCGGCACACCGTATTCGAGGAGCAGATGCCGGGCGATCACCGCGCCCAGACCGCCGGTGCCGCCGGTGACCAACACGGTTCCCGGCCTCGGCGGCACGTCGTCCGGCGGTGCGGAAGTGCCGCCGAGCCCGCCGACCAGACGCGGCACGCGCACGAGGGAGTCGCGCATCGCGGCTTCCGGTTCGGTCCCGAGGGCAGCGACCGCCCGTACGAGCGCACCGGAATCACCGGTGGTCTCGACGTCGAGCAGCTGGAAACGGTCCGGGTTCTCCGCTTGAGCGGCGCGGACCAGGCCCCACACCGGCGACTGCGCCGGATCGATCGCCGAATCATGGACCGACACAGCGTGTTCGGTGACCACCACGAGACGGGTATCGCCGAGTCGCGGTTCCGTCAGCCAGGCTTGCAGCAGGCCGAGCACGCCGACGGTTATCGCCCGCGCTGCCAGCGGCACCGCGCTGTCGTCGCGGGGGCAGGTGAAAACGACGACTTCGGGAGCGTCGCCGGTGGCATCGAGCGCGGCGACCAAGGCACCGAGATCCGCGTGCACCGTCGAAAGCTCGGTTCCGTCCGCGTCACCGAGGAGCACCACCCGGGCAGGATCGACCGGGGCAGCGGGCGGGGGCGCGGGCTGCCACTCGATCCCGAACAGTGCGTCCGGCATTCGCCCGGCGCCCAGCTGTTCCGCCGACACCGGACGAGAGACCAGGCTCTCGACCGAGAGCACGGGATCGCCTGCGGTATCGGCGATCTGGAGCGAGAAACGTTCACCCGCACCGGCGATCCGCACCCGCACCGCCGCCGCCCCGGCGGCGTGCAGCGCCACCCGGTTCCAGCTGAACGGCAGCGCTGGACCGCCCTCGCGCCCACCTCGGATGCTGTGCACGATGAACGCGTGCATGGCGGCGTCGAACAGGGCCGGGTGCAGGCCGTATCCCTGCGCGGCCGCCGGATCGGGCAGTGCGACCTCGGCGAACAACTCCGCGCCGCGCCGCCACATCGCCTGGAGCCCTTGGAAGTACGGGCCGTACCCGTATCCGAGATCCAGCAGTTCGTCGTAAGCGTCGGCGACCGCCATCGATTCGGCGCCCGCCGGCGGCCAGCTGACGAAATCGAAGTCGGCGCGGCCGTCCGCGGCGACGACCGCACCCTCCGCGTGCTTGGTCCACTCGGCTTGTTCGAGCGGCCGGGAGTGAATGCTCACGCGCCGTCGGCCGGTGCCGTCGGCGGCGCCGACGACGACCTGCACATCGACGCTGCCCTGGGCGGGCAACGGCAGGGGCGCGTGCAGGATCAGCTCCTCGACCACACCGCAACCGACCGAATTGCCGGCATGCAAAGCCAATTCGACGAATCCGGTACCCGGCAGCAGGACGGTGCCCAGCACGCTGTGATCGGCGAGCCAGTCGATCGAGTCGATCGACCACCGGCCGGTGAAGCTCACTCCGCCGGTATCGGGCTGCGGCACCACGGCGCCCAGCAGCGGGTGCTCGGCGGGGGCCAGACCGGCGGCGTCCGCGCCGCCGGCGAGCCCCGCCAGCCACGTGGTCGACAGATGGGTCTTCGCGTCGAGCCAGTAGCGCTCGTGCTGGAAGGCGTAGGTGGGTAGATGGACCCGCTGCGCCCCCGCGGCCGAATAGAACCGGGCCCAGTCCACCGCGGCCCCGGCGACGAACAGCTTCGCCACCGCCGTGAGCGCCGTGGCCGTGGTGGCGTCGTCGCGCCGGGCCACGGCCAGGGCCAGCACCGGGTCGGTGTCGGGAAGCACGTCGACGGTACGAGCGACCATCGGCGTCAGGACGGCGTCGGGCCCGATCTCGAGGACCCGCGTGACGCCCGCGCCCACCATCGTGGTCACCGCGTCGGCGAACCGCACCGGTTCGCGTACCTGCCGGACCCAGTAGCCGGGGTCCGACATCTCGTCGGTCACGCGGGCGCCGGATACCGTCGATACCAGCGGAATCGACGGCATCTCGAACCGCACACCGGCGATGGCGGCCTCGAACTCCGCCAGCATCGGATCCATCAGGGCCGAATGGAACGCGTGCGAAACACGCAAACGGTTGGTCCGCCAGCCATTCTCGGCGCAGTGGTGCGCCAGTGCGTCGATACCCGCGCTCGCGCCCGAGACCACCACCGAATCGGGGCTGTTGACCGCGGCGATCGAGACATCCGGGCCCAGCAGCGCCAGCACCTCGGACTCGGTGGCCCCGACGGCGAGCATCGCCCCCTCGGCGGGCAGCGCCTGCATCAGGCGGCCGCGGGCGGCGACGAGCACGCACGCATCCGACAGGGACAGCACACCGGCGATATGCGCGGCGGCGACCTCGCCGATGGAGTGGCCTGCCACGAAATCTGGTCGCACGCCCCAGGATTCGAGCATCCGATACAGCGCGACCTCGAAGGCGAACAGGCCGGCCTGGGTGAACACCGTCCGGTCGATCGCCTCGGGGGATCCCAGCGCGTCGAGCAACGAGCCGGATTCGCTGAGCAGACCGTCCAGCTCCGCGACAATCCCGTCGAATACCTCGGCGAACACCGGGGATACGCGCAGTTCCGTCGCCATGTCGGCCCATTGCGAGCCCTGACCGGAGAAGACGAAGCCCGTCGCACCCGGTATCGCGCGCCCCGAGAGCACGCCCGGGACCGCCGCACCGGCGGCCAGCGCGCGCACGCCGACGCGCGGGTCGTCGCCGATGATCACCGCGCGATGCTCGAAAACGCTTCGGGCGGCCAGCGAATGGCCCACATCGACCGGTTCGAGGTCCGCCACCGCCGCGGACAGGCGCGCGGCCTGAGCGGTGAGCGCGGCGGCGCTGTGCGCCGAGAGCGCCCACGGCGCGATGTCGGCGCCCGGCGTGCGGGCGGCGACGCCGCGCTCCCGCGGTGGCTGTTCGAGGATGATGTGCGCGTTGGTCCCGCTGATGCCGAACGACGAAATCCCCGCGCGGCGTGGGTGATCGGTGGTGGGCCAGGGCCGCTGTTCGGTGAGCAGCCGCACCTCGCCCGCGGACCAGTCGACCTTCGTCGAGGGCTGATCGACATGCAGTGTGCGCGGCAGTGTTTCGTGCCGCATCGCCATGATCATCTTGATCACGCCGCCCACGCCCGCCGCGGCCTGCGAGTGCCCGAGATTCGATTTCAACGAACCGAGCCACAGCGGCTGCTCCGCCGCGCGATCATGGCCGTAGGTGGCGATGATGGCTTCGGCCTCGATCGGATCGCCCAGCACCGTGCCGGTGCCGTGGCCTTCGACCACGTCCACCTCCTCCGGCGCCACACCGGCGTTGGCCAGCGCCTGGCGGATCACCCGGCGTTGCGACGGACCATTGGGTGCGGTCAGGCCGTTGGAGGCCCCGTCCTGGTTCACCGCCGAGCCCGAGACCACGGCCAGGACGCTGTGGCCGTTGCGCCGAGCGGCGGACAGCCGTTCCAGCACCAGCACACCGACACCCTCGGACCACGCGACACCGTCGGCGGAGTCGGCAAAGGATCGGCTGCGGCCATCCGGCGACAGCCCCCGCTGCCTGGAGAACTCCACGAAGGTCTCGGGGCTGGCCATCACCGTCACGCCACCGGCCAGCGCGAGCTCGCATTCCCCCGAGCGCAGCGACTGCGCCGCCAGATGCATGGCTACCAGCGAGGACGAGCAGGCAGTGTCGACGGTGATCGACGGTCCCTCCAGCCCGAAGGTGTAGGAGACCCGGCCCGAGGCGACCGAACCGGTCGCCGAGTTGTTGGGGTAGTCGTGGTACATCATTCCGGCCCAGACGCCGGTGGCGCTGCCGCGCAGGGTGTTCGGGTCGATTCCGGCGCGTTCGAATGCCTCCCAGGAGGTTTCGAGTAGCAGGAATTGTTGTGGGTCCATGGTGGTGGCTTCGTTCGGGCTGATGCCGAAGAAGGCGGGGTCGAAATTGCCTGCGGTGTGCAGGAATCCGCCGGAGCGGGTGTAGGAGCGGTTGGGTAGTTCGCCGGTGGGGTCGTAGATGCGGTCGATGTCCCAGCCGCGGTTGGTGGGGAATTCGGTGGTGGCGTCGATGCCGTCGGCGACGAGTTTCCAGAGGTCTTCGGGTGATTCGACGCCGCCGGGGTAGCGGCAGGCCATACCCACGATCACGATCGGGTCGTCATCGACCGCCTCGGTCGCCGTGACCGTGACGCTCTCGCCGACGCCGGCCAACTCGTCCGCGATGTAGTTCGCCAGTGTCTGCGGTGTTGGATAGTCGAAGACCACGGCGGCCGAAAGGGCCACTCCGGTAGCGGCTTTCAGCCGATTCCGTAGTTCCACTGCGCTCAGCGAATCGAATCCCAGATCCTGGAAGGCGCGATCGGCTTCGATGGCCGACGCCCCGCCGCCGCCCAAGACCGCCGCGACCTCGGCACGCACGGTATCGAACACCGCCTGTCGCCGCTCGGCGGTATCGAGCGTGGAGAGCCGTCGCGCCGGTGCGGCGGTCGCGCCACGGGCAACCCGGCGTCTCGCCGCCGGAACCAGATCCTGGAACACCGGCGGCAGCAGCCCGGACTCGAGTCCGGTGCGCAGCGCGGCGGTGTCGAGCGACGCGATCACCGCGAGCGCGCGCCGTGCCGCGAGCGCCGCCCGCCAGCCCGCCAGCGCCTGCCGCTCCGACAGCGGGGTGAGTCCGCTCCGCGCGAGCCGGGCCGCGTCGGCCGCGGACAATCGGCCGCCCATCCCGCTCGCCCACGGACCCCACGCCAGTGACTGACCCGGTAGTCCCTGCGCCCTGCGGTGTGCGACGAGCGCGTCCAGGAAGGTGTTGGCGGCGGCGTAGTTGCCCTGTCCGGGCCCGCCGACCGTGCCGGATATCGACGAGAACACCACGAACGCAGCCAGATTCGCGTCCGTCGTCGCCTGGTGCAACTGCCACGCGGCATCGACCTTCGGCGCCAGCACGGCGTCGATCTGCCGCGCGGTCAGCGCATCGATCGTGGCGTCGTCGAGGACGCCCGCGGCATGGACGACGGCCGACAGCGGCCATTGCGCCGGGCATTCGGCCAGCGCCGCGGTGAGCGCGCCGGCGTCGGTGACATCGCACGCCACCACCCGCACGTGCGCGCCCAACTGTTCCAATTCGGCGGTCAGTGCGCTCACGCCCTCGGCCTGCGGCCCGCGCCGACTGACCAACAGCACCGACGGAACGCCGTGCTCGGCGACGACATACCGCGCGACGGTCGCACCCAATCCGCCTGTGCCACCGGTGATCAGGACGGTACCGGCACCGAACGGACGCGGCTCAGCCGATTCCGGTGCGGGGGAACCGGATCGGGTCAGGCGGGCGGTGTATACGCGAGCATCCCGCACGACCACCTGCGGCTCGCCGACCGCCAGCACGGCGGCCGCCAGCGCGGCATCGAGCTCGCTGTCGCTGTCCACGAGCACAATTCGCTCGGGATCCTCGGCCTGTGCCGAGCGCACCAGCCCCCACACCGCGGCACCCGCGAGATCCCGTGGCTCCTCGCCGGGCAGTGCCACCGCGCCCTGGGTGGCGATCAGCAGAGTCGAGGGCAGCGCCGCGCTCCGCCAGCCGCGCACGAGGTCGAGAACGCGCGTGACCTCGGCGTGGGTGGCGGCCACGATGTCGGAATCCGCTGTCCTGCCGGACCATCCGGAACCGGCCTCGACGACGATGACAGGCGCGGTCGCGCCGCTCGCGGGGCCGGGCTCCGTACCGGCGAGCACCAGATCGAAGTCGGACCGGTCCGAGTCCTGCCGGAAGGTCGAAAGCCGCGGCAGTCCGTCCGCGAGTTCGCTGGAGGTGGAGTCGACCGGCGACCAGACGAGATCCAGCACGGGAGCGGACGCGTCGGTACCGACGGCGAACTGATCGAGCGGGATCGGGCGCGGCGTCACGGATCCGGTCAGAACGGATCGTCCGTGCTCGTCCTCGACCGAGACCGTCACGGCGGATCCGCGTGGACTCAGCCGGACCCGCAGCACGGATCCGGCGGACGCCGAGATCGCGACCGACTCCCAGGCGAACGGTAGGGCGATCTGGCCGCGCTCGACCGTGAACGCGGAATCCGGTGCACCCGCCGCGCTTTCCAGCGCGTCCACGAGATGGCCCGCGTGCAGCGCGGCGTCCAGCAGCGCCGGGTGGATGGCGAACGCGCCGGAAAGCGCGTCGTGCGTGGTGATTTCGGCGAGAACGTCCGCGCCGTCGCGCCACAGCGCGCGAACACCTTGGAAAGCGGGGCCGTATTCGTAGCCGCGCTCGAACAGGGCGGTGTATCCGGCCGCGACGTCGAATTCGGTGGCGGCCGCGGGCGGCCAGGTACCGGCGGCGGAACGGGAGTGCGAAACCGCCGTACGGCCGGTGTCATCGGTCAGGCGGCCGCGCGCGTGCAGCGTCCACTGCTCGCCCTCGAGGTCATCCGCGCTGGAGTAGATGGCGACCGATCGCGAGTCCCGGTCGCCACCGCCGAGCACCACCTGGATGCGGGTACCGCCGGTCGCGGGCAGGACCAGCGGCGCTTGCAGGGTCAGCTCCTCGAGCACCCCGCAGTCCACGGCGCGCCCGGCCGAGATCGCGAGTTCGGCGAATCCGGTGCCGGGGAAGATCGAGGCTCCCGCGATGACGTGATCGGCCAGCCACGGCTGCGCCGCGATCGACAGGCGACCGGTCACCAGCACCTCACCCGACTCCGGCGCGGAGACCACCGCACCCAGCAGCGGGTGGTCGACCGGATGCAGACCCGCGTATTCGACCCCCGCCCCGGCGCGCGCGGACTCGAGCCAGTACCGCCGCCGTTCGAACGCGTAGGTGGGCAACGGCACTCGCGACGCCGCGCGTCGTGCGAAGTAGTCCGTCCAGTCGACCTCGACACCGGCGACCTGCGCCTGCGCCAGACCGGCCAGCAACTGACGCACCTCGGGCGCGCCACGGCGCGCGACGGCCACGGCCGCGGCGTCCGCCTCGACCTCGGCGGTCAGGCACTGGTGCACCATCGCCGTCAGCACCGCGTCGGGGCCGAGTTCCACGAACCGGCGGACGCCCGCGGCGGTCAGCGTGGCGATCGCGTCCCCGAAACGGACCGCCTCGCGCACCTGGCGGACCCAGTAGCCGGGGTCGAGCAGTTCAGCACCGGCGAGCCCGCCGGAAACCGTGGAGATCAGGCGAATTCGCGGTTCGTGATAGGTCACCGACGCCGCCACCTCGGCGAACTCGGCCAGCATCGGATCCATCAGATGTGAATGGAAGGCGTGCGACACCCGCAGCCGCGAGTTCTTCCAGCCGCGCTCGCCGCAGCTCGCGGCGAGCAGCGCGATGGCCTGCTCGTCACCGGAAACAACCACCGAGAACGGGGAATTCACCGCGGCGAAGGACAGCTGTCCGGTCTCGGCCAGCAGCGCCGCGACCTCGAGCTCCGGTGCGGCGATCGCCAGCATCGCACCACCGGTGGGCAATCGGCCCATCAGACGGCCGCGGGCCGCCACCATCCGGCAGGCGTCGGGCAGCGTCCACACCCCGGCCAGATAGGCCGCGGCGAGTTCGCCGATCGAATGACCGATCAGGAATTCCGCTGTCACACCGAATGATTCGAGCAAGCGGAACAGCGCTACCTCGTAGGCGAAGAGCGCGGGCTGGGTGATTTCCGTGCGGTCCAGCGCGTCCGCCGATCCCGCATCGCGACCGGTGAACATCAACTCCCGCAGGGGAGCATCGAGCAGTGGATCCAGGTGCGCGCAGACCTCGTCCAGCGCGGTCGCGAAAACCGGGAACTCCTCGTACAGTTCGCGGCCCATCCCCGCCCGCTGCGCGCCCTGACCGGTGCACAGGAAGGCGGTGGGCCGCGACCGGGCCCGGCCCAGCGCGACGCCGTAGGCGGTGTCGCCCGCGGCCAGCGCGGACAGCGCGGTACGCGCGGAGTCCAGATCTTCGGCGAGAATCGCGGCACGCCACTCGAATCGGGCGCGGCTCGTCACCAGCGAGTAGGCGACATCATCGAGCGCGGGCCCGGGATGCTCGGTGAGCCACCGCGACAGCGCCGCGGCCTGCGCCCGCAGGCCGGTCTCGGTCTTCGCCGACAGCAGCAGCGGCGCTGCCTCCTCCTCGGCCGGCCGATCGACCGGCAGCACCGTTGTCCGCGGCGCCTCCTCGATGATCGCGTGCGCGTTGGTGCCGCTGACACCGAACGAGGAGACACCCGCGCGGCGCACCGCGCCACCGGATGGCCACGGCTCCGCCTCGGCCAGCACTCGCACCGCACCGGCGGACCAATCCACGTGCGGCGACGTGGTTTCGGCATGCAGCGACGGCGGCAGCGTCTCGTGGCGCAGCGCCTGCACCATCTTGATCACGCCACCGACACCGGCCGCGGCGACCGTGTGCCCGATATTCGATTTGATCGAGCCGATACGCAGCGAGTCGCGCTCGCCGCGGTCCTGTCCGTAGGCGGCGATCAGCGCGTTCGCCTCGATCGGATCACCGAGTGGGGTGCCCGTGCCGTGCGCTTCCACCGCGTCCACATCGGCCGCGGTGATACCCGCGTTGGCCAGCGCCTGGGCGATGACGCGTTCCTGCGACGGACCGTTCGGCGCGGTCAGGCCATTGCTGGCGCCGTCCTGATTCACGGCCGTGCCGCTGACCAGCGCCAGTACCTCGTGTCCGAGGCGGCGCGCGTCGGAGAGCCGCTCGAGCACCAGCACGCCCACGCCCTCGGCGAAGCCGACGCCGTCGGCTCCGGCGGAGAACGGTTTGCAGCGGCCGTCGGGGGACAGGCCGCGCTGCCGCGCGAAATCGACATACAGGTACGGGCTCGCGAAGACGGTCGCGCCGCTGGCCAGCGCCAGCGACGTATCACCCTGGCGCAGCGCCTGGCACGCCAGGTGCAGCGAGACCAGAGAGGACGAGCACGCGGTGTCGACGGTGACCGCGGGCCCCTCCAGCCCGAAGGCGTAGGCAACGCGCCCGGAGACGACGCTGCTGGTGGTGCCGGTGAGCCGGTACCCCTCCAGCTCGCCCTGCACCCGGTCGACGTACCCGGAGAAGCCCGCGCCGGCAAAGACGCCGGTATCGCTGCCGCGCAGCGACTCTGGATCGATGCCCGCGTGTTCCAGTGCCTCCCAGGAGACTTCGAGCAGCAGCCGCTGCTGCGGATCCATCGCGGCCGCTTCGCTTGGCCCGATCCCGAAGAAGCCGGGATCGAATTGGGCGGCGTCGTAGAGGAATCCGCCGCGCCGGGTGTAGACGGTGCCCGGCTTGTCGGGGTCGGTGTCGAACAGCTGGTCCAGGTCCCACTCGCGGTCGGCAGGGAATTCGCCGGTGGCGTCGACGCGATTGGCGACGAGGTCCCAGAGTTCCTCGGGTGAGGTGACGCCGCCGGGGAACCGGCACGACATTCCGACGATCGCGATCGGCTCGTCGGCGCGCACCCGGCGCAGCGGTTTCGGCGTGCTCGCACGCTGCGCCGGCTCGATCCGCCCCTGGATCATCGTGGCCACCGCCGCCGGTGTCGGATAGTCGAACACCAAGGTGGAGGGCAGCTTCACCCCGGTCGCCTTGCCGAGCCGGTTGCGGAACTCCACGCCGCCGAGGGAATCGAATCCGATCTCGTCGAAACGCTGATCCGGCCGGATATCGGCCATGGAATCGTGTCCCAGGACCGCCGCGGCTTCGACCAGGACGGCCTCGAGCACCGCCTCGGCGCGCCGTGCCGCGGGCAGCTCGGCCAGCCGAGCGGCGAGCGCACCGCCCGCCGCGACGGCAGCCGGTGCGGCGGCTCGCGTCCGGCGGGGGAGGAAGCCGCGCAGTACCTCGGGCACCTCGGACTCGTCGGCGGTGCGCAGGGCCGCCGCGTCGAACCGGATCGGCGCCGGCCGGGCCGCGCCACGCGTGAGCGCTTCGTCGAAGAGACGAATGCCCTCGGCGTCGGCGAGCGGGCTCAGGCCGAGTCGTTCCCAGCGCGCCAGCGCACCGCGATCCAGTCCGCCGGTCATGCCGCTGGACTGATTCCACGGACCCCAGGCCAGCGCGGTGCCCGGACGTCCGGCCGCGCGCCGGCGCTGGGCCAGCGCATCCAGCGCACCATTCGCGGCGGCGTAGTTCGCCTGGCCCGAGGTGCCGAGGACGGTCGCGATCGAGGAGAACAGGACGAATGCGCGGACATCGCGGTCGCGGGTCAGTTCGTCCAGGTGCCACGCGCCGTCGACCTTCGGTGCCAGCACCCGGTCGACCTGCGCGTCGGTCAGCGCCGCGACGGTTCCGTCGTCGAGCACACCGGCGGTGTGCACCACCGCGATCGGGATGGCGAAGGCGATGTCGTCGAGCAGCGCGCGCACCGCCTCGCGGTCGGCCACATCGCAGGCGACGACCCGAGCGTGCGCACCCAGCGCCGCCAATTCCGCGACCAGCTCGGCGGTTCCCGCGGCCTCCGGGCCGCGCCGTGAGGTCAGCACCAGCTCGCGCACACCGTATGCGGCGACCAGGTGCCGGGCGAACAGCGAGCCGAGGCCACCCGTGCCGCCCGTGATCAGGACCGTCGCCGTGGCCAGGTCGGCCGCGGAATCGGTCGTGGCACTGTCCGTCTCGTTCACGAGCCGGAGCCGGGGCACCAGGAGGTCGTCTCCGCGCAGCGCGACCTGTGGTGCGCGCATGGCCACGGCGGCCGCGATGCGGCCGGGCCGCGCGGGCGCGGCGGGATCCTCGTCGATCAGGACGAATCGATCGGGATGCTCCGATTGCGCGCTGCGCAGCAGACCCCACACCGCGGCAGCCACCGGATCAGGCGATTCGCCCGGGACACCGGTACCGCCCGAAGTGACCACGACCAGCCGGGTGTCGGCCAAGCGCGGCTGTGCGAGCCAGGAGCGCAACAGCGCCAAGGTCGAGTGCACGCGGGCGCGCACGCGGTGCGGTTCACCGGAAGCCGGTGCGGTCGAATCGGATTCGACTCGGAATACGACGGCGTGCGGAAGCTCTTCGGCGGCAACGAGATCGGCGACCGTCGCGTATCGGGTGTCGAACTCGGCTGCCGTGTCCGGCGCCGCCAACAGCGCGAGGGTGGCCCCGGTGACGGTTTCGCCCGGGGTCGGATCCACCTCCCAGCGCACTTCGTACAGCGCGGCGGCATCGGCGGCCAGCGCACCGCGGAATTCCTTGACGTCGTAGGGCCGCATCACCACGGCATCCACCGAGACCACAGGATTGCCGTCCGGGTCGACGGCGGCGACCGCCACCGCTTCGGGCCCTTGGGCGACCGCGATGACCCGCAGCGCGGACACCTCGGCGGGCCGCGCACCCGCGGCATGGTGGAACCGGGCGCCGGCCCAGCGGAACAGCAACTTGCCGATATTCGGATCAGGGTTGCCGTCTCGCCAGATCAGCCTGGAGAAGGCGGCGTGCATCACCATGTCGAGCAGCGCGGGATGCAGGGTGTGGCGACCCGAGGGCGCGGCCCCGAGGTCGGGGTCCAGGGCGATCTCGGAGAAGACGGCGTCCGCGCGCTCCCACACCTGTCGCACCCCGAGGAACGCCGGGCCGTACTCGAGTCCAGCGTCCGCGGCGATCTGTGCGGGCAGCGCGGCACTGTCGAGCTGTTGTGCGTCGGCGGGCGGCCACGATTCGGCCCGCAGCCGGGCCAGCACGTCCGGCTCACGCTCGGCGGTGGTGGCGAGCGAACCGGTCGCATTGTGCACCCACTCGTCGGAAGCCGAGGTGCGGAAATAGAATTCGAACGGGCGATGCCCGGTCGCGTCGGGTGCCTGGACCAGCACCTGGAGTTCGATCTCGGCGCCGGCGGCGGGCACGATCGGTGCCTGCAAGGTGAGTTCCTCGATTGCCGCACAGCCGATCCGGCCGCCGGCGACGAGCAGGAACTCGATCAGCGTGGCGCTGGGCAGGACCACCACGCCGTAGGTCATGTGGTCGGCGATCCACGGATGCGTCGCCGTCGACAGCCGGCCGGTGAACAGCCACTCGTCCGACCCGGCCAGGCCGAGGACGCCGGTGAGGATCGGATGGTCCGACAGGTCGGCGGTCACGCCGTGGTCGGGTTGCAGCCAGTAGCGCCGCCGCTGGAAGGCGTACTTGGGCAGGGCGATATCGGTCGTCTCGGGTCCGGCGAAGGCCGGGCGCCAGTCGACGCGCGCCCCGCTGACCTGGATTCGGGCCAGGGCCGCGACGAACTGCGCGACCTCGTCGGAGGCCCGTCGCGCCACGGCCACGGTCGTCGCGAGATCGGCGTTCTCGCCGAGGCATTCGCGTGTCATGGCGGTCAGTACCGCGTCGGGCCCGACCTCGACGAAGCGGCTGATGCCGTCGGCGCGCAAGGTGTCGATCGCGGGTGCGAAGCGGACGGTCGCGCGGACCTGCTCCACCCAATACTCGGGATCGGTCAGGGCGGCTCCGGCCGGTTCGCCGGTGACGGTCGAGATGATCGGCAGGACCGGGGTGTTGTAGGTGAGTTTCGCCGCGACCGAACGGAACTTCTCCAGCATCGGGGTCATCCGCGCCGAATGGAAGGCATGGCTCACCCGCAGCCGCTTGTGCTGGATCCCCGCGGCGGCGAGTTCACGCTCGAGGCTCTCGATCGCCTCGGTATCGCCGGACAGCACCGTCGAGGCGGGGCCGTTCGCCGCGCCGATCGAAACTCGATCGGCCACCGCCGCAACGAGTTCGGACGCGCGCGCCGCGTCGACGCCCACGGCCAGCATCGCGCCGCCCTCGGGCAGCGCACCCATCAGGCGGCCGCGAGCCGCCACGAGCGCGCAGGCGTGTGGCAGCGAAAGCACTCCGGCGACATGGGCGGCCGCCAGTTCGCCGATCGAGTGGCCGACCAGCACATCCGGTGCGGCACTGAAGGATTCCAGCAGTCGGAACAGCGCCACTTCGAACGCGAAGAGCGCGGGCTGCGTCCATTCGGTGCGATCGAGCACACCGTCGGGATCGCTGAACATCACTTCGCGCAGCGATCGGCCCAGCGGCCGATCCAGCACCGCGCACACCTCGTCGAGCGCAGTGGCGAAGGCCGGGTACGCGTCGTAGAGCGCGGCGCCCATTCCGACCCGCTGCGCGCCCTGACCGGTGAACAGGAATGCGGTCGCGCCGGAAACAGCCTTCGCCGCTACCGAATTCGGCCCGTCGGCAGCCAAATCCGCCAATCCGGCCAGCAGCTCCGCGCGGTCGCGCCCGGTGACCGCACCGCGCCACTCGAGCAGCGCCCGCGAGCTCAGCAGGGCGTGTGCCACCTCGTGCGGGGCCAGGTCGGGGTGCTCGGTCAGCCACTGCCGCAGGCGATCCGCCTGCGCGCGCAGCGCGACCTCGGATTTGGCGGACACCACCAGCGCGACCTGATCGGCCGTGGCGCGCGGCGTGGTCTCCGGCGCGGCCGTGACGTCCACCGCAGGTGCTTCTTCGAGAATGAGGTGCGCGTTGGTCCCGCTGGCGCCGAAGGACGACACACCTGCCCGGCGCACGCGCTCCCCGGCCGGCCACGGGTGGCTGTCCTGGAGCAGGCGGACGGTACCGGCGGACCAATCCACGTGCGGCGTGGGCTCATCCACGTGCAGCGTGCGTGGCAGCACTCCGTGGCGCATGGCCTGCACCATCTTGATCACGCCGCCGACGCCGGCGGCGGCCGAAGTGTGACCGATATTGGATTTCAGCGAGCCCAGCCGTAACGGCTCGCCCTGGCGTCCGGCGCCGTAGACGCCGATGAGCGCCCGCGCCTCGATCGGATCGCCGAGCATGGTGCCGGTGCCGTGCGCCTCGACCGCGTCGATATCGGCGGGCTCCAGCCCGGCGCTGGCCAATGCCTGGGTGATGACCCGTTCCTGGGACGGGCCGTTGGGCGCGGTGAGCCCGTTGCTCGCGCCATCCTGATTGACCGCGCTGCCGCGAATGACCGCCAGCACGTTGTGGCCCGCACGCTGGGCGTAGGAAAGTCGTTCCAGCACAAGCATGCCGAGGCCCTCGGAGAAACCGGTGCCGTCGGCGGCGGCCGCGAACGCCTTGCAGCGCGCGTCGCTCGACAGGGCCCGCTGCCGGGCGAAGGCGATCAGCAGCGACGGATCCGACATCACCGTGACGCCACCGGCCAGCGCCACCTCGGTGTCACCGGAACGCAGCGCCTGACAGGCCAGATGGATCGCTACCAGCGAGGACGAACACGCGGTGTCCACCGCGATCGCAGGGCCGGTGAAACCGAACGTGTAGGCGATCCGCCCGGCCAGCACGCTGTTCGAAACACCCAGGTACGCATGGCCTTCGGTCTCGGCGCCGATGGTGGGCGAGCCGATCCGCGGACCGTAGTGCTGGTGGATGACACCGGCGAAGACGCCGGTTTCACTGCCGCGCAACGATATCGGGTCGATTCCCGCGTCCTCGAGCGCTTCCCAGGCCGCCTCCAGCATGAGGCGCTGCTGCGGATCCATCGCCGCGGCCTCGCGGGGGCCGATGCCGAAGAAGCCGGCGTCGAAATCGCCGATATCGTCGAGGAATCCGCCCTCGCGGGTGTAGATGGAGCCCGCCGCGTCCGGGTCCGGGTCGAACAGCCGCTCGAGATCCCAGCCGCGATCTGTCGGATAGCCGCCGATGGCGTCGCCGCCCGTCGCCGTCAACTGCCACAGCTGCTCGGGCGAGCGCACGCCGCCCGGGTACCGGCACGCCATACCGACGATCGCGATCGGTTCCTGCATCCGATCGGTGAGCGTGCGCAGGCGCTGCTTGGTCTCGTACAGCTCCTTGGCGGTCTTCTTGAGGTACCGGCGTAGTTCGTCGTCGTCGGCCATCAGTGCAACTCCTGGTCTCTCAGCTCAGAGGCTGTCGATGAATTCGAAAAGCTCGTCGTCGTCGGCGGATTCGAGGTCACCGGCGGCATCGCCCAGCTCCACCCGATCGCCGTCCACGTCCTCGAGCCTGCGCAGCAGCGCGGACAATTTCTCGGCCAGATCGGATCGCTGCGAGGAGGTCAGTTCCGCATTGGCGAAACTTCGGGTGAGCGAGTCGACTTCGGCGGCGAGCGCTCGCGCGCCGGCGTCGGCGGGCGCCAGCTCGTGGCGGAGGAACTCGGCCAGCGCTCCCGGTGTCGGGTGGTCGAACAGCGCGGTGGCCGGCAACTGCACGCCCGCGGCGGTCTTCAACCGGTTGCGGAACTCCATCACCCCGAGCGAATCGAACCCGATCGCGCTGAACGGTTTGTCCGCGTCCAGCGTTTCGGCCCCGGTGTGCCCGAGCACGGCGGCGGCATGCACGCCGATCACGCCGAGCAGGACCCGCTTCTGTTCCTCGGAGGAACGACCAAGCAGCCGGGTGACCAGCTGACCCGAGTCGGCGGCGGCCTCGGTCGGTGCGGCGACCGATCCGCGCCGGGTCGAGGGTTTGGCCAGTGCCCGCATGATCGGGCGGACATCGGCCGGATCGCCGAGCGCGTCGCGATCGATGCGCACCGCCACGGCGGTCGGCAGCCCGGTCGCCGCCGCCGCGTCGAACAGGTCCATGCCCACTTCGGCGTCCAGCGGGAGCAGGCCCTCGCGGCGCAGGCGGGCCAGGTCGGCCTCGGTCAGATCGCCGGTCATTCCGCTGCTCTGCTGCCACGGTCCCCAGGCGATGGAGGTCGCGGGCAGGCCCTCGGCGCGGCGCTGGTGGGCGAGCGCGTCGAGGAAGGTGTTGGCCGCGGCGTAGTTGGCCTGGCCCGCGGTGCCGAGCACCCCGGCGATCGAGGAATAGAGCACGAAGGCCGAGAGGTCCAGGTGCGCGGTGGCCTCGTGCAGATTCCACGCGGCGTCGACCTTGGGACGCAGGACCCGCACGATCTGCTCGTCGGTCATCGTGGCCAGCAGGCCGTCGGCCAGTACACCGGCCGCGTGCACGACCCCGGTGAGCGGATGCTCGGCCGGGATCGAGGCGAGCAGCCGGTCCAGTGCCGCCCGATCCGCCGCGTCGCACGCCACGACCTCGACGTGCGCGCCGAGTGCGGTGAGTTCGTCGACCGTCTCCGGCACGCCGGGCGACTCCGCGCCGCGCCGGCTGGCGAGCACCAGTCTGCGGACGCCGTGCACGGTGATCAGGTGACGTGCGGCCACCACACCCAAACCGCCGGTGCCGCCGGTGATCAGCACGGTGCCCGCGCCCCCGAGTGGCGTCGGGACGGTGAGCACGTTCTTGCCGACGCCCCGGGCCTGGCTCAGATAGCGGAAGGCTTCGGGCGCGCGGCGCAGATCCCAGGCGGTGATCGGATACGGGTGCAGCTCGCCGCTGTCGAACAGGCCGACGAGCGTTTCCAGGATCTCGCGCAGCCGGTCCGGCCCCGCTTCCATCAGCATGAAGCTGGCGTAGCGCACGCCGGGGTGCTGTGCGGCGACCTCGTCCGGGTCGCGCCGATCGATCATCCCCATCTCGACGAACCGGCCGCCGCGGGGGAGCAGCCGCAGCGAGGCGTCCACGAAATCGCCTGCCAGCGAGTCGAGCACGATGTCCACGCCCGCGCCGCCGGTGCGCGCGCCGAACTCGGCTTCGAAGTCCAGGCTGCGCGAATCGGCGATATCGGCATCGTCGAAGCCCATGTCCCGCAGCACGTTCCATTTGGGCTTGCTCGCCGTCGCCAAGATGCGCAGGCCCAGGTGCCGCGCGAGCTGCACCGCGGCCATGCCGACACCGCCGGTCGCGGCGTGCAGCAGCAGGGTCTCACCGGAGCGGGCCGCGGCCAGGTCGACCAGACCGTAGTAGGCGGTCGCGTACACGATCGGCACGGCCGCGGCCCGGGCGAACGACCAGCCCCGCGGCATCGGCGCGAGCAGTCGACGGTCGACCACGACCATCGAACCCATGCCGGGTGTGAAACCGAAAACGCGATCACCCACGGCGAATTCGGTGACGTCGGACGCGACTTCGAGCACGACGCCCGCGCCCTCGCCGCCGATCCGGCCGAGCGGGTCCGGGTAGGTGCCCAGTGCCATGAGCACATCCCGGAAGTTCAGGCCGACTGCACGCATGCTCACCCGGACCTGGCCGGGCAGCAGGGCGGCCGTCGCGCCCGTGGTCTCGTCGAGCCCGAAGTTCTCCGTCGACAAGGTGCCCCGGTCTCGCAGGGTCAGCGCCCAGCCCGTGGTGTCGGGGGCGGTCAGCGCGCCCGAGTCGCGGGTGACGCGCGGGACGTACACCGCCGAATCACGAACGGCCAGTTGGGATTCGTCGGTGAACGCCGAGGCCGCGGCCACGGCTGCCCGATGGTCGCCGCCGCGGAGGTCCACCAGCCTGATCCGGTCCGGGTTCTCGCTCTGCGCGGTGCGCAGCAGCCCCCACACCGCGGCCGCTGCCGGATCGACGTGCGCACCGGCCTCGACCGCGACCGCCCGGTCGGTGACGACCACGAGGTGATCGGCACCGTCCAGCGCTCGTCGCAGCCGCTCGGCGACCTCGATGACCGTCGCGCGCACCGCGTCGGGGAGCGCGGAAGAGCTCTCGTCCGGCGGTACCGGCGCGACGCGCAGGACCACGTGCCTGCGCCCGTCGATCACGGCGATCTCGTTGTCCCCGTTGCCCTCCCACGCGACCTCCGCCGCACCATCGCTTTCCCGGAGCACCCACTCGACGTGGTATCCGAGACGGTCGCGCTGCGCCCCGGTGAGCGCGCCCGTCGCGATGGCGCGCAGCGTCAGTCCGCCTACCTCGCCGATCAGCGAGCCGGCCTGGTCGGCGAAGGTCAGGGTGACGCGTTCGGGCCCGGCGGCCTTCGCGTGCACCCGCAGCGCGCTCGCGCCGACGCCGCGCAGATCGACATGTTCCCAGGAGAACGGCACGGCGACCGAACCGTGCGGCGGCATCGGAAGCAGTCCACCGAGCAGGATCGCATGCAGCGCCGAATCGAGCAGGGCGGGGTGCAGCCCGAATTCCCCGGCCTGGTCGCGTACCGAATCGGGCAGCACGATCTCGGCGAACGCCTCGCCGGGGCGCGCCCACGCCGACCGCACACCGCGGAAGGCCGGTCCGTATCCGTAGCCGCGGTCTTCCAGCGCCGCGTAGCCGTCCTCGACGGCGATCGCCGTGGCGTCGGCGGGCGGCCACTCGTGTATGTCGTCCGAGTGAGCCGGTGCGAACGAGTCGTCGGTCAGCGTCGCGACCGCGTGCCGCACCCATTGCGATTCGCCGTCTGTGCGCGAATAGAACTGTGCGGTAACACTGTTCGAGTCCGCACCGGGGTCGACCACCAGGCGCAGCTCGACGCCCGCGCCCGCCGGTATCGGCAGCGGCGCTTCGATCACGAGCTCGGCCAGTCGCGGCCGCTCGGCTATCGCTCCGGCATGCAGCGCGAGCTCGACCAGGGCCGCGCCGGGCAGCAGCACCGTGCCCGCGACCGCGTGGTCCTCGAGCCACGGATGCGTGCCGCGCGCCAGCCGGCCGGTGCAGACCACCTGCTCCGAATCCGGCAGGCGGACAATCGCACCGAGCAGCGGATGACCGGCATCCTCCAGGCCGGAGCGCTCGACATCGTTGGGCAGCACCGGCCGGGCCCAGTAGCGCTGACGCTGGAACGCGTAGGTGGGCAGGTCGATCCGGGCGGCGGGCCGATCCTGCGGCCAGTCGACCGGAATACCGGCGGTATCCGCCCGTGCCAACGCGGAAA
This sequence comes from Nocardia sp. NPDC127579, assembly GCF_042672005.1. Taxonomy (NCBI): domain Bacteria; kingdom Bacillati; phylum Actinomycetota; class Actinomycetes; order Mycobacteriales; family Nocardiaceae; genus Nocardia; species Nocardia sp. NPDC127579. Next base: position 659,105 of record NZ_JBHXVZ010000001.1, on the reverse strand, counting down.
CGAACGCGGTCGGCTCGTCCACCGACCGCCGCGACGTCGCCACGGCGGTGGCTTTCGCCTCCACCTCGGGGTGCCGCGCCAAGCAGGACGCCGTCATGGCGGTGAGCACCGCATCCGGGCCGACCTCGACGAACCTGCGCACACCGCGTTCGATCAGGGTGTCGATGCCCGGCGCGAAACGCACGCAGCCGCGCACCTGCGCCACCCAGTACTCCGGGTCGCGGACGGCGTCACCGGCTTCGGTGCCGGTGACATTCGAGACGATCGGCAGCAGCGGCTGCCGGTAACTCAATCCTTGGGCGACAGTGCGGAATTCGGCCAGCATGGGGTCCATGCGCGCCGAATGGAAGGCGTGGCTGACCCGGAGCCGGCTGGTCCGGGTGCCGCGCTGTTCGAAGAGCCGCTCGACCTCGGCGACGGCGTCCTCGTCACCCGAGAACACCACGGCGGCAGGCCCGTTGATCGCGGCGATCGCCAGACGATCACCGTACTCGGCCACCACCGCCTCGGCCTGCTCCGCGTCGACGGCCACCGCGAGCATCGCGCCGCCCTCGGGCAGGCCGCCCATCAACCGGCCGCGCGCCGCCACCAGCGTGCACGCGTCCGGCAGCGTCCACACGCCCGCGACGTACGCCGCGGCGAGTTCGCCGATCGAATGCCCGGCCACCACATCCGGGATCACGCCGAACGATTCCAGCAGCCGGAACAGCGCGACCTCGAAGGCGAACAGCGCGGGCTGGGTGAATTCCGTTCGGTTCAGCCCGCTTTCGGGCGCGTCGAACATCACCGAGCGCAGCGATCCGCCGAGCCGGCCATCGAATTCGGCGCACACCTCGTCCAGGGCGGCGGCGAAGACCGGGTAGTCCCGGTAGAGCCCCGCGCCCATGCCGCGTCGCTGCGCACCCTGCCCGGTGAACAGGAACGCCACCCGCCCCGGCAGCGCCGTGTCGGCGACAACGCTCGGCGTGGTCTGGCCCTCGGCAAGGGCCGCCAATCCGCCGAGCAGTTCGTCCCGGTCGTGGCCGACCACCGCGCCCCGCCAGTCCAGCCGCGCCCGGGTGCCGGCCAGCGCCGCGGCCACATCCCGCACGGCGAGTTCCGGGCGTTCGATCATCCACTGCCGCAACCGATCCGCCTGCGCGCGCAGCGCCGCCTCGGACCGTGCCGACACCAACAGTGCGGCGACCTCGGGATTCACGCGCGGGCCCGGGGCCGGTGCGGTCGCGGCCGCGGGTGCCTCCTCCAAGATGATGTGCGCGTTGGTTCCGCTGATGCCGAAGGACGAGACGCCCGCTCGGCGCAGCCGGGCCGGGCGCCGGTGCCAGGGTTCGGCTGCGGTCAGCACCCGCACCGCGCCGGAGGACCAGTCGACATGCGGTGAGAGTTCGTCCGCGTGCAAGGTGCGCGGCAGCACGCCGTGCCGCATGGCCTGCACCATCTTGATGATGCCGCCGACACCCGCGGCCGCCTGCGCGTGCCCGATATTGGATTTGAGCGAGCCGATCCGCAGCGGCTCGCCGCCGCGATCCCGGCCGTACGCGGCGATCAGCGCCTGCGCCTCGATCGGGTCGCCCAGGGTGGTGCCGGTGCCGTGCGCCTCGACGGCGTCCACCTCCGACGGCGCGATTCCCGCGTCGGCCAGGGCCTCGGCGATCACCCGCTCCTGTGCCGGGCCGTTGGGCGCGGTCAGGCCATTGCTGGCGCCGTCCTGATTGACCGCGCTGCCGCGCACGACCGCGAGCACGTCGTGGCCGAGTCGCTGTGCGTCCGAGAGCCGTTCGACGACCAGTACGGCCGCGCCCTCCGACCACGACACACCGTCGGCGGCCGCGGAGAACGATTTGCAGCGCCCGTCCGAGGCGAGTCCGCGCTGCCGAGAGAAATCGAGGAAGACAGCGGGCGTGGCCATCACGGTGGCCCCGCCGACCAGAGCCAGCGAGCTCTCGCCCTGACGCAGCGCCCGGCACGCGAGATGCAGTGCCACCAGCGAGGACGAGCACGCGGTATCCACCGTCAGCGCGGGGCCTTCCAGACCCAGGGCGTAGCCGATCCGGCCGGAGACCACGCTGCCAAGCGATCCGGTCAGCGCGTAACCCTCGACCTCGGGACCCGCGTTGCGGGTGAGTGTTTCGTAGTCCTGATACATCACGCCCGTGTAGACGCCGGTATCGCTACCGCGCAACGAAGTCGGGTCGATACCCGCGTGTTCGAGTGCCTCCCAGGACACTTCGAGCAGCAAACGCTGCTGCGGATCCATCGCGACTGCCTCCCGGGGTCCGATGCCGAAGAAGCCGGCATCGAAATCGGCTGCGTTGGAGACGAATCCGCCGCGGCCGGAATAGGTGGTACCCGGGTTATCAGGGTCGGGGTCGATCAGGCGGTCCAGGTCCCAGCCGCGATCGGCCGGGAAGTCGCTGATCGCGTCGGTTCCCGTGAACACCAGATCCCAGAGCGCGTCCGGAGATTCGACTCCGCCGGGGTAGCGGCAAGCCATACCGACGATCGCGATCGGTTCATCGACGTGCGCGGCGCTCGACACCACCGGCCGCGCCGTGCGTTTCGCGGCCGGTTGCGGCGCGACTCGCGACTGGACCAGTTGCGCCACCGCGGCGGGCGTCGGGTAGTCGAAGACCAGGGTCGAGGGCAGCGAGAGGCCGGTGGCCTTGCCGAGCCGGTTGCGCAGATCGACTCCGCCCAGCGAATCGAGGCCGAGTTCCCGGAACGGCGTCGCGGCATCGATCGAGTCGGCCGACGCGTGGCCGAGCACCGCGGCGACCTGAGCGCGCACCGTCTCGAGGGTCATTTCGGCACTGCGGTCCGCACCGGCCCCCGCCAGTCGCGCGGCCAACGTGCCGCCCGCGGCGGCCGCGGACCCGGTGCTCTCGGCGGGACGTCGTCCGTAATCGCGCAGCACCGCGGGCAGCGCGCGCCGATCCGATCCGCGACGTAGCGCGGCGGCGTCGAAACGCAGCGGCACCAGGCGCGCGGACCGATGCGCGAGCGCGGCATCGAACAGGCGCAGTCCCTGCGCGCGTTCGATCTGCCCGAGCCCGAGGCGATCCCACCGCGCGACCGCGACCTGATCCAGGTCGCCGGCCATGCCGCCCGCCTCGCCCCACGGCCCCCAGGCCAGCGACATCGCGGGCAATCCGGTCGCGCGGCGGTGCTCGGCCAGCGCGTCGAGGAAACTGTTCGCCGCGGCGTAGTTGCCCTGCCCGGCCGACCCGATCACGCCCGCCACCGACGAGAACACCACGAACGCGGCAAGATTCACGCCCTGGGTCGCCTCGTGCAGGTGCCACGCACCCGCGACCTTCGGCGCCAGCACCCGGTCGACCTGCTCGACGGTCAGGTACCCGATGGTGCCGTCGTCGAGCACACCCGCCGTGTGGATCACGGCACTCAACTCGGGCAGACCACCCACCAGGGTGCGCACCGAATCCCGGTCGGCGACATCACAGGCGATCAGCTGAACCCGAGCACCGAGCGCGGCCAATTCCTCGGCCAGCGCCGCCGCTCCCGGAGCCTCGGCACCGCGCCGCGAGGTCAGCGCCAGACTCCGGACGCCGTGCTCGGCGATCAGATGCCGAGCGAACAAGGCACCCAATCCACCGGTGCCACCGGTGATCAACACCGTTCCGGTCCCGAACGGGGCGTCGGTGTTCGGCCTGTCGGTACCGAACTGACCCTCGGCCCTGGCGCTCGGCGAATTGTGGCCGAAGAGCGCTTCGGCGCTTGGTATTTCGGAGCGCACCAATCGCGGTACGAGCAGGTCGGAGCCGCGCAGTGCGACTTGCGGTTCGTCCGTACGCAATACGGCGATGAGCGCTTCGGCGTCCAGCGGAGCAACCGGATCTTCGTCGAGCAGGACGAACCGGCCCGGGTTCTCGGTCTGAGCCGTGCGCACCAGACCCCAGACTGCCGCCGCGACGAAATCGGGGGCTTCGTCGGCGACGCCTATCGCGCCGGTGGTGACGACCACCAGGCGTGTGTCCGCGAGCCGTTCGTCGTGCAGCCACGAATTCAGCCGGGCGAGTGTCTCGTGCACGACTCGTTTCGTCGCCGAATACGGGTCGGCCGCTTCGGCATTCGACAATCCCGCGCGGTAGGCCACCGCGGCCGGAATCCGCTCCGCCCCGGCGACCGCCTCGACCGAGGCGTAGGACTCGTCGATACCCGCCACCGTGGTGCCGGTCAGCGTCGCGGGCGATACCGGGTCGCCGACGACCTCGCCCCCGCGTTCCCAGCGCACCCGATACACGTCGGCGTTGTCGTCGGAGCGGCCTTCGAAGAATCCCCGTACGTCGTACGGGCGCATGACCACCGCGTCCACCGAGAGGATCGGCCGTCCGGCGGAATCGACCGCGGCGACGGAGATGGTCTCCGGTCCCGTCGCCACCGCCGCGACCCGCAGTGCTGTCACCGGAGCCGATCCACCGGTTGGGGTTCGGTGCAACCGCGCACCGCCCCAGCGGAACAGCAACTTCCCCGAGCTCGGGTCGTGATCCACTCCACGCCAGAGCAATTCGGCGAGACCGGCATGCACGGTCATATCCAGCAGCGTCGGATGCAGCGCGAAAGCGCCTGCCGCATCCGCTGTCTCGGTGCGCAGGACGATCTCGGAGAGGGCCGCGTCCGCCTGCCGCCACACGGTGTGGACGCCACTGAACGCCGGGCCGTACTCCAGCCCCGAGCCCTGCGTCATCAGGGCCGGAATATCTGCCGCGTCGAGCATCTGGGCGTCGGCGGGCGGCCAGGTCTGGTCGAACATTCGAGCCTCGGTGGACGGCCGGGGCTGGTCCAGTGGTCGCGCTTCGGAAGCGTGCCGGGTCTGCTCGAGCGCAGGGGCGTCAGAAGGCCGCGAGGTCTGCTCGAGCCATCGCAGCGCCGCTGAGTCTTGCGAATGCTGTTGTGCCAGTGCGCCGGTCGCATTGAGCACCCACGGTTCCGTCGCGGATTTACGGAAGTAGAAGTCGAACTGCCGCCGCCCGGACTCGAGCGGCCGCACCGCGACCTGGAGCTCGATCTCCTCGTCCTCGGACGGCACGATCGGCACCTGTAGCGTGAGTTCGTCCAGGACGGCGCAGTCGATCCGCGCGCCCGCGCTCAGCAGGAATTCCACCAGGACCGCACTCGGGACCACGACGACGCCGTGCGCCTGGTGGTCGGCGATCCACGGATGTTCGCGCAGCGATAGTCGCCCGGTGACCAGCCATTCCTCGGTCCCCGCGACGCCGACGACGCCGGTCAGGATCGGGTGATCCGATGCGCCGGTCGCGGCGGCCCGCGTCGGGTGCAGCCAGAACCGCTGATGCTGGAACGCATAGGTCGGCAACGGGATTCGCTGCCCGGCGGTGGCGGGCAGCAGGGCTCGCCAATCGAGGGTTCCGCCGCTGACGTGAATCTGCGCCAGAGCCGAGAGCAGTTGTGGCACTTCACTGTTGGACCGCCGTGCGGTGGCGGCGATCGCGGTCGAGGACTCGAGGGCGGGCTGTGCGGCCACGCACTGCGTGGTCATCGCGCTGAGCACGGCATGCGGCCCCACCTCGACGAATCGTCGTACTCCGCTGGCGAGCAGCGTGTCGATTCCGGGTGCGAAGCGCACGGTGGCCCGGACCTGCCGCACCCAGTATTCGGGTGTGGCGATGCCGTCGTCCGCCAGTTGCCCGGTGACCGTCGAGACGATAGGCACCCGAGGCGGGTGATAGGTGAGACGCTCCGCGATCGCGCGGAACTCGGCCAGCATCGGATCCATGTGCGCGGAATGGAACGCATGACTCACCCGCAGCCGGGTGGTCTGGATGCCCGCGGCGGCCAGCTCCCGTTCGACGGCGTCGATCGCCTCGGCGTCACCAGACAGCACCGTCGCGCCGGGCGCGTTGATCGCGGCCAGCGACAGTCGCGCGTCGGCCCCGGCGGTGATGTCGTGTGCGCGCGCCTCGTCTACGGCCACAGCGAGCATCGCACCGCCCGAGGCGAGTTCGCCCATCAATCGGCCGCGGGCGGCCACCAGGGCGCAGGCGTGCGGCAGGGACAGCACACCGGCGATGTGGGCGGCCGATAGTTCGCCGATCGAGTGGCCCGCGAGCACATCCGGCACGGTTCCCAACGATTCCAGGAGCCGGTACAGCGCGACCTCGAACGCGAAGAGCGCGGGCTGGGTCCACTCGGTACGGTCGAGCACACCCGCGCTGTCGGTGAACATCACCTCGCGTAGCGACTGCCCGAGCAGCGGATCGAGTTGTGCGCACACCTCGTCCAGCGCGGTCGCGAAGACCGGGAAGGCGCGATACAACTCTGCACCCATTCCCACCTGCTGAGCACCCTGCCCGGTGAACAGGAACGCGGTCCGGCCGGTGACGACGTTTCCGGTCACGATGCCGCTGCCCGCGTCGGCGAATGCGCGCAGCCGCTCGAGCAGTTGCTCGCGGTCTGCGCCGAAAACCACCGCGCGCGAATCCAGTTGTGCGCGTGTATCAGTCAGCGCACCGGCCACCTCGGCGAGATCCAGCATCGGGTGTCGCGTCAGCCACTGGTACAGGCGCTCGGCCTGCGCGCGCAGCGCCACCTCGCCCTTGCCGGAGATGACCAGCGGCAGGTCGTGCTCGCCGTTGCTGGAGTTGGCCCGCGGCTGGTGGTGCTCGCCGTTGCTGGAGTTGGCCCGCGGCAGGTCGTGCTCGCCGTTGCTGGAGTCGGCCAGTGGCTGGTCGTGCCCGCCCGGGGAACCCGAGTCGCCGCGCGGGGTCGTGGCGTCGACCGGCGCTTCCTCGAGGATCACATGGGCGTTCGTGCCGCTGATCCCGAACGAGGACACCCCCGCTCGGCGCGCCCGTTCCCCGCGTTCCCACGGCTCGGCCGCGGTCAGCAGCCGGACCGCCCCGGCTCGCCAATCCACGTGCGGCGACGGCGTTTCCGCGTGCAGCGTGCGCGGTAGTCGGCTATGCCGCAGCGCCTGAACCATTTTGATCACACCGGCGACACCGGCCGCGGCGACCGCATGGCCGATATTCGATTTGAGCGATCCGATCCGCAGGGGTTCCCGGTCGTCGCGCGCCTGCCCGTAGGTGGCGATCAGCGCCTGCGCCTCGATCGGATCGCCCAGTGTCGTCCCGGTGCCGTGCGCCTCGACGGCGTCGACATCGGCGGCCGACAGTCCGGCGTCGGCCAGGGCCTGTTCGATCACCCGCTGCTGGGACGGCCCATTGGGTGCGGTGAGCCCATTGCTCGCACCGTCCTGGTTGACCGCGCTGCCGCGCACGACCGCCAAGATGTTGTGTCCCAGCCGGCGCGCATCGGACAGGCGCTCCAGGACGAGCACACCTGAACCCTCCGACCAGCCCACACCGTCGGCACCGGCGGAGAATGCCTTGCAGCGGCCATCGCGGGAGAGCCCGCGCTGCCGCGAGAAGTCGACGTACAGGTCCGGAGTCGCGGCGATGGTCACACCGCCGGCGAGGATCAGCGAACTCTCGCCCCGGCGCAGGGCCTGGCAGGCCGAGTGCAGCGCCACCAGCGAGGAGGAGCACGCGGTGTCCACCGTGACCGCGGGCCCTTCGAGGCCGAGCACGTAGGCGAGCCGTCCGGAGATGACGCTGTGTGAGGTACCGGTCAGCCGGAAACCCTCCAGGTCGCCGGTCACCAGGTTGGCGTATCCGGAGGCGCAGGCTCCGACGAAGACGCCGGTGTCGCTGCCGCGCAACGTTGTCGGGTCGATTCCCGCGTCTTCCAGTGCCTCCCAGGCGGTTTCGAGGAACACGCGCTGCTGCGGGTCCATGGCCAACGCTTCACGCGGACTGATGCCGAAGAATCCGGGATCGAAATTGCCTGCACCAGTGAGGAATCCGCCTCGGCGCGTGTACACGGTGCCCGCCTTGTCGGCGTCGGGATCGTAGAGGCGCTCGAGATCCCAGCCGCGATCCGCGGGGAACTCGCCGATCGCGTCGTGTCCGGAATCGACCAGTTCCCACAGCTGTTCGGCCGAGGCGACTCCGCCCGGGAACCGCGCGCCGATTCCGACGATCGCGATGGGCTCGTCCGATCTGGTCCGTCGGGTGACGCGGGTGCGCTGTGCACCGGCCGCGGTGGCGCGCGCGGTCAGCAGTTCGGCCACCGCGGTGGCGGTCGGGTGATCGAAGATGAGCGCGGGCGGCAGATCCACACCCGTGGCCTGGGTCAGGCGCTTCTGTAGTTCCACGCCGCTGAGCGAGTCGAAGCCCAGATCGGTGAATGGCAGATCATCGCGAATCGACTCGGACGATTCGTATCCGAGCACTGCGGCCGCTTGTTCCCGAACCACGGTGAGAACCGTTGCGTGGTGCTGGAATTCGGGAATGGTGCGCAGGGTGTGCGCCAGCACGCTTACCGCAGGAGCCGCCGGTTCGGTGGCCACACCGGCGTCCGGCGAACGGTCCGCCGTGGCGGGCGACGGTACGGCGGACAGACCTGTCTCCCGGCGGCGAAACGCATACGGCGGCAGGTCGATCCGAGATCCGGTTACCCGCCACGCATCCGAATCAACCTGCGCCCCAGACCGATACGATTCGAGAAGCGACGCATGGGTAGGCTGCGTGCCGTCACCCCTCGAGGATTCGATGTCGGGTGCGGTGGATGTCTCTGGTGCCTCGGGTGCTGTGGATGCCGCTAGTGCCGCGGACGGCGCGAGTGCCGTGGTTGCCTCGCTTCGCGGGGCGGGTGCCACGGGTGCGGCGGAGGGGTCGACGTCGGACTGCGGCGCGCCGACATCCGAGTCAGGCTCGGCGAGCGCTTCCAGCTCGCGTAGCAGCTGCTCCCTGCTCGACACCGAAAACCCTGCCCGGCAAGGCATATGGGCACGTGTCGTGAGCAGCGAATGCGCCACATCCGCGAGCGCGAGCTCCGGGTGCCGCAGGAGCCAGTCGTGCAGCCGGCTCGCCTGCGCACGCAGGTCCACCGTGTCGCGGGCGGAGAGCACGATCGGTACGCCATCGTCGGTTTCGGGGCCGCGGGGTACCGGCTGCTGCGAGATCGGCGCCTCATCGAGGATCAGGTGGGCGTTCGAGCCGCCCATGCCGAACGAGGAGACCCCCGCCCGCCGAACGGTGGCCGCGGACCAGGGCTCCGATCCGCTGATCACGCGCAGGCGCAGATCATCAAGGGGGATAGCCGGATTCGGCCGCTCGAAGTTGAGGCTCGCGACCAGTTCGCGATGGCGCAGGCAGAGCGCGGTCTTGATGAGGCCGATGATTCCGGCGGCCCCTTCCAGATGGCCGACATTGGTCTTGACCGAACCCACCGCCAGCGGTGCGTTCGGCGCGCGATCCAAGCCGTAGGTCGCGCCGAGTGCCGCGGCCTCGACCGGATCGCCCGCCGGGGTGCCCGTGCCGTGCAACTCGACGTACTGCACGGAATCGGCGGCCACCTCGGCCGCCGCCAGCGCGGCGCGAATCGCGGCGGCCTGCGCGTCACGGCTCGGCGCGCTCAGCACCCGCCGCTCATTGCCGGTATTGACCGCGCTACCACGGATCACGGCGTGAATCCGGTCGCCGTCGGCGACCGCCCGCGCCAGCGGCTTCAGGACGACCACGCCACCGCCCTCGCCGCGCACGAATCCGTCGGCGCGCGAGTCGAAGGTGAAGCACCGGCCCTGTGGCGAATGCGCGCCGAAGTGTTCGATCCGTTCCCCGCTGGTCGGCGAGAGGATCAGGTTGACGCCGCCGGCCAGCGCGATCTCGGTCTCGCCCGCGCGCAGGCTCTCGCAGGCCAGGTGCACCGCGACGAGTGAGGAGGCCTGTGCGCTGTCGACCAGGAGGCTGGGGCCGTGGAACCCGAAATAGTTCGATACCCGGTTCGCGATGATGCCGCGCGTCGCGCCCCATAGGGAGTGGCGTGTGATGCCCGGCCCCTCGGTGGCCGTGACCAGTTCCGCGAAGTCACCGCTGGTGCAACCGAGAAATACCCCGCCCGCGCGTGGTTCCCGGGCCACCTCGGCCATACCGGCGTCCTCGAGTGCCGCCCAGCTCAGCTCGAGTGCGAGCAGCTGCTGTGGATCGATCGAGCGGGCCTCGTTGGGCGCGATGCCGAAGAATTCCGCGTCGAAGTCGCTCACCGAATCCAGGAAGCTCGCGCGTTCGCTGAGCTGCGCGCGCGCCGCCGGTGCGGTGCCGACGGTGGCGCGACCTTGGCCGAGCAATCGCCAGAAGTCGTCGAGATCAGCAACTCCCGGCAGCCGGCACGCCATTCCTACGACAGCTACGGGGAAGTCTGATCGGGTCACCGCTGAACAACCTTTCGCACGACGCGCTCGCACCAGCGCGCCTCAGAACCGGGCATGAGTGAAATGCCTACTACACCAACAGATTTGAGGTGCGCACCGGGGCGCTGATCGGGGTGGTCGCACGCTCGGTACAGCGGCGGCCCCGCGTCGGGAAAACAGGGTCGTGGAAAGTGGCGTTGTCGAACATGGAGTCTCCTCGGCAAACTCGAATCCCCCCGAGAAGTGATGAGCGGGATTGCGCCCGCAAGGGAGTTACGACGCGAGCACCACACCGTTTCGCGCACAACGACAAATGGCCACCTCGGCCGGCTGATCCACACCTGCCCCTTACTCTGCCTTGCCCGATCCGACCTGCCGGACCGTCCTTCGAACCCATGCTGGACCGTAACCCTGGATCAGCTACTGGCCGGTAGCCTACCTGAGGGCACAAACCGGCGCCCGGCGGGATTGTGCCAGATCACATTGATGTGCGACCGCTCTGTTTCACCCGGGTTCGGAATCGGTTCGCAGGGAGGTGATCCCGGCGAGGATGACACGCAACCCGTGGTCGAACTCGGCGTCGGAATCGGTGGTGAAAGCGGCGCTGACCAGGTGTGCGGCGCGGGGGTAGCGATCGGAATCGATCTCGTCGCGCAGGTGGCCGGGGTCGTAGGGATTCCCGGCGGCGTAATCGATTCCGAGGCGAGATTGCTCTTCGATGACGAAGCCGACGGTGTAGTGCAGGATGATCGGGAACAGGCGTTCGGCGTCGGCGCGTGGCAGGCCCGCGTCGTCGAGGGTGCGCAAGGTCAATTCGATCGTGCGCCATAGGGTTTCGTCGGCCACATAGGTGCCGGCGAGCACCTTGGCGCCGTCGCGGTAGCGCAACATGGAGCGACGGAAACGACTGGCCAGCGCGATCATCCAGCTCTGCCAGTCCTCGTTGCGGCCCGGCGCTTCGACTCCGGTGACGGCCTCGACGAACACGGCCCTGGCCATCACGTCGAGTAGCTCGCGCTTGTTCTTGACATGCCAGTACAGCGCGGGCGCTTGCACATTCAGCGCGCCCGCCACCTTGCGCATGGTGAGGCCGTCGAGGCCGGTCTCGTCCAGCAGGCCCAGTGCGGCCGTGGCGATGACCTGGGTGTCGAGCTTCAACCATTCACCTCCGATCGATTCCTTGACAGCTTAACAACGTTCTGCTCTCCTTAACAACGTTAAAGAATTTAATGTTGTTAAGGAGATGCCATGGAGAACACCGAGGTCGTGATCGCTGGGGCCGGACCGACCGGGCTGATGCTGGCCGCCGAACTACGGCTCGCCGGAGTCGATGTCGTCCTGCTCGACGCGCTGCCCGCGCGGACAGGGGAGTCGCGCGCCGGGGGCATCCACGCGCGCACCATGGAGATCCTCGATCAGCGTGGACTACTCGATCGGCTGCTACCGCAGGGCCGCATCCTGGATGCGGGCCACTTCGGCGGGCTGCCGCTGGACTTCGGCGACTTCGCCACCCGCCACCCCTACACGCTGGCCATTCTCCAATCGCTGATCGAGAACGAACTCGACACGCACGCAACGGCTTCGGGTGCGCCCACGCACTGGTACACGCCGGTGACCGGCCTGCGGCAGGACGTCGATGGCGTCGAGATCGACCTCGGCGGGGCCGACCCGCGCCGGATCCGGGCGGCCTACCTCGTCGGCTGCGACGGCGGTCGCAGCACGGTACGCAAGCTCGCCGGGATCGGATTCCCGGGGACGGAGGCGACCGTCACCGGCATGATCGCCGACGTCGAGCTCGCCGAACCGCCGGCCCGGCAGTTCTTCGCCCAGCGCGCCGCGGTGGGCGACTTCTCGGTGGTGCAGTTGCAGCCCGGCTGGTTCCGGCTGGTCCTGCAACGCCATGACATCGTGTTCGAGCGCGGCGCCGAGCTGACCTTCGATGCGTTCCGGGCGCACTTCCGCGAGCTCGCGGGGACCGATTTCGGCATGCACAGCCCGCGCTGGGTCACCCACTACAGCGATGCGGCGCGCCAAGCCGACCGCTATCGCGCCGGGCGGGTGTTCCTGGCCGGGGATGCCGCCCACATCCACTACCCGGCCGGCGGACAAGGGCAGAACCTGGGTATTCAGGATGCGGTCAATCTCGGCTGGAAACTAGGAATGATAGTGCGCGGCAACGCATCCGAGGACCTACTCGACACCTATGAGGCAGAGCGCCATCCGATCGCGGCCCGCGTGCTGCGCAATACTCGCGCGCAGACGGCACTCATGCGACCCGGTGCGCATATGGACGCGCTGCGCGACACCTTCGGCGAGCTCATCGATCTGGATCAGGTCCGGCACCGGCTCGGGCTCATGATCACCGCGCTCGACATCCGATACGACACCGCGTGCGACCATCCGCTGGCCGGGCGGCGGGTGCCCGACGCCGAACTGGTGACCGCCGACGGCGGCACCCGGGTCCATCGGCTGCTGCGGACGGGTCGCCCGATTCTGCTGGTGTTCAACGGTATTCCCGGACTGTCGGGCTGGGACGGGCGCATCGACGTCGTGCACGCCCAATGCCGGGATCGAGGGTGGAGTATCCCCGGGGTCGGCGAGATACCCACGCCGGGCGCGATTCTGCTTCGCCCCGACGGCTATGCCGCCTGGGCGGGTGACGGACCCCGGCGGGACGGACTGGCCGAGGCGCTCACCGCCTGGGTCGGCCGGTCAGAAGGTGATGGCCCTGACGATCTCGTTGACCAGCCCGAGCGTCGGGTCGCGCTCGGTGCCGGCCGCCATGACCTGCTCGTAGAACCGTCCGTTGCCGATCGGTAGATGGAGGATGGACAGACGCATGCCGGCCCGGTTGCCCGCGACCTCGGCGTCATTGACGATCACGCTGCTGAACGCGCTCTGATTCAGCACGTGCGCGATATTGGCCTTGTGCTCCCCGATGGTCGGTGGATGCTGTGGCCCCAATTGCATCTGTCGCGTATTGCAGAACAGGAAAGCCATCGGATGCTCCTGCGGTTTCTAGGACGCGGTAGATCTGCCACTCTACGCCGCTAAAGCGCAGGTGAGAACCCCTTTCGAGCGGCGCGCGGGCGGCGGGATCAGGCAGGGAGAAATGCCAGATTTGCCCCGATCCGCCCGCTGTGTCGTGGCGAATAAAGGGGTGGCCGCAGTGGTCGACGACGAGAGGACGGGGTTTGCCATGACAGACGCGATCATCCGGCAGTTCGAAGACGGTGAGCGGCGGGTGCCGGCCAAGCCGAGCATCGAAACCGCCACAGTCCCTTCGGACGTGGACGGTGCGCCGGTGAGCGGGCTGTTGCCGCCCGCGGGCACGGTGGTGGTGTACTTCGGTCACCGGGCGGCGCCCGAGTGGCAGCGGCTGCGTGAGCTGATCACGCGCGGCGACTGGGCGGGCCTGCGCGCGTGCGCACGGGCCGAGGAGCCGGTCGAGGTGTCCGAGGAGAGCGCGCTGAGCAGTCCGATGCACTTCGAGGTCCGCTGTGCCGGAAGGACATTGGCGGAGCGTGCGGTGCTGCCCCAGCAGCGCGCGTACGGCACCCTCACGTTCCCGTACACCGGCGGCGTCATACCGGACAGCGATTTCGAGATCGTGGAATACCGGCAGCCCGAGGTCCCGGCGGAGCTCGAGCTGGACTACGTGATCGTGCGCCGGTCGCCGGAACTTTCGGATCTGGAGCGGCAGTTGCTCGGTGCCATCGACCCGGGGCTGCGGGAGATCCACGTCGGCGCCCGCTGGCCGCACGGCTGGATGTGCTCGATGGATCAGATCACCAACGATATTCACGACGCGGCGTTGCACGACCGCACCCAGGCGCACGGATGCGTCGCCGATGTGGTGACCAGCAAGCTGCCCGAGGACGTGATCGACGAGATCGCCGGCCGGCACGACGCTCCGGCCGCGTCGGTCACCGAGCTGCTCGGCGTGCGCAGGCGGCTGCTGGGATGATCACCGTGCTGACCGCGGCAGTGCTGGCGAGCTGGCTGCTCGTGACCGTGCTTGTGCCGATGCCGTTGGTCGGCAAGGTCGTCGGAAGGGCACTACCCGCGTGCTTCGCGCCTCTGGTGCCCTCCTGGACGTTCTTCGCTCCTCGGCCGGCGATCGACGACCGCGTGCTCTGCTATCGCGACCTGCTGTCCAACGGCGAGGTCAGTCCGCTGCGGGCGGTCTGGCCGGACGCGCGGCCGCCGGGGCGGACCCGCAAGGCGGTCGGGGACGCCTCGGCGCAGCTGTCCACGCTCCTGTCGGCGGGGCCCGATGCGAACCCCTCCGACGCCGGACGGAAGGTCGAGATCATGGTCAGCCCGCCGTATCTACTGTTGCTGGCGCGCTGTGTGGCGGCGCGGCACGATGTGACGGCGGTGGGGGTGCAGTTCGTGGTGGTGTTGACGAATCTGCGCGGTGATCCACCCCGGGTCGTGTTCACCTCCGCGATGCACCGGTTGGACGGAGCCCGACCGTGACCGAATACGACACGGCCTGTTGGGTTTTGACCATCTGCGGCCTCGGCGCGGCGTATTCGGCGTTCCGTGATCTGCGAGCGGGGCGCGAATACGCCGCCGGTGGGCTGCTGTCCTGGGAGGTCGTCGGTGCGGGCCGGTCCCGGTCGCTGCGCCGGGTGATGGCGTGGCCGGTGTATCGCTGGGTGTTGGCGGCCCAGTTGGTCGCGGGCGGGTGCGGGGTCGCCGTGTTCGCGCTGTCGGCTCCGGCGGCCGCCGCGCTCGCCTGGGTCCTCGCCGGCTGCTGCGCGGTGACCCTGTACCGCTCCGGGCACGGTCTGGACGGCGCCGACCAGATGTCCGCGCTGAGCACCGTGGTCGCGGCGGGCGTACTGACGGTCGGTGGCGACGTCGGCCGGCTCCTGCTGATCTTCCTGGCCGGCCAGTTGATCCTGAGTTACCTGATCGCCGGGGTCGCGAAACTCGCCTCGCCGGTCTGGCGTGACGGCAGCTGCCTCCCACAGATCCTGTCGACCGAGACCTTCGGTTCACCGGGGCTGGCCGCGGTGCTGCGCGCCCGTCCCGCGCTGGCAACGCTCATGGGCTGGTTCGTCATCGGTTTCGAGGTCCTTTTCGTGCTCGCCTGCGTGCTGCCCGGCGCGCCCCTGTGGGCCTTCCTCGCGGCCGGCCTGCTGTTGCATCTCGGAATCGCGATCACCATGGGCCTGATCAACTTCCTGTTCGCCTTCACCGCCGCCTATCCCGCCCTGATCTACACGGTCACCACGTATCTGGCCTGATACGCCTCCGGTGGAGACTATTCGGCGGGTGAGATTCGCGCGGAATTCCGGGGCACGGAAATTCGATCCAATACGCGGATTTGCCGCCGGATAGCGCTAGATTCACAGTGCCTCGGGGAAATCGCCGGGAATTGACGCGGCATTGTCGGAGTATGTATCGCTCACCAATTCGAGGAGTGGTTCATGAACAAGAAGTTCGCGGTGGCTGTGCTCACGTCCATCGGCGTTGCGGCGGGGGTGATCTCGGCCGCGCCCGCGCAGGCCGACCCCGGGATGTCGCGGGTCGACCGCGGGGTGACCTACCAGGTCGAAGCCCTGCCCGACGCGGCATCGATGGTCACCACGGTCGCCGGCGGCGCCTTCACGCTCGACGCCGAACGTTCGGTGGTGCAATTGCGCAACGACGCCGGAGAATCGGTCGCGACCATTCCGCTGTCCCTCTCCGCGGGCGGCCACCAGTTCCCGCTCACCGCCGCGATCACCGATAACGGCCACCGGCTGACCTTGGCCGCCGCCACCCCTGTCCTCCGCCGCGAGAATTTCAACTCCTCCCTCGACTGGTGGAACTACGAATTGAACCGCGCCGCACCGTGCGCCGGCATCGGCGCGCTCATCGGTGCGGGCGTCGGCCTCCTCTTCGTCATCATCGGCATAATCCCGGGCGCGATCATCGGCGCGATCATCGGCGAAATCCACTGCGGCGGCCAGGACCTGATCGACTCGGGCTACGCGTATTGGGGCGGCCAGCCCTGAGAACCGCCCCCGGCCTACCCGGTGCGGCGCTCCGTTTCGGTGCCGCATCGCGGTTGTCGGCCTGGTGGATCCGGCGCGATCATGCGCGGTGCGTACGACTGCGGCTGCCGGAAAGAGGAATGGGTCAGGGCAGTCCGACCAGGTCGGCCAGGAGGTTCATTTGGTGGTCGAAGTATTCGGGGCGGGCGGTGATGCTGCCGTCCAAGCGGCCGAAGACCTCGAAGCCGAGTAGGCCGAAAAGCTGGGTCCAGGCGGCGAATACGCGGCCCAGGGTGTCCTCGGTCAGGCGAGTGGTGCCGCCGCGCTGGTCGATGAGTGCTCGTAGGTCGGCTCGGACCGGGTTGGGGAGGCGGGTCGGCAGGGACGGGGGAGTGAGGTGGCCGGCGGTCGAGGCGTCGGTGGTGATATCGCAGAGCAGCAGGACGACCACCGCGGCCGGGGCGACCGTGTCGGCGGGGGCCTGGTAGCCGGGGACGGGGGTGCCGTAGAGCAGGCCGTATTCGGCCGGGTGCGCCAGCGCCCACTCGCGTACCGCGTGGCAGGCGGCTAGCCAGCGGGCACGGTAGGCGACGGCGGGCGCTTGCTCGGCGGCTACGGTGGCCGCCGCGCCCAGTGCCTGGTAGGCCTCGAGGATCAGGGCGGTCAGTAGGTGGTCGCGGCTGGGGAAGTACCGGTAGAGCGCCGAGGCGACGATGCCGAGATCGCGCGCGACGCCGCGCAGGGAGAGATCGGCGCCGTCGGTGGCGAGACGGCGGCGGGCAGCGGACTTGATCTCCTCGATCATTTCCGTGCGGACTCGGGCGCGCAGCGAGGGAGCGGACATGTCACCAGTGTAGAGAACGGGTGACGGTTTCGAGAACACTGTTCTTGACGCGATCGCGGACGCGGAGTTACCGTTCACGGGCATAGAGAACACTGTTCTCGAAGTAGAACACCGAGCGGAATCGAGGACTGTCATGTCCCTGCACATCGTTGTCGGAGCCGGACCCGTGGGAACGGCCACGGCGCTGCTGCTCGCCGAGCGGGGGGACGACGTCCGCCTGCTCACCCGCAGCGGATCCGGGCCCCACCATCCACGCATCACGCGCGTACCGGTCGACGCCACCGACCCGGCGGCACTCGCGGCGCACTGCGCCGGCGCGACCGTGATCCATCACTGTGCCGGACTCGAATATGCCAGGTGGGCAACCGGATTCCCGCCACTTATCGCCGCCGCCATCCACGCCGCCGAAGCGTCGGGAGCCGCACTGCTCACCGTCGGAAACCTCTACGGCTACGGCAAATTCGAAGGCGCGGTCGATGAAGCGCATGCCCTGCAACCGAATTCGCGTAAGGGACGGCTGCGCGCCGCCCTGTGGCACGATGCGTCGAACGCGCATCGTGCGGGCCGGATCCGTACCGCGGAAGTCCGCAGCTCGGACTATCTCGGCGCCGGAGCCCGCTCTACCTGCACGGCGACCATCCTGCCCGCCGTCACGGCGGGAAAGCCCGCGTTCTACCCCGGCGACCCCGACGCGCCACACAGCTGGACCGCCGTCGACGACGTCGCCCGGCTGCTGGTGGCGGTCGCCGATGACGAATCGGCCTTGGGCAGAGCCTGGCACGTGCCCACCGCCGCCCCGATGTCGGTGCGCGAACTCGCCGAGCTGGCCGCCGATCTCTCGGACGCCGCCCCCGCCCGGGTCCGCCGGATGCCCGCCGCCATGCTCTGGGCCGCCGGGCTGGTGAACGCCGACGCGCGCGAAATCCGGGAACTGCGTTACCAGTTCGAGCGCCCGTTCGTCATCGACTCGACCGCCGCGGTCGAGCGTTTCGCGCTCACGCCCACCTCGACCCGCGCCGCCCTGCAAGCCACGCTGGCCGGCTAGCCGCTACCCGCGCGACGAGATCTGCTGCACACCCCAGCTGTTGCCGTCCGGATCCTCGAAGAACACGAATCCGACATTGTCGAGTGGATGCGGTGTGGGGGTGGGGCTTTGGCCGAGCACCTGCACATCGGTCACCTCGACGCCCCGCGCCACCAGTTCCCGGTGCGCCTGCTCGATATCGGGCACGACCAGCTGCAACCCCTTTACCGAACCGGGCTCCATATGCGGGACCGCCCCTTCGCCGATCACGATGGAGCATCCGGAGCCGGGCGGCGTCAGCTGCACGATCCGCATCCCCGCCCCGACGGTCGTATCGTGGTCGACGACGAACCCCAACTGCTCGCTGTAGAAGGCCTTGGCACGGTCGATATCCGACACCGGCACGATGACGACCTCGAGCGTCCAGTTCATAGCGTTCCTTTCGGCTGTGGACAGCGCTTACCGGTACAGACGATCCGCCGCCGCGAAATTCATCGAGCGCTGCGCCGCAGGGGCCAGCCGTCGGTCTAGTCTTGGCCCGACATCCACGACCGCTGGGAGTGTGCCGATGCTGGGACGAGTACGGAATCATCTGCTGGTTGCGGCGGCGCTGGTACTGTGCGCGACTCCGCCCGCGAGCGCCGCGCAAGCGAACCCGGTCCTGCTCGTGCACGGGTGGCAGGGGTCGGCGGGGCAGTTCGCCCCGATGCGAACGGTGCTGGAGCAGGCTGGTTTTCCGGTGTACGCGGTGGAGTTGCCAGGGGATGAGAACTACGCCAATGTGCGGGCGATCGCGGCGGCGGTGGTTCGGGCGCGGCAGGAGCACGGTGGCAGCCGGGTCGATCTGGTCGGGCACAGTATGGGCGGGTTGTCGGCGCGGTACTTCCTGAAGTACGAGGGGGGAACCGACGCGGTGCGGACCTACGTTTCGATGGGGTCCGCGCAGCGCGGCTATCTGCCCGCCTGTGTGCTGCCGCCCGACGGCGGCGGGCAGATGTGCCCGGCCAACGAGTTCATCACCCGGCTCAACACCGGCGATCCGACGCCGGGACCGGTCACCTACACCTTCCTGAACAGCTCGTTGGACAGCACCCGCCACGACATCGTGGGCGGAAACTGGTGCCGCGCCGAGATTCCCGGGGTGCGACACGCCGACGAGCCGGGCGATCCGCGGTTCGCCGCCGCGGTACGCAAGGCGCTCGCGGGGGAGTGCCCGCGCTAGTATCCGAAGTGGGCAGACTGGTCGGACGATGCGTTGGCCCAAGCGCGGGACCTCGGCGCCACTGTCATCAACCCGATCATCTACGCCGAGGTGGCCGGCGGTTTCGACAGCATCGAGGAATTGAACGAAGCGCTGCCCGAATCGGAACTGGAGCGCGTCGAGTTGCCCTATGCGTCCGGCTTCGTGGCCAGCAAAGCGTTCGTGGCATATCGTCGCCGAGGTGGCGAGAAGCGAAGTCCGCTACCGGATTTCTATATCGGCGCCCATGCCGCGGTATCGGGCTACCGATTGCTTACTCGCGACCCGGCGCGGTTCCGGACCTATTTTCCGAACCTCGAGCTCATTGCCCCCGATCCGTCGGGCGGCTAGCTGTTTCCGGCGAGGCCGCGGGCGATGACCAGCCGCTGGATCTGATTGGTGCCCTCGAAGATCTGCATGACCTTGGCTTCGCGCATGTAGCGCTCGACCGGGAAGTCCTGGGTGTAGCCGTAGCCGCCGAGGACCTGGACGGCATCGGTGGTGACCTTCATGGCGGCATCGGTGGCGACCAGTTTGGCGACGCTGGCCTGGCGCGAGTAGGGCAGCCCGGCGTCGCGGCGGCGGGCGGCGTCGAGATAGGTGGCGCGGGCGGAGTCGACCGCGGCGGCCATGTCGGCGAGCAGGAAGCCGAGGCCCTGATGGTCGATGATGTTGCGCCCGAAGGCTTCCCGCTCCTTGGCGTAGGCGACCGCGTCGTCCAGGGCGCGCTGCGCGAGCCCGGTCGCGACGGCGGCGATGCCGAGCCGGCCGGAATCGAGCGCGCTGAACGCGATGGACAGGCCCTGCCCCTCCGCGCCGATCAGGCGTTCGGCAGGCAGCGGTGCGTCGTCGTAGGCGGCGGTGGTAGTGGGGATGCCCCGCAGGCCCATCTTCTCCTCGGGCTTGCCGAAACTCAGGCCCGGCAGATCCTTGGGGACGAGGAAGCAGGAGATGCCGCGCGATCCCTCACCGGTCCGGGCGAACAGTGTGTAGAAGTCGGCCCGGCCGCCGTTGGTGATCCATGCTTTCGATCCGGTGATGCGGTATCCCGCATCGGTTTTCGTGGCGCGGCAGCGCAGTGCCGCGGCGTCGGAGCCCGCGTGCGGTTCCGAAAGGCTGTAGGCGCCTACGGTTTCGCCGGACAACATGTCGTGCAGCCACCGCTGCTTCTGTTCGTCGGTGCCGAAGCTGAACAGAGGATGGCAGGACAGACTGTGCACGCTGACCGCCACCGCGACCGCGGCCCACCGGCTCGCGAGTTCCTCGAGGACCTGGAGGTACACCTCGTACGGTTGACTGCCGCCGCCGAATTCCTCCGGGTAGGGCAGGCTCAGCAGCCCGGCCGCGCCGAGTGCCGGGAACACGCCGTCGGGAAAGACGCCGGTCTTCTCGGATTCCACCACCCGGGGCTCGAGCACCTTGTCGGCGATATCGCGGGTGAGGTCGATGAGCTCGCGGGCTTCGGGGGTGGGCAGCATCCGATCAACTGGCATGCCCTTTTTCTACTCCCCGAGGTGGTCTGGTCGAACTGGACCGCTATGCTTTAATATCTGCGTATGAATGCAGATAGCCAACCAGCGCCGCTCGCGGAGGATCAGGTCGGCCTGGTCGTCGAGGTCTTCCGGATGCTGGCCGATCCCACCCGGGTGCAGGTCCTGTGGGCCCTGGTGGATCGGGAGCTGTCGGTGAACGACCTGGCCGGTCAGGTCGGAAAACCCGCGCCCTCGGTCTCGCAGCATCTCGCCAAGCTGCGGATGGCGCGATTGGTGCGCCCCCGGCGGGCGGGCACGACCATCTACTACAGCCTGGAGAACGAGCACGTCCGCCAACTGGTGGTCGATGCCGTGCACAACGCCGAGCACGCGGGCCCAGGCATCCCGCCGCACCACCGCACCGACGCCGTGCGCGAGCTTCCACCGGCGGTGGCGGAATGAGTCACACGCGAAGGGATCCCCTGCGCGGGCTGCTGCGTAGCGGTACACCGCACGCGCACGATGGCCCAACCACACACGACCACACGCACCGAGACGACCGTGCGCCCGAACGCGCAGACGTTGATCGACACGATCACGCGCACTCGCATGGTCGCCGGCACTCGCACCACTCCGGGATCCGCGGCATCCTGCACGAGATCTTCGCCCCGCACAGCCATGACGCCGCCGACAGCGTCGACGACGCGCTCGAGTCCAGTGCAATCGGCATCCGTGCGGTCAAGATCAGCTTGGCGGTGCTCGGCGGCACGGCCCTGCTCCAGGTCCTGATCGTCGTGGTCTCCGGTTCGGTCGCCCTGGCGGCGGACACGATCCACAATTTCTCCGATGCGCTGACCGCGGTGCCGCTGTGGATCGCGTTCGCGGTCGGGCGCCGGGCCGCCACCCGCCGCTACACCTATGGTTTCGGCCGCGCGGAGGATCTCGCGGGGCTGTTCGTGGTCGCCATGATCGCGCTGTCGGCGTCGATCGCGGGCTACGAGGCCGTGCGCAGGCTGCTCGATCCGGCGCCGATCGAGCATCTCGGCTGGGTCGCCGCGGCCGGGTTGATCGGTTTCCTCGGCAACGAAACCGTTGCGCTGTATCGCATTCGGGTGGGGCGGCGAATCGGCTCGGCGGCCCTGGTGGCCGACGGACTGCATGCCCGCACCGACGGATTCACCTCGCTGGCGGTGCTTTTCAGCGCCGGTGGCGTGGCGCTGGGCATCCCGCTGGCGGATCCGATCGTTGGCCTGTTGATCACGCTCGCCATTCTGGCCGTGCTACGCACGGCGGCCCGTGATGTCTTCCGCCGTCTGATGGACGGCGTCGACCCGGCCCTGGTGGTCTCGGCCGAACACGCGCTGGCCGCCGAACCCGGTGTGCAGAGCGTGCGCAGTGTCCGGATGCGCTGGATCGGGCATCGCCTGCACGCCGATGTGGAGGTGGATGTGGCGCCCGCGCTCACCCTGGCCGACGCGCACCGGGTCGCGCACGCCGCCGAGCACACGCTGACCCACGCCGTGGCCCGGCTGGAGTCCGCGCTGGTGCACGCCTACCCGGCGCATTCGGGGTGATCCGAGCGGGTGACGGCTGGTCATGTCGCACCGCTATGACCTGCGGTTTCACATTTGATGCGGCTCGGTTTCAGATTTCGGGCCATGGGGATTCCGCTCGGGCTACCTTTGGGTAGCATCCCGGATGTGACGTGGCTCTCTTCGGCCACCGGCAGGAAAAGAGGAGTACCCCGATGTTCAGCACCATGCAGGACGAGCAGCTGTCGCTGGCGACGCTATTGAAGTACGCGTCCACCTTCCAGGGCGACAGCACGGTGTCGACCTGGACCGGAACCGGCGTACGCACCATGACCTACCGTGAGCTCGGCGCCGACGCGGCCCGGCTGGCGAACGCGTTGCGCGGCATGGGAATCGGCGAGGGCGACCGGGTCGGCACCTTCATGTGGAACAACAACGAGCACCTGGTCGCCTACATCGGGGTGCCCGCGATGGGCGCGGTCCTGCACGCGCTCAATATCCGGCTCTTCCCCGAGCAGCTGGTCTATGTCGCCAATCACGCCGAGGATCAGGTCGTCATCGTGGACGGCACGCTGCTGCCGCTGTTCGGTCAGTACCTGCCGAACCTGAAGACCGTCCGCCACGTCATCGTCGCCAACGGTGACGCCGCCGCGCTCGAAGCACCCGAGGGCGTGCAGGTGCACTCCTACGCCGAACTGCTGGCCGGACAGCCGGACACCTTCGACTTCCCGGTGATCGACGAACGTGCCGCCGCCGCAATGTGTTACACCTCCGGCACCACCGGTGACCCGAAGGGCGTGGTGTACTCGCACCGCTCCAACTGGCTGCACGCCATGCAGGTCTGCCAGCCCAACAGCATGGGTTTCAGTGGCGCCGACACCACCCTGGCGATCGTGCCGATGTTCCACGCCAATGCCTGGGGCCTGCCCTACGCCGCGCTCATGTCCGGCGCGAATGTGCTGATGCCGGACCGGTTCCTGCAACCGCAGCCGCTGCTGGAGATGATGGCGGCGGTCAAGCCGACCTTCGCCGCGGCGGTGCCCACCATCTGGGGCGGTGTGCTGGCCCAGCTCGCGGCGGCTCCGCAGGACATCTCGCATCTGCGTGCCGTGGTGGTCGGCGGTTCGGCGGTGCCGCCCTCGATGATGCATACCTTCGACGAGAAGTACGGCGTCAAGGTGCTGCACGCCTGGGGCATGACCGAGACCTCGCCGCTCGGTTCGGTCGCGCACGCGCCGGCCGGGGTCACCGGCGAGGAGGAGTGGGCCTATCGCTACACCCAGGGCCGCTTCCCCGCCGCCGTGCAGGCCCGGCTGGTCGCCGATGACGGCAGCGTGGTCGCCAACGACGGGGAATCCTTGGGCGAGGTGGAAGTTCGCGGACCGTGGATCACCGGCTCCTACTACGCGCCGGATGGCGCGGAGGTCGACCCCGACAAGTTCGACGACGGCTGGCTGCGCACCGGCGACGTCGGCAAGATCACCCCGAACGGCTATCTGACCCTGGTGGACCGCTCCAAGGACGTGATCAAGTCCGGCGGCGAGTGGATCTCCTCGGTGGATCTGGAGAATGCCGTGATGGGCCACGCCGCGGTTGCCGAGGCCGCCGTGATCGGTGTCCCGGACGAGAAGTGGGACGAGCGCCCCCTGGTCGCGATCGTCCTCAAGGAGGGCGCCGAAGCGAAACCCGACGAACTCCGCGACTTCCTCACCGACAAGTTCGCGAAATGGCAACTCCCCGAACGCTGGACCTTCATCTCCGAGGTCCCGAAAACCAGCGTGGGCAAGTTCGACAAGAAGCGCCTGCGCGCCCAATATGCCGACGGCGAGCTCACCGTCACCACCCTCCCCTGACCTGCGAAGGCCCGCCCGGCGGGTGGCTGGGCGGGCCTGTGGGTCAGCAGTTGCGGAGTTCTGGGCTCTGGTTGAGTAGCTGGGCTCGGGTGCTGATGAAGGTGGTGTAGGTGTCGCCGCCGACTGCCGAGAGGGGGAAGGCGGCGACTCGGTGGCAGTTCTGGAAGGCCAGTTTCACGTTGAAGTGGCGTTCCAGGCCGCCGCGGATGGCGTCGGAGGCCATGGCGCGCAGCAGTTGGCCGCGCGCCGTCTCGTCCGGGGGTGCGGTCAGGTTGTCGGCGTATTCGGATGTGCCGGAATGGAGTTCGGCGGCTACCCGGCTGACCACCTCGTAGGCGTAGGGCAGTGAGGTACGGACGCAGTCGACGAAGTCGGCGTCGTCGATCTCGCCGCGTTCGGCGCGTTCGAGCAGGGCGGTGGGGACATCGAGGGACATGAGCGCTCTCCTCCGGTCGTGGGGTGGATGGCGATGCCCCTGGAGTCTAATCGAAAGTCGTTGTCAACAACCCTGAATTCAACGCGAAAGTGCCTTGGTCAGAGCAATTTTCGCTTCCGAGCCGAGCCGCGCGACCAGGTCGCCGGCCGGTAGCTCGGGTGTCAGCGCATGGGTCTGACCGGCCCACAGGTTCACTTCGTCGGTATTGCCGGCCGCCCGCGCGGCGGCCCGCAGCGGCGCTGTCGCGTAGTGGATTTCGGGGTAGGCGGCCGGAGCGTCGGTGTGCTCCAACTGGAATCGGTTGCGGATGCCGCGGGCGCGCCGACCGGTGAAGGCCCGGGTGAGCATGGTCGGTTCGGCGGACCCGAGCGCGCCGCGATGGACCGGATTGGTGCCCGCCTCCGGGCAGCGCAGGAACACCGTGCCCAGCTGCGCCGCGCGGGCGCCCGCCGCCAGCACGGCGGCGACACCGGCGCCGGTGGTGATGCCGCCGGTGGCGACCAGCGGCAGATCGACGGCGGCGGTGAGCAATTGGAGCAGGGCCAGCAGTCCGAGCGGATCGGTGACATCATCGGCCGCGCGGTCGACGAAGGTGGCGCGGTGTCCACCGGCTTCCGCGCCCTGGGCGATCAGCACGTCCGCGCCCACCGCGGCGGCGGCCCGCGCCTCGGCCACCGAAGTGACGGTCACCCACGCCTGGGAACCGGCCGCGTGCAGGCGCGCGACCTCCTCGGCGCTGAAGCAGCCGAAGGTGCACGAGACCACCGGAACGGGCGCGGCGACCAGCAGGTCGAGCTTGGCGTCCCAGGCGTCGCCGTCGTAGCGCGGCTCGCCGACCTCGTGTCCGGCGGCCAGTGTGTCGACATAGCCCGCGTAGTCGGCGGGGGGAGTCGGCGCTCCGGGCGCGAACAGATTCACCCCGAACGGCTTACCGGTCAGCGCGCGCGTCTTCTCGATTCGCGCGGCGGTCTCCTCGATGCCGAGATACCCGGCGGCGAGCATGCCGAGCCCGCCCGCCTCGGACACGGCCGCGGTCAGTTCCGGTGTGGAGGGCCCGCCCGCCATGGGAGCGAGCACTATCGGGGTCGGCAACTCGTCGAGGATCACGAAACCCAGTCTGGCACTCGCCAGATCACGGATTGTCGCCGGAAGTTACCGGAATCCGGACCCTGCATCGGCCCGCTACCTGCGTAAACATATTCGAAGGTTGCGGAATGGTCACGACGGGGTAGAGTTCCCATCACAACGGAAGCCGAAACGTTACAAACTTCGAACTCCGTTTCCCTGTTGGTCGGACGCTAGGACGAAGCTTTGTCGCAGCACCGGGTTGGCCCCAGTTCCATCACCGTTATGAGCCTTCTGGGCAATGAGGTTGCGGTATCGGAGCGCCCGACGCGGCATCGCGCCGAGTCGCCGTCCGCCGACCGCGTCAAGCGCGTCGCCACCTTCGCGGTCGCCGCCGGTGCCCTGGTCGGCACCGCCACCCAGGTCGCTCCCGCGCTCGCCGCGCCGCTCTCGCCGCACCACGACACCGACGAAACCGCCGCCGAGCCCATCACTTTCAAGGGCGTCGGCGAGGTCGCGACCACGCAGGCCAAGTTCGCCAGCCCGGTCGCCGATGTCGAGCCCGAGCCCATCCCGGTCGCCGCGCAGGTCGCCGCCCCGGTGGCCGCTCCGTTCGGCATCCAGAACCTGCCGCCGGAACTCGCCGGCCCGCTCGCCCAGGTCGAAGGCGTGCTCAAGGGCGCGCAGCAGCAGATCGCCCCGGCGCCCGCGGTGCGCCCGGTGGCCGGGGCGATCAGCTCCGGCTACGGCGCCCGCTGGGGCACCATGCATTACGGTGTCGACTTCGCCGATCAGCTCGGCGCCCCGATCCACTCCGTCAGCAGCGGCACCGTCGTCGAGGCGGGCCCGGCGTCCGGCTTCGGACTCTGGGTGCGCGTCCTCCAGGACGACGGCACCACCGCGGTCTACGGACACGTCAACGAGACGTTCGTGCGGGAAGGCCAGCGGGTGCAGGCGGGCGATGTGATCGCCTCGGTCGGTAACCGCGGCCAGTCCACCGGCCCGCACCTACACCTGGAGATCTGGGATCAGGGCGGCTCGAAGATCGACCCCCTGCCGTATCTGGCCGCCAAGGGCGTTCCGATGCACTGGGGTCCGTCCGAGCACTGATATTCGTTGCCCAGCTTGATATCTCACCAACCTGTGGATTGCCCCCTGGTTAGGCTCATCACGTGACCGAGTTGGGCGATATCTTCGAACCGGGATCACCACATGGCCGTACCTACGCCGTGCTGGTCCACCATCCGCGCTCCGGCCTGGCCGATATCGCGAGCTACCTCGATGTTTCGGAGGAGTCGGCCGCAGCATCGCTGAAGGTGCTGTGCGAACTCCAGGCCGCGGTCCAGCTGTCCGACGGTGACGGCGCGCCCCGCTGGGATGCCCATGCACCGGAATCGCTTTCGGAATCCGAGGCCCGCCGCCGCCAGCACGAGATCAGTCAGATGCACGCCGCCGCGGCCCGGCTCAGCGAGACCTTCCGTTCGGTGCGGCGTTCGCCGCGCAGCAACGGCGCCATCGTGCCGGTCTTCGAACGCGTAGAACTGCTGGCCGATTTCGAGGAAATCCAGTCCGCGGCACGCAGTTCGGTGAAACTCATCGAACGCGGACCGTTCCTCAGCGACCCCGAACGCGAGCAGCGCCAGTTCCAGCTCAAACGCACCCGGCTCGGCGAGGGCATCCGCTACCAGACGCTCTACCAGGACACCATCTACCAGGACGCGGACCGACTACGGCACGCGCTGGCCACCAATGCCAGTGGGGCACAGGCGCGGACACTGCCCGAACCGCCGTTCAAGCTGATCATTGTCGACGACGAGCGCGGCATCCTGGTGCTGCACGCCGACGAGCGCCGCCCGGATCCGATGGGCATCCGGGTGTCCGGGTCACCCGCTCTGCGTTTGATGATCAAGACCTTCGATGTGCTGTGGTCGCTGGCCGCGCCGATCTCGGTGAACCCCTCCGCCGAGGAACTCGACGAACGCGACAAGGCGATCCTGACCCTCATGGGGCTCGGCGCCACCGACGACACCATCGCCCGCCGGCTGGGGATGTCACGTCGCACCGTCGTGCGCCGGACCGCGCGCTTGCTGGAGCGACTCGGCGCCAGCACCCGCTTCCAAGCCGGAGTGCAGGCCACTCGGCGCGGCTGGCTCTGACGTTCGTGCGCGTCCGCGAATGTGACGGCTGTTTCGCCCGAATTCAGCGGATCAGACAGCCCGTTATGATGACCCGGACCGCGCCGGGCCCGGGCCGAAACTCCTGGGTGGGCCGGCCCAGACCGGGCCGCGCGGCCGTTGAGATGACGGCGCGGCCGAGCTAGACGCGAGAGGTGAGCACACCCGAATGGATACCGCCCGTCATTCCGGTCGCGGTGCTCGCCGCAGGTCGGACGTTCCCACCTTCGGTCAGCTGCTCACCGCCGCCGTCGAATCCGCCGCCGACACCGTGGCCGTGCGCGCCGGCGCCGAGGAATTCACCTACCACCAGCTCGATGCCGACTCCGCGCGGCTGGCCCGCGAACTCGTCGGCCGGGGCATCGGCCCGGGTGACGTGGTCGCCGTCGGCATCGCACGCGGCATCGAATCGGTGCTCGCGGTGTGGGCGATCGCGAAGACCGGCGCCGCGTTCGTACCGGTCGACCCGTCGGCTCCGGCCGAACGGATCGCGCACATCGTCGGTGACTCCGCCGCCGTGCTCGGGCTGACCACCTCCCGGCATCGCCGCAAGCTCGGTTCCGACATCTATTGGATCGAATTGGACGATCCGGTGGTGGCGCAGCGGATGCTGGACCGGCCGGAGCATCCCCTCGCCGACGCCGAACTGGTGCGGTCGCCGCACGAGCGGCATCCGGCCTATGTCCTCTACACCTCCGCTGATCAGCCCGAAGGCGTCGTCGTCACGCACAGCGGGCTGGCCGGGCTGGTCGCCGCCCAAGCCGAGCGCTACCGGATCAGCGGCGAATCCCGTGTGCTGCATGTCTGCTCGCTCGACTCCGATGTGTCCGTGCTGGAGCTACTGCTGGCGTTCTCGCGTGGCGCCGCTCTGATCGTGTCGCCGCCGACGGTGTCGGGCGGCGTCGAACTCGCCGAACTGCTGCGCCGCGAATCGGTGACGCACATGCTGATCACACCCGGTGCGCTGGAATCGGTGGATCCCGCCGAGCTGCCTGATCTGCGGGTCGTGGTGGTGACCGGCGACAGATTCGGCCCGGAACTGGTGGGCCGCTGGGCCATCGGCGACCGCGAGTTCTACAGCGGTTACGGCCCGGCCGAGGCCACCATCCTGGTCACCGGCACCGCACCCATACGTGCCGACGAGCCGGTCACCCTCGGCTCGGCCATCCCCGGCGTCGGCGTGTTCGTCCTGGACGCGCGGTTACGGCCGGTGCCGTCCGGAATCGTCGGCGAGCTGTACCTATCCGGTCCCGCACTGGCCCAGGGCTACCTGGGCCGTCCCGGACCCACCGCCGAGCGTTTCGTCGCCAGCCCATTCGATCCGGAGGCACCGGGCACACGCCTCTACCGCACCGGTGAACTGGTGCGCCGCACCGAGAGCGGCGTCATCGAGCACGTCGGCCGAGTCGACGCCCACACCGAGGCGCCGGACGAAACTCCACTGAACCCGATCGACGAGCCCGCCCGCACCACGCAGCCCGAGCCGGTCTTCGCGGAGCGTGAATACCGCGTCCGCACAACCCCGGCCGTACAGGCGGGCGAGCCTGTCGGTGTGCGGCCCGAGCGCGTGGCCGAACCTGTGGACTTGCTATCCGAGCAGGTGACCGAGCTCGCGGACCTGCGGCGTGAGCGTGTGGACGTTCAGCTCGAACACTCGGCCGAGCCTGTGAGTCCGCGGCTGGAGCACGCCGGTGAACATGAGGGTACGAACCCCGGACGTATGGCCGAACTCGCGGAGACGCAATCCGAGCATGCGGCTGAGCCTGTCGACGTGCGGCCCGATCGAACGGACGAACTCACGGACTCGCGGCCGAAGCATGCGGCTGAGCCTGAGGGAATTCGGCATGCACCCGAACCCATGGGCCCGCAACCAGAACAGGATGCAGAGCCTGCCGGACTTCGGCTCGAGCATGCGGCTGAGCCCGGGGGTGCGCAGCCCGGAAGGGCCGCTGAACCAGTAGATGTGCGGCCAGGACAGGTGCCTGAGCCCGTGGACTTGCGGCCCGAACGTGTGGGCGCGCAGCTTGAACATGTGCTCGAGCCTGTGGGAAAGCCGTTCGGGCAGGCGGCCGAGTTCGAGGGCATGCGGTCCGGGCAAGGGGCTGAGCCTGCGCGGCGGGTTGTGCGGGCGGTGGTGCGGCCCGATCGGGTGCCGTTGTCTTTCGCGCAGCAGCGGCCGTGGGGTCTGAATCGGATCGATCCGGACAGTGTGGTCGACAATGTTCCGGTCGCGGTTCGGCTGACGGGGCGCTTGGATGTGGCGGCGTTGCAGTCGGCTATCCGGGACCTGGTGCAGCGGCACGAGGTGCTGCGAACGGTCTATCCGGCGGTCGATGGCGGCGGGACGCAGGTGGTGTTGCCACTGTCGGATCCCCGTGCGGTGCCGCCGCTTCCGACGTTGGATGCCGCCGCCGACCGGGTGGTCGAGTTCGTCACCCGGGTGGCGATGACCAAGTTCGATGTCACCGCCAAGCCGCCGGTGCGTGTGCAGTTGCTGCGGCTGAGCGATACCGAGCATGTGCTGGTGTGCGTCGTCCACCAGATCTCCGGTGACCGATTCTCCATGGGCCCGTTGATCCGGGACCTGATGACCGCCTATGCCGAACGCGCCCGAGGCGCCCGGCCGGAGTGGCCGGAGCCGGCGGTCCAGTACGCGGACTACGCGCTGTGGCAGCGCGACACCCTGGGGTCCGAAGACGACCCGGAATCACCGCTGTCCGAACAGATCGCCTACTGGCGGGGCAGGCTGGCGGCGCTGCCGGAACAGCTGAATCTGCCCGCCGACCGTCCGCGACCCGCCATCGCAAGCAAACGTGGCGCGACATTGCGCACCACGATCGACGCGCAACTGCATGCTGCCCTGTACCAGGTTGCCCGGCAGCACGATTCGACGCTGTTCATGGTCGCGCACACCGCACTGGCGGTGCTGCTGGCGCGATTGTCGGGCACCCGCGACATCGTGATCGGCACGCCGGTCGCGGGCCGCGGCGAGGCCGCGCTCGACGAGCTGGTCGGCATGTTCGACAACACCCTGGTGCTGCGCACCGAGATCCATCCGGGCGCGGCATTCGCGGAGCTGATCGGACAGGTCCGGCACAGCGATATCGAGGCCTTCGAGCACGCCGACGTGTCGTTCGAGCGGCTGGTGCAGCTGCTGGACCCGATGCGCTCCACCGCCCGGCATCCGCTGTTCCAGGTGCAGCTGGTGCTGCGGAACTCGGAGCACACCCGGCTCGAGCTACCCGAGCTGACCGTGACCGGCACCGATTCGAACGTGCCGCTGGCAAAGTTCGACCTACAGCTGGAGATTGTCGAGGAGTTCGCCGAAGGCGGTGCCCCGCAGGGTATTTCGCTGGTCTTCAACTACGCCACCGATCTGTTCGACGAGCCGACAGTGCAGGATCTCGTGGATCGATTCCGCCGGATTCTGCTGGCCCTGACCGCCGATGCCGCGACCGTGGCCGGCGATGTCGATCTGCTCGCCCCGGGCGAACGGGATCTGGTACTGCGCGAATGGAATTCACCCGGCGCCCAGATACCCGAGGTCTCGCTGGTGGATCTGATCGCGGCGCAGGCCCTGCGGCGGCCGGACGCGGTCGCGGTCCGGTCCCAGGGCGCCGAGCTGACCTTCGGTGAACTGCTACGCCGGGCGAACCGGGTGGCGCGGGCGCTGATCGCGCACGGCGCTGGGCCGGAAACCCTGGTCGCCGTGGCGCTTCCGCGCACCGAGGAGCTACCCGTCGGCCTGCTCGGCGTGCTGCTGACAGGCGCGGGCTACCTGCCGATCGACACCACCTATCCGGCGCGACGCCTGGAGTTCATGCTCTCCGACGCCGCGCCCACCTGCGTGCTGACCACCGCCGCGGTGGCCGACGCGGTGCCCGCCGGGGACGTGCCGGTGCTGCGGTTGGAAGCGACCGGCGACCTGCCGGACACCCCCCTCACCGATCGGGATCGGCTCGCGCCGCTGCGCCCGGACAACCTGGCCTACGTCATCTACACCTCCGGGTCGACCGGCGTGCCCAAGGGGGTCGGCGTCGCGCACCGCAATGTGGTGGAGCTGTTCGCCAATACCCAGCTCCTGTTCGACTTCGACGAAACCGATGTGTGGACGCTGTTCCACTCCTACGCGTTCGACTTCTCGGTGTGGGAGCTGTGGTGCGCGCTGGCCAACGGCGGCACCGTCGTGGTGGTCGACCAGGTCACCGCGGGATCGCCGGAGCTGTTGCGCGAGTTGCTGATTCGTGAACGTGTCACGGTGCTCAACCAGACGCCCTCGGCGTTCCATCAGCTCGCCGAGGTCGATCACGCCGCATCCTCGGCCGGTGAATTGGCCCTGCGCTACGTCGTTCTCGGTGGCGAGGCGCTGGATCTGCGTCAGCTCCGGCGCTGGTACGAGCGGCACGCGGTGGACGAGCCGTGGCTGGTGAACATGTACGGCATCACCGAGACCACCGTGCACGTGTCGTTCCTCGAGCTGAACGACCAGATGGTCGAGGGCGCGGCCAGCCTGATCGGCCGGGCGCTGCCGGGCTCGGACGCCTATGTCGCCGACGAGCGGCTGCATCCCGCGCCGGTGGGTGTCGCGGGCGAGATCCACATCGCGGGCAAGCAGCTCGCGCGCGGCTATCCGGGCCGCCCCGGGCTCACCGCCACCCGGTTCGTCGCGGATCCGTTCGGCGCGCCCGGCGCGCGCATGTACCGCACCGGCGATGTGGGCCGCTGGGTCGGCTTCGGCGGACGCGCGAGTCTCGAATACGCCGGTCGCGGCGACCGGCAGGTGCAACTGCGTGGTTTCCGGATCGAGCTCGGTGAGATCGAGTCCGCGCTGCTCGGTTGCCCCGGCGTGAGTCAGGCCGTGGTGCTGGTGCACGAGGGCGACCGGCTGGTCGGGTATGTGGTGCCGGACACCGCGGCTCAGCTCGAGCCAACCGAATTACGTTCCGCAGCAGCGGAATTCCTGACCGCCGAGATGGTGCCCGACGCCATCGTGCTCCTGAACGCGCTGCCGCTCACCCCGAACGGCAAGCTCGACCGAAAGGCGCTGCCCGCACCGGAATTCGTGAGCTCGACCGTCGCCGCGCCAGCGGCCCGGAGCACCTCGGCCCCCGGCCCGTCCACCCCGCCGCCGCTCGCTCGGAGCACCGTGGATAGTGGTGCGCCTGTTCGGCCGTCGCTGGCTGGGGGTGCTGTGGATGGTGGTGCATCTGTGGGGCTGTCGGTGGCTGGGGGTGCTGTGGATGGTGGTGCGTCTGCGGGGCTGTCGGTGGCTGGGGGTGCTGTGGATGGTGGTGCGTCTGCGGGGCTGTCGGTGGCTGGGGGTGCTGTGGATGGTGGTGCATCCGCTCGGCCGTCGGTGGCTCGCGGTGCTGCGGGCACCGGCCCGACCGCCCGGCCGCCGCTCGCTCGGGGCGAGCGCCCCGGGCGGATTCCGCTGACGCTGCAGCAACAGCGGATGTGGGCGCGCAACCAGCTCGACCAGGACTCCGCGGCCTACAACATCCCGCTCGCCATCCGGCTTACCGGCGTGCTCGATGTGTCCGCGCTGCGCTACGCGGTCGCCGACGTGCTGGAACGCCACGAGGCACTGCGCACCCGCTACCCCGGGCCGGGCGGTCTGCCGTACCAGGAGATCGTCTCGGTGGCCGACGCGCTGCCTGGCGGGCTGGACGCCGAGACCACCGACGATCCGATCGGCCGGCTGACCACGATGATGTCGGGCGGTTTCGACGTGACCGCCGCGGTTCCACTGCGCGCGGTGCTGTTGACCTCGCCCGGCAATCCCGAAGAGCACCTGCTCGTGGTGGTGGTGCATCACATCGCCGCCGACGGGGTCTCGATGGCGCCGCTGGCCCGGGACCTGGCCACCGCGTATGTGGCGCGAGTGGAGGGCCGGTCGCCGGCGTGGGTGCCGCTGGAGTTGCAGTACGCCGATTTCGCGCTGTGGCAGCGGGCCGCGATCGGCGCCGAGGACGACGCGTCCTCGGTGGCGTCCGCGCAGCTGGCCTATTGGCGCGAGCGACTGTCCGGGCTGCGCGCCGAGCCGGCCGTGCCGCTGGATCGCCCGCGTCCGCCGGTGCCGTCGCTGCGCGGTGCGGCAACCGGGCTGGCCCTGCCCGCCGACGTGCGCGAGCAGTTGGCTCAGCTTGCGCGGGAACATGATTCGACCTTGTTCATGGTGGTGCACGCGGCGCTGGCGGTGCTGCTGGCTCGCATGTCCGGAAGCGCCGACATCGTCATCGGCACGCCCATCGCCGGGCGCGGCGAGCGGGCGCTGGACGATCTGGTCGGCACATTCGGCAACACCCTGGCGCTGCGCACCACCGTCGAAGGCGATGTGCGCTTCACCGATCTGGTCGCGCGCACGCGCGAGACCGATCTGTCCGCCTTCGACAACGCCGATGTGCCGTTCGAGCGGGTGGTCGAAGAGGTGACCGGCGGGCTTCCGGGAACCGATCCGCTGTTCCAGGTGGTTCTGTCGTTCCAGAGCACCGAGATGCCGAGTCTGCGCCTGCCCGGGTTGACCATCGCCGGTTTGGACTTGAGCGCGATCTCGGCCGAGTTCGATCTACAGGTGATCGTCGATGCGCGCACCTCCGGCGAGCTCACCCTCGAATTCAGCTATGCCACAGACATTTTCGACGAGTCGACGGTCCACGCGTTTGCCGGCTACTTCGCCCGGATCCTGACCGCGGTAGCCGCGGATCCGGCCGTGATCGTCGGCGATATCGCCCTTCTCGACGCCGAGAAACGCGATCGCGGCGATATCGAGCAGCTTGCCACGGCTGAGCGACTCTCGATGGCCGAGGAGCCCGTTGTGGCTGAGCGGCCTTCGGTGACCGAGGAGTTTGCTGTGGTCGAGCGGCCTGCTGTGGCCGAGGAGTTCGCTGTGGCTGCGCGGTCTGTTGCGGTCGAGCAGCCTGTCGTGGCCGAGGAGCCTGTTGTGGCTGAGCGGCTTTCGGTGGCCGAGGAGTTTGCTGTGCTCGAGCGGCCTGCTGTGGCCGAGGAGTTCGCTGCGGCTGAGCGGCCTGCCGTGGTCGAGCAGTCTGTTGTGGCTGAGCGGCCTGCCGTGGCCGAGCCGTCTGTTGCGGCCGAGCGTGCTGCTATGGCTGAGCGGCCCGTGGCCGAGCAGTCTGTTGTGGCCGATCCGGTGGAGAACATCGGTACGGCGGGTGCCGCACTGACGCAGTCGTTGACCGCTGCGGTGGAGGACGATCCGCAGGCTCCCGCCGTGGTGTGGGGTGCGGCGGAGGTCAGTTACCAGGATCTGGACGCGCGTTCGTCGCGGCTGGCGCGGTTGCTGATCGAGCACGGTTGTGGGCCGGGCACGGGGGTCGCGGTTCGGCTGGGGCGCGGTGTCGACGCGGTGGTGGCGAGCTGGGCGGTGCTCAAAACCGGTGCGGCGCTGGTGGGTTCGCGCCTGCCCGCGGGCATCGAGGTGGCGGTCGGGCTGGGTTCGGGGCCGGAAGCGCTGCGGTGGCTGGATCTCGCGGCCCCGGAGGTGCGTTCGGCGCTCGCGGCGCAGTCACCGCGCCCGGTGACCTACGCGAACCGGCTGCGCACGCTGCGTGGCGGCGATACCGCCCTGTTCGACGACGGTGGCGCGCTGAGCTACGACGAACTGGCGGCCGCGGTCGACCGGTTCGTCGCCCGTACCGGTCTGACCTTCGAGTCCCGCACCTACGGCACCGGCGGCCCGGTCTCGGCCGCGAGTCTGCTCGAGGTGGTGGCGGCAGGCGCCCACGGCGCGGCCGTGGTGGTCACCGGCGACGCGGGTGATCTGACCGCCGTGCTGGCCGACGAATGGGTGACCCACGTGGTCACCGATCAGGCTCGGCTGGATGGCGTCGATTTCGCCGCGCTGGAGGACCTACGCGCGGCGGTGCTCGTCGACGGCTCGGGCGCAAGCGCGGGCATCGAAGTCGTGGCTCTGGCGGAGTTGCTGGGAGTCAAGGTGCCCAGCCGGATCGGCTGAGCTCGAAGGCAGGTAGTAGTACCGGCACGGCGTATCGTCCGTGTCGGCGGCAGGCCAGAATGGTGGGAGTGGCGTTGATGGTTGTGGGCCGGCAGTCGACCGTGGTCAGCGGGGGGATGCGCTGATGTCGCGTCCCACCCGCACCCGGCCCGCACGTCCGCAGCGCTCCCGGGTCAAGCACCTGCCGCAACTCCTGGCCGCGACCGTCGAAACCAATCCCTCGGGTATCGCAGTGGTTTTCGCCGACGCGGAGGCGACGCGGGCGCGGCTGACCTACGCCGAGCTGGACGAGCGCTCGACGCGGCTGGCGCGTTTACTGATCGATCACGGTGTCGGGCCGGACGATCTGGTCGCGGTGAGTGTGCCACGCTCGGTCGAGTCGGTGCTCGCGGTGTGGGCGGTCGCGAAGGCCGGTGCGGGTTTCGTGCCGGTCGATCCGAACCATCCGGCCGACCGCATCGCGTACATGGTGTCGGATTCTGGTGCGGTGCTCGGACTTACGGTCGGCTCCAGCGCCGACGTGGTCGCCCCGGGGATCCAGTGGCTGGTCATCGATGATCCGGGCGTACAAGCCGAGTTGCGGCAGTACCCGTCGGAGCCGGTCACCTACGCGGACCGGCCGCGCATGCTGCGTGCCGAGCATCCGGCGTATGTCGGCTACACCTCGGGTGCGACCGGCGTGTCCGAGGGAGTCGTCGTCACCCAGGCCGGTCTGTCGAGTCTGTGTTACGAACAGCGTGATCGGTTTCGCGTCACGAGTGATTCGCGGACACTGCATCTCTCCGCGCCGTCGGACGAATCCTCGCTGCTGGAGCTATTGCTGGCGGTCGGCGGCGCGGCCACCATGGTCGTTGTCGCGTCGACGGTTCGTGGCGGTGGCGAGCTGGCGGAGCTGCTGAAGCGGGAGCGGGTGACGCACGCGTTCGCCACCCCCGCCGCGTTGGCGTCGGTGGATCCGACCGGCCTGGACGAACTCCGGGTGGTGGGGGCCGGCGGTGCGGTGTGCCCACCGGAGCTGGTGCGGCGGTGGGGGCCGGGCCGCGAGTTCTTCAGCGTCTACGGCCCGATGGAGGCCTCCGGCTGCGCCAACATCAGCCCGCCTCTGGCACCGGGCGATCCGCTGACCATCGGTGGCCCGATTCGGGCGATCACCGAGTACGTCCTCGACGACCGGCTCTGCCCGGTGCCCGACGGTGTGCTCGGTGAGTTGTACATCGCCGGTGTGCAGATGGCGCGCGGCTACCATAAGCGGCCGGGGTCGACCGCGGCCAGATTCGTCGCGAATCCGTTCGACCCCAATGGTTCTCGCCTCTTTCGAACCGGTGATCTCGTATCCCGGTCGTCCGCTGGGCACCTGGATTACCTGGGCCGCATCGATTTCCAGGTGCCCACCTCCAGCACAGTTCTGGACGACATCTCGCTTACGCCCGCCCGGAACTCGGAGTTGCTGGGCCGCGACGATTTCCAGGTGCCCGCCACCAGCGCAGTTCTGGACGAAGTCTCGCTGACGCCCCCTGGTAACCCGGACCGGGTGTCCGTACCTGAGTCGCGGGCTGCGGGGGTTCGGATGCAACGGACAGATGCGGGGGAGCCCGCGGCCCGGCCGGAGAATCTCGAGGGATTCGGGCCGCGGCCGGTGCTGACTCCGATGCCCCGGCCCGCGCGAATTCCGCTTTCGCCTGCGCAGCAACGGTACTGGTTCCGCAACCAATACGATCCCGCCGCGTCGGCGGTGGACAATATTCCGATAGCGGTGCGCGTGTCCGGCGCACTGGACGTGGCTGCCCTCGGCGCGGCCATCGGCGACGTGTTCGCCCGGCACGAGGCGCTGCGCACGGTGTACCCGGCCGCGCCCGAGGGGCCCTTCCAGGTGGTGCATCCGGCGCCGGCGAAACCGTTCGCCCTGCGTCCGATCGACGTACACCCCGACCACATCGTCGCTCGGATCGTCGAGCTGGCGGTCACGACATTCGATGTGGCCGTGGATGTTCCGGTAGCGATCGCGTTGTTCCGGCTCGCGCCCGCAGAACACGTCATCGGGTTCGTGGTGCACCAGGTCGCGGCCGACGGCTCGTCCACGGCGCCGCTGGCCCGCGATGTGCGGATCGCCTACACCGCGCGTACGGGCGGCACCCGGCCGCAGTGGCTGCCGCTGCCGGTGCAGTACGCCGACTACGCGTTGTGGCAATGGGCCGTACTCGGTTCCGAAGCGGACCCGGGTTCGGTGGCCAGCCGCCAGATCGGTTACTGGAAGCGCACGCTGGCCGGTCTGCCGGACCAGCTCGAGCTGCCCACCGACCGGCCCCGCCCACCGTCGCGTTCGTTGCGCGGGGATACGGTGCGCTTCCGGATCTCGGCGCAGCGGCACGCCCGACTACAGGAGATCGCGCGCGCCGCTGACGCCTCGCTGTTCATGGTGTGCCATGCGGCGCTGGCCGTGCTGCTGGCCCGCCTCTCGGATACCGCCGATATCGCTGTCGGTACCCAGGTCACGGGTCGCGGGGAGCCCGAACTCGACGATCTGATCGGTATGTTCGCCAACACACTCGTGCTCCGTACCCGGGTGCGGCCCGAGCTCGGCTTCACCGAACTGCTGGCCGAGGTGCGCGAACGCAACCTGGAGGCCCACGCGCACGCGGACATCCCGTTCGAGCGACTGCTCGAGGTGCTCGCCCCGGCGCGCGGCCCACTGTTCCAGGTCGGCCTGACGTTGCAGAACTCGCTCCGAACCCGGTTCGAACTGCCCGGGATGACGGTCAGCGGCGTGGATTTCGACACGTGGTCCGCCAAGTCCGACCTGCACCTCACCCTCGCCGACAGTTACGCCGAGGATGGCGCTCCAGCCGAGATGAACGCCGAATTCGTTTACGCCACAGATATTTTCGATGGGCCAACGGTGCTCGGCTTCGCCGAGCGGTTCGTGCGCGTGCTGGACGCGGTGATCGCCGATCCGGCCGTGCAGGTCGGGGCTATCGATCCGGTGATGGCGGCCACCGACAACGATCGCGTGTTGGACGCGGTGATCGCCGATCCGGCAGCGGCGGTCGGGGCCATCGAGCCGGTGCCGGCGGCCGCCGACAACGACCGCGTGCTCGAAACCTGGAGTGCCACCGCGCATCCGCTCGATCCCGCGGCCACGCTCGCCGGGCTGCTGGACGCGACGGTCGCGGCGAACCCGGATGGGGTGGCGCTGGTCGCCGACGCGCCGACCGGCCGGATCGAACTCACCTATGCCGAGCTGGATGTGCGGGTGAATCGACTTGCCCGCCACCTGATCTCGCTCGGCGTCGGACCGGAATCCCGGGTTGTGCTGGCACTGCGTCGTTCGGTGGACCTGGTCGTCGCCATGTACGCGGTCACGCGGTCCGGCGGCGCGTACGTGCCGCTGGATCCTGAACAGCCGGTTGATCACCTCAACCGCCTGCTCGACGCTGCCGCACCGGTTTGTGTCCTGACCAACGTCGAAACCGGTTTCGGCACCGGCCCTTTCCCTATTGTGCAGATCGACGACATCCGCGCGGGCGACACCGCGCCGGTCACCGACGCCGACCGCTCGGCCCCGCTGCGCCCGGACAATACCGCCTATGTCCTCGTCACTCCCGGCTCCAGCGGCGTCGCCGTCACGCACCGCGCCATTGCGAACCAGTTGCGCTGGAAGGCTGAAGAATTCGGTCTCACGCCGAAGGACGGGATGCTGCTCGAGACCGCGGCAACCCTGAACCTGTCGGTCTGGGAGTTCTGGTCCGCCGCGGTCTGCGGTGGGCGCCTGGTCATCGCGACGGCGGACGGTCACCAGGACCCGGCGTACCTCGGCGAGCTGATCACCCGGGAATGGGTGACCACCCTGCACACGGTGCCGTCGATGCTGGGCGCGCTGGTCTCGGCAGGGTTGCCGGAATGCATGTGGCGCGTGCTGACCCTCGGCGAGCCGCTGCCGGGTGCATTGGCACAGCGCCTGCGGCGTGAACGGCCGCTGGTCGAATTGTTCAACCTCTACGGACGGACCGAGGCGGCGGTGTCCATCACCAGCCACAAGGTCACGACTGCCGACGAGACTTCGGTGCCGATCGGCCGTCCGGAACCGAACAGCCAGGTCTTCGTGTTGGACGGCCACCTGAACTCGGTGCCGGTCGGAGCTTCCGGCGAGCTGTACCTGGCCGGCGCGCAGCTCGCTCGCGGCTACCTCGGCCGCCCCGCCTTGACCGCGGATCGCTTCGTAGCCAACCCCTTCGGCCCCAGCGGCACCCGGATGTACCGTACCGGCGACCTGGCGGCCTGGAATGCAGACGGTGAGCTGGAGTACCGGGGCCGCACCGAAACCCGGGTCGAGCAGCACACCGATGCCGCTACCGACGTGCGGGTCGCACCGTCGACGTGGCCGCAGCGGATTCCGCTCTCGCCCGCGCAGCGGCGGATGTGGTTCTTCAATCGTTTCGACCCGGAGTCCGCGGCCTACAACGTTCCGATCGCGGTGCGGCTCACCGGATCTCTCGATGTCGCCGCGCTGCGGCACGCGATCGCCGATGTCGTCGACCGGCACGAAACGCTACGGACGGTGTACCCGGGAACCGAAGCCGGCCCGGTGCAGGTGATTCTGGCGGCCGAACAGGTCGAACTCGGGCTCAGCGCGGTCGCGGCCGATGATGTCGAAAAGGCCGTGGTGGAAGTGTTTTCCACTGGTTTCGACGTGACTGCCGCGCCGCCGGTCCGGGCAGCATTGTTCGATATCGCCGGGCGCGGTGCGGATTACGTGCTCGCCGTCGCGGTGCATCACATCAGCGCCGACGGCTGGTCGGCCGCGCCGTTCACCCGCGACCTGATGACCGCCTATCAGGCCCGCAGCGCGGGGATGGCTCCGGGCTGGGCTCCGCTGGCCGTGCAGTACTCCGACTATGTCACCCGGCAGCGCGAACTACTCGGCAGCGCAGCAGATCCGGAGTCGGTCACGGCCCGCCAGATCGCCTTCTGGCGCGCGACCCTGGCCGATCTGCCGGACCACCTGGACCTTCCGGCCGACCGGCCGCGGCCGCCGGTGCGGTCCTGTGCGGGCGAGCAGGTCGAGGTCGTGATCGACGCCGACCTGCATCGGGCACTCGTCGACTTGTCCGAACAGCAGGGCGCGCCCCTGTTCACGACGGTGCAGACCGCGCTGGCGGTACTGCTGGCTCGGCTGTCCGGCAGCGCCGACATCGCGATCGGCACGCTGCGGCCCGGCCGCGATGAGGCGGCCGTCGCAGACCTTATCGGCGTGTTCGTCAACACCTTGGTGGTCCGCACCAAGGTCGATATGGGTGCGGGTTTCGCCGATCTGGTTGCGCGGCAACGCGTACTGGACACGCAGGTGTTCGCCAATGCCGACGTACCGTTCGAGCAGCTGTTGGAGGTGCTGAACCCGGTGCGTTCCACCGCGCGGCATCCGCTGTTCCAGGTCGGCCTGACCGTGCGGAACATTTCCCGCACCACACTGGATCTGCCGGGACTCACCGTCGCCCCGTTCGATCCGGACACGCGGCTGTCCCAGTTCGATCTGCACTGGGAACTGATCGATTCCTACGACGCGGACGGCGCACCCGCCGGACTCGGCGGCTTCCTGACCTACGCCACCGACCTCTTCGACGCGTCTACCGCGACCGGTTTCGCCAACCGCTTCACCGGTCTGCTCCGCGACCTGGTCGCCACCCCGCACGCTCCGGTCGGTGACCTCGAACTGCTGGACACGGCAGAGCGTTCCGTTCTGACCACCCGCAATACCACTGCCCACCACGTGGATTCGTCCGCGACCCTGGCATCGCTGCTGGCTGCCACGGTTGCCGCGGACCCCTCGGCGACCGCCCTGGTCACCGACGACGGCGCGCAACTGACGTACGCCGAACTCGACGCTCGGGTGAATCGGCTCGCCCGCCACTTGATCCACCTCGGAGTCGCCCCGGAATCGCGTGTCGCGCTGGCAATCCGCCACTCGGTGGACTTGGTCGTAGCCATGTACGCGGTCACTGTCGCGGGCGGTGCGTATGTTCCGCTGGACCCGGACCAGCCCGCCGCTCGCAGCGCCTACCTCCTGGAGGCCACCGCCCCGGTCTGTGTGCTGTCGACCTCGCGGGAGGCGTTCACGGCCGGGTCGGTGCCGGTCATCGAGATCGATGCCCCAGCTGACCGCACTCCATCCGGCGGCCCCGAGGACGTGGCGGCGCCGGCCGGGTATTCGTCGGCGCCGGTCACCGATGCCGATCGGGTCGCTCCGTTGCGTCCGGGCAATACCGCGTATGTGATCTTCACGTCGGGTTCGACGGGTCGTCCGAAGGGGGTCGCGGTCACGCATACCGCGATCGTGAATCAGTTGCTGTGGAAGACAAGGGAGTTCGGACTCGATGCCGCGGATGCAGTGTTGTCGAAGACGGCGCCCACGTTCGATCTGTCGGTGTGGGAGTTCTGGTCCGCGGCGGTCTGCGGCGGACGTTTGGTGATCGCTTCGGTTGCGGGGCGCGAGGATCCGGCATACCTCAACGAGTTGATCGCGCGGGAATGGGTGACCACCCTGCACGTGGTGCCGTCCCTGCTGGATGCGCTGGTGACGGCCGGACTACCGGATTCGTTGTGGCGGATCCTCGCGATCGGCGCAGCACTTCCGGCGTCGTTGGCGCGACAGGTGCGGACTGTGGCGCCACGGGTGGAGCTGTTCAATCTGTATGGTCCGACCGAGGCGGCGGTGTCGGCCACGGCTCATCGGGTCACCGGCGGTGACGAGCTTTCGGTGCCGATCGGTGTGCCGCAGTGGAACTGCCGGGTTCACGTGCTGGATGCTCGCCTGCGGGCGGTGCCGACGGGTGTGACGGGTGAGTTGTATCTGGCGGGGGCGCAACTCGCGCGGGGGTATGAGGGGTGTGCGGGCCTGAGTGCGGAGCGGTTCGTGGCCGATCCGTTCGAGCGGGGTGCGCGGATGTATCGCACGGGTGATCTTGTGGCCTGGAACCGTAAGGGGGAGTTGGAGTATCGGGGTCGTGCCGATCTTCAGTTGCAGGTGCGGGGTATGCGGATCGAGCCGGAGGAGATCGAGTCCGCGCTGCTGGCGGTCCGAGAGGTTGCCCAGGCGGCGGTGGTCGTGAAGTCGGATCGTCTGGTCGCCTACCTGGTGCCGCGTCCGGCGATGACTTCGGCTGTCCCGGAGGAACATCCGGCCGATGTGCTGGGCGCGACCGTTCAGGCCGCCCGCCTGGCCACGCTCCGCACGGGCGCGGTCGTGGATATCGCGCGGGTGCAGTCGGCTCTGGCCGATACGCTTCCCTCCCATATGGTGCCCTCGGAGTTCGTCGTCCTCGATGCCGTACCGCTCACCGGAAACGGCAAAGTCGACCGAAAAGCGTTGCCGGAAACAGACTTCGAGCTCCGCGCCGCTCGGGCCGCGGTCACTCCGCTCGAGATCACGGTCACCGACCTGTTCGCCGAGGTTCTGGGAGTATCCCGAATCGGTGTGGACGAAGATTTCTTCGAACTCGGCGGCGACTCCCTGCTGGCCATCGAACTGACCACCCGCCTGAGCCATACCCTGGCCCGGCCGGTGCCGGTGCTGTGGATGTTCACCGACCCCACCCCCGCGGGCATCCTCACGAACCTGGATCTTCGCAACCCGCGGGCCTGAAAGCGCAGTCGAGCGACCGGTCAGGGCATTGCGATCTGGTGCCACACCGGCCACGGTGCCGAACCTGTCGCGTACCGCGTGGTTCGATGACCGTTCCGGTGTGGACCGAGCAGGAGGGCGCGGCATGCACAATCTGAGCAAGGAGGAGAGCGCGCGACTACGGGACCATTTTCTGTCCTCGGTCCGGGAATTCGATGTCGAATGGGCGACGCGACCCGGTCGATTCGTGGTTCCGGGGCCTGCGGTGGGCCCGCTGGCCAGCGATCAGGGTGCGGCCCACATTCTCAACGGGTTCTCCTGGTCGGGCTATGACCAGATCTATGGGCTGACCACCGAACGTCTGGGCAAGAACAAGGCAGACCAGGCCGTACTGGTGAATCTCGAGGACATCGCCGAGTGGCGCTGGCCCGGCCGGGCGGATGTGCTGCTGGCGTCCACCGATCACATGGCCGCCGTCCTCCTCTCGACCGACGATTTCATCCTGGTCGGCGGCGACCGGGTCTTCGTGGAAACCGCGCTCGGCATGACCATCGACGAAGCGCGGACCAGCTTCGAGGCCTACGCCCGGGAGCAGGCCATGCAGGCGCCGCACCTGCCGGCCCTGGCCGAGCAATACCGCTGACTCTTATTTGCGGGCCTTGTCGACCGCGGCGACGAAGAACTTCTCCGCGGCGGCCTCGTCGAACTCCTTGGTCTGCACGGCGGCGCGTACGGCGACCGTCTTGTCGCCGACGATGGCCCAGCCGATATACGCCTTGATGGTGAAGGCGCCGAAGCCGGGGACCGAGGAGACGGTGGTGGTGCGGTAGGCGACCGCGTCGACACCATCGATCGCCGCCGGTGGCTTGCGCGGTTCCATCGTCACCTGGGAGGTGAGATGCTGGCGGTCCGGACTGGTGCTGGTG
Organism: Nocardia sp. NPDC127579; assembly: GCF_042672005.1. Lineage (NCBI taxonomy): Bacteria > Bacillati > Actinomycetota > Actinomycetes > Mycobacteriales > Nocardiaceae > Nocardia > Nocardia sp. NPDC127579. The sequence continues at coordinate 614,728 of NZ_JBHXVZ010000001.1, read as the reverse complement.
ACCTGCATGTCAGGGCATTTCTCCACGGCCTCGCGGAAGACCGAGAGGTCGACCTTGGTCTTGGACACGGCCTCGAAGTAGACCGAGGGCGGCGTGCCGCCGGATGCAGCGGTGAAGGACGCCTTGTCGGTGACCTTCTCGGCCTGGCTGGTCATATCGTCGACCCGGCCCTGGCAGTCGGCGGGGGTGACCGAGTCGATGGCCTGTACCGACAGCACATCGGTCATGCGGTCACGGACTTGGTCGTCGGGGATGTCCATTTTCTTCTCGCCCTCCGGATAGTCGGGCTCCGACATCACCTCCCGCTTGCCGGTGCCGCCCTCATCGGAGGAACAAGCGGCCAGTAGCAATCCGAAGCAAATGAGCATTGACTTGCCAAGTGTCCGAATTTTCACTGGTCCAGCATGCCAGTGGCAACCGTGTTTCCGGGGCAGCGACGCTCACTCCGCTGTCTCGAGGGCTGGGTGATCCGTCCGAAATGGTAACGGTGAGCAAGTGGCTCTACGATGCTGTCCAGATAGTCGCCTGTGAAGGGGAGCACAAGAGCAGACGATCGCTGGATAGATAGGGAAGCTGCTTCATGGTGCGGGTCGAGATGTGGTTCCGGTACGTGCTGAGTGGACCGGGGCGCGCATGACCCGGCCGAGCAGAACCCGTCCCGCGAGTCGCGCGCAGCGTTCCCGGGCGCGGACGCTCCCGCAGTTGCTGACTGCCGCGGTGGAGGCGAATCCCGGCGGTGTCGCACTGTGTTTCGTCGGCGCGGAGCAGGCTCGGACTCAGCTCACCTATGCCGAACTGGATGAGCGGTCGACCCGGCTGGCGCGGTTGCTGATCGATCGCGGTATCGGGCCGGATGATCTGGTCGCGGTAGCCGTGCCGCGTTCGGTGGAGTCGGTGGTCGCGGTGTGGGCGGTGGCCAAGACCGGTGCGGGGTTCGTGCCGGTGGATCCGAGTCATCCGGCCGATCGGCTGGCGCGGGCGATCACCGACTGCGGCGCGGCGGCGGGTCTGACGATCACCTCCGTGGTCGTCCCGGGGATCCGGTGGCTGGTCATCGATGAGCCCGAGTTCCAGGCAGAACTGGCGCAGTACTCGCCGGAGCCGGTCACCTATGTGGATCGGGTGCGAATGCTGCGCCCGGAGCATCCGGCGTATGTCGTGCACACCGCGGGTGCGACGGGCAGGCCCAAGGCCGTCGTGGTCACCCAGGCCGGAATTTCGAGCTTCTGCGATGAACAGCGGGATCGGTATCGCGTCACAAGTGAGTCGCGGACACTGCATTTCGCGTCGCCGTCCTCCGGCGCGTCGGTGCTGGAGTTGCTGCTGGCTGTAGGCGGTGCCGCGACCATGGTCGCGGTTTCACCGGCGGTGGACGGCGGCGCCGAGCTGGCGGAACTGCTGGAACGCGAGCGGGTGACGCACGCGTTCCTCGCTCCCGCCGCGTTGGCGTCGGTGGATCCGAACGGCCTGGCCGAGCTGCGTGTGGTGGTGACCGGTGGTGCGGCCTGCCCCGCGGAGGTGATGTGGCGCTGGGCGTCCGGACGCGAACTGTTCAACGGTTACGGTTCGGCCGAGGCCACGGTCATGACCAACATCAGTGCGCCCGTGACCCCGGGCGAGGTGATCAGCATCGGCGGGCCGATCCGCGCGATCACCGAGTACGTTCTCGACGACCGGCTGACCCCGGTGCCCGAGGGCGAGGTCGGCGAGTTGTACATCGCCGGTGCGCAGGTGGCGCGCGGCTACCATCGACGCCCGGCGCACACCGCCGCGTGGTTCGTGGCGAATCCGTTCGAGCCCTATGGTTCTCGACTGTTTCGAACCGGCGACCTGGTGCGCTGGACGGCCGACGGGCAGCTGGAGTACCTGGGCCGCAACGATTTCCAGGTGGAATTCGACCACCTGAACGCGGCGCTGGACGCGCAGCACCCGGGTCCGATATCGCGGCCCACGCGGATCCCGCTGTCACCGGCACAACAGCGGATGTGGTTCCTCAATCGCTTCGATCCGGAATCGGCGGCGAACAATATTCCGTTCGCCATCCGGTTGTCGGGCGATTTGCGGATCGAGGCCCTACAGGCCGCCGTCGCGGACCTGATCGACCGGCACGAGTCGCTGCGGACGCACTATCCGGCCGTCGACGGCACCGGCCACCAGTCGATTCGCCCCGCGGCGGACGTTACCGGCGGCTCACTGCCCGAGCTGATCCCGCAGCCGGTCGCCGAGCACCAGCTCCAGGACTGGCTACTCGGCCACGCGCTGACCGGTTTCGATGTCACCACCGAGGTGCCGCTGCGGATGGGGCTGGCGCGGTTCAGCCCCGACGAGCATGTGCTCATCGTGGTGCTGCACCATATCGCCGCCGACGGCGCATCGGTCGCGCCGATGGTGCGCGACCTGATGACCGCCTATGCCGGCCGAGTGGCCGGGGCGGCCCCGCACTGGACGCCGCTGCCCGCGCAGTACGCCGACTACACGCTGCGGCAGCGCGAGATCCTCGGCGACGAACAGGATTCCGGCTCGGTCGCGGCCGAGCAGATCGCCTACTGGCGAACAGCGCTGGCGGGCCTGCCGGAGCGCCTCGATCTGCCCATGGACCGGCCGCGTGCGGCGGTGGCCACCGGCCTGGGCGCGGTGCACGGATTCGAGATCTCCGCCGAAACCCGGCTGGCGCTGGAAAAGCTCGCTGAAGAGAATGGCGCGTCACTGTTCACGGTGGTGCATGCCGGGCTGGCGATCCTGCTGGCGCGGCTGTCGGATACCGACGACATCGCCATCGGTACGCAGGTCGCGGGCCGGGGCGAAGGCGCGCTGGACGATCTGATCGGCACGTTCGTCAATACCCTGGTGCTGCGCACCACGATCGACCGCGCCGCGTCGTTTCGTGAACTGGTGCGGCGCACCAGGGAAACCGATCTGGCGGCGTTCTCGCATGCCGAGCTCCCGTTCGAGCGACTGGTCGAGGTGCTGGACCCGGTGCGTTCGCAGGCGCATCATCCGCTGTTCCAGGTCGCGCTGTCCTTCCAGCCCCCGACCGAGGCGACGCCGGATCCGCCCGGACTGTCCACGGAGGTCATCGATTTCGATGGCGCGCTGGCGAAGTTCGACTTGCAGCTGAGCCTCACGCCCCGCGAATCCGGCGGCGTATCGGCGTTGTTCACCTACGCCATCGATCTGTTCGACGAGCCCACCATCGCCGGTTTCGCCGACCGGCTGACCCGTGTGCTCGCCACGGCCGCCGTCGATCCGCAGCGCGCGGTCGGCGCCATCGACCTGTTCGAGCCCGCCGAGCGGCACCGAATCCTGGTGGGCTGGAACAACACCCACCGATCCGTGGCGGCTGAAACGCTGCTCGACGGCTATCGCCGCGCGGTGAGCGCCTACCCCGACGAGATCGCGCTGGAGTTCGAAGACGCGCAGCTGACCTATCGGGAGTTCGATCAGCGGGTGAACCGCCTTGCCCGCCTGCTGATCTCGCAGGGCGTGGGCCCGGAGTCGCTGGTGGGCCTGGCGGTTCGGCGTTCGCTGGATCTGGTGGTCGGCATGTACGCGGTGCTCACCGCCGGTGGTGCGTTCATGCCGCTGGACCCGGATCATCCGGCCGAGCGGATCGGCCACATTCTCGCGACCGCGCGCCCGGTCTGTGTGCTCAGCACCTCCGACGTGGTCGCGGCGCTGGGATCGGATACCCGGACCGTTCTGCTCGACACCCTGGACTTGTCCGGCTTCGCCGCGGAATCGGTTCGCCCCGAGGAACTCTCGGCTCCGCTCCGGTCCGAGCAGCTGGCCTATGTCCTGTTCACCTCGGGCTCCACCGGCCGGCCGAAAGGCGTCGCAATCTCGCACGCGGCGATCCACAACCAGATCGCCTGGATGCTGGCCGAGTATCCGCTGGGTCCCGACGATGTGTACTTCCAGAAGACGGCGACCACCTTCGACGTGTCGCTGTGGGGCTTCTTCCTGCCGCTGCGGGTCGGGGCGACACTGCTGGTGGCGACGCCGGACGGGCACCGCGATCCGCAGTACATCCAGCAGACCCTGCTCCGCGGCCGGGTCACCGTCACCGACTTCGTGCCTTCCACATTGACCGTATTCGCTACGCACACTGCGGAATTCACGGTCGACGGCACGCGCCGTTCGCCGGGCCGGCGCGCGGATTCCCCGCAGCGCTACTGGGACGCCTACCCCGCGCTGCGCTACGTGTTCGTCATCGGTGAGGCACTGACGCCGGAAACGGTCGCCGCCTGGCGGACGGTGTCGGCCGCGCCGCTGCACAACCTGTACGGGCCGACCGAGGCCGCGGTATCGGTGACCTACTGGCCCGCTTCGGCCGATGCGGTGCGGACGGTGCCGATCGGTGTGCCGCAATGGAATACCCGGGTGTACGTGCTGGATTCACGCCTGCTCCCGGTGCCGCCGGGCGTACCGGGTGAGCTGTATCTGGCCGGTGCTCAGCTGGCGCGCGGCTATCTGCGGCGGCCGGATCTGTCCGCGGATCGTTTCGTGGCCGACCCGTTCGCCGACGGTGCGCGCATGTACCGCACCGGCGATCTGGTGCGCTGGCGCGACGGGCCGCATCGGCTGGAATACCTGGGGCGCACCGATTTCCAGGTGAAGTTCCGGGGCCAGCGGATCGAGCCGGGCGAGATCGAAACCGCCCTGCTGGCACAGTCCGCGGTGAGCCAGGCGGTCGTGCTCGTCTGCACCGGGCCGACCGGTGACCAGTTGGTCGGCTATGTGGTGCCGGTGCCCGGCCGCGACGTAGATCCGGGCGAACTGCGCGCGGCCCTGAGCGCCGCGCTACCGCCCTACATGGTGCCCGCGACGATTCTGTCGCTGCCGGAGCTACCGCTCAACACCTCCGGCAAGCTCGACCGAAAGGCATTGCCCGCACCGGTTTTCGAGACCACCGCGTTCGCCGCGCCCGCCACCCCGATGGAAGCGGCGGTGGCCGAGGTCTTCGCGGAGATCCTCGGCCCGCGGGTACAGCGCATCGGCCGCGACGACGACTTCTTCGCGCTCGGCGGCAATTCGCTCAGCGCGACCCGGGTCGCCGCCCGGCTCGGCGCGGCCTTCGACACCCGACTGCCGGTCCGCGCGCTCTTCGAGGCGTCCACCGTGACCGCGCTGGCCGCGCGAATCGAGGTCGCGGCCCCCGACGGCGGCCCGCCCCTGGTCGCGGGCCCCCGACCGGATCCGATTCCACTCTCCCCGGCGCAGCAGCGGATGTGGTTCCTCAATCAGTTCGACCCCGATGCGGCGGCGTACAACCTGCCGGTGGCCGTGCGGTTGTCCGGCGATCTCGATATCGCGGCGCTGCGGGCCGCGGCCGCCGATATCGTGACCCGGCACGAGACCCTGCGCACCATCTACCCGCAGACCGCCGACGGGCCGATCCAGGTCATCCTGGCGCCCGCCGACACCACCGCGGAGCTCGGGCCGGTCGTCGTCGCGGAGAGCGAGCTCTACGAGCGGATCGCCGAGCTCGCGGGCACCGGATTCGATGTCGCCGCCGAGGTGCCGGTGCGGATGGCGCTGTTCCAGCTCGCCGAACTCGCCACGGAGTACGTACTGCTGATCGTGGTGCACCATGTCGCCGCCGACGGCTGGTCGCTGGGCCCGCTCACCCGGGACGTGATGACCGCCTACGCGGCCAGATCACAAGGCGGCGAACCGAACTGGCCGCCGCTGCCGGTGCAGTACGCCGACTACACCCTGTGGCAGCGCGCCCTGCTCGGCGAGTCCGAAGATCCCGCCTCGACCGCCGCCGCGCAGCTCGACTACTGGCGCACCGCCCTGGCCGATCTGCCCGCGGAATCGACGCTGCCGCTGGATCGGCCACGTCCGGCCGCCCAGTCCTATCAGGGCGGCGCGGTGAGCTTCCGGGTCGATGCGCGCACCCATCAGGGTCTGCGGGATCTGGCCCGCGCCTGCAACGCCACCATGTTCATGGTGGTGCACACCGCGCTGGCGGTGCTGCTGGCTCGCATGAACGGCCGCGACGATGTCGCCATCGGCACGCCGGTCGCCGGGCGCGGTGCGGCCGAACTCGACGATGTGATCGGCATGTTCGTCAATACCGTCGTCCTGCGCAGCCGGATCGCGCCGGGCGAATCGTTCGCCGGGCTGCTGAGCCGGCAGCGCGAAGCCGACCTGGCGGCGTTCGCGCACGCCGAGGTGCCGTTCGAGCAGTTGGTCGACCTGCTCGCGCCGGTTCGCTCCACCGGGCGCACGCCGCTGTTCCAGGTGGCGCTGTCGTTCTCGAATCCGCCTGCGGGCGATTTCGAACTGCCGGGCCTGAGCATCCGCGGCCTGGACGCGCCGGTCGACATCGAGCGCTTCGATCTACAGCTCAATATCGCCGAGGGCGCGGCGGGCGGCTCCGACGGCATGGCGGGCCAGCTCAGCTACGCCCTGGATCTGTTCGATGTGGCCACCATTCGGACCTTCGCCGAGCGATTCGTCCGGCTGCTGCGCGAGATCGCCGCGAATCCGGCGGTGGCGGTGGGCGATCTGCGTCTGCTGTCGGATATCGAGACCGATCGGCTGATCCGGATGAGCGGTCCGGCGGTGACCGCCGTCGGCACGCTGCCCGATATTCTCGCCGCTGCCGCCGCGCGGGAACCGGATCGCATTGCCGTGCGATGCGGTGACCGATCGCTGACCTACCTCGAATTGGATGCCCGCTCCTCGCGTTTGGCGCGGGAGCTGATCGCCCGCGAGATCGGGCCGGGGGATCTGGTGGCCATCGGCGTACCGCGCTCGATCGAGTCCGTGCTGGCGTTGTGGGCCGTCGCGAAGTCCGGTGCCGGTTTCGTGCCGGTGGATCCGGCCTATCCCGCGGAGCGGATCGCGCACATGCTCACCGATTCCGGTGCCGCGCTGGGGCTTACCGTGAAGTCGGCCCGCGACGACCTGCTCGATGTCGTCACGTGGCTCGATCTCGATCAGGTCGATAGCGAACAGTGCAGTGCCGCACCGATTTCCGATGCCGAGCGGGTACGGCCGCTGCGCGCCGCGAATGTGGCCTACCTGGTGTACACCTCCGGCTCCACCGGCGTGCCCAAGGGCGTCGCCGTCACCCATGCGGGCCTGGCGGGCTACTGCGCCGAGCAGTGCGAAAGGTTCGCGCTGACACCGGATTCCCGCACGCTGCACGCCGCGACGCCCAGCTTCGACGGCGCGGTGCTGGAATTGCTGCTGGCCACCGGCGCGGCCGGCACCATGGTGGTCGTCCCGACCGACGTGTACGGCGGCGCGGACCTGGCGAATCTGCTGCGTGCCGAACGGGTTACGCACATGTTCCTCACCGCGGCCGTGCTGGCCTCGATCGATCCGGCCCGGCTGACGGAGCTGCGGGCGGTGTTCACCGGCGGCGAGAGCTGGTCGCCGGATCTGGTGCGATGCTGGGCCGTCGACGGCCGGCGCTTCCACAATGCGTACGGCCCCACCGAGACCACGATCATTGTGAACTTCAGCGAGGCACTGGCGCCGGGGGCCGACCTGACCATCGGCGCGCCGATCCGCGGTGTCACCGAATGGGTGCTCGACGAGCGCCTGCACCCCGTGCCCGTAGGCGTGGCCGGTGAGCTCTACATCGCCGGTGACCAGCTCGCCAACGGCTATCACCGGCGTCCGGGGTTGAGCGCGAGCCGGTTCGTCGCCTGCCCCTGGCTGCCCGGCGCCCGGATGTATCGGACCGGCGACGTAGTCCGGTGGAACCGCAGCGGTGCGATCGAGTTCGTGGGGCGCAACGACTTCCAGGTGAAGGTGCGTGGATTCCGGATCGAACCCGGTGAGATCGACGCCGTGCTCGCCGCGCACGGCACCGTCGACTTCGCGGTCACGCTGGGCCGCAAGTCGGCCAGCGGCACCACCGTGCTGGTGTCCTATGTGCACGCCGCGCCCAGGCAGACCGTCGATGTCGCCGAGCTGACCGGTTACGCGCAGCAGCGGATGCCCGCGTACATGGTGCCGGCCTCGATCATCGTGCTGGACCGGATCCCGCTCACCCCGGTCGGCAAGCTCGATCGAAAAGCGTTGCCGGAGCCGGTCTTCGAGACCGCGCTGTACCGGGCGCCGGTCACCTCGGCGCAGCAGGCGGTCGCCGAGGTATACGCCGAGGTACTCGGGCTGGAGCAGGTCGGCGTGGACGACGATTTCTTCGCACTCGGCGGCAATTCGCTCAGTGCCACCCGGGTGACCGCCCGGCTGGCCACCGCCCTGGACACCGAGGTGCCGGTGCGGTTGCTGTTCGAGGCGCCGACAGTCGAGGCCCTGGCCGAGCGACTGGCCGACTCGACCGGCACCGCCACGAAACCGCCCCTGGCGGCCGCGCCACGCCCGCAACGGATTCCGCTGTCGTTGGCGCAGCAGCGGATGTGGTTCCTCAACCAGTTCGACACCGCCTCGGCCGCCTACAACATCCCGGTCGCCGTCCGTTTGACCGGCACGCTGGACCTGGACGCGCTGAAGCTGGCGCTGGCGGACGTGATCGGGCGGCACGAGATCCTGCGCACCTTCTATCCGAAGCCCGGTCCCGAGACCGGCGCTACCGGCCCGATCCAGGCGATCCAGCCCGCGGCCGCGGCGGTGCCAACGCTCGCGCCGGTCGATGTGCCCGCTGCCGAGCTGATCGAGCGGGTGACCGGGCTGGCAAACACCGCTTTCGATGTCGCCATCGAGGTCCCGCTGCGGGTCGCGCTGCTGCGTGTGGACGGCGCCGCCGAGGACCACGTGATCGTGTTCGTGGTGCACCACATCGCCGGTGACGGCTGGTCGATGGGCCCGCTGACCCGCGATTTCATGAGTGCCTACGCCGCCCGCGTACACGGCGCGGCACCCGGCTGGGCGCCGCTGCCGGTGCAGTACGCCGACTTCAGCGTGTGGCAGCGCGCCGTGCTCGGCGCCGAGGACGACCCGGAATCGCCGGCCGCCGCGCAGATCGCGTTCTGGCAGCGCGAATTGGCCGGGCTGCCCGAGGAATCCACCGTGGCGGGCGATCGTCCCCGGCCGGGGAAGCCCAGCTTCCACGGCGGCACGGTCGATTTCGTGGTCGATGCCGCGGTGCGCGACGCGCTCGCCGAGCTCGCCCGCGCGCGCAATGCCACCCTGTTCATGGTGGTGCACACGGCGCTCGCCGTGCTGCTGTCCCGGCTGTCGGGCGCGGACGACATCGCCATCGGCACCCCGGTCGCCGGGCGTGGCGACGCCGCCCTCGACGACCTGATCGGCATGTTCGTCAACACCGTGGTGCTGCGCAGCACGCTCGCGCCCGGTGAGTCCTTCGCCGAGCTGCTGACCCGGCAGCGCGAACGGGATCTGGCCGCGTTCGCGCACGCCGACATCCCGTTCGAACGGCTGGTCGACGTGCTCGCTCCGGAGCGCTCGACGGCCCGCACCCCGCTGTTCCAGGTGATGCTGGCATTCCGGAATCTGCCCGGCGACACCTTCGACCTTCCCGGACTGACCGTGGGCGCAGTCGATTTCGATCCCGAAGTGGAGAAGTTCGACCTGTCGGTGACCGTGCGCGAGCGGCCCGAGGGGTTGCGGTGCCGCCTGTCCTACGCCACCGATCTGTACGACGCGGCCACGGCCACCGTGATCGCCGAGCGCTGGCAGCGGGTGCTGACCGGGATCGCCGCCGATCCGGCGATCCCGGTGGGCGCGATCGAGGTGCTCGCCGCCACCGAACGCGCGGATCTGGTGTCGCGCACCGGGCCGCCCGCTGTGCCCGCGCGCACGCTGTCGGAACTGCTGGCCGAGGCCGCGGCGATCAACCCGTTCGCCCCGGCGGTGGTCGCGGCCGGCGGCGCCCTCGCCTACGGCGAGTTGGATGAGCGTTCGAATAGGCTGGCGCGCTTGCTGATCGGCTCCGGGCTCGGCCCCGAGGATCTCGTGGCGGTCGCCATTCCGCGCTCGGTGGAGTCGGTGTCGACCGCCTGGGCGGTGGCCAAGTCCGGCGCGGCGTTCGTGCCGATCGACCCGGCCTACCCCGCCGACCGGATCGCCCACCTGGTCGCCGATTCCGGTTCCGCCCTGGGTATTACGGTCGCCGCGGTGCGTGACGACCTACCGGGCACGGTGCGCTGGCTGGTGCTCGAGGAGCTCGACACCGACCACCTGGACCGGGCTCCGATCACCGACGCGGACCGGCTCCGGCCGCTGCGTCCGGCGCATCCGGCCTACGTCACCTACACCTCCGGTTCCACCGGCGGACCCAAGGGCGTGCTGATCACCCACGCCGGTCTGGCCAACTTCAGCACCGAGCAGGTCGAGCGCTACCACCTCGACTCCGATTCGCGGGCACTGCATTTCGCGTCGCCGAGCTTCGACGCGTCGATCCTGGAATTGCTGCTGGCCGGAGCGCGCGGTGGTGCGCTGGTGGTGGTGCCGCCGCGCGTGTACGGCGGCGCGGAGCTGTCTGCGCTGATCCGCGACGAACGGGTCACCCACGCCTTCCTCACCCCGTCCGCGCTGGCCACCCTCGATCCGTCCGGGCTGGACAGCTTGCGCGTGATGGTGGCCGGCGGCGAGGTCTGCCCGCCCGAGCTGGTCGCGAAATGGGCCGCCGCGCTGCCGAACTGCGCGTTCCACAACGGGTACGGCCCGACCGAGACCACCATCATGACCACCATCAGCGCTCCCTTGTCCACAGGCGCGCCGGTCACCATCGGCGGCCCGATTCGCGGTATGCGCACGCTGATCCTGGATGCCGGGCTGCGACCGGTCCCGGTGGGTGTCGCGGGGGAGCTGTACCTGTCGGGTATTCAGCTGGCGCGCGGCTACCACGCCCGGCCCGGTCTGACCGCCGGACGGTTCGTGGCGAACCCGTATGTCGCGGGTGAGCGCATGTACCGCACCGGCGATGTGGCCCGCTGGTCGGCGAGCGGTGCGGTCGAGTACGTCGGGCGCTCCGACTTCCAGGTCAAGATCCGTGGTTTCCGGGTCGAGCTCGGCGAGATCGACGCGGCCCTGTCCACCTTCGACACCGTCGAGTTCGCGGTCACCGTCGGCCACCGGAATTCGGCGGGCGTGGTCGCGCTGGTCGCGTATGTGATTGCGGCACCGGGTTGTTCGATCGATATTCCAGATCTGACCGCGCATGTCGAGCGGCAACTGCCCGCCTACCTGGTGCCGTCGTCGATCATGGTGCTCGACGCCGTCCCGCTCACCCCGGTCGGCAAGCTCGACCGCGGGGCGCTGCCGGAACCGGTGTTCGCGACCACGGTGTCGCGGGAGCCGATCAGTGCGCTCGAGGCCCGGCTGGCCCAGCTGTTCGCGCAGGTACTCGGGCTGGAGCGGGTCGGCGTGGACGACTCGTTCTTCGCCGTGGGCGGCGACAGCCTGCTGTCCATCGAGCTGGTGTCGCGGGCCGCGGCCGCGGGCCTCGTGTTCACCCCGCGCGATGTGTTCGAGCAGCGCACCGTCGCCGGGCTGGCGCAGGTCGCCGTCGAGGCCACCGAAGCGGTTGTGCTGGAAGAACTTCCCGGTGCGGGCATCGGCGTCGTGCCGCTCACCCCCGGGCTCGCCGCGCAGCTGCGGCACGGGGCGTTCGACCGCTTCTTCGGGTCCAGGATGCTGGGCCTGCCCGACGATATCGACGAGGCCGGACTGGTGCAGACCATCGCGGCCGTGATCGACCACCACGATGTGCTGCGGTCCCGGGTGCGACATATCGACGGGGAGTGGACCTTCGAGACACTGCCCACCGGCGCGCTGGAGATGGCCGACCTGATCACCCGCACCGACCTGCCCGCCGAGATCAGCGTCGAGGATTTGCGTTTCGTGGCCCGCGAGGCGATGGAAGCCACTGTCGCGGAACTGGATCCGGGTGCGGGCCGGATGCTCGCGCTCACCTGGCTGCACCGGCCCGCGGGCCGAGATCTGCTCGTGGTGGCCGCGCACCGCTACGTCATCGACGACATCTCCTGGCGCATTGTCACCGCGGACCTGGCGCTCGCCTGGTCGCAGCGCGCGGCGGGGCAGCCCATCGCCCTGCCCGCCAACGGCACCTCGTTCCGCCGCTGGGCACACGGTCTGGCCGATCTGGCGGCGAGCCGCCGCCCCGAGCTGGACTACTGGAAAACCGTCCTGGCGACACCGGATTCGCTGCTCGGTGACCGCGCCCTCGATCCGGCTGCCGACACCCTCGCCACGGTCCGGCGGGTGGAAATCCAGGTGCCCGCCGACACCGCGGAGATCGTGCTCGCCAAGCTGCCCGCGCTCTACCACGCCGGTGTCGATGCCGGTCTGCTGACCGCACTTGCCCTGGCCGTATACGCCTGGCGCGCCCGTCGCGGCGTCCGCGCCCCGGCGACCCTGGTGCAACTCGAAGGCCACGGACGCGCGGAAGCGATGCTGCCGGGCAGCGATCTCGCGCGCACCATCGGCTGGTTCCGCACCGGGTACCCGGCGGCCCTGGATCTGAGCCGGGTCGATATCGACGCCGCCTTCGACGGTGGCGAGGCCACCGGTGCCGCGGTGAAGGCGATCAAGGAGCAATTGCTCGCCGTGCCCGATCAAGGGCTCGGCTACGGCCTGCTCCGGCATCTGAACCCCGAGACCGCGGATGAACTTCCCGGACAGCTCGGCCAGATCAGCTTCGACTACTCCGGCCGCGTCTGCGCCGACGGTGTCCCCGAGGGCCCGACCGCGCTCGGCTGGATGCCGACCGGCGAAGCGGGACAGCACGATCCGGAACAGGACGAGGCCATGCCCGCGCGGGCGGTGGTCGATATCGTCGCCGTCGCTGTCGACGGCGACGACGGGCCGCGCATCGACGTCTCGTTCCGCTACGCCTCCGAAATCGTCGGCGAAGCCCAAGTACGGGAGCTGGCGCAGGACTGGCTGTCGGCGCTGGAAGCCCTGGCCTGGCACGCCGAACATCCGGCCTCCGGCGGGCTCACGCCCTCGGATGTGCCGCTGGTGCGTGTCGAGCAGGGCGAGATCGATGCCTGGCAGCGCGCCTACCCGAGCCTGTCCGATGTACTGCCGCTCGCGCCGCTACCGGCGGAGCTGCTGGACCGCGCGGCATCGGCCGCGGCCGTCGACGACCACATCGTCCAGTCCACCCTGGAATTGACCGGCAGCATCTACATCGATCGCATGCAGCGCGCCGCCCAGGCCGTGGTGGACCGGCACGCCAATCTGCGTGTCGCCTTCGGCGCCGCCGCCGACGGCACCCCGGTACAGCTGGTGCTCGACACGGCCGAGGTGGGCTGGCAGGCCATCGACGGTGTACCGGACGAACAGCTGACCGAGGTGCTCGCCGCCGAACAGCGGCGCCGCTTCGATCCGGCGGTCGCGCCCATGGTGCGTTTCGCCATGCACCGCACGCTGTCCGGGCGCAGTTTTCTCACGCTGACCACCCATCACCTCCTGGTCGACGGCCGGTCCCTGCCGCTGCTGATGAAGGATCTGCTCGCGCTGTACGGCACGCGAGGCGATGCCGCCACCCTGCCGCCGGTGCGGCCCTATCGCGACTACCTGGTCTGGCTGTCGCGCCAGGATCGGGCGGCGTCGCTGCGGGCCTGGACCGCCGCGCTGTCCGGGGTGGAGCCGACGCCGCTCGCGCCCGCCCTGCCCGCCCCGCTCGTGCCCGGAACGGGCGTGGGCTCCACCGAGTTCGAGCTGTCCCCGGCGGAGACAACTGCGCTGTCCCGGTTCGCGACGGCGGCCGGAGTCACCGCGGCGACCGTGGTGCAGGCGGCGTGGGCGCTGGTCATCGCGAGCTGCACCGCCCGGGACGAAGCCGTGTTCGGCGCGGCGGTCTCCGGTCGCCCACCGCGACTGGACGGCGTCGAGGAGATGGTCGGGGTCTTCGGCGGCACTCTTCCGGTCCGGGTGCGCTTCGTCCCGAGCTGGACGGTGCGAGACCTGGTGCGCCACTTGCAGACCGAACAGGCCGCGCTGCTGGATCACCTCGGTGTCGGGTCCGCCGAGATCCAGCGTGGTCTCGGCGTCGAGAACCTGTTCGACTCGCTGCTGGTCTTCGAGTCCGACCCGGTCGATGTCGAAGGGCTGCCCGCGGCCGGGAACACCGTCGACGGCATGAGCATCGCCGACCTGAAAGTGGTCGAGCACAGCCACTATCCGCTCACCGTGCGGATCAGGCTCGAGGCCACGCTGCGCGTCGAGCTGCTGCATCAGCGGTCGACGCTGAACAACGCGGTCGCGGGCGCGGTGGCCGAACGACTACGCATGCTGGTCAACGGATTCGCCGAGGCGCCTGAACGCACCCTGGCCGCGACCACGCTGCTGCTCGGCGCCGAGGATCGAATCCTGGCTTCGCTCAACGACACCGACGCCCCGGAGCCGGCCCCGGACGCCACCTTGCTGTCGCTGTTCCACGAGCAGTGCGCCCGCACGCCGCAGGCGCCTGCGCTCACCTTCGGTGACCAGACCCTGAGCTACGCCGAACTCCACTATCGGGCGCGATCGCTGGCCGGAGCCCTGGTCCGGCGCGGCGCGGGACCCGAGATCCTGGTCGCCGTGGCCATGCGCCGGTCCCTCGAGCTGGTGGTGGCGATCTACGCGGTACTGGAATCGGGTGCGGGATACGTCCCGATCGATCCCGACCATCCGGTGGAGCGCACCGAACAGGTGCTGGCGGGCGCGCGCCCGCGCTTCGTGCTCACCACCGCCGGAGACGGATTCGAAACCGGCACGGGCACGGAGGTACTCGATATCGCTGAGCTCGATCCCACCGGCGCGGACCTGCCGCAGCCCGGCCCCGGCAATCTCGCGTACGTCAACTACCCCTCCCGTTCCACGGGGCGCCTCGTGATGGTCACCCATCGGCAGCTGGTCAACCAATTCCGCTGGGCCCAAACGGTGTACCCGCACGGCCCCGGTGACGTGGTCCTGCACCAGACGCCGATCACCTCCGACATCGCCGCCTGGGAGTTGTTCTGGCCCTTGCAGACCGGCGCGCGCGTGGTACTCGCCGCGCCCGGCGGGCATCGTGATCCGCGCTATCTGGCCGAGCTGATGGCGGCCGAGCGGGTCAGCACGGTGCACTTCGCGCCGTCGACTCTCGACGAGTTCCTGGACCTGGGCGTCGACCTGCCCGCCGCGCCCGCCCGGATCTTCGCCGCGGGTGCGGCGCTGAGCGCGAGCACGGTGCTGCGATGCGCTGCGGTCCTGCCCGCGGCTCTGCACAATTGGTACCGCCTGGCCGAGGCCGCGGTGGTCACCGCGTTCTGGACGCGTCCCTCGGAGCCGGACGCGGCGGTTCCGATCGGCACCCCGGTGGCCAACACCCGGGTCTACGTACTGGACCGGCAGCTGCGGCAGGTGCCGGTCGGCGCGCCGGGCGAGTTGTACGTGGCCGGTGTGCAGGTGGCGCGCGGGTATCTCGGTGCGCCTGCGCTCACGGCGCAGCGGTTCGTCGCCAGCCCCTTCACGGCGGGAGAGCGGCTGTATCGCAGCGGCGATATCGTGCGGCTGTCCCGCGGTGGTCTGGAGTATCTCGGCGCCGCCGTGCCGGACCCGGCCGCGGCCCAGGACACGAGTTCATGACCCGGCCCGGCGCCTCGAGCCGGATCGGGCCGATTCTGGATAAACTGCTGCGCGGAGCTCAGGGCGAGAAAATGCCCTCTGTTGTCCGCGCCACCCAGCCCGTAGGGTCGGGGCGTTGCTCTGACTTGTGCATGTTTCCAATCTCGAGAGAAGTGGGTGCAAAGTGATTCGTCGATCCAACCGGCGTCGTGGCTCCCGGGCCGCGGCGATGATCGCGGCGACCGCGGTATTCGCGGGTGTCATGACCGGACTCGGCGTCTCACCGGCCTCCGCGGCAGATCCGGTGATCGACAACAAGGCGCTGCTGGCCAATCCGAGCGCGCCCGACGGTTCGAAGATCACCAAGGCCGAGATCAAGGACGCGCGCAATATCCGGCTGCACGTCTACTCCGCCGCCATGGACAAGACCTTCCCGGTCGATGTCCAGCGCCCCGCGGACGCCTCGGTGCCGCGCCCGGTGCTGTATCTGCTCAACGGCGCGGGCGGCGGTGAGGACTCGGCCTCCTGGGACGCCAAGACCGGCGCGCTGAAGTTCCTCAGCGACAAGAACGTCAATGTGGTGCAGCCGATCGGCGGCAAGTGGAGCTACTACACCGACTGGATCGCCGACGATCCGACGCTGGGCCGCAACAAGTGGACGACGTTCTTCACCGAGGAGCTGCCCCCGCTGATCGATGGCGCCCTGGGCACCAACGGCGTGAACGCGATCGCGGGCCTGTCCACCTCGGGCACCACCGTGCTCGCGCTGCCGATCGCCAAGCCCGGCCTGTACAAGGCGGCCGCCGCCTACAGCGGGTGCGCGCAGACCTCCGATCCGATCGGCTCGGAGTTCGTCCGGCTCACCGTCGAGGTGTGGGGCGGCGGAAACACCGAGAACATGTGGGGCCCGGTCGGTTCCGAGGAATGGGTGCGCAACGACCCGTATGTCAATGCCGAGGGGCTGCGCGGGCTCGAGCTCTACCTGTCCAGCGGCAACGGCCTGCCCGGCCAGTACGACACGCTCAACGGCGAGTACGCGCTGCCGGGTGCGTACGGCCTGGCCAATCAGGTGCTGATCGGCGGCGTGATCGAGGCGGGCACCAACTTCTGCACCCGCAATATGCAGGCCAAGCTGAACCAGCTGGGTATTCCGGCGACCTTCAACTTCCACGGCAACGGCACCCACTCCTGGGGTTACTGGCAGGACGACCTGCGGCAGTCCTGGCCGGTGCTGGCGCGTGGCCTCGGACTGTGAACGGTCGGATTCTTCCGGGTCCACTGAACACAAAGTTCGGTAACCCGTAAAATCCGTGCTGTGAGTACTACCCTGCGGGCTCCCCGGCGGCCGCGTTCGCTCGTCGCGCTGCTCGGGCCCGCGTTCGTCGCGGCCATCGCCTATGTCGATCCCGGCAATGTCGCCTCCAATATCAGCGCGGGCGCGGAGTTCGGCTACCTGCTGGTCTGGGTCATCGTGATGGCGAACGTGATGGCCGGACTGGTCCAGTTCCTCTCCGCCAAACTCGGGCTGGTCACCGGACTGTCACTGCCCGAGGCGGTGCGCGAGAAATCGAATCGGCCGGTGCGCCTGGCCTATTGGGCGCAGGCCGAGACAGTCGCCATGGCCACCGATCTGGCCGAGGTGGTCGGCGGCGCCATCGCGCTGAAGCTCCTGTTCGATCTGCCGCTGGTGCTGGGCGGACTGATCACCGGCGCGGTATCCATGGTGCTGCTGCTGGTCCAGGACCGGCGTGGGCAGCGCCCCTTCGAACGGGTCATCACCGGCATGCTGGCCGTCATCGCGGTCGGCTTCCTGGCCAGCGTGGTCATCTCGCCGCCCGAGGCCGGTGACACCCTCGGTGGTCTGGTGCCCCGATTCGACGGCGCCGAGAGCGTGCTGCTCGCCGCCGCCATGATCGGCGCCACGGTCATGCCGCACGCGGTGTATCTGCATTCGGGGCTGGCCCGCGACCGGCACGGCAACCCCGAACCCGGTCCGCTGCGGGTCCGGCTGCTCCAGGCCACGAAGATCGATGTCGGCCTCGCCATGGTGCTCGCGGGCACGGTCAACCTGTCCATGCTGCTGATGGCCGCGCACACGCTGCGCGGGCGCGAGAACGTCGACACGCTCGAGGGGGCGCACGCCGCCGTCCGCGATGCGCTCGGCCCGGTCGCCGCCCTGCTGCTCGCGATCGGCCTGCTCGCCTCGGGCCTGGCCTCGACCTCGGTGGGCGCCTACGCGGGCGCCATGATCATGGAGGGCCTGATCCGCCGCCGCATCCCGCTGCTGCTGCGCCGCCTGGTCACCCTGGTCCCCGCGATCGTCATCCTGGCCGCGGGCATCGATCCGACGCGCGCCCTGATCATCTCGCAGGTGGTGCTGTCGTTCGGCATCCCGTTCGCGCTGATCCCGCTGGTGCTGCTGACCAGCGACCGCGGCCTGATGGGCGCCGACGTCAACCACCGGCTCACCAGCGCCCTGGCCTGGCTGGTCGCCGTCATCATCAGCGCGCTCAATGTGGTGCTGATCTATCTGACGGTCACCGGCTAGACCCAGTTCTCGATCCAGTACTTCCAGATCCGCGCCGCGTAGGCATCCAGCGGCGGCACCTTGATATCGGTGCCGGCCAGCGCCTCGGTGGTGTTGCGGCAGTCGAAGCGACAGCTGAACTCGCTGTGCTCCAACACCTCCAGCGGCACACCGACCCGGGGGAGCAGCCAGTTCGCCCCGGGCACCCGCAGCGTCATGGCCAGGGCGGGTTTGGGCATCACCTCGACCAGATGCGGGGCGCCGGCCTCGTCGGCGAACAGATTCAGGGCCTCGGCCGCGCGGAAGCGGCGCGGGTCGACCAGGTGGAAGGTCTCGGAATTCGGGCCCGGGTGGTGCGCGATGTGCGCCAGCGCCCGCGCCACGAAATCGACCGGAACCATATTGGTTTCGCCGAGTTCGGGCGCCAGCACCGGCAGCAGCCGCGGCAGCTGCGCCGCCATGCGCAGCAGCTGGAAGAAGTAGTACGGCCCGTGGATCCGGTCGATCTCGCCGGTCTCGGAATGCCCGATCACGATGGAGGGGCGATAGATCCGCCACGGCAGCGCGGATTCGCGCACGGTTTTCTCGGCGTCGAACTTGGCCCGCTGCGCCGGTTCGGTCAGTACCTGACCGGTCTCGAACATGTCCTCTGTGAACAGGCCCTCGCTGGCTCCGGCCACCTCGACGGTCGAGACGTGATGCAGCAGACCGGCTTTCAGATCGGCGGCGGCCTCGACCAGATTGCGGGTCCCGTTGTCGCCGGTATGCGCGTCGTAGCCGACGGCCAGGTGCACGACATGATCGATTCGGCCGCGATGCGCATCCAGCCAGTCGGGGCGGATCCCTAGCTTCGGCGCGCCCAGATCGCCGTGCACCGGCCGCACCCGATCGCCCGCGTCCCATGCGCGGGCGCAGGCGGCGTAGCGCTCGGCCTGCGCACGGCCGGGCCGGACCAGGACGTGGATGTCGCCCTGGCGTTCGAGCAGCTCAGGAATGAAGTAGCGACCGATGAACCCAGTTGCGCCGGTAACCAGGTAAGCCATAGCCAGCCAACATAGTCCGGCGTTCCGGACGACTCATCCCCGGGATCGGTCTGGCTTCAGTCGCCGAAGACCGGCTGGCGTTTGGTGAGCATGGCGGTCGCGCCCTCGAAGAAGTCGGGGGACTGCAAAAGCTCGGTCTGCCCGGCCTTTTCGGCGGCCAGCGCGGTGTCGAGCGCGCCGAGGGTGGCGTTGTTCAGCGCCCGCTTGGTCAGTTCCAGCGCCCGGCGTGGGCCCGTGGCCAGCTTGGCGGCGGCCGCTTCGACCTTCGCGTCGAGTTCGTCGTCGGTCAGTACCGCGGTGAAGAGTCCGGCCTGCTTTGCCGCGGGCGCGGGCAGCCGCTCGCCGAGTAGCGCCATCTCCGCGGCCAGGGGGCGGCCCGCGGCGGCCGCGACCATGGCGGCCGCGCCGCCGTCGGGCATCAGGCCGATATTGATGAAGGCCAGCAGCAGGTAGGAGTCCGCGCTCGCGTAGACCAGGTCACCGGCCAGTGCCATGCCGACGCCCACCCCGGCGGCGGCGCCCCGAATCCGGGTGATCACCGGGACCGGAGCGTCCACGATCGCCTTGACCAGGCGGTTGGCGGCGTCCATGACCATGTCGGAGGTGATACCGCGGGCCGCCTCTTCCGGGCCGGTGGCCAGATCGGCGCCGGTGCAGAAGTCGCCGCCCTCGCCGCTGAGCACGATCACGCGCACCGAACGGTCGGTGGCGGCAGCGAGGAAAGTATCACCCAGCGCGACCATGGTGTCGTAGTCGACGGCGTTCTTGCGCTTGGGCTTGGTGATGGTGACGCGCAGGATCTTGCCGTCGTGAACCGCAGAGAAACCCGCCGGTCGGTCGGAATCCGGATTACTCATCGTGTGCTCCTGGTCTGGCATTCGGCGGGCATAACGCCATGAATGATGGTTAACTTTGCGAATTGTGGTTAACTTATGTGGATTGGTCCGGCGCTGTCAACCAGCAGTGCCGTAGGAGAACGGGAGAGGTGCATGGTCGCGGACCGCAGCGAGGTGGACCTCGCGTCCGCCGCCCCGGTTCGCCGCCGCCCCAAGGACCGCAAGGTGCAGATCATCCGCGCTGCGGCGCGGGCCTTCAGCGAGCGCGGGTACTACCCGGTGGGCGTCGACGAGATCGCCGCCGAGGTCGGCATCTCCGGGCCCGCCCTCTATCGCCACTTCACCAATAAGTACGCGCTGCTGGTCGCTGCCGCCGAAGAAGGCGCCAAGCATCTGCTGGGCGTGGCCGCGGGCGCCGACGACCCCGAGCTTCCACCCAGCGAACGCCTGGACGCGCTGATCCGCGCGATCAGCGAGCACACCATCGAGATCCGCCGCGAGGCCGGGCTCTACCGCTGGGAACGCCGCTACCTCGAGCGCGACGACCGGATCCGGATTCGCGCGATCTACCAGGACCTCAACGCCACCCTGGCCGCGCCGATCGCGCTGCTGCGACCGCAGGACGCGCCCGCCGACGTCGCCATGCGCGCGGCCGCCGTACTCAGCGCGGTCGCCAGCATCTCCGCGCATCGCACCGCGCTCTCCGGCGCGCGCCTGCTGCCGCTGCTGCGCGATATGGCCTGGGCGGTGCTCCAGGTCGAATTGCCGCCCGCCCCGGCCGAACCCGAGCCCGGCCCGGCCATACGCGGTCTGCCGGTCACCTCCAAGCGCGAACAGCTGCTGACCGAGGCGATCCGGATCTTCGGCCGCCAGGGCTATCACGAGGCCAGCATCGAGGAGATCGGCGCGGCCGTCGGCATCAACGCCTCCAGCGTCTACCGGTACTTCACCAGCAAAGCCGACCTGCTCGCCGCCGCGTTCTACCGCACCGGCGACCGGGTCGCCATGGCCATGACCGAGGCCCTCGCCGAAGCCACCAGCCGCCCGGACGCGGTGCGCCGCATTGCCGAACGCCAGGCCAAGCTGACCTTCGCCATGCCGGAGATCATGCCGGTCTACTACGCGGAATTCTCGAATCTGCCGCCGGCCGAACAGCACAAGCTGCGCGCCATCCAACGGCAGAACGTGCTGGAGTGGGCCAACCTGCTCGACGGCGACCCGGTCGAGGCGCGATTCCGGGTGCACGCGGCCATCGGCCAGGTCATCGACGTCGGGCGGCTCATCCGATTCGACTCCCGCCCCGAGCAATTGGCGCGGGTCAGCAAGCTGATGGAGGCGGTGCTGCTCTCACACGGCGCGCTCGATCGCCCAGTCGAGGGTGTCGGCGGCCGCTGACCGCAGGATGTCCAGGTGGCCGCCGCGGATGTAGGACCGGTGCGTCACCTCGGCGCCGCGCTCGGCCAGCCGCTCGCACATCCGCTGCGCCGCACCCCGTGGTGACACCGGATCCGCGCCCAACGTGCCCACCAGAACCGACTTCGCGATGCCCGGTGCGAAGCTCGCGCACCGGTTGAGCGCCGCGGCCACCGGTTCGTACCGCGCCGAACCCGCGGCACCCAGGTCCCCGACGGTGTAGGGCGCGACGAGCTGCCGCATCTGCGGCACCGACAGCGTCGAGATCGCCTCCAGGAGTTCGACTCCCGTGCGGGTCAGGAAATCCCGCGGCCGGAACTCGGGTGCGGTGCGCCGCACCCCGTCCAGTAACACCAGCATCAAGGCGTCGGCCGGGAAATCCGGATTGTCGGAGATATGGGCGAAGTAGGCGGGGTAGTCCGGCGGGGCCAAGGCCACAGCGCCCTTGTAGTTCAGATCCGGTCCGGGGCAGGCGTGCAGCGCGCCCCGGGCGCCCTGACAGAAACCGCCCGCCAGCACCGTCTTCTCGATCCGCTCATCGAGTTCGCGAGCCGCCGGACAGATACCCATGATGTCGGCGGCGATCTGCTGCGTCCCCGGGAACGGGCTCAGTCCGCAACCGTCCAGGCCCCGATAATCGGCGGCCGCCACCGCGAAACCCTGTGCGAGCCAGGCGGAGAGATGCGCGCGCTCCACCCGGGGCAGGCCGTGCGCGGACGGCGCGTTGTGCCCATCCAGCCCGACGAAGCAATGCGCCCAGGTCAGCAAGGGCATCCGGGCCGTGGTGTACGCGGGCAGGAAGACCGAACCCGAGCTGACCCGTCCGCTGTCGCGGTAGCGAACGCGCCAGCCGCGCGCGGTGTGCGCCGGCCACAGCTCGGAGGGGATCGGATCGGCCTCGAGCAGACAGGTCCACCCGGTCACCGCCTACTCCGCTCGGCCGAACAGCCAATAGCCGGGTGCGCCCGGATCGTCACCGGTCAGGAAGTGGACGACGCTGTCGGCCAGCTCGTCGGCGATCAGCCGGCCGTCGCCGTCGCTGTCGGTCAGCGCGAAAATGACATCGGATTCGGCCTCGTCGATGCCGAGACCGTGCGTCACCGACCGGAACTGCGCACGCGAGATCCACTGGTCGGCGTCGTCGATCAGCCGCAGCACGGCGGACACGAGTTCGTGTGCGGCGGTGGTGATCGCGGCCGGGACCGGGCCGGCGTCGGTCGCGAGGAACTCGCTCAGGTCGACGTGCCCGTCGCCGTCGCGGTCGTAGTGCTCGATCAGATGCCGGGCCAGCTGCTCGTAACCCTGGCGCACCTGGATCGCGGTCGGATCGCCGAGCGGGTGCCCGAAGCTCTGCACCAGCCGCAGGGCGTGCGCGCGGAAGTCGTCCGGGCCGATCCGGCCGTCACCGGTCGCGTCGAGGATTCGGAAGCGGATGTCCCGGTCGTCGTCGGGCACCACCGGGGTCGCGGCGTGCGGTGCGCCGACCAGATCGGCGGCCCACCGGGTGACGCGCTGCCCGGCGGGTTCCAGCAGCGCCATGTGGTCCAGGGATTCGAAGTCGTGGAAGGTGACCTCGGTGCCGCACTCGGCGAGCTCCCGGGCGAATTCGCTGCCCTGGCGGGAGGTGAACACCGGATCTGCGCCGCCCGCGCACAGAAACAGTGGCCGGTCGTACTTGGTGACCGGCGGGCTGGTCGACTCCAGCGCATCGACGAAGGGCTGCCAGGTCGCGAGTCCGGTGGTCCCGGCCTCGTCATTGGTGGTGGCCGAGCACAGGGCATCGAGGTCCTGCATCGACTGCTGCTGTGCGGCGTCGAGCAGCGCGCTGCCCACCGGATGCAGCCGGACAGCCGGATCGAATTCCGGTCGCCGGGTGTGCAGCCCGGCCAGGATGGTGGGCACCAGGGCATGCACGGTCTGGTCGCCGCGCATCGTGTAGGGCCGCACGAATTCCAGGAAGCGCACCGGCGGCGCCAGCGCGACCGTGCCGCGCAGATCCAGTTCGGGTGCGTAGGCGGTGCAGATCGCCGCCGCGAACAGCGAACCGTGGCCGCCCTGTGAGAACCCGCCGATCACGGTGCGCCGGTCGATGTTCAGATCCATGCCGTGCACGGCGCGGGCGATGTCGATGATGTCGTCGGCGATGGCCTCACCGTCGAGATAGGGGTGCGGCTCCTTGGTGCCCAGGCCCTCGTAATCGGTGGCCGCGACCACGAATCCGGCCGCCAGCCAGTGCGCCAGGTGACCGCGCTCCTCGGGCAGCAGCCCGACCTTCGAGGGCGCGTTGTGCTCGTTGCTGCCGACCGTGCAGTGCGCCCAGGTCAGCACCGGCGCCGGGGCCGCGCCCAGTTCGGGGACGAAGACCGAGCCGCCGACCGCGCGCTTGCCGCCGCTGAAATTGGCGGCCACATATTCGATGCGGTAGCCCTGTTTCGTGCCTTCCGGCCACAGGGCCTGTGGGAGGGGTTCGATGGTGAGCAGCGTGCCGTTGTCGAGTTCGGAGCAATCCATCACTGTGGTCAAGACCGTCCTCCATTGCGCGATCGATGGTCACCGACGAGCCGGACGAGCGG
The DNA here is from genome assembly GCF_042672005.1 of Nocardia sp. NPDC127579. Classification (NCBI taxonomy): domain Bacteria; kingdom Bacillati; phylum Actinomycetota; class Actinomycetes; order Mycobacteriales; family Nocardiaceae; genus Nocardia; species Nocardia sp. NPDC127579. The sequence continues at coordinate 590,835 of NZ_JBHXVZ010000001.1, read as the reverse complement.
TTTCCGAGCTTATCCAGGCCCACCGCCACCAATGTTGAAATTGTCGAATTTCAGTCGCTGACCGGGTCAGGTACGCCGAGCGTGCCGCAGCCGGAACATGGTGCGCGCCATGCGCAGATGCCGTCCCTGGCGGTCGAACGTGGACAGATTCACCGGCGCGCGGTAGCGCTTGCGGGCGATCGAGAGGGTCCGGCTGAACTCACGCAGCCCCTGATCGCCGTGGGTGTGGCCCTGGCCGTATTCGCCGACCCCGCCGAACGGGAGGGCCGGGATGCCGGCGTAGGCGCTCGACGAGTTGATGGTCACCACCCCGACCCGCAGCCGTTCGGCGAACTCCGGCACGCTCGCCGTGTCGCGGGTGAACACCGACACCGCCACGCCGTTGCCGGTGGCGTTGATCCGCCGCGCCGCCTCCGCCATCGACGGCACCCGATTCACCACCAGCACCGGACCGCACGCCTCACCGGTCACCGCGATGCTCTCCTCGGGCACCTCGGCCAGCACGATCGGCTCGATATAGGGCTCCCGGAACGAATCCAGCCCGCCGACAACCGCTTTGCCGCCACGCGCCAGGGCATCGCGCACCTGCTTGCGTACCACGTCGACCTGCGACTCCAGGATCATGGGCCCGTAACTGGCCCGCTTGTCCGCGCCCGGGCGCAACCCGCGGGCCTGCTCGACGACCAGCTCCAGGAACCGGTCGTACACCGAATCGGCGACATAGGCGAGCTGGATGCCGGTGGGATTCTGGCCCGCGTTCGCCATCGCGCCGAAGACGGCGGCCTCGGCGGCGTCGTGCAGCTGGGCATCGACGTGCACGACCATGGTGCCCTTGCCGCCGCGTTCGATCACGACCGGCGTCAGGGTCTGCCCGCACAGCGCGATCACCTCGCGGGCGCCGCTGTCGGAACCCGCGTAGGCGATCTTGTCCAGCTTGGCCCGGCACAGCGCGTTGGTGGTGCCCCGCTCCCCAGTGACGGCCTGTAATACCGGCTGGCTCGGGGCCAGCCGGCTCCAGCTCTCGGCCAGCCAGACGCCGACGCCGGTGGTCAGCTCATGCGGTTTGAAAACCACCGCGTTGCCGGCGGCCATGGCGTAGGCGATCGAGCCCATCGGGGTGAAGACCGGGTTGTTCCAGGAACCGAGTACGCCGATCACGCCGAGTGGCAGGTAGCCGACCGAAGCCTGCTGATTCCTGGTCAGCCAGGTGGAGCCGAGCCTGCGGCGGCGCAGCACGCGGTCGGCGTTGCGGGCGGCCCAGTCCAGGGTCTCCACGGCGAGCATCACCTCGATGACCGCATCCGCCTCCGGTTTGCCGGTCTCCTCGCAGACCAGGTGCACCAGCTCGCCGGCCCGGCGGGCGATACCGCGCTTCCAATCCAGCAGCCAGCGTTTGCGAACGCTGAAACTCAGCCCCGCCCACCAGGATTCGGCCGCGCGGGCGGAACGGACGGTGCGATTGAGTTCGCCGTAGCCCATGACGGCGTAGCTTCCGACGATCTCCCCGGTGCGAGGGTCATAGGAGGTGAGCACATTCGAGTTGCCCCGGTGCGCCGTCACTCGTGGCTGCGCAGACTCTGCCATCGGTCACCTCCATGCGTCCCGCCCTGACCCCTGTTTTGCAGAGTATGGGCGGCACGCCGCCCCGACAAGGCACCGCCGCCGCCCCCGCGCTGCCCTTCGGCAGGTTCGACCAGCGTCGATCCGGTATCGCCCCAAGGCAATTCGTTCATTGTGAGCAATGACACACATAGACGAGGTGGAAAATGGGTAAAGCGCTGACACCTCGTGCGTTTTCACCCAGCCGGTAACATCACGCCCATTGGGGCGGATCTCCTCCGGAGACGCCGCCAATCGCAATAGTGGAGAGTTGATGCCGAGCTTGACCAAGCCAGATTCGTACGCGGAGACCAGCGGCGGGCCAGCACGCGAGACCGCGGTCCGCGTCGAGGACGTGCGCAAATCCTTCGGCGACGTGCACGCCCTGCAGGGCATCAGCTTCACCGCGGACAAGGCGAGCGTGCTCGGCATCCTCGGCCCCAACGGCGCGGGCAAGACCACCACGGTCAAGATCCTGTCCACGCTGCTGCGCCCCGACTCCGGCACCGCCGTGGTTGCCGGGCACGACGTGCGCACCGACCCGGCCGCGGTCCGGCGCTCGATCATGATGACCGGCCAGTACGCCGCCCTCGACGAGAACCTCTCCGGCCGCGAGAACCTGGAACTGTTCGGCCGCCTCATGGGCCTGCGCAAATCCGCCGCCCGCAAACGCGCCGACGACCTGCTCGAACAATTCGACCTGGTCGGCGCCGGGCGGCGAGCGGTGCGCAACTACTCCGGCGGTATGCGGCGGCGCGTCGACATCGCCTGCGGTCTGGTGGTGCGCCCCGAGGTGGTCTTCCTCGACGAACCCACCACCGGCCTGGACCCGCGCAGCCGCCAGGGCGTCTGGGATCTGGTGCAGGTCCTCAAGACCCAGGGCATCACCGTGCTGCTCACCACGCAGTACCTCGAGGAAGCCGACGTACTCAGCGACAACATCATCGTCATCGACAAGGGCACGGTGATCGCCGAGGGCACCGCCGACGAACTCAAGGAGAAGACCGGCGGCAGCTTCTGCGAGGTGGTCCCGCTGGACCCGAGCAAGCTGCGCACCGCCGCCGACGCCCTCGGCGATCTGGTGCCCGCCGCGGTACTCGCGGCACTCGACTCCGCCGACCGTCTTTCCTTCCCGGCCCCCGACGGCGCGGCCACCCTGGCCGAAGCCTTGCGCCGCCTCGACTATGTCGGCGTCGATCTCGCCGACATCGGCCTGCGACGCCCCTCCCTGGACGACGTCTTCCTGTCCCTCACCGGACACTCGGGTGGCAAGGCGTGACCACTGCCGAGAAAACCGGATTCGAGACGAACCCGAGCTCCCTGTTCGCTGAGTTGCCCACCGCCACACCATCGTCATTCGCGCAGTGGCGCGCGCTGACCGGGCGCGTGGTCTGGACCATGGCCACCAAAGGTGAGTTGATCGTCGCCGTCGTGACCCCGCTGGTGTTCACGCTCGGCTTCTACCTGCCGCTGCGCTACGTGATGAAGTTCCACGGCATCGACTACGCGCAGTTCGTCATGCCGGTCATCGTGTTGCAGACCATGGCGTTCACCATGATGTCGAATGCGCAGCTCGCGGCCTACGAAGCGCTGACGGGCCTGAGCGCGCGGTTGCAGACCATGCCGATCGGGGCGCTGGTGCCGCTGTCGGCGCGGATCTCGGCCGGCCTGGTCCGCTCGCTCACCTCGCTGGTCGCGGCGATCCTGTTCGGGCACATGATCGGGTTCCGGTTCTCGGCCGGATTCGGGCAGGCCGTGCTGTTCTGCGGATTCTCGCTCGCGGTCGGCACCGTGCTCGCCATCGGCGCGGACGGTCTCGGCTCGCTCACGAAAAGCCCCGAGTCGCTGAGTCAGGCGCTCACCCTGCCGACGCTGATCTTCGGCATGCTGTCCTGCGGTTTCGTTCCAGAGGACCGGTTTCCCGAATGGATCCAGCCGTTCGTGCGCAATCAGCCGATCTCCCAGTTCTCGTTCGCCATGCGGGACATGGCCGCCGACGGGGTCACCTGGGCTGGTCTGTGGGTAGCGCTGGTGTGGTTGATCGGAGCCGCGGTGGTATTCATCCCGTTCGCGGTGTGGGCGAGTGTGAGGCGATCGTGAACAACGTTGTGGAAGCCACCGAAGCGCCGTTCGAAGCGACTCGGTTCGCCGCGCTGCCGGAGGTGGCGACGCCTTCGGAGTCTGCGCTGTCGACCCTGATCACGCACAGTCTGCTGCAATGCAAACGCTTGCTGATCGGCTGGCTGCGCGATCCCTCGACCACTATTCAGACGCTGGTCTATCCGGCGCTGATGCTGCTGATGTTCGATGTGGTGCTGGGGCGCGCGATCACCGGCTACACCGGCACACCCGCTATCTACGGTCAGGTCGCGATGATCACCCTGGTGGCGGCCATGTCCGGCGCGGTCGTGAGTGCGCTGGGGTTCAAGACCGAGAAGGCCACGGGTCTGCTCGGCCGTCTCTGGACCATGCCCGTGCATCGCGCGGCGGGTCTGACCGGCCGGTTGCTGGCCGAAGCGGTTCGCGTGCTGATCACCACCCTGTTCGTGCTGGCCGTCGGGTTGGCCCTCGGGTTCCGCTTCGATCAGGGGCCGGTGGCTGCCTTGGCGCTGATCGCGCTGCCGGTGCTGTTCGGTGTCGGCTTCGCCGTGCTCGTCACCGCGCTGGCGACCGTCACCGAGGGGGTCATGCTGGTCAGCCTGGTCAGCATCGTCAATACCCTGCTGATGTTCTTCAACACCGGCTTCGTCCCGAAATTCGCCTATCCGGTCTGGCTACAGGGGATCGTCGAGAACCAGCCGATGAGCTGCGCCATCGACGCCATGCGCGGCCTGTCCTATGGCGGCCCGGTCGCCGGCGCCCTCTGGAAAACCGTCGCCTGGACTCTCGGCCTGATCGTGGTCTTCGCCTGGCCCGCCATTCGCGGCTACCGCCGCGCCGCGCAAACCGGCGCCTGAGTTATCGGCGTTCGGCGCGTTCCGGGGCGGGGGCGAACGGGTAGTCGAGCCAGCGGTCGCGGTTGGTCCAGCCGACGAGGTCGTAGCGCCAGCGGAAGGGCCAGGTGTGGGCGACGGTGTTGAACAGGACGGCGCCCAGGGCGGTGTAGTCGGCGTGGGCGGAGAGCAGGGCCCGCTGGCCGCGGTCGGATTCGGTGAAGAATGCCTCGAACATGGCGATGGACTGATCGGTGGTCAGGCGGCCCAGACCCCACAGGCCGCGCATGCGCATCCAGTAGACGAGCCGGGCGCGCCACGGCCACAGCGCCTCGATCGGGTCGCCTCCGGTGCGTACCGCGGTGATCGCGGTGTCGACCAGGGCGAGGGAATCGGCGACGCTGTAGCCGGTGCAGGGATGCATCATCCCGCCTCGGGAGCCGAACGGAATCGACTGTGCCACACCCTTTTTCGGGGGGCGCTGGTCGAGTGGGTAGTGCGCGGCCTCGCTCGGCTCGCTGCCTTCGAGCCGGATGCCGTGCGCGGCAAGGCGATTGAGCGTGCGTCTGCGTAGCTCGTGCTGCGGCATACCGCCGCGCAGGCCCAGGCTGGTCTCCTCGAAGATGACCGTCCCGTCGCCGAGCGGCACCGCGTACAGGAACGACGGCGGCTCGTCCGGCCCGGCCCCGTTCTCCGGCCGCCAGTCCAGCAGCAGCCCCTCGCCGTCGGCGATCATGGGCGCGGCCGTTTCGGCGGCGACGAAGATGCCGTGCGCGCTGGCGGCGCGGCGCTTTCCCAGGGTGGGCAGGCCGCGAGTGTCGAAGACGGTCGCCGCCCGCAGGATCGTGCCGTCCTGCAATTCGACCTCGCGCGCGTCTACGCGGGTGGCGCGACCGGCGATGACGGTGGCGTCGTCCAGGGGGAGTGCCGCGCGCAGGCCCGGTTTCGACAGCACGCAGTAGGGCCGCGGGATCCGGTGTTCGGTCTTCGTCCAGACCGTGGGCGCCTCGATGCGCTGGGCGATGGCCTCGGCGGGCAGCCATTCGGGTAGCTCGTCGACCCAGCAGGAGAAGGTCTCCGGCCACAGCCGCTCCGGCCGTGGATCCACCGCCACGACCCGGAACCCGGCCCGCATCGCCCGATGCGCCAGCGCCCGCCCGGTCGGACCGAGCCCGACCACGCACAGCTCGAATTCCCCGGTGCCACTCATAGACGCATCTAATCCGTTGGGCGGGACCGCTGGCAACCAGCGCCGCCGTGCGGCTACTTCGGCGTGACCCAGGTGGTGATCTCGGCGTGTACGACCTCGAGTCCGTGCTTGTCGTAGATCGAGATCGGCACCACGAGTTCGCGGCCCTCGGTGATCTGGGTGAAGTCCGGAATCTCGGGCAGTTTCGCCACCGCCCGCAGCCCGGTCTCGGCCTTGGCCAGGTACTGCACGTTCATCGCCTTGGGAATCCAGCGGTGGGTGCCGGGCACGGTCGCTTCGCTCAGCATCCCCATCGCCACCTCGGCCAGGTTGCACGCCGCGATCGCGTGGAAGGTCCCCAGGTGGTTGTGGATCCCGAACCACTTCGGCGAGGTCACCTCGCACAGCCCCGGTTCCAGCCGCACGACGCTCGGCAGCACCGTCCCGAAGTACGGCACCCGCGCCACCATTCCCAACGAGAACAGTGTGTGTCCCAGCCGATTGTCCGGCAGCTTCTTCCAGCCCCGATACGTGGCGGTCTCTTTGCTCATATTCGTATCTTACTCACAAGTAAGTTCTGGATCCCACTGTCATTGGCATAATCGGCGGACATGTGGGGGCGCGAGCAAGACGTACTGCGTGAAATGAAGCCGCATCTGGTGCGGGCCGCGAAGTGGAAGCTGGTGGAGGTCACCGGTGGTGTTCTCCTCACAGCGGCGATCTTCCTGATCGGCGTCGCCTACAACGGCGGAAACTGGCGCATCGTTTTCCTGGTTACCGGCGTGCTCGCGCTGGCAGGCGCGGTCGGTGCGTTGGTGTATCTGCGGCGTACTCCGGCTTATCTCGAGCCGGAACCGGGTGAGCCACTGCCCGGCTGGGTTCAGCCGCCGCAGCAGCGATACGGGCCGCAGCCGCCCGGCTACGGCCCGCCACCTGGTTACGGCCCACCGCCCGGGTACGGCCCGCCACCTCCGGGCCCCTACGGACCGCGCGCCTAAAGGCCCTGCTCAGCGGGGGCTGAGCGGTAACCGGGGGGTGGATTTGAATCGAGGAAGCGCGTCGGGCATACTGTTCGGGTTGCCTTGCACGGGGTTATGCCTGAGTCCTATGGATACCTGGTGTAGACCGGAGCGGGGCGAGTGAAAGCAATCATGTACTTCGCCGGTAATTCGGTGTGAGTACGTCCGGGACATGGTTCCCGGCCCGAGAAGAAGTTCTGATCAGGGCCGAGGAATGAGCGCTAGGGCGACACGCCCGACCGCGTGGACCGGAGAACCATGACAGATGAACAGCGGCGAGAGATCGAGCGTGCCTCGATCGTGGTCTCACGTGAGACGTCTTCGTGTGTTCGGGCTGTGTAAATGAGGGTGGTTTCGACCAAGCCCCAGTGCTTGACGAGATCACGAACGAAAGCGGAGAAAAGGACACTTAGCGTGGCGGGACAAAAGATCCGCATCAGGCTCAAGGCCTACGACCACGAGGCGATCGACGCGTCTGCGCGCAAGATCGTCGAGACGGTGACCCGTACCGGGGCCCGTGTGGTCGGCCCGGTGCCGTTGCCCACCGAAAAGAACGTGTACTGCGTCATCCGCTCGCCGCACAAGTACAAGGACTCGCGCGAGCACTTCGAGATGCGCACGCACAAGCGGCTTATCGACATCCTCGACCCGACGCCGAAGACGGTTGACGCGCTCATGCGCATCGACCTGCCGGCCAGCGTCGACGTCAACATTCAGTGACGGGGACTCGAGACATGACTACTGACAACAAGAGCAGGCCCGCGGCCGGCATCCTGGGCACCAAGCTCGGTATGACCCAGGTGTTCGACGACAAGAACCGCGTCGTCCCCGTGACCGTCATCAAGGCCGGACCGAACGTCGTTACCCAGATCCGCACCGAGGAGCGCGACGGCTACAGCGCCGTGCAGATCGCTTTCGGCGCCATCGACCCGCGCAAGGTGAACAAGCCGGTCTCCGGCCAGTTCGCCAAGGCCGGTGTCACCCCGCGCCGCCACGTTGCCGAGATCCGCGTCGCCGACGCCTCCTCCTTCGAGATCGGCCAGGAACTCTCGGCCGACGTGTTCGAAGAGGGCACCTACGTCGACGTCACCGGCACCAGCAAGGGCAAGGGCTTCGCCGGCACCATGAAGCGTCACGGCTTCGCCGGCCAGGGCGCCTCGCACGGTGCGCAGGCTGTGCACCGTCGTCCCGGTTCCATCGGTGGTTGCGCTACCCCCGGCCGCGTGTTCAAGGGCATGCGCATGTCGGGCCGGATGGGCAACGACCGCGTCACCACCCAGAACCTCTCGGTTCACAAGGTGGACGCCGAGAACGGCCTGCTGCTGATCAAGGGAGCGATCCCGGGTCGCAAGGGCGGCGTCGTGATCGTCAAGAGCGCCGTGAAGGGTGGTGCGCACGCATGACCAGCCTCGAGAAGAAGGCCAACCTGACGCTGCCGGTCAAGGAGATCGGTGGCAAGACCAATGGCACCGTCGAGCTCCCCGCGGAGATCTTCGACGTGACCGCCAACATCGCACTGATGCACCAGGTCGTTGTCGCGCAGCTGGCCGCCGCTCGCCAGGGCACCCACTCCACGAAGACTCGTGGCGAGGTCTCCGGCGGTGGCAAGAAGCCGTACCGGCAGAAGGGCACCGGTCGCGCCCGCCAGGGTTCGACCCGCGCACCGCAGTTCGTCGGCGGTGGCACCGTGCACGGTCCGCAGCCGCGCGACTACAGCCAGCGCACCCCGAAGAAGATGAAGGCCGCCGCCCTGCGTGGCGCCCTCTCCGACCGGGCGCGCAACGAGCGTATCCACGTGGTCACCGAACTGGTCGCGGGTCAGACCCCGTCGACCAAGACCGCCAAGACCTTCCTGTCCGAGCTCTCGGATCGCAAGAAGTTCCTGGTTGTCGTCGGCCGCGAGGACGTCGCCGCGTGGAAGAGCGTGGCGAACCTGGAGAACGTGCAGCCGATCGCCCCGGATCAGCTCAACACCTACGACGTGCTCTACAGCGACGAAGTGGTGTTCAGCGTCGAGGCTCTGAACGCGTTCGTTCACGGCCCGGCCGAGGCGGCTCAGGAGGAGAGCAAGTGACCACCATCGCCGACCCCCGCGACATCCTGCTGGCTCCGGTCATCTCGGAGAAGTCCTATGGACTGATCGAGGAAGGCACCTACACCTTCATCGTGCACCCGGACTCCAACAAGACGCAGATCAAGATCGCCGTCGAGAAGGTCTTCGGCGTGAAGGTGACCAGCGTCAACACCGCCAACCGTCAGGGCAAGCGCAAGCGGACCCGCTTCGGTTACGGCAAGCGCAAGGACACCAAGCGCGCGCTCGTGACCATCTCGGCCGACAGCAAGCCCATCGAGATCTTCGGAGGCCCGGTCGCGTAAGCGCCTGGGAATCCAGAAAGTAGAGAAGAACTCATGGCAATTCGCAAGTACAAGCCGACAACCCCGGGCCGCCGCGGGTCGTCCGTCTCGGACTTCGCCGAGATCACCCGGTCGACCCCCGAGAAGTCGCTGATCCGTCCGCTCACCAAGAGCGGTGGTCGTAACGCCCACGGTCGCATCACCACCCGGCATCGCGGTGGCGGCCACAAGCGTGCCTACCGTCTGATCGACTTCCGTCGTTTGGACAAGGACGGCATCCCGGCCAAGGTCGCGCACATCGAGTACGACCCCAACCGCACCGCCAACATCGCGCTGCTGCACTACCGCGACGGCGAGAAGCGCTACATCATCGCCCCCAAGGGCGTGACGCAGGGCACCCCGATCGAGTCCGGCCCCACCGCCGACATCAAGCCGGGTAACAACCTGCCGCTGCGCAACATCCCGACCGGTACCACCATCCACGCGGTGGAGCTGCGTCCCGGCGGCGGCGCCAAGCTGGCCCGTTCGGCCGGTATGAGCATCCAGCTGCTGGGCAAGGAAGGGCCGTACGCGACCCTGCGTATGCCCTCCGGTGAAATCCGTCGCGTCGACGTGCGCTGCCGCGCCACCGTCGGCGAGGTCGGCAACGCCGAGCAGTCGAACATCAACTGGGGCAAGGCCGGCCGCATGCGCTGGAAGGGCCGTCGCCCCACGGTCCGTGGTGTCGTCATGAACCCGGTCGACCACCCGCACGGTGGTGGTGAAGGCAAGACCTCCGGTGGTCGCCACCCGGTCTCGCCGTGGGGTCAGCCGGAAGGCCGCACCCGCAAGCCCAACCGCCCGAGCGACAAGCTCATCGTCCGCCGTCGCAAGACCGGCAAGAAGCGCTAAGGAGGAGGTAGAAAATGCCACGCAGCCTGAAGAAGGGCCCGTTCGTCGACGACCACCTCCTCGCGAAGGTGGACGTGCAGAACGAGAAGGGCACCAAGCAGGTCATCAAGACCTGGTCCCGTCGTTCGACCATCATCCCCGATTTCATCGGCCACACCTTTGCCGTCCACGACGGTCGCAAGCATGTGCCGGTGTTCGTCTCGGACAACATGGTCGGGCACAAGCTGGGTGAATTCGCGCCCACTCGGACGTTCAAGAGCCACGTCAAGGAAGACCGGAAGAGCAAGCGGCGATGACCACTGAGACTCAGAACCCGACTGCGCGGGCGACCGCGAAGCACGTGCGCGTCACTCCGATGAAGGCTCGTCGTGTCGTGGACCTGGTCCGCGGCAAGCGAGTCGAGGAGGCCCTGGCGATCCTGAAGTTCGCGCCGCAGGCCGCGAGCGAGCCGGTCGCCAAGGTCGTGGCCAGTGCCGCGGCGAACGCCGAGAACAACCTCGGCCTGAACCCGTCGACCCTGGTCATCGCGACCGCGTACGTCGACGAGGGCGCCACCATGAAGCGTTTCCAGCCGCGGGCCCAGGGCCGCGCGTTCCGGATCCGCAAGCGCACCAGCCACATCACTATCGAGGTCGAGAGCGTTCCCACCGCCGGTGGTGCCACTCGTAACCGCCGGAAGGGAGGGGCAAAGTAAATGGGACAGAAGATCAATCCCCATGGCTTCCGCCTCGGTATCACCACCGACTGGAAGTCGCGTTGGTACGCGGACAAGCAGTACGCGGACTACGTGAAGGAAGACGTCGCGATCCGCAAGCTCCTCGCCAATGGCATGGAGCGGGCCGGCATCTCCAAGGTGGAGATCGAGCGCACCCGTGACCGGGTTCGCGTCGACATCCACACCGCTCGTCCGGGCATCGTCATCGGCCGCCGTGGCGCCGAGGCCGATCGCATTCGCGCCGAGCTGGAGAAGCTCACCAAGAAGCAGGTGCAGCTGAACATCCTCGAGGTCAAGAACCCCGAGTCGGATGCGCAGCTCGTCGCTCAGGGTGTGGCCGAGCAGCTGTCCAACCGTGTGGCGTTCCGTCGCGCGATGCGTAAGGCCATCCAGTCGGCCATGCGTTCGCCGAACGTCAAGGGCATCCGTGTGCAGTGCTCGGGCCGCCTCGGTGGTGCCGAAATGTCGCGCTCGGAGTTCTACCGTGAGGGTCGCGTTCCGCTGCACACCCTGCGTGCGGACATCGACTACGGCCTCTACGAGGCCAAGACCACCTTCGGTCGCATCGGCGTGAAGGTCTGGATCTACAAGGGCGACATCGTCGGTGGCAAGCGTGAGCTGACCGCCGCTGCCGCTCCGGCCGGCGGTCGTGACGACCGTCCGCGTCGCGAGCGTCCGTCGCGCCCGCGTCGGTCCGGCTCCGCCGGTACCACGGCGACCAGCACCGAGGCCGGGCGCGCCGCCACTGCTGTGGCGGAGGCTCCGGCAGAGAATCAGGAGGGCTGACGCCATGCTGATGCCTCGCAAGGTCAAGCACCGCAAGCAGCATCACCCCGGCCGTTCCGGCATGGCCAAGGGCGGCACCTCGGTGGCGTTCGGCGAGTTCGGTATCCAGGCGCTGGAGCCGGCTTACGTCACCAACCGGCAGATCGAGTCGGCTCGTATCGCGATGACCCGCCACATCAAGCGTGGCGGCAAGATCTGGATCAACATCTACCCGGATCGCCCGCTGACCAAGAAGCCTGCCGAGACCCGCATGGGTTCCGGTAAGGGTTCGCCGGAGTGGTGGGTCGCGAACGTCAAGCCCGGTCGCGTGATGTTCGAAATGTCTTACCCCAACGAGGAGATCGCTCGCGAGGCCCTGCGTCGCGCGATGCACAAGCTCCCCATGAAGTGCAGGATCGTGACCAGGGAGGAGCAGTTCTGATGGCTACCGGAACACCGGCCGCAGAGCTCCGCGAGCTCACCGAAGAGGAACTCGTTTCCCGCCTGCGCGAGTCCAAGGAAGAGCTGTTCAATCTGCGCTTCCAGATGGCGACGGGTCAGCTGGACAACAACCGTCGTCTGCGCGTCGTCCGTCACGAGATCGCGCGCATCTACACGGTCATGCGTGAGCGCGAGCTCGGTCTGGCCACCGGACCCGCTGGCAAGGGAGATGCGGCATGAGCGAGAACAAGGAAGAGCGCAACAGCCGCAAGGTTCGTGTCGGCTACGTTGTCTCGGACAAGATGAACAAGACGATCGTCGTCGAGCTGGAAGACCGTAACCGGCACAAGCTCTACGGCAAGATCATTCGCACCACCTCCAAGGTGAAGGCGCACGACGAGAACGAGGTCGCCGGTGTCGGCGACCGCGTTCAGCTGATGGAAACCCGTCCGCTGTCGGCCACCAAGCGCTGGCGTCTGGTCGAGGTCCTGGAGAAGGCCAAGTAAGCCTTATTCACGACTGATCAAGTCACTACGAAGGCCCGCTTCTCTCCGGAAGCGGGCCTTCGTAGTATTACTCGGGGAGTCGCTCCAAGGCGCGTATGGCTCGCTTCCGCACCGGTGGATGCGGGTCGTCGACGAGTGGTTCGATGAGGTGCCGGACGCCGGTGGCCTTCATTTGAACCAGTGCCTTGATCGCCGACTCACGGGCGCCGCTGCCCAAGTAGCTGATCGCCAGTTCGCGCGCCTCCACCGTTTTGACTTTGCCGAGGTATGCGACGAGGTCGCCTCTGTGCGTCCCCTCTGGCAGGTCGGAGAGAAGCTCCGCGATCTGCTCGAAGTTGTGCTTTGTGGCGATCAAGCCCAACCCGGTGCAGGCCCAGTCCCGATGTGGCAGTGGAAGGGGGGGTCGGCGGTTCAGCTGAGCGATCAGGAGATCGATGGCTTGCTGATTGCCTCGGGCCGCAGGGTCGATCAGATTTCGAATGAGACCTGCCCGGATCCCCGAGCGATGTTCGGTTTCAGGGCCCGGGATCTTTTTCTCGAGGTCGGTGAGCCAATCGATGAAGATCGGAATGCCCTGCGGGATGGTGCGTGGCCCGTTGGAAAGATCGCTGAGCGTGTAGCAGGGGACACCAACCGCAGCGAGTTCTTCCATGATCCGCCGGTCGAACCCGCGCTGTCCGTGCTTGTATCGAGCAGGTAGGTCGCTCATCCACTCGGTGCTGCCGTCTTCGCTCCCATAAGGCATGCGCGCATATTTGATGATGTTCATGTCTTCGGTCCGTCATCGAGTTCCATCCGTACCAGTTCTACCTTTCCTTCCTCGATCAGGCGTTGAATGTCAGGATCGGTGATCTTCGTGCGGTGATCGACGATCAATGTGTGCGTATAGCCGTTCTCCTGCGCCCACTGAGCCTGGATCTTGATCTGCTCGACTGCTCTGTCCGGACCGTATGCGTCCTCGCCGAGGATATTGACGTTCTTCACCTCGGTGACCTGGTGATTCAATTCATCGATTCGGTCCGGGATCGATGAAACGTCGCCGTTCTGGCCGGTTATCGTAATCTTCCGCTTCGGCAGGGTCGGGTCGATCCCGGCGCGTAGTTCAGCTTCCTCGCCCGCGGCCTTGTTTTGGCTGGGCGGTCGGCTGATGTATTGGGTGCTACGTGGTGTTCGACCCAGGATCGACGACAGGAAGGCGAGTTCGGCCGTGACCATCGCATAGATTCCGGTGTTCGAGGAGACGGCGTTCTTGACCTTCTCTTCGATGTTGCCCAGCCGGTCGGAGATCGTTTGTGCGTTAGCGGTTCTGGTGGTGTCCCAGGTGAAGTCGATCGATTTCTCGGCGATCGGGTTCTTCGCCACAGCCTTATCCGCCTCGTAGGTGAGCTCGAGTCCGCGCAGGAGCTTCAGCGTGAGTCGGCAGTCGTCTTTGGCGGATTTGGCGGTCGCCGCGACCTGGGTGCAGGCCAGTCCCAGGTATTTCGCACCGTTCGAGAAGGCTTCGATGGCATCGCACACCGCACCGACATCGCGGACGTAGCCGGCGAGAATCGGATCTTCGCGTTCGGACTCCGCCGGGAACGTGTCCAGGACAGTGCGATAGATATTGTCGGCGTAGTCCTGGTTTCTGGTGCCGTAGTCGGTGAAATGCTTTCCGGCATCGGCGATCCTGGCCTCGTCGCAATCGGCCCAGACCCGTAGGTTCTTGGCCTTCACCACATCCTCGATGATGGTCCAGTGGTCCGGATTACCTTCGGTCGCACCGATCGAAAAATCGGTGGGGTGCAGATTCCTGGTCAAGGTAGTTCCGGCGGGCACGTCCGGGATAGCTTGCTGGGTGCCCGGGTGCGAGTTGTTCTCCGCGCGTGCGACGTTCTGGCCCGCGGTGTAGATCTGAATGCCGAGCGCGTTGGCCGCCATCACCGCGGTCGACCCGGCTTCGAACACGTCCGAGGCGGATTGGTCGAAGCTCTTCGCCCAGCCGGGGCCTCCGTAGGGATACAACCCGGCAGAGCGCGGGGTGTCCAAAGCCTCGTCGAGTTCGCGAAGGTCGTTTTCCAGAACGGAACTCGCTGCGATCAGCAATCCGCCTACCAGGTAATACGACCCGGGATCGACCTTGGTCATAGCCCGTTCCGGATCATCACGATCGCATCTCCCGGTTGGCTTGCTCAGCCTCGAGATAGTTCGTTCGGGCGGTCGCGGCCTGGTCGCGGATCGCTCGGATCTCGGCAAGCAGCTCGGTCGCGTCGGCCTGCCACGATGTGTGGCGGGTGGCGTAGGCGGCTGCCGCGCTGCCCGTGAAATGTTGCAGGACCCCAGCCGCGGTGCGTTCGACACTGGTGTTGTGTTCGGCGATCGTGGTGATCTGCTGGTCCAGCAGAGTGATGAACTCCTGCATCGCGTCGAGGTCGTAACTGTGTGCGCTCAAGGCAGATCCAAGCTCGACCCTGCTGTCGAAATGTCGTCGGCGTTCGCCTGATCCTGACCGAGGATCTCGGTGGCCACCGTGTTCAAGGCTGCCGCCTGCTGCTCCAGCTTCCCGATGTGGGCGACGAGGCGAGGACGGAGCTCGTCCCAGGTGGTGCTTACGTGGTCGGCTGCCGCGCCGGTCCACAAATCCTTCAATCGGGTGTGTTCGGTGCCGATCGTTGCGAGAGCTTCCGTGAGCTGGACTTGGAGGGATCGGAGATCATTCGCGCCCTGATTCAGTACCGCCGGGTCGACCAGTAGACTCACGCCCGCCCCTCCCCGATACCGTGCACTATCTGAAAGCGTATCGAGCCAAAAATCGCCCAGCAAGGTGGTAAACCGTTGGACTGGAGAGCAACTGCCCCGCAAGAGGTGCAGCAGGACTTCGACACGCTGCTCCGCGACGCGGTCGACGCAGTGGCCCGGATACTTGCCGAAGTCGATTCCTTCGAACCGTTGATGCTGGTCATCGATCGCTCCGGTCGAAAAGGGATGCGGTCGAGTCAGTCGCACGGTTCGACTACCGACGAGCAGGCGATCATCGATGGTCTGCAAATCGTTGGCGATCGAATTGCGTTGCGCGCCAGAGCGTCTGTGTTCGACGTGACGGTGTCGAAGCCGTTCACCGGAACCGCGATCAAGACCGTGCTCGAACACCGCGCCGGCTGGGCGCTCGACGTCCTGGTCCCGTACCTGGTGAGCCGGGACGAGATTCGCATCGATCTCGATGCCGCCGATGGCGCGGTCGGTATTCGGCGATTGTGGGTCGAACCCGAGTGATTCGCCTTCGGTGACGGCGGCTAGGTCAGGCCCGCGCGGGCTAGGAGGTAGGTGGTGAGGGGCTGGTAGTGGGTGGGGAGGATGCCGTCGTCGAGGGGGACGGTGGTGGTGAGTTTGCCTTCGGCGTGGGCGGCGAAGAGGGCGGGGTCGTTGCAGTCGGCGAAGCCGACGGTTTCGATGCCGGCTTCGGCGGCGGCGCCGGCCCAGCCGTGGTCGGCCATGACCAGGTCGGGCCAGGTGCCGGTGCCGTGGAGTTCGGAGAGCATGGCCTGCATGGGTTGTGGGTCGTGCGTGTGGCGGTAGTCGCCGGTGCGGCTGACCAGGGCGGCTACGCCTGAGGTATAGGTGATTTCGCGGTATTTGAGACCGTCGGTGGTGGAGGCGTAGCTCCAGTTGGCGGCGGGGGTGGGGATGCGGCATCCGGCGGCGGTGAGTTTCGCGGCGACGGCACGGTAGACGCCCATCAGGGTCGCGGGATGACCGGTGGCGAACAGGACCGTGCAGCGGGTGCGTGCGGCATGCGCGATGCGCGCGGCCATCACGTCGAGGGCGTCGATGGTGCGGTCCGGATCGATGGTGTCGACGCCGTGCGTGTGGCCGGGATCGGGGCTGACCCCGCAGAGCCGGGCCATCATGGCGAGCGTCTCGTCGAAGGTCCAGTCCCGCAGCCGCAGCCCGAACTGGTAGCCGGGGTCGCGGGCCACCATGAGCCGGAAGTTGGCCAGATTCGCCTCCCGCGAGGTGGCCACCTCCCCGGCGATCCGGGTGCGAACCAGATGTTCGCGCAATGTCTCTCGATCGATCCGGGACCCGCTCGCGACCGCCATACCTCCACTGTGCACGTTCCCCGGTGTGCGCGCTAGACGCCCAGGCGTAGTACCAGACCGTCCCGAATGTCAGCCAGGTTCATACGCGGCTCAGCATTTGCGGTCGATGAGGTCGAACGAGCGGTAATGGTCGGCGGTGTAGTAATCCTCCTCGACCGCCTGCCCGGTGACGATGCGGCGAGCGCCGCGCGTGGGCGAACCGGGGGTTTCGACGGTGTACTCGTGGTAATAGCCGGCCGACTGCCCCGGCAGGATACCCTCGCGGTTCTGGAATACGGTCCCGTCCTGCCGGTACGGGAACGGGCCCTGGTTCGCTATGAGCTCGAGGGTGTGATGGGCTTGGGCGGGCAGGCCGGAGTAACAGATTCGACCGACCGCGGCGCTCGCCGGGGCTACTGTGGGTCCGCCGATCAGGAGGACGGAGACGAGGGCGGCCGCGCCGCCGAGCGTGGTGAACGAGATTCGCATACACCATGATTCGTGCGCCGAAATCGCCCAGTCAATGCCGATCATGCTGCGGTTCACAACAATTCGCCTCCGCCAACTGGGCTGTCACGCCCAGGACGCGCGAACTTCACTGTGCGGTAACCGGATCGGGCCCCACACGCGATGCCCATATGCGGGTGCGCTAGACACCCACGGCGTCCCGCGGCACCATCGCCCGCCGATGCAGCGCGCCTACCACCAGCGCCAGCAGCACGCCCACCCCGATCCCCAATCCGCCCGAAACGGCGAAGCCCGCCCGGTACCCGCCCCAATCGATGGTGATCCCGGCGAGCCCGCTGCCGAGCCCGTTGCCGAGCATCAGGGCCGCGCCGTGCCACCCGATCGCCTCGCCGCGCCCGCCTTCGGGAACAAGGCGGCTGAGCTGGTCGAGTGAGGCGGTCAGGGTCGGCGCGCACAGCAGTCCGGAGAAGAGTCCGACCACGCCGAGCGTGAAAGCGTTGTCGGCCAGGGCCATCGGCAGTGTGACGACGCCGAGCCCGGCCAGCAGCAGGTAGGCGGAGATCGGCCGGTGCAGCGCACCGTAGATCAGTCCGCCGACCAGAGACCCGAATCCCCAGATGGCGAGCACCACGCCCAGCCATCGCTGCTGGTCGAACTCGCGCATGGCGGCGACGTAGATCAGTTCGCAGGCGGCGAGCAGTGTGATGGCGGCGCAGCCGCCGACGCAGAGCGCCGCGAATTCGGTTCCGAACCAGGTCTTGCGGGGCACGGTGGCGCTGTCGGTCCGGTCGCCGCCGCGCAGTGGCGGATCGAGCAGCCACAGCAGTACGCCGACCAGCACGATCGCCATCTGCATGCAGAACAGTGCGACCGTCGTCGACAGGAACGCGGTCAGCGCCACACCGAGTATCGGCCCGACCATGAACGCGGCTTCGACGGAGGCGGCTTCCAGTGCCAGCGCTGATTGCCGGTTCTGCTCGGTGGTCGCCCCGATGACGGCTTGCCGGACGACGGTGAACACCGGGATGGAGAACAGTCCCGCGAGTGAGGCGAGGCCGAGTAGCACCCAGTAGCCGGCGAACGGCGCGATGGCCCAGCAGATCGCGGTGACCACGATCGAGGGAAGGATGGTGCGGCGCAATCCGATTCGGTCGAGGAACCGTCCGCGCCACGGGCTGCTGGCGGCCACGCACAGGGTGACGATCCCGCTCAGCACTCCGGCCTGGACGTAGGAACCGTGCAGTGTCTGGACCACGTGCAGGGCTAGCAGGACGCCGCCGGCGAAGAACGGGATGCGCACCAATGCTCCGAGTACGAGCATGTTCCGCACCGTCGGGTTGGTCAGCACTTCCCGATAGGACCGCACCGAACGAGAGTGTCACGGGCCGGATCGGCGCGCCAGGGATTTATCCCATGAATACCCACCCTTGCGTTATACGTATACATCTACTTATAGTGGCGATACGCAATAACCGCAGATCGAAGTGGGACGACGGGCCGAGAGCAAGGGGCACCGCCGCTACTAGACCCATGCAAAATTGCGCATTCACTAATGGAAATGAGGGGAATCATGTCCACCGATCCGCAACCCGTCGATGTCACGAAAAGTCCGGGCGAATTCGAGCAGATCACCCTTCGGGTCGGTCCCGGCGGCCACCGCGCCCAGCGCTTCTTCGGCCGGCAGATCACCGAGACGCGCGAGGCCGGCACGTCGGGTATCACCGTGACGCGGGTCTACCGAAGCCGCAAGGGCAAGTACGTGATTCACAAGCGCCGGTCCAACTGGCTCGACCTGGCCGACGTCCGCTCCTGGGGAACCGATTGGAAGAGCTGGGTTTCGCAGTCCGTCGACCCGCTGGGCGATGGGCCGGGAACAGGTGACTACACCGTCGACATCGTCGACACGCTCGAGGAGCTCCGCGCGCACGTGCCCGCCCGGGCCTGTGCCGAAGTCACCGATGTCGCCACGCACCCGCTCGCTCAGGACCTCGACGTCTGACGTCGAGACCCCGAAAGGATCCTCGTCCCCATGTTTGCTCGACTCGGGCGCGTCGTCGTCCACCACCCGTGGAAGGTGATCGGCCTGTGGGTCGCCGCCATCGTCGCGGTCCTGGCCGCCGCGCCGGAATTCGCCTCCACCACAGACCAATCCGCCTTCCTGCCCTCGCACTACGAGTCCATCAAGGCGATGGAGTTGCAGGAGCGGGCGTTTCCGCAGAACTCCGCGCCCGCCGCGCTCATCGTGGTGGCCCGGGTGGATGGCGCGCCGCTGACCGAAGCCGACTCCGCCTCGGTGCTGGCGACCGCCACCGAACTCGCCGGTGAGCGCGTCGAGGGTGTCACCGGCGTGCACGCCACCCCACCCTCGGAGAACCGCCTGATCCAGGTGATCGCGGTGCAGATGGACAAGGTCACCAACCCCGCCGATTCCACCCAGGGCGACGCGGTGAAGGAACTGCGTGAACAGCTGAAGCCGCGGGTGGCGGGTACCGACCTGAAGGCCGGGATCACCGGCATGGCGGCGTCCACCCTGGATCAGACCGAATCCAGCGAGAAGGGCATGGCGATCATCGGCGTCACCACGATCGTGCTGATTCTGGTGCTGCTCCTGGTGATCTTCCGCAGCCCGGTGATCGCGCTGCTGCCGATCATCGTCATCGGCGCCATCTCCGGCTCGGTCAACGGACTGATCGCCATGGCCGCCAAGGCTTTCGACCTCGAGATGGACACCTCGGTGAACGCCATCCTGCTGGTCGTGCTGTTCGGTGTCGGCACCGACTACATCCTGTTCCTGATGTTCCGCTACCGGGAGCGCCTGCGCGCCGGTGAGGACCCGAAGACCGCCATGGTCAGCAGCGTTACCCGCGTCGGTGAAGCGATCACCTCGGCGGCGGGCGCGGTGATCATCGCGTTCATGGCACTGGTGCTGTCCAGTCTCGGCATGTTCCGGGCGCTGGGTCCGGCGCTGGCGATCGCGGTCGCGGTGGCGCTGCTGGCCGGTTTGACGCTGGTGCCCGCCGTGGTCTCGCTGCTCGGGACCAAGGTGTTCTGGCCGTCGAAGGCGTGGCGCAATGAGCCGAAAGGCGCGCGGTTCGCGGCGATCGGCCAGGCCCTGGGCCGGCGGCCCGGCGCGTTCGCCGTGGTCTCGGGCGGTGTGCTGGTGGCGCTCGGTGTGCTGGCCGCGGGATTCAATCCCACCTTCGACCTCGGCTCCGGGGCAACGACCGACGCCTCCGAATCCGTGGTCTACAACAAGGAATTGCTGAAGGGCCTGCCCGCGGGCGCCACGCAGCCCTCGGATGTGCTGCTGCATTCGCCCGGTGGACCGCTCACCACCGAACAGCTCGACGCCTACCGGGTCGCGCTGACCCAGGTGCCAGGCGTCGGGCAGGTCGGAGCGGCGCAGCTCTCGGCGGACCGTACGGTCGCCGACTTCCAGGTGACCCTGGCGCACGCGCCGGAGTCCGACGCGGCGCTGGATACGGTCAAGGGCCCGCTGCGCGAGATCGCGCACGCGGCCGCGCCGCCCGGGACCACCGCCGCGGTCGGCGGAATCACCTCGGTGTTCGTCGATTTCAAGGCCGCGATGAACCACGACTACGCGCTGGTGTTCCCGGTGGCGGCGGTGCTGATCATGCTTGTGCTCGCGCTGCTGCTGCGCAGTCTAGTGGCGCCCTGGTACCTGATGGTCTCGGTGTTCCTCGGCTTCGCCGCCACGCTGGGCGCGACGGTGCTGGTGTTCCAGCACATTCAGGGTGACTCCGGGCTGATCTTCACGCTGCCGGTGATCATGTACCTGTTCGTCGTAGCGCTCGGCACGGACTACAACATCCTGATGGTCGCCCGCCTGCGGGAGGAGGCCCAGGAGGGCCGCAGCCCGCGAGAAGCCGCCGCGCTGGCGCTGCGGCACACCGGGCCGACGGTGGCGGCCGCCGGAGTCATTCTCGCGGGCACCTTCGCCTCGATGATGTTGGCGGGCAACAACACTCTCTCGCAGATGGGGTTCGCGATCTCCGTCGGCATCGGGATCGCCGCGTTCGTGATGGCCATGTTCTTCACACCGGCGGTGACCGCGCTGTTCGGGCGGGCGGCCTGGTGGCCGGGGCACGGTGACCGGCCCGAGCGCGGCCCGGATCGGCCGCACGAGCCCGCCACGGTGGGAGCGAACAGCGGGGGATGGCAGCCTTGATCGAAAGGCAGTGGCCCGCTTCCGGTTTCGGAGGCGGGTCGTTGTCGTTTCAGGACAGCAGGCGAATGGTGGGGGCCTCGGCATTGACCGCCATCACGGTTTCGCAATGGGTGCAGGTCAATCCGTACGGGCGGACCAGGTTGGTCTGGATGGACTCCTTGCCGGCCTCGTCGCGATGCGGGCAGGAATAGCCGAGATGCAGGCGGATCCACGGTGCCTTCGTGGGAGCGACGGCCTGCTGATCGCGCTTGGCGTCGTCGAACGGCGCCCACCAGAAATCCACGATGGACCGCAGTACGATCCGATCATTGGCGTGGGTGTGGTCGAAGGAGGAAATGCGAGCGGCCGTGAAATGCTGCCCGTGTTCGGTGTCGCCACTACAAATAGCGCGCTCGGCCCCATACTTCAAGATCGTTGTGCGCCCAGCTCTTTCGCAGACAAAACAATCCAAGCTGAACTCGATCAGCCGCTCCCAATACAACCTCGACCGATGCTCCTGGTCGATCGGTCCCGTCAGGGCAGCAGTGATCTCCACGCTCCGCATCACCCCCGGATAGTTCCACACCCCCCAACCTCCCGCCTAACCGCCGCGTGTCTCCCGCCACGCGTGTTGCCCCCCGCAAGTGGGACACCACTGCGGGAGCTTCTCGCGAAACGCCGCAGTCATGTCCCGTCTACCACCAGCTACGTTGCCAGGACGTAGGGGTGCCGTAGTTTGCGGGCGGCTTCGAGGATGCGGGTTACGGCGGCTGAGGACAGGCCGAGTTCGCTGCCGATGCCGATCGGGGTCCAGGACTGGTCGGCCAGGGTGAGGATTTCGGCTACCTGGCCCACCGGGGCCTTGGCTATCCGGCGCTCGACGATCGCTCGCGCTACGGCCCATACGCCGTCTTCCTCGTCCGGGTCGACCGGCGGCTCCTCGACACCGCCCACCGCCTCCCGCGCCGCCGCGATCGCATCCAGCGTGATCCGCGGATGCCGCGGCTCCGGCCCGGGATCCGCGTCGAGCGTCAACTGCTCGACCACGGGTTCGCTACGACTGGAAGGCTTTTCGGACGCATCGGAACGCGACGTGTCACCGGCACTGCCGCCGCCGGTATCTGCGGTCCGCCGGTTCCCTCGCCCCCGGCCGGCCCGCTCATCGCCCCGATGGATATCGTCACCGAGCCTGTTGTCCGTGTGCTCGCTTGTGCTGTGGCTGTCGAACAAGCCCTGATCATCCCGCAGCGCAACACTATTGCCGTTCTGCCGGCCATCCGTGACGTCCCCATCGGCCGCACCGCCCCCGGAACGGGACCGGCCTTCGTGCCCGAGGTCATCGGCACCGTGTCCGTCGCGGGTGGCCTCGCCATTGGCAGTCCTGTCGCTCGGCAGTTCGCGACCGTTGTGGGCGAACCCATTGGTGCGCTCGCCGCGCCCCGTGCCGGTTCGGCCGTCGTGGCCGAATCCGTTGACGCTCGTCCCGCTGCCGTTCTCGCCGACACGCGTGTGGCCGTTGGTGTTACGTGCGTGGCTGTCGGAACCCGTTGTATGGCTGAGGGGCTCATCGCTGGTGATGGGTTCGGTGGCCGCACCGTTGGTGAGCCTGCCGGTGTCGTGTCCGTTGTGGCTGAACCTGTTGCCGCCGAGGCTATTCGGCACAATCAGACTCGCGCTGTCGGCCTGCGCGTGACCGTTCGATGTGCCGTAGGGCTTGGGGTCGCGACCGTTCTTGGTGTGCGTCTGGTCAGTGGATCCTCGGTGGCCGTTGGTGCCGCGGCCGTTTGTGTTGTGTGCGTGGCGGTCGAGATCAGTTGTGTGGCGGAGAGGCTCATCACCGCTGATGTGCTCGGCGGTCTCGCCCTTGTCGAACCCCTCGGTTATGTGTCCGAGGCGGTCGGTCCGATTGATGCCGAGGCTATTCGGCACGATCGGGCCCTCGCTCCAGCCGGTGTCGCCGACCAGCGCGTCGCCGTTGGTGCCATGACCGTTGGCGCCGGTTGAGCCGGTGGAAAACGTTGTGCGGCCCATGGTTTCATCACGGGCAGCACGGTGGGGGCCATCGCCGTTGCGGGGGCTGTAAACCTGGCGGCCGTTGTTGCCGAGTTCGTTGGTGCTTACGCCGTTGTCGCAATGGCCGACCGGCAGGTGGCCGTTCGATGTGCCGTGGCCGTTGAGGTGGTTGCCGTTGGACTTGTCCCTGGGGCGGGGTGCGTCCACGGGGGTATCGAGTTCGTGCAGTGGGATCGGATCCGCTGGTTCGGTGCGTATGACCCCGTCGATGAGCTGGGCGTAGCGGGCCGCGACCCAGGCGTGCAGCCAGATGACGACGCCGACCATGATCGGGGCGATGGAGAACTCGGCGGCTTTGGCCCAGTGGCCCGCGGCCAGGTGGGGGCCGGCGTTCAGGCCGATGGTGGTGCCGAGCAACGCCATTTCGAAGAAGGCGACCTTGCCGCGCGGCAGCTCGCGCCCCCAGCGGGCGGCGGTGGTGGCGACGACCATGATGGTGATGATCGGGATCGAGATCATGGCCTCGATGCCGTAGCTGAGCCAATACAGCGGATCCGACATGTCCCCGCTGGGCACCAGATTGTGCTGCACGTTGACCCCGGCCCACACCATGCCGAGCACCACGACGCCGATCAGCGCCCGCGACGACCATTCCGCCCGCCGGTACAGCTGCGCCAGCCGCGCGTCCTGGCTCGACACTCGCCGCCGGGCGGCCAGCGCCTGCCGATGCCAGCGAGCGTCGGCTTCCTCGACCCGTCGGATGGACGACGCGGTGCGCCGGTCGCGCTGCTCGGCTTTCAGTTCCTCGCGCAGGGCACGCCGTCGCTGCCCGCGCCGCTGTGTCCGGATCCATTCCGCCAGCTCGCGTTCGGCCGCGATCTCGTCCTCGGACAGCACGTCCACCAGGGCCGAGTCGTATTGCAGGGGCAGTTTCCCCCGGGCTGTCGCGACCCGTTCGGCCAGTGCCGCGATCTCGGTGCCGGCGGCGTTCGACTGTTCGTGCTGAGACGGGGGAGCCGGCGGGGCGGGTATGCGCCGCATCGCGAACCTTCCTGAACCGGGTGACATGCCCACCGCAGCGGTGGCGGCATGTTTGCTCGAACATACGTTTGATCGCAGCGAGCGTAAACCGGCCGTCTCCGAACGTCAACGCCGACGCCGGGCCGAACTCCGTACGAGCTGGTCAGCCCAGCGTGGTGTGCCAGACCAGCGCGGCCGCAAGGGCTCCCGCGCCGTTGACCGACCAGTGCAGGGCGATGGGCGCGAGCAAACTGCCGGTGTGTTGACGCAGCCAGGTGAACAGCGCGCCGGCCGCGCCGGTGGCGAGGACGGCCAAGCCGATGCCTGCGATCTGGCCGGGCAGGCCGCCGCCGAGAATCGCGGTGAGCCCGCGGTTGGCGCTGGTCAAACCGAGCGACGAGGCGATGTGCCAGAGCCCGAAAAGCAGTGAGCCCGAGGCGAAGACACCGCGGATGCCGTACACCCGGTCCAGCGTGCCGTGCAGCACGCCGCGGAAGGCGAGTTCCTCGGGGATCGCCGTTTGGAGCGGGATCACGATCATGGAGGCGATGAGCGCGCCGGACAGCGTCGCATAGCGGTCGGCGAGGAAGAACGGTCGTGTCAAGGGGAGTAGCGCGCCGATAGCCACCACGGCCAGCACGATGCCGACCGCGGCCAGCCCGTAGGTGGTGCCGCGCCGCCAGTGCCGCGGCGACAGTCCGAGTTCGGCCCAGCCGAGTCCGCGCTTGCGCATGAGTGCGAGCAGGATCACCGCGGCGATCGGAACGGCCAGGATACTGGCCAGCGCGGTGGTGAAATGCGCGATCAGGTTGGTTCCCGCCAGCACCACGACCACGACGGCGACATCGAGATACGCGTGCATTCTGGGGCGGACCGTGGGCGAATCTGCGGTGACCGTCTGAAGCACCCGGCCCAGTGTACGGATCGATCCCACCCCCGCGCGGCGACCTCTTGGCAACCCGGCGCCCGCCCGCGCGACAACACCACAGCCATCAGCGACATCACATACTCGATCGCAAATGCAGTCTCGCGTACATCCCTGTGTCGTCGCGGTTCGCGATGTGAAGTGATGGACCGCCCTGTCACAGCTCGCGATTTGAGGTTGCCCCGGTTTCCCGGACACCAACGGTGAGGCGAGGGGATACTCGCCTCCGGAAGGAGTCTGGATGCCACCCGCACATCCGCCGGAGTTCCGTAAGCGCGCCATCGAGCTCGCCCGGACCAGCGGCAAGTCGATCGGCCGGGTCGCCGGCGAGCTCGGGATCTCGGAGTCGTGTCTGCGGCACTGGGTTGCCCTGGCCGATGCCGATGAGGGCAAAAGCGAGGGACTGACCAGCGCCGAGCGTAAGGAATTGACCGAACTACGGCGCCGGAACCGGGCGCTGCAACTCGAGAACGAGGTGCTGCGCAAGGCCGCGGCCTATCTAGCGGCGGACAACCTCCCAAATAATGTTCCCGGTGGTCGCCGAGCTGGCCGGCCGTGACGGGCTTCCCGTCGCGTTGGCCTGCAAGGTGTTGGGGGTCTCGACCTCCGGGTTCTATGGCTGGTGCAAGCGTGGTTGTTCGGCGCGGGCGGTCTCCGACGCCGAGCTCACGGCCACCATCACCGAGATCCACACGGCCTCGCGCCGCACCTACGGGGCACCGCGGGTGCACGCGGAACTGCGCCTCGGGCGCGACATCCGCGTCGGCCGCAAACGTGTTGCCCGGCTGATGCGTTCGGCCGGGCTCGCCGGTGTGTTCCGACGCCGAAAAGGCTGCACCAAGCGCGATCCGGGCGCCGACCCGCACCCGGATCTGGTCAACCGCAAGTTCACCGTCGACGGCCCGGATCGCTTGTGGTGCATGGACGTCACCCAGCACCGCACCGGTGAGGGCTGGGTGTACTGCGCGGTCGTCTTGGATGCGTTCTCCCGCCGCATCGTGGGCTGGTCGATCGCCGACCATCTGCGCGCCGAACTGGTCTGCGATGCCCTCGACATGGCCCGGTGGCGGCGCAAGCCGCCGGCGGGGGCGACGGTAGCGCACAGCGATCACGGGTCGCAGTACACCAGTTGGGCCTTCGGTCAGCGTCTCCGACAGGCGGGATTGCTGGGGTCGATGGGGTCCATCGGAGACTGCTTCGACAACAGCGTGGTCGAAAGCTACTTCGGCACAATGCAATTGGAGCTGCTCGATACCAGAGCCTGGGCCACACGCCAGGAACTGGCCAACGCGATCTTCGAATACATCGAAGCCTTCTACAACCCCGTCAGACGGCACTCGAAGATTGCCATGCTCAGCCCCGTCGACTACGAACTACAACACACCACCGCTCACGCAGCAGCGTGAGCGCTCAGGAAACCCGTCCGGGAAACCGGGGCAACCTCAGGGTGTCCTGCGCCGTGGCGGTGCGGTCAGCTGGTGGCGGAGTTGCGCCAACCGGCGAGGTCGGTCCATGCCTGGAGGGTGCGGGTGGTTTCGAAGCGGCGCGGTTCACCGCTGATCGGGTCGGTGAATTCGAGCGCTGCGGCGAGCAGTTGCAGCGGGCGGGTGAAGTCGTCGACCGGTTTGTCGGTGAGCACCGGATAGAAGTCGTCGCCGAGGATCGGGACGCCGAGGCTGTTCATATGCAGGCGCAGCTGATGGGTGCGGCCGGTGTGCGGGCGCAGGCGGTAGCGGCCGAGGCCGTCGCGCTGGTCGAGCAGTTCGACGACGGTTTCCGCGTTCGGCTCGCCGGGCACCTCCTGCGCGGCGAGCACCTGCTTCTCCTTGATGATCCGGCTGCGCACGGTCCGGGGAAGTGTCAGGTCGGGGGAGTACGGCGCGATCGCCTCGTATTCCTTGTGTACGGAACGCTTGTGGAACATGGTCTGATACGCCCCGCGCCGGGCCGGATTGATCACGAACAGGATCAGGCCCGCGGTCACCCGGTCCAGTCGGTGCGCCGGAATCAGATCGGGCAGGTCCAGGTCGTGCCGCAGGCGGACCAGCGCGGTCTCTCGAATGTGCTGGCCGCGCGGAATGGTCGCCAAGAAGTGCGGTTTGTCGATGACCAGCAGGTCCGCGTCGCGGTGCACGACGGTGATGTCGAACGGCACCGGCGTCTCCACCGGCAGATCCCGGTGGAACCACACCGCCCCGCCCGGTACGTAGGGCGCATCGGGCGCGATGGGCCCTTCCAGGTCGACGATCCCGCCCTCGGCCAGCAGTTCGTCGATCCGGGCCGGGTCGACTCGGGGCAGCCGCTCGACCAGGTGATCGCGGATCGTCACCCAGTCGCCGTCCTCCGGCAGCCGCAGGCGCGCTGGATCCAGCCCGAACCGCTTGGGCAGTGGTGGCCGCTGTCTCCTTCTCACCGCCACGACCCTATGCCCTGCCCGAACCGGCAGGTCAGGTGGTGCTCGCTCGGTCGGGGCGAGCCAGTCGACGTGGTTGATCCCCGGCCCTTGACCTGCTGAGGCCGCTCGCCGTTCCGGCAGCACCTCGGCGACCGGGTCCTCCGACTCCCGTCGGCGGCCGCGCAAGTGGGCCCAGTGGGGCGGGCTGGTAACCCGCGACGCCGATGACTTCGGCCTGCTTGCCGCCTGTGGCCGGCCCGCTCAGACCCGGGCGGGTTCCAGTTCCGGCGTTCCGGCAGCACCTCGGCCACCCGGTCCTGCGTGTCCTGTCGGCGGTCGTGCAGGTGGGCCCAGTGCTGCAGTCCGGTCCGGGTGCCGCCGATGGCTCGGCGCGTTGGTCGCTCGAGGCCGGCGCGCTCAGACCCGGGCGGGTTCCAGTTCCGGCTGTTCCGGTAGCACCTCGGCGACCGGGTCCTCCGACTCCCGTCGGCGGCCGCGCAGGTAGGCCCAGTGCAGCAGTCCGGTCCCGGCGACACCGACGATCGCGCCGATGACTCCGGCCCGCCAGCCGGGCGGGCGCCAGGTGAGTTCGAGCAGGCCGTCGGTGGTCCCGGCCGGGATGTCCACGGCGACAAAGGTCTTCGCGACCGCGCTGATCGGAATCTCCTCGCCGTTCAAGGTGATCCGATAGCCCGGCCAGTACAGCCGGGCGAAGACGATCCGCCCGCCGTCGGTCGAGCTGACCCGCAGCCGGGCCGCGGCCTCGTCGCTGGCGCGGGAGGTGGCGGTCACGTCGGTGGTGTGCGAGACCAGGCCGTTCGCCGTGGAGACCGGACCGGATTCGCGTTCCAGCACCCAGATGTAGCGTTCGTGGCCGGGATAGTCGACCCACTTCCAGCCGGTGGGCGCGGGTTGATTGCGCGCGTCGGGGTATTGGGCCCGGTGCAGTACCACCCGGTCGACCTTCATCAGGTCGACGAGTTGCGCGCCGGTGCTCGGTTCCACGCTGAAGGCCCGGCGGAACGCGTCGGGGCAGGCGCTGCCGTCCCAGGCCAGGCAGAGCTGTCCGGCGAAGGGCGCGTGCCCGATCGGGGTGTAGGCATTGACGTAGTTCAGGCCCAGCGCCTTGGCGTAGTTGCCGATGGCCAGTGATCCGTAGGCGGCGGTGATATCGCGGTCTTCGGGTCCGAGGATCGCGCGGTCCGCCAATTGCAGTGTCACACCGTCGAAGTCGGGGAACGCGGCGGTCATGGTGGACCGTTTCACCGGGAAGTTGTACGACATCGGCGTGCTGGGGGCGATCGCCACCTGTGTGTAGGCGATGGGGAACATCGCCACCGCGATGAAACCGCAGGCCACCGCGACGCCGTGTCTGCGCGCCAGCCACAGCGCGACCGCGCCGAGGGCGAGCACCGCGGTGACCGCGACGAGATGCCGGACCACGATCAGTGGCGCCGCCGAGAAGGATCGGATGAACAGTAGTCCGATCAGGCAGGCCGCCGCCCCGACGCGCTGTTTGGTGATCGCGAAAGTTCCATGGCGGCTTAGCAATACGCACACCAACACGAGCAGTGCGAGCGCGACCATGGGCAGGACCCGGGCGGGCCAGCGTAGCGGGCCGATCGCGCCGGGCCCGGCCGTCCACATGAGCACCGCGGTGGCGAACAGTGCGACGCTGCTCAGTTCCCGGGCCGATTTCGCCGCCGCCCGCCAGTCGATGAAGGCCAGCGCCGGAATCAGGAACCAGGCGATGTAGACCATCGGTAGCGGCTGTACATGCCCCCACCAGGCGGTGAACGCGGGTGTGGTGCTGGGCAGGCTGGCGTTCAGCGATTCCGACCAGGGCACGGTGAGGAACGGGTCGTTGCTGATCCGGGCGTTGCCCCGCCAGGTGTACTGCGAGGACAGCAGGCCGGGCAGATTGGCGATCAGCGCCGCCGACGCGGCCAGCGCCGAGACCAGCATGAGGTTCAGGACGGGCCGCCACTGGCGGCGATGGAAGTACTCGCCCGCCGCGACGGTCGCCATGAGCAACCCGGATTCGACTGCGGGAAAGGCGTATTGGACGGTCAGCGCCAGATAGAGGTAGACGAACAGCGAGATCGGGCCACTGCGACCTCGGACGTATCGCACCGCGGAGGCCCAGGCGTGCACCATCCACGCGGTAGCCGTGAGGCAGGTCATCCAGCTGGCCTGATCGAAGAACAGGAACCAGCCGCTGAGCGGGAACGCGATACCGGCCACCGCCGCCCAGTGCGTGCGCGCGCCGTAGGCCAGGCAGATCCGGTAGACCCCGAGCGCCGCGATGATCGAGAACGCCAGTTTCGCCAGCGTCGCGTAGAGCGCGAGGTTGTCGAACGAGGGGGCCAGGAAGTGGACCAGCAGCTGGGGCGGGTTGTAGAGCCCGGCTTCCTCGATGGTGTAGTTGCCCGCCATCCATTCGTGCGGGATCAGCCAGGGAAACTCGCCGTCCCGCAACCGTTTACCGAGCGCGACCCACATCGGCGCGTACTGTGCCTCGGTGTCGTCGGTGTAGTAGTGCCGCGGATCGCCGAGTAGAACGGCCACGTAGCCCGCGATGACGCCGGCGATCGTGGCCGCACCCCACCATCGAACTCTGCGCTTTGATTCGGTGTCCCCGCCGATGCTCACAATTGCGGGATCGTAGAGCCAATCGGTGAACTGCGAAAGACACCGACTGCTGAGTCGGTTCGAGAATCTCAGAATCCGCGCAAACGGTCCGGGGTGACGCGGATCGCGACCGAGTAGGTGGCCGCGAATTTCTCGCCGCTCATGCCCAGGCTGCGCAGCCCATCGGTGTATTTGGTCAGGAATGCGTCGAGTTCCTCGGTGCTTGGCCCCGCGTCGTCGATGCGCGCGTTGCCGGTGAGTACCGCGACGTCGTAGCCGCCGGCGGTGTTCAGGTTCAGCGCGACTCGTGGATTGCGCTTGATATTGCGAAGTTTCGCCTGGTCGGGCTCGCTGAAGATGAGGAATTCGCCGTCTCGCCAGGCGAACCACACGGGGTTGGGCTGGGGCGTGCCGGTGCTGCCGACGGTGGTCAGCCAGATCAGCGTCTCCTGGTCCAGACGCGGGGCGACCTTGGCTCCCAGTGGAGTGGCGGGGTCGACGACGGGGCGGTCTTCGGTGGAGGTCATGCCTGTGCATAACAAGTCGTGGGCCCGTTCGGATTCCGGACGCGCCGGGGTCGTCCGATTTACGCCAGTTTCCACGCCGATGCAACTTAGGCTAGCCTTCCTTTCGTACCGTGAGGTTGAGAGGGAGTTACCTATGACGGTGGAGGCCGCGCCGCTACCGGCGGCGGATACGGGAAACCGCACGCCCCGAGCGCACGCGAAGTCGCGCAAACAGCAGGAGGCCCAGGCCCGCAAGGAAATCCTGGCGCCGGTCCGTGCACCGCTGCTGCTGGCCAGCCTGCTGATGGCGGTGGCCGCGGTCGGTTCCGTGCTGCCGTTCCTGCTGATCGTCGAGGCCTGCCGGGAACTGCTGGCCGATCAGGCCGACTCCGACCGGGTCTGGCGGCTGCTGACCATCGCGGGCATCGTGCTCGGCGTCCGCGCGATCGTGCAGGCCGCCGCGTTGACCTGGTCGCACCTGGTGGACGGCAGCTACCAGCTCTCGCTGCGCCGGCTGCTCGCCGCCAAACTCACCCGCGTGCCGCTGGGCTGGTTCGACGCCCGCAACTCCGGCGAGGTGAAGCGGTTCCTCCAGGACGACGTGGAGGCGCTGCATTATCTGGTCGCGCACGCGCGGCTGGAGTTCGTCGGCGCGCTGGTCGTCCCACTGTTCACCCTCGGCTATCTGTGCACCGTCGACTGGCGGCTGACGCTGGTGCTGTTGCTGCCGATCATCGCCTTCGCCGTGCTGTACAGCCGGATCGTGGATGTCGACGGCCGGGACCGGATCGTGGTCTACAACCGGGCCGAACAGCGCACCCGGCAGGCGCTGATCGAGTTCGCCGACGGCATCCAGGTGGTCCGGGCATTCGGTCAGGCGGGCAAGGCACACAGCGAGTTCCAGGCCGCGGTCGACCATCAGGCGCGCAGCGTGGACCGGATGAAGACGCCGATCGTCAAGGTGCAATCCGCCTCCGACACCGTGGTGATGCCGGTCTTCGTCATGCTGGTGGTGCTGGTCGCCGGGCTGGCCGCGACCGGCTGGGGCTGGCTCGAGGCGCTGGACGTGCTGCCCTTCCTGCTGGTCGGGCTCGGCATCGGCAGCTCGCTGACCGGGCTGGGTTACGGCGCGCAGGCGCTGCGCTCCGGCGGCGCCGCGGCGCTGCGCCTGCACGAGTTGCAGCAGACCGAGGAGTTGCGCGCGCCGTCGGAAACCGGCACGGCGGCCGCGCCTTCCGGCGTGGTGCGATACGAGGGTGTCAGCTTCGGGTACCGCGATGGCCACGAGGTGCTGCGCGGCGTCGATCTGGAGCTGACCCCGGGCACCATCACCGCCCTGGTCGGCCCGAGCGGTTCCGGCAAGTCCACCCTGGCCAAGCTGCTGCCCAGGTTCTACGACGTCGGCGCGGGCCGGATCACCATCGACGGCCGCGATATCCGGGACTTCGGCACCGAGGAGCTCTACCGCGCCGTCGGATTCGTCTTCCAGGATGTGCGGCTGGTGCGCGGCAGCGTGCGGGACAACCTGCTGCTCGCCCGCCCCGACGCCGATGACGCCGCACTGGAGCGGGCGGCCCGCGCGGCGCAGATCCACGACCGGATCATGGCGCTGCCGCGCGGCTACGACTCCGAGATCGGCGGCGATGCGAGCCTGTCCGGCGGTGAGGCGCAACGCCTTTCGATCGCCCGCGCGCTGCTGGCGGATACGCCGGTGCTGGTTCTCGACGAGGCCACCGCGTTCGCCGATCCAGAATCCGAGGCGGCGGTGCAGGACGCGCTGGCTGTGCTGGTGGCCGGTCGCACCGTGCTCGTCATCGCGCACCGGCTGCACACCATCACCGGCGTGGATCGAATCCTGGTGCTGGAGAACGGGTCTCTGGTCGAACAGGGTGACCACGCGAGCCTGCGCGGTGCGGGCGGCACCTACCAGCGGCTCTGGGAAATCAACGAGGCGGCCGTGGGTGAACTGGCCATGATCGAAACGGACGCACGATGATTCGCAAGGTTCTCGGCCTGATCCCGGTCGAATTCGCCCCGCTCACACCGAAACTCTTCGCCGCGATCCTGGCTCAGGCGCTGAGCCAGGCCGCCGCCTACCTGCTGCTGGTCCCGGTGCTGCAGGCCCTGTTCGACGGGGATCTCGGCCGGGCCTGGCTGTGGACAGCGGGGATGGCGGTCGCGGTCGCGGGCGTGGTGGTGTTCGGCTTCCAGCAGGCAGCGATCGGCCTGCGGATCGGCGTCGGCATGCAGCGCGGGCTCCAGACCCGACTGGGTGACCATCTGAACGCGCTGCCGCTCGGCTGGTTCGAGCAGCGTGACGCCGGCCCGCTGTCGCGGCTGGTGGTGGAGCAGGTGCGCGAGATCCAGGGCCTGGTCGCCTATCTGGTCGCCAAGATCTGCGCCGGTGTCATCGTCCCGCTCGGCGTCGCGCTGGGCATGTTGTTCATCGACTGGCGGATCGCGCTGGCCATGCTGCTCGCCGCGCCGGTGCTCTACCTGGTCAACGGGGCGGCCAACCGCGCCTACACCCGCGCGGACCGGCGGCTGCACGCCGCCGCGGCCGAAGCCGATTCCCGCGTCATCGAATTCGCGCAGGCTCAGCCGGTGCTGCGGGCCTTCGGCGCGGTGGGCCGGGGCAACCGCGCGCTGGACGCGGCGCTGGCCGGTCAGCGGTCGGCCGGGCTGCGCATGATGGTGGCCAGCGTGCCCGCGCTGATCGTTTTCGCGCTGTGCGTGCAGGCGGTGTTCCTGGTGCTGGTGTATGTCGTGGTGAATCAGGCGACCGGCGGCGCGATCTCGGCGGCCGCCGCCATCGCGTTGATCGCGGTGAGCTCACGCTTCATCGAACCTCTCAACCAGGCCGCGCAGGTCGGCAATGCGTTGCGTACCGCGGCGTCCGCCGCGGACCGGGTGAGCGCGCTGCTCGCCGAACCGGTGCTGCCCGAGGCGGATTCGCCGGTCACCCCGGGTGCGCCGAGCGTGTCCTTCGACAACGTCGAATTCGGTTACCGCCCTGGTGAACCGGTGCTCTCGGAGTTGTCGTTCACCGTGCCCGCGGGTACCACCACGGCCATCGTCGGCCCGAGCGGTGCGGGTAAGACCACCCTGCTGCGCCTGGTGGCCCGGTTCTACGACGTCGGCTCCGGCCGGGTTCAGGTCGGCGGCCACGATGTCCGTGAACAGCCGTCGGCGACACTGCTGAGTCAGCTGGCACTTGTCTTCCAGAACGTCTACCTCTTCGACCGTTCCGTCGCCGACAATATTCGCATCGGCAACCCGGAGGCCACCGACGACGAGGTGCGCCGCGCGGCGGCGGCGGCCCGCGTCGACGAGATCGTCGAGCGCCTGCCCGAGGGGTTCGACACCCAGGTGGGTGAGGGGGGCGCCGCGCTCTCCGGCGGAGAGCGTCAACGTGTTTCGATCGCGCGGGCGCTGCTCAAGGACGCGCCGATCGTGCTGCTGGACGAGGCGACGAGCGCCCTCGATCCGCACAGCGAGGCGGTGGTCGTGCGCGGTGTGCACGAGATCACCAGGGACAAAACGGTGCTCGTGGTGGCCCATCGACTGTCCACCATCGCGCACGCTGATCAGATTCTGTTCCTCGATGGCGGTCGAATCGTCGAACGCGGTACGCACGAGGAATTGCTCGCCCGGGACGGTCGCTACGCCGCCTTCTGGAACGAGCGGTCCCGCGCCGCGGGCTGGCATCTGGAACCCGCCTGAGAAACGCGAAAGGCGCCGTATCCGTGACGGATACGGCGCCTTCGTCGTTCGGGCTACTTCCAGTAGGCCTGGTATTTGAGCGAGGTCTTCGGCAGTCCGTGCGTCGTCTTGAAGGTCTTCACGATCGAACGTGTCGTCTGCCCGCAGCACGCCACCCAGGCGAACGCGTCGGCGGCGCAGGTGATCTCCTGGGCCTGCTCGCGCATCAGACGTCCGTCGTCCACCCGCTGCAACCAGGTCACCTCGTGGTGCGGCTTGTTGCGCACGGGCAGCGTCTGATCGGACTCGTGCTGCCATTCCAGCCAGATGCGAGCGGGCGTGTCACCGATGGATTCGAGCAGCGCGTTGATCGCGGGCAGTGACGCGGTGTCGCCGAAGATCAGGTACTCGCCCTCGACCTGCTCGGGGAGCCGCTTCTTGGCGTCGTACTCGAGTACGGTCACGTCGAGCTGATCGCCTGGAACGGCGTTGCGCGCCCAGTTCGCCGCGGGTCCGTGATGCAGCGCGAACTCGATGAAAAGGCGATCGTTCTCGGGATCCTGATCGATCAGGGTGAAGGCGCGGTGGTGCAGCTTCTCGGTGCCGTCTTCGGGAATCCATACCCGCACATACTGGGTCGGGTGTTGCGGGTGGTCGGCCAGCAGTCCGTTCGCGTCGAACTCGAGCCGCACGTAGTTCTCGGTGACGCCCTCGCTCGACCGCACGGTGAGGCGATAATCCTGGCCACCCCACGCCTTGACCATGACGCCGTTGAATCCTCTGCCCATGCGCGTTAGGTTAACCTAATGGCAAGGTGTTTGCATAGCCTTACCTTACAGGTACAGTCCTGGTCCGAGTGCGTGAAGTACGAGGACGCGCCAGATCGATGGGAGCGCGGTTCGTGGAAACGCTGGTAGTGGTCGGAGCCGGGCCGAAAGCCCTGGCCGTCGCGGCCAAAGCCCACGTACTGCGTGCGCTCGGGCTGTCCGCGCCGCGCGTCGTGGTGGTGGAAGCCCAGGCGGTGGGCGGCAATTGGCTACCCAGCGGCGGCTGGACCGATGGGCAGCACCGGCTGGGCACCAGTCCGGAGAAGGACATCGGCTTTCCCTATCGTTCGACCTGGGCGCGTGGCCACAACCGTGCGATCAACCAGGCGATGACGGCCTACAGCTGGACCTCGTTCCTGGTCGAGCACGGCACCTATGCCGAATGGATCGACCGCGGCCGGCCCAGTCCCCAGCATCACGTGTGGGCGAAATACCTGCAGTGGGTGGCCCGTGAGATCGATCTCGAACTCGTGCTCGGCACCGTGTCCGCCATCGCGGCGGCGGCCGACGGATGGCTGGTGACTGCGGTCGACGCCGACGGCGTGCCCACTCAGATCGACGCCGACGCTTTGATGATGACCGGTCCGGGCCGTAGCGCCAAGGCGCTCGCGAAGCATCCGAAAGTGCTCAGTATCGCGGAATTCTGGGATCTCGCGGGCAAGCGCCGGCTACCGGTGTCCTCGCGGGTCGCGGTGATCGGCGGGGGTGAGACCGCGGGGTCGGCGCTGGACGAACTGGTGCGGCACGGCATGCTCTCCATCTCGGTGATCTCGCCGATGGCCACCCTGTACACCCGCGGCGAAAGCTATTTCGAGAATTCGCTGTTCAGCGATGCGGTCAAGTGGACGGCGCTGAGCATGGCCGAGCGGCGTGATGTGATCCGGCGGACGGATCGGGGTGTCTTCTCGGTCCGGGTGCAGGAGAGCCTGCTCGGCGACAATCGGGTGCATCACATGCAGGGCCGAGTGGTGCGCCTCGTGGATCAGGGCGAGGGGGTGGCGTTGACGCTGCGCAACGAGTTGCGCCCGGATCAGGTGCACGCCTTCGATCTCGTGATCGACGCGACCGGCGGGCAACCCTTGTGGTTCCTGGATCTGTTCGACGCGAACGCCTCGGATCTGCTGGAGCTCGCGGTCGGCGGCGAGCTGACCACCGCGCGGATCGAGGCCTCGATCGATTACGACCTCGCGGTGTCCGGTCTGGACACGAAGCTGTTCCTGCCGAATCTGGCGGCGCTGGCCCAGGGGCCGGGCTTTCCCAATCTCAGCTGCCTGGGCGAACTTTCGGATCGGGTACTGCGCTCGATGACCGCGACGCCGGGGCGGCGGCCGAGCGAGGTGGCACCTGCGCGCATGGCGCCCGGCGGCTAGCATTAGGCTAGGCTGACCTAAGTTATTCGGTTAGTGAGGTTCGGTATGCGCATCGTGTCTTTCGGGTTCCAGACCTGGGGCCGTAAAACCCTTCAGGCCCTGCTCGATTCGGAGCACGAGGTGGTACTCGCGGTGACCCACCCGGCCAGTGCCGATGCCTACAAGGGAATCTGGTCGGATTCCGTGGAGGAACTCGCGCGCGAGCACGGCATTCCGGTGCACCTCACCGAGCGGGCCGACGGTGCCACCATCGACCTGGTCAAGCGGGCCGAACCCGACGTCATCGTCGTGAACAGCTGGTACACCTGGATGCCCGCGGAGCTCTACGACCTCCCGCCGCACGGCACCCTGAACCTGCACGATTCGCTGCTGCCGAAGTTCACCGGTTTCTCGCCGGTCCTCTGGGCGCTGATCAGCGGCGAGTCCGAGACCGGGCTGACCATCCACCGGATGGACGACCAACTCGACACCGGCGACATCCTGGTGCAACACCGGCTTCCGATCGGACCCGTCGACACCGGCACCGAATTGGTGCTGCGCGGTATGGAACTCATTCCGGGCGCGCTGGCCGAAGCGCTGTCGGCCCTGGAATCGGGGACCGCGCAGTGGCGGCCCCAGCCCAAGGACGAGCGCACTTACTTCCACAAGCGTTCCGCACGCGACAGCCGGATCGACTGGAACTGGTCGGCCGCGGATCTGGAGCGTTTCGTGCGCGCGCTGTCCGCGCCGTACCCGAGGGCGTTCACGCACTACCGCGGCGTTCGCGTCGAGGTGCTCGGCGCGCGGATCTCACAGGCGCGCTACGGCGGAACGCCCGGCCGGGTGATCGTGCAGGAAGGCGGCGCCGCGGTGGTCTGCGGCCCGGACGCGGTCCGCGGTCGCAACCACGGCCTGGTCATCGACCGGGTGCGCACCGACGACGGCCAAGAGCACGCCGGGGCCGAATTCTTCGTGCGCGGCGGCTACCTCACCGATCAGTGACCGCGGCCGATCCGGCAACCACCACAATCGCAGAAATCTCGAAGGATTGACATGGCAGACGACATTCGCGAGCGCCGCAAGCTCCTGCTCCAGCAGCGCATGCGGGAACAGGGTGTCACGGCGGCGACTCCGGAACCGGCACCGGCGAACCGGGCGCCCGGCGAGCCCGGCCCGCTCTCGGCGGCGCAGCGGCGCATGTGGTTTCTGCAACAGCTCGATCCGAGTGATACGACACTGAACATCTGCGTGGCCTACCAGCTCGACGGTCCGTTGGACACGCCGCGCCTGCGGTCCGCGTTCGAGACGGTGGTGGCCCGGCACGAGGTGTTGCGCACCCGCTACCACGTCGGCGCCGATGGTGAGCCGTACCAGGTTTCCCGGCCGCAGGCCGAGTTCGACTGGCACGAACACGATCTCACCGAACTCGCTGCCGGGGGACGCGAGCCGCGGGTGACGGTGCTGGCTCGGCGTGAGTTCGCCCGGCCCTTCGACCTGTCCGCGGACAGTCCGTTGCGCGCCAGTCTGATTCGTACCGCCGAGCGCACGCATGTGCTGGTACTGACCGTGCATCACATCGCCTGGGACGACGATTCCTGGCCGGTGTTCTTCGCCGAGATCAGTGCGGCCTACCGAAACGAGCGGCTGCCGGAGCTGCGGGCCCAGTACGTCGATGTCGAGGTGTCCGGTCCCGGCGATCGGGAGGACAGCGCGGCGCTGGAATTCTGGCGCGGCGCGCTGACCCCGCTGCCGGAACGCATCGAGTTGCCGAATCGGCCGGTGAGTGGTCCGGTTTCGCGTAACGCCGCCCGCTGTGTGCGCGCCTTGCCACCGGAACTGATGGAACAGGTGTCCGTCATCGGCCGGGAGCGATCGCTGACGCCGTTCATGGTCCTGCTCGCCGGTTTCCAGGCACTGATCCGGCGCTACACAGCGGCCACCGATTTCCTGGTCTCGGTGCCGGTGACCGAACGCAATGCCGCGGGCGCGCAGCCGCTGATCGGCTACTTCGGCAACACCCTGCTGATCCGGGCGTCCGCGCGTGGCACCGAAACTTTCACCGAACTGCTCGCCCGGGCCCGGCAGTCGTGCCTGGACGCGTTCGCCAATCAGCAGGCCGGTATCGATCGGGTGATCGCGGCGGTCAGCCCGCAGCGGGTCGCGGGCAGCGATGCGCTCGCACAGCTGGTGCAGCTCAGTTTCGCGGTCCGGCGGGCGGCGAACAGCTTCGAACTACCCGAAATCCAGGCCCGGGAACTGGAATTGGGCAGTGCGGTGGCACAGGAGCCGCTCGGCCTGATGGTGGTGCACGACGACACGGGCGCCCGGGTGGAAGCGACCTACCTGGTCGACGAGCTGGCCGAGCCGCTGGTGGCGCAACTGCTCGACCACTATGTCCAGCTGCTGACCAGTGCCCTGGCCGACCCGGACCAGCGTATTCGGGACCTCGACCTGCTCGGAGCCGATCGCGACACGGTGCTCGCGCAGTCGAGCGGTGCGCGGGTCGAGGAAACCGTGACCACCATGGTCGCGCTGTTCGAGCGGCAGGTCGCCGCGTCGCCGGAGCACATCGCGCTGTCTTCCGACACCGTCGAGCTGTCCTATCTCGCGCTGGACCGTCGCGCGAACCAGTTGGCGCACTGGCTGATTCGACAGGGCGTCGGGACCGAGGACCTGGTGGCCCTACGCCTGGCCACCTCTGTGGAATTCGTGGTGGCCACCCTGGCGGTGTTGAAGGCGGGTGCGGCCTACCTGCCGATCGACCCGGCCTACCCGGCCGACCGGGTGCGTTACCTGCTGGACGACGCCCGCCCGGCACTGGTCCTGGATGAGACGACCCTGGCCGAGGCGGAACAGGCGGCCGCCGCGCTACCCGACCGGGACCCGGTCGACGCCGACCGCCTCCGCGCGCTCCATCCCGCGAACACCGCCTACGTCATCTACACCTCGGGCTCCACCGGCAAGCCGAAAGGCGTTCCGGTGCCGCACGATGCGATCGCCGAGCATCTCACCGGCTTCACCGCCGAATGGGCGCTCACGCCCGCCGACCGGGTGCTGCAGTCGACCTCGGTGAGTTTCGACGCGTCGCTGTTGGATATCTTCGTCACGCTGAACGCCGGTGCGCGCGTGGTGGTTCCGAAGCCCAACGCCTACCGGGACATCCCCTATGTCGCGGATCTGGTCACCCGGCACGGCATCACGGTGCTGCACATGGTGCCATCCATGCTGGCGACCTTCCTCACCCTGCCGGAGGCCAACGACTGGCGCACGCTGCGGCACGTCCCGGTCGGCGGTGAGGCACTGGCCGGCGAGCTCGCCGACCGCTTCGCCACCCAGTTCGACGCGGAACTGCGAAATCACTACGGCCCCACCGAAGCGGTGGTGAGCTCGACTCATATGACGGTCGACGGACCGCAGGGCACCGGCATCGTGCCGATCGGCGGCCCCAACCGCAATGTCCACCTCTACCTGCTCGACGACGCACTGCAACTCGTACCCTGCGGCGTGGTCGGCGAGATCTATCTCGGCGGTCGTCAGCTGGCCCGCGGCTATCTGGATCGGCCAGGGCTGAGCGCTCAGCGTTTCGTCGCGGACCCGTTCGCTCCCGGCGGCCGGCTCTACCGCACCGGCGACCTGGCACGCCGGAACGTCGCGGGCGCCATCGAATTCGTCGGCCGGGCCGACGAACAGGTCAAGGTGCGCGGTCACCGGATAGAACTGGGTGAGGTCGAAGCCACGGTCACCGACCATCCGGCGGTGGCGCACTGTGTGGTGATCGTGTCCGAGCACGAGTCGCTGGGGCCGGTGCTGCTCGCCTATGTCGTCGCCGCCGACCCGGTCGACGTGGCCGACCTGCGCGCGCATGTAGCCGCCGCCCTGCCCGAGTACATGGTGCCCGCGGCCTTCGTGCAGATCGACGAGGTGCCGTTGACCGCGCACGGCAAGCTGGACAAGCGCGCCCTGCCCGCTCCGGTACTCGCCGACACCCGCGCCTATCGGGCGCCCGGCACGGCTACCGAAGTCAAGATCGCGGGCCTGTTCGGCAACCTGTTCCAGCGTGAGCGGGTGGGTGCCGACGACTCGTTCTTCGAACTCGGCGGGCATTCGCTGCTCGCGGCCCGGTTGATCACCATGATCCGAGCCGAGTTCGGCCTCGAGATCGATATGCGGGTGCCGTTCGACAAGCCGACCGTGTCCGCGCTGGCCGCACACGTGGTCGCGGTGTTTCGCGCCGAGTTCGAGATCGACCTGGACGAACTCGACGCGCCCGCGCCCGCCGAACCGATCGCCGACAACCCCACCGCCAAGCCTGATCTGCTGCGCCGAGTGCGGTCGGAGTTCGTTCCGCTGTCGTACTCGCAGCGGGTCTACTGGCTGCAACGCCGGCTCGAGGGCCCGATCGAAGGCGAAAACGTCAGCTACCCGGTGCGTTTCGACGGCGCGCTCGATATCGCCGCGCTGCGCGCCGCCGTCGATGACGTGGTGGCCCGGCACGAGTCGCTGCGCACCACCTTTCCGGAACACGACGGCACGCCGTACCAGGCGGTGCACGCGCCGGCGCCGGTATCGCTGCCGGTCGAGACCCTGACCGGTGACCTCGACGCCGCACTCCAGCGGGAACTGGCGGCGGACTGGGACTACGTGTTCGACCTGGCCGGCGAGCCCATGCTGCGGCTGCGGCTGCTCGAACTCGGGCCCCGGACGCATGTGCTGTCGGTGCTGATGCACCACATCATCGCCGATATGCGGTCCTGCCAGATCTTCGTCGACGATCTGCGCGTCGCCTACCGGGCCCGGGCCGCGGGCCACGCCCCCGAATGGTCCGAATTCGCCATTCAGTTCGCCGATTTCGCGATGTGGCAGCGGGAGATCTTCGACCGCGGCGCCGACCGCGCGGTCAGCGCCTACGGTCAGGCACAGCTCGATTACTGGCGCGACACCCTGGCCGGATTACCCGACGAGATCGCGGTGGCGCACGACCATCCGCGTCCCCGGGTACTCGGCCGGGATGGCCACAGTGCTGCGCGCACGCTACCTGCTTCTACCTGGAATGCCTTGCGCGCCAGGGCCGAAGCGGCCGGTGCGACCGAGTTCATGCTGTGCCAGGCGGTGAGCGCCGTGGTGGTCAACGCACTCGGCGGGATCGAGGACGTGGCGGTGGGCGCCGCGGTCGCGAACCGGATCGGGCAGAGCACCGATGAACTCATCGGCCTGTTCGCCAATGTGGTGGTGATGCGCCACGACGTGTCCGGCGACCCGACGCCGCACCGCATGCTCGAGCGCGTGCGGGACCGGGCGCTGGACGCGATCAGTCACCAGGGTGTGCCGTTCGAGCGCCTGGTGGAGGCGATCAATCCGGCCCGCACACTGTCGCGGAATCCGCTGTTCCAGGTCATGATGCACTTCCGGCATCGGCCCGCGGCCGAGCCGTTCAGCGCCGACGGCGCGACCACGATCAGCGGCATCGCCGGGTACTACGACGTCTCGTTCATGGACTTCCACCTGGACTACTCGGTCGAACCCAGCGGCGATCTGACCGCGCGCGTGGTGGTCAATCCGGACCTGTACGAGGCCGCCACCGGGCAGGTGTTCGCCGATGTGCTGGTCGCCGTGCTGCGGGCCTTCGCCGAGCAGCCGGACCGCGCGCTCGGTGACCTCGCCCTGCTGCCCGCCGGGTGGGAGCCACGCGGTGCGGCGGTCCGGTACGCGGCCGCCGAATCGGCCGAATCCGAAAGCGGCGCACCGCGAACCGACACCGAACGCACTTTGGCCGCGCTGCTCGGCGAACTCCTGGAGATCACCGAGATCGACCGGGAGGACGGCTTCTTCGGTCTGGGCGGTGACAGCGTGATCGCGATCAAGTGGGCTACCCGGGCTGCCGAAGCCGGTCTTCCGCTGACGCCGCAGCTGATCTTCGAGTACTTCACCATCGCCGAGCTGGCCGCCGCCGTGGACGAGGCGATCGCGAACCCGCCCGTGGTCGAAGCCGCCGAGGTCACCCACGCGCCCATGTCGGCGTCCGGACTGGACGCGGACGCGCTTGCCGCACTGCAGAGTTCGTGGGCGCAGCGCTGATGGGTGTTCCGGAGATCGAGGATGTCCTCGCGCTGAGCCCCTTGCAGGAGGGGCTGTTCTCGCTGGCCCGGCTGTCCGAGGCGGGCCAGGACGTGTACACGGTGCCGTTCATCGTGGACATCGCCGGTCCGCTCGACGCGGCGCTGCTGCGGCGCTGCCTGGAGACGCTGCTGCGACGGCACCCGAATCTGCGCGCGGTGTTCTGGGATCGTGATGTGCCGGCGCCGGTGCAGATCGTGCCGCGAGAGGTCGTGCTGCCGTGGACCGAACGGGCCGCGGAGCCCGCGGAACTCGACGCCATCGAGGCCGGGGAACTGCGCCGCGGCTTCGATCTCGGCGCGGGACCCGCGCTGCGGGCCACCCTGGTCACGCTGCCGTCCGAGGACGGTGTCGCCCGGGCGCGGTTGCTGCTGATGATCCACCACATCCTGGTGGACGGCTGGTCGCTCGGCGTCCTGTTCGGCGAGCTGCGCGCGCTGTATCGAGCGGGCGGTGCGGCCGACGCGCTGCCACCGGCCCGGCCGTATCGCGACTACATCGGCTGGCTCGGCGCGA
Source organism: Nocardia sp. NPDC127579 (assembly GCF_042672005.1). Lineage (NCBI taxonomy): Bacteria > Bacillati > Actinomycetota > Actinomycetes > Mycobacteriales > Nocardiaceae > Nocardia > Nocardia sp. NPDC127579. The sequence continues at coordinate 547,730 of NZ_JBHXVZ010000001.1, read as the reverse complement.
AAGACCGGGCCGCGGCCCGGGATTGGTGGACCGCACAGCTGTCCGGGCTGAGCGCGCCGCTGCTGGTCGCCGATGGTGCGGGGCCGGGCATCGCCGGGGCGAGCGCGGAGGCGGCGGAAGTCACGCGGTTCGTCCTGCCCGCCGCGGACACCGAACGACTGCGGGGGTGGGCGCGCGAATACGGGCTGACCCTGAACACGGCGGTGCAGTTCGCCTGGACCGTGCTGCTGTCGCGGCTCTCGGACCGCCGCGATGTCGTGTACGGCACGATCGTGACCGGGCGCCCGGAGCAGATGCCGGGCGTGGAACGCATGATCGGGCTGTTCCTGAACACCATCCCGGTGCCTTTCCGCTTCGAGCCGGAGGCCACCGTCGCCGCGGACTGTGTTCGGCTGCAACGGGAATCGGCGGTGATGCGGGACAACGGCTACCTGAGCCTGTCCACGGTGCAGCGGGCAGCGGGGCACAGCGCGCTGTTCGACACCATGTTCGTGTTCCAGAACGCGCCCATGGACGACGTGCTGACCGCGGATACCGCCGAGCCGGTCAGCTTCCGCGCGCTCATGGCCAAGAATCTCACCCATTACCCGCTCACCGTGGTCGCCTATGCCCACGAGGACGAACTGACCGTGGTGGTGGAGGCGGTACGGCCGGCGATCTCGTTCCTGCCGGAGGAGCTCGGTGAGTGCATGCTCACGCTGCTGCGCGGGCTGCCCGGCAGCGCGGAGCTGCGCACCGACGAGCTGTCGGTGCTGCCCGGCCGGCGGATCGCTGAATCGACTCGTCCGGTCGCCGAACCCGAGACCCGCACAACGATTTTCGAGCTCTTCGAACGACAGGTCGCGGCGACGCCCGAGGCCGTGGCGCTGACCACCGACACAGAGCGCATGACCTACCGTGAGCTGTACCGGGCCAGCGCCGAGTTGGCCGGCGCGCTCGCGGAACGCGGTGTCGGCCCCGAAGATGTCGTCGCCCTGTATCTTCCGCGCGGTTCCCGCTCGATCGTCGCCATCCTGGCGACCCTCGCCGCCGGTGCGGCGTACGTGCCGGTCGATGTGACGCTGCCCGCGTCGCGTGTCGAATCGATCCTGCGGCAGGCCCGGCCGAAGCTGGTCTTGACCTCGGACGGTTATGGCGCGGAATTGGATTCGGCACTGGACCTGGACGACCTGGCGGCCGGGGCGGCGGCAACGCCGGGCCGCCGGGACCCGGCGCAGAGTGCCTACGTCATCTTCACCTCCGGTTCGACCGGCGAACCCAAGGGGGTCGTGAACACCCACGCGGCGCTGGTCAGCTACTTCCTCGATCATCGCGAGCGGGTTTACCGCCCGGCGACGGCGCGACTGGGCCGCCCACTGCGCATCGCGCACGCGTGGTCCCTGAGTTTCGACGCCTCCTGGCAGCCGCTGATCGGCCTGCTCGACGGCCACCAGATCCACCTGTTCGACGACGCGACTGTGCGCGACGCGCAGCGGTTGGTGTCCTCGCTCGGACGGCACGGTATCGACATGATCGACACCACACCGTCGATGTTCCGGCAGCTGGCAGCCGCCGGACTGCTCGATCAGGGACTGTCGGTGCTCGCACTCGGCGGTGAGGCAATCGACACCCAGTTGTGGAATCGACTGCGCGCCTTGGGGATCGCTGTGCACAACTGCTACGGCCCGACCGAGACGACGGTCGAGGCGGTGGTCGCGGACCTCACGCCGGAAGCCGCGGTGCCGACCATCGGGCGCCCGACCGCGGGCATGTCGGGTTACGTCCTGGATTCCCGGCTGCGGTCGGTAGCGACCGGTGTGACCGGTGAGCTGTACCTCGCGGGGCCACAGCTGGCCCGGGGCTACGCGGGCCGTCCCGCGGCCACCGCGGACCGCTTCACCGCCGACCCGTTCCGGCTCGGTGAGCGCATGTACCGCACCGGTGATCTGGTCCGGCGGCTGCCCGACGGCTCGCTGGCCTACCTCGGCCGGGCCGACGATCAGGTGAAGATTCGTGGCTACCGGATCGAGATCGGCGAGGTGGAAACGGCGCTGCGCGGGCTGCCCGGCATTACCGCCGCGGCCGCGACCGTCCTGCGCCGCGGTGACGCGGTGAGCCTGATCGGATTCGTCGTCGGTACGGAGCCCGACCTGGTGGAACTGCGAGCCGCGCTGGCGAATCGCCTGCCCGCCTACATGATTCCGGCTCGGCTGCTGGCACTGCCCGAGCTGCCGGTGAACCGCAACGGCAAGCTGGACGTGCGGGAACTGACCCGGCTGGCCGAGGCGGCGCTCGACGGTGCCGGCCCGGCGAGCACGACTCCTGCCACACCGACCGAGCACACGCTGTCCGAGGCGCTCGCCGAGGTGTTCGACGGCCGGGTCGCCGGCGTCGACGAGGACTTCTTCGCGCTCGGCATGGACAGCATCGTCGCGATCTCGCTGGTGAATCGGGTGCGACGGCACGGGCTGGCGGTCGATGTGCGCATGGTGGTGTCCGCCCCCACGATTCGCGACCTCGCCGCCGCGATCGACCGCCGCGAGCAGACCGCGCGGGCGCGCACCGTCGACGACTACGGTCCGGTGCCGCCGCTGCCGATCGTGTCCTGGCTGCTGGCGCAGCCCGAACACCGTGGGCTGGCCCAGTCCGCGCTCGTCACGCTGCCCGCCGAGCTCCGCGCCGACGACCTGCATGCGGTACTCCAGGCGCTGCTCGACGGCCGGGACACCCTGCGGGCGCGCCTGGACGACACGGCCGCGGGACCGCGGTTGGTCACCCGTGAACCGGGGTGTGTCGCCGCCGCCGACATCGTGACCCAGGTCGAATTCGACGGTGCCGCGCCGTCGTTCGAGGAATGGCTCGGTGCGGTGGCCCGCACCGCACTCGGCGGCCTCGATCCCCGCGCCGGTGACCTGGTGCGCGCGGTTCGGCTGCGCGGTACCCCGCGCGGCGATCTGCTGCTCCTGGTCATCCATCACCTCGCGGTGGACGTGGTCTCCTGGGCCCTGCTGCTCGCCGATCTGGCCGACGCGTGGCAGCAGATCGGCCTCGGCACGGTGCCCAAGGCGGTGACCGAACCCCTTACCTATCGCCAGTGGTGCCGACTGCTGTGGGAGCGCGCCGAGACGCCGGAAGTGCTTGCCCAGCAGCCCTATTGGACCGACCAGCTAGACGGACCCGATCCGGCCCTCGGCGCCCGCCCGGCGCGCGCCGACGACACCTGGTCGAGCCTACGGCTCACCCCGGTCGCGACGCCGATCGAACTCAGCGCGCGCATCCTCGCCGAGGCGGCCGGTGTTCGTGAGTTCCTGCTCGCGGCACTGACGGTGACGCTGGCGTCCTGGCGACGGGAACGTGGTCAGGACCATGCCGGTGGCGCGCTGATCGGTGTGGAGAGCCACGGCCGGGCCGACGCGGTGGTCGGTGCCGACACTTCCGGAACGGTCGGCTGGTTCTCCACCACGTATCCGGTCCGGCTCGGTGCGGGTTCCGCCGCGCTCGACCTCGACGGCGCCGCGGCCGATCCGCGCGCCGCCCGGGCCCTGTTGGGCTCGGTCGCCGCGCACCTGGCCGCAGTTCCCGCGCAGGGGATCGACTTCGGCCTGCTGCACGCGGTGCGCGGCGTACCGGAATGGTCCGCCTGCCCGCAGCCTCAGGTCGAGTTCAACTATCTGGGCCGGATCGATCTCGGCGCCGCGGACACCGGCCCGTGGACGATGATCACCGACCCGGCCGTAGCCGCGGCTTTGCCGATCGCACCGGAACCCGATCTGCCGCTGCGCTATTCGCTCGGCTTGATCGCCGCCGTGCACGCCACCGCGGCCGGTCCGCAACTGATGGTCACCTGGCGGTGGAGCGACGCCCTGTTCACCCCCGCCGACCTGGACCGCCTCGTCGAACTGTGGGAGGGCGCCGTCGCCGCCCTCGCGGCCGCCCTGGATTCGAGTAAGTGAAAGTGAGTACGACCATGCCGCACAAGCCGCTATGGATGAGGCAGTTCCACAAGCCGACGGCGCCGGACCGGCTACCGCTGCTGATCTTTCCGCACGCCGGTGCGGGTGCGTCTGCCTATCGCACGCTGTCCAAGGCCCTGAGCGAGCACTTCGATGTGGCCGTCATGCAGTATCCCGGCCGTCAGGACCGGGCCAAGGAACCGGCCCTGACCGCACTGCCCGATCTCGCCGCCGGCGCGTTCGCCGAGTTCCGGCACTCCGGGTACAACCGCGGCGTACCGATCCTCGTGTTCGGGCACAGCATGGGCTCGCTGGTCTCCTTCGAATTCGTCCGGCTGGCGGCCGTCGCGGGCGTGGACGTGCGGCAGTTGACGGTGTCCGCGGCCGTCGCCCCCTCCCGGGCCGCCTACCGCAAACCCACACCCGAAGACGACGACGAGTTGCTCGATCACCTGATCATGCTGGAGGGCATCAACTCCGACGTGCTGGCCAGCCGGGAGATCATGCGCATGTCATTACCCGCGATCAAGGCCGACCACAAGGCGTCCGAGGCCTACCGCTGTCCGGAGACGGTGCGCGTCGGCACCCGCATCCACGCCATCGGCGGCGACCGGGATCCGATCGTGTCCATGGCCGATCTGCACGGCTGGCACAAGCACGCAGACGAAGTCGAGGTCACCATGTTCGAGGGCGGGCATTTCTATCTGAACAGCCATGTCGACGCCGTCACCGAGATCCTCGCGAAGCAGGCGCAGCCATGACCGACGATCCCATTGTCATCTCCGGTATGGCGGTCGAGGCGCCCGGCGGCGTCGACACCCCGGCGGCCTACTGGGACGCGCTCATCGCGGAAAAGGAGCTGGTCGGCCCGTTCCCGCGGGATCGGGGCTGGCGCATCGACGACCTGCTCGCGGTATCCCGGCTGGACGGGTGGAGCGAGGTCCGCGATGCGGGCGGGTTCCTCACCGGCGCGGCCGAATTCGACCCCGGGCTGTTCGGCATCGGACAGCGCGAGGCGCTCGCGACCGATCCGCAGCAGCGGGTCATGCTGCGGGTGGCGTGGCAGGCGCTGGAGAACGCCGGGATCAACCCGGGCTCGCTGGCGGGAGCCGAGGTCGGATGCTTCATCGGTGCCTCACCGATGGAGTACGGACCGCGCGCCGACGAGGTCAACGACTACACCGGTGTGCGCACCATCGGATACGGCCTGCTGAGCATGGCCGGGCGGATCTCGCACAGCCTGGGACTGATCGGGCCGTCGCTGACCGTCGACTCCGCGTGCGCGTCGTCGTTGACCGCGCTGCACCTGGCCACCGCCGCGGTACGTGCGGGCGACTGTGAGTGGGCGCTGGCCGGGGCGGTGTGCGTGCAGGGGTCGCCGATGGCCTTCTACGAGTTCGCCAAGCACAACGCGCTGTCCACCGACGGGCACTGCCGGTCCTACGCGGATGACGCCACCGGCACCCTCTGGGGTGAAGGCGCGGGACTCGTTGTGGTGGAACGGGAATCACGCGCCAAGCGGCTGGGACATCGAATCCACGGTCGGATCCTCGGCTCGCATCACAACCACAACGGCCGGGGCAAACCGATTCTGGTGCCGCGCGCCGACGCGCAGGAGCGGGTGATCCGCAAGACGCTCGACCGCGCGGGCATCGATCCAGCCCTGATCGGAATGATCGAAGGCCACGGAACTGCCACGCGCGCAGGCGATCCCGTGGAACTCACCGCCTTGCAGAACACCTACGGCGCGGCCGGCTCGGCACCGCTGCTCGGCTCGGTGAAATCCAATGCCGGGCACGCCCAGGCCGCCGCCGGCATGCTCGGCCTGATCAAACTGCTGCTCGCGGGACGCCACGGGCGGATTCCGGCGACCCTGTTCGCCGACAAGCCGACCACCCGCATCGACTGGGACCGGTCGAGCCTGCGTCTGGCGGACACCGCGCACACCTGGGCACCGACGAACGGCTACCGCTACGGCGCCGTCTCGTCGTTCGGTGCGGGGGGATCCAACGCGCACGCGATCATCGCGATGCCCGCGCCTGAGGAGAACGACGATTTCTAGCTACCAGCTGCCCGACGGCTCGATCCCGGTCCTGCTGTCGGCGGAATCCCCGGACCTGCTGCGCGCCGAGGCCGCGGCCATCCTCGACTACCTCGAACAGCAGCCCCGGATCACCCCGGATCGGGTGGCGGACATGCTGTTCCGCACCCGGATCGCGCGGCGGCATCGCGCGTTGGCGATGGTCACCGATCGAGACCAACTGCTCGCGGCGCTGCGTGCCGTGGCCGGTGGCGCCGAGCACGCACTGGTCGTCCGTACGGGCGCCCCCGCCGCCGCGCGCAAGCTCGGATTCGTACTGCCCGGACAGGGCGGCCAGCGTCCCGGAATGGGACGCCTCTACTACGACCGGGTGCCCGCCTACCGGGACGCGGCCGATCGCTGTGCCGAGCTGTTCACCGAGCAGTTCGGCTTCTCGCCGCTGCCGTATCTACTCGACTCCGCTGCCGAAGCCGATGACCACGCGGCGATCGTGCAGCCCGCGCTGTTCACCCAGATGGTCGCGCTCGCCGCGATGTGGCGGTCCTTCGGTGTCGAACCGCACGCGGTGATCGGGCACAGCCAGGGTGAGATCGCCGGTGCCTGCGTATCCGGTGCGATGACGCTCGCCGACGCGGTCGTAGTGGTCGGCACCAGGGCGCTGGCCGTGGACAAGATCTCCTCGGACGCCTATGCGATGGCGGTCGCCGCCGCCGACCGCGACGAATGTGAACTGCTGCTGGCGCGTCAATCGGGCTGGGCCGAAGTGTCCGTGGTGAATTCGCCGCGCATGGTCGGTATCTCCGGCGACCGGGAGACGGTCGGCAATCTGGTCGACGAGCTCGCTGCCCGTGGGCGGTTCGCGCGGGTGATCCGCGTGCGCTACCCGGCGCACACCGGTCTGCTCAACGAATTCCGTGATGTGATCCGCGACGCCGCGGACAGTCGCCTGGCTGCCCGCCACTTCGCGGACACCGAAATCGCCTGTATCGGTGGCACACTCGGCAACGTGGTCACCCCGGACCTGCCGCTGCACGACTACTGGTTCTGGAACCTGCGCAATACCGTCCGCTTCGATCGGGCGGTGGCGGCGGCCGTGGCGCGCGACGTGGACACCTTCGTCGAACTCGCCGAACATCCCACGCTGCAACTCGCCGTGACCGAGAGCCTCGCCGAATTCGCCGCCGACCGGGTCGGCTCGGTGCTGGGCAGCGGCACCCGCGACGCCGCCGACCTCGGCGAATTCACTCGGAACCTGGCCGCGCTGGCGGTCAACGACATCGACTACCCGTGGCAGCGCCTGCGCGTCGACACCGATGCGCCCACGCGTCTTCCACTCACCGATTTCCCCAACACCAGGATGCAGCGGACCCCGCTGTGGCTCGCGCACGACTACACCGGTCGCCCGGGCGCAGTGGCGCCCGCGGTCGTACTCGAACAGCCCGCGGAGTCCACGACCGCGCCCGCCCAGCTGATCGTCGAGCAGTGGACCAGGCTGTCGCGTCGATCCATGACGCCGCCGCGCGCCATCGGTGTGGTCGATCACACCGGCGCGGCGGGGGAACTCGCAGCCGCGCTGTACACGCACGCGCGGGATCAGGGGCTGGTCGCGGTACCGGTCGAGGACGACGCCGAGATCGATACCCTCGTCGTACTGCTGCCCGAGTCGCGCGACGCCGATCCAGTCGACGCGGTCGCGGACTTCTTCGGGGCACGGACCTGGTGGCGTGAGCCCACCGCCCGGGTGAGCGAGATCTGGCTGGTCACCGTCGGCGGTGCGGCCGTGCTGGATGAGGATCGCGCACCGGACCCGGCCGCTGCCGCAATCGCGGCCGGATTCCGGTCCATGGGTACGGGTTATCCCGGGGTCGCGTTCCGTCATCTCGATCTGGCGCCGGACCAGACGGGACCGGAGTCCGTGCCCGCCATGGTCTCGGCCCTGCACACCGCCGGGGAATCCGAACTGGCGCTGCGGGACGGCACCGTGTACGCCAAGCGGTTGACACCGGGCGATCGGGCCGAACTCACTGGTCCGACCGTGCCGGATCATCTGCTGATCACCGGTGGGACAGGCGTGCTCGGGCTGGAGTTCTGCGCGCATGCCGTGCGGGCCGGGGCGCGGCGGGTGACGCTGGTCAGTCGCTCGGGGGAGACCCCGGCCGTCGCCGACCGGCTGCGCCGGATCCGGGGTCTGGGAGCCACGGATATTCAAGTAGTGTCCTGCGATATCGCCGATCCGGCGGCCGTCGGGCAACTCGCCGGGCGGCTCCGGGAAACTCCGGTGGATCGGATCATCCATGCGGCGGCGGACAATTCGGCCATCGCGCACACCGAACTCGAACAGCTCACCCCCGATCGGGTGGCGCGAGCGCTGCGCGGCAAGATCACCGGCCTGCGCCATGTCCTCGATTCGATTGCCCGAAGCCAGGATTGCCAGGTACTGCTGTGCTCGTCGCTGGCGGCGACGCTCGGCGGTCGCGGCACCACGGTGTACACGGCGGCCAATCGCATGCTCGACGCGCTCGCGCGCAACTATCGCGCGGACGGCCTGCACTGCGTCTCGGTGCAGTGGGGGCAGTGGGCGGTGCACCAGAGCCAGGGCGGCGCTTCGGATCTCACCAGACTCGCCGAGCTGGGCTACCTGCCGATGAGTTCGGCCGACGCCCTCGCGCTCGGCCTGGGCGGGTTGCGGCGGGATGCCATCGTGGCGTCCTTCGACTGGGAGCGTGGACGCGGGGTGCTCGGCGCGTTCGGCTACGGCCCGCTGCTGTCCGAGCTCGAAACACCGGCCGCTGTGCCGGTCCCGGCGGCCCCGCCAACGGTTGCGGCCGCTGGTATCGAGGTGCCGCGGCGGATCGCTCACCTGCTCGCCGAGATCATCGGCCTGGACGACGCCGAAAGCATCGACCGCACAAGATCTTTGGTGGCCCTCGGGCTCGATTCCCTACAGGCGCTGGAACTCCGGCGGCGGGCGGCGGCCGAATTCGGTTGTGACCTGCCGGTAGGCGACCTCATCGGCGGGGCCTCCGCCGACGACCTGATCCGGGTGATCGAGGCGTCCGCGGGAACCGCCGCACCGGAGCGCACCGTATCGGCCGCCTCCGGCGCACCTCGCGCGGCTGCCGTTGCCCCGCCCCGGGCGCCTGCGGCCACCGATTTCGTCGATCGGGCCCGGATCGTCGCCGAGGGCGCCGTACCCGAGGCGCTCGACCTGGACCGATTCCATTCCGCGCGAGCCGATATGGACCTGTTCGGCCTGCGCGCCATGCTGGAAACCCTTTCCCCCGCGCTGTCGAGCACCGAATTCCGGACGATCGACGAGATCGCGGCCCGGATGGAGTTCGCGCCACGGCATCGGTGGCTGTTGCGGCAATGGCTGCTGGCACTCGCCGAGGCGGGCTGCCTCGAGCACTCCGGCGAGCACGGCTACCGGCTCCGGGCGGCGGTCCCCGCACCGGAACGCCAGGACCTGTTCCAGGTCTGTGCCGACCTCGGTTACGCTCCGGCGTCGGCCCAGTTCCTCACCGCCTCCGACCTCCACCTGACCGAGCTGGTGCAGGATCGAATGCGCTTGCAGGAGTTGCTGTTCCCCGACGGCGACATGCTCACCGCGGAAGCCGCATACCGGGAGAACACGATCAGCCGCTACCTGAACCTGGCGGCCGGTCAGGCCGTCGCCGACCTGGTCGGGCGGTTGGGCGATGCACGATCACCGATCCGGATCCTCGAGCTCGGCGCGGGCATCGGCGGCACCACCGACAATGTCACGGCCGCGGTGGCCGGGCTCCCGGTCGAGTACCACTTCACCGACGTCTCCACCTTCTTTCTCGACGCCGCGCGCCAGCGCTTCGCCGACTATCCGTGGATGCGTTTCGCGCTGGTGGACATGAACACGGATCTGCCGGCCCAGCCGCGCTACGACATCGTGATCGCGGCCAATGTGCTGCACAACGCGCACGATATCGGTGTCACCCTGCGTCAGTTGCACGATCTGCTCGAACCGGGCGGTGCGGTGGTGGTCATCGAAACCTGCCACGCCCATTGCGAAATGCTCACGTCCGTGCACTTGCTGATGTCGCCGCAGGACGGCGCCCCGCACGCCGGACTGACCGATGTCCGCGCGGGCACCGACCGCATCTTCCTCACCGAAACCGAATGGCGGTCCGAACTGACCCGCGCCGCGCTCACCCCCGCCCTGGTGCTGCCGGACCCCGGTCATCCGCTGGCCATCCTCGATCAGCGGGTCTTCGTCGGCATCAAGGAATAGGCCCGATGTGGTCCGGCCGGTGGCGCGGCCGGACCACAACGGCCCCGCTCTTAGTCCGCGCGCGCTAGGTTCGACCCGATGAAACCTGAATTCGCCGCCACCGCAGCCGGATACATCCAGAGCCGATCGTGATGATCGCGATGTCGCCGCTCCTGCTGGCGAGCGTCGGCCTGCTGCTCACGGTGGTGACGGTGGGCCGATGCCTGCTGCTGCGAGCCAGTCTGTTCGAACGCCAGGTCAACGTGGCGATGGTGTGGCAGACCGTGGGGATCGCACTGTTCACGCTCGCCGTCGCGGCCGGCGCACCGGATACGGCCGCACGGCTGTACCTGGCGTGCGGATTCATGACCTATGCGCGACTACACGGATTCGGCGTGCTGCTGCACCTCGGGAACGAAATCGCGGCCCGGCGGCGCCAGCCGACCTACGACGCGCTCGGCGTACTGGGATCGGTCATTCTGGTCGGAGGCGCGCCGCCACTGGATCGAGCGTTCGCGATCGATACGATGACCATCCTCTGGAACCTCTCGCTGGTACCACTCGCGGTGACCGTGATCCGGGTGGCTTGGGCGTGTATTCACGAATTGCGCGGCGCGCCGAAGCGGCCGTTGGAACGGTTGGCCTACTCGGGGGTATTGCTGCTTGCCGGGTACTGGGCGGTGTTCAGCGTGGCGGCGCTGATCCGGATGGTCACCGGCGGCGCGCTGCGAATGGCCGGGCCGCTGTGGACCGGGTTGTCCTTCGCCGCCCTGGTGATTCTCACCCTGCTGATTGCCATACCGCTGGTTATCGCGGTGCTGGCCCGGGCGGGGTTGGATCGTCCGGGGCGCGCGATTCGCACCCTGCGACCGCTGTGGCGTGATCTCACCACCGCGGTGCCCGAAGTGGTGCTGGCCGACCCCGAACACACTGTGCTCGAACCGGAATTGCGGCTGTATCGCATGACGGTGGAGATCCGGGACGCGCTCACCAAGCTGCGCCGTGAGCACCTGCTCGCGCCATCGTTGGATCGGGCGGCCGAACTGGATCAGCTGCTACGGCTGGCTCGGACCTGGCCCGGGCTCAGCCCCGCGGAGCCGGCCGTCCGACAATGACGCTGCCCACATTGCACTCCTCCAGCTCATCCACGCCCGCGGCGGTGACGAACGCGGCGGTATCGCTGAATCCCTGTGCGCAGACGCCGAGTTCCATGGCGGTGCCGGCCAGGTAGATGGTCTGCATGAGCACGCCGACGTGTTTGAGCATGGAGGCGTAGGAGACCTGCTCATAGGTCCACATGACGCGGCCGGAGCGGGCGGCGAGAACCAGGACCACCTGGGGGAGCGCGCCGTCGGCCAGAGTCGCCGAGGTCGACTTCAGGAGACGTTGCACCGCAGGCGAATCCAAGTCGGCGACCGGGCGCAGCGCGTGCTCGAACGAGTCGTAGTGGTACATGCCCGCGGGGACGCCGTCGGCGTGCCGGACGATCGGGTAGACCTCCAGCTCGTACACCCCGCCACCGGAAGGGTAAGGGCGGGAAAGCAATTCCTCGTCGTCGCCGACCGGTTTCACCTCGCGGGTGCGCGCCGCGCGGTACAGCAGCTCGGCCAATTCGGCGGCCGTGATCGGGGCGTTGTCGTCGAAAGCCCGGCAGGAGTAGCGATCTTCGAGCACCGCCGTGAGCGTCGGGTCCTGCGCGCGCAGGGCGGTCAGGTCCGGCACCGGCAGCGCGATCGGCGCACCCGGGTAGGCGGTCTTACGCGCGGGCGGCTGCGGGAAGGTCCCCTTCGCCCATTTGGTCGGCCCGAAATGCTCCCAGGTGATGGTGCGCGGGCCCAGGGTGCTGCGGCGGTGGAACCACAGATCCGGCGCGCTCCAGCTGCGGGTGCGGAACTCGCGGTCCTCGTCCTCGGGGTCGGCGACGAAGAAGCCGCACCACAGCAGGTCCTCGGTGAGCTGATTCTTGATCGAGTACGGCAGATCGATATCGGCCGCGCCGGTACCGTCCAGCAGGGCCAGCAGGCGCGGGTCGTGGATGCGCAGATCACACCAGGCCAGCGGATGCTCCAGCACGAAGCCCTCCGAATCACGGTGCACCACCGCGAATTTGGACAGCGTCGCGGACCAGGTGCGCACGTGGGCGGGCCGGGCGGGCGCCTGGGCGAACGGGCGGATGGTGTACAGATCGCGGCCGCCGTCGCGCACCGTCACCGCGAGCCAGCCGCCGTCGGTCAGCCGATCCAGCAGTTCCCCGACGCCGTCCTCGACCGTCATCTCCGACAGGGTGGCCGGTCCCTGGTTCAGCGACTTCAGAGCCTGCACCTGCGCCGCGCCGAGGCCGGTCAGCTTCTCGTTGTGCGGCGGATTCAGCAGCACCGCCCCGGTCGGAACGGTGACACAGGTGACCCCTTCGCGCAGCGCGAATCGGGTCTGCTCGGGGTAGACCAGGGCGGACATCGGGTGGAGCTCCTACTTCGCGGCGTTGGCCAGCGCGGGCGCCAGCTTGTCCAGGACGAACGGAATCGACAGGGCGGTCGGCTGATTCACGGCGCTGATCTCGGTCATGTTCATGAACACCACGGCGTTCTTGCGCACGGCGGGCAGCTCCGAGTACCCCGGCAGCTGGCGGTACTTCTCGTCCATGCCGGCTGCGGCGCCGGCCAGCAGCAGGTCGGCGGTCAGTTCATCGACGCGTTCGGGGGACAGGGCCACCCGGCCCTGGGTCGCGGGCAGGTCCATGAGACTCTGCGGAATGCCGAGGCCGAGCTGGTCGAAGAGCTTGGCGGAACCGTCTTTCGGATCGGTCAGCACCATGAGCTGGCTGGCGTTGAAGAGGAAGGTGCTGGCGAAGGTCTTGCCCTTCAGGCCGGGATTGGCGCTGATCAGCGCGGCGACCTCGGCGTCGACTCCCTGGATGATCGCGGCGGCCGCATCCGGCTTGCGCAGTACCTTGCCCAGCGTTGTCACCAGGTCCTGCCAGGGGGTGACGATCTCCTGGCTCAGGCCCGGCAGGGTCGGGGCGATCTTGGAGAATTCGTCGTAGTTCTTCTGGTCGGCGATGAAGGAGTCGGCCAGGATCAGGTCCGGTTCCAGTGCCGCGACCTGCTCGGCGATATTGCCGGTGGTGTTCAGCGCCTTGACCGATTCGTCCAGCTTCGGCTGCCACGGCGGCGCGCCCTTGCCCATGACCGCGATGTTGTCGATGTAGCCGACCGGCTGGACGCCCAGCGCCAGCGCCGTATCCAGCCACTGGTTACCCAGTGCGACAACCCGTTTCGGGGTGCCGGTGATCGTGGTCTCGCCCCTGACGTGGGCGATGGTGATCGGTTCGCCCACCGCGGCGTTCTCCTCGCCGGAGCCGCATGCCGCCACACTCAATACCAGCGCACCCACCAGGGCGGCCAGTGCCGCCCGCGCCCATCCGTGAGACGCTCGTACAGACCTCATCGCCGAAACCTCTTTCGCTTAGTCAGCCAAGGCTAACCTATTTTGCAGGGAGCTCCCATGCCCACCCCGCTCTTCGTGGCGACGGCTGTCTTTCTGGCCGTCGTGCTGGCGGGGCGGTGGTGGCTGGTCAACGAGCTCAATTCGGATCGGCTGCTCAACCGCGCGTTCACCTGGAACCTCGGCGGGATGCTGCTCTGGGGCGCGGTCGCCGCGAGCGGCGCGGAGGTGCTCGGGCACCAGCTGTATCTGGCGGTGGGGGTGCTGGCCGTAGCCAACCTGGTCGGGGTGGGGATGCTCTTCGCCGGTGCGGAACCTCGGCGGGTCTGGCAGCGGCAGCGCCGATACGACGCGGTCGCCGCGCTGATCTCCCTGGCGACCCTGGTCTGCGTACTTGCTTTCCCGGACGACGCCCAGCTGATCGGAATCCTGTGGTCACTGGGCAATCTGGCCCTCGGCGTGGTCGCCGGGGTGGTGGCGGTGGCCGCGCTGCGCGATGTACGCTCCCGCTCCCGCACCACCCGCCAGCGACTCGCTTACGCCGCCCTGTTCCTGGTCTGCGGCTACAGCGCGATCGCCGCGCCGCTCGGCGCCTGCGGCATGCTCGGCATCATCGCGGTCCCCGGCATCCCCGGCGGACAGGGCCCCCGCGACATCTCCGGCGCCTGGATCGGCGCGTCCTTCCTCACCCTCGGGGTCATCACCGCGGTCCTGACCATTCCCTTGGCTCGCGCCCTGCTGACCCGCACCGGCTGGGACGCCCCCGGCCGCGCCTGCCGCCGCCTGCACCCACTCTGGTCCGACCTCACCACCGCCGTCCCCGAAGTAGTCCTCGGCCCCGACCAGCACCCCGACTCCGAACTCCGCCTGTATCGCATGACCGTCGAAATTCGCGACGCCCTGGTGCGGTTACGGCCCTACCTGCCCGTCGCAGAGCCCGGCGCGAGCGACTATGCCCGCCAGCTCGCCCAGGCGGCCCGGGCCCGGGCCGCGGGCATCGCGCCGACCACGTCGCTCGCGGTCGTCGAGAACACCCGCGCCGACCGCGACACGGAACTCCGTGATCTGTTCGCGCTGGCCGATGTGTGGTCCTCGATACGTGACCGCAGCGCCGAATAGCGTTTACTCGACGAAGCCGATATCGGTGTACTCGGCGGAACTGAGCCCGAACGCGCCGTAGTTCGCCAGCGTGGCGCGCACCGCGACATTTCCGGGCGACTGCGAGATCGGCAGCGAATGCCCGAGCTCGAAGATCATTTTGTCGGCCCGGTTGGCCAGCTCGATCGCCTTGGCCGGATCGAGCTCCGAAATCACCTCTTCGATCAGGGCATTCAGCTCGGGCGAGCCGACCCGGCCCTTGTTGCTCAGGCTGTTGGCCGGATCGTAGGCGTAGATCTGCGGCAGCGCACCCAGTGGGAAGATGCTGCGCGACCAGCTGAACTGGGTGATCTCGAAATTGCCGGGATCGATGATGTCGGTGAACAGGCCATTACCCGCGTGCGGTTCGATGAGCAGCTTCACACCGATCGCCTTGAGGTTCTGCTGGGCGATCGTGGCGATCTGAATCCAGGTGTCCTGCTGGTACATCACATCGCGCAGCACCAGTTGGCGGCCGTCCTTCTCCCGGTACTCGCCGTTGAGTTTCCAGCCCAGCTCATCGAGCATGCGCGCGGCGGCCGCGGGGTCGAAGGCGACGATCGCGGAATTGTCCTGGTAGCCCTTCTGGCCGTCGAGATAGATGTGATTGTTGACCGGTTTCGGGTTCTCCACGATGCCCAGTTGGGTCGTGGTCACCATGCTCTGCCGATCCAGCGCCTTGGAGATGGCGACCCGCATCCGCGGATCCTCGAGAATCGACCCGGGCGCGCCGTTGAAGGTGAAGTGCGAGTTGTAGAGCCGCGCGGCGCGCCGCACCGCGATGCCGGGTGAGTTGGTGGCGGTCTTCACAGCCTCGATCCCGCTGAGGTCGACGGCGTCGAGTTCGTCGTTCTGCAATGCGGTGAGCATGGCCGAGTGGTCCAGCACGCTGTAGGTCACGGTGTCGAGCTTCGGGGTCTCGCCCCACCATTTCGGGTTGCGGCTCAGCACGATTCGCTGTGCGCCGCGATCGACGGAGGTGATGATGAAGGGGCCCGCCGACTTAGTCGGCTCATTGCGGGCGAGATCACTGAACGCCTGCGGCGTCGCGGTCAATTCCTTGGGGACCAAGGGGTCGAACAGGCCGCGCCACTCCGCGTAATGCTTCGCGAAGGTGACGATCGCCTGGCGGTCGTCCGCCCCGCGCTCGACTTTCTCGAGCCGGCTGTAGCCCTGAGTGGCCGAGACTTGGAATTCCGGATTGCGGCCGCTCAGCGCCTCGGCCTGGCTGCGCAGATCCTCCCAGGTGATGGGGCTGCCATCGGACCACACCGCTTCCGGGTTGATGGTGTAGGTGACCTGCTGTGGATCGCTGTTGGTGAGCTGGATATCGCTGAAGAAGTCTTTGTCGAAGGTGATTTCGCCGGCCACATCGGACTTCGCCGTGCGAGGCAGTGTCCAGCCCTGCATTTCGACGCCCTCGCCGTCGGAGTCGACATGATGTGGGTTGAACGTCGATGGAAAATGGGTGACGCTCAGGCGGAAGTTCCCGCCGTCGCGGACCTCGTCACGGCTTTTCGGATTGATGTCGTTGGTTTTGCCGATCGCACCGGAACCGGTCTTCACCTCCGTGTCCCCGCCACAGCCGGCAGCGACCAACGCGAGAACAACCAGCGGAACGGCGATCGCGCGCAACCGACGAGAAAAACGAACGCTCATGATGTTGTTCCTGTCCTGGTGCTGACCGGTCATCAGTCCTCGATTCAGAGCGTGACGCGATCCTCGGGGCGGAGAAACAGTTTGTCGGACTCTTTGACCTCGAAGGTAGTGTAGAACTCGGCGATATTCCGGACCGTCTGGTTGCAACGGAACTCGTTGGGGGAGTGGCTGTCCTGGAGGCGGTCGATCATGGATTCGCGGGTCTGCTTCTCGCGCCAGGCGAGAGCATTGGCCAGGAACATCTCGCGGTAGTCCGGTGTGACGCCGTCGCGCTCGGCCGCGCGCCGGTAGGCGTCCAGGGCGATCTGCAATCCGCGCAGGTCGGCGAGGTTCTCACCGACCGTGAGCTCGCCGTTGACCGTGTATTGCGAATCCATGCCCTCGGGCACCAATCCGTCGAACTGCGCCACGATCTGTTCGGTCTTGGCCTGGAAGGCGGCCAGATCCTCCGGCGCCCACCAGTCCCGGCGATTGCCGTCGCCGTCGTACTTGGAGCCCTGATCGTCGAAACCATGCCCGATCTCGTGGCCGATCGTCGCGCCGACGGCACCGTAGTTCACCGCCGCGGTGGCGTTGCGGTCGAAGAAAGGCGGCTGCAGATAGGCGGCGGGGAAGACGATCTCATTGTTCGTCGCGGAGTAGTAGGCGTTCACGGTCTGCGGCGCCATCGACCATTCGGCCTTGTCGACCGGCTCACCGAGACGCGCGAAGGCCCGCTTCGACTCGAAATCGTTGACCGCGATCAGCGATTCGATCAGTTTGCCCCGGGTGATCGTCAGCTTCGAATAGTCGACCCACTGATCCGGATAGCCGATCTTGGTGGTGATCTTGTCGAGCTTGGCCAGCGCGGCCTGCCGGGTCGGCGGCGACATCCAGGACGAGTTGGTGAAGTTCTCCCGGTAGGCGGCGGTCAGATCGGCGACCATCGCCCGCACCTTGTCCTTCGCCTCCGGCGGGAAGTGCTGTTCCACATAGAGTTTCCCGAGCTGCTCGCCGAGATTCTCGTTGACCACCCCGAGCGCCGACTTCCACAGCTCCGGGCGCTCCTCGATGCCGCCGAGCACCTTGCCGACGAAATCGAACCGGGCATCGGCGATCGCCTTGGGCAGGAAGCGCCCGTACGCCTCGGTCACGTGCGCGCGGAGGTACTCACGCCAGACGGCGATATCGACCTCGGCCCAGATCTGGCCGGCGGCCGTGATGAAGGAGGGCTGGCCCACCACGATCTGGTCGAACAGTGCCCGCGGCCGGCCCGTCATCCCGGACAACCACGGATCCCACTCGAATTGCGGTGCGAGAGCTGTCATCTCGTTCCAGCTCATGAGGTTGAAGGTCGCGTCGCGATTGCGCAACCGGACGCTGTCCCAGTGCGCGGCCGCGATCCGGGTCTCCAGGTCCAGGATCCGCTGGGCGAAGCCCGGCGGATCGGGGAAGCCCGCGCCCGCGGCGAGTTTCTCCAGATAGATTTTCAAACCCGCGAGCTGGGGCGCGAACTCCGGTTTGCGGTAGTACTGCTCTTCGAGCATGAGCCCGGACTGTCCGACCGAGGGGAGATAGGCCGTGGAATCCCTGCGATCGATGGTGAGCCCCAGGCCGATCAGCCCGCCGATCGGCAGTTCCGCCATCACCCGGGCCAGTTCGGCCTTCGTGGTCGCGCCGTCGATCTTCGCGTACAGGCCGGCCATCGGGCTCATGCCGAGCCGTTCGATCTCGTCGAGGTCCATCCGGGCGTCGTAGAGATCGCGGATCTGCTGCGCCTCGGAGCCCGGCTCCGGATCCTTGATGTCCTCGATGATCGCGCGCAACTGTTCGCTCGTGCGGTCACCGGCGTCGCTGATCGCGCCGACCCTGGTCTTGTTCGCGGGGATCTGGTACTCGCGCAACCACTTGCCGTTGACGTGCCGATACAGATCGTCCTGGGGTCGAATCGCCTGGTCGGCGCCGCTCAGGTCGACTCCGGTGAGCTTCGGCTCGGCATCCTTGGAACACGATGTCAGCAGCAACGCGGCGGGCGCCGCGACGCCCAGAGCGACCAAGAAGGCACGACGGTCCAGGCGACCAGGTGATGTCACGAGATTCCTCTCCCCGCTGAGCGTGATCGAAACCACGACCCCGATGGCAAATGCTCGGACCGAGGCTACCCGGGGCGGCGCGTCCGTACCCGATTTGGGAACGACCTGGGCTTTCCCATACACTAGACCGGTTGCCTGCGGGAGCTATGCCCGCGATTCGGCCGCGAACCCCCAGTAGTTGGGCCCGAGTTTGCTTGCTCGGACCGAGAAAACCGCTGGCAGGCGCGCGTTCGAATGGCACATGACCATGCCCGTCGGGTCGGCAATCCGGCGTGCTTATACGTCCAGGTCAAGGAGGCTGAAGTGATTCAGCAGGAGTCGCGCTTGCGCGTCGCCGACAACACGGGAGCGAAGGAAATCCTTTGCATCCGCGTGCTCGGTGGCTCGTCGCGCCGCTATGCCGGTATCGGCGACGTGATCGTCGCCACTGTCAAGGACGCTGTCCCTGGCGGCAATGTGAAGAAGGGCGACGTCGTCAAGGCTGTCGTCGTGCGCACCGTCAAGGAGCGCCGCCGTCCGGATGGCTCGTACATCAAGTTCGATGAGAACGCCGCCGTTCTCATCAAGGCGGACAACGATCCGCGCGGTACTCGTATCTTCGGCCCGGTCGGCCGCGAGCTGCGCGACAAGAAGTTCATGAAGATCGTCTCGCTGGCTCCGGAGGTGCTCTGACATGAAGGTGCACAAGGGTGACACCGTTCTCGTCATCTCGGGTAAGGACAAGGGCGCGAAGGGCAAGGTCATTCAGGCCTACCCCGCGACCGGCAAGGTCCTGGTCGAGGGCGTGAACCGGATCAAGAAGCACGTCGCGAACTCCGCCAACCAGCGCGGCGCCTCCTCGGGCGGCATCGTGACCCAGGAAGCCCCGATCCAGGTCTCCAACGTGATGGTCGTGGATTCGGATGGCAACCCCACTCGCGTCGGTTACCGCACCGATGAGGAGAGCGGCAAGCGGGTCCGGATCTCCCGTAAGAACGGGAAGGACATCTGACATGACCTCCACTGAGAACCAGCCTCGTCTGAAGGCGCGCTACCGCGCCGAGATCAAGGACGCGCTGAACACCGAGTTCGACTACGCCAACGTGATGCAGATCCCGGGCGTGGTGAAGGTTGTCGTGAACATGGGTGTCGGTGACGCCGCCCGTGACGCGAAGCTGATCAACGGCGCCGTCCGCGACCTGGAGCTGATCACCGGTCAGAAGCCGGAGATCCGCAAGGCGACCAAGTCGATCGCGCAGTTCAAGCTGCGTGAGGGCATGCCCATCGGTGCGAAGGTCACCCTGCGTGGCGATCGCATGTGGGAGTTCCTGGATCGCCTGGTCTCCATCGCGCTGCCCCGTATCCGCGACTTCCGCGGCCTGTCGCCGAAGCAGTTCGACGGCAACGGCAACTACACGTTCGGCCTGAGCGAGCAGTCGATGTTCCACGAGATCGACGTGGACTCCATCGACCGCCCGCGCGGTATGGACATCACCGTGGTCACCACCGCGACCAACAACGAAGAAGGCCGCGCGCTGCTCAAGCACCTCGGCTTCCCGTTCAAGGAGAACTGAGCACATGGCTAAGAAAGCACTGGTCAACAAGGCCAACGCCAAGCCGAAGTTCGCGGTTCGCGCGTACACGCGCTGCCAGAAGTGCGGTCGTCCGCACGCGGTGTACCGCAAGTTCGGCCTGTGCCGTGTCTGCCTGCGCGAGATGGCCCACAAGGGCGAGCTCCCGGGCGTGCACAAGAGCTCCTGGTGAGCCCGCGCTCCTCGTGAGCGCGCATCGGTAGTACATACAGAAGCAGGGACCTGAGCCATCCAGCTCGGGTCCCTGTTCTGCGTTCACGATGGTGACCAAGCCACGTCCTCTCCCGCTACGAATAGTGGGCGTGGATACAGACAGAAGAATTCCTTGTACACCGCGTACTCTGAATATGTACAAGGGAGGCGCCATGGGAACCACTACGCAGATCGAGTTGGACCAGGAGCTGCTGGCTGCCGCGGCGGCGATTCTCGGTACAACTACCAAGAAAGCCACGGTCAACGAGGCCCTTCGGCAGATCGTCCTGCGCGAACGTCAGATCAGTCATCTGCAACGGCTGGCGGCTGGCGCACTCCCGGATCTCGGTGACCGCAATGTCATGGCCGAGGCATGGCGGTAGCCCGCTTCCTGGTGGACAAGAGCGCTTGGGCACGTGCCGACAGACCGGCGGTCAACCTGGTGTTGCAGAACGCGATCATTCGCGGGCTGGTCGGTACGTGCGGGATCATCGACCTCGAACTCCTCTACAGTGCCCGTAACGGCACCGAGCACACCGAATTCGCACGGACCGTGAGAGTTTCGAGTGGTTTCCGGTCACGGACGAGGCGCTGGTTCGAGCCATCGAGGTGCAAGGCCACCTCGCGCAGAAATCCAAACACCGGTCGGTGCCGATTCCCGATCTATTGATCGCGGCTACGGCGGAACGCCACAACCTCACAGTGCTGCATTACGACGGAAACTTCGACACGATCGCGGAGGTTACCGGACAGCCCGTGGAGTGGGTGGTGCCGAGAGGCTCTGCGGACTGATTCACGTCGCCGAGTCGAGGAGCAAGAGCATGACCAGCTTCACCAAATGGGACCGAGACGGCTATCGCAAACGGGTCGGCGACGAGGAAGCTGCTCGGCGTTGTGCCGAGATCATGGCGTAGCAGAGGGGATACCAGCTGGTGGAGGAGAGTTCGTCTCGGATTCACTCGAGCTGGTTGCGCAATTGATGGGTAATCAGGGACCCGAGCTGTGCGGCTCGGGTCCCTGATCTGCGTTAATTGGTCGGCGTCAGGCTGAAGCGCCCAGGTGCTACTTCCCGGCAGTACCAGCCGGCCGCGGCGTGCCGGACGGTCTCGCACTCGTTCCAGCTCACCTCCGTTGGGAGGGCGATGCAGCTGCCGTCCTTCGGTGAGGCGAAGCAGGAGGCGGCCGTGGCGGTCGTGGCCGGTACGGCCCAGGCTGTCATGGCGAACGCGCCGGTGACGGCGTATTTCGTGAAGGTCGAGTACCTGCTCATATCAGCGCCGGGGGCTGATGAGCGAGCCGTCGTATTTGCCGTCGACGCACTCACCGCTGATGACAAAGGCTTGGCCGCCGCCTTTGATGCACTGCTCGGACGAGACGGTGGGCTTGGGTTCGGCCCCGGCGACGCCGGTCGAGACGGTAGCGATGGTGGCGAACGCGGCAAGGGCGGCGAGGCCCGATCCGGCAGCGCGAATCATGGTGACACTCCAAACTTTCGAGTCGGTGACGGGCGGGTCGGCCCGTCACTGTTCTTCGACGCAGCCGTGGTGCCGCCGGTTCCCACGAGAATTCCGCCTGACCCCGATTTTGTCCTGGTCGCGGGGCTGTCTACACTAGACCGGTTGCCTGGGCACCCCCATGCCCAGCGCCAGCGACTCCTCCGGGCGGCAAGTGTCGCACCGGACCATCCGAATTGCTGTAGGCCCACGATCGGCGTGCATCGCGCACCGGTGCTGTATGGGAACCGTAGCGAGAAAGGTGTCTAGGTCGAATCATGACCATGACTGATCCGATCGCAGACTTTCTGACACGTCTGCGCAACGCCAACTCGGCGTACCACGATCAGGTGAAGGCTCCGCACTCGAAGCTCAAGGCGAACATCGCCGAGATCCTCAAGCGCGAGGGCTACATCGCCGACTACCGGACCGAGGACGCGCAGGTCGGCAAGACCCTGATCGTCGACCTCAAGTACGGCCCGAGCCGTGAGCGCTCCCTGCAGGGTGTGCGCCGCGTCTCCAAGCCGGGTCTGCGTGTGTACGCGAAGTCCACCAACCTGCCCAAGGTCCTGGGCGGCCTCGGCGTGGCGATCATCTCCACGTCGACCGGCCTGCTGACCGACCGACAGGCCAAGCAGCAGGGCGTGGGCGGAGAAGTCCTCGCCTACGTCTGGTAAGGGAGGTAGGACTCATGTCGCGTATTGGTAAGAAGCCCATCGCAGTTCCTGCCGGCGTCGAGGTGACCATCGACGGCCAGAACGTGTCGGTGAAGGGTCCCAAGGGCACCCTGTCCCACGTTGTCGCCGAGCCGATCACCATCTCCAAGGGTGAGGACAACCAGCTCGAGGTCGTGCGTCCGGACGATCAGCGCCAGAGCCGCGCGCTGCACGGCCTGACCCGGACCCTGGTCGCCAACATGATCGAAGGCGTCACCAAGGGCTACGAGAAGAAGATGGAAATCTTCGGTGTCGGTTACCGTGTGGCCGCCAAGGGCTCGAACCTCGAGTTCGCCCTGGGCTACAGCCACCCGGTGCCGATCGAGGCCCCGGAGGGCATCACCTTCGCGGTGGAATCGCCCACCAAGTTCTCCGTGTCCGGTATCGACAAGCAGAAGGTCGGCCAGATCTCCGCTGTCATTCACGGACTGCGTAAGCCCGACCCGTACAAGGGCAAGGGCATCCGCTACGCCGGCGAGGTCGTTCGCCGCAAGGTCGGAAAGACGGGTAAGTGATCATGGCGCAAACCGAAAACCAGATCGCCAAGCGCAAGCCGCGCGGCAAGGACGTGTCGACCACGCGTCGGCTGTCCAAGACCCGCCGTCACTTCCGTCTGCGCAAGAAGGTCGCAGGCACCACCGAGCGTCCGCGCCTGGTGGTCAACCGCTCCTCGCGGCACCTGCACGCTCAGCTCGTGGACGATTCGGTCGGCAAGACCATCGCCTACGCCTCGACCATCGAGGCCGACGTGCGTGCGGTGGACGGCGACAAGTCGGCCAAGAGCAAGAAGGTCGGCGAGCTGCTCGCCGCCCGTGCCAAGGCCGCTGGTGTCGAGGCCGTCGTGTTCGACCGTGGTGGTCACGACTACCACGGCCGTATCGCGGCGCTGGCCGATGCCGCGCGTGAAGCGGGGTTGAAGTTCTGATGACTGCAGCTGAAAACATGGCCGGCGGAGCCGGCGCGAACGAAGGGACCGTCTGATGCCCGGACGTCAGAGGCGTGACGGCGGCAACGGACCCGCCGGACAGAATGGTGCCGCCGGTGGCGGCGACAACCGCGACAACCGTGGCGGTGGCCGCGACCGTCGTGGCGGCGGCGGTGACCGTCGAGACAACGCGGCCGAGAAGAACCAGCTCGAGCGCGTCGTAGCGATCAACCGCGTCTCCAAGGTCGTGAAGGGTGGTCGTCGCTTCAGCTTCACCGCCCTCGTGATCGTCGGTGACGGCAACGGTCTGGTCGGCGTCGGCTACGGCAAGGCCAAGGAAGTTCCCGCGGCCATCCAGAAGGGTGTCGAAGAGGCTCGCAAGAACTTCTTCCGCGTCCCGATGATCGGCTCGACCATCACCCACCCGGTTCAGGGTGAGGCGGCGGCCGGTGTCGTCATGCTGCGCCCGGCCTCGCCGGGTACCGGTGTGATCGCCGGTGGCGCGGCTCGTGCCGTGCTGGAATGCGCCGGTATCCATGACATTCTGGCGAAGTCGCTGGGTAGCGACAACGCCATCAACGTCGTGCACGCGACGGTCGCCGCGCTGAAGATGCTGCAGCGTCCGGAAGAGGTCGCGGCTCGCCGTGGTCTGCCGCTCGAGGATGTTGCCCCTGCGGGCATGCTGCGTGCGCGCGCACTGGCTGCGGGAGGTAAGTGATGGCCGATCTCAAGGTGACTCAGATCAAGTCGTCGATCGGCGCCAAGGCGAACCAGCGGGAGAGCCTTCGCACGCTCGGCCTGCGCAAGATCCGCCAGAGCGTGGTGCGGGAGGACAACCCCCAGAACCGCGGGCTGATCAACGTCGTGCGCCACCTCGTTACTGTTGAGGAGGTCTAAGCATGTCCGCAATCAAGTTGCATCACCTGCGTCCGGCCCCTGGCGCCAAGACCGAGAAGACCCGTGTGGGTCGCGGTGAGGGCTCCAAGGGCAAGACCGCGGGCCGTGGTACCAAGGGCACCAAGGCGCGCAAGAACGTTCCGGCCGCCTTCGAGGGTGGGCAGATGCCGCTGCACATGCGGCTGCCCAAGCTCAAGGGCTTCACGAACCGGAACCGGGTCGAATACCAGGTCGTCAATGTCTCGGCTATCGCCAAGCTGTTCCCGCAGGGTGGCGTGGTCGGCAAGGCCGAGTTGGTGGCTGCCGGCGCGGTTCGCAAGAACCAGCTGGTGAAGGTTCTCGGCGATGGTGAGATCGGCGTGGCAGTCCAGGTGACTGCCGACAAGGTGACCGGATCTGCCAAGGAGAAGATCACCGCGGCCGGTGGCACTGTCACCGAACTGGGCTGACGGTACTCTGCAATAAGACATGTGGCACTGGACGAGTCGCGAGCTCGTCCAGTGCCACTGTTAGAGTTTCACGTATTGCCTGCCAAGCCCCGTCATGGCTCTAGCCGTGGCATGACCATGTCGTTCGCCAGGAGGATCTGTGCTTTCCGCCTTCGTATCGGCCTTCCGGACTCCGGACTTACGGCGGAAGATTCTCTTCACGCTGGGGTTGATCGCGCTGTACCGTCTCGGTGCCGCGCTGCCGTCCCCCGGTGTGGATTATCAGGCGGTACAGGAATGTATCGACCTGGTCTCCGGCGGTGATAATGCCGGTATCTACCAGCTCATCAACCTGTTCTCCGGTGGTGCGCTGCTGCAGTTGTCGGTCTTCGCGATCGGCATCATGCCCTACATCACCGCCAGCATCATCATTCAGCTGCTGACCGTCGTCATCCCGCGGTTCGAGGAACTGCGCAAGGAAGGCCAATCCGGCCAGACCAAGATGACGCAGTACACGCGCTATCTGTCGATCGCGCTGGCGATTCTGCAAGCCACCGGCCTGGTCGCGCTCGCCGCGCGCGATCAGCTGCTCCAGGGCTGTAATCAGCCGATCCTCGCCGATACCTCGATCTTCGGCATGATCATCATCGTGCTGGTGATGACCGCCGGTGCGGCGCTGGTGATGTGGTTCGGCGAGCAGATCACCGAGCGCGGTGTCGGTAACGGCATGTCGCTGCTGATCTTCGCCGGTATCGCCGCGCGGATCCCGAGCGAGGGCAAGAACATCCTGGACAGCCGTGGCGGCCTGACCTTCGGCCTGGTGTGTGTGGCCGCTCTGGCCATCATCACCGCGGTGATCTTCGTCGAGCAGGGTCAGCGCCGGATCCCGGTCCAGTACGCCAAGCGCGTGGTGGGCCGCAAGATGTACGGCGGCTCTTCGACCTACCTGCCGCTGAAGGTGAACCAGGCCGGCGTCATCCCGGTGATCTTCGCGTCGTCGCTGCTGTATCTGCCCAACCTGGTCGCCCAGCTGACCGGTTCGCAGAACGCCGTGAATCCCAACTGGTGGCAGAAGATCATCCAGACCTATCTGGTCAATCCGAGCAACCCGGTGTACATCGGCATCTACTTCGGCCTTATCGTCTTCTTCACCTACTTCTATGTGGCGATCACCTTCAACCCGGAGGAACGCGCCGACGAGATGAAGAAGTTCGGTGGCTTCATTCCCGGATACCGTCCGGGTAAGCCGACCGCCGACTATCTCAATTTCGTGTTGAGCCGGATCACCCTCCCCGGTTCGCTCTACCTCGGCCTCGTTGCCGTTCTTCCCAACCTGTTCCTGGACATCGGCAACTCCGGTGGCGCGCAGAACCTCCCGTTCGGCGGCACCGCGGTGCTGATCATGGTGAGCGTCGGCCTGGACACCGTGAAGCAGATCGAGTCCCAGCTGATGAATCGAAATTACGAAGGGTTCCTCAAGTGAGAGTTGTACTGCTCGGTCCGCCGGGTGCCGGTAAGGGCACCCAGGCCGATCTACTGTCGGACAAGCTCGGCATCCCGCACATCTCCACCGGGGACCTCTTCCGTGCCAACATCTCCCAGCAGACCTCGCTGGGCCGGGAAGCGCAGAAGTACATGGACGCCGGTGATCTGGTGCCCAGCGATGTCACCAACCGCATGGTCGAGGCCCGGGTGAACGAGCCCGACGCGGCGAACGGCTTCATCCTCGACGGCTACCCGCGCACGGTCGATCAGGCCGACGCGCTGGCGAAGATCCTCGGCGACATGAACAGCACGCTGGACGCGGTGCTGTGCTTCGTCGTGCCGGAGGACACGGTGGTCGAGCGCATGCTGGCCCGTGGCCGCGGCGACGACAACGAGGGCGTCATCCGCAATCGGCTCCGCGTGTACCGCGAGGAGACCGAGCCGCTGCTGAACCACTACGAGGGCCTGGTCGTGTCCGTCGATGGTGTCGGCGAGGTGGATGACGTGAACGCCCGCGCACTACGGGCGCTGGGGCACTGACCTGATGGTCTTCGGCCGTAAGTCCAAGAAGGTGGTGCCGTTTCGCACCGCCGGTGAACTCGACGCCATGGCGGCGGCGGGCGCGGTGGTCGGCCGCGCCCTCGTCGCCGTGCGCGAGGCCGCCAAGCCGGGGGTGTCGACCCTGGAATTGGACGAGGTCGCCGAGCAGGTCATCCGTGAGGCGGGTGCGGTGCCCTCGTTCAAGGGCTACCACGGTTTTCCGGGTTCGATCTGCTCGTCGGTGAACGACCGGATCGTGCACGGCATCCCGAACGCGGACGACATTCTCGCCGAGGGTGATCTGGTGTCGATCGACTGTGGCGCGATTCTCGATGGCTGGCACGGCGATTCGGCGTGGACGTTCGGCGTCGGCGCCATTATCGAGGCGGATCGGCTGTTGAGTGAGGCCACCAAGCTGTCGATGGAGGCCGGTATCGAGGCCATGGTGCCGGGTAACCGGTTGACCGATGTCTCGCATGCCATCGAGCTCGGCACCCGCGCCGCCGAGCAGCTGCATGGCCGTTCCTACGGCATTGTCGACGGTTACGGCGGCCACGCTATCGGCCGCGAAATGCATATGGACCCGTTCCTGGCGAACGAGGGCGCGCCGGGCAAGGGCCCGAAGCTGGTGGTGGGCTCGGTGCTCGCCATCGAACCCATGCTCACTCTCGGCACCACACAATCGAAGGTGCTTTCCGATGACTGGACCGTCGTCACCCTGGACGGTTCCCGCTCCGCGCATTGGGAGCACACGGTCGCGGTGACCGAGGACGGTCCGCGCATTCTGACGTTGCGTCCGGAATAGCAACTCGCGCTTACACTTTCACGCACCCCCGAACCCCTCGTTTCGGGGGTGCGTGTTTCGGTCACATCGATCCCGCGCCAGGGCGACTGCTGTCCGCGGCTGACGTTGACGCGGGCGGGATCCGGGCGGCATTGCCCGTGTGACGAAAGATGGATCGTGGCATCCGAGAATTCGGTGTGCTGACGCTGCGCGGCGAGGAAGCGATGCGTGCCGACGCCGCGGGCCGGGGGCCCGTGGGCGATCCGCCGTAGTGCGAGTCCCAGCGCTGGCGCTGGATCGGCGACGTCGTTCCTTACACCCGCGCCCGCTGCGTCCGACCTGGTTCTCGGGTCGTGCAGTGGGCTGGCTGGAGACCTCCTGAACTGGGTCGATGAACTGTGACGATGCATCGACCGTATGTCCGGGGCAGGGGGCTACGCGTGAGTAGGGAACTACTCGAATTCTGTTGGCGCGCTGCGCGGTCGCGTGTTCAGTCGGCGGCGGGACCGCGGAAGTAGAGCACGTGATCGTGATCGATCAGCGGCATCGTCTTGCGCACCTGGCGGATTCCGCCCGACGGGAGATAGGTCAGGTTGGCGAAGGAGTGGGTGTTGCCGAAGGCGGAGCGCAGCTTGGTCTCGGTCGCGCCGTTGGCGCCGTAGGCGGCGAGGACGCCGAAATCCAAGGGGGACAGTGGTTCTTCGAGTGCGGAGGCCGGGCCGGCGGGTAGGCCGAGGGCGGCGTACTGGGTGGGCTTGCCGTTCTCGTAGCGGCACAGCTCGTAGGAGGAGTTCGAGGTCGCGGTGACGGCGATGACCGGCCATTTGGCCGAAAGTGCCACGGCCAGCGGGTTCTTGCCGATGGCGGTGAGTGCGTAGTTCATGCTCATGACGGTGACCCAGCCGCCGTAGGACATCTCGATCAGGACCACGTCGTCGCCGAGGGTTTGGGTGGTGGTGAACTCGGGTTCGCCCATCCGCCAGTCCTTTTCGACCCCATTGAGGTAGGCGGTGCTGCCCACCGGCTGCGCACCGGCGGCAGTGTAGGCCTCGATGATGGCTTCGCGGAGCTGCGCTATGGCGTCGCGGTCGGGACAGCGCACGCCGAGCGCGCCGAAGGTCGGGCCGATTTCGACGGGGGCCGATGGCGGGTCCGGATCCTCGCCGGGGGCCATGGGGCGCAGGCCGACCAGTGCCAGCCGCCAGTTGATCTCCTCGACGGTGGACAGGTCGCCGGAGGTCTTGCGCAGGATCTGCTGCTGGGTGAGGCGCCCGGCCTGCTCCAGTGTGCGGCATTCCAGTTCGAGCAGTGCGTTGTACGACTTCGGGGTGAGATCGAGATCACGGATTCCGCAGGCGCGCAAGCGGATCGCCATCCCGGTGGAGGTGAACGCGGCGTACCGTTCGCGGTACATCGACAGGGCCTGCTTGCGGGAGCGGCCGACCATGAGGGTGCGCAGTAGCGTGCTCAGGCTCTGAAGGTACTTTCCGGCGAGTTCCGGATTCGCCACTGCCAGTTCACTTCTGATCCGGGCGGCATCCTCGGTGGCGGCGACGGCGGCATCCTGATCGAGGCGGCCCAGCCAGACGCCGCACTTGCCCAGGCAGTCGGCGCACATCCCGGCCACGTACGGATCCGATTGCGCGGCACGCAGATAGACCGCGCACGC
Source organism: Nocardia sp. NPDC127579 (assembly GCF_042672005.1). Lineage (NCBI taxonomy): Bacteria > Bacillati > Actinomycetota > Actinomycetes > Mycobacteriales > Nocardiaceae > Nocardia > Nocardia sp. NPDC127579. Next base: position 518,502 of record NZ_JBHXVZ010000001.1, on the reverse strand, counting down.
GCTCTTGATGGTGCTGGTGGCCAGCTCGCGGCGGTTGGACGCCCGGGTGGCCTGCTCGAAGACCCGCAGGGCTTCCTGCAATTCGCCGGCCGAACGTGAGGAGACGTTCCCGTTGGCGAACCAGTGCAGCCGCAATCCGACAGCTTCCTGCGACGGGGAGAGCGCCTCCAGCGTGCGATCGCGGCGCGCAACGGAGTTTACCCGCCCCGTCGGCGGCGTCTCCTTCCGTCCCCCAGCGTCGGTCTTGGTGGCGAGCATCGCCTTGGCTAGCTCGACCAGCGAGGCGGCCAGCCGCAGTTCGGACTCCGCTGTGCGGTCTCGGGCCGCGCTGCGATCGGCGGCTACCCGGCGTTCGAGCGCCCCCACATCGTTGCCCGTCCCGGTTTCCATGGAACTCAACGTCATCGCGAACCCAACTCCCGCATCACCTGGCACATACGGTCGGCTATCGGCCGCATTCGTGTTCGGCCGAGTCTGCCACAAATCGAGGGTCCACGCCCAGGACATGGCAAGGCGATCGAGTAATCCCGAGGACGATCCGGCCGGATCCGACAGCGCGACAGCTACTTCAGAGCTATCCTGCTGTTCGGTCAGCCTTCCAGCAGCAGGGTGACCGGGCCGTCGTTGCTCAGTTCGATGTGCATGTGGGCGCCGAACCGGCCAGTCGCCGTGGTCGCGCCCAGCTCGGTGAGTGCCTGGGTGAAGGTCGCGACCAGCGGCTCGGCCACCGGCCCCGGTGCCGCCGCGTTCCAGGACGGCCGCCGCCCCTTGGCGGTATTGGCGTAGAGCGTGAACTGGCTGACCACCAGAATCGGCGCGTCCACATCGGCCGCGGAGCGCTCCTCGTCCAGAATTCGCAGCCGCCACAGCTTGTCGGCCAGCGCCCGCGCGGTGGCCTCGGTATCGCCGTGGGTGACACCGACCAGCGCGACCAGCCCCTGCGGATTCGGACTGATCTCGCCGACGATCACCCCCTCCACCGTCACCCGGGCCGAGGTCACACGCTGCACGAGTACACGCATGCGGTGATCATCTCAGGTGCGGCGGACGTGAATTCGGGGTGTCAGTTCCCGGGTGCAGCTGTCGTGAGCCCGGCGTCAGTTGCCGCGGCGAGTAGACGCTTGTCGTAGGTCACCAGTGCAGTCAGTGGGATACCTTCCAGTACAAGGGTTTGCGCACTGGCCAGGTGGATCGAATCCAGGGTGCGGAGCATCGGGTCGGCATAGGCCGCGGCCGTCGCCAGGATCGTGTCGTCGATCGGAATCCGGTTGAGTTTGGCCAGGATGGTTGGAACTGCCACGAGTCGGCTCGGGTCGGCCCGGCGCAGTGCGCGCGGAACTTCGGTGGCAACGAGGCTCGAGGCGACCAGTGTTTTGTCCGGTTGTTCCGCAAGCCAGGTGGTGAGTGCCTCGCTTTCCCGTTCGCGACGGATCAGCTTGACGATCGCGGCTGAATCCAAATAGATCACAGGCGCTCCTCGCGGAGTTCCGAGACGATCTCGGTGGAATCGATGGACAGGTCCGGCTCACCCGGAGGGGTTGCCATCGGCGTCGGGTCGCTGGCCGGAATCAGGCGGCCGCGCCGGATCAGATCGGCAAGACCGGCAGTGTTGTCGTGGATCGGGATCAACATGGCGGTCGGGCGGCCGCTGACCGTGATCTCGACGGATTCGCCGCCAGCGACGCGCGCGAGCACCGCGCTGGTGTGCTGGTTGAGTTCACGCACGGGGATGCTGTCCATGGCACCAGTGTAGAACGTGATGTTCTACAGCACTACGGGCAGCGCCCGGCCCGCATGTGCTGATCAGCTCAGGTGCGGCGCAGCGCGCGGATCACCCTGGTGCGGAGGGGGACGTCGAACTCGCCGCGGTTGGTTTCCGGGGTGTCGCGCAAGTAGTCGTGGATGGCGCCGAGTACTCGCGCGCGTTCCTGCGGGGTGATGACCAGGTTGTGGGAGTAGGTTCCGATCGTCGCGGTGAGGGACTGCGCGCTGCGGCGCTGGGTGTGCGGGAACCAGTCCTGTTCGAAATCGGTGAACTGTGGATGGCTGGGGACAGCCGGAAGGTTCTGGACCTTCGGCAGCGAGGCGAGGGTGCGGGCGATGCGATGCAGGCCCGCGACCCAGGCGACCTCGGTGTCGTCCTGGTTCCAGAGGGCGCCGAACACGCCGCCCGGGCGCAACACACGGGCGATCTCCGGGAACGCTCGATCCCGGTCGAACCAGTGGAAGGCCTGCCCGGCGACGACCGCGTCCACCGCGCCGTCGGTAAGCGGAATCGACTCCGCCGCACCGGGATACACGGTGATACCCGGAAAACGGCGGACGAACTCGGAGCGCATCTCCGCATCCGGTTCGACCGCGATCACCGACGCGCCGAGCGCCAGCAGACCTTCGGTCAGCTTGCCGGTGCCGGCGCCGAGGTCCAGCACCGTGGGACGCTCGATATCGCCGAGGGCCCAGCGGATTCCGGCTTCCGGATAGTCCGGGCGATGCTCGGCGTAGGCGGCGGCGTGCGCGCCGAAGGAACTGGCTCGCAGGGCATGAAGCGCCTGCTCATCGCTGGGAACATCGTCGAAACCAACCATGGTTCCACCGTAGCGGTATCGCTGTGCGTCACTGCCGCAACATCTTTAGTTCAACTTAAGGCTACTGGGGAGTTGCCGAAGCCTGTCATGGTCGAGCCGTTCATTCCGTGCCATGCGTTGGGCCCGAACCCGGGGGTAGAGATGACGACGACCGAGCGATACTCCGAGAAACTGCGGACCGCGGCGACCGAGACCGACAAGGTGCGCGCCCGTCTGGAGAGCATCTCCACCCGGGTCCAGGATCAGCTGAACACGTTGCTCGCCGTGATCGGCAGCGACAACTTCGGCAGCCAATACGTCAAGGGCAACGGCAGTCCCGGCTTGACCGAGCGGCTCCAGGGCGCGGTGGACGGCACCACCACCATGGCGCAATCCTGGGGGACCCTGTCGGAAGGTCAGTTCAACGCCGCCGTCGTCGCCGAGAAGAACGAGCAGGCGGCCCGGGACCGAATCCTGAATGTCTGAACAGCGGCGGTAAGGCCGGCGGCCGAGCGGGCCGCCACGGATCTGGAGTGGGTGCGATGTTGACATCTGGTCGAATGGACGGTGAAGTCGCCGGGCTCCTGGACGAATTCCGCGGACGCATGCGGAATATCGCGGAGGCACAACAGAAACGGGTCAAGCTGACCGCTACCGCGACCACCCGGGACCGCGCGATCTCGGTGACCGTGAACGCCAACGGCGTGATCATCGAAACGAAGTTCTCCGAACGCGTCGACGAACTGAGCTACGACCAGATCGCCAAGACCGTCACTCAGCTGGCTCAGCAGGCGGCCGCGGAAGTGGCCGCCAAAACCAAGGAGCTCGCCGCGCCGCTGTTCGCGGACCGGGACCGGCAGCCGAAACTGTCCGACGTGATCGAGGGGATGCCGGACATCGAGGCCGAGATCCCATTGGAGCCGCCGGTTTCACTGGCCCCGCCCGGGTCGTCGGAACGCGCGGACGAAGAACCGGCGATGGTCTTCACCGACGTCGAGGACTACGCGCACGGCGACCGCCGCGATGCCGGAGGGAGCGTCACCAGTCTGTCCTGGTGACGTGTGAGCTGGCCTGTCGATGGGATATTGGGCGATTCCGCCGGAGCTCGCGTGGCTCGAATGGGTGGCGGGCTCGGAGATCACACGCATCGATCCAGACGATGTGGTCAAGATCTCCGAGGTGCTGCGCGAGATCGCCGAGGAGATCCTCGAGGAGGCGATAGCGGAGGCCGACGTCGCCGCGGCGGCGGTGGTCAACGCCTATCCACAGGGGCAGGGCGGCGAGCAGATCTCCACGTCGTTGCGGTCGGTGATCCACAACGAAGATCCCAAGCACGGCTCGATCGAGTTGATGGGCAACTCGTTCAACGATCTCGCGGTCTCGGTCGACGATTTCGCCGGCGCGGTCCACTCGAATCACCTGAACGCGATCTTCTCGCTGGCCTGGCTGGCGATCGAACTCGCGCTGGCGCCGTTCGCGGGCCCGGGTGCGGGGGCCGTCTCGGCCGGCGCCATCGCCGCGACCCGCATCGCGTTCCAACGCCTGGCCCGCTGGCTGGAGGGCCGGATCATGGCCATGCTCGCCAGGACATTCCTGTCGGACACGGCCAAACAGGTGGTGGCCAAGGTCGTCTACGAGATCGTGCAGGAAGCGATCGTCGAGGTCTTCCAGGGCACCACCCAGGAGGTCGCGGTGCAGGCCATCGTCATCGGCGAGGGCCTGAACAGCCAGGGCTGGAATACCGGAGCGATCTGGGAGAACGCCTGGGTGTCCGCGCTCGCCGGTGGCGCCGGTGGTGGCGCGGGCTTCGGGTTGAACCGCGCGATGAACCGGATCGCGCCGGGGCTCATGAGCACTCGCGGCTGGCGGGGCGCCACCGGCGGCGCCATCGTCGGCACCGGAGCGGGTCTGGCCGGCGCGTTCGTCGCGGCCTGGGCAACCGGGAACTGGGATCCCCGTTCCTTCGTCGGCGGCGGTCTCTCCGGTGCCGGGCCGAGCGCGATCTCCGGGGCGCGGGGCGTGTCCCAGTCCAACGGGCCGGTGAATCCGAGCAATGAACCCCTGCGAGTCGGCACCATGCCCGGCGCCGGGCCCGGCGACGGTACGTCCCCGGTCCCGGGTCCCGACAACGCGCCCAGCACCGACCCGACGAGCACCAACAACCCTTCGACCACCGGCCAGGCGGGTGCGGCGCCCAACACCGGGGCCCCCAATTCGCCTGGTGTGACGGCGGCCAGCGCGGGCGCACCGCCCGCCACCGGCGAAACCGGAGGCGACACCGGAACTTCCGAGACCGGCGGGGATCCCGCGGCCGATCAGCAAGTGGCACCGCCGCCCACCGGTGACACGAACAGTGCTCCCGACGAAGGTAGTACGGGCGAGTCGTCCGAGACTTCGGCGCAGAATGAGGGGGCGCCCGAGGCAGGTGCGAGTTCGCCCGCGCCCGAGGCGAATTCGCCGGAGTCGAGTGCGCAGAGCGAAGCGGGTACGTCTCAGGGCGAAGCCAGTTCGGCGGAGTCGGGTGCTCCTCAGGGGGAGGTGAATTCGGCGGAGTCGGGTGCGTCTCAGGGGGAGGCGAGTTCGGCGGAGTCGGGTGCTTCTCAGGGGGAGGCGAGTTCGGCGGAGTCGGGTGCGCCCCAGGCCGAGGCAAGTTCGCCGGAGTCCGGTGCGAGCGAGGCAAGTTCACCCGAATCAGCCGCGCCCGAGGCAGACGCGAACTCGCCCGAGTCGACCGCGAATTCGCCCGAGACCGGCAGTGACGTCGGGCAGGCGAACACCGATCCCGCTCGGGCGGATTCCGGACAGTCCGCAGGCGATCCAGCCGCGCGTGCGGGCGTACCCCTGGTGGGCGACTCGGATTCGGTTGTGCCCCAATCTACTCCGCCGACCGGTGAAACCAGGTCTGCGCAGACCGCACAGCAGGGCTCGGCTGCGACCCCGGCCTTCGGCCCGAACGCCGCGCCCAATGTCGGTGCCGCTGTCCCGGGTTCGGCACCCGCGGCCGGTGCCGCGCCAACGAGCACGTCCGGCGCAGCGACACCCGGATCGACTTCGGCCGCGGCACCGCAGCAGCCCGGTGCCGCGCCGGCGCCGGGAGACTTCCGCCGGCGATCTATCGAGCCCGGTGGCCCGATCCCGGTGGACGGCGTACACCCCGCAATGCTGCCCGATGTCTCCGGCGTGCCGCCGACGACCCAACCGGCACCTGACACCGGCGCGCGGGCAACCGGCCTCGCCCCGTCCAACCATGGCGGAGCGGTCCAGGCGAACCTCACGGATTCCGAAGCCCCGCAATCCGGCCCGCTGTCCGGTGTCGACCCCGACGCGGCAGCGAGCACCCGCCAACAGCGCCAGGTGGCCGCCGATCCCGAATCCGCGACCCCGGCAACAGCTTCGCCAGATCAGGATTCGAATCAGGCGGCCCCCGCAGCGAATCGCAGCGCTGCGCCCGACCCCGATGTCGACTCGCCTGCCGATTCCGTCGATCCGCAGGCCGGTCTCACGGTTGATCCGGGTGCGGCCCTTGCCGGTGTCCCGGGCTCGCCGACCGCGGACCCGAATTCGGTTGTCCCGTCGCCGGATCGCGGCGACGCGGCGAATCCGGATGCTGATCTCGCGACTGGCCTCGATACCGGTGTTGCCGATCCGGCCGATCCCGATGCTGATCTCGCGACCGATCCCGCTGTCGATCCCGCAGCGGCGCTCGCTGTTGCCCCGGTCGCGCCGGTGGGGGGTCCGGGACGCACGCCGAGCGGACCGGATACCGATTCCGACGCGGACTCCGATTCCGATCCGGGCACGAACGCCGACCCAGATTCGCGTACGGATCCTGATTCGAGCACGAACCCCGATTCGCGAACGGACCCGGACTCCGACACGGATACCGATCCCGGCTCGAGCTCGAACCCTGATTCCGATGGCAGCCGACCCGACCCGCGTCGGGTCCTGCCGGAGGACCGGAGCGCGGCGAGCCAGGCGGAGATCGATGCGGCCGCGGCCATCCTCGAGGGGATGAAACCCGGTATGCGGGCGTCGGATCTGCTGCTCGGCGATTCCGAGACGCGGCCGGCGACGGACGCGGAGGCGCGGGCGAAGGCGGCTGACAATGCCCGGCGGTGGGCGGCGCTGAGTGACGCCGAGCGAGCCGTCCTGGTGCGGGCACACGCGGACGTGATCAGCCGAGCGCCCGGCATCGACTTCGATTCGGCCGACAGCGCCAACCGGTTGCAGATGGCAAGGGACCTGGCGGATCTCGGCTCGCGCGACAACCTGACCCGCCAGGAACGTCAGCAGTTGCGTAATCTGCGGCGCACCGTCGACGGCCTGCGACGGGCCCAGGTGCGCGCCGCGCGGCTCGATTCGAATCCGAGGGTGCGAGTACTCGCCTACGACGCCACCGCATTCGGCGGCAAGGGCCGGGCACTGGTCTGCTTCGGTGAGCCGAAGACGGCGACGCAACTGTCGGTCCATGTCAGCGGCCGGGACGGCACCGTGGCCGACATCGACGCGGTGCTTCAGACGGTCGGTGCGCGCCACGCCGCCGCCGCGGGCCGGCTGCGGGCGGGCGAATCACTGGCTTCGGTCGCCTGGCTCGGGTACGACACCCCGGGTGGGCTCCGCTCGAAGGTGACCCTGGGCACGAAGCGCGCGGCGCAGCTGCTCCGGCGTGATCTGGCGATCCTGGAGGCGACCAGGATGGGCGAGAAGCCCGCGGTCCGGGTGGTCGCGGGCGGCTACGGCGTCGATGTCATCGCGAAGGCGGGTCGCGACGGCCGGTTGTCGGGTGTAGTGGGCGATATCGTGCTGGTCGGCATTCCCGGCGATCCGATTCTGCCGTCGAAGCACTTCGGCGACGGCGTGCGCGTGTTCGTTCCGCACGAGACGAACGGGCTGTACCACCGGTGGAACGGACCGGACACCGACGTGCCGCGGGCGCTGCGGGGCCTGCCGATCGACACGATGTACCGGGTATCCGACATCGAGGCGGATCGGGCGGGGACCGCGCCGCATCTGCCGGATGTCGATCCGTCGCAACCGAATACCTCCCGTCCGGATTCGACGCGCAACCATTGCGGGCCGCTGGCGCTGTGGATGGCGGCCCGGGTCACCGGGAACCCCGCCATCACTGTTCCCGAGAGCGTCGGCGTCGACGGTATGGACTGGCGTCAGCTCGAACAGAACGCCGACGCGCAGATGACGCCGGTGTGGCGGCGCAAGCGGCTGTCCGTGGCGGATCTGCTCGGTGTCGGCCGCGCGCGTTCGGGGGAGCAGGCGATCGCAGACGCGTTGCGGCACATGGGCGGCAAGGCCGCCGTGATCGTGGTCAATCAGCAGCGCGGGCCGGTGGCCGACGGTGAACCCGGCGCGCACGCGTTCACCATGTACTACGACGCTGACACCGGCAAGGTGATGGTGTTCGATCCGCGGCGGCGTCCGGACCCGTTCGAGTACGACCCGGCCGACGTGTCCGACGCGGAGGGCACCTGGGGCATCTTCTTCAACGAGCACGGTGTGGCGACTCGCCCGCTCGGCGAAGGGGGTAGCCGCGGGCTCGCGGCCGGAAGTGGCGCGCAGAACGACGATCTCGACCGGTTCATGCCGTCGCGGGTGGGTGCGGGCGATCCGGCGGACCCGATCGCGGCGGTGCTGCGTCTGCTGGACGAATCACAGACGCCGGAGCAGCGGGACCCGGCGGTGCTCTCCGATACCGACCGCGCCCATGTCGATGACCTGGCTCGTGCGCTCGGCCTCGGCGATTCGCTGGCCGGAATCTCGAATCCGCTACGGACACTGGCGGATCTAGCTCGGACCGCGCTGCCCGCGCCCGATCCGGACGCGGGGGATCCGGCCACTCGGACGCCGGAAGTACCTGTCCCGCAGGCACTGTCGCCGGAGCTGACCCAGGCGTGGCTGTTGCGGCAGATGAACATCCCGCTCGACCTCACGCTGCGCGACCAGCTGCGGGAAGCCGTCGACGAGCAGCGCGCGCGAACGTTGTTGCGCGCCGCCGCGATCGAGGCACTGGCCGCCGCGATCGGGTCGCCGGCCACCGACGATATCGATCTCGCCGCCGCCGAGGTCGCCCGTTGGGCCGGCGCGCTCGACGTTACCGCCAACGATCTCGCCACCGACCGCGCGACAGCGAAAACGCTGGCCCGGCTGCGTGCGGAAACCCGGGAACTCGCAACGGCCTACGCCCAGCTGGCCGAAACCCCGCCGCAGCGCGGTGAATCCGGTTCGCGTGCGCCCGATCCCGCGACGCGTGGATCCGATTCCGGTTCGCGGTCACCCGATTCCGGTTCGAGGTCATCCGAATCCGCCACGCGGTCACCCGATTCCAGTTCGCGCGCACCTGAATCTAGTTCGCGCACACCAAATTCCGGTTCGAGGTCATCCGAATCCGCCACGCGGTCACCTGAACCCGGTTCGCAAGCCTCTGAGCCCAGCCCGCAGCGGCCGGAGCCCGGGACGCAGCCGACACCCACGCATAATCGTGGCCGGTGCGCCGAGCTGTCGCTACGGCTGATCCGGGCGCTGACCCGGAGCTCGGTGATCCAGCTGCCGTCCGGCGCGGTCGGATTGGACGGTATGAGCGCGGCCGAGGTGCAGGCCGCGGCGGGCGGCCGCCTGGACTCGGTGACCGGACACGACGACATCGCAGCGGCGCTGCTCGATCTGCCCGTGGGCGCTGCGGCTCTGGTCGTCGACACCTACTCCGCGCCGGTGGATGAGCACGGCGTCGGCGCGCACGCGTATGTGCTGCGGCACGAGTCGAGCGGCATCGTCGTCTACGACCCGGGCGCGGGCAGTGTGCGCGGCTTCCCGCCGAGCGTGCCCTCGGAGGTCGCCTCGACCCACATGATCCTGTTCGACGAGAACGGTGTTCCGGTGCATCCCGTCACGCCGGACGGTTCCGGCAACGTGGATCTGCCTGCGCGCATCGGTCTTTCGCTCGGCACGAACGCCGACCAGGTGCTGGGACTGCTACACGCCACGGACGTCGGCCGCGAGGCGCTGGCCGTGCTGGGGGACGACGTCACGGTCACATTCGCCGCGCCGGACCAGGACGCCGATGTCGTACTCGGCAGCTATATGTCGAGCCTGGTGATGGCCGAAATCGGTACTCGGGGACGAGATATCCTCGACCAGGCGGTGACCCTGGTGCACGAGGCCGTGCACGCGGAGATGGCGCTGGACGGTTCGACCAGCAACCGCCGCAGTCGCATCCGGCAGCTCGAGCGTGCCGACTATGTCGCGCAGATGGTCCGCGAGGAATCGATCGCCCGGGGCCGGGGCTACGAATTCGCCAGGGAACTACGGCAGCTGGGCTATCCGGTCTCGATCGCGGGTGGACCGCACGCAGAGCGGTATCTGGCGGCTTACGACGCCCGGGTCGACCAGCTCACCCGAGCGAACACCGGCCGCACCGAGGCGGAGATCAAGGTGCTCGCCCGGGAGGTGGCGGCGGCCACCATCATGGAGTACGTCGCTACTCTCTACACCGAGCACTACAGCGCGGGCTGGGATCGCGCGGTGCGCCCGGACGCCGAGATCCACACCTGGCGTTCGCTGGAGACCGAGGCCGAGGTCGCCGAGGCGGCCACGCGCGGATTCATCGCACAGCGGCGCCGCAACGAGCTGAGCCGACAGATCGACGGTCTCATCGAAAGCCTCGGCGCGCCTCGCATGGAGGTGCTCATCGAGGGCTCGCGGGAGGGGGCACTGCGCCGCCTGGCCACCGAGAACGACCGAGCCCTGGACAAATTGGCGCGCCGGCTGGGTGTGGACCGCGCCGACGTGGCTCGCGAGATGCTGCCCGATCCGGAGCTGGAGGGCCGGCGGGCCGAACTGCTCGAACGGGAGCTGCGGATCCGGCTGCTGGCCGATCTCACCGAGCGGCTCGACCTACAGACCGAGCTGGTGGGACGCGAGCGTTCGGTCGCGAATACCCTGGCCGCGCAGGATGTGCTCGCAGCCGAGCTGGGGCGGTCGGGATACGCCGGGGCGGTGCAGCTCACGCCGCGGGTCGCGCTGGTGGCCGGGGAACCGCCCCGGGTGCTCGTCGTCGGAACCAAACGCCTGCTTCCGACCGAACGCAGGACCGATCATGCTGTGGCGCTCGCCGAGGCGATGGCGACCGATCCAGAACTCGCCGCGGCGCTGCGGCATCCGGATCTCGATCTGCGCGTGCTCGAGCTCGTGCCGCCGGTGCCGGACGCGAATGTCGAGGTCTCGGTGGTGCTCGGCTCGGATGTCGGCGATATCCTCGCGCACGCGCTCGAGCTGAATCTGCGGCCCGAGTCCACGCGGACCCCGCTGGGCATGCCCAGCGATACCGCGGGCACGACCTCGGCGGACCGGATCGCGCGGGCGCGAGAGCTGTTGCGCAGCACCGAGATCGGTGTGTGGGCGGATGAATTGCTGCGGCGCGAGAACATTCGGATCGTGCACGAACTGGGCGTCGAGCCGCGCTTCTACCCGGAGCGGGTACCGCCCACGCTCGTCCTCGACTACCGGACCTCGGAGGTTCGCCAGGCCATCGACATGGTGCACGCCGCGGTGCACCTGCGTGACGCGGCCGAAGGCCGTACGCCGAATCCGCTGTCGACCGACCGGGCCGACTACGTGGCGGCGATGCTGCGACAGGAGCAGGACGCGCACACCCGCGAGGCCGACTTCGCCGCGGAGCTGCGCGCCCGCGGCCACGTCATCCCGGTGGCCGACCCGACCCAGGCCGGGGAGGTCGCGGGCCCGAAGCCACCGTCTCGACTGAACCGGTTGAGTGCGATGTTGCGGCTGCCCCGCTCCGAGTCGGCGAACCAGCAGTCCGGCGAGCACGCCGCAGCCGGTTTCGAAGGCTATCTGCGCACACCGCTCGCCGCGGACGCCCGGTACCGGGACAGCTATGCCAGGGGATGGGACTACGCCAACGGTGTGATCGCCGAGCCCGGCCCGGCCGCGACCGGCCCGCAGCCCGTCGCTACGCCGAATGCCGCTGTGTCGCAGGCGAATCTGCTGGGCGTATTCACGCCGGAGCTGGTCACGCCGAACGTCGGCGACGGACCGGAGGCGTCCGGAGCCAAGGGGCGCGCGCGGCCCGACGGTGCCGAGGTGGCCGACGGCTCAGCCGAGTTCGCGGAAACCGACGCCGCCCCGAACCCATTCGAGAACGGCGATCCCTGGCTCGTCCGAATGCGCAGGATCAAGGTCCGGCCGAATCTCTTCCTGAGCCTCGTCGGGCGGGTCTTCTTCGGGGTGCCTTTCGCGCGGGCGCGGTGGCGTTCCGATTCCGCCCCGCTCTACCGCGGCGACGACCGGGGGCCGGAGATCATCTTCCGAGAGGGGTTCCGGCCGAAGGACCCGTTCTCCAGGACAGACCTGCACATGTATGTCATGCAGAACCGCAAGTCGGCCTTCCTGAGCACCTCGCGGTCCGATGCCATCGGACTCCGGTTCGGCAAGTACATCTACGAAATCGACGCGCCGGGCGGCCTCGACGTCAACAACTCACTCGGCAAGCACGACCTCGAGGAGGAGTTGGAAGTCGCGTTCCCCGGGGGCGTGAAACGGGAATACATCCGTGGCGTGCGGTTGCTCATCGGCTATCGGGAGTTCGGCGAACTGATCCCGAATCCGTACTATCACGGCCACCGTGCGGAGACGGTCCGGGAAGGCGTCGACGGCCAGATCGGGTTGCCGCTGGGTGAGGCCGATGACCAGGTCAAATGGTTGCTCGCGCAGACTGCCGTGGGGCGCGACATCCTGGTCACCCTGGAAAGTTCCCAGGTCGCAGTCAATTTCACCGATCAGTTGCCGGATGAGATGGGCGGGCAGTACAGCCATCCCGACCTGCGAGCCGACGTGCGCGACAACGACCGGGGGCATCTCACGCGGGCGGCGACACTGGTGCACGAAGGTGTGCACGCCCAATACTCCCTGTCCGGAAAGACAGCCAATGCGCTGCACCGGATCAAACAGATGTCGCGCGAGGACTACATCGCCGCGATGGTGCGGGAGGAGGCCGACGCCAAAGGACGCGAATTCGAGTTCTTCCGTCAGCTCGAGCGCGGCGGGGTCACCGCGATCAGCGGCCACGACGAACTATTCGACATCTACTGGAAAGCGTTCGACGACTCCATTCAGAAGAATCCGGATCCCGGGACGGAAGAGGCTTACGACAAGGCGCGGGACGCCGCGATCGATGCGATATCCGACCGGGTGGGTTCGCGGCCCTGGACGAACGGCAGCAATTACCTCGACTACTACGGCAAAGCGTGGGACGACGCGCAAATCGGTATCGACCATCACCGGTGGAGCGGTCCCGAGGCCGAGGCCCAGGCCCGTGAATACGCGCGCCAGGCGATCGTGGCGAACCGGAGCCTCGAGGAACTCGGCCGCCGGCTCCTGCACGATTCGCTGCTGCCGGAGATAGCCGCCCATCAGATCGAGAACTCGGTCGGTGTCGGGCAGGCGGTCGTGGATCTGCTCGCGGCCAATCGCGCGAAATTGGCCGAGCTCGTGCAGGAAACCGGGATCGATCCGGCCACCGTGACCCGCGACATGCTGCCCGAGCCCGCACAGACCCGCCGAGCGGAGCTGCTGCGGCGTGAGCTGCAACTTCGGCTGCACTCGGATCTCCGTGACGCCCGTGCGGTGCAGCAGGCCCTGCTCGACCAGGCCCATTCGAAGATCGACGCGCTTGCGGCGCGGGACGTGCTGCTGGCCGAGGTCAGCGCGCTGCCCGACGCGCGGATCATCACCTCGAATGTAGCGCTGATCTCCGGCCCCACCCCGCGGGTGATCGTGGTCGCGCCGGATACAACGCATGCCGACGTGCTCGCGACCGCTCGGCTGCGCAGCCCGGAACTCGATGCGGCGCTCGGCAATCCCGACGTGGACGTGCAGTTGATCGCAGTTGGCCGCCCCGACGCCAATGCCAACCTCAACAGCTGGCCCGCGCCACGCGAGCTGTGGGGCATGGATGTGCTCGACCGAGCCGCCAGCGCGGTTGTCGTAGAGGCCGCCCAGGAGCGGGAGTCCGCGCCGGACCCGGCGGTCGCCTTCCCGGGGGTGCGCGCCGCCGAGGAATCGGCACGGCGCATCGAGCTGGCGCGCACGATCCTCGCGCAGACCGAGATCGGCGTGTGGGCCGATGAGGTGCTGCGCGCCAACGCGGTTCGCGTGGTGCACGAGATCGACGGCGAGCCGGGGTATCGACCCGAGCGCCGGACGGTGGTCCTGGACGTCGGCGCCTCCGATATCGAGCAGGCGGCCGCACTCGTGCACGCCGCGGCGTATCTGCACGACGCGGCCCAGGGCACGGTGCCGCATCCGTTCCAGCGCACCGCCGACGACTATGTCGACGCCATGCTGCGCCAGCGCACCCGCGCGGTAGCGGCGGAACGGACGCTGCTGGAACAACTCCTGGCCCACGACTACGCCATGTCGCAGCAGCTCGTGGTGACCGGAAGCCGGCTCGCCTCGGCGCTCGAAGCCGTCCGCGGCGGTGTCGGGCGGGCGATGCGCTCGCTGTTCGCGCGCCCGGATGCCGCACATCTCACGGATCCGATGGGGACCGACGCGTTCGTTCGGAATACCGCGCGGATTCGAGCGCAGCTGGAGGACTCGGGTCGGCTGGCCGAGTACCGGGCCGCGTTCGGCAAGACCTGGGCGGATGCGCTCGGACCGCAGCCCGCTCCCGACCCGGCCGCCGATGGGACCCACCCGAAGGTCGACGAGGAGCTCAGCGGGGTTGAGTTCGTCCCGGAGGATCTGCCGGAGGTCAGCGACCCCGATCAGGACGCACCGGTCCCGGAGACCGACGAGCCGACGGTCATCGAACCTGATCAGGCTGTTGACCCCGATCAAGCGGCCGACTCGGATCAGCCTGCTGCGCCGGAGGCCGACCCACCGCCTCCGCACGGTCAGGACGAGAACCGCGGCCGCTGCGCCGAACTCGCGTTGCAGCTGATCAGACGGCTCACCGGCAATGATTCGATCACCCTGCCGACCCGGCCGATCGGGCTCGACGGCATGACGCGCGCCGAGGTGCAGCAGGCCACCGGCGGCATGCTGCGCGCGTTCGCCGACCACGACGCGATTCGACAGCAGCTGCTCGAACTGCCCGAAGGCTCGATGGCGCTGGTGGTCGACGAGTACGCCGGTGCGGTCGACGAACACGGCGTCGGCGCGCACGCCTACCTGCTGGTCCACGAGCCGGGCGGACAGATCCTGGTCGCCGACCCGGGCGCGGGGTACACGCGCGGCTTCCCGCCGCTGGTGCCGCAGGAGCTGGGCGCCACGTTCGCGATTCTGCTCGACCCGACGGGCGAGGCGATCCATCCGCTCGGATCCGATCCCGACGCCGACCTCGCCGCAGCTTCCGAGCGGCGGATCGGGCGGGCGCTCGACTCGGTCGACGATCAGGTCCGAGCGCTGTTGCGCGGCACCGAGATCGGTGCGAATGTGTTGCGCGTATTGGACGACGCCCTGGTGCGGGTGCGGTTCGAGGCCGCCGCCGCGGACGGGCGCAGCGGCGGATTCGCCGCCGACGCGTTGACGGCCACGGTCTACACCGGCACCAATAGCCAAGTCCGCCAAGCCTTGTCGCTGGCGCACGAATCGGTACACGCCGAGCGATACCTCCGCGGTGAATCCGGCCATCTCGCCATGGACCGCGCGAGTTTCGTGCGCACCATGGTCGCCGAGGAGGCGGCGGCGATCGCGCGCTGGATCCAGCTCGCCCGCGAGTTCCGCGGCGACGACCAACTCGGCGCGTACTTCACCGACCGGCACTACCTCGAGGACGTCTACGACGCCGCGTTCACCGCCGCGCTCGAATCGGGCAGCGACACCGGGCAATCGAATGCCGAACGGGCGCACGAGCGCGCGGCCGCGGCCTTGGTCGACCAGGTCAGAACGCATGTGTGGCCGAACGGCCGGAACTACGCGGAGTATTACGGCGCCGAATGGGACCGGGCGCGCACCGATCACGCCGGGTTCTACGACGCGCCCATCGCACCGCGACCCGCGCCGCACATCGCCGCGGAGCTGCTCGCCGCCACCGCTGACCGGGCCCGGTCCCTGCGTGACCTGCTCCAGATCACGCGCGAACTCGACAGCCGGGCCGCCGAATACGGCATCGACAGCGACCGAGACGCGGAAACGCTCTACCGGGCGATCACCGATCGGCTGCGCCCGGTGCGCGACGAGATGGCCGATCCGTCGATCGCACCCGCGCGACTGGCGGAACTACGCCGAATCGCCCACGATCTGCTGACCCTCACCGATCTGACGGTGCGCCGCGAGAACGCGCATACCGAGTTCGAGCAGCACATCGACCGGCTGAACGCGCTGGCCGCCCGCGAAGTGCTCGCCGCCCACGTTCCCGAAGCGCAATCGTTCGGCGATCACTACGCCTTCGTCCCCGGGGAACCGAACCGAATCATCATCGCCGGTAAGGCTTTCCAGCACCAGGCGCTGCGCGACGCGGTCGCGGCGGACCCGCGGGTGCGTGCGCTCCTGCGTAGCGGACCGGTCGAATTCGAGCACCTCTCGCTGGACATCGACGACGCCGGTCAGGTCCGCGCCCGCCCCGCCACCTCGATCGATCCGCAGGTCATCGAATCCAACGGCCGGATCGTCACGGAACCGGAGCTGGCCGCCACCGCGACCCGGCAGCGGCTCGAACCGATCATGGCCTACCTGGCGACCAGCCCGGTCGGCGCCTGGGCAATCGAAACCCTGCGCAAGCACGGGATCACCATCGAGCACAGTTCCGGCGGGCCCACGCGACTGTTCCCCGCGCGGCGGGCGCTGGTCATCGACGCGGGCGCCACCGACGCCGCACACCTGCGCGCTCTCGTCAGCGGCGCGATCCACGCCGATATCGCGGGCAAGCAGGACGCCGCCGTCGACGCCCGGGACCGAATGCGTTCGGAGCGGCAGGATTACATCGATCGCAAGATCGACGAGGAAACCACCGCCCGCGTCTGGGAGATCGTCGCCGCGGTGCAACTGCCCGGCGCGGTCGATCTCACCGCGGCCGACCAGGCATATCTCGATGCCTACCGGCAGGCGCGCGCGGCGGCGAGCGAAAGCGGCGTCCTCGCGGCGGAATGGGATGCCATCGCGGCCCAGGCCGGTTTCGACGCGCTGCGTCCCCTGGTCGCGGCCGACCAGCCCGCGGGTTCCGACCTCACCAATACGGAGTTCTACGACCGGGCCTGGCGTGCGTCGCACGGCGCGATCGACGCCGATGCGTCAGGCCGGGACGGGTACCGGCCCGAGACGCCGGATCTGCTGAACGACGAGAGCGCACCGGCCCCGGCCCCTGCCGAGCCCGTTCGCCTCACCCCGGCGGTCGATGACGAATGGACGAATCTGACCCCGAAGCAGGTCGGCGAGCACCTCGCCGACGTCACCGGGCTGAAGGTGTTCGGCTTCGACCTGCCGAACCTCGACCCGGAAACGGTGCGCGAATTCGCGCGCGGTGTGGTCGATATGCGCGCCGCCCATCCGCGAACCGACCTGCGCAGTGTGGGCATCGGCAAGCTGGACGGCGATCCGTTCGCACAGGCACAACCGCGCCGGGACCGCACCACCGGCAAGCTCTACACCGACTCGATCACACTGAACTACCGGCACGCCTCCGATCCGGCGTATTTCACCGAGCGCCTGCGCCTGCGGGTCGAGGAGGGGCGGTTCCACGCCGTCATCCTTGCCCGCCCCGCCTACAGCGTGTTCGTGCACGAGTTCGGGCACGCGCTCGACTACGCCAGCGGCCGTTCGTTGCACACCACGCTCGAAGACCAGCTGTTGCGGCATTACCGTCGGACGCACACGCCCGCCACCATCGCGGGCTATGCGAGCTGGCTGAGCCAGCTCAGCGGGTACAGCTTCGAACACGGCATGCTGAACACTCCGGAGGCACTGGCCGAGGCCTTCCTGGACGTCACGCTCAACGGCCGCAATGCCAGCGAACCCGCGCGGCTGCTGTATCGGATGCTGACCGAAGCCGCCGAGCAGGCCACCGGCGGCGACCGGAGCGCGAACTCTGGTCCGGACCGCCTCGGCGACGAGGCCGCGTCGACGCCGGATCCGAATTCGGTTGGGGGAGTAGGGAAACCGCCCGGCGAGCCCACGGCCGCCGAACCGCGCGATCCCGGGCGCCCGCGGCCGAAAACCGGTGCGAGCCGACCGCACACCATCGATGTCGGTGACGCGGGTCTACCGGTACACCTGGTCGACGACGGCCGCGGCGGCTGGCGGGTCGAGCCACCCGCGCCGCAGCCGGAAACTGCTGCAACCGTAGGCAATTCGGCGCTGCCCAGCGCGGAGCCGCCGACCGTGCCCGAGCGTCGCCCGAACTTCCTGCGCCGCAAGTGGGCCGAGTTGCGTGCCGGATTCGGCGGGCACAACCCGAAGTACCCCTCGGGCTCCGGACAAGACAGCGCGGGGCAGTCGGTGCTCGCCTACCAGGCGGACGTTCCGGTGGTCAAGCACACGCCACAGGGCGATGAGCTACAGACCAAGTTCAACCCGGCGCGCATCCTCAAAGAGGGGGTGACGATGTGGCAGAGCCGGGAGCTCATTCCGTTCCTGAAGAAACTGACCAGCCGCATCCCCGACTCGGCGGCCGACGCGCCACCGGCGCGACTACGCAACGGCGAGGAATATCGGCCATGGCTGGACGAGGCCGACCCGGCGCAGGTGCGCCGCGAGCACGGCGTCGACGTCGACGAGCTGCGCCGCCAGGCCGATGCCGAACAACCGACCCGGGAGATCCCGTCCCCCGCTCCGAAACCCGAACGGCACCAGCCGAATCCGAACGCCACCGGCCGATTCGCCGAACTGGCCCAGGAACTGGCCGATGCCGCGAACCGGCGCACCGACCTCGCGGCCGACCTGATCGCCGCCGCCCGCGCCCTCGGCGCGGACCTCGGCCCCGAAGTCACCCCGGAGACCGCGCGGCGCGCCTTCCAGGTGCTGCGCTACCAGCAGGCCCGCCGCCTCGGCGCGCTGGCCGGGCTCGCCGAGGCCGCCGCCCGCTACGACGCCGAGAACCGCCGCATCCCGTTCAGCACCGAGGTCAGTTTCTTCGACACCGACCCGATGACCCGGTTCCTGCGCGAGGTCATCCGCGCCAACGACCGGCCCACCACGGTGCTCGACTGGGACGGCGTCAACAATGGCGGCGAACCCGGCCGGGACTGGGGCGATCCCAACTACACCGATCAGCCCGGCCTCGACCAGGGCCGGCCCGGCTACTTCGAGAACGCCCTGCGCCGCGACCAGATTCGGGACGAGCGCGCCGTCTGGGCGCAACTGCTCGGCAGCGACCTGAGCCAGCTCGACACGCATCCGCGGCGCACGCTGGCCGCGGTGCTCGATCAGATCCGCGCGCAGGCCCGCGGACTCGCGGACTTCGAACAGCGGCTGACCGCCTTCCTGGATTCGGACGCCGGGGTCGACCAGGCCACCCGCAAGCTGGCCGAGCTGGGACTGCGGGCCTCGGTCGCGGCCGACGGCGGCTTCGAGCTGCCCGATGTGGACGGCATCGCCATCCTGCCCGGCGCACCCGGGCAGCGGCCGAAACTGCTGGTATTCGACGCCGGGCTCGACCACGAACGGGTACTGGCCGACGCGCTGCGGGCTCATCCGCAGCTCGCGGAGGCGGTGAACGACGGGCTGGTCGATGTGGTGCACCGCATCTCGCACGTCGATCTGGACGGATCGCTCCGGCTGCTCGACGCCGAACCCGTTGCTGTGCAACATATCCGGGAACAGGTCGGCGGACGCGAGTTGGCCGTCACCCTGGTCCGGGAGCCGGACGGGGCATGGCGGCCGGTCTACGACGACGCGGTCACGACCCGCGACCAGCGCACGCCACTGCTGCCGGATGGACTGTCCAGCAACGAAGTCGACGTGGCCCGCCGGCAACTGGTGCGGCGCCTCGGCATCTCGGACACCGACCTTGCCGACCCTGCGGCGCTCGCGCGACGCATCGAACAGCTGCGATCCGAGAACGCGATCCGCGCCGCGCAGATCGAAGCCATCATCGACTACGGGCGCACCGCATGGGATATCGATGATTTCCACGCCAGCGACGACGCCCGCTCCCAGCTGGCGCACCGGGTGGACATGCATTCCGATCAGCTGACACCCGAGCGGATGGCGCGTGGGCTGACCGATGAGCGGATCGGAAAGGCGCGCCGGCGTCAAGCGGCCGAAGACCTCGTCGCGTACGCGCACCTGATGCGCGATATCGACGCCGATGTGGTGATCGCCGCCCGGAACCGGCTCGCCGAGCGCCTGGGGGTGGGTACGCGCCGAGGCCGGTTCCCACGGGATCTGTTGCCGCGCAACTACAAGAACGACGACATGCGCTACCGGGCGGACGCCACCCGGATCGACCCGAAGCGGTTGCACAAGGCGATCTCCAAGCTCGCGCGCCGCGAGAGCGAACACGCGAATCTCCGGAATGCGCTCGCCGAGTTCTATCGGACGATCAACGCGCTGGACCGTTACGATCCGGTCGGGCGCGGTGCGGACCTCGTCGATCCGCGCGTGACCGATGGCGAATTCCCGGTGCACGACAAGGCGATCGCGCATCTGCTCGATCTGGTCGGCAATCTGGATGTGCTCGCCGACGCGGTTGAGGGCGCGAATATCCTGGACCGCTTCGGCATTCTTGGCCAGCACACCGGTCCCGAACCCGACACCCGTGCCAATCCCGACTTCACCCGCACGGTCGGTGTCGAACTGCCCGACCCGGTGCGGCCCGATGATCCTCCGGAGGTGGCCGAGGAGAAGGCGAAGCGGTGGGCCAAGGTCTACGAGGTCTACCGGGACGGCAAGATCGATCAGAAGGAACGGCTCAAGCCGGCGCAACTGGCCGAGGTGCAAGCCCAGCTGCGAAGTGAAACCCAGCGTCGCTCCGACGATCTCGACCTGCTCGAGGCGCTGAACGAACGCGCCGCCGACCTGGCGGCCGCGGCGCAGCGACCCGCCCTGATCGCCCGTCTCCTGGCCGATCAGGCAACCGCGCGCGCGGAACGCGATGCCGCCCGCGCCGCCCTCGACGCCGCCACCGCCGCGTTCCGCCAGCACCCGGACTCCGAATCCGCCGCCGTCCTTGGCGCCGCCGCCAAGCGCTACACCGATGCCGAGACCGAACTCCAGCGCATCACAGCGGAACTCGCGGCCACCCAGCCCGTGACCCCACCCCCGGGCCCGCCGCCCGCAGACCCCGACACCCCGACCCTGCCCCTCGGCCTGCGCACCGGGAACCCGGATTCAGTGGTGACACAACCACTTCCGCCGATCGATCCGCGGGTGCCGTGGGCGCAGCCGCCGGTCGACCCACGCGTGGCCTGGGCACAGCCCCCGGTCGATCCGCGGGTGGCCTGGGCGCAGCAATCGGACAACCCGACCCTGCCGTTGGGCACGCCGACAGACGGTGTGGGTACGGATGATCCGACCGTCCCGCTCGGGCCCAACGGTGGTGGGTCCGGTCCGAAGTCGCCGGTTGATCCGCGGGTGGCTTGGTCGCAGCCACCTGCCGATGGTGAGGGTGCGCAGTCGGTGGAACTCGGTGCTCCGCCGGTGATTTCAGGGCAGGGCGGGGGCGGCGGGAAGCCGCCCGTGGCGCCGCCGATGGCTGCGGGCGACGCGGACGACGCGGACGGGCCCGATGCCGATCTCGCGCGCCGGGTCACCAACCGGCTGGCAGCCGAGAATGTCGCCGCGGTACGGGAATTGGATGCGGCGCGAACAGCGCGCGCGGAGGCGATGGATGGTCTTCCTGTCCAGGAAAGTGATCTGACCCAGGTCGCGCTGGACGGTACCGTCGAACGGCTCGGTCGCGAGCTGCCCGACCAGGCGGCGCGGATCGCAGCGCTGCGTGCGGCCGCGATCCGGTTCAACCAGGCCGAATCGGTGCTGGAGGTGCTGGACCGGGCGGTCGCTCAGGCGATGGAACGCGAGGCTCTGGCCGAGGCGGGCGCGAACCGGATCGACAATACGGTCGGCGTCGTCCCCGGCGAACCTCCCCGCATAGTGGTCGTCGGCTGGAACGCCCCCGGCGACGTCCGCGCCGATCTCGCCGCGCGCTACCCGGAACTGCGCGCCCTGCTGTCGAACCCGGACCTCGTGATCCGCCACATCGAGATCACCTACGGCGACGACGGCCGAATCAGCTACCGCCACACAGACTTCGGCCCGGAGTCGACGGCTGTCTCTGCCCCAGCGGATCCACAAATCACCGACAGCGCAGAGGGCTCTGTCGGTTCGCAAACCGGCGATGACGCAGGGGAGTCTGGCGGTTCGCAAGCTGATGGCGGCACTGGGGATTCTGTCGGTTCGCAAGCTGATGGTGGCACTGGGGATTCTGTCGGTTCGCAAGCTGATGGTGGCACTGGGGATTCTGTCGGTTCGCAAGCTGATGGTGGCACTGGGGAGTCTGGCGGTTCGCAAGCTGATGGTGGCACTGGGGAGTCTGGCGGTTCGCAAGCTGATGGTGGCACTGGGGAGTCTGGCGGTTCGCAAGCTGATGGCGGCGCAGGGGAGTCCGGTGGAACGCAAAACGGCAGCGGCGCAGTCGATTCCGATGACCCGCGAACCGCTAGCGGCGCGCGGCAATCCCTGGATCCGCGAACCGCTGCCGAATTCGAGGCGCTGCGGCAGCGCACCCAGCAGCGTTTCGATGACGCGATGGCCGAGATCCAGCGGCAGGTCGACCAGGCCCGCGAAGCGCTCGACGAGGTGCGGGACGGGGCCGGAGAGACGCCTGCTCCGCAGCCGCCGGGGACCGCCCCCGATCCGGCGGCGGAATTCGAGGCCATCCGTCAGCGCACCGCGGCCCGGGTGCAGGAAGCGCTGGACGCGATCCGGCGCCGCGCCGCCGCGGCCCGCCAGGCTCTGAACAGCGAGTTCGAACTTCGTATGCGCCAGCTCGATGAGGCGCTGGCCGAGCACGAGCGCCGCCGGGCCGAGTTGGACGGTGAGCCCCGAAACCCGGACACCGCAGCCGAATTCGAGGCGCTGCGGCAGCGCACCCAGCAGCGTTTCGACGACGCGATGTCCGCGATCCAGCAGCGCGTCGACGAAGCACGCCGAGCCCTCGACCAACTGCAGGGCCGCACCGAGGATACCCCCGAGAACCAGCAGGCCTTCGACAACCGCCTGCGCGAATTCGACGAAGCCTTGGCCGAGCAGCAGCGCCAGGCCGCGGAGCTGGACGGAACCCAGACCGAGGGCGAACCTTCCGCCCCGCCCAACTCGCCACCGCAGCAGCCCGGAGCCGCCCCGGCCAACCAGAACCCGCCCGTCGAACCGCCACAGCCTGGCGACGAGGGCGAGGCCACCCCGCCTCCCGCAACTCCGAAGCCCCCGACCTCCGGCCCCGGGAGCGCGGGCGTCACCGTACCTCCGGCCGCGGCCCCGTCACCTGTGCAGTCGGGTCCGGCTGGTCCGTTGCAGTCCGAGAGTGAAGCGCTTGCGGCTGGTTCGTCGTCTGTGCAGTCTGGTCCGGCAGGCTCACCGCAGTCCGAGGGCGAACTCTCCGGCCCGCTTAACTCGGCACCACCACAGCCCGGTGCCGCCCCGGCCAACCAAAACCCGCCGGGCGACGAGGGTGAGGCCACCCCGCCTGCCGTAACTCCGAAGCCTCCGACCTCCGGGCCTGGCAGCGCGGGCGTCACCGTACCTCCGGCTGCGGACCCGTCGTCTGTGCAGTCGGGTCCGGCTGGCCCACCGCAGTCCGAGGGTGGGGCGCTTCCGGCGGGCCTGTCACCTGCGGAGTCCGGCTCGGCGGGCGCATCGCAGTCCGAGGGTGAAGCGCTTCCGGCGGGAGCGTCACAGCAGCCGCCCGGCTCGGCCACTCCGGCGCAACCCGAGGGCGTGACGCCTGCGCCGGAACAGGCTGCGGAAGAGCTCGAGTCGTCTCGGCAGCAGGAGGGGCGGTCCGCGCAGCCGATGGCGGACCCGGCGGATCTGACCCCCGAGGCGCGGGCCGAGCTGGAGCGGTTGCGGGGGGAGCGAGCCGAGGCGGTCGCCCGGCGCGAGGAACTGCGGGATATTCGCGATGTGCTCGCCGGGCTGATGGCCGACGCGGAGCCCGGCGGACCCGAGACCGCGGCGCTGGCCCGGGCGACCGAGCGGCTCGCCGCGGCCGAGGCCGAGGTGGCTCGGCTGGACGCCGAGATCGTCGAGCAGCAACTCGCCGGGACGCCCGAGGCGGTCTATCAGGAGTTGATGCGCAAGCGGGCGCAGCTCGCGGCGGAACGGGCGTTCTGGCGGGCGAAGCGCGATGACCGGTTCTCCCGGTTCAGCGACATCCCGCTCCCGATCCGTGACCCGCAGCGGGCATTGAACCAGGCGAACCTGGCGACCACCCTGCAGCAGCTCGAGAACGGCATCGTCCGTACCCGCGATATCCACGGAACTGGCGAGGAAAGCCCCACGCGAGCAACCGAATTGGTCGGTCCCGCCGAACTCGCACGCCGTCGTGAACAGATCTTCAACCTGCAGGACGCGGCGCAGCGGTTCAACGACGCCGATTCCGAACTGGCCGAACTGGACCGCCAGATCGCCGCGCTCGGTCGCGTCGGAGTCGCGGAACCGGAACTGTCGCAGCAGGTTCGACAAGAACTCGACCGCCTCGCCCGAGACCGCGCGAAGGCCGTGCTCGAATGCAAACCGTGGCGCCTGATGCGCGCCGACCTGGCGCGGCGACTCCGGATCGACGAAAGCCGCCTCGGCCGAGATGAACTCGACGCCGCCCTGGACGAGGTGGCTGGCCGCACCGTGCTCGCCGACCAAGTCGCCGAGCACGGCCGCCGGATCGAGCTACTGCGTCAGGCGGCGACCCGGGTCAATCAGTTCGACCAGCTGGTGCATCGAATCCAGGGCCAGATGGCGGAATTGACCGGTGCGGGCCACGACCTGTTCGCCGCCCTCGGCGCGCGGGTCATCGACACCGACGGCCCACCGCGTGTCGGGATCGTCTCGGGCAATCCGTCGCGCATCATCGTGATCGCCCCGATCGGCCCCTACCA
Organism: Nocardia sp. NPDC127579; assembly: GCF_042672005.1. Taxonomy (NCBI): domain Bacteria; kingdom Bacillati; phylum Actinomycetota; class Actinomycetes; order Mycobacteriales; family Nocardiaceae; genus Nocardia; species Nocardia sp. NPDC127579. Next base: position 493,880 of record NZ_JBHXVZ010000001.1, on the reverse strand, counting down.
TCGTTCGCGTCTGGACCACGACGCGGCGCTCGCCCAGGCGATCCGGACGGATCCGGTTGTCGCCCACGCCATGACCCGGCCCGACGCGAGCATCGAATACCACTGGATCGTCGCTGATCGCGAGACTCCCGTGCGCACCGCCCGCATGAACGGTCCTCGTCGTGAGTTCGTCACCCTGCCGGCGATGGGCGGCCGTCCGCCGCTGCGGATCGTGCGCTGGCAGGACGGTGCCGGCGACTGGCATGCGCTGGACCCGAATGTCGGCGAATCCGGCGGTGACGGCGCGACCGTGCCGAAGGAATTCAAGGAACGTGATCTGCCCGAAGGCGTCTCCGGCTGGGGTATGGCCCCCGTCGAGGCCGCGCTCGTCGACCCGTTCGTGGATAACGGCCCGGGCGTGAACAAGGCGTTCCTGCCGGCGATTCCGGGCGGCGACCCGATCGACAACGGTATGCAGACCTACGACCTGCCGTTCGCCGACCTGTGGTACAACATCCTGCGGCTCACACTGGAACCGGCGAAACTGTTCGGGTTCACCTGGTTCAACGACAAGGAGCATCCCGGCCGGATCAAACCGGGCTTCAAGGGGCACCCCTGGTTCCGGGCTCCGCGGCGGGATGTGCAGCCGATGGCGCGGGAATTCAATATCGCCGAACGCGCCTCGGATGACGAGCTGGGCGAGTTGTTCCAACAGCGACAGCGTGCCGAGCGGGCAGCCTGGAAGCGGGTGCAGGACTGGGCTGATGCCGAGTACAACAAATTCCGCGGCGACGACAGCGATATCGACAAGATCACCGGCAATCTGAACGACCATCCGGCCGCGCAGGGTGCGGGGCGTGCCGTGCGGGCCGCGGTTCTCGTCGATGTGATCGCGAATGTCGTCGACGACCACCTCGCCGGGCTGATCGAGGTGACCACGCGCCGGCCGGATGATCCCGGCCCCGACCTGAGTCGCGCCGTCGACGCGATCACCGGCCACCTGGATCACGAAAGGCCCGGTGACGCAGCACGATTGGTGCACGATATCCGGGACGCGCTGATGGGGCTGCGGCCCGATCGCGCCGAGATCGCGCGCGCTGTCGCCGAACGGTTGGACAGTTCGGTCGCCGCGTTCTCCCGGGAGGAGATCGCGCAGATCAAGAAGCATCTGATGGAGGAGTTGTATCTGCGCGTCGACCCGCGCGACGGTGTCACGCGGCGTCTGCCGTTGGACGCGGTCGCGGATGTGGCCGAAGCGTGGAACCGGCTGATCGCGGGTGGTGACAGCATCCTGCCCGCCGACATCCTGATGCTGCAGGACGCCCTGGCCGAATCGAACTACCTGCGCGCCCACCCGTACGGCGCGACCTGGCGCGACGCCAACCAGTACGCCATTCGAATCGGCTTCGACTGGGACGCCGCGCGCCCACCCCTCACCGACTGGCGCAAGGGAATCAAATACGCCCCAGCCGACCTCCGCCCCCCCGACCTCCTCCCCCCGCCCCCCTCCCACAGCGCCCTCCCACCTGGGCCCCCACTCCCACCTGGGCCTCCGCTCCCACCTGGGCCTCCGCTCCCACCTGGGCCTCCGCTCCCACCTGGGCCCCCGCTCCCACCTGGGCCCCCGCTCCCACCTGGGCCGCCGCTCCCACCTGGGCCGCCGCTCCCACCTGGGCCGCCGCTCCCACCTGGGCCGCCCCCGACCACCCCGGAACCCGTTGCACCGGAAGACGTCGACACACAGCCTGTGGCGTCCCCCGACAAGTCGACCGTCGTGCTGCCGTCGCCGGATGATGTCGACACCCAACCCGTCGACCCCCGGACTGTGCACTGGCCCGGTGGCGTGACGCAGGAGTCCGCGCCGCAGTCCGGTGATGAGTCCGAGCAGACCGGCGCACAACCCGATGACGCGGCGAACGAGGTTACTCAGCCTGTCGACCCCCGCACTGTGCACTGGCCGGGTGGCGTGCGGCAGGAGTCCGCGCCGCTGCCCGGTGTCGAGGCCGACGAGTCTGATGGTGGTGTGGATCGCAAGTCGGAAGGTGCTGGGCCGCAGGGTCTTCAGCAGTCCGCGCCGCTGACTGGCGGCGAGTCGGAGCAGAGCGGTGCTACCGGCGCGCAGCCGGAGGTTTCCGGGAACGAGGCCACCCAGCCAACCGATCCCCGGACGGTGCAGTGGCCTGGCGGGGGATCGCAGGAGTCTGCGGAGGCTACCCAGCCGACCGATCCTCGCGCCATCCAGCAGTCGGATGGTGTGGCGGAGGAGCCCGCATCGCTGCCCGGTGAGGCTGGCGACGATGCGGGCGTCGGTAGCCGGGAGTCAGAAAGTGGTGGGGCACAGGGCGTTCCGGCTTTGGATCCGCAGACCATCCAGGGGTCTGATGGGGAATCGGAGACCGGTGGGGCGGGGCCTTCGCCGACGGGTGATAGGGGAGGTGATCCCGGCGCGGATTCCGGCGACGGGGCGAATCGAGGACGGACCGACTCTGGGGAGAGGTCCGGTGGGCGGGCCGAGGGTGGGCCGCGGATTACCGGTCCCGATGGGGGAGCGCGGGCTGGGCTATGGGCGGGTAGTGGCGCGGAGGAGGAGCGTGAGCCGCGCTTGACGCGACCCGTGCCGCCGTTCCCGCCGGTTCCGCACCTGCCAGGTCCGCCGAAGCCGCCGGTCCCGCCAGGGCCGCAACCGCCTGCGCCGCCGAAGCCGGAGCCGCCAGGGCCGCAACCGCCCGCGCCGCCGAAGCCGGTGCCGCCGAAGCCGGTGCCGCCGAAGCCGGAGCCGCCCAAGCCGGAGCCGCCCAAGCCGGAGCCGCCCAAGCCGGAGCCGCCGAAACCGGAGCCGCCCAAGCCGGAGCCGCCCAAGCCGGAGCCGCCCAAGCCGGAGCCGCCCAAGCCGGAGCCGCCCAAGCCGGAGCCGCCCAAGCCGGAGCCGCCGAAACCGGTGCCGCCCAAGCCGGAGCCGCCGAAACCGGAGCCGCCGAAACCGGAGCCGCCCAAGCCGGAGCCGCCGAAACCGGAGCCGCCGAAACCGGTGCCGCCCAAGCCGGAGCCGCCCAAGCCGGAGCCACCGAAACCTCCGCATCTTCCAGAGTTGCCGGAACTCCCAGAGTTGCCGGAACTTCCGGATCTGCCGGAGCTTCCGGGCTTACCGGATCTGCCGAAGCCTCCGGACCTGCCGAAGCCTCCGGACCTGCCGAAGCCTCCGGATTTGCCGAAGCCTCCGGGCCTACCGGGCCTACCGGGCCTACCGGACCTACCGGACCTGCCGAGTCCTCCGGCACCTCCGGAGAACTCGCATGCGCCAGGGACATCGGGTGAGTCGACGCCGCCGCGGCCGCCATATGGGAGCGGTAATCCGATCGCGCCGCCGGTGCCGGGCTACTCGGAGGGCCCGCAGTGGACCTCACCGAATGGCGGGTCCGGGAACCCGGGAGGCACCGGTGGGGTTCCGCCCATGCCGCCGCCCATGCCGCCGGCGGGTGGCTCGGGGGCCAATGGGTCCGCGGGAAGGCAACGCTCGCGGGCGTTTCCGCGGGTGGCCGCGTACGGCAATGGTCAGGCACAGCACGACAGTGGTGCGCACCGGGCGTCGGGGCTGTTGGTGCGGTCACATGCCGGGGCGGGGGAGTTCGCCGACTTCGAACCGGGGACCGGGACGTTGCGCGGCGGTGCGGAAGGGGCCGGGTCGGTGGCGGGGCTGTACGGCAGTGTCGGTCCGGTGGGCATGGTGTTCTACCGGGAGGCGGGCCGGCTGCTGTTGCGCGCCGGCGAGCGGGTGGTCGATCTGGACGGACAGCAGGTCTCCGCCCATTGGCAGCGCACCGACGAGCAGACGAACCGTTTCATGCTGACCGTGTCGGGTGCAGTCGCGTGCGATGTCTATTACCGTGCGGTTCTTCCGGACCTGGATTTCGGGTTGCTGATCCGCGATGTCCTGTCCGACCCAGTCCGCCGAACCCGCATCTTCACGTCCTGACCTCGAGGAGCAGCAATGCGCGACAGCGATCCCACCCCCGACGAACTCCGCGTCACCTTCGAAACCTTGCTCGCGTCAGTCCGCGACGGCGGCGCGATCCCCTCGGACACCCCCCTGGACATCGAAACCCAAACCGCCCTCTGGGCCATAACCAACGCCCACCCAAACATCACCACCCCCCTCATCACCGCCGCCCGCACCGCCTTCTCCGGCCAACTGGACGGCACCAACATCGCCGCCCGAAAAGCCGCACGCCTACGCCTCTTCCAATCCCGCGGCCTCCACTAGCCCGCAGTCGAAGTGGGACACCACTGCGGGGGCTTCTCGCGAAACGCCGCAGTCATGTCCCGCCTTCCCTCCTCCCACTAGGGAGTCTCCGTCTCCCAGCGGTATCCGTAGCCGCGGATGGTGGTGATGAGGTGGGGGCGTTGGAGTTTGGCGCGGAGGGCGGCCATGTGGACGTCTAGGGCGCGGGAGATGGCGGCGAATGCGTCGCCCCAGATGCGGTCCATGAGTTGTTGGCGGCTGACGGCGGAGCCGGGGTGTTCCACGAGGATTCGGACGAGTTCGAATTCCTTGTGGGTGAGTGTGATCGGCGCGCCGGCGACTTCGACGGTGCGGGCTTGCAGGTCGACGCGGACGTCGCCGGTCACCACGATCTGCTGGGCGGGGGTGCTCGGTGTCCGGGGGCGGCGGGTGACGGCTTCGAGCCGGGCGACGAGTTCGCCGACGCGGGGCGGTTTGGTCAGGTAGTCGTCGGCGCCCGCGCGCAGGCCGCGGATGACGGCGCGTTCACCGCTGCGGGCGGTGAGGATCAGGACCGGCACGGTGCTGATCTCGCGGAGTTTGCGCAGCACGTCCAGGCCGTCCATATCGGGCAGGCCGAGGTCGAGGATGACGGCGTCGTAGCGGTCGTGGGTGAGCAGCAGGTCGGCGCCGCGCCGGAGGTGGTCGGCCTGATAGTCCTTGGCTCGTAGCGCGGCGACGAGGGCGTCGCCGACCCCCGGGTCGTCTTCGACTATCGCAAGTCTCACGCGCCGATCCTCGCAAATCGGAGGTTCTGTCCGCAGGCGTATCGGACGCGGGGGAATCGACACTTTCGAGGTCTTGACATCTTCTTAGGGAAGTCGGCGCTCATGAGCGAGACGAACGACCGCTTGGTGCGCGAGAATTCCTTCCCAGCTGCTTCCTTCGAAGGAGCCGATGACCAGCACCCCGGTCCGCCAGCAGCGCCGCGGCCTCGTCCAGCCCTACGAAGGCGGGTCGGGGTCCGCCCAGGCGGGTCCGGAAACCCTGCTGAGGGGTGAGGGTTTCGGCTTGCCGGGCGGTGTTTCGACATCTTGTGCCAGGATGAAGGGCAGCAAGTCGGCTCTAGCCCGTGCCCGCGTAATCCGACCGGATTCCGGGCTACGGGTGTATGGATGAGGAGATAGCTGCACAGTGACCAGCCCACAAGGCCCGAACGACGAGGCCCGCGACAACGAGGTCCCCGGCGAGCCGAATCCCACTCCCGAGCAGCAGGCCGACGAGGAGTTCCTGCGGGAGTTCCAGCAGGCCTTCGAGGAATCCGGCGAAGAACCCGATGTGGAGTTCTCGCTCGGAGATCCCGAGCCGGAACCCGAACCCGAGGAAGCGGCCGATCCGGCCGACCAGGCTCGTCAGCTGGGACATGAGCTGGCTCGCGAGCTGGCTACCGGTGCACCGCAGGGCTGGGTGAAATTGGACGCGGTGTTCGCGTTCACCGCCGTCGCCGAGGTCGCGCAGGTCGTGTTCAGCGACGATCAGGAGCGCTCGGTCCGCGTCCAGCCTTCGGAGGGTGTGCTGGAGCTGGTGCGCCGGCACCGCGAGGTGTCGGCCGCCATGGGCGATGGCCCCTGGTGGCGGCTGCTGTTGCAGCTCTCGCCCGCGGGGCAGCTGGATATCGACTACGACTACGGTGACGAGCCGTTCCCGGACGATCACCTGTTCCCGGCCGAGGTGTATCAGGCCGATCTGGAAGCCAATCCGCGGGATCGGCTGCCGGTATGGCTGGCCGCCTACGTGAATCACGGCAATCGCCAGTCCCGCACGCCTGCCGAGGCGGCCGTGTGGGCGCGCGCCGACCGGGAAGCCGGTGTGCGCGGGACGATTTCCGAGCGTGATTTCCCGGCGTTGCCCACCCTGTGGGCCCGCTGGGCGGTGCTGGCCGCGTCGTTCGTGGCGGTGGGCTCGGAGTGGGGTCCGCGTATTCTGCCCGCGCTGGGCTGGTTCGAGGGCGCCAAGCGGGGCGGCTCCACGCTGTACATGCTGCCGGGTGGCCGGGCTGTGCTTTCCGGCGGTGTCTGGAACGCACCCGCGCTGGACGCGACCTACAACGACGACGCTCAGCTGCCCGCCTACTACGCGGGCGCGCCCGCCTGGGTGGCCAACCCGGTGCTGAATCCTCGTGCCGCCAGCGGTTTGCTGTCGTTCTGCTACTGGTGGGAGGGCGGGCGCTGGTATCGCTCGGATTCGCCGACGGCCGATCAGCTGGCCGAGGCGGTACCGGGTATCTGGACCGCGCAGACCGTGACCAACGTGATCGCCAGCCTGGTGTCGTCCGAGCCCACCGACGGCGAGGTGGCCGCCGTGGCCACGCTGGTCTCGGCCGCGGAAGCCGGTGTGGTGACCCGGGATACGCTGATCAGCGTCTTCGGTGACGACGGAGCCCGCGATATCGACAGCGCGTTCTACCAGCTCACCATGGCCGGTGTCGCGACCACGCTGCCGGATCCGATGCCCGAGGACGAGGCCATCGACCAGGTGCGCCGCTACATTCTCGACCGTAATCTCGACACCACCGGCTATCCGCTGGATCAGCTGCGTGCCGACCGGATCAGCTGCGGCTGGATGGTCTACGTGCCGACCGCACCCGGCGAGATCGCCATCGGCCGCGCCCTGTTCTACATCGCCGATGACGGTGTGCTGGAGCAGTCCTCGTCGTCGATCGCGCCGTCGCGCTATATCGCGGAGTTCGAGCAGCGCTTCCAGGAGCGCAATGGAATGGTCGACGCCTGACCTCGGTAACCGGCACTTCGCGGGTTAACGTCGGGGAAAGAATCGATGGCCGATTCCTAACCGGTTCTTTAGCTTTTCGGGTCGGTGAATCGGCCCGAGCCCGCGGTTGAAGTGCCAGAATGGTCGGAAAGCTCTGCGTAGCAGCTGCTTTGCAGGTGTTGCGTGTCTTGGTAGATGAGAGGTGCAGAGTGACTGGCGTCGAGAGTTATGTCGAGAAGCTACGTACTGCGGGCGCCGATACCGGCAAGGTGCGCGACCGGATGGATGGGCTCGCCGATCGCGTGCAGTCGCAATTGGACTCGCTGATCGCCATCATCAGCGGTGATCCGGTCTTCGGCAAGAAGTTCATGGACGACCCGAAGGGCCTCAAGTACCAGCTCGAGGGTGCCATCGAAGGCACGCGCACGATGGCAAAATCCTGGGGCAAGCTCTCCGACGGCCAGTACCAGACGGCCACCAACGTCCAACTCGAAGAACAGAAGCGTCGCGAGCAATTCGGAAAGATCGTCTGATCCGGTTCGGTTGCTGGTGGTTGGCGGGCGGTCCGATCGGGCCGCCCTGAGAGTCTGTGGAGTGGGTGAGAACTAGATGGCAAGACGCGATGCCGAGATCGCCGGTGTGATGGAGGAATTCCGCAGCCGCATTCGGGAGATCGCCGACATGCAGAAGCAGCGGGTCAAGCTGACTGCCACGGCATCCACCCGGGACCGGCAGATCTCGGTGACGGTGAACGCCAACGGTGTGGTGATCCAGACCAAATTCGGCAGCGGCATCGACGAATACAGCTACGAGGACATCGCCAAGGCCATCACCAGGCTCACCCAGCAGGCGGCCGAGGACGTATTCGGCCAGAGCCAGCAGGTCATGGCTCCGCTGGCGGAGGAGCGCGCCCGGCTGCCCAAACTCTCCGATGTGATCCCGGGCATGCCCGACTTGCAGAGTGAGATTCCGCTGGAGCCGGAGGTTTCCGTCGCGCCTCCCGGCGACGCCGAGCGGGAGGACACGGAACTGGTCTTCACCGATGTGGAGAACCTCGACGACAAGCCCGAAACCGGGAAGGGCGTCACCGACTCGGTCTGGTGACGTGCGCGCGGTTAGATGGGTTACTGGCATATTCCCGAAGAGTTCGCCTGGGTCGGGTGGGTAGCGGGTGCGGAGATCACGCACATCGATCCCAATGACCTGGACGGGATCTCGGATGTGCTGCGTGAGATCGCCGAGGAGATCCTCGCGCACGCGATCGGCGAAGCCGATGTCGCCAGTAACTCCATCAAAGTCGCCTATCCGGCCGGTTCCGGCGGCGAGAAGATCTTCGAGCAGCTGCAGAGCGTAATCCACGGCCAGGATCCCAAGCACGGCTCGATCGAGCTGATGGGGGATTCGTTCAAGGATCTGGCCACCGCCGTGGACGATTTCACCGGCGAGGTGCACGGCAACCATTTGAGCGCGATCTTCGCGCTCGGCTGGCTGGTCATCGAGCTGGCCTGGGCGCTGGCCGCCGGTCCGGCCGCCCCGGGTTTGCAGGCGGGTGCGATCGCCGCGACCCGCGCCGCCTTCGGGATCATCGGCCGCATTCTGGAAAGCGCGATCGCCCGGATCATCGGCCGGCGGTTCCTCTCCGAGGCAGCCCGCACCGTCATCGCCAAGGTCGTCTACGAGATGGTGCAGGAGGGCATGGTCGAGGTCGTCCAGACCACGATCGAGGAAGTCGCCATCCACAACATCCTCAAGGCGGAGGGCCTGAAGTCGCAGCCTTTCGACTGGGGCGGCTACCTGAAGAACGTCGGTGTCTCGTTCGTGGCGGGCGCCGTGGGTGGTGGCACCGGTTTCGGACTGGGGCAAATCCCGGCTATGCGGCGGATGATGCAGAGCGACAGCCGGTGGACCCGTGCCTGGGCGGGCGCGATGGTCGGTACCGGCGCGGGTCTGGCGGGTGCGGGCGCTGCGTGGGCGATGACCGGCGAGTTCACGCCGCACGCGTTCGTCGGCGGCGGGCTCTCGGGTGCGATTCCGTCGGCGGCGTCGAGCTTTCGTGGTGGTCAGCAGTACTCCGGTGCGCCGAACGTCGGCCAGGGCGAGAATTTCAATGTGCCGCAGCCCGACGGCACCGCGCCGACGGGGGACCAGAACGGCACCAATCCCACTGGTACCGGCGAGAATTCGGGCACGAACGGTGCGGGTACCCAGAACGGCGCTGGGACTCAGAACGGCGCTGGGACTCAGAACGGCGCTGGGACTCAGAACGGCGCTGGTAATCAGGATGGCGCGGGTACGCAGAACGGCGCTGGGAACAACAACAGCCCGGCCACGAACACCGCCGGTGCGGATACCACGACCGGTCAGGACACGAACGCGCCGCAGGCCGGTCCCGCCGAATCGGGCGCGAACCAGCAGCAGAACGACGCCGGACCGCAGGCGGGGCAGCAAAGCTCGGAAGCCGCTGCGGGCGAAAGCAATTCGTCGAATTCCGGGGGAAACCAGAACAGCGCACCGCAGGCCGGAGAAGCGAGTTCGGCCGCGTCCAATCCCACTACCGGAGTGTCGGATCCCGGTGCAGGAGTGGGTGTTTCGGATCCGGGTTCCGGCGTTACCGATCCCGGCGCCGGTGCGGCGCAGATCAGCCCGGTCACCGACCCGGGCGCGGTCAACAACCTGGCCGGCGTACCGCTCGGTGATTCTCAGATCGGTTCCGGCACAGGGCTTTCTGGAACATCCGGCACGGATGTGAACACTGCGGGTGCGAATACCGCGACCAATGGAACCAGCACCGCCGCGCCTGGAACCGCCGCGCCCGGTATGTCCGCGCCTGGAACCGCCGCGCCCGGTATGTCCGCGCCTGGAACCGCCGCGCCGGGGATGGCCGCGCCCGGCGCGACTGGTTCCACACCCGGCGCGAGCGCCTCGGCACCGGGGGCGAGCACGAGTACGGGCGCGTCGAATGTCACGCCCGGAAGTTCTTCATCCGCAACGGGTTCCAGCTCGACCGCGCCGACACCGGGCCAGACCAGCAACTCGCCCGCGCAGCCGAGCACGGGCCGGCCCACCACACCCAATATCCCCGGTGTGCCGCGCGTCGGAGACGCCTCGGTGTCCGCCGTCAACGACGGCTCCTCGGCCGTCACCCCGAGCAGCGATGCCGAATCCACGGCGGCCCCGCGCGCCGGTGCCGCAGCGCCGGGCGCCGCTTCGGCCGGTTCGGTGCAGAGTCAGATCACGGATTCGGAAGCGCCGCAGCGGAATACGTCCGACTCGGATGCCGATAGCGACAGCCAGGTCCAGGTCACGCCGGAGAGCGAAGCGCAGGTGCGCAGCGACACCGACGAGCAGGTGGCCGCGCGCTCGGACACGGATCAGACGGCCCAGCCGGACAGTGACGACGACGCCCGGACTTCGCCCGACGAGGATTCGGCCGCGACGCCCGATGAGGATTCGGCCGCGCGGCCCGACAGCGACGAGGACTCTGCGGCGAGTCCGGACTCCGACGAGGACTCTGCGGCGAGTCCGGACTCCGACGAGGACTCTGCGGCGGGCCCGGACTCCGATGAGGATTCGGCGGCGAATCCGGACTCCGATGAGGATTCGGCGGCGAATCCGGACAGCGACGACGACTCCGCGCTGGTTCCGCCTCCGCCTCCTGCACCTACTCCGGCGAACCCGGCTCCGGCGCGCGCGAGCACCGATCCCGACTCCAGCACGGATCCCGCGAACACCACCGATCCGGAAAGCCGGGCCACGCCGGATGATTCGTCCAACCCGAGCCCCGACCCGGACAACAACATCCGCGACCCGCGGCAGGTGCTGCCCTCGGACACCCGCGAACCCAGCCAGGCCCAGAAGGACGAGGCCAAGACGCTGGTCGCCGGGATGGGTGCCAAGCCGGATCTCTCCGACCTCCAGCTCACCCCGAAGACCAAGCCCGCCGACGCGGATGCGCTGGCGCGCAGCAACTCCGAGCGGTGGAACAACCTCACCCCGGAGCAGCAGCGGCTCCTGATCCAGGTGCATCCGGCCGCTGTCGCCAATATGCCCGGTATCCCCGTGTCGGATATCGATACCGCGGCCCGCCTGCAGATGGCTCGGGAGAAGGCCGATCTGATCGCCCGCAGCGGGTTGGACGCGGATCAACAGCAGCGACTGAGCGAATTGCTGGACGCCCAGAAAGCGGCGGAAGCCGCTCTGGCGCAGGCGAAGTCCGAGCTGCCGCGGGCGAAGACCCAGGTCGACCCGAAGGCCAAACTCAGGGAGCGGCACCAGGCCCGCAAGGAGATCAGCCGCGAGATCGCGCGGGCCAAGCGAGACATCGCCGAGGCGCGCAAGACCCGGGACGCGAAGGTCAAGGAGGTCAACGCGGAGCTCGAGACTCTGATCGGGAAGAGCAAGCTCGATGCCGCCGCCAACAAGCAGCTCTCGAACCTGCTGCGCACCGAATCGGCCATCGCCCAGGCGCAACTCACGGCCTTCTTCACCGCGCCCGGCACGCCGGTACATGTCATGGCCTTCGACTCCACCGCGTTCAACGGCAGCGGCCGCGCGGCCATCGCCATCGGCGATGTCGACACCGCGACCATGTTGTCCTGGCATGTTCCCGGCCGTGATGCCTCGCTGGCCAATGTCGGCGGCATCGTGGCGCAGATGGCCAGCCAGTACCAGGCCACCGCCGGTCGACTACGCGAGGGCCAGTCGGCCGCTTCGATCGCGTGGATCGGTTACGGCACGCCGAGCAAGGCTCAATCCGTCACGACCTGGCATGCTCGGCAGGGCGGCAAGCTGCTCGCCCGCGACATGGCCGCGTTCGACGCGGGCCGGGCGGCGGCCAACGAGCTGCGCGTGCAGGACGGCAAACCGCGGATCGCGCTCTCGAACAAGATCATCGCGCGCGGCTACGGCGTGGACGTCGTCGAATCCTCCGGCCGCAAGGGGCGTTTGGAGCGCATCGTCGACGACGTCGTGCTGATCGCCTTCGGCCAAGAAGACGAGCCGATGATCGGCAAGAAGCACTTCGGCGATGTCCGGGTGCATGTGCAGGATCGCGCCAGCGGGCTGTTCAGTGAGTTCACCGGTCGGCATATTCGGAGCGAGCCGGTGCGTCCGGTGCCGGTCGATCGGATGTATCGGCTGGAGAACATCGCTGCCGGAACCACCCAGTACCAGCGTCCCGACAACGAGTCGTATCTCGACACCGACGCTCCGCCGCTGCGCGAGAAGAACGGGTGTTCCGAGCAGGCGCTGTACCGGGCGCGCCAGCGCACGGGCAACCCGGACGTCACCCTGCCGACCGAGCTGACCGCCGAGGGCATGTCCATGCAGAAGCTGGAGCAGCACGGCGACGCCCAGGCCATCGAGGTCAAGGTCCGTAAGCGCAAGTCTCCGCACGGGGCGATCGCCGAGGCGCTGGGTTTCATGGAGGGCCGGGCGACGGCCATTGTCATCGACGAGCGCGCTGCTGTCGACAGCGACGGAGTCGGCTCGCACGCGTACGTCATGTACTACGACGCCGACACCGGCAAGATCATGGTCGACGACCCGTACAACCAGGAGAACGGTCCGGTCGAGTTCGATCCGGAGAATTTCCCCAGGTCGAAGCGGAAGACCTGGGTCATGATCTACGACGGCAATGGAAATGCCGTGCGCCCGTACGTGGCTCGCCCGCTCGCGGTCGGCGCCGCCACTCAGGGCCACGATGACGACGACGAGAACGATCCGCGCCCCCGTGTCGGCGACGACCAGGGCGGTCGCCCGGACCCGATGCGCGATCTGCGTCAACTCCTGGACAACCTGCGCGACGAGCGGACCACCCGGCCCGACCCGGACCCGGATACGCAGCCACCGGACCCGACCCAGCCGGATCCCACTGCATCGCAGACGCCTGATCCTGGCGCGCAGCCGGACCCGAATGCGTTGCAGACCCCTGATCCCGCTGTGCAGCCGGACCCGAATGCGTTGCAGACGCCCGATCCGGGTGCTCAGCCTGATCCGAATGCGTTGCAGACGCCGGACCCGGCGGCCCAGCCTGACCCGAATTCGCAGCAGACGCCCGATCCGGGTGCTCAGCCTGACCCGAACGCGCAGCAGACGCCCGATCCGGCTGCTCAGCCGGATCCCACTACGTCGCAAACGCCTGATCCCGGTGCTCAGCCTGATCCGAATGCGTTGCAGACGCCGGACCCGGGTGCTCAGCCTGATCCGAATTCGCAGCAGACGCCCGATCCGGGTGCTCAGCCTGATCCGAATTCGTTGCAGACGCCTGATCCGAATGCGTTGCAGACGCCGGACCCGGGTGCTCAGCTTGATCCGAATTCGTTGCAGACGCCGGACCCGGCGGCCCAGCCCGATCCGAACGCGCAGCAGACGCCCGCGGCGCCCGGGACCACCCCGGCTCCGGTCGGCGAACTCGCTGCGCTGACCGACGCCGACCGTGCACGCCTGTCCCGGCTTTCGCAGGCGCTGGGGTTGGGCGACTCGCTGTCGACCATGCCGGACGCGCGGCGGATTCTCGCGGATCTGTCCCAAATGGCTTGGGCGCGTAGGTTCCTCGATCCGACGCCGATCACCGGCCGGATGGGCGAGCTGATGACCTCGGCTGATTTCACTCCGCTGACGCTCGATGAGCAGCACCTCGGTCAGCGGTACTGGAACTACTCGATGGTGCTGGGCGACCCGGATTTCGCGCGGCACCGCGACGAGTCGCACGCGCTGCCGCCGGTCGACCCCGATGCCGCCGCACCCGCCATGCCGATCGCCGTGCCGGATGCGATCGCACCCGCGCTGGGCGCCCCGCCGAGCCGCTCGAGCCGGGCGCCGCAGCCGCTCGCGCCGCAGTCGGCGCAGGCGCAGCTACTCCGTCAGCTCCAGCTGACCGAAGATCGGGTGACACCCGCGAATCTCGCGGAAACGATTGTGGAACAGCGGTATCGAACGATGCTGCGGGCGGGTGCGATCGAGTCGCTGGCCTACACGCTGGCTGCGCTCGACGCAGCCACCGATTCGAACCAGCGGGCCGACCTCGCCAAGGTCGCCGACCACTGGGCGAGTCTGCTTCAGCTCTCGGAAAGCGACCTGGCTGAGGGGCAGGTCGATACGACGCTGGAGCGGTTGCGCGACAATGTGGTCGCGCGGGCGGAAGCCCTGAACGACCTCGCCGACGCAGCGCAGGCGGTGCACAAGGTCAAGCAGAAGAGCACCCAGGTCGTCGCGGGCGAGACTCGCCGGTACGTCGTGGTGGTGGATGGTCAGCGGGTGCCGGTCCAGCTGATCGCGGACGGCGCGGGCGGCTGGCGGGTGGAGCCCGCCGAACCGCTGCCCCCGCCGCCGCTCCCGGAGCCGGACTCCAGCGACTCCGATACCGCGCAGCAGCCGGGCCGGTGGAAGCGCGCCCTGAAGTTCCTGCGCACCCACCTCGGTTCGCACGGCACCGGCCGCCCGATCCAGTACGCGCTGGGTTCGGAGAACAACAGCGATCTCTACAACGCCTTCGGCGCGGAGTTCGAGCTGTTGACCGGCGACGCGGCCGCCGATGTCAGCGGCTTCAACTGGGATCCGGCGTTCTTCACTTTGCAGGCGACGAAGTTGTGGAAGGGCCGCGAGGCCTTCTGGAACATGGTGACCGGCAACTACTCCGATGGTCCGCAGGTCGGTGCCCCACAGACCACGGATCCGGTCGCGCCGGACGAGCGCGCCGGCCTCGACGACGATGTCGTGCCGCCGGTGCCGGACGCGCAACCTCAGGGCACCGATCCGGAGCTGGCGCGCAGCGGTGCCGAACTCGCTGCCGCCATCGCCGCCCGCAACGCCGCCCTGACCGCGCTCTACGCGGGCGCCGACGCGATCGCCCTGCCGCTGGCCGACAACAGTCCGGCCGCGGTGCGCACAGCGCTCGGCGAGGCGAGATATCGGGCGATGCGGCAGGCGGCGGCCGCCGCCGCCTACGCGCAGGCGGCCACACGGTTCCACAACGAGAACGAGCGCCTGGCCTACCTGCCGACCAACGATCTGCGGCCCGATCCGCTCGAGCGCTATATGCGCGAGCAGAACGTGGCCGATGGCCTGCCCGGCGCGGACTCCGAAGCCAGTGGCGTCAACAACAATCCGACGCGGCTGAAGCTCTGGTGGGACCCGGAAGGCAACCCCAGCCCTGAGGCCCGGCAGGCGTTCGAGGAGGCGATGCAGCGCGAGCAGGTGCGCGCCGAACACGGCACCTGGGCCAATCTGCTCGATGTCGACCCGGCCAAGCACAGCCCGGCCGATGTGGCGCGCGCGCTCACCGCGCTGCACGCGCGGGCTACCGCATTGGCCGCCGAGGCCGACCAATTCGCGCTGCTGGAAGCGGCTTACACCGCCGCCGACACCGAATTCGCCCGGATCGCCGAGGAGATGGCGGCGACGGCCGGCCACCGGTGGCTGCTCGACAATGGCGGCGATCTGCTGGATCCGGACGCCGCGCCGGGTATCGGCCTGCTGGACGGCAACCCGCAGCGCCTGGTCGTGATCAACGACGGCGGCGACCACGATCAGCAGCTGGCCAACGCGCTCGCCGATCCGCGCAATACCGATATCGCGCAGATGCTCACCCAGGGTGAGCTGGAGCTCGAGTACCGGGTGGCGTGGGCCGACAGCAGCGGCGTTATCCACGTCGCTGAGCTGGACGCGCCGCAGGTGCGGCATTTCTCGGGCGCGGTGGACGGTCGCACGCTCGAAATGACCATGGTGCGCGACAATGACGGCGGGCCGTGGCGGGTCATCCCCAGCGCAGCCGCGCTCGCCGCGCCCGATACTGCGATCCCGGTCCCGGATCCGGCCGACCTGTCGACCGCCGAGCTGGTGGCGCGGGTCGAGGATGCCGCCGCGCATCAAGGCGTCAAGCTGACCGATCTGGCTCCGAACCGGGTCGAGGACGCCTTGGAAGCGGCCCGCGTCGCGAACCGGTTGCGTGCGGTGCGGATCGAAGCGCTGGCCGATATGGCTCGTCTGCACGCGAATGTGGCCCGCTTCAACGCGTTCGACCTCGCGCTCGTCGATGCCGGGCTGAGCCGCGACGATCTGCGTGACCGTCCGCTGGCGAAGCTGAAGGAGCTGGCCGAGCAGCAGCCTGCGCGGGCAGAGAAGTTCGACAAGCTCGCCGCGATGCTGGGCCGGTATCCGGGTCTGGTCGATTTCGATCCGAATCTCTACGACGCGGACGATCAGCAGCGCCCCGGCGGCCTGCCGATGCATCACAGTGACGCCCACGATCAGGTCGCGCTGCTGATCGACAATCTCGCCGATTTCCTGTCCCAGGCACAGCACGGTCAGACGCTGCCCGGTCCGACTCCCGATATGGCGGAACCCGACGCCGACTGGCTGCATCTCATGGGTGTCGATCTGGACACCGCTACGCCGGACGAGCTGGTGTCGATCTACAAGAATTTCCGGGCGGGCAAGCTCGACCTGGCCGCGCTGCGCACGCCGGAGCAGATCGCGCAGGCGCTGGCGGAGCTGCGCGCCGATGTCCGCGCCGATGCCGCCGATATCGCCGCCCTGGCGGCGCTCGCGGAGACCTACTACCGCCTGCCCACCGCCGGTACGCCGATAAACCACTGTGTGACAAGGGCTTTCGATCTGCTCGCGGTGCGGCATCCGAACGCGCTCGGCGGGTTCGCGGTCGATCCCGGCCGGATCAGCGGTGTGCCGTGGGGTGAGCTGTCGGACCACTTCGGTGTCGCGCAGCCCGAACCGTTCCTGCCGGGCGAGCAGGGCGGTGCGCACGCCCGCCTGCTGACCACGCTGCGGACGCAGGGCGTCGGGGCCTCGGCCGTGGTGATCGATCAGCGCACCACCGTCGACGACTACGGTGTCGGCGGTCACGCGTACACCGTCACCTACCTGGGCCGTGACGTGTTCGACGTGGACGGTCAGCGGGTGCTGCTGGCCGATGTCGATCAGGACGGTCAGGAGCAACTGCTCGACCTCGGCCCAGGCGGCGACACCCAGCCGAAGTCGCTGGCCGAATTGACCGGTGGCACACCGGCGGAGACCGCAGCGACCTGGGCCAGCATCTTCCAGAACGACGCGCATGTCCCGAATCTCGGCGACGAGGGCCCGATGCCGGACGCCGACCTGCGCGTCGGCCAGGATCCCGCACCCGCGCCGCGGCGGCCGGAGGATCCGGTGCATCAGGCGGCCCGGTTCTTCGACGAGACGCCGAGTCTGCGCGTGGAGCCCGAAGCCGGGGCCGAGCCCTCGCCCGCGCATCTGAGTTACGCGCAGGACCTGGCCGCCCGCCTGGATCTCCCGGAAACCCTTGGCGCGCTGCCGGATCCGCAGGCCGCGCTGCAAGATATGGCGCAGATGGCGCTGGCTCGCCGCTTCCTGGACGATTCGGCGGACGGTCTGGCCCAGCAGCACATGCTGTTCCCGACGAACTTCGATCCGCTGACCGCCGACGAGCAGTTCCCGGGGGAGCGCTACTGGCGCTATCCGTCCGACCCGGCCGACGCCGACTTCCTCGCGCAGCGTGACGCGACCGATTACTTCATGCTGTCGATCGGCGTGCCGCCGGATACCCAAGCGGCGCCGCCGATTCCACTGGCGCATCGGGACGCGATCGCCGGACCGCTGGTCTCGCCGCCGGACCCCGACGCCCCACCGCGTCCGCTCACCATGCAGCAGGCGCACACCTCGCTCGCTGATCAGCTGAATCTGACGACCGAACAGCGGGATCCGGCCAACCTGGCGACCACCGTCGCGCAGGAACGCTACCGAGTCCTGTTGCGCGCGGGCGCGATCGAAGCCCTGGCCACCGCCATGAGCCGCCGCGACGCCGCTCTGGATCATCAGCAGCAGACCGAGATCGACAAGATCGTCGAGGTCTGGGCTGATCTGCTCGCCGTCCCGGCTGACGGTCTGACCGGGAAGAATCTGGACGACACGCTGGCGCGGCTGCGAGCCGAGACCACGGCGCGGGCCCAGGCGGTGCTGGAGCTGGCCGATGTCACGCAGGTGATGCATGCGGGCCAGCGGCCGGGCGGGCCGGTGCGGATCGACCTCGAGGTCGGCGGCCGGCGGATCCCGATCCAGCTGACGCCGGACGGCTCCGGCGGCTGGCGGATCGACCCGGCCACCCGGCTGGCCGCACCCGAGGTGCCCACCGCCGCGATCGTCAAGGCGCCGGAAACGAAGCCGGGCGTCATCCAGACTCTGCGGGAGCAGCAGGGCGTGGTCAACCCGGTGCATCCGCCCTCGGAGCTGGTGCCGGCCGGTCAGTCGTTCACGGTGCAGAACTTCGGTCACCTGGCCGACAGCGATTTCTGGAGCAACTTCGAGGCCAATCCCGCGTTCACCATTCGCGAGGTGGTCAACCTCAAGCGTAATTGGCCGAAGATCAAAGCCTTCCTGCTCAGCCAGAGCACCGCGGCCGAATCGCACGGCCCCGTCTCGCGCACCGGCCAGGTCTACGACTACGCCCTCGAGGACGCCGATCCGAAGGCGCTCAGCGATCGCGAGGCCGAACTCCGCCGCCTCGGGCTGGCGGACCGCTTCCTGGCGGGACCGCCGGTGGCGCCGACGTTGCCGCCCACGCAGCTGGTGCCCGGCGTCGACACCTCACTGGAACCTCCGGTCACCCCCGAGGCCGAGCACGATCCGTCCGTTCCGGCGCAGACCGAACTCGCCGACAAGGGCCGGGAGATGCAGCGGGCCGCCCAGGAACTGGACGCGCGGGCACGTGCGTTGCAGGCGCTGGCGGCACCGCTCGGCATCGATCTGTCGAATCCGAGCCCGGAATCGGTGCAGGCGGCCATGCGGCAGGCGCGTTATCTGCTGACCCGCGAAGCGGTGTCGGCCCAGGCCTTCCGTGCCGCGCTGGCGCGTTATGTCGCCGAGAACGCCGATATCCCCTTCCTGCCCGATATCGACCTGTCGCATCTGCTTCCGGCCGCCGTCGTCAACCGTCCGAGCCCGCTGGATCGGTACGCGCGCGAGGTCGACGCGGCGCACAACGGTCGCGCGAGCCTGATGGGCTGGGGCGGGATCAACAACAATATGCAGGGCGGTCGGCAGTGGTGGGATCTGTCGCACCGCGACACCCCCGCGGCTCGCAGGTTCTTCGAGGAGGCGCTGCGCCGGCACCACATCCGTACCGAACTCCAGCATCGCGCGCACATTCTCGGTGTCGATCCCGAGAACCCGGATGTGCTGGCGGAGTTGGATTCTCGGCTCACCCAGTTGCAGAACGACATCACCGCGTTCCAGGCGCAGGCGCAGCGCGTGCTCGATGCAGACAGCGCATTCGACCAGAGCGCCGAGGCGATGTCGAATATCGCCGGCAGCGAATGGATTCGGGTCAGCGGCGGGTTCCTGATCGATCCGGTCGCCCATCCCGGCATCGGGCTGGTCGGGACGCCGATGAAGCTGGTCGTCATCGATAACGCCATGAATCACGATGTGGCGCTGGCTAAGGCACTCGCCGATCCCGCGAACTTCGAACTGGTGGAGCTGATCAACAACGGCAGCCTCGAGGTCGAGTACCGCGTTGCCTGGCCGCGCGAAGTCGGCGGCACCTGGCGGGTGGCCACCGCGCCGGTGGAATCACCTGCGGTGCGCCATATTTCCGAGGATTTCGACGGACGGAACCTGACCGCGACCATGGTTCGCCACGAGGGGGGCCCGTGGCAGACGGTCACCGATCCGGCGCAGCAGAGCCGCCCGGCACTGGATCTGTCGCGGATGTCGCGCGGCCAGATCGAGTCGGCCATCACCGAACTGGTGGGGCGGCTGCCGATCGGCCGGATCGATCTGACCCCGGGCCAGCTCGACGCCACCCTGGAGCGCCTGCGTTTCGACAACAATGTGCGGGCTGCGCAGATCGAGGCGCTGGTCGAGTACGCGCAGAACCTGCACGCCCTGGACGCCTACCACCGGGTCGATACCGCGCTGAACAAGCTGGCGCTCTCGCGCGCCGATCTCGCGACCGACGCCAAGCCCACCCTGGAGGCGCTCAAGACCGCGAAACCCAAGCTGGTCAAGGAGATCGACGCGCTGCTGACGCAGCTGGAGGCCGACCCGGAACTGTTCACCCGGGACCCGCGTGTCGCCGACGACATCGCGCCGATCATTCTCGCCGATGCGCCCGCGCACCTGGACACGCTCATCGCGGATGTCGATCTGCTGCTCGCCCAATTGCGACTGGCCGGTTTGCCCACCGTGCCGGGAGTTGTCGTGCCGGACCAGGATTGGGTGCGCCTGCACGGCGCCGACATCTACAACGCCACCGACGCCCAGTACAAGGCGACCTTCGGCAAGTTCAAGACCGAGAAGTTCGAGGACATCTTCGTCCGCGACCCCAAGGCGCTGGCCGAGCTGCATCAGCAGCTGCGTGGCGAGGTGCGCCAGGCAGCCGTCGAGATCGAAGCCTTGGCCGCGCTGGTGACCTACTACACCAGCGAGATCGATGCCGCGGGCCCGGCCGCGATCAACACCTGCGTCTCGGATTCGCTCAGTCGCGTCCTCGCCGATCAGGGCGATATCGTCGATGTGCCGATCCCGGTGCCGGGCAACCTGTCCGGCCGGACCTGGGGCGATGTGCAGCCGATGCTGCGCGGCGCGCGCCCGGGCGCGTTCGACAACAGCGACGCCCGCGGCCACGTGAACCTGATCCAGGCGCTGCGGCAGCAGGGCGGGCCCGGTGCCATCGCCTGGGTGGTGGACGAGCGCTGGAGCCCCGGCGCGCACGGTGTCGGCGCGCACTCCTACACGGTGAAGTACTTGGGCGGCAACCAGTTCGAGATCGACGGCCGCCGGGTGACCTACGACGAGGTCGGCTCCAAGCGCAGCAATCTGGACTGGTTCGTGGCTCCGGACGGCAGCCGGGTCGCGCTGGCCGATCTCACCGGCGGCAGTCGCTACGACACCAAGACGACGTGGGCGGCGGCGTGGAACAACGGCCGGCCGGTGGCGAACTTCGGCGACCTCAACGCCGCCCTGCCCGCCGCCGATCTGGCCATCGGCCAGACCCCGGATCCGAACGCCCCGGTGCCCGCGCATCGGCAGCCGCCCGCGCACGCGCCGCCCGCCACCCGCCTCGGCGCGCTGCGCGGCGAGATGTCGGTGGCCCTGGCCTTGGAAAACAGCAGCCGGCTCGAGGCCGCCAGGTTGGCGTCTGAGGCGCAGGCCGCGCGCGCCGAGGGGAACCCGGATGCGGCCGCCGCCTTGGACGCGCAGGCGCGTGAGCAGCTCGAAGCCGCGGAAAGTGCTGCGGCGCAGGCGGAATCAGCGCGACTCGCGGCGGTCCAGGCGCGCGAGGACGCGCTGACCCGCACCGAGGCCGACACGCGGGCGCAGATCGCGGCCCTGGCCGCCGAGGCCGCCGCCGTGCAGGCCCGGCTGGAGGTCGAACTCGGCGGCGGGCTGGACGCCGAGCAGTTCCACCGCGATCTCGCGCTGGTCGACGATCTGGCCGCCGCGTTCGCACTGCGGGAGCAGGTCGACACGGCGCAGGGGATCCAGCACACGCTGGAGGAGCAGATCGCCCGCGGCGAGGAGTCGGCGCGGGCGCTGCGCGAGACCATCGCGCTGCTGGAAGCGGAACCGGACGATACCCCGGGCAAGTGGTCGGATCTGGCGACGCTGCGGCTGCGGCTGCGCAGCGCGACCAACGCATTGGAGGACTTGCGGACCTCGCTCGAGCGGCTGACGGAGAAGACGCCGCCGGGTGAACTGATCGAGCTGCGTGCCGCGCTCACCCAGGAGATCCTGGCGGGGAGCAGGTCTCGCGAGGATCTGGCCGAACAGTTCGACATCGCCGACCGGGAGCAGCTGAACCCGAAGTACGAGGGCGCGCTGGAGCCGGGCGCGCAGCGGGTTCGCGAGCTGCGCCCGCTGGTCGATCAGATCCGGGATCTCCAGGCGCAGCAGGACGCGCTGCACAAGTATCTCGACACCCAGGTCGCCGAGCGGCGGGCCGCCCTGACCGCCATGGACGAGCTGGGTCTGCTGCCGGTCTCCGAACGCGTCGGCGTGCGCCCGGCGCTCGATCCCAAGGCGCTCAACGCCGAAACCGTGGTCGTCGGAACGGATACCGACGTCAACAGCTACCGGCAGGCGCTGAACGCGACCATGTCGCCGTGGGCCGACCTGAATCTGCTGCTGAGCATGGCGAAGTCGGCGGAGATCCCGGTGCACGTGCAGTTCCGGCAGGTCATCGCCGATGCTGACGGCGTCTTCGAGCAGTCGGTGGCATTGCCGTCCACCGACGCCGAACTCACCCTGCGGGTCGGTTCCTGGGAGGTGGGCAAGCATCCGCGCGCCTGGGAGAAGACCAAGTGGGCCGATCCGCAGCCGCCGTTCCTGTTCAAGGTGTCGATGGTGCCGACCTTCGACAAGATCATGGCGGGCTTGCACGAGTTCCGGCCGGGTGAGGTTCCTGCGTTCCTGTTCCCGCAGAATCTGCCGTTCTCCAAGGAGATCTACACCATTCCAGAGGGTGTGGACGCCTGGAGTTCGGATGTCGGGCTCATTCTGTTCCACCTGCGCATCCTCGCGATTGGTGTCGCCGACCGGATCTCCACGCATCCATGGACGGTCAACCTGGTCCAGAACCGGCCCTGGATCGGCAGATTCATGCTCTCGGCCACCCGCTGGCTGCCCGCGAACACCGCGCACGGCAAGTCGGTCGCGCTGCCGCTGTCGATCGATTTCGTGAACCGGCATCCGCATGTCGCGCAAGCGATGTCGGATGTGACGCAATGGATTCCGGCCGTGCGCGACGGCAAGTGGATCCAGCTGATTCCGGTGGTGCGCGGCGCCCGCACCTACGCCTGGATCGACAACAGCCAGCCGGATCCGCAGCAGTTGCAGAACCCGGAACTGGCTACGCCGCCGCGGAATTCGGAGCAGGCCCGATTGGACGGGTCGCACGCCCTGCCGTACACCGGCCCGAGCGTGGAGATTCCGGATCAGCTGGCCACGCAGTGGGCCGCCAACGAAGCCGAACGCGCCGAGATCCGGGAGCGGACCGAAGCTGCCTACGAGGGTTTCGAGTACAACCGGGTCCACCAGGGCGACAGCATGCTGGCGGCGATCGCCGATCACGCCCTCGCGAATCTGGACCGCTACTCCGGCGGCAACCCGCTGGAGCCGGTACGCGGCAAGGACAAGGCCTGGGATATCGACCCGGACGGGTCGACCATGGCTAAGCACAAGGACGGGTCGACCTGGCTGAAGCACCCCGACGGTAGTCCGCGCTCGCGCGAGCAGATCATCCAGACGCTGACCGAGGTCCGCGACTACCTGGTGCGCAATATCGAGATTCCGCCGAACCACGACATCGCCCTGATGTTCCAGCGTCTGATGTCCAACCAGGCGGTGCGCGAGGACGTCATCGGGATCGAAGCCGCGATCGTCTCGATCGCCTTCCGGGCGGCGAACCCGGGCGCGAGCGTGCAGCAGGCGAGCGCGGCGGCCAAAGCCGCGGGCTTCGACTGGGATCGCCGACCGCGCCTGCCGCGTGAGCGCACCAGATGGCAACGCTGGACCGGTGCTCGCCCGACCCCGCTCGGATTCACCACCGAACTCGATCCGAATGTCAACGACCCGGCGCGCACCCGGCGCATCGGCTTGGAGTTCGCCCCGGGTGAGACCGGTTTCGCCCAGCTCAACCGCGATATCGCGGCGGTGCTGCGCCAGTGGCCGGCGGCGAAAGTCGCTGAGGCACAAAGCCAGATCGACGACCTGGTCCGGCACGCGGTCCGGTCCTACGAGGGTGATGTCGGCATCATGCGCGGCGGAGTCCAGGTCTCGGCGTACGTCGAAGGGCCGGTCGGTGCCGAGACGCTGGTGGTCGACATCGTGGGCGTCGGCGGCGATATGCGGGTCGTGCCACAGCATGTGGAGATCGACCAGCACCTCAACGATTGCGTGCGGACGGCGGGCCGGTACGTCAATGCCGCCCAGGGCGCGACCGTCACCGACGCCGATCTGCTCGCGCCGTCGTCGCTGGCCGGTGTGCGCTTCGGCGACCTGGTCCCGGCGCTCCGCGGCGCACCGCTGCAAGGGTTCGCCGGCACGTCCCAGGTCAGCGGCCACGCTCGCCTGGTGCAGGGTTTGATCAACGCGGGCCCCGGCACCACCGCCTACGTGATCGAGCAGCGCGGCAATCCGGACCGGCACGGCGCGATCGGTCACGCCCTGTCGCTGCACTACGTCGGTCAGGAAAACGGCAGGCACGTCTTCGAACTCAACGGTGCGCGGGTCACACTCGACCGGGTCGAGAACGGCCGCGAGTACTTCGACGCCCCGGCCGCCGCCCTGCCGAGCGGGCAGTCACGTCAGGTCTCGCTGGCCGATCTGG
Organism: Nocardia sp. NPDC127579; assembly: GCF_042672005.1. NCBI lineage: Bacteria > Bacillati > Actinomycetota > Actinomycetes > Mycobacteriales > Nocardiaceae > Nocardia > Nocardia sp. NPDC127579. The sequence continues at coordinate 469,572 of NZ_JBHXVZ010000001.1, read as the reverse complement.
CCGGCGGCACCCGCGACGGCGCGGTCGCCCTGTGGGCCACCGCCTACCAGAACCAGCAGGCGATCGTCCTGGACACCGGCGATGTGAACGCGCCGACGCCCGGCGAGAACGCCTACATCGGCTCGAATCCGGCGATCCAGCCGCCCGCGGTGGACGCGCGAGTCGAGCCGAGCGTGGCCGCCTACGACGTCGCCGAACCCAACCGACCCGACACGCACCGGCCGGAATTGGGCGCGATCGCCGAGTACGGCACGCTGACCATCCGGAACGGGTTGATCTACGACGCCGAGGGCGAGCTGCACAGCACCGGCGAATTCGGCGAAGTCTTCGTGATCTTCCCCGACGAGATCCGTAGCGCGTCGACCAGCGACACCTCGCACGCCGAGCTGTACAGCTCGTTCCCGGACCCGGACGCCGGACCGATCGCGTTCGGTGTGTGGATCATCGAAAACGGTGTGCTGACGGGTGTTTGGGCTTCCTCGGCGGAGTCGTTCTGGGCGGGTTCGCTGAACCCGAAGTTTGCCGCCCAGCTCCAGCACCTGCTGGTCGACTCCGGTGTCGATCTCACCGATGTCGACTTCCGCGCCTACAACCAGGAGGGCATCTGGCAGTCGCCGCGGATTCTGACGACGCCGCAGATGCTCGTCGATCAGGCCTTCGTCGAGGTCGACGCATCGACCCGGGATCTGATCACCAAGACGTTCCGAGGTTTCGGCACCGACTTCTCGGTCGACGTGACCGAGGTCCAGGTGACCGGTGAGCATCAGCTCTCGATCACCTTGGCACTGAGCCCGGTGCGCGGTGTGCCCGGTCGAGTAACGCTGGTGCTCGACAACACCGAAGGTTCGAGCACCGCCCGCTACACCGATGTGGAACTGGGCCCCGACCGGATTCGGGTCGCCGCCGCGCTGGAGCAGGTGCACGCCAGGATCGCGCCGTGGCTCGCCGAATCGAACACCACCTTCCTCGGGCAGGCCGGCAGTCCGATCGAGACCGTGATCGAGAATCCGAACACCATCGCGGACTGGGTCGGGGAGCAGCTGGTCGCGCTGGATTGGGGCAGCCTCTCGCAGCGGCCGCTGGTGCAGCAGGCCGCCGCCGAACTGGCGTCGAATGCCTTGCAGCACAGCGATGCTCGCGCTCGGATCGTGCTGCGCGTGATCGGTGAAGCCGGAATCGGGCAAGTGCTGCTACTGGAAGTGATCGACAATCAGCCGGTCGCGACCGAGCCGGATGCTGGGACCAGTGTCGTCGCGCTCGCCGATGACGCGGGCAAGGTGACCTCGGTACAGTTCGCCGAGGCAGAGCTGTCCGGACCGTTCGAGGTGCACAGCGATCTTTCGCACGGCTGGGTGGAGTCGGACGACATGCCGCGTGGCGCGGTCACGTTGATTCGCGCGCTGACGGTCGAGGGGCAGTCGAAGGTCCTGGCACTGACGGCCGAGGCCGCGACGCGGGATCCGGCCGAGCTCGCCGCGGAGCTGCGGGAGACCATCGCCGAGATCGGCCGCAAGTTCCTCGAGGCCGAGGTCGACCTGAAACTGAAGGCCGGGGATCTTCCGGGAGTTCCGATCTCGGATATCTTCCCACCGACTCAGCTTGCGTACCTGCACTATTCGCTGGAGCGCTCGATCGCATCAGGCGTGTTGCAGTACAAGTTGAGCGAGATGGCCCTGCAACAGATCAGCGATCATCCGGATCGGGTGAGTGCGGCGTTGCGGGCGGACTACACGAACCTCCAGCCCGGCTATTACGCCTCGTGGCTGGACACGGACTACGTCATGCACGACATGGACGGCCACCCGCGCGAGAGCGGCCAGCACGCCTACGCGCAGGCCGCGGTCCAGCATCTGACCGCCACCTGGCCGCTGATGAACCCGGCCCGAGAAGGCGTCCGATCGGTCTGGGACGAGCTGGCGGCGATCAAGGAAGAGCGGTCCGCCAGCCGGAATCCGATCCTGAACAGCGTCCCCGCGCACCGCCGGGCCATGTTCGATCTGCCCGCCTTCGGCGTGAGCGATGTCGTCGTCAATGTGACGGGCGACAAGACGGTGCTCAGCGCCTCGACGAATATGGAAAGCGTCGCGATCGTCCTGCGCGGCTATCTGGAGAGCCTGGCCAAGCACAGCGAGGTGATCGCGGGCTGGCCGTGGTCCACTATCCAGCACGCGATCCTGCAGTTCACGACCAAGTTCGCCACCATGGCCGGGGTCACGTTCACGACGCTGGGTGGCTTCACTTCTCCGGCGAAACCACCAGAGTTCGCAATCACTTTCGACACCGAGAACCAGAGGATCACCTCGGTATCGATCACCGGTAGGTCGAAGGAGATGCTCAAGGTCGATCGCCGCGGTGTGTGCCCGGGCTTCGGGAATATGAAGCCGTTCGGTGAGGCGGTCGCCGCGATCGAGGAGCTACAGGAATCACTACAGGCGTTCGATGTCGAGCCGGGTGGGAAGGTCTCCGGGGCGACCATCGGGATCCGGATCGGCGCGTTCCTGCTGCCGCTGCTCGGTCGTGACTTCCCGCAACTCCAGCTCACCGCCGACATGCTCACCGATGCGATGCCGGCGCAGGCCGCCGAGGACGGCACCGCCGCGACCCCGGCGCGCACCGCCCCGGTACCGGCTGTCGCAGTCGCCGAACCGGCACCCATCAACACCTGTGTCGACGACTCGCTGCGGTTGGTGGCCAACGACCAGCGGGTGGAGGGTCGGCCGGATGTGGTGCGCCAGCCGGAGCCGCAGTCGGCGGAGAACCTGTCGGGCCGGCGGTGGCAGGATGTGGCGCCGCTGCTGCTGGGCGCGCAGGTCGAGGGTTTCGACCACGCGAGCCTGGTGCAGAGCCTGATGAGCGAACGGGCCGGGAAGGATTCGATCGCCTGGGTCCTGGACCAGCGGGTGACCGTCGATCACAACGATGTCGGTGCGCACTCCTACGCCCTGAAGTACCTGGGCGACAACGTATTCCTGCTCGACGGCACACCGGTGACCTACGTGCGCTCCGACAGCGACGGTACGGCGTGGTTCACCAACCGCCCCGGCGGTCCGGAACTGTCCCTGGCGGAGCTGACCGGCAGCTCGCCCGAAGGGAACGCGGCGACCTGGGCCGTGGTGTGGAAGGGCGGAGAGGTCATCGCGGGCCTCGGCCGCGATGCCGCCCAGCCGGCCGCGGACCTGAATATCGGTCAGACCCCAGGTCCGAACCTGCCCGCCCCGGCCTACCGGCAGCCACCCGCGCACGCGCCGCCGCCCGCCACGCAGCTCGCCGCGCTGCGTGTCGAGATGTCCGAGGCAGTGGCGCGCGAGACCGAGGCGATGGCCGAGTCGGTGCGGTTGAACATCCAGGCCGCGGAAGCACTCGCGGACGGGCGTTCCGGAGACGCGCACGTGCTGTCCACACAGGCCGAACAGCTGCTGGAGACAGCCGCGCTGGCCAGGTCCGAAGCCGAGGCGGCGCGCGCGGCCGCCGTGCAGGCGCACGCCGACGCACTGAGCCGGACCGAGGACCAGACGCGGGCGCGGCAGGCCGAATTGTCCGCGCAGCTCGCCGATTTGCAGCAGCAGCTGACCGACGCGGTCCGCGACGATACCCAGGTGGCGCAGGTCCGTCAGGATCTGGCCCTGGTCGACGATCTCAGCCGGGCCTTCGAACTGCGCGACCGGGTCGACATGGCCCAGCAGGTGCAGAACACCCTCGAAGAGCAGATCGCCCGTGGCGAGAACACCAAGGCGACGTTGCGCCGGGCGATTCTCGATCTCGAATCCGAAGGTGTCGACACGCGGGCCGCCGCCCGGGCCAAACGGGCGGATCTACAGGCGCTCGGTATCAAACTGCGCGACGCCGACCATGCTGTGGCCAAGCTGCAAGCCCTGCACACGATGCTGACCGAGAAGACGCCGCCCGGTCCGCTGATCGAGCTGCGTGCGGCGTTGACCCAGGAGATCCTGGCGGGCACCAGGGCGCGGAACGCGTTGGCCGAGGTCTTCGAGATCGATGACGTCAACCAGCTGAACCCGGAATTCCAAGGTTCCCGCGAGCCGGGTGCCGAGCAGGTTCAGCAATTGCGCACGCTGGTGAACCAGATCCGCGAGGCCGAGGCCGAACAGGCCAGGCTCACCGCGCATCTCGACGGTGAGCTGGCGCAGCGCCGGGCCGCGCTGGACGCGTTGAACGAGCTGGGACTGCTGCCAGTCTCGGAGCGGGTAGGTGTCCGTCCGTCCTCGCGCCCCGACGCGTTCGACGCGGAGACGGTGGTCGTCGGGACCGATACCAAGGTCAACGACTATCGGCAGGCGCTGTACGCGACGCTGTCGCCGCAGACCAATCTGGACATGCTGCTGAGCATGGCGAAGTCGACCCTGATTCCGGTGAATGTGACGTTCCGGCAGGTCGAGGTCGACGCCGACGGCACGTATCAGCAGTCGGTGGCATTGCCGTCCACCGATGCGGAGCTGACCCAGCGGTCTGGTTCGTGGGATCCGGCCAAGCATCCGCGTAAGTGGGAGAAAGAGGAGTGGGCGGATCCGCAGCCGCCGTTCCTGTTCAAGGTGTCGATGGTGCCGACCTTCGACAAGATCATGGCGGGACTGCACGAGTTCGAGAACGGTGAGGTTCCGGCGTTCCTGTTCCCGCAGAATCTGCCGTTCTCCAAGGACATCTACTCCGTCCCGGAGGGCGTGAACGCCTGGACTTCCGATGTCGGGCTCATCTCGTTCCACGCCCGCATTCTGATTGTCGGTATCCTGCAACGGATTCCGACACATCCGTGGATGCAGAACCTGGTCCACAATCGCCCGTGGATCGGCCGGACCGTGCTGCGCGCGACCCAGTGGCTGCCCGCCAATACCGCGCACGGCCAGGCCGTGGCGCTGCCGCTGTCGGTGGACTTCGTCAACCGGCACCCGCACGTCGCCCAGGCGATGGCCGGTGTGACGCAGTGGGTTCCGGCGGTGCGCAAGGGCCGATGGATCCATCTGCTGCCGGTGGTTCGTGGCACGCGAACCTACGCGTGGTTCAACGACGCGCAGCCGGATCCGCAGGCGTTGCATCGTGACGAGCTGGCGCCGATCGGGCTGAATTCCGAGCAGAAGCGCCTCGACGGCACGATCGCCTATCCCTTCACCGGCGACAGCGTCGACATCTCGCAGACTCAGGCCGAGCAGTGGGAGGACAACGAACTCGCGATCGAGGAGCTGCAAGAAGAGACCGATGCTGCCTACGCGGGGTTCGAGCACAACCGGGTAGCCGAGCACGACAGTCAGCTGGCGCGGATCGTGAACAACGCGCTGTCGAACCCTGACGCGTACTCCGGTGGTGACCCGAAGCGCTGGGTGCGTGGTCCGGGTAAGGCGTGGGTGCGTGATCCCAAGGGCCAGCACATGCCCAAGCGGGCCGACGGCTCGACCTGGCTACGGGACCACACGGGCCGGACCCGTCCACCGGATCAGGTGCTGCGGAACATGATTCGGGCGCGTGACTATCTGTTGCGCAATTCCGAGGTCAACCGGATCGCCGATGTCGTGCAGATGTGGAACCGGTTGATCGAGGGTCACCCGGTGCGTGAGGACATCATCGGGCTCGAAGCGGCGCTGTACGAAGCGGAATACCTGGCGCGCAACCCGAAGGCGACGGGCCACGAGGCGCACGCCGCCGCCAAGGCCGCCGGATTCGACTGGGTTCGACCGCACCTGCCCGCGGAACAGACCTGGTGGCAGCGTCTCACGGGGCGTCGCCCCGATCCGCTCGACTTCACCCCCGGGCTTCATCCGAATGTGAACGATCCGGCCCGCACCCGCCGGTTCTCGCTCGATCTGTTCTACGGTGTGCAGGGCCTCGACGGTGTGGACAGTCGACTGCGTGCGATCATGCGTGGCTGGCCGCCCGCGAAGGTCGACGAGGCGTTGGCCGAGGTGAAGCGCACCGTGCACCGGGCCACGCGGTCGTACACGACCAACGATCACGATCTGGCTCGTGGTGGTGTGCACGTCACGGCGAAGGTGACGGGTCCGCGCGGCGAGCAGGTGCTGTCGGTGACGGTCGCGGTCGACGGTGACGGTGCTTTCCCGAGGACGCGGTACATCCTCGATAAGCACGACAACGACTGCGTGCCGGTCGCGGCGGGTTTCGTCAACGAGGCACAGGGTGTCCGGGTCACCGACGCCGATCTGCTCGAGCCGTCCCTGGCGGGCGTGGTGTGGAGCGATATCGCGCCCACGCTCAACGACGCACCGCTGCAAGGCTTCAGCACCGACACGGAGTTCACCGGGCACGCCCGCCTGGTGCAGGGGTTGATCAACTCGGGCCCAGGGACAACGGCGTATGTGTTCGAACAGCGTGGCGAGCCGGATCGGCACGGCGCAATCGGCCACGCGGTGGCGCTGCACTATGTCGGCCAGAACCCCGACGGCACACACGCTTTCGAGCTCAACGGTCAGCCGGTCACCCTGAACCGCATCGACCCGAACGGCCGGGAATGGTTCAGCGCACCCACGCCGACTGCCGCGGTGGCGGCGCTACCCGGCCCGAATAAGGCTGACACGGACGAGGACTCGCACGAGGTTTCGCTGGCGGACCTGGCCGGCGGCACCCGGGAGGGCGCCGTCGCGCTGTGGGCCACCGCCTACCGGAACAAGCAGGCGGTCATCCTGGACACCGGCGACGTGAACGCGCCGCCGCCCGGCGACGACGCCTACATCGGCACCTCGCTGGACCAGTACCCCGATCAGGTGCGCACTCTGCTGGCCCAGACCCAGATCGGTCGCGACACGTTGGCCCTGATCGACCGATCCGGAATCAGAGTCACCTATATCGAAGGACTGGACCGGAGCGCCGCCGCAACCTATCGGCACGCCACTCTGACCGCGACAGTCCGTCGGGTGGGGCCGTCGCAATTGCAGCAGGCACGGCACCTGGTGCACGAAGCGGTACACGCGGAGTGGGGTCTGCGCGGCGTCGGCGTGAAGTCCCCGGCCCATGCGCGGCTGATGACGGTGGACGCCTACGTCGATGCCAAGGTCCGCGAAGAAGCCGCGGCGTTCGGCCGAGCGGCCGAATTCGTGCGCCAGCTGCGCAGCGCGGACTACGACCTGGAGTTCACCGATCGGGAGATCGCCTATTTGGCCGCCTACGACGCGGCGATGGCGAAGTCCGCGCGGACCGATCCGGCGCAGGATCCCGCGCGGATGCGTGAACTGGCCAGGGCGGCCGCCATCGAGGCGATCCGCGACGAGGTCGCGACCACCGCGTGGAACGATGGTCGCAACTACACGCTGTACTACACCGAGATGTGGCACGAATCCGAGCAGGCCCAGGCGGGTGGCCGGGTCCGCCGACCGTCGGATGCGGTGCGATCCGAATTCCACGAGCTGCTGAATCAGTACCGTGCCGCCGAGGCGCGCGAGAGTGCGTACACCAACGAGTTCCTGGGCTTGGCCGAATACCTGGACTTGCTGATCGGGAACCGTTTCCCCGATCTGGCGCAGGCGGAGATCTCGACCCTGATGCGGCAGAACCTGGCCGAGCGTACGGCGCTCGCGCACGCATGGTCGGCCGCTGCCGGCCGGCCCGCCACCGCCATCGACCTGCCCCGGCTTCCGCTCCCGGAGGCCGAATCGGAACTGCGTGCCGATCTGCTGCGCCAGCAGTTCGAACTGCTGCGCATATCCGACGCGGCCGAAGGCAGCCTGCACGCGCACGAGCAGACGCTGCAGGCTGAGGACGCGATGACCGCGCTCGCGGCGCGTGACCTACTGGGTGACAGCGAATTCCTCCGCGATCAGCGTATGGTGGTCGGCCTCGGCGGCGGCCGTATGGTGACCGATCGGGTGATGCTGGTCAGCGGCAATCCGGCGCATCTCGTGGTCACAGCGATGCGCGGGGACTTCAAAACGCCACTCGAGGAAGCGATCAGAAGCGATCCCTCGATCGCGGCGATGGCGGGGAATCCCAGCCAGGTGACCTACCTGGATGTCACCGTCGGATTCGACGGAACCTTCACGGTCGAGACCGTCTCCGCGGAGATGGCGGCTGACTCGCGCCGTGCCGAACAACCCAGGAATGTCGGACCTGCGCGGGGGCAGGCCGACCAGGAGTCCGCGCGTCGCCGAAACGATGTCCGGAACCTGTTGAACCAGACAGTGATCGGGAACACGATGGTCACCGCGTTGGATGCCGCCGGGGTGGATATCACGCACGAGCCCATGGTCGAGACGCGCCTGTTGCCGGACAGCCGGACCGCGGTGGTCGATATCGCCGCCTCCGATATCGAGCAGGCGTTCGCCTTCGCGCACCTGGCGAGCCACGCCGACGCGACGCACCGCGGCGAGTCCGTCAGCGGCAGCCTCAGCCGGATCTCGCTGCCGCGCCAGGCGTATGTCGACGCGATGGTGGCCGAGGAGAGCCGGGCGCACGCGCAGGAGATCGAACTACGCAAGCAGTTCCGCGAACTCGACTACGACCTGCCTACCGACGACCTGGAACTGGCCTACGATCTCGGTGGCGCAGCAGCCGTCGCCGAGCGCATGCGCGAAATCGGGCCGGATCCGATGGACGGCACCACCTACGTCGACATATACACCGAAATCTACGGCGACGCGTGGGACCGTGCCCACGGCCGCCGCCCCGGGGAAGGGCCGGTGGACGGCGCCGCCGCACAGGCGCTGGAGGACGGCCACGAGACGATCGAGCCGATGGCCGAATCCGACCCCCAGTCGGAGCCGGATCTCACCCCGAGCGCACCGCGCTACGAGCTGGCCACACCGCGCAACGGGACGACCCACATGCCGTACGCGGGTTCCGACGTGCGGTACGCCAAGCTGTGGGTGGACGAGAACGGCCTGTTCCGCGACGAGAACGACAACCTGTACACAACCGACCCGGAGTACACCGATACCTTCCTCTTCGGTGCCGTGCCGGGTGACATCCGATCTGCCAGTACCACCGCCGTCCTGCACCCGATCATGTACAACACCTTCGCCAGTCCGTCGGAGGGCCCGGCGATGTTCGGCACATGGCATATCGTCGACGGGCAATTGCGGTCGATCATCCCGGCCTCGGGTGGATTCACCCACGACCCGGCCGAACTGCGAAATGTCGCGCAGATCCGCTCCGAATTGGCCAGGCTGAAGGCGGATCTCAGCGCGTTCGAGTTCGAGCTGATCGAGGAGGGCCGCCTCTGGCAGCCGGGTGCGCGCATGCCGGAGTTCGATTCGGTCATCGATGTGGCCGAACAGGCCGCCGGCTTCTTCGCCGGTACTGGTGACCACTTCTGGATCACGGTGGACGGTGCGCGGTCTGCTCCGGACCAGCTGGCAATAGCCTTGCGGCTCAACCCGGTTCGCGGTGAGCCCGGCGCTGCCACGCTGCTGCTCGATCGGACCGGCGCGGTTCCGACGGCGAGCCTGACCAATATCGATCTCGGTACCGAGCCGGCCCGGGTGCGTGCGGTGCTGCGGGATCTGCGGGCCCAGCTCGCGCCGTGGCTCGCCGAGTCGGGGCTGACGCTGGCGGCACCGGGGTCGGCCGAGGTCACACCCGTGGCGGCCCCCGCCGCCACGGCTACACCCGCCACAGCCCTCGCCACCGTGGAGCAAGCGCCGATCAACACCTGCGTCGACGATTCGATGCGCGTGATCGCCGCCGATCAGCGGGTGGAGGGCCGCCCCGACGTGGTGACTCAACCGGAGCCGCAACCGGACAACCTGGCGGGCCGGATGTGGTCGGACGTCGAGCCGCTGCTGGGTGGCGCGCGGGTCGAGGGCTTCGACTTCGGCATGCACTACGCGCACGCCAATCTGGTGCTGGCCCTGATGAATCAGGCCGGTCCGGATTCGATCGCCTGGGTGCTCGATCAGCGCGAGGTGCGCCCGCCGGACGTGGACCCGCACGGTATCGGCGCGCACGCGTTCGCGTTGAAGTATCTGGGCGGCAACAGCTTCCAGATCAACGGGGTGGATTACACCTACAGCCGCATCGATGACGACGGCGTGGCCCTGTTCCTCGACGGCGACACCGAGGTATCGCTGGCGGATCTGACCGGCGGCACCACCGACACCACCGAGGCGACCTGGGCGGTGGTCTGGCGTGACGGCGAAGTGCTCACGGGGCTCGGCGACCGCGACGCTGCTCAGCCCGGGGCCGCATTGCGCATCGGTCAGACTCCCGACTCGAACCTGCCGGTGCGCCCGCATCGTCAACCCCCGGCGCACGCGCCGCCGTCGACGACGCAGCTCGCCGCGCTGCGCGTCGAGATGTCCGAGGCCCTGGCCAGCGAGAACGCCGCGCGTGTTGAGGCGGCGCGGGTGCGGACCGAGCTGGCCGAGGCGCAGGCCGCGGGCCGGGATACGACCGAGCTAGTCGCGCGGGCCGAACAGCTCACCGAGACAGCGGAATCGGCGCAGGCGCAGGCGGAGGCGGCGCGCGCGGCCGCCGTGCAAGCGCATGCCGACGCGCTGACCCGGACCGAGGAGCGGACGCAGGCGCGGCAGGCGGAATTGTCCGCACAGGTCGCCGATTTGCAGCAACAGTTGATCGACGCGATCGGCGACGAGACGCAGGCCGCGCAGTTCCGCAAGGATCTGGAACTGGTCGACAACCTCAGCGCGGCATTCGAGATGCGCGATCGAGTCGATATGGCGGACAACCTGCGTCTCGATCTCGAAGCGCGGATCGCCCGCGGCGAGAACGCGGTGACGACATTGCAGCGGGCGATTCTCGAGCGCGAATACGACGGCGTCGACACCCGGGCCGCCGCCCGAGCCAAGCAGTCGGATCTGCGAGTGCTGAAGGTCGAGCTGCGCGACGCGGTGCACGCGGTGGAGGAGTTGAAGGCCGCGCACACCGTCCTGCTCGAGAAGACCCCGGCCGGTCCGCTGATCGAGCTGCGCGCGGCCTTGACCCAGGAGATCCTGGCGGGCACCAGGTCGCGGAACGCGCTGGCCGACGTCTACGAGATCGATGACATCAACCAGCTGAACCCGGAATTCCAGGGTGCGCGTGAGCAGGGTGCACAGCAGGTTCAGCAGCTGCGCGAGGTGCTGAACCAGATCCAGGAAACCGAAGCCGAACAGGCCGCGCTCACCGAGCATCTCGACGGCGAGCTGGCGCAGCGGCGGGCCGCGCTGGACGCGCTGAACGATCTCGGACTGCTGCCCGTCTCCGAGCGGGTGGGTGTGCGGCCGTCCTCGAGTCCCACCGCCTTCGACACCGAGACGGTGGTCGTCGGCGCCGATACCGATGTCAACGACTATCGCCAGGCCCTGCACCGGACCCTGCCGCCGATGGCCGATCTGGACATGCTGCTGAGCATGGCGAAGTCGGCCGTGATTCCGGTGAATGTGACGTTCCGCCAAGTGGAGGTCGACGCCGACGGTGCCTTCCAGCAGTCGGTGGCGTTGCCGTCCACCGATGCCGAGCTGACGCAGCGGTCCGGTTCGTGGGATCCGGCCAAGCACCCGCGCAAGTGGGAGAAGACCAAGTGGACCGACCCGCAGCCGCCGTTCTTGTTCAAGGTGTCGATGGTGCCGACCTTCGACAAGATCATGGCCGGGCTGCACGAGTTCGAACCCGGCGAGGTTCCGGCCTTCCTGTTCCCGCAGAATCTGCCGTTCTCCAAGGACATCTACTCGGTCCCGGAGGGCGTGGACGCCTGGAGCTCCGATGTCGGGCTCAACCTGTTCCACACGCGCATTCTCGGCCTGGGTGTCGCGGATCGGATCTCCACCCATCCGTGGACGCAATCCGCGGTGCAGAACCGTCCGGGGATCGGCAAGTTCGTCCTGACGGTCGCCCGGCTGCTGCACCTACCGGCGAATACCGCGCACGGCCAGTCGGTGCAGTTGCCGCTCTCGGTGGAATTCGTCAACCGGCATCCCTATGTCGCGCAGGCGATTTCGGATGTGACGCAGTGGCTTCCGGCGGTACGCAACGGTAGGTGGATCCACCTGCTGCCCGTGGTGCGCGGCACCCGGACCTACGCGTGGTTCAACGACGCGCAGCCGGATCCACAAGCGCTGCATCGTGCCGATCTCGCGCCGGTCGCGCTGAATTCCGAGCAGCGGCGGCTCGACGGCACGGTCGCCTACCCGTACACGGGTGAGAGCGTCGACGTCGCCGAAACCCAAGTCGCGGAGTGGGAAGCCAACGAACGCGCGGTTCGGCGGATCCAGCGGGAGACCGACGCCGCGTACGACGAGTTCGAACGCAACCGCGTCGACGAGCACGACAGTCTGCTGGCGTTGATCGTCAACAACGCGCTGTCGAACCCCGACGCCTATTCCGGTGGTGACCCGAAGCGCTGGGTCCGTGGTCCGGGTAATGCGTGGGTGCGCGATCCCAAGGGCCAGCACATGCCCAAACGGGCCGATGGTTCGACCTGGCTGCGCGACCATGCGGGGCAGACTCGCAGTCCGGAACAGGTGCTGCGGAACATGATTCGGGCGCGTGACTACCTGTTGCGCAATGCCGAGCTGAACCGGATCGCCGATGTCGTGCGAATGTGGAACCGGTTGATCGAGGGTCATCCGGTTCGCGAGGACATCATCGCGATCGAAGCCGCGCTGTACGAAGCGGAGTATCTGGCACGCCATCCCAAGGCCACCGGGCATGAAGCCCACGCCGCCGCCAAGGCCGCCGGGCTCGACTGGGATGCCAACCGCCCGCATCAGCCCGCCAAACGAACCTGGCGGCAGCGGCTCACCGGCCGCCGTGCCGACCCACTCGACTTCACCCCCGGGCTGGACCCGAACGTCAACGACCCGATCCGAACCCGCCAGTTCTCGCTCGAGCTGTACTACGGCATGCAGGGCCTGGACGGTGTGGACCGTCGTCTGCGTGCGGTCATGCACAGTTGGCCGCAGGCGAAGATCGACGAGGCGCTGGCCGAGGTGAAACGCACTGTTCACCGAGCCACCCGATCCTTCACGACCAACGACCACGACCTGGCTCGCGGCGGTGTGAACGTCACCGCGCGCGTCACCGGTCGTTTGGGTGAACAGGTGCTGTCGGTGACCGTCTCGGTCAACGGTGACGGTGCTTTCCCGAGGACGCGGTACTACCTCGATCAGCACGACAACGACTGCGTGCGGGTGGCCGCCGAATTCGTCAATCAGGCGCAGGGCACCCGGGTCACCGACGCCGACCTCCTGGACGCCGGGCTGGCCGGTGTGCTGTGGAGCGATATCGTGCCCACACTCAACGGCGCACCCGTGCACGGTTTCGTCAGCGACGACCAGTCCACCGGTTACGCAAGGCTCGTCCGCGGCCTGCTCGACTCCGGCCCCGGCACCACCGCCTACCTCTTCGAGCAGCGCGCCACCGCCGACCGCCACGGCGCCATGGGCCACGCCGCCGCCCTCACCTACGTCGGCGAGAATGCCGACGGCACACACGCTTTCGACCTGAACGGTGAAATCGTCATCCTCAATCGGGTCGACGACAACGGCAACGAGTGGTTCCAGCGCCCCACCCCGGCCGGTACCCGCGAACTCACCAGCGGCGAGCCCGACGCACCCGTCGAGGTCTCCCTGGCCCACCTCACCGGCAGCCGCCCCGACCAGACCGTCGCGCTGTGGGCCGCGGTGTGGAAGAACGGCCAGGCCGTCCACCTGGCCCCCGAGTTCGCCGACCCGAACGCCGTCGCGCCCGACGCGGACCTCTATGTCGGGATGGGCACCCCGACGAATCCCGCGCTACCGCAGCCTCCCGAGGCACTTCCGGCGCGGGTGCAACAGCTACTGGACAGCCTCGACCGGACGGCGGCCGATCAACCGAGTATCGATCGCGCGAAAGACGCTGTCCGCGAGCAGTATCGGGCGTTCTACAACGAACGCGCCGCCAGCCTGTACCAGGAATATCTGAACAACAAGGCCGCCGCGCTTGTCTCGAAGGGGACACCGGAGGCGGACGCGGAAGTCGCCGCCCGTCAGCTGGCCGACGAGTACATAACCAGTGACAAAGCGCAGCGTGGCATCTCCCGCACCGCGGCGGATCGCACCGAACAGTGGGCGCGACGGAATCCGTTCGGGCTCGAGACCAGCTCGCCGGCGGCTACGACACCCGCGCCCGTGGCAGCTGAGCCGCCCGCGGCCCCGCAGCTGGACGGTGCACTGCCGCAGGGTATCCAGCAGCTCCTCGCCCGCGTCGAGGCCGCTGTCTCGGACCCGGCCGAAGCGACTCGGGTCAAGGAAGCGATCCTCGGGCGATACGCGGCATTCCGCGTCGACCGCACCGACAGTTCGTACCGCAACTATGTCGACAACAGACTCCGTACCCTGATCGATCGAGGGACGCCGGAGGCCGAGGCCGCGACAGCCGCACGGGAAGCGGCTGACCAGTACATAGTCGGGGAGCGGGCACAGCGCGGTATCGACCGTGACGTCCTGCAGCGGATCGAGCAGTGGGCGCTGAAACAGTATCCGGCGATCGGCGCCGTCCAGAGTTCCGATACGCAGGCGGCGACGCCCGCACCCGTCGCCGTGCCCTCACCTGTGGTCCTGCCGGATCCGCAGTTGCCCGATACGATCGACCTGCTGCCAGTCCCGATCGACCTGCCGCAATCACTGCGCACGATCGTGGACGAGATCAGGCAGACCGCAACGAATCCGGAGAACGCGGCGCTGGCGGCCGACGCGGTGGTGCGGCGGTATCGAGCATTCGTACAGCAGACTCTGGAGACCAATCACAAGAGCTATGCGGACAACCAGGTTCGCAACCTGATCGACCAGGGGCGTTCCGAGGCCGAGGCGCGCGAGACGGCGCGGCAGGCCGCAGACGAGTACATCGCCAGTTCCCGAGGCCAGCGCGCGATCACGAACATCGCTACCGACCGGGTCCAGGTATGGGTGAACAACCTCCGAAACCGCGTGGAGCCGGCCGGCGCCGACCCGGTCGATGCGATGGCGCACATCAACCGGTACGAACAGGGCTTGTTGCTGGCTGTCGATCCGGAACTTCCGGTGTCGCAACGGGCAGTCATCGATCGGCTGGACGCGATGCAGCGCGAACTGACGCGTGCCGAGCAGGCGATCGACGCGCTCGTGCGCAGGCAACCTGATCTGGCGGAACGAGGAATCGACCGTTGGCGCCAGGTGATCGAGTCGGTGCGCGGCAACCTCGCGGTGCTCGCCGGCGACTACTACGACGGCACCACTCCGGCGGGTGAACCGGTGACCCCGGATCTCGACATGCGGTTCCTCGAGGGATCCGAGGTGCTGATCGAGGGCACGCTCGCCGAAATCTGGGTGGCCGGTCGTCTCGGCGAGATCCACTGGGTCAACCTGATCTCCGAGATCGAGCTGCCGAACACGACCAAACCTCTGGTCTGCGAAGTCGACGTCCTGTCGGACAACGGTGCGAGCTGGAACGAGGTCAAGACCAACGCAGTCGACAGCCAACGGTCCAAAGCCTCCGAGATGGAGGCGCAGGCGCGCAAGCAGCTGCTGGTAGCGCTGCTGAATCGGGACAACTGGGTGGACGGCGCTCCGCCGAAGATCAAGTGGCACTTCGTCAACGGCGTCCACCCGGCCGTCCGGGCCCGGCTGATGGACCTGCGGATCGAAGACGAGAACGGGCATGTTCTCCAAGATCACCGTGTCGAGGTCATCGACTACACCGACCTGCCACCGACGGACCCCGCCGACCCGGAAACGCCGCCGGAACCGGAAGGCCCCCACACGCCTGCCCCCGACCCCGACACCGAGCCGAGCAAGCCGGAATACGAGGCTATTCCACCCGATCACGAAGGCCGGATAGATTTCGGCCAGACCGAACGCGCCCACCAGACCATCACCGTGGACCAGAACGGTTTGCTCTACCTGAACGGAGAGCTGTACAACACTGCCGCGCTGGGGGATGTCTTCGTCATGGGCACCACCCCGGGCGACTTGCGGTCGCTTCCATTGCCCGGCGGTACTCATCCGACTCTCGCCAGCACCTACGCCGATGCCAGCGGGGGGCCCGCCGGATTCGGCCTCTGGATCGTTGTCGAGGGCCAGATCCAGGCCATCGTGCCCCGCAGCGGATTGTTCGCGCCCACCGTCCGTTCCACCGCGCAGTTGCGATACGAGCTGCTCCGGCTGCGCGTGGACCTGTCGGCAGTCGACTTCCGAGCCGACCAGTATCAGGGGCGGCTACTGCGCCCGGAGGCGTTGTCGCCGACCGTCGCACGGTTGCTGGCGCATCACGGCGAAGGCGCCAACACGCTGTTCCAAGCTTTCGGCGACGACTTCTGGATCGATTTCCACAGCGTGGACGCCGATACCGGCCGCGTTTCGGTGACACTGACCCTCAACCCGGTGCGCGGCGTCCCCGGTCGGGTCACCCTCGAGCTCACCGAATCCGACGGCGTGCTCGCCGCCCGCTACACCGATATCGTTCTCGGCCCGGACGCCGTCCGCACCCGCGCGGTCCTGAGCGAACTGCACGAGAACCTGACTCCGTGGTTGGCCGCCTCCGGCATCACCGATGTCGACCCGTTCGCCTCATTGACCGAACCGGTCGCCGCCACTCCGGCCGCGGAACTGGCGGCAATGCTCGGTGTGGATCCGGAGCTGATGCAACGGCCCGGGCTGCTGCGCCAGGCCATCGACGTGGTGCAGGGACAGCTGCTGGCCCTGGATGCCGAGGCGTGGCAGCGGGCGGTGGACGCCGGGCGGCTGCCGGAGCTGCGGCAGTGGATCGGCGAGCGCATGCGCTGGGACAACGCCACGCAAGAGCTCCACGCTCAGGGACTGCGCGAGGGGTCGGTCGACGCGGCGACCGAGACCGAGCTGCGCGAGACCAGGGTCGCGTTGCAGCGCGAGCTGGCCGCCATCCTCGCGGTGCCCGAACTGTCCGAGGCGGTGCGGCACATCGGCCCGGATCCGGTGGCCGAACTGCGTCGGGTCGCGGTGGCGATCGGCTCGGCCGAGCTGGCCGCGTTCGCGGACCTGGCCGCCCAGGTGCTCCCGCCGAGCCCGGTCGCCGAGCCGGACCCGGACACTCGGCTGGAGACGGCCCGCCAGAACCTGGCCGACATGGTGGCCCGGATCGGCAAGGCCGAGCAGCTGCGCGCCGACCCGAACCTGCTGGCCGACGGATCGACCGGGCTGGACTCCTTGCGTGCCGACTGCGCCGCGCGTGCCACCGCGCTCGCGGCCGCCTTGGATACCTCGGTCGCCGAGCTGGAAAGCGTTCTGGAGCAACGGGATCTGTCCGGTGACCCCGATACCGCCCCAGCGACGCTCGACCGCTACATCGATTGGCTGAACCACGCTGCCGCCCTGGAGGCGGCGGAACACTACAACACGCTGCTCGCCGCTGTCGAGACCTCGGTGGCTTCGAGTTCGACTGCGCCACAGCAGCAATCGGTACCGCAGATCCCCCCCGCTACGGACGCCGATGTCACCGACAGCCCCGCCCGCAAACCCCGAAAGCCGCGCGAGCCGGGGACCCTCTACGCCTTCGATCCGGAGCATCAGAGCGCCCACGCGCACCGGCTGCCCGGTAGTGGCCGCAAGGCGGCACCGGGACAGAGCCCGGTCGACGGAACCCTCTCGTCGAGCCGAACCGACCAGCGGGTGGCCACACTGCGTGCAGTGCTGATCGATGCATTGCTCGAGACCGCCGGGGTGGATATCGACGGGCCCGAGCATCGAGTGCTGACGGCGGCCAGCGCCGGGGACCTACGGTCCGCGCTGCAGCGGCTCACCAAGATCCAGCGCGAGATCATCGTGGCGCGGTTCATGACCGGGGTGGTCCCACCCGCGGCCATGCAGCTCTCGGAGTCAGCGACCGATTCCCTGGCGCAGGGTGCGCTACGGGCCATGCTGAAGGGGCTGATTCCGGGATTCGGTGATCTCCTGTTGCGTGCCGAAGCCGAGGCCGACCCGGACTCCGGGCCGTTGCCGAACGCCGATCTCACCGCCTCCGCCACGCCGTCGGGGCCGGACCTCGCCGCTCGAGTGGATGCGGCAATGGTCGCGGACTTTGCCAAGGTGCGCGATCTGATCGAGTTCAGCCCGCTACTGCGCGGCAACCATCGCCTGGTGCTCCAGCTGCGTCTGCTCTGCGGATTGACAGCAGCCGAGGCGGCGGTGGTTGCCGGGTTGCGGAGAACTTCGCTGGATGGGGCGGAAGCGAGGGCTATCGAGCGGTTGCTGGCCGCGCTGCACGGCAGTGACATCGTCGCGCATGGTGACGACCTGGTGCACGTATTGCGGCTGGCGCGGCACGATGTTCCGGGGGCCTACTCGGCGGCTGTGACGGCGCTTCCGCCGTTGCACCGGCAAATCATCAATTTGTCCGTCACGCAGGGGCGATCAACCGACGAGATCCTGCATGCGGTCGAAACTTCTGCGACGGCGGTATCGGTCGTGCTCCGGAGCGTCGGCCGAGCGTTGTTCGGTGGGCGGCTACCCACGCTCGGTGAGCGTCTGGTTGCCGAACCGTCGGTCGCGCCGGATCTGATCGATCCTTCCGCTGGACCCAGGATGCTGGATCCAGTGGCTCTCGACCTGCTGCTGTCGGAGAGGTTGCCGGCTCGCCCGCTCGCCCGCGGTCGAGGCCTGGTCCGGCTGCTGCGCGCTGCGCGCCACCAGGACCCCGCCGCATTCGAGCGCGCGCTGGCGACATTGAGCCCGCCCGTTCAGGATTCGGCCCGGTGGGCGGTCGTCGAAGGGCGAAGTCTTACCGCGATCGCCCTGGCCTACGCTTCGGCCGAGTCTGCGACCAATCAGATCTCTCGTGCGGTGCGCAAACTCGCGCTCGCGCTGTACGGGCATCCGCCCCGCGTCGGTGAGCGGGTTGCACCCAGCCTCGATGTGTCCGCCGCCCGAACGCCTGTCGACGACGCACCCGAGTCGGCGCCGGGTTATCGCCCGCGCTCGGCGGCGACCGTCGAACCCGGCGCTCGTGCCGCTGATTCCGGCACGGTCGCCGACGGCACCCACGCCGCCGCCGAACCGGATGCCGCACAGCGCGGTCGGCCGCATGCTCCGTTGGCCGCCGTGCGGGCCGCGGTCGCCGAGAATTTCCCCGCGCTGGTCCGCGCGATCGACAACCTGATCGGCGACGACCGGCGTTTCGCCGAACTGCGCTTCCGGCAGGGGCGTTCGGTGGCCGACCTGCAAGCGATACTCGGTATCCGCCAGATCGATGTCGAGGCACGCCAGCGTGCCGTGGTCGCCGCATTGCAGGCGCCACTGCGTGCCGCGCTCGCCGCGCCGGATGCTCCGAGCCCGATCACACCACCGAACGATGCCGATCTGGACCCGCTGCGCACCATGCGCCGCACCAGGCCGAGCGAATTCGCCGAGCTGCTGAAACAGCTCAGCCCCGATGCGCGAAAGTTCATACAACTGCGTGTGGTCGAGGGCAAGTCGATCGCGGAAGCGGCAAAGCCGTTGCGGCGCAACCAATTGCAGGTCGCCGAATTGCAGCAGGCCCTGGTCGCGGAGCTGCTCGGCGCGGCACCCGCCCCGGTGACGGATCGTCCGGGCGCGCAGCGCTGCACCGATTTCTCGGTCGACACGGTGCGTGAGGAGACCGGAAGCGTAGTCGTGCAGCCGTTCGACGATGAACCGGGGATGGATGGGCGTTCCGCCGAGGAGCTCGAGAACCAGGCTGGTGGGCGACTCCAGCGGTTCGGCAGCCGCGACGACGTGTACGCGCGTCTGGCCGACGAGAACGATCCGCTGTCCATCGCGATCATGGTCGATCACTACGCCGCCGCCAAGGGAGGTATCGGTGCGCACTCCTATGTGATGGCCAACCGCGGCGGCGTGATCATGGTGCGTGATCTGAACGAAAACGGCGGCGCCTGGCGGCCGTATGTGCGGGGCGAAGGTTCGCCGGACGCGGTGGCGATGTCCGGCATCGGTTTCAACAGATTCGGTATTCCGCTGCGCAGCGTCGCCGAATTCCCCGCCGACCCGGAGGCCTACCCGATCTTCGGCAATATCGGCACCACCGACCCGGACGCGCACGGCGACCGCGCGCCGCCCCGGCTCTGGGCACCGCCCGAAGGCACCCCCGACGAGCAGGCACTGGTTCGGAACGCACTGTCCCGCTTGGGTTCCGACACCCCGGATGTCCTGCTGCACCCCGAAACCCACACCGACCTGCTCACCGAATCCGGTGCACTGGCGGTCCGGAACCAGCAGTGGTGGGACGGGCTGAGCGCCGACGAGCAGGCCGCGCTGATCAAACTCGCGCCGCGCGAGATCGGGCAGGCCGACGGTGTTCCGGACACGGTCCGCAATGAGGTCAACCAGCATCTGCTGGACAAGGACATGTTCACGTTGCTGGTGCAGTCCGCGCTGTCGCCCGATGCCGGCAAGTTGCGGCAGTCGATCTCGGACCTGGGGCGCGACCTGACCGAAATGGTGGCGAACTCCGGGGATGTGCCGGGCCGCCCCAGGGTGCTGCTGCGTACCTACACACCGACCCTTGATGGGCAGGTGCGGTCCGTCGTCGTCCAAGGCGACCTCGCCACCGCCGATTCGGTGTCCACCGTCGTGTCGACGCTGGACACCGGCAAGCTGACGGCGGCTACGTCGCCCGGTGGGCTGCTCGCCGCCAATTATCTGCACCAGTCAGCGGCCGCCACCGACCCCGACCGTGAGTACGCGGTCATCGCCTGGCTCGGCTACGGCGAATCCGTCGCCGCAGACGGCCGGTTGCTCGCCCGGGATCTGGCCGCCGTCAACGCGCTGCGCGCGCCGGAGCCGGAGACGCATGTCTTCGCGCTGGACGGCGCGGGCTCGCTGATCGCCGCGACGGCCTGGGCGAGTCTGCCGGGCGCGGACGCGCAGGTGACCGATCTCGTGATCGTCGGCTCGCCGGGCCTACCGCTGGCGCATGCCGCCGAAACGGGTCTGGACCCCGAGAAGATCTATGTCGCAGCGACTTCCAAGGATCAGCAGACTTGGCTGGGCGCCGACGAGCCCGGTGGCCAGGGCCGATACCTCGGGTGGGGCACCGGACTGGATCCGGCGACCGCGGCCTTCGGAGCCAAGCGGCTGGCCGCGGAACTCGCCACGGCCGGGGAATACCAGCACGCGGACGCGGTAAGCACCAGCTACTTCGACTTCGACCCCGACACGATGACGCCGACCGAGGCGCTCCGCAATTTCGGCCGGATCGCCGCCGGCCGCCACGCCGAACTCACCTTCGACGAGCACCGGCCCGGTATCGCGGATCCCGCGGCACTGGACTCCGCCGACGTGCGGATGCCGATCGATCCGGCGAGCGATCGGCTCGTCGAGATCGACGGGAGCTGGTTCGACCCGACCCTGTCGAACGAGGATGCCGCGCCGTTCGGGTCCGAGATGAACCCGCAGGAGCTGATCCGGCTCGACCCGTCGCCGCCATGGGGCGATACCTGGTTCGAAGACAACGCGCCCACCTATTACGACGGGCACGTCGGCAACTGTGTCGATGTCTCGATGCGGAACGGTCGCGACCTGGGCCTGGATGTCGACCCGCCCGACGATAACGGTGGTTTGGCCGGGCGCACCGCCAGCCAGGCGGAGTTCTATGCCGGTGGCCGCCTGCGTGTGCACGACGACCGGGACACGATCTCCCACAAGCTCACCGATCCGGACGATCCGATGGTCGCGGCGTTCGTTGTCGTGCAGTACATGCACGACAACATCGCGCACATGGTGTTGCTGGCGAATCTCGATCCGAACGGGGAGCTGGTCCGCGACGGCGGAGAGCCGATGATCAGCGATCCGAACGTCGACGACGGGGCCTGGCGGCCGTATCGGTCGGAGGAAACTCCGGATGTGGTGCTCACCACCGCGATCGGGTTCGGCGTCGACGGTAAAGCGTTGCAGCCCAACGCCGATCACCCGGTCGATCCGATCACCCGAACCGGAGTGCCGATCGCGCAGATGGATTCCGTGCCGCCGGTCGACCCGAATGACCGTCGCGTGTTCCCGGTGGACCCCGGCTTCACCGACGCGGACCGCCGCCGCGCCGCCGAACTGCTCGCCACGCACCCATCCGGACGGAATCTCGGCCCGGCGGTCCTGACGCACTGGGCCCAGAACTCGCCGGATCTCGTCCGTGACGCGAATCTGCTGACCGCCGAGAACAACGCCTTCTGGACCGCGCTGTCGCCGGCCGATCAGGACGTGCTGCTGCGGGTGTTCCCGGAGGCGATCGGCAATGCCGACGGCCTGTCCGCCCAGGTTCCGATCGCGCACGACGAGCACCGAAACAGCTTGCGCGACTACGCCAATCGGATCGCGATGGCCCGGCAGATCCAGCAGTACAGCGCGATTCCCGAAGCCGACCTGACGCCGCCGCAGCGCGCGCACCGCGATGACCTGCACAACACGGCCCGATCCCTGCTGCGTGCCGAGGCTTTGGCGCAGACCGTGCATCGCTCGCTGCGCCCGCCGCAGGTCCAGCTGCTGGCGTTCGGCCCGGGCCGGGCCCTGATCGGCTACGGCGATGTGGCGGCCGCCCGGTCGGTCAGCTGGATGGTGCCCGATGCCGCGACATCGAGCGGCCTCGATCCGGTCCTGCTCGCGGCACGCAACCACTACGACGTGACCGCGCGGACCCTGCGTGACGAGGACGCGGTGGCGGTGATCGCGTGGGTCGGTACCGGCCAGGATCTCGGCGTCCATCCGAACACCGTCGCGGCTCGCACCGAGGCGGCCGGGAATCTGCTGCTCCGTGACCTGGTCGGCCTCCATCAGGGTCGGGCGCTGAATGGTCTGGCCCTGCCGGACGCCGAGGCCGACACTGCCGAATCGAACCCCGAATACCGTTCCGAGGCAGACGAACTCGGTGTGCCGTCGAACTATCTGTTCGGTTACGGCACCGGCGCGCTCATCGTCGATGCCGCGGGTGCCCGCGGCGGCTTCAGCAGTGGCCGGCTCGCCAGCGTGGATCCCACCGCTCGTCTCGTCGAGGCGGTCACGCTGATCGACCCGGCGGGCACCGGACCCGTCACCAGCGCAACGGAATTCGGCCTCGAGGATGCCGTCGCCGCCGAACTCGACATCCCCACCGCGCAGGCCGAAGGCTTCGGCGTGCCCGTCTACGTTGTGTCGCCCACCGGAAAACTCGTGGCCTGGACCGATGGTCGACCGCCGGGTGCGGCCCGAAGTCTGTTCGCCCCCTTGGGTATCGGCGTCTCGGTGGAGGAGTTCGCCGCGCAGCGCGTGGTCGGCGCGAACACCGGTTCCCAGCCCATCGCCGGTCACCACGGTTTCATCGACACCCTGGCCCGGATCCCGAACGCGACCCAGCGCAAACTCGCGCTGATCGCGGCCGGGCTGGGCGTAGCGGTCACCGAGACGCCCGCGAATTGGCAGTCCAGCACCGCCTACCAGCCGCCGGATGTCGTTACCGATCGGACCGCCCCGAGCTACCCCGAGGGCCCCGCCGGTAACCGGCACCGGCCGCCGGAATCGCCGGACGACGCGCCGTGGACCGCCGCGGACACCCTGCGCGGGCTCGACGGTCCGATCCCGGACATGGAGGAGGGCGCCGAAGCGGTTCGCCAGCTGATGTATCTGCACTCGGCCTCCGGGGAGAGCGTCGATATCTCGAGCCTGCTGAGCGGCGATCCCAGCCCGCGGCACTCGCTGCGGCTGGCGCGCTGGTGGGCCGGGCTGACCCCGGCCCAGCAACTGCGGATGCTGTACGACTACCCGCGGTCGATGGCCAATTCCGAGGGCCTGCCCGCCGAGGTCCGTGACGCCGCGCACCAGCATGTGCTGCGCGGCGTGGTGAGCCGCCTCGGCGACAAGCTCGATCTGGAAGCCCGCGACGCGGCGCTGCTGAACGACGCCGAGTCGATCTGGCGCGGGCTCTACCGTGGCCGCCAGCTCGCCGCGCAGGTGCGCGCGCCGCTGGATCCGCCGCCGGTGCGGATCCGCTCGGCGCAGTCGAATATCGTGGACGGTCGCGGCGCCGCCGAATTTTCGGTCGGTGACCTGGATTCCGCCGAGCATGTGCTCTGGGTCGAGTTCGGTCGTGACGTCGACCTCGCCGACGCCGACAAGTACCTGTACGCGATGGTGAACCTGTACGAGGCCACGGTCGCAAAGGTAGGCACCGGCAAGGTCGCGGTGGTCGGGCGGATCGGCGCGGACCTCGACAGCTACGCCCATCAGGGGGTGCGCGACCGCATCGGGTCGTTCAACGCGCTGCGCGCCTACCAGAACCTGATGGCCGGGCGGGATGCCGGAATGCCGCGGAACCATCTCATCGCGGTGGGTTCGGATGTGGCGGTCGTGGCGCGAGCCGGCGAGAACCACGGGCTCTCGGGTCAGGTCGCGTCGGTAACCGGGCTGAATCCGGCGTCGACACAAGATATTCCGACACCGGGAAGGCTCGGTCTACCGGACGGACGAGTGTTCCTCGCCCCGGCTACGCCCGCGCAGTGGACGGTCATGCGGGTCAGCCAGCTGATCCGCGGGTTCGATCTCCGCATGCTGGCCGGGCCCAGCCGGGTCGGCAAGTTCCTGCGGCAGGGCACCCGGGCCATCGTCGGCTCTGTCCCACAGCTGCTCTCGGCCACCGACCTGTCCGCGCGGGCCACCCCGCCGGCGGCGGTCGACAATGCCGACGAGCAGGCGTACCTGCGCTGGTTCGGTCTCGCCGACCCTGAAACCCACACGCCCACTGATGGTTTGGCGCAGCTGGCGCATATCGCGGCGGCCCGCGACCTCGGCGTGCCGACCGCCGACGGCACGCAGGGCCATGCGCTGCCCGAGCAGACCGAGATCACCGACAACGACTGTGTCGACAGGTCGGCGGCGGCGATCGCGAAGGGCAAGCCTCGCACCAGCATCACACCGTTCGGCAAGCCGCCGGGTCTTCGGGGCCGCAGCGCCGATATCACCGAACGGCATCTGGGCGGTCGCCTGGAGCGCATGCGCTCCCGCGACCAGATCGCTCTGCGCCTGCTGGACAGCCGCGATCCGGCCAGCGAGATATTCGTCGTGGAACACCACGACCGCCCCGACACGAACGGTATCGGCGCGCACGCCTACGCCATGGCCTGGCGCGGCGGCATGGTCATGGAGTTCGACCCGCGCACCGAAACCTGGCGGCCCTATGTGTGGGGTTCGACGCGACCGGGCGTGGTCGCGCTGTCCGGCGTCGTCTTCGACGCGGACGGTGTCGCGGTGCGTTCGACCAAGACGTTCCCGGCCGATCCGGCGGCGCAGCCGGAATACAACATCGGCGCGGACGAGGCTGTCCACCGGGTGGCGCCGCCGAAGGACCCCGCGCACTACATGCCGGAGATCGCGGACAAGGTGGCTTACAAGGCACTGACCGTGCGCGACGGGCTGCTCTACGACGGCGACGAGCCGTACAACACCGGCGACGGGGTCGCCTACTTCCTGATCGGCACAGACCCGACGGACATCCGCTCGGCGACGGCCGACGCACTCCAGGTGGCGGCGCTGGCCAACAGCCCACACGGCGCGTTGTACAGCACCTATGCGGATCCCGCGGATGGCCCGACCGGTTTCGGTCTCTGGCGAGTTTCCGAGGGCAAGGTGCTCGAGCTGTCGCCGCACAGCGGGACGTTCGGCAACAACCCGGATACGGTGGCGCGGTTCACCACGCAGTTGCGGAATCTGCTGGCTGTCAACAAGATCAACCTGTCCGGGGTTTCCCTGGAGGGGCACCACGACGGCGCTGTGTGGCGTCCCGCCGCGCCACTGGCGACCGTCGACCAATTGCTGGACCGGTCCGGTGACTCGGCCACCGACATCTTCAACAGCAGCGGCCCGGACTTCTGGCTGGGTGTGACCGGTGTCCGAACCGAGGGCGACAGCGTGTCGATCACCCTGTCGATCGACAAGCTGGGCGGCCCGAGCGGTGCGGCGACACTCGTGCTCGATCGCACCGATCTCGGAACCACGGCGACCTACACCGATCTCGATCTCGGTCCCGTCGGTGCCCGCACTCCGCTCGCCGACGCGCTGACCAAATTCCATCGGTCCCTGGTGCTGCCGTGGCTGGCCGAATCCGAGGCGGCTTTCGACGGGGCGCGAGAACTCGAAACCGGTATGGCAGCCGCCTCGGATCTGGCGCTGGCCCTCACCGAACTGACCGGGCCTGCTGTCGGGCTGGGCCTGACCGAGACGAACACGGTGGGCGAATTGCTGTCCGCCGTACTCGGCGAAGGGCGTGGCACGGTACGTGCGCAACTCTCCGGCAGCCCGGTGCCCGCGCGGCTGCGGCTGGAGATCACCCCCGAGGGGGATACCGTCCCGGTGATCGTCACCGTGGACGGCGTGGACGCTCCCACGTTCGACCTGGAAATGCCGGTGCGCCAAGCCAATCCGGATGACATCACGCTGGCGCGCCGGTTGACGCCGATACTGATGCCCGGCTGGCGCACCGCCGAGGACGTGACCTGGTCCGGTCGGTTGGCCGAGGAGCTGGCGCGTAATGCCCGGGCGCACACCGACGGCGACGGAACGCTGGAGATCCGGGTTTCCGGGCCGACCGGCAATCGCTTGCTCAGCGTTGAAATGACCGACGGCAGTATCGAATTCCCGGTCGCACCGCAGGGCGACACGATCACCGGTGTCGCCCAGCTGAAGACCTACGCGCACCGTGCCGACTGGCATCTGGTCGACGACGCCGAGGGTGCGCCCGACCCCGGCCATGCCAAGACCGTGTGGTTCGAGTTCGACGAGAACCCACCCGCGCCGGCGGATCCCGCACCGGTCGCCGAAGTCGCGTCGGAGCCGGAACCGCTGGCGGGCCTGGTGCCGACCGACGACCGGTATGAGGCCGCGAAACCGGATAAGGAGGACGCGTACAAACCGAGCACGTCCAGCGAAACGGATATGCGGATCATCCGGCTGGGTGCCGATGGCCTGTTCCGCTGGGGCCCGTACAACGAGCTGTACAACACGATCAACCCCGAGGGCGACCACTTCCTCATGGGCGTCGATGGTGAGTTCAGCACCGCGACGAGCGGCAACCACGCCGACCTGTACAGCAGGTATGCCACCGTCGCGGAGGGCCCGGCCGCGTTCGGCGATTGGAAGATCGTCAACGGCGAACTGGTCGAGGTCAAACCGTTCAGCGGCACCTTCCTCCAGGCCAGCCATAACCCGAGGTTCGCCGGTCAGCTGAAGTTCGAGCTGTCCCGGCACAATGTCGATGTCGCCGCCATCCCGTTCCTGGGCGATCTGACCATTCCCAGCCTGTGGCTCGACGAAACCCCCACCCTTTCGGTCTCCGACCTGCTCGACAACGACGGCGCGGGCGCGGCCCAATTGTCCGGTCCCGGAACACATTTCTCGACCCGCGTCGAGAGCGTCGACCTGCGGCACACCGCCGGCCCGGTCGACACGCTGTCGGTGACATTGGCGATCGACCTGGCCCGCGGCGGCACCGGCCGGGTCACCCTGGAATTCACCCGCGATGGCAATGGCACCACCATGAGCTACCGGGACCTCGACCTGGGCTACGCGAGCGTCGACACCAAAGCCCCTGCCTTCCGGCCGGGTTCAGACCCGATCCGGATCGCCGACGCCTTCGTCGAAATGCACGAATCGGTGATCCTGCCGTGGCTCGCCGAATCCGGCGTCACGTTCGAGGGCCATCCCGGGCACTACGGGGAAACGACGATCGGCGAGGAATTCACCGACACCGCGCGCCCCGACGATCTCGACGAACACGACCGCGTCAAAGCGGCGCGTCGCGAGCCGATCGGCGCCGGACGGCACTGGGTGCGCGATGAACTGGCCGCGATCGGCTGGAGCGCGGGCGCGCCCGTCCGCGTCCACTACGTGGTGGTCAGCGCCAGCGAAGCCATCGCGAATTGCCTGGAGCACAGCACCGGCCAGGTCCGGATCACCCTGCGTGTCCTCCCCGGCACCGGCCATCTCCTCCTGCAAACCCAGGACAATGTCACCGACCATCCGGACAGCGGTCCGATCCGCGACGGTTCCAACCGGATGGCAGGTCTGGCGACGGCCGCCGCGGAGCGCCGCGACGCCGCGGACGCGGCGAAGAAGGAGGCCGCGAAGCAGGACGATGCTGCCGCCGAGCCTGCGCCCGAGCTGCTGGATCAGGCCGATGTCGATGCGCTGCTGGACGGTTTCGACGAGGGCGCCCTGGACGGCATGGATTTCGCCGAGATCGGTGCCGCGGTAGCCCGGGCAGAGGCGGCCTCGGAGCAGCCGAGTCAGGACGATATCGATGCGCTGCTGGACGGTTTCGACGAGGACGGCATCGCGGGTATGGACCTCGCCGAGATCGGCGCCGCGGTGTCGGCCGCCCTCGGCGAGACCGAGACCTCCGAGCCGGACCAGGCCGAAATCGACAAGCAGGACGCCGCGATCAACGACGAACGCGGCCGCGGCATCAAGATCCTGCATTCGGAATCCGACGCCTGGGATTACGCCCCCTTCGCCAACGGTCGCGGCAAGTCGCTCTGGTTCACCCGCACCCCGGCCGACAGCGACCCGGACCCCGACACCGACCTCGGCCCCGACACCGACCCGGATCCGGCGCAGCCGACCGATCCGCCCGCGCCACAGGGGAATACGCCCGCGGACCCGGAAGCCGCCATCGGCGATCAGGTTGCGGACCCCACCGATTCGCGGACCGGGACCGTCGGGGAATCCGCCGAATTCCGCGGGCTCATGGGCAATGTCGTCGGGGCCGCCAGGCAATCCGCGCGCTGGCTGGGCGATAAGTTCGGCAGTTCCGATGCCGGCCCGACGGCAACAGATCCCACCGCGACATCCGACGCCGACAGCGTGGATAGCCAACCCGCTGCGGGATTCGACGTCGAGAACGCCGAGGATATTCTCGATATCCGGGCAGAGCTGCGGGATCATCATCCGCGCCTGGCAGTTCTGGGTGGCAACGAGATTCGCGGTACACGCGACCTGGACGTCGCCCGGAAGTTTGCGAAGACGGCGCACCAACTGCTCGTCGCG
Source organism: Nocardia sp. NPDC127579 (assembly GCF_042672005.1). Lineage (NCBI taxonomy): Bacteria > Bacillati > Actinomycetota > Actinomycetes > Mycobacteriales > Nocardiaceae > Nocardia > Nocardia sp. NPDC127579. Next base: position 440,650 of record NZ_JBHXVZ010000001.1, on the reverse strand, counting down.
CATCCGGAGATAGATCTGCGCGAGATCGCGTTCACGCGATCTCCGGTGAAAGGCTCACAACCAGTCGACGTCGAAGTCGGGGGCGGCCAGGAAGCATTCGCGCGGATCACCGTGAATTTGTCGCACTTCGACAACGGGATCGATCCGGAAAAGCTGTACTGGGATACTGTTTCGGCTTTCGGGCGGGCACTGGTATACGCCGGGCGGTGGCGAGCCGAAGTGCATGCGCTGGATGCGTTGCGGCACTGGTTCGACAACGAGTACCGGGGACGCGCACCCTTCGAGGAATGGATGTCGCTTCAGTTCGGCTCGTTCTACGACTCGACGAGTGGTTTGCTCGACCCCGGAGCCCTGGCGCATTCGTTCGAGGTCGCCGCCCGGGCAGCCGTGGACGGCAGAACGCACGTCAGCGTCGGTCAGCGTGTGCTGGTCGACCTGATGCAGCGGGAGGCGGCCGCCTGGAATCGCCGCACACCGTTCGACGACACGGCACCGGTCGACACGCGGTCTGCCGAGCAACGCCAGGAGGTACTGGCGGAGATCGCCGCGTTCACGGCCGAAACCGGTATCCATGTGGCGGGCATGCCCATGCAGGACGTCGATATCCAGACTATTCGGGAGTTCCTCCACACGATTCGCGACGAAGTGCGCGCCCAGCCCGGCCTCGACATCATCGCGGTCGATATCGCCCCGCTCCGCGATCGCTCGCTGGGTAGCACGCACTATGTGGGCTCGGCGCCCGGAATGCGGCCCGGCGCGGTGATCATCACGTTGAACGAACGCTACGCCATCAATCCGGCGTTGCTTCGCGCCAGGATTCAGCAGAACCAGAAGAACCGTTTCACGGCCGGTTCGCCCGACGCACCGGTGCGGTCGGTCATGCGCCACGAGGTCGGCCATGCGATGCACGGTCTCGTCGTCAACTGGTTCTCCAAGGAAGAGGTCGCGCACGACTGGAACGAAGCGATGGCCGAATTGCGCGCGGCATTCATCCAGCACATGGCGGAACGGAACTACCCGATCACGGAGCAGGATGCCGATTTCGCGGATCTGTTCCCGCCGTGGCTGAAAGCCCAGCTCAGCGGATACAGCTTCGACGCCGAACACAATCTGGTTCCCCACGAAGCCTATGCCGAGGCGTACTCCGCGGTCCGGCACGCTCCCGATGCGGCCACCGTCGCGCAAAGAGTCCTCTACAACAGGCTGATCGCCCTTGCGTGGCACCATGCGCGGGACGTGGACACCTCCGAGGTCCTGACCGCGGCGGCCAGGGACACCGTCGATCCGGTCGTGAACAGCCTTGTCGCCGAAGCGGATTCGAGTGCCCCGAGCTACCAGTCCCCGGACGACGTGCATCGCGCCGAATTCGAGCGCAAGGTGCGCGAGACCGATCTGTCCTCGCCGGAGGCCGTGGCCGCGGCACTGTTCGAGCCGGTCGGGCGGGACGCGGTCACCGAGTTCTACGACGCGCGAGTGTCCGGGCTGAAGACGGCGGAGGTGCTGCGCGCCCAGACCTTCGCCGCCTACACCGGCGCGTCCGCGTTCTTCGTCTCGGCGGATGTGGCCAATCTGAGCGGGCTCAACGCGTTCTGCAACAACCAGGCCGAGCCGGCGAACGTGTACTACAACGGCATCGCGACCGCGTTCCGGACCGCGCTGGAGGACTCCGGTGGCGTGGTGATTCCGATGCGCACCGGCGGTGACGAGGTCGGCGCGATCGTGCTCGGCATCGACGAGCAGAGTCTCACCGAGGTCATGGCCGAGGTGAACCGCCGGGTCACTGCCTATGCTCAGCGGGAGGGCCTCAGCGAGATCGAGCACCCCAAGCATCCCGGCGACCCCGCCTATCGCGGTGTCGGCCTGCATGCCGGGTTCACCGAGATCACGCCCGGCCTGACCCCGAAACAGATCTTCGACGAGGCCGACCTCGGCGTCGACGACAGCAAGAACGGGAGGACCGATGTCGCAGGAGAGCCGCGACGCGCGACTGGGACTGACCGGACTGACACCGGAGCAACGGGAACGCCGGATCGAGGAAATGCGCCGCGAACTGACGGCGAAACGAGCGGCGGCCAAGGCCGCGCTGCAAGCGGAACAGGCGCGGCGCCGCGCGGACTCGGCCTCGGCGGACTGAACCGCAACCTCGCCGCGCTGGCGGGTTACCCATCACCGGATGAGCTGCGTCGCTTCGCCTTCGCCGAAGGTCTCTACGCCCTGGGCACGCTGACCCCGGAGGTCGTGGCCGCGGAAATGTACCGCCCGGTCGCCCGGGACGAGGTGACCGAGTTCTACGACGCGCGCCTGTCCGGGGTGAAGACGGCCGAGGTGGTGCGCGCACAGCAGTTCGTCGCGGCGACCGGGGTACCGGCCTTCTACCTGTCCGCCGATATCGCCAACCTCAGTGGCCTCAATGCCGCGATGAACAACCGGGCCGCCGCCGCGAACGTGCACTTCCGCGGTATCGCCGAGGCTTTCCGCTTCGCCCTGGACGCGGCGGGCGGTGTCGTCGTGCCGATGCGCACCGGCGGTGACGAACTCTCCGCGGTGGTCATCGGCATCGACCCGGAAACCCTGACCGAGGTACTTACCGACATCCGAACCCGGGTCGCCGCCTACACCGCCGAGCACGGACTCGATGTGATCGAGCATCCGAAGCATCCCGGTGACGCCGCCTACCGCGGTATGGGCCTGCATGTCGGCGTCACCGAGATCGTGCCCGGCCTGACCCCGAAACAGATCTTCGACGAGGCCGACCTCGGGGTCGACGACAGCAAGAACCAGGCCGTCGCGACGGCGACGCCGGATGACGGCAGCACTGCCCAGGCCCAGGCCCCGGGCTCGCTCATCGGTGAGCTGCTGCCGGAACTGTCCACCTACGAGATCGTCGGCGACAACCCGGCCGCGGCGCTGCTGCCGGGCGAGGCCGCTGTCCTGCTGAAGGAGAACTCGCCGCCGTCGTGGGTGCGGGAGAAGGCCAATACCCGGACCGCCGCCCGGCGTGCGCTGGCCGAGCACGGCCACGGCGAGGTGGAAATTCCGCGCGGACCGCTGGGCGAACCGGTGTTCCCGGACGGGGTGGTCGGCAGCCTCACCAACAAGATGATCGACCGCGCCGACCAGCTCAACTACTACGCCGCGGCCATCGCCGACGCCGAGCAGTTCCGTGCGGTCGGCATCGATGCCGAGGACAACCGGTCGGTCCGGCAGATGATGTACGGCACGGGCCGGGTCGAGGAATTGCTCTGGATACAGGAGCAATTGGACTGCCTGCCGGATACCGGCATCGCATGGGACAAAGTGTTGTTCTCGGCCAAGGAGAGCATCTTCAAGGCCTGGTACACCGCGACCGGCGACCAGAGCTTGCGCCTGAACCACATCTTCCAGAACTCGCTGGTCACCTTCGACGTCGAGGCCGGTACCTTCCACGTGCGGCTGATGGTGGCGGCCACCGGAAAAGACGGCTTGCCACTGACCGAGATGCACGGCCGATTCGTGGTGCGCGGCAACGTGATTCTCACCGCCGCGATGGTTCCGGCAGTCGTGGCTTCCGCACCCGCGGCCGATCCGAGCTCGGCTACCGCAGCCGCGGCTACCGCACCGGCCGCCGACCCGGCCGCGGCCCGCGCCGCTTATGCCGAGGCGGCCTACGCGCTCAAGTGGCTGCTGACGGCGCGTGGCTACGACACCCACGGCATCGTCGAACTCGGCCGGCCGCTGGGCGTCAACCAGTTGATCGCCACTGCGCTGAGCGACTGGTCGCAGACGCACGCGCAGACCCTTGCGGCCGACACCGAGCTGCGTACGCTGTGGCAGGCATTCCAGCTCATGCTGCCCCAGGGCGAACACGCACAGATCCTGATGCCGGTCCGGGTGCCCAATCAGGGCGACCACGCGGGCGTCCTGGAGTTGACGCTGCACGAGCACCTGCTGTGGGAAGCGCACGGCACACCGTTCGACGCGTCCGCCGACGTCGACCGGATCGCCGAAATCCTTGCACCCCAACGTCTGCGGGCTCTCGCCGCACTCATGCCGAATCCGGATTCGGCCCAGACCCTGCACGCGGTGGCCGAGGTCCTTACCGCCCATCCCGCGGCAGCGAGCGCACCCGCCACCCTCGCCCCGGTCGCCACCGCGGCCGTCCACTACGACAAGAACCTCGCCCTCGGCACCGGGTCGGTGGCCCCGATCAGCCTGGACCTGTCCCGCGCTGCCGCGCCGCACCGCGCGGCCGCGCAAACGGACGCCTCGTACGCGGCCGGGGTGGGCGGCGCGATCGGCGCTGTCGTCGCGCCGAATACGGCCGGCCCGGGTCCAGCGGAGGCCGCGAAGGGCCTGCGCGGCTGGACCGGCACCGCGCACGACCCGCGCGTGAGCGGGGTACCGGCTCGGAACACGCCACCGATCGATCCGGCTGCCGCACACAGCGCGGGTGTCGGCGGTGCGGTCGGCGCGGCCGCCGCGCCGAATCTGGCGGGTACGGATCTCGCCGCGGGTCTCAATGACGGCGGACACGACTTCACATCACCGGATACCGAAGCACCACAGCAGGTTTCGGATCATGAACCCGGCGGCCAGTCCCTGCCCGGGGCCCAGCCGACATCCGAGCTTCCGCTCGCCGACTGCGTCGACCGGTCCTTGGCCCGCGTTGTCGCCGATCAGGGTGCGGTGGTCGGTCTTCCGGATCCCGAGACGCGGAGTCCGTTCGGGCGCAAGTGGTCCGAGGTGCGGGCGCTGCTGGGTGCGGCGCGGCCGGAAGGCTTCGATACCGCGGGACCGCACGAACCGCACGCGAATCTGATCGAGGGTCTGAAGCAGGCGGGGCCGGATGCGATCGCGTGGGTGCTGGACCAGCGTCAGACCGCCGACACCGATACCGGGATCGGTGCGCACGCCTACACGGTGAAGTACCTGGGCAACAACGTTTTCGATGTCGACGGGAAACGGGCCACCTACGCGGGCAGCCCGGACGACGCAGGGCAGGCGTGGTTCAGTTTCGGTGGGAACGACCGGGTTTCGCTGGCCGAGCTGACCGACAGCACGAATGCCGAGACCGCGGTCACGCGGGCGGTGATCTGGCGCGACGGTGTGGTCGTCGAAGGTATCGGCGACCCCCGCGTCCCACTGCCCGACGACGACCTCCGCATCGGCGCGACCGCGTCCGATCAGGGTCCCGTGCCACCGGATGACCCGTTCGCCGACCAGCCGCGAACCACCCGGATCACGCTGCGTCCGCAACCACCGGAGCCATTGCTGGCCCCGACCGTCATCGGCCAGTCCAGGGATGCCACACATCCGGTGTGGGAGTTGCTGTTCCGCACCGCGATCGGCCAGGAGGCCATGGCGGTCCTGCACAATGCCGAGGCGCACGTCCAGTTCGGCGACCGTGACCATTTCCACGGCCGGATCCGCCAGATCACCATCGACACCACCGGCCGCGGTCTGATCGCCATCGCCGAGGAAGTGCTCGCGCACGCGGCCCGGATGCAGGCCGTGGCGGCCGACGCGGTGGCGACCGAGCCCATCCGGATCCGCGATATGGCGCAGGACGCGTATGTGGAGCCGTGGCTGCGGGCCGAAGCCACCGCGATCGCCTGGCGCGCCGAGTTCGATCAACAGGTGCAGGAGGCCGGATTCGCGCGCACCGATCAGCTCGGCGTCGATCGCGCCGAGCTGGCGTTCCAGCAAGCGCTGTTCGAGCAGTACTCCGCCGCCTACGCCGCCGCGGATATCGCGCCCGGGGTCGACGCCGGGCTGGCCGGCCGCGCGCGTCTGCTGGCCGGTGTGGACGCGCTGCTGGCGAGTGGCGAGTTCATGGCCGGAACCGACCTGCGCGAAACCCTCGAGGCCGAGTGGGCGAGCCGCCAGAGTATGGGCCGCAGAATCGTGCTCTCCGCACAGCAGGTTCGGGAGCGGCAGCGGCTGATGCGCATCACTGCGGCGCTGAGCCGGGAGATCGAAGCGATCGAGACGGCCTGGGATCAGGTGCTGGAGCAGGTGCCCGCGATGACGGCCCGGCGGCTCGCCGAAATGCCCGACACTTCGGACCGCGCGGCCCGCCTGGCCTACGTGCTCGATGCCGTGGCCGAGCACAACCGAAATGCGCCGGTGCACACGTGGCCGCGGCAGGCTCGACGGCAGATGGGCGCGCTGGTCGAGCTGACCGAGCTGTGGCAGCGCGCGCAGGCGCAGTCCGCGGAAGTCGGCCGTTCGATGGACGACATCAACGGTTTCCCCCGCCGTGCCGTCGCGACCGTCCCTGATCTGGAGGTCACCGACCGGAACCTGCTGCCGTCGCTGGACCGCACGGCGGCCGGCGAAATGAGCAGGATCCGAACCGAATTGGAGTCGAGCGAGACCGGTCGCTGGGCGCTGCGGACGCTGGAGAGCCTGGGCGTGCGGATCCGGTTCGGCTTCGACCAGGTCACCCTGACCCAGGCCCGGCGCGAGAACTTCACCGGCGAATCGGGCTACGACCCGATCACCAATACCCTGGTGCTGCCCTTCAGCGGCGAGGTCGGCAGTGGCCAATTGATCGTCGCCGCGCACCTCGCGCAGGCCATGCGCTCGGCCGGCGATCCGCTGGCGCTGCTCACCGAGAGCCGCGCCGACTATCTGAAGATGATGCTTGACCTCCGGGCCGAGGCCGAGGCACGCGGTTTCTACCATCGCCGGGAGACCGGCGGTTTCAGCCGCTACACCAGCAACGCGCTGGCCGTGGCCTATCACGACGCCTTCGACCACGCCGAAAATCTGCTGCGCAACGTCTATTCGGTGGAATCCAAGTACGACATCCTGCGCAACGAGAACCAGGTACCGCAGGCGGCCGTGCGCGCGGTGGCGCACCGCTATGCCGCGGCCGCGGTCCGCGCGCAGCTGACGGTGCTCGGACCGGTGCTCGACGGGGTCGATCTGGAGACCCATTTCGGCTCGGAATGGGATGGCGCGCATGCCATCCCGGCCGTCGAGGCCCCCTCCGCGCCCGAGGTCGTCGCCGAGCCCGCGGAACTCACCAAGGCGCAGCTCGACCAGCAAGCCGAGCGCTTCGTCGCCGCTGTCGAGGAGTTGCGGGCGCTGCGCGCGAACGGTGTGTTCGTGCCGCGCGGCCCCGCCGAACAGGCCTATCTGGCCGCCGAGGACAGCGCGAGGGCACGGCTCGCGGCCGTGCGCGCCTACCTGGTCGAGGTCGGCCCGGCGGAGGCCCAGATCGCCTTGGACCTGGCTGGTTCCGCCCACGATGACCTGCGCCGGCCGCTGCCGTGGGACACCGACGAGGGCGCGCCCGTGCCGGATGCGCTGGATGCCGCGATCCAGGCCGCCGTGACTCCCGAGCTGGAGTCCTCGGTGGTCCAGCGCCAGGTGTTCGGCCAGGTCATGGACCGGCTGCTCGCCGATAACCCAGGTGCGCGCCGGGTGGTCGACGAAGGCCCGCTGGCGGACCGGATCGCGCTGCTGCCCCCGCATCCGCGCAGCTATCAGCCGCGGCTGCTGGTGCTCGCCGAACCGGGTAATCATGTCGATCTGCTGCGCGAGCTGGAGCTGGAGCAGCCCGATTTCGACGGCGTGCTCTGGCGGCAGGTGTACGAACTCGAATACCGGTCGGTCGCCACGGGTCCCGAGGGCGAGCTGCTGGTCGAGCCGATGTCGGCGGAGGACGCCGAGGGTGTGTTGCGTGCGGCCCGCTACGACGAGGTCGTGCCCCAACTGCTGGACCACTACCTGCGCTATCGGCTGCGCGCCGAGCTGGATCCGAACTTCGACTTTGTCCTCGATATCCGGCGGTGGCTCGCGTTGCTCCGGCCCGGGGCCGTCGCCCCAGCGGGGATCGATCCCGCGCAAGTCACCCACGAGCTCGCGCTGGCCGGCTTCCAGATGGTGCGGGTGGATCCATCGCTGAGCGAGCCGCATCCGGCGGTGATCGCCCATCGGCTGGTGACCCGCCAGATCGCCCTGCCGATCCGGGATTCCAGCGATCGGCCGGCCGGCCAGTTCGTCGATATCGGGTTGCCGATCGAGGTGGCGCATTTCCCGCTGCGGCTGTTCGCCGACGGCGCGGGCACTTGGCGGGTGGCGCCGCCGACCCATTCCGGTCATCCGAGCGAGGTGCTGTCGCGCTGGTTCCAGGGGCTTTCGGGCACCACCGAGCAGGTGGCGGAGCTGATCGCCGGGTTGCTCACCGACGGCTCGGCTCGGATCGCGCCGCTGGTGCCGGCGGACCTGGTCGCGTTGTACACCCCGCGACCGGCGGTAGGCAGTGCGCCGGAAGCCCAATCGCGGACGGCGAGTGAGAGCACGCCGGAGACCGAATCGCAGACGCCGGGGACGGCGAACGAGAGTGCGCCGGAAGCCGAATCACGGCCCGAGTCCGGGGCCGCGCCGGCGGGGGCCGAACCCGCCACCGCGAAACGGAGTTTCCTGCGGCGGATGGCCGGACGCATCCTCGGCTCGGGTGCGCCGGTGGCCGGTCCGCAGCCGAGCACCCCGATACCCGATCCGGGTGTCGAGGGCGACTGCTCGACGAGCTTCGCGATGCCCGAGGCCGTTGTGCCGCAACAAGATTCGGGACGATACGAAGACTGTGTCGGGCCTACCATGCGCATCGGCCGCGAGGCCGGGCTCGATGTCGTCGTGCCTGCCGAGTCGAAGCCGTCCGGGCGGACCGCGCTCGAGATGGAGGAGACCTACGCGCGTGGCCGCATGCGCCAGGTCGTCTCCCGTGACGCGGCCGCCGCGCGACTGATCGACAGCGCCGATCCGGCGACCGCGCTGCTGCTGGTCGAGGAGTACATGATCGGCGGTATGGAGGTGGCGCACCCGTCCTGGATGCGGGTGGACAACGGCAAGATCCTGGTCAGCGACGTCAACGTGGACAACGGCGCGTGGCACGAGTACGTACCGGGCACCGTGACCGAGGGCTCCCGCATGCTGTCCGCGATCGCCTACGGCGCCAATGGAAAAGCGCTGCTGTCGATCGCGGAGCACGGCCCCGACCTGGCGGCGCATCCGACACAGCCGATCACCCACACCGATCTCACCGCCCGGGAAAAAGAAGTGCTCGAGCTGGTCGCCACCGGTCTGACCAACAAGCAGATCGCGGACCTGCTGGAGATGGCCCCGCTCACGGTGCGCTCGCATCTGAACAGCATCGCGGTCAAGCTCGGCACCGGTGATCGCGCCGCGATGGCGGCGGTCGGCGTGCGCTCGGGCCTGCTGCCGCTCGACGATCCGATCGTCGCGATGAAGCTCGAGGGCGGGTTGCACGCGGAGGTGCTGAGCGAGATCCAGCTCGAGGTCCTGGCCTTGGTTGCCGATGGCTGGTCGAACAAGGAGATCGGCCTGGCCATCGACGACTCCGAGTCCGCGGTGAAGAATCACCTGGTCCGGATCGGTCGTGCGCTGGGCATCAGTAACCGCGCGGGCATGGTGGCGACCGCCTTGCGCGCGGGCATCCTCGCGATGGACGCCGACGTGGCGTTGCGGCCACAGTCGAGCGAGGGCCGCACCGCACTGAGCCCCCGCGAGACCGAGGTGTACACGCGGCGCACGGCGAATCATTCGAACGCGGAAATCGCCGCGGCGCTGGATATTTCGGTACACACCGTGGCGACCTATCTGGCCCGCATCGCGCACAAGCTCGGCGTCGGCGAGGTGGCCGGTCTGGTCGCGGGCGCCGAGACGATGACCTCGATACCCACGCCCACCTCGCGCCGGTCGGTCCCGCCCGCGATGCCGCACGAACCGACCATGATCGACCCGAGCCCGGCCGTCGCGCCGCCGGTCGATCAAGCACAGACCATGATCGGGATCGAAGCGCCCGGTGGAACCCGGACGCCACCGGTCCAGCAGGTGTCGGAACCCTCCGGCGACGCCAGCGAATCTGGTCTCGGTGGGCCGGTATCCATCGAAAGCGACCAGGAGCCGGACTATTTCGGTGTCGGCTCCGCACTCCCGGAGGCGATCGTGCCGGGGCGGGAGACCGAAGAGGCGGAGTACCTCGACCCCGAACAGACGATCCGTCCGCCCGCGGCCGAACCCGCCGAGCAGGTGGAATACCGCAATCCGTTCCAGACCGTTCCGGCTCGGGAGGAAGGGGACGTCGAAGGACCGGAGTACCTGGAACCGTCGCAGCAGCCACTGTCCTCGGTTCTGCCCGCCGATTACAGCGAAATCATCGAGGGCATAGGCAATTTCGATGGCAACGGCCGCACCGTCGATGATGGTGTGCTCACCGTGGAGCAGGTCCAGCAGGCGATCGGGAACATGCTGAAGGCGATCATGCCGGTCGACACCGGCTGGCACCGCGACGGTCACTTCCGGCTGCCCGACGGTCGCCCGGTGCACGTTCGGGTCGACAGTGGTTTCGAGAACGAGGTCGGCAGCTTCCAGCTGAGCTCCGACGGCACGGCCTTCGACATCGTGCTCGCCGACGGCCTGCGCACCCGCGACGTGCCGCGCGCCGTCGCACACATGCTGGTCCGGATCCGGCAGTTGACCGATCCGACCTTCGAGCATCCGGGGCCGCGGGTGGCCGAACTGAAAATAGTTGCGACCCAACTGGATCAGTCGATCTTCGATCCCGCGCGCAGCAAGCTGACCGTAGAGATCCGGGCCGACTTCGAGGAATTGATCGCCGAGGTAGGCAGGGACAGCGCGGCCACTCGGGCACTGACCGAGCACGATCCGGCGCTCGCACACCGGATCACCCTGGAATACAGCGATGCCGTCGGCTACCGCCCCGTGTTCGGGAAGGGATTGACCGTCCAGGCCTTCGACGAGAGCACGCGAACCTATCTCGGGCAGCTGGCGCTCCAATTGACCGGCCCGCATGCCTCCGATGTCATGATGGCGGAAGGACTTTCGCTCAGCGCCCGGATGCGCGAGGAACAGTGCCGCCGCCTCTTCGAGCCGATCTTCGCCAACCGCGAGGTCAGCGCCATTCGCAGACGGCTCGAAGCCGCCGGGCAGTTCAGCGCCGACGATCTGGTCGCCGCCCTGAACCCGATCAAACGCGCCTTCAACGACCCGATGGCCTCCGAGTGGCGCGCCGGCGCGCTGGACGCGGCGATCACCGAGGTGCAGAACACCCCCGGCTTCATGCAGCAGATCAACCAAGCCATCGATTTCGAGGCGATGCGCGCGCAGGCCCGCGACTACGCCGGAATGCCCGATCGGGTCGGCGGCATTCTCGATCGATACAGCGGACAGGTGGACTTCCGGACCCTGGCCACCAGCCCGCGCGGCGCGAGCATGTCCCTGCTCGACTTCTTCCACGCCATGGATCGGGCCAACCGCGGCGCCGAAACCGCAGGCTTGGACATCGAATACGTCGTGGTGATCCATGACGACGCCAACGGCCACTCCTCGGTCGATGTGCTCTCCCGCCCCCGCGCGCAGTACCGGCTGCCCGCGCAGCGGAACCATCCGGTGCTGTTCGTGCCGCGCCCCTCGGTGCCGGCCGCCGTCGCGGGCGGGCACACCGTCGACGTGGGTGTCGGCCGCGGTGGCTTTGCCGTGGAATTGACGCCCGCCCAGGACACCTCCGGCGGCGGCCTGGTGCTACAGACCGAACTGCCCATGGACTACGCCGACGCCGGACAGCGCCGCCGCAACCTCGGCATCCTCGACCCCGGTCCGCTGACGCGCGAGGGCTCGCTCATGGTGTGGGCCGATTTCCTGTTGCACGGCGCGGTACTCAATATCGGCGGCAACGGCGGCGTGGCCCGCTACTTCATCAACAATGTCAGCGCCCACTACGGCGACAGCGACTACGACACCCTCGCCCGGCAATTGCCGCACACACTGGTTCCCGGTGCCCATATCGAAATCCAGTGGGACATGAAATCGGAACTGGTGCAGGGTGGTACGCCCGGCGACCGCGGGCACATCCAGGGCGACGAGCTCATGCTCGCCATCAACCGGGTACTGCCGCCCTCGATCGCCGCCGGCTTCCAGGTCGTCGAGCACACCATGTTCACCGGCGACGGCAGCAGCGAATACCTGTTCACCATCGACGCCGGCGCCAGTAACGTGATCAACCCGGCCGCCATGGCCAAGTACTCCGCGCCGCAACCCACCGACCGTATGGTGATCGTGTACAACCCGGTCGGTTACCGTCCGGCTACGGCGAACGAAGGTGGTGCACGGTCATGACGGAAATCGAAGGCGTGCGCCAATGGCTGGAGCAGTCCGCGGAGTTCCTGCGCGGTCAGCTGCAATGGTTCGGCGGCCAGCTCGTGCCGGGTGCGGTGCCGCACGTGGTCATTCCGAAGCACCCGAGCCAGGTGGACTGGTCCGATCCGCCCCGGCACCGTTTCGAGGCGCTGGCCAACCTGTCCGGCCCGCCCGACCCGACCCGCGCCGATCACGCCGCGCGGGTACTGCACACGGCGGGCTGGACCGTCCAGGTGCAGCGCGACCCGCAGACCCCCACCGTGGTCACGGTGCGCGGCGACCGCGAAGGCTACCGCCTGCAAGCCCGCCTCGAGGACGGGTTCGGCGGCATTGTGCTGCTCGGCGAAACCCCGAACATCCAGCTCTACCAGCCGGATCCGTCGCCCGGGGTGGTCCCCGCCGTCACCGCCGACACGATCAGCGACGGCGCCGTCCTGTGCTACGAATGCGACGGCGCGGGCTCCTGCCCGACCTGCCGAGGCCGCGGCTGGACCAAGGCGCCCACCGCCACCGGACGCCAGCGCTGCCGCACCTGCCTGGGCTCGCGGGTGTGCCCGGTGTGCGGGGGAGCGGGTGAACTCCGTATCGCGGAATTGTCCGACGAAGACCGCATCCACTACCCGCACATTCCCTAACCGTTCCTTAGGAATTTCCTTGGCCGTCATAGTGTTCGGATATCCGCGCGCAAAGGATAATGTCCGAACGGTCGGATGTATTGCGTAACTGAGTCATCCGGGTCACGCCGAGATGTTCATCGAGTGAATCCGTGACAAGATGGCGCGGGACGGCACACGGGTGAGTCCGGGGACACCGGGTTTCGAAGATAGTCGAGGAGTACGAGCATGCCACCCAAGGAAGATGATGGCGGCGGCAGCGGATGGCTACCGCCCGAGGGGCTGAAGCTTGACAAGAATCCCTGGCCGGACATCAAAAAACGTGCGGGCAACAAGGATTGGATCCAGTTCGAACCGGGCGCCGCGGTGAAGTTGGGGCAGGCGATCTCCGACCTGAAATGGCGGATGTTCGAGCTCCGAGGTAATGCCCAGACGCTCACCTGGATGCCGGACTGGTCGGTGCCGGAGATCGCATCCGGCCCGGCGCTCGCCAAGGAATTCGCCAAGCAGGGGACCGAAATGTATCGGATCCTCGACGCGCATCACAAGATCCTCGAGGACATGCTCGATAGCATCGTCGCGGCGGGCAAGAACATGGAGACGGCCGAGACGGGGAATGTCGACGATCTCCACAGGCAGCTGGACACGATCTCGTCCGATTACAAAGGAACCACGCACGCGCCGATGGGGACCGTCCCTGATCCGTTGGATCAGCGTACGGGAGACGATCCCTGGCATGATCGGAAAAGCAAGCAGGTCGATGATGTCGGTCGAGTGGTCGTCAAAGACGGAAAACGTCGATATGACACGGAAGCCACCAGATATGATCCCGGTGAATATGATAGTGGATTTCATGTAAAAGATAATCGGAAGCAGCCGAATATCGCCAAGGGAAAAGGGAACGTTTCCAACACTATCGGTGAGTCGCAGGGCAAGGAATGGGAAACCCTGCACGCGAACCGAAGTTACCTGGAGCGGCACGACCCGGCCACCTGGGTGAAACAGGATGCGGGTGAGTGGAAGATAATCGGCGATACGCTCAAAGAGGCTGGTACCACCTTCAACACCATAGCCTCCGAGGTGTTGAATTCGGCCGATGTGGAGGGCGACAAGACCTGGCAGGGTGACGGTGCCGGGGCTATCAAAGCCGCGCTCAAGGGGTATGTCGCCGCCATGGAGCCGCTCGCGGCGGTCGCGAATCAATACGAGCCGCTGTTGAATTACGTGACCGAGTACTTGTCGGACACCAAGAAGTGGGGCCCCTCGGCTCCGACCGAAGATCTCGACCCTGACTACTATCTGACCGACCGACAGCAGATGTTCGGTGAAACATACGTTCGGGGCGCCAACTTCACGGCGAAGAACATCCCGAAACTGGTCTACCCGACCGAGGCGTTCAACGACATCCCCCCGATCTTCCACTCCCGAGACAAGAACAAGGACGGCAAGCTCACCGGGAAAGAGAAGATCCCCGGGGACAAGAACAACGACGGCAAGCTCACCGAGGCCGAGCGGAAGGCATATACCAAGGCGCAAGGCCCCGGCCCGGGCCCCGGTGGCCCCGGCCCCGGCCCCGGACTGGCGAAAGCCAAGACGGGCCCCGGGCCCGCACCCGGCATGACGCCGGAGCAGAAGAAGCAGCAGCGCGAGGCGGCGGAACGCGCACGGAAGGCACAGGAAAAGTCGGATCGTTTCGCGGAGGAGCAGCGCAAAGACGCGGCGCGGCGCGCGAAAGCCCAGGAAGAGTACGAAAAGAAGCAGCGCGCGGACAACGACCGACGGCAGTCCGAAGCCGAGCAGCGCGCCAAGGACTCGGCGGCCGATCAGGCTGCCTACCAGCGTGAGATGCAGGAGAAGGCCAAGCAGCAGCAGGCCGACTCCGCTGCGAAAGACGCTGCGTCGCAGGCTCAGCGGGCCGCGCAGGAAGGTCTGCAGGCGGCACAGCAGGCCGCGCAGGAAGCCCTGGCCGGTACTCAGCAGGGCGCCACCGAAGCACTGGCAGCGGCGCAGCAGGCCGCACAGAGCGCTTTGAACGGCAGCGGTATGCCCAAGATGGGTGATCTGGCTGGCAAGCTCGGCGGCCCCGGGCCGGGCCCCGCCACGGCAAAGGGCTTGGGGCTCACCGAAGCCGCAAAGCTGTTCCCCAGGGCGGGTGCGGCCACCGCCGCGACCTCCGGAACGGGTCTCGGTGCGCTCGGCCGCGCCGGCGCGGCCCCGGGGCAGATGGCGCCCGGATCCCCCGGCCCCGCCGGGGCGGCCGGTCAGGGCGCGGGCCAGGGACAGCAGGGGCACAAGCGCCCGGCCTATCTCGAATCCGACACGCACCTCGACGAATTGCTCGGTGAAGCGCCGAAGGTGGTGCGACCGGTGGTCGAACAGTGAGCCGCACCTGGAGGTTCACCGACACCGAGTTCATGGCCCTGTGGTCGCGAACGCAGGGCACGGTGCTTCCCCGGCCGTTCACCTACGTCACCGACATGCAGACCGCCGACGAATACGAGTACGCGCTGCACCAGGTTCGGGAACGGTGGCGAGGCAAGGAGGATCGGTTGCTCGACGAGATCACCGAGACGGTCCTACAGCCGGACATCGGGCTCGAGGTGCGCGGGTTCGACGAGCGCGAGTACAAGCGTCCGGGTGGTTGGGTCCGTGTGCTCGCGGTCCGCCGGGCCGACCGCGCCTATGTGCTGAAACAGGTGACCGGCAGAACCTTCGAGCGTGCCGAGGCGTACACGGTGACCGAATGCGATCCGCTGGCGCTGGCCGACGCGGTGGTGGACGAATTGCCGAAGGTCGACCCTGGGAAGCAGGGCAGCATCAAGCTACCGGCGCCCAAGGGCGAGGAGATGATCGATACCAGTAGGTCGGGCCTCTGGGACGAGGCCTATGGCGACACCATCTCCTCGCTGTCCGGAGAACGGTTCGAGAGCACCGTCGCGGCATCACGCGGGACAGTGCGCGTATTCCAGGGGCTTTCGGTGTTCGGACCTCGCGGACGGGTCAGCTTCGAAATCAAGTGGCGGGATCTGCCCGATGATGGCAGATATCTGATAGGCCCGGATCTGCCGCCGGTCGCGCAGCCTGCCGATCAGAAGAAGTTCGTGACCATGATCAACAAGGAGATCGCGAAGATCGTCCAGACCATCAGGGATGAGCGAGTATCGCATCGTGCGTGACAAATAATCGGATGACTCCCGCGCGGAGGCCGGTTACGGTGAGCCCAGGAATAGCGAACGGGAGGCGCTATGGTTGGGGTACTACCGTCCTGGAAAGAGCTGGCCAAACCTGGTGTGGTTCAGCTCGATCCGGGGTTGGCGAAGCAGTTGGCCGGGGCCGCCAGCGATTTGGCCGGTGTCATGCTGGCGGTCAAGGCGGTTGTGGACGGAATCTCCACGATGGAGCCGTTCGTGCCGAAGCTGTCCGGGGCCGATTTGGCGAAAGCGTTGAACGACCGCAGAACCCGGGCCGGCGAGTTGCTCGATCAGCACGTCACGGTGCTGGGCGATATGCAGACCGCGTTCGTGAACGCTGGAAAGGCGTTGCTGGGTGCGGATGTTCGGTCGGCGGCCGATCTCGAGGCGATTCCGCGGGATCGGTCCGGGTTGCTGGGTACCGCGAACGAGCGATTGGACAGCAAGATCGCCTCGTATCGGTACGAGATCAGCGATTACAGCAAGGACAATCAGCTCGAGTTCCAGCTCAAACACACGAAACCCGCTGATCTGCTGAAGATCTTGCCGCCCGCGTCGCGATATCAGCAGGGCGGTATGCGATTCGAGGGCGCGAATCTCACCCCCGACTATTACGGCCTGCATTTCGGCGCTCCCGAACTCTTCGCCATGCGCGAGGCGGGTTACCACAATATGCCGATCCAGGAGAATGCCAAACGCTGGGGCTGGGTCGCGAAAACTCTGGCGCGCGAGTCGGAGAACCTGCTGACCCTCATGAACGGCATCGGTGACAGATGGCAGGGTAACGGGCGCGACGCCGCAGGCAAAGCAGTGCAGATCTATGTCGGTTCGACGATCGCGCTGGCGAACGAGACCGTGTCGATGAACGACGGTTTGACCAATGTCGCGTCCTGGCGGCGCGTGCTCTCGCATCGTCTCTCCGAGGCGGGGTGCATCGGGGACCCATCCAAGATGGAGTTCTCGAAGGTGGAGCAGGCTGTCAAAGCCGGGCAGGAGGTGATCGACGCGATCTACAAGCCCGCCGTCCTCGCCTCCGCCGCCGCGATTCCCGGGTTCACCCCGCCGGAAACCACGGTGAAACCGCAGGATCCGCCTGGCGGGAAACAGCCTTCGCCGAGCTCGCCCTCGCGCGGCTCGGGCACCCGGCCGGGCGGCGGCGTGATGCCACGTTCGACGCTGCCGAGTATTCCGGCCGGCACCCCGTCCACCACGCCGACACCGAATCCCGCGATGACCGGAAATGGTTCCGGCAGTGGCGATCTGGGCGCGCTCAGCGGCTTGGCCCAGCAGGCGGCGTCCGCCATCGGCGCACCCTCCGCGCAGTCGCCGACGGTGAATCCGTCCGGCGCGACACCGTCGACCACGCCGAAAACCATGGCCGCCAGCGCCAATCCGGCCGCCAAGGGCACCGGCGGTGCGAGCCCCGGCGGCGCGGGTGCGGCCACCCCGGCCAAAGAGCTCGGCAAGTCGACCAGCACCTTCCCGCGTGCGGGAACCTACGCTCAGCTCCCGCTGACCGCCTCGGCGGTGAAGGCCGCGTCCGCGGCCTCCTCGGCCACGCCGGGCACTCCGGGTGCCTCGGGCGCGGCCGGCCGCAATGCGGGCGAGGACAACCAGAAGCGCAAAATGCCGAGCTACCTGCTCTCCGAAGACGCTCTCGACGAGGCAGTCGGCGGCCCCCAGGTCGTGACCCGGGCGGTCGTCGAGGAATGACCGGCCGGACTTGGCAATTCAGCGACCTGGAGTTCGTGGTCGCCTGGGAGCCGATGAACAGCCAGTCGGTCCCCAGCCCGTTCGTCGTCACCAGCCGGATCCCGGACTACGAGGAGTTCGGCCGCCGCACCGCGGACATCCGCGAACGCCAGCGGTTCGAACTCGGGCCCGATGTGCGCGCCCTCCTGGAAACCCTTGCCCGCCCGGACATTCGGATCCTGGTCAACGGCAGAAAGGGACCCGAGGACGGCGACGTCATCCGCCTGCTCGCCGCGCGGCGCGGCGACACCGGCTGCCTGGCCACCCAGTCACCCGGCGAAACCCTGTGGCATGCGGCGGGTTTCACCATCGCAGAATGCGATGCCCTGGCCCTTGGACGCGCCGTAGCCGAGGCCCTCCCGGACTGCCCACCCGGCCGTCTGGGCCGAATCAACCTCCCCGAACCGGAGAACAACGCCGACTACATCCCGCGCGGACTCA
This sequence comes from Nocardia sp. NPDC127579, assembly GCF_042672005.1. Classification (NCBI taxonomy): domain Bacteria; kingdom Bacillati; phylum Actinomycetota; class Actinomycetes; order Mycobacteriales; family Nocardiaceae; genus Nocardia; species Nocardia sp. NPDC127579. The sequence goes on along the minus strand of NZ_JBHXVZ010000001.1, from coordinate 422,484 downwards.
CCAAGGAACTCACCGAGGACCGCGCCCGCGAACGCGCCGACCGCTTCCACAAATCCACCGTCACCGGCTCCGGCCGAATCGAAATCACCCAGGGCAGTTCCCGTTTCGGGCCGCGGGGGATCGTCCGCCGCTGCGTCCACTGGCGCGACCTCGACGGCGACGGCCGCTACGCCGTAGCCGACCACGATCCCACCCTGGCGGTCGCCGTCGACCCAGCCCGCTTGACCGCTCTGATCAACACCGAGATCGCCGAGGTGATTCGGGTCATCAAGGACGAACGCGCCTGAGGTCATTCGCCGTCGGTCAGTGTGAAGGGGATGTCGGGGCTCGTGTCCCCGAACCGGTAGTCGGTGACCTGGTCCGCGAAGGCGACGCGGAGGCCGACGAGCTGGACCGGGCCGCTGCGCGCCAAGAGGGGGCCGATGTCGTCGGTTCCCCAGGAAGCGGTGATGTGCGGCATCCATGTGTAGGCCGGAGGCGGCGGGACCGGTAGGTCACTCGCAGCGAGCCAGTCGGCGATGGTGGTGTGTAGGCGGCCCAGCTCACCGGTGGGGTCATCGAGTTTGTACACCACGCACATTCGGTCGGGGGGCGGGTTGAAGGCCGTGGCGTTCGAGGTATGGCTGTCGATGACACCGTGCCCGTTCGCGAGATCGGCAGCGAACTGGTGTACTGCCGCACGGTGTCGGTGATCCGACCAGTCTGTCGCCTTTCCGAGCAATGCGAGTGAGAGATGCAGTTCGTTCGCGGGATGGGCCTCGGCGCCGCCCAACGCCAGGCGTTCGGCATCGCCGTCGGCGACGATGAGGGCGATCATGGCTCCGGTGCGGGCCTCGGCGAGTGCGGACTCGGGTGTGGGCGGGTCGCTGGTCTCGCCGGCGGGAATCCCGTCCTGCACAGCCTGATTTGTAGATTGTCCGCCTGACTCGGCCACCGTGTAGATCACGGCGCGAGCACCATCGCGAGCCAAGCGGTGGACCTCGGCCGGGCCTGCGCCCGATATCCGCGCCGCGGCATCGGCCGGGGCAAAGCCCTGCCAGCAGGTTCGGATCACGGCAGCGGCCAGCCGCGGATCGGCGTCGATCGAACCGGCCATCGCGGCCGTCAATCCGTGCCGGTCGGTGCCTTGGAGCGAACCGCGCAACGTCTCGGTGACCTTCGCCCCGGGCGCGAATGCGGCGGTCTCCCAGAGTCGGCGCTTGTAGCAGGAGATGATTGCGTTGTCGGCCACGGAGTAGAGCCAGAAATCGATCTCGGTTTCGGGAATGGGATCGGTCCCGACGATCATCCGGTTCAGTGTCACCGTGACGATCTCCGCGACGAAGCTCGGATCCGCCGGTCCGAGATCGCCTGACAGCGTGCGCATTACGTGCTCTTCGAGCACAGCGCCGAACTGACGTTCCAGTTCCGCGCGGGCGCCGGGCTGTCGCGCCCGGGCTCGACCGATGATCGCGGCATCGGTCGCCGGGGCGGGAGCTGGAATGTATCCGTTCCTGGCGACCATCCGCAGATGATGGTCGGTGAGGATCTCCAGTGCCACGGCGTCCGCCTCGACACCGTCCGGATCGTCCACGACAGGGGCGATCTCGGAGTCCGGAGCCGGGTCGGCCAGATGATCGGCCGCCATCGATGCCATCGCCTGGACTGCGGGATCGGCTGCTCCTGACTCGAGCAGCGTGATCGCCACCGCGGCTGTCAGCACTTCGGACAGGTCGATCTCGAAGCCGTCGCAGGCGTCCGAGCCGAACTTGTCTGCCACCCAAGACTCCAGCGACAGTTCGGAATCGGACTGCGCGTGTAGTTGTCGCAGGCGCTGATCGACCAGCTCGAGCAGCGCTGTTCCGCCTTCGTCGACCACCGCGGTACCGAAGGCGAGCGTGGTGGCCCGGAACACCGGCGAGCCGGGCCGCGTGCCGAGAACGGGGGAAACAGCCACCTGCTCGTCGAAGACCGAGGGGTTGGTGCAACATTCCTCGTTGACCGTCAGCGTGCCCGATACTGTCTCCGCCGCCAGTCCCGAGGAGGTCTCGCCGAAGCGGATCCGGAGCCCGGTGATCCGGAACGCTGCCAGCCCAGCATCGACCGCCGCCGCGATATCCCTCGCGACGTCGAGTTCGATTCGGGGACTGTCGAATCCGAATACTCGAAGCGCCCGATCCGGGTGCCGCCGCGACAGCAGCCGGGCGACCTCGGCAGGGTTGCCCGCAGTGACGAAGGGAGCGGGCGACGCGTCGCGCATGCCGAGCGGTGCTCGCGGGTAGGACGAGCCGGGTGTGCCGCTCGGGATCTGGCCCGGCGCCAAACGCAGGTCTGGTTGAGCGCGGCCGGTCTGGTCGCGGCCGAACCAGACGATTCCGTGCCAGGTCGCGTCGGCGCCGGCCTCCGCGGCGAGGTCGCTCGCCCAGTCCTCGAGCTCGGCGGTGCGCACGATCGCGAGATCGGTGACTGGTCGGCCCCATTGATCGAACCGGATGACCTGCTCGACGAGCACGATCTCACCGACCTGGAACTCCGGATACCGAGCCGCGTGGTGCTTGTCGACCTGGAATACGGTGAACGCGTGCGCACCCCGGTCGCCGAAGCCGACGGCGCCCAGGATCGTTCCGCCCTTGCGAGCCTGGTCGATAATCGCCTCCGGCGAGGCGAAGCCCTGGTGGTGCCAGTCCGCTCGTACGGCGATCGCCTCGTCGACACCGCTGAGCCCGTCGCGCGCGATGTGCTCGGTGTGCAGCGCCGACTGCTCCAGCGGGGTGCCGGTGACCAGCGCCGCTACCTGGGCAGCGACCAGCCCGCACGTGCGGGGGCCGACTCCGAGTGCTACGCGCCTGCCGGATGTCTCGGGTATCCCCAGCGCGGTCCCACCGACGGGCGACTGCCCGACTGCCGCAAGTACTTCAGCGGCCAGTCGGCCAGGCTGGTCGACGGCCGACGCCGGCTGCACGCTGTCGGAAGCCATGCCGTCGTCGAACTCGGCCTGCAACTCCGAGAGGTCGACCCCGGCCGGGGCCAGCCAGTCGACCAGCCGGTCGTGCAGGGCACGGCGGATTCGGTCGACGCGCACGGGTTCGGGCCCGCGATCGAGGTCGGTGTACCGCGCCACGATCGCGCCGTCCGCTCGTTCGAGCCGCACCGTGACCTGCCCGGGTTCGCCGCGCACCGGCCGTAGCGCCAGCCGCACCGAGACACCGTCACCGTGCTGCTCCTGTGGAACGACGAGAACCGAGAAGTCGTCACCGCAACCGGTGAACACCTGTGGAGCGATGGAGGGGTTCTCGATAAGTTCCTGCGGCGTAACCGAATTCAGCCGGCCGGGATATGAGCCGAGCTCCGGCCACAGCTTGCCCTGCTGTTCGGCACTGGCGAAATCGACACCCGCCGGATCGATGCCGTGCCGGAGCAGCTCGTATCGCAGTTGCGCCACGAACTTCGGGTCGAAGCTGTCGGAAGCGAATAGCCCACTGCCGACCGTGACGGACACAAGCCGGCCATCGGCGATGGTCCACATCCCGAAGGAGGCGGGGGCGCCCCCGGTGGGAAACGCTTCCCACAGGTCGACGTGCCCGCCCCACCCCAGCGTGCGGAATTCGCCCGGTGCGGTACCCATGACGAAGTAGTCGCCGTTCAGGTCATCCGCGGTGAAGTGCGGCCGCCCGTCCGGGCGACGGAACAATCCGTCGCGTCCCAACCGGATCGTGGTGATGACGGCGTCCGGCGTGCGCCTGATGCCTTCGAGCGCTTCCTGGTCCGGCTCTGCGGCATCGTAGGCGGCCCGGCTCGGCGGAACCATCGGGGCCGGTATCCGCCCGGTGAGAGTGTCACCGGTCAGCCGCAGCTGCGGGTAATCCCTTGCCAGCAGCGGAAGCAGGAAGGCACCGATGCGCATCGCGATGATCGCGCCGGAGCTGTGGTGCGCATCGACCCCGTAGTCGTGCAGGGACTGTTGCAATGACTCGGCAGGTGCCTCGGCCGCGCCGGTGAGACGGACATTCACCGCACCCGGGCACACGCCGCCGCGATCGTTGCTGCGGCGCTCCTGGGATTCACCGATGAGCCGCACCGGTCTCACGGTGTGCTCGGCGGGTTTCACCTCGAGCTGGAACCGGGGCGGCAGGCGGTCCGGCGACCCGTCGTCGGGCTGGAAAGGGTCCTTCCCCTCGGTGAATTCGCCGAGCGTGGTGAAGGTGGTCCGAGCCATCACACTCAACGAGTTGGCGCCGACGAGCGCTCCCTGCTGAATGTCAGACCACGACCAGTCGCCGAGCTGGTCCGCGTGCTCGACGATGCTGTCGAGGTAGCCGCGCAGCACGATCAGCACGCTGCCCATATTGGTCGCGGCGCTCAGCACCGTTCTGTCGCCCGGTACATCGAATTCCTCGATGGAATGGGCTGGCAGGTCGAACTCGTGCCGCAGTTCCGGTGGGACCGCCGCCAGGATCGGTTCCCGATCACGGGAGCGTTCGGATTTGATGGCGGCGAGTTCTCGCCACTCGGGGCCGTCCATCATCCCCGCCGAGGCCTCGGTCAGCAGTTCGACCGCGGCCTGCATGAACGCGTGTTTCCCGGTGTCGCGCGGATATCCGTCCATGCCGTGCATGACGTAGTCGTCGTCCAGCCGGGAGGCGAAGTATCCCGGGGCGACGTCGGTGTAGCTTGCCCGCAGGGCCGAGGCTACCCGCTCAGGATGATCGGTGATGTATTGCAGGGCCTGCTCGGCCACCTTGTATTGCAACGCGCCCGAAGCGATCGACCGCTCGAGTGAATACCGCAGATAGGCAAGCTGATCCGGGTGGAACAGTGCCGTCCACACAGCGACCGTATCGCCGACTCGCAGCGTCGTCTGCCGGGCCGTCCGGTCGAATTCCGCGGCGATGTTCTCGATCGCCGTGCGCGCGTTGGCCGGATCGGCGAGCACCTCGGACAAGCCCTGGATCGTCAGCCGCCGAATCGCGGTAACGGCGGTGAGCGGTACGAGGGCAGAGGGCAGCCACTCGGTGGCGACGGCCGGTGGTGCCTCGGCACTGACCTCGGACGTGCCGGCGGCATGGTCGTCCGATCGATCGGGCGGGGCGTGGCCGGGTGGCTGCCGATTCGGGCCGTCGGGGGGATTGACCTCGGGAGTCTGGCCGATGCGCAGGTCGTCGCCGGGTTGCGGGACGGCGGGACTACCCACCTTCGGCACGATCTGGCCGTCGCGCCAGACGATTCCCCAGGTGGCGACGGTTTCGGCACGGGTGCCGCCGGCCAGTTCCGCCAGCGATACCAACCTGTTGTCGGGTCCGGCGAACCATTCCCCATCGTCATCGATCTTCTCGAAGTGGACCGGGGAGTTGTCGTCGATCCGGAACCAGCCGTCGCCCAAGTACTCGACCGTGTACCCGTGTGCGTCGGCGCCGTCCTGTGCGACCGTGGTGCGCTGATCCAGTACCCAGGCCAGTGCGCCGGGCCCGCCCTTGGTCATCATGTCCGCGATCAGGTTCGCGTGCGCCCTTTTGGTTCCGAAGCCGCTCAGCCGGGCGCCCCGGAACGCCTCCTTGCCTTCCCGCCATAGCACGCCGGATGGGTTATCCGGTTGCGACCCCGGACGATCCAGCACATCACCCTGTTTGTCGATCGCCCGGTTCACCGAATCGAAGAAGCAGGTGTTGATCCCGGTAGGCCCGGCCGGCCTGCCCAGCGCGTCGGCGTGCAGCAGCACACCGGTGATGTTGTCCGTACCGCGCTGCTCGAGTTCCCCGCTGGGCGAAATCCGGTGCAGCGCGTTGTCGGCCAGCATGTCCAGCCCGGTGCGAAGATCGCCGGGATGCGCGGTGAGTGCAGTGGCGAGTGCGTCTGCCCGAGGTGTGTCCTTCCACATGCCGTCGGTGCAGACCAGCACGTGGCGTGGAGCGTTGACCGGGACGGTCACCACGTAGTCGCCGAAAGTCGAATCGTCTGTGGCAGGTAGTGTTCCGCCCCGGCCCAGCCGATGAGTCAAGCCATTGGTCAGTCGGTTCTGGAGTGCCTCGGCTTCGGTCGACCCTGTTGCTTGCATCAACGCGGGCAACAGCGTGTGGTCGGTGGTGAGCCGTTGGGAATGTGGGCCCACCGGATCGAGGAGATACACGCGGCTGTCGCCGACCCAGCCCGCCGTGACCTGCCCGGGACTCGTGACCGCGATGGCGATCGTCGACGCCGGTCCTTTGTTCCCCAGGTCCGGATACTCTCGGTCGGAGAGCTCGACAATCGCGCGCTGCGCCGCATCGATGGCGTCCCGGACCGCCTGAGTCACATCGATATTCGCGGTCGCCAGTGCTGCGCGCAGGTGTGCGAGCGCGGCATCCGCGGCCACCCGTGCTCCGCGATCACTACCCAGACGTGACGCGACGCCATCGCACACCACCGCGATCCGGACCGGACCGCCCGGCTGATCGAGGGTCGCGAACGCCATCGCATCCTCATTGCGCGACCGGCGGTAGCCGATATCGCTCACCGCCGCGATGCCATCCGCGGCACCTATGGTGCGCTCGGGTTCGGATCGCCCGTCAACCAGTTGTAGGACAGGCGGATTCGATATCGGCACATCGGTCGCGCCATCCACCGCCGGTACAGCGGCCCTGGGTGCGGGATACGCCGGCGCGGGAGGTTCGGCCGTCCCGGGTGCGGGTGGTGGGGCATGCCCCGACGGCTGCGGTGCGACCCCGTACCCGGACGGTGCGACCGGTCCCCGTGCTTGCGGTGCCGCAGCTCCATCCGCCGACTGCCCGACATCGGCCGGCGGTGGCATCCGCACCCGCCCCACCGGCCATTTCGGGGCCAGTGGTGTGTCGGGTGTGACACCGAGTTCCACAGCGTCGAGGTGGATTTCGTCGTTCACCGGCGAGATTCGCTGGCCACCCCGGTACAGCGCGGGCGTGTTTCCCACCGCCCCATCGACCGGTGGGGTAACCGGACCCCGGTCGGCGACTCGCAGACCGGCCAGTGGGTTGGCACCAGCGATGTTCGCCATGGGAACTCGCCCGATTGCCCGGGTGGCGAGGGCCTGGACCGCGTCCTCGGCCGCTGCCACCTCCCGCCGAGCCGCCTGGTAGGCGCGCGTCGCGTCCCCCAGTTCCGTCATGTCCGCCAGCATCTGCTGACCGAGGAGCACGACATCGGCGTGCATCCGGTCCAGTTCGGCACGGTAGTCCGAGGACATCAAGTTCCAGATGTCGGCCATCCTCGGGGACCGCCGATGGGCTGCCTCCAAGCGGTCCCTGGCGGCATTGCGGACCTCGACGGCCGCAGCCCGCCGCGCAATGGCTTGCGCCAGATCCGTTGCGCGACCGGGCGGTCGCGGTGGCACCTGCCCGGGCCCGGGATCCGCAGGATCGGGTGACGGCCGCGACGAGCCGATGCGCAGATCACTCGGGGGCGGCTTGACTTCGCCGACACCCTGGACGACCACGCCGATCTCAGCGCCTGGCTTCCGGCGGTAGATCGCCGCCCAGGTGTCGGTCACGCCATCGTCGGTGCCGCCCGCCAATTCGGTCAAGCTGAGCTGCTCGCCGGTGGCGGTGACGAAGACGTCCTGCCCGTTCGATACCCCTTCGTAGACCGCTGATGTCCCGTTGACGTCGAACACCGATTTTCCAGTGGAGTTCTTGCCCAGCAGGGTCACCGTGTAACCATGCGCACCGACACCGTGCTGATCCACCGCGGAGCGCTTCTCCAGCACCCACGCCGAAATGGTCGCACCCCTGGGTGATTTCGCCGCCCGGCCGATCATGCCTTCGATCAGTCTGGCACGACCACCGAGTTGATTGTCCTCGGCGAAGAATTCTGGCTCGACGCCACGGAATGAGGGTTTCAGCTCGTGCCAGGGCACTCCGCTCAGCCGATTGGGATCGAGCGTGAATTCATCGACGACATTGCCTTGGCGTGTGCGCAGATAGCCGAATGATTCGGGCACACAGTGATTGATCATCGCGGTAGTCGTCTGCGCGAAGAGGCCGTGATCCCGGATCGCATGGAATTGGTCGGCCAGCGCGACCAGGGTGTCCAGCGCGGCGGAGTCCAGGTCGAGTTCGGCCAGGAGTTCGGCCCGGGCCGTTGCCAATTGCTCGGGGGAGTCCATCAGGCGCCCGAATCCCGTGCCCACCTTGAACTTCGCATAGGTTGCCGCGGCCACATCGGCCGCGGCCGCTCGCTTTTCGGGGACCATGAGGTCGGGAAATGCGCGCTGCGGATCGATTCCGATCAGGCGTACCCAATCCCGATCGGCCGCAGGGGGATTGCCAGCCCCGTCGGTCTGGTTCTGCAAGTAGTCGGCGACTTCGTTGGGCTGCGCGCCTTGGAGATTCGAGATCTCCTCCGGCGTGAGCCGAAGAATGCGGTCGACGATGTCGCGGTCGGACTGCACGATACTCGCGACCGCCGCCGGTTCGGATTGCATGATCCGGATATTCGCGTCCTGGTCGGAACTCAGCGTCTTGGCTACCGCCTGGAGCACATTGAGTCGCTCGAGTTCGGTGTTGATGCCGGACTCCGGGTCGGCCGCGAGATCGCCGAGGAATCCCGCTGCCAGATCCACAGCATCGTCGGACAGCACCGCCGCGGTGAGACCGCCCGGCGGAGCCCAGTTCAGCAGCTCCGGCTCCTGTCTGTTCAGCTCCATCAACAGGCGCAGATCACCTGTTTTGTCCGGGTGCCGACCGGTCCACAGAGTCAGTGTCGCTGCCGGTTCCGCCGCATAGGCGTTGAGGTCCAGGTCTTGCAGCGCTGGTCCCAGGCGTCCAACGATGGCCCGCATCGCCTCCGCCAGCTGGTTTCGGCTTCCCGCCGCGACGTGATCGGACAGCGCCATGATCCGGAACGCGCGCATCGCGAGCGCATTCCGTAGCCGATCCACGACTTCGCCGACCTGGCCCGGGGCCAGATCGATCAAGGGCACTCCCAGCCGGGTGGCGGCCGATTCGAACTGTGCCACGACTTCCGCATCCGGTAGCACGTCCTGGCCCGTGCTACTCGGCGATACCGCGTTCGGGCCGGGCTCCGCACCGGCGAGCGGCCGCCACGGACCATAGTCGTCACTGGCCATCGTGACCGGCAGGTGGATGCCACCGACTTCGGTCACCGCCTGATGAATTCGCGGTGCGGGAACCCGGACCAGCCGGGCATCGAGTCCGAGGTCCGGCCGCACCACCAGGTATTCGAGATCAGCGCTGCCGTCGGTCAGCGCCTGCGCCCAGGGCGCGTGCAGGGGATCGGCCAGCACTCCCGCCAGCACGTCATCGTGACCATCGGATCCGTCGAGGACGAACACCCGCGGCTGGGGACCGTCGATCACCCCGACCCGGGCCGTGAGTACCTGGTCGCAGTTCGCGTGCAACCAGGCGGTGCCCGCACCGTCGGCCATTGCGGCGGCGGCGGCCTCGACATCGGTCGCGGCCTGCTCGTACTGGCCGGACAGTGTCTCGAAACCGGCTATGGCCGTGGATAATTCGTGCCCGATCGCGCCTAGTGCGTGCACCTGCTCCGCGATGGGTGCGGTGTGCTCGACACCGAGAAAATCCGCCCAGGTGATGACCTCGTTCTTCAGCTGTTCGCGCGCCGAGGCGGTGCGGTACAGCTTCAACGCGAAGTCGCTGCGATTGAAGTCCAGATCCCACCAGTGCCCTTGTTTGGTGCGCTGGCGGGTATTGTTCAATGTCGGTGCCGTCTCCGGATTCGCCGCGTCGGGATTCAGTTTCAGCTTCGCCCGAAGCTCCATCACCAGTTGTTGCATCGGATCACGGGGTTCGAGTTTCCCCTGTTGGACACCGACCGTCAGGCTGGTGGCCCGGTAGGGCAGCACGAGGTTCTCGGCGGTGAAGCGGCACTGAGCCTCCAGGTACGCCCGGACCGCTGCGGTATGCCGACCCGCGCGATAGCGCAGTTCATTCAAGGCCCGCTCCCTGGCAGCGGGGCTTAGATCTGGCAGCGTGAGCCCGTGTTGCCGCGCGATTTCGTACAGCGCCTGCCCATGGAGTTCGCGGGCCTGCCCCGACGACACGAATGCACTGCTGTGCATGCCGAATTCGGTATCGCCCGGGGTGAATGTCGTTGCGCCCTGCGCGCCGGCGATAGCGTCATCGGTGATGCCGAGCTGCTCGGCGGCCGGCTGCGATCCCAATATGGCCGGAGTGGCGGGCACCGCGCCGGTCGCGGAAATGCCGCGGTGGGTGAGCTTCCGCCAGAACTCCGACCGGCCTTCGTTCAGACGGAACATCTGCAGCAGGATGAACGCCGGATCCTTCGCATTCTTCGGATCGAGCCCGGGCAGGATCCCGAGCTTGGCCTGAGCGACTTCCAGCGCGTCACCCCAGTACGCGGTGTTCTCGCCGGCGCCGAACGGATATTCGGGTTGGATGTGGTGCTCGAGCCAGTTGCGCTCGGTGACGCCGAACCGAGCCGCTGTACGGCGCAGCCGGCTCGGTTGCGGTTCCGGTTGTGCGGGGGCAGCCGGCGTCGGCGCTGCGCGGCGGGCTGCGGGCGCGATCAGCCAGCCACCGGCACCGTCCGATGCCACGGACAAGGCAAGCCGTCGCCCATCCACGGTCAGATCGAAGCGGGAGGCAGCCTCGGGAGCGGTGGCTGTCAGGACGGCGTCGGCGAGATCTGTGACGGCGGCGGCGCGTGCCACTACCTCGCTGCGGAGTTCGGTGATGGTCTGGGCGAACTGGTCCGGGGCGGCGGCGACGCCGAGGCGCTGCGCCCACAGCGCACGCTCGGCTTCGGCGTTCCGGCGCGCCCGTTCCGCCAGATGTTCGTTCGGATTCCAGCCGTAAGGATCGGACATCGGCGGATGGACGGGCTGTTCCCGGAACTGTTGCTGCAGCGCCAGCTCGTGATCGGCCTCCGCGAACCGCCGATGAGCATCGGCGAAGGCCTCCACGGCACCGGCCCGTGAGATTGTTCGATAGTGCTGCTCGGCAATGGTTTCCGCCAACCGGTCCGCGGTCAACGCGGACTGCGGCACCCCCAGTTGAGCGGCAAGCCGGTCTCGCAGTACCGCCATGGATTCCAGGTCCTCGGTCGCCGCGAGCGTAGGGTCCCACGCACCCCAACTGTTTTCTGCGGCGTCCGCGCGGCCACGTGCGAACTCCGCCAACGCGTGCAACGGAGCGTGTTTCGCAAGATGTGTGCCCTTGGCGACGAACTGCACCGACAGCGCCGACGACTCCTGATGTTGCCAGGTCAGCTCCGCCGTGCATCCGGTCCGGTGGGCCAGCTCGGCGACATATGCGTGCTCGTCATCGCTCAGCGGCCGCGCCAGGTGCCCGCCGGGGTCGGCGTACTGACGGAAGAACCGCTGCGCCGCGTGCAACGGCAGCTCGGGAGACTGGCCGATACGGAGCCCGGAGTCGGGTTGGGGAGCTGAGCGGTCGCCGAGATTCGGCATGAGCCGGCCCGCACGGTACGCGATGGCCCAGGTGGCCACGGTTTCGTCGCGGGTACCGCCGGTCAGTTCCGCCATCGACACGAGCGCGCTGTTCGGATCCGCGCTGTTCGGATCGGAGAACCATTCCTTTCCTTCGGAATCGATTGCCACGAGGGTCACGATGTGGTCGCCGATTTCGAATCGCTTGTCGCCCAGGTACGTCACCAGGTAGCTGTGTGCGCCGATCCCGTCGTGATCGACGGTCGCGCGCTGGTCCAGCACCCAGGCGCTGGCACCGCGCCCGCCTTTGCGCATCAGTGCTTCGAGCAGGTCGCCGTGCGCGCGTTTCCGGCCGAACCCCTCGAGCGCGGCACCGCGGAACACGGGCCTGGCGTGTTCCCACCGGATGCCGGCCGGGCTGTTCGGCCGCCGCACCGGCCTGTCGACCACGTCGCCTTGGCGATCGATCAGTGTGCCGATCGACTTGTCGAAGCAGCCGTGGGGCCCAGTCTTCTCGTCGATCTCGAACCAGATCCGCTTGCGCCAGCCGTCCAGGGCGGCGGGGTCGGCGAGATCGATGGCGGCCAGCCCGTGCCGGTCACTGAATTCGTCCATCAGGGCGATACCCATGCCGCCCGCCGCCATCTTCGGCATGGGCTTTTCGATCGGCATCGTGGGATCGGTGTCGTAAACCTCGACCCGAACCCATTGTTGCCCGCCGACGCGGAACACGCGGACGGTCATGGTGACCGGACCGCCGGTATGTCTGGCCGCATTGCCGAAGATCTCGGAGATCAGCAGCCGCGCCGAGTCAGCCTCCTCGTTATGGTTCGGCCAATTGTCGAGCAGGCCGCTCAGCCGGCGAGCCTCGGCGAGGATCGTTTCGAGATCGTCACCGGGGGCGTAATTCACCCGCACTTCGCGGAGCAGTTCGGCATCGCCGGAGCCTCGCCCGGAGACCGGACTGCCGGCATTGGGCTGAGCCTTGCTGATGTGTACGGCACGGTCGGCTTGGTTCAGGATCGAGCCCGCCGTCATTCCGGGCAGAATGGACGCGGCGCCAAGATGTAGTCCCGTACCCGAATAGCGGGGATCTCCCGGATGTTTCGGGTTCGGTAGCGCTCCGAGTCCCTGCTCCTGGACGTATCGGCTGATATCCCGCCGAATTCGGTCCAGGACTTCCGGCAGTCCGGCCTGGTCGATTCCCACTGCTAGGCAAGCGAATTCGTCGCCGCCGGTGCGCATCGGTACCAGTGTGGAACCGTGTTTCGCGAGCACAGATCGCGCGATCCGGGCGAACTCCCGATAGTGCGTGTTCGCTGTCTGCTTCCCGAGCGCCGCGTTCAGCCCGCTGAGATTCATGACATCGAAGGCGACACAGACCGCCCGCACCAATCGGCCCTCGTTGCGCAGTTCGGCTTGTTGATATTCCTGGACGCGTCGCACCTGTTCGGCTTTGAAGCCGGCGCGGCGGCCGTCGTACATGCCGGTTACCGAGTCACGCGCGATATCGCCGACCAGCCGCAGGATCGCCTCGTCCAAGGGCAACCGGTCCATGCCCGCAGCCCGGGTACGCAGGTCGTCGAGGCTGACCTCCTCCGGAGTCGGGTAATTCAGTTCGGCGGGCTCGACTCCGGCGGGCGCAGCTCCGCCCGCAGGCGCGCTTCGGCCGCTGCCAGTTCCCGCCGATAGGTTTCGTCGATCTCGTCCAATCGGGCTCGGCGTTGTGCCGGGGTCAGCCCGGTCAGACCCAGCCGGTCCTCCCGGCTCTCCTGTGACATCGCCGGTCATCCTCCGTTGTCGATCGGCCGCCAGCCGCGCGTCCGCGGCTTGCAGTATGTCTGCTACCGGATCGGTGTCCAGTGTCGCACCGATGTCCGCGGCACCGACATCGAGCGCCACGCCGCGCTGATCCGGGATACGAGGATCCGGGATCTCGGCGAAGCCCTGCTCGGCCGCGTAGGTGGCGACCGCGGCCTTCGCCTGGATGATCGCCTGCTCGACGGCGCCCGGATCGGTGGTCAGCACGATCGCGGCGACCCGCCCGCCCTCCAGGCGCATCGGCACCGCCGCGAATCCGGCAGCAGCCAGCGCACCATGGAAGCATCCGGCCAGGTCTTCCAGGTGCGGGTTGACCAGCTCGGTGCGATCACCGAGTGCATGGTTCAATCCGCTGAGGTTCGTCAGGTCACCCAAGATCCAGTATCCGTGGACCTCACGACCCTGGGCGCGTTGCGCCTGCACGAAACGAAGAGCGCGTTCCAGCTCGGCATGTTTGAAGGCCTCACCGCCGAAATAGGATCCGGTCACCGCGTCGTAGCGCTCGGTACCCAGCACCTGCTCGAGCGCCGCCGCGACCGCCTCGGGCGAGGACAGGTCCACACCGGCGAGGGCAGCCATGAGATCGTCGACTCTGGCGTCGTCCACCGAGGGGAACCGGCTGCTCACCGGCGGTTGTGTCGGCACCTCCGGGCTGGCACCGGCGCTGGTCACCGGCGGTCGGTCGATCTCGTATACCGCGGTGTCCAAGTCGGAGATCGGATCCACGACCGGCCCCTGTCCGCGCATATATCCGCCGAGTTCATCGGACACGAGCGGAATTGCGGACGGTGGCGCGTAGAACTGGATCTTAGGGGTGGCGGCGGTGCGGCTGCGCAGCCACGACAGCAGCTCCGAGCCGAGGCGGAGGCGAATCGTCTGCGCGTCGACCATCGGGGTGGTGCTGTCCGGGGGGACGCGGAAGCCGAGCCAGGCAACTACCGCCGATGGCTGCGCCGAGAGCATCGCATCGACCGCGTAATGGTCGGCGGCGCGGCGCAATTCGCTCGGTAAGGTTTCGAAGTCGGCGTTGCGGTCGAGGATCCGGACCGCCCAGCCGGGCGTGCTGTCCATATCGCCGATGGCGATCGCCATCGTTCCCTGTCCGTCCACCGCGTCGGGGTCGAACGAAAGCACTTGGACGGGAGGGTGCCCGGGCAGGTGAGCCGCCCGGGCTTCGACGTCCGCCAAAGCGGCGGCGGCCTGTTCGGTTCGGGCCAGCCGCGGCCGGGTTGCCGGAGTTTCTGTCCCCATGGCGATTTCGAGCTGTGTCTCGCGCAGAAGATCGCTGATTCGCACCCGATTGGCCAGGTTGCGGTATTCCACCGGGAGGTCCTTGCACGCCAGGAGATCCCCCGGGTAGGCGCGGGACAGGGCCAGGAACATGTCCTCGACGGTCGCCGGTCGTCCGTGGAACGAGTGTGCGCCGGTGATTGCCGTGAACGACATGGTCTGGGCGAGGGTCAGGCCGGAGGCGTCAGCGGTCAGCAGCGGCAGCACGGCCCGGGCCAACTCTTGCTCGGCCGGGTTCGGTGGCCGCGAATCGGGCAAATGGCTGCGCGGCAGTCGGATTCGACCACCTTGGACATTCCTGGGCTGATGCCGGGAGCCGACGAAGACGGTCGCATCGGGCCTGGGCGGGTTCAGCTGGCCGCCCTCCAATACCAGGTTCCGACCGTCCTGCCAGGCCCACACGCGCAGCTCCAGCAGACCGGAGTGCTCGGCGCCGGTCAGCTGGGTCAGTGAAGACCGGCCGGACTCATGCGTGCGAAACCACACCTGGCCGCCCGGCTGATCGATCTCGACCAGTGTGATCGTCTGCCCATCGAGGTCGAATTCGTGTTCGCCACCGTCGTTTCGCTTCAGATAGGTGAGCCCGACCGCATGGCCGTGGGCGCCGCGCACATCCGCCTCGGCACGCAATTCGGTGACATATGCGGTGGTTTTCGGTCCGGCGGCCAGCATCGCTTCGACCAATTCGGAATAGCGGGAGCCGAATCGATGCTCCGTCGCGTCACCCATGGATTCCGCGAGATCGTCGAACGGCACACCGGCCAGGCGGGGCCGCAGCTGATCCGCCGAGGTGACCCGGCCTTGACGCGCGTTGACATAGCTGCCCGCCTCGGGGGCGCACCTATTGGCCTTTTCGAGCTGCGGCCGCTCGAAAACATCTGGGCTGAGGGCATTTCGGCTCGCATCAGGGTTGGTCACAGTGAACGTGCGGCTGCGCGCCGCGACCTTCGACGGAATGACCTTGGTGTCGTAATGCTCGGTCTGGGTGACTGTCACCCGCACGGTCCGGCCACCGATGTCATCGGTGGCCCTCGCGTCGACGCTGGCGCCTCCGCCCGCACGCAGTGCGCTGCGCAGCAGGTCGCGCAGTTCCGAATTCGCTTTGATGGTTTGGTGGATGGGGAAGTCGTCCACCATCGGTGCGAACAGCGCCAGCACCCGGTCCACACCGGCGAAGTCGCCGTGCGCGAGGCTGATCGGGAAGTGCCCGCGCGGCGGTAGGAACGGGCGCGGAGCCTCGGGTGTGTACTCCGATGGGATCGGGCGGCGGCCGGTGAGCACACCCGTGAAGGTCTGGCGGGCGGGGGGAGCGTTCAGTGCGGCGCGACCGAATGGGATCAGTTGCCGCAGCGTCGGGCGTGATTCGGGATCGAGCGGGGCCCGGACGGCATCGCCGTAGTCGTAGCCGAGAGTCTTCGCGTGCTGGTTCGCGTCTTCCCAGTAGCACTCGGCGACTCGATTACCCGCGCTGTCGATGTGGCTGTGCGCGTCCAGGTATTCGGTCTCGGCCAGCGCGGCTTCCAGCAGGATGATGTCGCCGCGCAGGGGTGCGCCGGCGATGAGTCGCTGCCAGGCTCGCGCGACATCGGCCACCCGGTCCAGTGGTTGGACGGCGCCGTCCTCGAAGTGCAGCACGTCGTGCATCAGGTGGTCGCGGATGCGGCTGAGCCGAGCGACCAGCTCCGCTATCGGCAATCGGCGTCCGTCCGCGTCGGTCATCCACCGGGAACCGTCCGGGCGTAGTGGAATCGTCGAGCCGGTGGTTTCTCGGGTCCATACCTTGGGATTGCCGAACTCGACCCAGGAGCCATCGCCCCCCAGATACAGCACCGGGTGCTGGAAAGCGTTCTCGGCGATTTGCTGGATGGCATCGTCGCCGTTATCGCGATCCGCGGCGAATTCGTGGTATGCCTGCTCCGTCCAGGCTTCGACCGCTTGCCAGAGATCGCGATCGCGCTGTGTTCGAGGGGCTTCGGGTTCACCGGGCAGGCGCTCGATGAACGTCGATGGTCCGGCTGTCAGCTCGCGATGACCATCGGTACTGCGGTGCAGTGGTTGTGATAGAGGAGCCTTGTCGGCGGGCCGGAACAGCGGGTACGTGCCGAAGCGCCGCGCGATGGGAGTCTTGGTGCGCAGCAGTCTGGTCCACCGGTTGTGCCGGCGGATCGCGGCGGCCAGCCGTTTCGGGTCGGCACCGGCCACCAGCAGCTCATCGCGCAGCCCGGCGATTTCCGGGGACCAGTTCCCGCTCGAGTCCCACCCCGTCACCCGCAGTATCGCGTCCGCGAGCCAGGGGCGGTTCTGCAGGAACGTTTTGGTCCAGGGGGATTCGGGCACACGCGTGGCGAAAATCCGAAACAGGATATTGAGGTGGTGGGCCAGCATCCCGGCCTGCTGTTCGAATATCTCGTCCGCGTCGATTCCGTAGGGGATCCAGTAATCACCCGAGAAGGGAGGTGCGGGCGGCATCACTCCCGACGCATACATGCCGTCGGGGATGTACGCGTCGCCGATGATCGGACCGAGCACGTCCGGAATCGCCGCCTGGATGAATTCATCGATGTGGACTTCGCCCAGCCCGGGTAGTTCGGGGTGGACGTGGGTCTGCCACAGGCCTGCGATCGGATCCACCGTGCCACGAGTGCCCCAGACGAAAGTGAAGGGCCCGGGCAGTCCGTACAGATCCGGCGTGGGGCCCTTCGGCCCGGTGATCGCCCTGTTCGTGCTGATCTTGACCGGGCCCACCGGTTCTTCCGGACCGAAGGTCGCCAGCGGGCCGACAGGGATCGGCCGCGGCAAGCCTGTCGAATCCACCCGCATCAGCAGGTCCGGCCGGAGCAGGCTGCGACCGGACACGGAGCCGGATCGCAGCGATACCAACTCGGTTCTGCGCAAACCGCCATCGGGCTCGGCGGCGCACAGCTGAAACTGGACGGTGATACCGGAAGCGACCAGGGCAGTCAGCTCCCCGTGCTGCTCGAGCGCCAGCTCGAGGACCGCGTCGAGATCGGCAGCGGTTTCCTCACGGGTGCCCGTCACGACAATGACGGCCGCACTGCCGGATCCGACGATCCCGATACGGTCGGTGATCCGGCGGGCACCGGCCTGCTGGAGTGCCGTCGAACCCGCGCGGCGATCGGCGAGTCGTTCGGCGTGCTGCTGTGTCCGCCGGACCTGCTCGATCACCTCGACGGTGACCGGATCGAGGTCGGCAACGCTGAGCCCGAGTCGCTCCGACAATTCGGCACACCGATCGAGGGCACTCTCGAGTTCGCCGGCGATCAGAGCACGCTGGGCGTGCAGACCGGCGACGTGCTCGGCACCGAGCTGCGGGGAAGGTCCGGGCTGCCCGGTAGTTGCGCCGGCGACCCGATGCCAGCGGCCACCGCAATCCCGCCACTCGACGTGCTCGACCTGGGCGTACCCGCGAGCCTTGCGGGTGCGAACCACCATCGGCACCGGATTGTCTTTGCCGATAACGACTTTGGTCTTGGTGCCGCGCGCAGAGTAGTCCCCGCCCAGGACCTTCGGCCCGCCGTCCCAATACCCGCCGCCGAATTCATACAGTTTGTAGCCACGTCCGCCATTGCCCATCGGTTCCAGCGCCCGCTCCGCCCGGCGGCGCATTGTGGGGCCCGGGAGTTCCGTGATGTCGCCGTCCACGTCGACGCACAGGTAGCGCACCCGCGCTCCGGCCTGCAATGCGGCGGCGACCTCGGGCACGCGCATGCTCTCGGTGAGCCGTCGATCGTGTTCGACGGGACCGGTTCCGCGGATGGGGCGCGCGCCGACGACCACGACATCCGGTGTTGCGCCTGGCGCCACACCGACCGCGACGCTCACCGGTCGCGCTCCCGAATTGACCAGCGCTGTGGCCCATTCCCCGCCCAGCCCACTGATCGTTTCGTCGAGCTGCGCCAATTGACCCGCACGCTGGTCGATTTCGCGATCCATCTGGAGAAGGTCCGCCACTTCGGCTTCCTGGGTCCCGGCGATCCCCGCCCGGCGCAGTACCTGGGTGCGGACTGCCAGCAGGGTGCGCAGGCGCTGCTGAACCGCAGCCGACTCGTAGGCCGCCGAACTATCGGCGTGCGGGTCGATTGCGGTGTCGGCCGATCGATGTGTGGTGGGCGTCGGTCCGAACGAGTCGTCGTCGGCCGGGCCATCGTCGGTGGTGGTCGCTGCCTCGATCCTGAACCGGTGGTCGGCATCGACAGTGACGCGAATATGGCGGTACTGCACCGTGATTCCCGCGCGATCCAGCGCGGTGAGCTGGTCGGGATCAAGCGCTGGTGCGGCGTCGGTCCCCACTGGGACCAGCACGATGATCCCATTGTCGGCAACCCGGATCCAGTCGCCGATCGGGGTGCCGCCGATCCGGTCCGATTCGGCGCGCGCTGCCCGCGTCGTCGCCGCGGCGAGCAGCGCGTTCTCGGTCGTGACCGCCGCGTCGTAGGCGGCGAAGGCCAGTTGAACGGAGTCGACAACGGCCCATTCGGACTCGGTCAGGGCTGGATTCGGCGCGACCGCCGCTACCTCGGAGCGCAGTTGCGACAGGGGCATGTGCTCGGCGCTGGCGACACCGACCAAGTCTTCGGCGGCTGCTCGCACGGCCATTGCCCGGGAGCCTGCCTCTGCCTGCGCTGCCCTGTACTGCGCGGCCAAGCGTTGCAACGCACTCGGCGTCCGGCTGGAGCGCAACGGTGGCGGGACGAACAGCGGAGCGTGGACCGGTGTCCCCTCGGGGCTGCGCTGCGGTGCACTGCTCGACCATGAAGCCCGGCCGTATTCGTCGACATCTATGCGGCGGTATTCCACGGTGGTGCCCGGGTTCGAGAGGCCGGGGATACGTTTGTTCGGCCGGCCCTCCGCGTCCAGCAGCGCTCGCTCGCCGATCGGGGATGTGACAACCAGGCGCGAACCGCCCGGGACCGTCACGGTTTTCGTCGTCGCGACAGCACTCAGCTGCTCCAGCCTGGTGACTGCCTGCTCGTACCACCACTGGTATGGGAAGAGGTGCTCATGCGCCGGCGATGCCGACACTTGGTCCCGTACCCCGTCCGGCGTCAGGTCGGTGAGGGTGACACCGTGCTGAGCGGCCTGCTCCAGCAGGTTCGTCAGCGCGGTGTCGCGCCGGCTGATCGCGTCGAGCAGCCGGTCCATCGGCACGGTATCGATCCGCTCGATCGGCCCCGGCCCGGGCTCTCGCCAGACACCCTGGATCGGATTCCGATCGGTGTCGAGGATCGGCACCAAGCCTTGGGCAAGTCGGGCTTCCGCATGGGCGCGCACTGCGCTTCGCGCCGCGACAGCCGTGCGCTGGGCTGCGGTGCAGGCATCGTAGGCGGCCCGTAGTTTCCGTCGTTCGATTCGAGCGAAAAGTTCTGTCCGGTACCGTTTGCCCTGGCTGAGCGCGGTGTCGACCGCCTGCCACAGCCGGTGCGGGTGGACATCGCGCTCGACTGGGACACCCAGCCTGGAATCGCGCACCGCGTTCCGGAAGTCGGTCGCAGCCCGGCGAGCCGTCGATTGGGCACTGTCGAATGCGGCTTGCAGATCCGGATCGACCTGAATCACAGTGCGTGTCAGTGCATCCGGTGGGTCGGTCGAGCCGCTCTGCGGCCGGCCGTCGGCCCAGCCGCCGATCCGCGAAGTCGGGCCTACCGTGGTCGAGCGTGCGGCCGACGGTCGGCCCGGCAGCAGCGGCTTTTCGAATTCACCACGGTGGTTCGCGACGATGCCGTGGATCCTCCCGCCGCCGAACGTGCTGTTCCGCTGGTACGCGTAGGTGTACTCCTTGTCGCCGATCCACTCGTGCACCATCACCGCGTATTCGGATGGCCCCTGCGGGGAGCGCACGCGATACATGGTCAGCGCGTGCGCGCCGACCAGATCCGAGTTCTCGGCCGCGTACTCGATGGCGACGAACACGCTCTTGCCTTCGAGTACCGTGTCCGCGACATCGTCCAGCGAATCGAAATCCTCATCGGCCCAGTCGCCGCCCAAGGATTCGGCGTATTCCGCACCGCTGATGCCGCTCGCCCTGATCCGGGCGTCGGCCGGGGACAGGCGACGGTTGGGCTCGACGTTCAGGTGCTCGGCGGCGAACTCGACTTCCCTTGCCGCACAGTTGTTTACGACCGAGCCGCCGAAAGCGCCGTCCAGGTCGGCCAGGATCGCGGCCTTGTTCGCCTCGTCGTCGGTGGCACGCAGGCCGAGTAGCGTGCCGTCGCCCGGCTCCGCACCGGCGGACAGCGGCGATTCCGCGTTGTCGCCGGTATCGTGCCCGGCCGCCGTTTCCGCGATGTCGGCGTGCACGCCGCCGAGAAAGTTCTGCTGCGACGCGCCGCCACGGGTATCGACATCGGCCGCGGCCTCGTTCAGGTCTGGGTCGGCCGCGGGTGGGGCATAGCTGCGAGACCCGGGTGCGTGCGGAAGAATGTCCGGGGCCTGATCCGCGTCGTCTCGATCATGCTGTGGTCCAGGATGATTCGGCCGGACGTGAGCGCTCGCGCCGCCGTTGAGGACCGCCGGCGGCACGGTATCGAGTTGTTCGACTTCCTCGAGCTCGACGGGTTTCTCTGCCGGCATCGGCTTGTCGTCCGCAATCCCCGTCTCATTGGCTGAAAGAGTTTCTTGCACAACAGGTGCCGGAGCAGTGTCGAGCGATTGCAGGTCGAGGGGCGCGCTTTCGCCGAGTGGCCCGAGCGCCCACTCGGGCGCTCCGCTGTCCGCGGGCGTCCTTTCGGCTGAATGGTCATCGTGGATCCGGGGTTCCACAGGCTCGGCGGTATGGCCCGCGATCACACCCGGATCGGTCGGCGGGGCGCTGTCGGCCAGCGGACTGTCCTCGGACGCGGCCCCCGCCCGCGGTTCCTCGGATTCCACCGGGATCCGATCGGTGGTTTCGTGGTTCGGACCCGGTCGATTGGTGACGTTCGGCCGCCCGGAGTCTCCGGTCTGCGCGGGTGTGGGTCGGCTGGTGGGCGCGGTCTTCGTCGTTGGATTCGCCGAGCTCGTCTCGGGCGCGGCGCGGGTCGGCATCATGGTCGGTGCGTCACGGGAGAATCGGTCGTTCACGGCGCTACTACCGTCGATCGGGCCGTCATAACCGGTATGGCCCCAGCGGTATCCCGAGACCGCGCTGGGAATACCGCTCGCATTGGCGCCGGAAAGCATCGACTTGATATCCCACACCGCAGGTTGGCCGGTGACATACGGCGTGGCCAGGTTGGCGACAATGGAGCCGCCGAGCCCGGCGGTGAATCCGACCCCGTAACTCTTGAACGCATCGGCCCACTTGTTCGGATTCGCGGGCGACATCGGGAAGAACTTGTTGACCGCGCTGCTGGCGAGGTTGCCGGTGAGACCGCCGCCCGCACCCCCGATCGCGTTCAAGATGGCATTGTCGACGAACTTCTCGGTGTTCAGGTCCGACTTGTATCCGCCCGCAACGGTCAGATTGTGTACAAGCAAGTCCGTGAAAGCGCCCTGCGCAACCTCCTGGAGGGACTCCTGGATCACCTCGAAGGCAAACCTGCCGAACCCGCCCTTCGGAATCAGTTTCTGGAACTTGATCAGAGCCTTCAGCAGTAGCTCGACGGCCCGCAGCAGGACTTTGCCCAGAATCCCGTACTTCAGCCGGGCGGTGCCGACGGCTTTCGCCAGGCCGGCCAGCTTGCCGGGTCCCATCGCGTACGAGGCCGCGATCTCGCCGGCGAACCAGATACCGGTGATGGTCGCTTCCCAATTCGCGGAATACAGCTGCGCGGAAAAACTGTTCAACGCGTCGACCAGGCCCGCGAAGCCTTCGACCAGCTTCTCCACCGAGGCATCGCCGGCCGCGAACGGCTTCAGCTTCTCGGCGATGGTCTCGCCGCCACCCCCGGCAACTGCCGGATAGGCTTGCGCGGCCTGCCCGATACCGAGATCGAGGGGGTCGTAGACCGCCTCGATCAGGGACTTCGCCTCGGTCAGCTCCGCAGCGATCTCCTCGATCAGGTCGCTGCTACCGGCCGGCCAATCGGAACCGATGGCGAACTCGAAGAACTCCAGCAGATACATCCACGCGGGGATGTTCGGATTCTCCTCAGACATCGGGTGCGG
Organism: Nocardia sp. NPDC127579; assembly: GCF_042672005.1. Taxonomy (NCBI): domain Bacteria; kingdom Bacillati; phylum Actinomycetota; class Actinomycetes; order Mycobacteriales; family Nocardiaceae; genus Nocardia; species Nocardia sp. NPDC127579. Next base: position 399,890 of record NZ_JBHXVZ010000001.1, on the reverse strand, counting down.
GCACCATCACCAGGAGACATCGGTGGCGCGGCCGAAGCCCCCGGGCCGAATCTCTTCGTACTGATCGCCGGTGTCCTCGGGTTCGGGGAGGGGCAGGTCATCCGCGCTCGTGGTCTGCAGGACCGAGGCGCGCGATTCCGCCGGCGACACCGTATCGGCGTAGTCCGGCCGGGGGGATTCGTCGATGGTGGGCAGTTCGGTGGTCACCGCCTGCGGGCCCGGTATCATCGCGGCGATCTCGTCGAAGTCGGTCATCACATCCGCGAGATCGCGCCCGGCCGCCGCGCCGAGCACCGGCTGGAAGATCTCGGTATTGCGCTGTGCCGCTTGCCGTTGCGCGTTCTGCACCGCCTCGGTAGTGGCCCGCGCAAGCTTCTGCCGTCCCAGGTCGATGGCGCCGGGGGCGAATTGGATGTCCAGCACGCCGCCGTCGGCGTTGACCGTCACTGTGACCAGGCCGTCGGCGGCGGTGCCGTTGACGATCAGCTCCGCTCGTTGCCGCTGCGCCTGGTTCAGTGCCTGGATCTGCTCGCTCAGGCCGGCGAGCATCTGCTCCTTGATGAGTTCCCTTGCCCGATCCCGCATTTCACACGCTGTTCGGGTCGGTCGTCGGCTCGCCCTCGGCCGGGGCCGCCTGTTCGGCTGCCGCCTGCTCGGACAGGGTAGCGATAAGCTCGCCGATACCCGTTGTCGCACCGGCGATTCCGGATATGGACTGACTGGCGAGTGAGGCCAGTGCCGAAACGGTCTGGGATGTATCGCCGGATTGCTCCGGCGTCGGCTCGGTGGTCGAAGCGGTGGACTCGGTGCTGGGATCTGCCACTTTCCGAACGGGTGATTCCACGGAACGTGTTGCTGACATGGCACTTCCGGTAGAACCGCTGCCACTGGGCCCGCCGCCAGCAACCGCGCTGGTGTTCGCGTGCGTGATGAGATCGTCGGTGTTCGTCACCTCCATCTCGTCCACAGCGCTCGCCGTATCGGTCAGGCCGCCGCCGGCCAAGTCGAGATTTTCGGCAGTGGTCTCGGTGTTGGCCAAGACGTTCGTGCTGCCCTCGTCGAATCCCGGCTGACCGTTGGATCCGAACCGGAACGCCTCGCCGAATTTGTCCTGCCCGGCAGCGGAAGCGATCTTGGCGATCGCGTCGGCGGCGATTCGATGCGCTTCGCGCAACTCCTCCGCGACCCCGGTCAGCGTCGTCGCGGATGTGCGCAGCAGGGCCGAGTCGGCCTCGATACTTTGACCCGACATGGTCTCACAACCTCACTCCGAAAACATGGGCCGGTGATCGACTGCATGACAGCGCCCGCCCACCGCCGTCCTCCGATGATGGCAGATCCGGGGCGGACTGAAAGCCTTTCTCGGAGCACTTAACCCGAGCTTGAGGTACGCACTCCCGCGTGCCCCTTGAACCATGGTCTTGCCTCGGGTGATGCCGAAAAGCGTTCGTGCGGTGCGGGGTATCGATGTAATCATCGGGGGCACAGGAGGCAGCTGTGCACGGCTGAACAGACGAGTCCGGAGGAATTGTCACCATGGGGGACGGAACGAATTCATTGCAGAGTCTGGCGTCCACCGGCGGCATCGTGCTGAAACTTCAGCCCGATGTCTTCGAGACGTTGTTCGGGCATTGCAGCGAAGCGATCGGGCGGATGCGGGCGGTCCAGGAGAACACCCTGTTCATCTCCACGAACAGTTCGTTCGACAGTATCGGATTCAGCACCCCGATCGTGGAGAAGTACGCCGAGCGAGGCCGCGCCCTGGAAGGTGTTCTGGGCGAGCACATCGACATACTGAACGGGCTGGTGGACGCATTCGTTGCCGCGGAGAAGGCCTATCTCGGTGCCGAGGCCGCCTCGATCGAAGGGCTCGGTGGGATGCCGACCGATGCGGGAGGTTTCACCGTTCCTGCAGCAGAATCGGGAACGATCTCCGATCTCGACTCTGACTTCGGGCTCGTATCCGAGCACGAGGGGTTCGAAGTCGAATTCGAGTCCTACGGTACGGGCGCAGTCCTCGATGCCGAATACTGCATCCCCGACGTCGAGGTATACCAGTCGTTCGAGACCGGCATCTATGCGCAGTCGGTCGCGGACAAGGGCAGCAGATGGCGAGGGCTCGCCACCTACCTCAACGACGCGTTCCAGCCGCTTCGCGAGGAGCTGGCCACCCTCGAAACAAAATGGGACGGCCCCGGGAAGGAGCAGGCCGTCAAGGCTACCCAGGGATATGCGAAGTCGGCAGGCGAGCTCACCGCTTCGATGCGCATCATCGGAAACCACATGGACTACGTCGCCGCTTGGCTCGCTGAGACGAGTAGCGCTATAACGCGATACTCGCAGTGGGAGGAGGATGACGACGGCACGCGGAAGTACTGGATCGGAAAGCGTTCGGAGTACGAGAGTCGCCCCGAGAAGCCGGAGTATGGGGGCTGGTGGTCCGAAGAATACGCAGACTATCTGTACCACTGCTTCGAGCGCGATCCGTGGAACCCGTCCACCTATGACCGTGAACTCGAAGCGTACGAAGAAGATTACAAGAAGTGGAACAAGAACCTCCTCAAGGAGCGTGAGCTGCTCGAGGAGCAATGGACACCGGTTACCGGCGTCTACAAGGAAGGTGTCACCACGTCCGGCGCCGAGATACCGAAACTTCCGACACCGAAGTCTCCGTTCGGTGAATCGTCGGATTCGTACGGCGGAACGGGTGGGCCCGGGACCTCCGGCGGGGCGGGACCAGACGTTACTTCTTCCGGGGGCTTGCGGCCCGACCGGGGTTGGCAGGCGCCGGATGCAGACAATCCCACGGGCCAGAGCCCGGCCGGCCAGGTGCCCAGCCTCGGCCAGTCCGCTGCCAGCGGCCTGCCCTCGGCAACGAATGGGTCGAAAGAGCCCGGGGCCGAATCGAAATCGCCGCGGACGATGGCCGCCGGCGCGGGGCCGGTCAAAGCTGCCGGCGCTGGCAGTGGGGGCGGCGCGGGAAGCAGTCCCGGCTCCGCACCAGCTTTGGACAAGTTCGCGAAGATGTTCCCCCGCGCGGATGTTGCCGGTGTGGGCACTGCGCTCGGGCGGGCCGGGGCGGCCTCGGCGAGTGCCATGCCTGGCTCCCCGGGCCCTGCCGGCGCAGCCGGTGCCGGACGGGGCGACAACGACCGGCAGCACAAGCGGAACGAAGCTCTCGATTCGAAGGCTCATCTGGACGAGCTCATCGGCAAACAACTCGTGGCACGGCCGGTCACCGAGTAGATGACCGGAAGCTGGACATTCACCGACCTCGAGTTCGCGATGCTCTGGGAGATGGTGAGCAGCGACTTCCTCCCGGCGCCACTGGTTTTCGCCAGGCGCTCGCCGCTCGGCGACGGCCATCGGCGCGAGAAGCGGGAAATAGCCGCGCATTCGAACACATCATCCGATCAGGCGCTCCGTCACCTCTTCGAAACCATTGCACGGCCGGACATCCGGATTACAGTCAGCGGCTGGCACGGCGAGAGCGCCGAGGACCTCGATGGGCGGATCCGCATCCTCGCGGCGCGCCGAAGTTCCCGCGGATACCGGGTCGGCCAGGCGCCGGACGGAGGTATCACGGTCGACGAGTGTGACGCACTCGCTCTGGGGCGCATGGTCGCGGAAGCACTTCCCGATTGTGTGGCAGGCAGCGTGCCCAGGCTCGTCCTGGAGCCACCGGCGTCCCTGCGCGCCGGCCTCGATCTCGGATTCCGTCAGCCACTCAGCCACGAGTGGACCGAGGACCCCGACCGGGATAAATTGCAGTTCTTCCTGGCCTCTGCCAAGGTCGGCGCGGGCACGATCGAAATTATCCAGGGGACTTCACGATTCGGTTCCCGAGGCATCACCAGACGTGAGCTCGCCTGGCGCGACCTCGCGAACGACGGCCGCTACGCGCTCACCGGCAGCCGGCCCCCGATCGCGATCGCCATCGACTCCCACCGCCTGACCGGCCTGATCAACACCGAGATCGCCGAGGTGGTTCGCGCTATCAAGGACGAACGATCTTAGACCGGCGAAGGTGTCGCCCGAGGCATCCGACCGACCTGTCATTCGATCGATGACCATCAGGTCAAGAGTTTCCAAATTGTTGGGGAGTTTCGTTGTGACAGTGCGATGTCGATGTCACTATGTGCGCGCGGAAGGACTTTGTGCGCAGGGTCGCTTCAGGCGCATCAGGGAGGAGAAGCGCGATGGGTGACGAGAAGCCGGCTGCCTGGGTGGATCTGGCTGGGAATGGATCGCTCGAGATGCGGCCGGAGAAGCTACTCGGCCTTGCCGAGATGTGCGTGTCGGTTACCGACGCGGTCCTCGGCGCTCAGAAGTTTGTCGGGGATGTACTCCACCTCGACCCGTTCAGCTGCTTAGACCACGGTGCGAAACTGGCCGGGCGCTTCAACGACCGAGGCTCGGAGTTGGACGGTTTTTTGCGAGACCACATCACGATCCTCGGCGATATGGCGCAGGCGTTCATCACCGCTGGCAAGTTGTATGCGGGCGCCGACAGCGCTTCGGCAGCGGATTTCGACGGGATTGTGATTCCGACCGAATCTACCCACGATTGGTCGTCGCCGCCGCCGGAGCAGTTCGCCAAGAAAGACTTGAATTACACGTTCTTCCTGGAATCGCCGTTGCTCGTGAATGGCGGGATTGTCGGTGAGTTGGAGCAGTGGCCGTCGATTCTCGAGTCGGGCAACGCGGAGAACCTGCATCATCAGGGGTTGTCCGATCTGCATGACAGTATCGATGCTTCGCGTGTCTACTATGCCGCCGACGTGTGGTATTGGATCGCCGACGAACTCGCCGTTGCTTCCGAGGCTTTCATCAAAGGCCTGGGAGATGCCATGGCTGGTGGCTGGACAGGGCTAGGTGCTGCTGCGGCGATTCCAGCTACCCAGGCATACATCGACGACTTCGAACTGCTGCGTACCGGCATGTACTCGACAAGTTATACACTCGCGTACGCGGCCGATTGTCTCTCTCAGACTTGGTTCGAGACCGCTGACGCGAAGATGCCGGAATCCGACTTCGGCAAACGCGATGTTGCGCAATACCCTGACACCGAAATGCTCAATCGAGTTCGGCGAGGAGTGAACGATTGGTATTGGGGACACGAATCAGGTCATATCAGCGTGCACCACGCAGATTCGATGATCCCGAAACTGATGCCGCCGACCAGTCCGGTACGCGGATCTCTAGACACCACTGATGGCGATGGGCCAGGCTTCGGCCCGAGCCCCGGTCCCGCGAGCATGGGTCCCGTGAGCACGGGGGACTTCGCCTCGCCCGCAGCTGCCCTGCGGGAGGCGCCGGGAAGCGGTGGCAATACATCGAGTGGCGGGCTCGACGGACTTTCCGGCCTCGGCCAAGCACTTCAGCAGGCTGCGGACGGCGCAAAAGACGTGCGGGGAGGCGGTAAAGCGCCGGATAGTTCCGCGCCGAACGTGATGGCCGCGAGTGCTCGTCCGACCGGCAGCGGGCCGAGTAGTGGACCAGGCGGTGGTCTCGGGAAGGACCTCGGAAAGCTGTCGAGCAACTTCCCGCGAGCCGGTCAATTCAGTACGGGGCTCGGCGGGGCGTCGTCGATGCGGGCGGGCGCTACGAGCAGTGGTGCGACGCCCGGGACGCCGGGTGCGGCCGGAACGCCGGGGCGTGGTGGCGGCCGGGACGAGAACGAGCGGAAGCGCCCGGATTATCTTGCCTCCGAGGAACATATCGAGGAGGCGATCGGTGACCCGCAGGTAGTGGCCAGGCCCGTACTCGATGTGGATGTGGCGCCGTAGAGATCTCGGAAATGATGGCTGACGCTTGGCATTTCACCGACCTGGAGTTCGTGGCGGTCTGGGAATCGTTGCGGGAGGGCGCGATTCCGCCGCCCTTCGTATTCACCAGTCGCACCCCGCTGCACGCTGATTTCACCCGGGAGAAGAACGAGGCGCGGGCGCGGATACGTGAACGCTGGGGTGATGCGTTGGATCCGGTGCTGGCTGTGCTCGCGCACCCGGATATCAGGGTGCTGGTACAGGGGTGGAGTGGCGGCGATCCGGCCGATCCGGCGGGGCGGCTCTCGGTGCTCGGTGTGCGGCATGGCCACCAGGGCTACCTGGTGCAGCAGACGCCAGGCGAAACCATCTGGCACAGCCGGGCATTCACCATCGCCGAATGCGACGCGGTTCATCTGGGTGCGGCGGTCGGTGGCGCGCTGCCGGAGTGCGCGGCGGGCAAATGGAATCGCGTGGTGCTGGACTCGGCGGCTGCGCGGCCCGACGTGGACTACGTCTACGGGCGCTCGCTCGCCCACGAATTGACCTTCGACCCCGATACCGAGCGGCGTCGGCGGTTCGACAAGATGCCCGAGGTCGGATCGGGGCGGATCGAGATCAGCCAGGCCAGATCCAGATTCGGCCCGCGTGGAGTCACCCGTCGCAAGCTGGGCTGGCGGGACCTGGAAGGGGATGGGCGCTATGCCATCACCGACGGCAGACCACCGGTGGCGATCGCCGCCGACCCCAAACGCCTGATCTCCCTGATCAACGCCGAGATCGCCGAGGTAGTACGCGCGATCAAAGATGAGCGGGTGTGAACGGTGCGGGTCGGGACCTACACTGGCCGACAAGGATGAGAGGTACGTGATGTCCACAGCGGCGAATATCAGCGGCACGATATCGGTGCAGACCACCGAGCAGGGGTTGCCGCTGGCGCTCTCGGTGGAGGCGAGTGAGTTGCGGCGGGATCCGCAGGAACTGGCGAATCAGATTCTGCGGTTGTGCCGGCAGGCGGCGGATCGGGCGGGGCTGGCGCGGCGGGAGGAGCTGGCGGCGGCGGGGCTGACGAACCAGCAGCTCGCGTTGACGGGGCTGCCGAAGCCGGAGGATGTCGCGGCGCGGGAGTGGGTCGAGGAAGAAGAGTACGACGAAGAGCCGCAGAGCTGGTTGAGGGAAGCCTGATGAGTACCAACCCGGTGATGGACGAGATCGAGGCGCGGGCGCAGCGGGCGCTGAACCGGTTGCGCGATCTCAGCGACGAGATGGCTGAGGTGCGTGAGCGCGAGTCGTCGGAGGACGGGGCGGTCACCGTCGAGGTGGACGGCAGCGGGGCGCTGCGGGACTTGCGATTCACCGGTGCGGTGTCGCGAATGTCGCCAAGTGAATTCGAGCAGGCTGTAGTGACCACCGCACATCGCGCGGCGGCGAAAGCGATGGCGCGGATGGGTGAGCTGATCACCGAGTTCAATGAAGAATCCGCAGCTCAAGCCTAGTGTCGCACCAAAGATTTACCCGTTCTTAAGGAGTTTCACCCGAATATTCACTGCGCGACTGATCCGGTGATCCGGTAGATTCGATCTGGACGTTCCAATCATTTTCGCGCAGAGGGTGTTTCCGATGCCTAACGGTTTTGACATCAATCCCTGGCCCCATGTGGCCGCCGAACCTGACGCGATTCGGGCCTACGCCGCTTCGGCGGCGGGGATGGCCGCCAGCGTGGCGAGTGCCGGTTCGGTCAATCAGGCGGCCACCATGGCCGCGGCGATCCCGGTGTTCGGTTTGATCGGCCAGGATTTTCTCGCCTCCTTCGCGGTGGCGCAGGCCAATCACCTCACCTCGGTCGCGGAGCTCGCCTACGTGCACGGCATGACGTCCGTCACCTGCCAGCAGGCTGCTACCGAATACCAAGTGACAGACGGACTCTCGGGCGCCGACATCAATCTGGCCGGTAACGCCTGATGTCGGACCTGGTCGATCAGTCGGTAATGGATCTGCTGCGCGAAAGCGCGCTGGGTCCGATGTTGGACCGGCCGGTGAACTCTGTCCTGCAGGACATGGGCTTGCCGCAGCTGCCCGAAATCCCGCCGCTGCCGCCGATTCCGGGGCTGCCGCCGCTGCCGGTGATCGATCTGTCCCTGCTGGCCAAGCCGCTCACGGATCTGGCCGCCACCTTCGGTACCGGCCAATTCCCCGCTCCCGCACCGGCTGCCGCACCCGCGGCAAACGGTGATCCGGCCGCGCAACCTGCGCCGGCCGCGGCGCCCGTCGTCGATCCGACCGAGGTGCTCAGCCAGGTATCCAGTGTCGTGTCGACGGTGGTTCAGCTGGGCGGCACGGCGCTCACCATGGCGATGCAGCTGTGGCAGAGCCAGGCCGCGTCCGAGGCCGAGAACAAGGGCAAGGAAGCGCAGAAGGACGGCGAGAAGATCGCCACCCAGGCCGCGCAGGAGTCCGCCGGTGTTGCCTCTGCCGCGACCTCGGTCGCCATCGGCGGCGCGACCATGGCGGCCATCATCGCCAAGTACATGGCGCAGGTCACCGCGTCCGCGCCGTTCCTGGCGCTGCCGGGCGGCCAGGCCTTCCTGGTCGCCTCGACCATCGAGACCATGATCGAGGCCACGGTGACGGTCGCCAAGACGCGCGCCGAGATGACGGCGCACAGCGCCGAGATGACGGCCACGGGCCAGAAGGTGCCGGTCACCGACGCGCCCAAGGGCATGGATCAGACGCAGATGCTCTCCATGCTCATGCAGATGATCCCCACGCTGACCAGCACGCTGAAATCGGGTATGGAATCGGCTGTCTCGCTGCACAAGACGCTGAGCCCGGCTCCGGTCGCCGCCAACCCGGATCTGGAGAAGGACAAGGCCGAGAAGGCGGAGCTGGACAAGAGCTTCGCCAAGTCCGGTGGTGGCGGCGGGCTCGGCGGTGGCGGCGGTGCGCTGGCCGCCGCGGCGCGCCAACTCGCCCCGTGGGCCGATGGCCGCACGGCGGGCAACCTGGGCGCCGCCGGCGCGAACGGCCTCGGCAATCCGGCCTCGGCGATGCAGGCGGGCGCCAGCTCGGCCGCACGCGCCAGCACCGCCTCGACGGCTTCGTCGGCCGGCGCCTCGCCGGGCATGATGCCGATGGGCGCCATGGGCGCGGGTGCGGGTATGGCTCGGGGCGATGAAGCCTCGGCCGGGCTGCGCAGCGAACTGGTGTCCTCCGCGCACGGCAACGAGGTGGTGGGCGATATCGAAGGCGCCTCGCTGCCCGTGGTCGGCGCGGCCAACGCCGATGGACTCAACGAACCGCCGGACCAGGCACTCACCCTCTGATAGGAGGACGTCATGGAATTCGATCGCGTCGGGGCAGTCAAGTCTGCCACCGCACTGGACGCCCTCGCGGACCGGCTGGAAGCCGATCTGAAGGCCAATACGCCCGCACTGGCCGTGGAAGCCGCTGGGCTGGACGAAGTTTCACAGCGGGCCGCGCAGACCCTGCGCGGTGTGGCCGCCTCCTATGACGAAGCCGCGACCGCGGGTGTTCTCGAACTACGCAAACTCGCCGCCGCGCTGCGTTCGCAGTCGCAGTCGCTGGTGGCGATGGACTCCGAGAACGCCGCTGGTCTCGGGGCTTCGGCCTGACGCGAAGCGGGGGACATATGGTCGAACCGCCGATCCCTGGCTTCACCGGTGTGGTCTGGGAAGCCAGGCCAACGGAGAAGCTCGCCCAGGACCTGACCACCGGTCGTGGCGCGCTGCCGATGACCGAGGCCGCCCAGGCATGGACTCGCCTGGGCGTGAGTTTCGGTGCGGCGGTGCCCGAATACGACCAGATCATCCGGTCCATCGGCGAATCCTGGAGTTCGGAGACGAGCCCGGAGATCATGGACCGCATCACCAAGCTGCGGGAGTGGATGGTGGAGGCGGCCGGTGCCGCCGCCCAGAACGCCACCAAGACGGGTTCGCAGGCGCTGGCCTACGAGGTGGCCCGATTGGCGATGCCGCATGTCGCCGAGATCGCCGCCTTGGAGGAGGCGAAGAAATCGGTGGAGGCGATCAGCGCCGGGATGGGCGCGCCGTTGGTCGGCGCGGCCGCCGAGATCGACGCCGAGCAGGACATGGCCAAATCCAATGCGGCCCGGATCATGCGCGTCTACGAGGAGGCGACCAAACCGCTCGAGACCCCGTGGACGCAGACCACGCCGCCGGTGATCGCCAACAGCACCGCCCTGGACGCCGAGCGGGCCGCGGCCGAAATCCGGCCGAGTGCGACACTGCCCGCGGCGGGAGTGCCGCTGTCCTTCGCCGCGGCTTTCAGCCGGGTCACCGCGCAGCCGCGGGCCAAGAGCGCCTACACCACGCAGGCCGTGGCCACCGCGACCGCCGAACCGACTCCGCTGCCGGTGGAAACGGCTCCGGTCGCCGGGGATTCGTCGTCGGCGAGCCGCATGGGCGCCCCGGCCGCCCTGGCCCCCACCGCGGGCATGCAGGACGAGGACCGCACCCTGCGGGCCGGCGCTGCCTCCGCTCAGCCGGACAAACCGTTCGAGGTCGAAGCCGGATTCGCCGCTGCCCCAGCGGTGCTCGGCGCCGCCGCCGAACCCGCGCCGAAAGCTACGGCACCGGGGGCGGCATGACGACGATGACCAACGACGGCCTGCTGGCGGTCTCCGACCTGATCGGTGTGCAGACCCTGCCGCTGGTACTGGGCGTCGGGCCACAGCAGGACACGGTCGAAGCCTGGCAGGCGGCGCGCGACCAGGCGGTCGCCGAGCTGCGTGCGACCGGGCTGGTCAACGTCTACGACGATGTCGCCGCCGACCTGACCGACGCGCTGTTCATCCTGGCCAATCCGGACCGTGAGCTCGCGGCCCGGATCTACACCGAGTCCGGGGTCCGGCAGGTCTGTGTGGCGCGCAAGGGAGTTCAGCACGCGCTGGCCACTCGCGTCGGCGACACCTTCGAGGTGAGCACCATCTGGTGCGATGGCAGCGGCCGGGCGCTGGCCCGGCCGGTGCTCGACGCGCTGGGCCGTGCGGAGGCCGCCGATATCCCGAGTATCAGCGCCCCGGTCGACGAATTGCGTGAACGGCTGGACGAGGCAACGCAATCCGGCCACTACGCCGATCTCTTCTATGCCCGCGGGGCGGACGAACGCGAAGCCGTCGAATTCGGCCTAGCCATGTCCACCTGCCAGGCGCGCGCCGAAATCGTCGCCTATGCCTACGACGACGGCGTGACCACCAGAACGTCCGGAGCGGTAGCGGTTTACGACACCTCGCGTGGTCGGATCGCCGCCAGCCCCGGCGCTGCGCCGGACCTGCGGGTCTGGTCGACCTTCACCCCGGGTACCGATCACCGGATCGCGGAGGCGATCTCGGCCCTGATCGAAACCCTGCCCGGAGGAAGGTGGATGCCCTAGTTAACGCACCGGAATTCACCGACCGAACCACCGCGGCGGCAGCGCAGCGGAATACCGAAAAACACCGACATGGAGGCGAATAATGAGCGGAGCAACTAGCTTCGACGCAGCCGAGGCTGCGAAGGTTGTCACCCAGTACCACACTGCGGTCGAAAACATTAAGCGGACTGTCGACGCGATCACCGATACCATCGCGTCGGCCAAGGGCTGGCAGGGCGAGGCGAAGCTGGCCGGCGACAAGACCGTCGAGGCCTGGGGTCAGGAAGCTTCGGACATCAAGCGGCGGATCCAGGAAATGAACGACACGATCGAAGAGGGCAACGCGACCCTCGGAAATGTCGATCCGGACAACGTCGCCAATCTGACCAACCTGGTCTGACGAATTTCTACTCGAAGGGAGTACTGCTATGAGCGATAAGATGCTGTATGAGCGGGGCGAACAGACGCGCCTGATCGACGCTCTGGATGGCTATGTCAGCGATCTGGATCGTTACAAGGAAGAGTTCGTCGAGGCGCGCGATGCGCTCATCGCCAAGGGCTGGGAAGACAGCGAGTCGCTGGTCAGCTTCAAGCAGAAGGCCGACGGCTTGCTGTCCGAACTCAGCGATACGCATGAGAAGCTGCAGAAGGTGCGCCACGCGATCGACGGTGCGTTCACCAATGCCTTCGACGCCGACAAGAAGGTCTACAACTCCTTCTGATCCGGTACTGGACGAGTAAGGCTCCGGTCGCACGCTGTAGGCGACCGGAGCCTTACTCGTTAGCGGCCGGGCTAGTGGGCCGCGGCCAAAGCTGTATGCAGGTACTGCATTTCGTCGGGGGTGGCCACCATGTGTACGCGCGTGGTCACACCGGCGGTGCGCACGGTGACGAGGTTCGCGGTCTCCGGATCCTCGGCGAGCGTGACATCCGGGTCGAAGTGATCCTCCAGCGTCGCCGGGTTCGCGCGCAGCAGCACGATGGTGGCGTCGGAGTGATGCCCGGTCGGCTGGATGCCGTCGTAGACGATGACGGTGGCCGAACGGTGCGCGCTGGCCTGCTGGCCGGCCGCGGACCAGGCCGCGACGGTAAGTGATTGCGGCACACCGACATCGGCGGCCATCTGCCGCCAGGCATCGTGCCGGTTGGTGTGCACTACCACCGACGCGCCCAGCGCGATGGCCCGCAGGATCATCTGCTGGGCGACCAGCAGTGAGCCGATCACCTCCACCCGCCGCACCTGGTGTCCGACCAGCGGCAGCGCCACACCGTGCCCGGAGGTGTCGGCGCCGATCAGCTGCCCGCATCCGGCGATCGGCATCGGCAGGGTGAGCAGCGAATCGGGCTTGCCCGAATAGATCTCCGGGGTGAACTGGCGGCCGCGTTCGGCGACCGGCAGCGTGTACAGCAGGGCGCGGAACTGCTTGCCCGGCAACGGAACCAGGCCCTCGGCCTGCACCTCGGCCGGCTTGTCGCGGGTGTCGAAGCGGACCACCGCGGTCACCTCGATACCAGCGGCTCCGGGCTCGGCGGACTGATCACGCGGTGCCTGGCCCGCCGGGCGTTGCAGGCGCATGGTGACCGTCGTGGCCAAGGTCGGCGTGGACCAGACCGCCGCGAATCCGCGCGGTCCCAGCGCTTCCGGCGCCATCCGGTAGGTGGTGTAGTGGATGCCGTCCTTCTCCACGCTGTGCGCCGTCTCGGTGAATTCTTCCAGCGGCGTATGGCGAGTGAGTTGATTGACCGCCGCGGTGATCTCGGCCGCCGACAGCACCACGGTGGAGATGTCATGGGCGGCAAGCCGATTCGCCACGCGCCGGGTCGCGACGATGGCTGAGCGCAGGGTGCCGGTCGCGCCGCCGCCGCGCCGTGCCACCGCGGCGGCATTGGCCAGCGGGTCCAGCCGCAGCACCACCCACACCGTGCGGTGCGCGACCGCGGGCAGCGGGCCGAGGATCTGCTCGTAGAGATGCGAGACCCGGCCGGGCCCGGCGGTGCGCGCGCCGGTGCTGATGACATCGATGGAGGCCAGTTCGATGTCGAACTGGTTGAGGCAGAGCGCGATCTCGGGCAGCGGCATCATGTCGTCGGCGATCAGCGACTGCGGGCTGAGCAGCGTCACGGTGCGCGGGTGTGCCTCCACACGCAGCATGATGAGCAATCGCGCGCCGTCCCAGCGCATGCCGTAGGTGCCGCCCTCGGGCAGCGGCACGTCGAACGGCGCCTGATTAACAGTTGCCGAACGATTGCGGAACGCCCGCCAACGGAAGGTGATCTCCTCGTCCAGCCAGCCTGCCACCGACTTGCGGCGGGGCAGCGGCGTCAGGCCGAGGAGCAGGATGGCGGCGCATACACCGATCGCGATCCACACCGAGGCATCGAGGATCACCGCCACCAGCGAGCCGAGCACGGCGACCAGCGCGACCGGAATTACCCAGCGTAGCGGGAGAATTCGGAACAACCAGAAGTACGGCGAGTGCAGGGGAGTGCCGGTAGGCGTAGCCGACGGTGCGGAGGAACTCTGCGGTGCGGCGTCACGATTTTCGCCGTCGGCTGTGGTGGAACCCATGCGGACATAATGGACCGAACTCGGCGAGCTTCGCTACTGGGGGATGGCAGCCGATGGAGCTTGCGGAATCGGCGGGGTGGGTAGGTACTGTAAGCGAACCGGGTGAATTGCTCGGTCCGTAATACCCGTGTCAGTTCGGAGGGGTTCGTGCCCGCACAGTTGACTACCAAGGCGCAAGTCAACGGCTACCGGTTTCTGCTGAAGCGGTACGAGCACGCGCTGATTCGCCGCGATGTCCGGATGCTGCACGATCCGATGCGCTCGCAGTTCCGCTCGCTGGTCGTCGGCGCGGTGCTCGGCATCCTGGTGGTCGCCGGCGCGGCCATTCTGGCCTTCCTGCGCCCGGTGGGTGCGATCGGCGACGCGAATATCGTGATGGGCAAGGAGACCGGCGCGCTCTACGTGATCGTCGACGGCACCCTGCATCCGGCCTTGAACCTGGCTTCCGCCCGTCTGATCGCCGCGAGCAGCGAGGCGCCCACCTCCGTCAAGGAAACCAAGCTGACCATGCCGCGCGGGCCGATGGTGGGCATTCCCGGCGTTCCGGCCACGCTGCCCGGCGCGGCCTCGTCCGACTCGATCTGGAGCCTGTGCGACGCGGTGGAGCTATCCGCCTCCGGCAGCGCTGCCGGTTCCCCCGGCGCCAAGTCGACGGTCGTCGCGGGCGCGCTCGACTCGAGCGAACCGAACACCGCCCGGCCGCTGCGCGAGGACGAGGCGCTGCTGGTCACCCGGGGCGGTAAGACCTTCCTGATGTTCGACGGCAAACGCGCCGAGGTGGATCCGAACGATTCGGTGATCTCGCGCTCGCTGGGCATGAAGGACTACAACGCACGTCCGGTCAGCGCAGGCATGCTCAACTCCGCGACCCAGGTGCCCGCGATCACCCCGCCGAAGATCGACCGGCTCGGCGAGCCCGGCCCGGGGCGATTGTCCGGTGTGCCGATCGGCGGTGTGATCCGGGTGCAGCGGGTCGACTCCCAGGAGCTGTACGTGGTGCTCGCCGACGGCGTACAGCGGCTCACGCCGTTCTCCGCCGAGGTGATCCGCAACGCCAATTCGCAAGAGATGAACGAGATCATCTCGGTGCCGCCGGATCGCGTGGTGGGCGTGCCCGTGGTGAGCCCGCTGCCGGTGGACAAGTTCCCCGGACCGGTGCCGACCATCCTCACCCCCGAGGACAACAAGGTCAGCTGCATCCAGTGGGCGAAGAGGTCCTCGGATCCGGCCGCCACCATCACGGTCTTCGCCGGACGCGAACTGCCGCTGCCGAAATCGGCCAAGGTGGTCGAACTGGCCACCGGCGACGGCACCGGCGACCGCATCGACACCGCCTACATTCCGCCGAACTCGGGGGAGTACCTCCAGGTGACCGGCATGTCCCCGGACAGCGTGCGCAAGGGCAGCCTGTTCTACATCTCCGACAACGGGATTCGCTACGGCATCCCGGACCAGGAGACGGCCACCCTGCTCGGGCTGGCCGAACAGCCGCGGCCCGCACCCTGGCCGATCATCGGCCAGCTGGTGCCCGGGCCGACGCTCTCGCGTGAGGAAGCGCTGGTCAGCTACGACATCCTGCCGACGACGAACTGAGGCGAGAAAGCACTGGGCCCCCGAATGATCGGGGGCCCAGTGCTTTGTCCGTGGTTCAGCGCAGGGTGGCGAGCACGTTCTCCAGCGCGTTCTGCATATCGTCGGCTTCGATCCGCATCAGCACCGACGCGTCCACGGCGCTCAGATCGAGGTTGATGTCGTTGGCCAGCCGGAACTCGCGCTCCTCCTCGGCCGCCTCGATCACATTGCGGATGAAGCGGCCGTTGCCGGCCATATCGATGCCGCGCCTGGTCTCGCCGCTCTGATCTTTGGCTTGCTTGCGGTAGAGCTCACCGCAGGCGGCGACCAGCAGCGCCTGCGCGTTGTCGGCGAGTTCGGAATCCCGCTTGCTCGCGATGAATCGGCCGATATCGCCGAGTTCCTCGGGGGAGTAGGAATCGAACTTCACCCGCTTGGCGAAACGGGATGCCAGACCGTCGTTGGAGGCCAGGAATCGGTCGATCTCGCCGTCGTATCCGGCGATGATCACCACGAGGCGATCGCGATCGTTCTCCATTCGCGCGAGCAGCGTATCCACGGCCTCGCGGCCGAACGCGTCACCGCCGGACAAACCGGTTTGAATCAGTGTGTACGCCTCGTCGATGAACAACACGCCGTCCATCGCGCTGTCGATCAACTTGTTCGTCTTGATCGCGGTACTGCCCAAATGTTGGCCGACGAAATCGGAGCGTTTGGCTTCGATCAACTTATCGGTCTTGAGAATTCCTAAGCCACAGTAAATTTTTGCCACCACGCGGGCAACGGTGGTCTTACCGGTTCCTGGCGGTCCGGTGAATGCCAGGTGTTGGCCACGGGATCCGCTCGCCATTCCTTTTTCGGCTCGGATCCGCGCTAGCTGAGCGGTTGCCTGCAACTTGGCAACCTGCATTTTCACTCCGGCCAGACCGATCTGCTCATCGAGTTCGGCCCGCGCCTTCTCCAGGATCACCTTGGCTTTGTCGTCACGCTCCTCCTGACCCATCTGCTCCAGCGTCGGGGCCGAGGCCGGATCCCACCGGTTGGTGCGCGCGTCGATGACCTCCTTGGTGGTCACCGTGAGCCGGTACTTGCGGTCACGCATGGCCATGGTGTTGGCCTCGAAACCGGGCGCCTCGGAGAACACCTTCTCGAACAGCGCCTGGGCCTGCTCCTCCTCGCCCGTCTCGCGCAGGCACAGGCCGCGGCAGAAGCGGGCCGTGGTCGCGGCGGCCGGAATCGGGCCCGCCTCGGCGGCTTCCATCCGGCGGATGGCCTCGCCGAACAGGCCGAGCTGCGCGCAGGCGGTACCCACCATGACGTGCGCGCCCGCGGCCAGGTACGGGTCGTCCCAATTCGCCGAACCGGCCAGCACGGTCATCACATCGGGCCAGCGCTGCGTGGTGAAATGCAGGACGCCGCGGGCGTAGGCGCAGATCCGGTCGTCGATCTCGCGGTCGGCCGAGGAGACCTGCGCGGAGCGGTGTTTGGCCAGCTCGTCGAGCACCTTCTCGGCTTCGTCGTAGTCACCCTCGGAGATGAGCTGGGTGGCCTGCGCGAGCCAGATCTCGGTGTAGCTGGCCAGCGGGTAGTCGATGTACTGCCCGATGGTGAACCGCCCGGCCAGCACCCGCGATTGCAGGCCGAGCCGGCGCTGCTCCCGGAACAGGGTCTGGGTACTGGTCTTGTAGAGGTTGAACATCACCTCGCGGGTGTTCTCCCCGGCTGCCGCGCGCCCGAGCCAGGCGTCGCACATCCCGGGATCCCACTCGGTAGCGCGCTGGAACGCTAGCTGAGCGTATTCCAGATCGCGGGCAGATTCCTGCCCGTCGATCACAATGCCCAAGGACAAGACACCAGCGTCGAATGCGCGTTGTGCTTGGCGGTTGCCGGTCATACGGGTTTGCCCCTAAAAACAAACGGATGTGCTGTTTCTCGACCAGCATAGCCGCTGCGAGTACGGGACTTCTCCGTTAAGTTGAGTACGTTGCAAGGCGTTGATGTGTGTTCTAGGTAGGGAGTCGTCGGAGCTGTGACCGATCCGTCTAGCAGCGCTGTGGCTGCCGTTGATCCGGAGTTGTGCCGTGTCTCGGTGATCGGTGGTAACACCCAGTTGGATCTGGGTTTGCCTGCGACAGTTCCGATCGCGGCATTTATCACCGACGTGGTCGAACTGATCGAATCGCGCAACCCCGACCTCACCGAGCACGAGGACGGAGCGCCGCTGCAGACCCAGCACTGGACGCTGGCGCGCATCGGCCGCGACCCCATCCCGGCAAACCAATCGCTCACCGAGGCCGAGGTATTCGACGGCGAGTTGCTGGTATTGCGCTCGGTGTCCGCCAAGGAGTCGCCGGCGCTGTTCGACGACGTCATCGACGCGGTCTCCAAACTGACCGCGACCTCCTTCCGGCACTGGTCGCCGGTCTCGGCGCGCTGGCTCGGCCTGCTGCTGGGCCTGGTCGCGGTGCTGGCCGCGATCTACCTGCTGGCCGTGGCCAAACTCGACGGCGCAGGCATCGCGGTCGGGTTCATCGCGCTCGGCACCGGATTGGTCGCCGGCGGCGCATCGGTGCTCGTCTCGCGCCGCTACGGTGCCGAGGCGACGCTGCCGGTGATCATGCTCTCGCTCTACGCCCTGCTGCTGATCTTCGCGGGCACCGGGCTGTTCGTACCCAACAGTTTCGGCAGCCCGCACGCGATGTTCGCCTGTGTCGCAACCCTGTTCGCCGCAGCCGTGCTCTACGCCACGGCGCGGGCCGGAGCGACCATGTTCACCACCATCATCACCCTGGCAATCTTCGGCGCCGTGGCCGCGATGGTGCGCATGATCTGGGATCCCGCACTGTCCAAGATCGCCGCGGGCGTCCTGGTCGGCGCGCTCATCGTGATCACCCTGGTACCGCGTCTGGCGGTGGCCGCCGCGCGCCTGCCGGTGCCGCCGGTGCCGACCGCCGGCGCCGCCATCGACCCCGCCGACCACGAACCCCGTCCCACCATCGAGGACATCGGCGCGATCGGCGCGACCGCACTGCCCTCGGCCGCGGGACTCGAGCAGCGCGCCCGCGCGGCCAACCAGTATCAGTCCGGCATGATCATCGGCTGCACCGTCGCCGCCGTGATCGGCGTGGTACTGGCCGCCGACCCGCTCGGCGCCGCCCGCTGGCAGGGCATCACCCTGGGTGTGGTCGTCTCGATCATCCTGTCCCTGCGCGGCCGGGCCTTCGCGGACCTGGTGCAGGCGTGCACGCTGATCGCCGGTGGCGCGATCGCGTTGACGGCCTTGGGCATCGGAGCCGCCCTCGGCGAGGAGAACTGGCTGCTGCTCATCGCCGGACTGCTGCTCGTCTTCGCCACGGCTACGGTGGCCTTCGGTGTGATCGGCCCGCACACCGAGATGTCCCCGCCCATGCGCCGCACCGGTGAGATCTTCGAATACATCCTGATCTGCACCATCATTCCGCTGGTGCTGTGGATCATGGATATCTACTCGGCCGCCCGGAACATCTGACATGGCACCGCTCCTACGGCGGCTGCTGCGAGCGGTGACGGTGGCGGCAGTGCTCGCGCTCACCGCCGGAACACCCACGCCCGCACTGGCGGTCGCGCCGCCGAAGATCGACGACGGCGCGCTCGGCACCGTGCTGGGGCTGGCGGCCAGCGGCAAGCCACCGGACGAAACCGAGCAGGCCAAGGTCTGCGCCGAACCGACCCTCCAGGGCGCCGTCCCCCGCGATCCGCCCCTGGCGCAGCGGATTCTGGGTCTGGCCGAGGCGTGGCAGTTCAGCCGCGGCGCGGGGCAGAAGGTCGCGGTCATCGACACCGGCGTGAACCGGCATTGGCGGCTGCCCGCGCTGCAAGCCGGCGGCGACTATGTCTCCGATACCGACGGCACCGTCGACTGCGACGGCCACGGCACCTTCGTGGCCGGGATCATCGCCGCCCAGCCCAGCCTGGAGGACGGATTCTCCGGTGTCGCACCCGAAGCCGAGATCCTGTCCATCCGGCAGTTGAGCTCGGCCTACGAGGCCAAGGATCGCAATCGGCGCGAAGAGCCGGGCGTGATCACCCGCGAGGGATACGGCACGGTGAACACCCTGGCCGCCGCCGTCGTCCGCGCGGTCGACATGGGCGCCACCGTGATCAACGTCTCGGAGGTGGCGTGCATGTCCGCCACCGCCGCGGCCGCCGACGGTGCCCTGGGCGCCGCCGTCAAGTACGCCTACGAGCGGAACGTGGTCGTGGTCGCCGCGGCCGGAAACATCATGCAGGGCACCGCCTGTGAGAAGCAGAACGAGCGCTCGGGCTGGTCGGCGGTGGGCACCGTGGTCACCCCGGCCTGGTTCGCGCCGTACGTGCTGTCGGTGGCCTCGATGGACCCGACCGGGACGGTGTCGCCGTTCTCGCTGCACGGTCCGTGGGTCGGCGTCGCCGCACCCGGTCGCGAAATCGTCTCCCTGGACAGCAAACCGGGTGGCACCGGCCTGGTGAACGCCACCCAGACCAGCGAGGGCTTCTCCACCATCGACGGCACCAGCTTCTCCAGCGCCTATGTGGCGGGGCTGGCCGCGCTGATCCGATCGCGGTTTCCCGAACTGACCGCGGCCGAGGTGATCGACCGGATCAAGCGCACCGCACAGGCGCCGGACAACGGCCGCAACGACAAGATCGGCAGCGGCCTGATCGACCCGATGGCCGCGCTCACCGCGCAACTGCCGCCGAAGCCGGTCACGGTCGGTTCGGACATACCGCGCAAGATCGCCGGCCCGACCCCGCCGCCGTACGTCGATCCGGCGCCGCGCCTGGTCGCCACGATCGGCTCGATCACGCTGCTCGCCCTGCTCGGGCTCGGGTACGCCGCCTCCATCCCGTATCGCCGGGGGAAGCGCGTGAATGTGGACCCGAGTGTGCAGCAAGAGACCCGCGCCGTGAGCTCAGCGCCCGGAGGCGGTAGCGAAGCGTGACCACGGAGGGCGTAGTGAACGGCGCAAAACAGACACCGGAAGGGGTGTAGGACATGGCAACCGAAGGTTTCGTGCGCCGCCCGCGGATCGCGCCGCCGCGCCCGCCGGGCGGTGAGGTCGCGCTGTCCGCGCCGCCGGAACTCGACCGCCCCGTCGCCGGCAACCTGCTGATGAAGCTGATGCCGCTGGTGATGGTGGTCGCCGTGGTCGGCATGATCGCGATGATGGTCATGATGGGCCGCAATCTGCTGGCCAACCCGTTCATGATGATGTTCCCGATGATGATGCTCATGTCGATGTTCGGCATGATGGCGGGCATGCGGGGCGGTGGCGGCCCGAAGAAGGCCGCCGAGCTCAACGAGGAGCGCAAGGACTACTTCCGCTACCTCGACCAGGTCCGCAAGGATGTACGCAAGACCGGCAACCAGCAGCTGACCGCGCTGCTGTGGAGCCATCCCGAACCCAATGACCTGCAATCGGTGATCGGCAGCCGCCGCATGTGGGAGCGCCGCCCCAACGACCCCGATTTCGGGCATGTGCGGGTCGGCGTGGGCAGCCATCGCCTGGCCACCAAGCTGGCCCGGCCCGAAACCGGTCCGCTGGAGGACCTGGAACCGGTCTCGACCGTGGCGCTGCGGCGCTTCGTGCGCACCCACTCGGTGGTGCACGGCCTGCCCACCGCGATCTCGTTGCGCGCCTTCCCCGCCATCAATGTCGAAGGCGACCGCGAGTCCGCGCTCACGCTGGTGCGCTCGATGCTGATGGAGTTCACCACCTTTCACGGACCCGACCACACCGCGGTCGCCATCATCTGCGCCGACCCGGACGGCCCGGCCTGGTCGTGGGCGAAATGGCTGCCGCACCTGCAGCATCCGGTCGACCGCGACGGGATGGGTTCGGCACGCATGATGTACAGCTCGCTGGCCGAGCTGGAGACCTCCATGTCCGCCGAGCTGGTCGAGCGCGGTCGCTTCATGCGCAACGCGCAGCCGACCGCGGGCCGGATCCACCTGCTGGTGATCATCGACGACGGGTATGTCAGCGGATCCGAACGCGTGGTCAGCGACGCGGGCCTGGACTCGGTGACCGTGCTCGATCTGACCGCGCCGCAGAGCGGTCTCGCGGTGCGGCGCGGCTTGCAGTTGGTCGTCACCGACGACGGCATGGTGGCCGCGAAATCCGCTGCGGGCGTGGAGAAGTTCGCCACCGCCGACACCGTGACCAGCGCCGAGGCCGGCGCGCTGGCCCGCGACCTGGCGCGCTACCGCATCGCGACCGCCGCCCAGATGGTGAGCCTCGGCGACGAGACCAGGGCCGACCCCGGTCTGATGGCGCTGCTGAAGATTCCCGACGCCGCGCAGATCGATCCGGCCGCGGTGTGGCGGCCGCGCAGCGATCGAGAGCGACTACGCGTCCCGATCGGCGTCACCCCCGACGGCACGCCGGTCGAGATCGACATCAAGGAGTCCGCCGAGAACGGCATGGGCCCGCACGGATTGTGCATCGGCGCAACGGGTTCGGGTAAGTCGGAGTTCCTGCGCACACTGGTGCTGTCCATGGTGACCACGCACTCGCCGGACCTGCTGAACCTGGTCCTGGTCGACTTCAAGGGCGGCGCGACCTTCCTCGGCCTGGACTCGCTGCCGCACGTCTCCGCGGTCATCACCAACCTCGAAGAGGAACTCGCTCTCGTCGACCGTATGAAAGACGCCCTCTCCGGCGAGATGACCCGGCGTCAGGAACTGCTGCGCGCGGCCGGCAACTTCGCCAATGTCACCGAGTACGAGAAGGCCCGTGCGGCGGGCGCGGATCTGGATCCACTGCCCGCGCTGTTCGTCGTGGTCGACGAGTTCTCCGAACTGCTCTCGCAGAAACCGGATTTCGCGGATCTGTTCGTGATGATCGGCCGCCTGGGCCGCTCGCTGCGCGTGCATCTGCTGCTGGCCTCGCAGCGCCTGGAGGAGAACAAGCTGCGCGGTCTGGACTCGCACCTGTCCTACCGGATCGGCCTGCGCACCTTCTCCGCCAACGAGTCCCGTGCCGTGCTCGGCATTACCGACGCCTACCACCTGCCCAGCGTGCCGGGTTCGGGCTACCTCAAGAGCGACGCCGACGATCCGCTGCGCTTCAACGCCAGTTATGTGTCCGGGCCGTATGTTTCACCGCGCGGCACCCGGCAGGTCGACGGCAAGACCGTCGGCGGGCAATCCCCGGCGGTGTTCACCGCCGCGCCGGTGGCCATGCCGGAGATCATCGACGCCGATCCCGTACCCGCCGCCGTGTCCGGCG
Organism: Nocardia sp. NPDC127579; assembly: GCF_042672005.1. Lineage (NCBI taxonomy): Bacteria > Bacillati > Actinomycetota > Actinomycetes > Mycobacteriales > Nocardiaceae > Nocardia > Nocardia sp. NPDC127579. The sequence continues at coordinate 377,340 of NZ_JBHXVZ010000001.1, read as the reverse complement.
GCCGTCCGGAACTGCCGCCGCCACCCGGGCGCATGGGCCTGCCCGAATTGCCGCCGCCGCCCGGCGAACTCGGCGCGGAGGACGAGCAGGACCAGGCGCCGGTTCCGGTCGCCGAGGCCGTGCCCGCGACGCTGCTGACCACCGTCGTCGATCGCCTGCGCGGCCACGGCCGCCCGGCGCACGAGGTGTGGCTGCCGCCGCTCGAGGAATCCCCGTCGGTCGACATGCTGCTGCCCGATCCGGATTGGCGTTCGCCGGTGAACCGGCACGGTCAGCTGTGGCTGACGCTGGGCGTCATCGACAAGCCCTACGAGCAGCGCCGTGACGTGCTGGTCGTGGATCTGTCCGCGGCACAGGGCAATGTCGCGGTGGTCGGCGGCCCGCAGTCGGGCAAGTCGACCACCCTGCGCACCATCATCATGGCCGCGGCCGCCACGCACACACCCGAGCAGGTGCAGTTCTACTGTCTGGACTTCGGTGGCGGCACGCTGGCCGGCTTGGCCGGCATACCGCATGTCGGTTCGGTCGCGGGCCGGATGGAGGTGGACCGGATCCGCCGCACCATAGCGGAGGTGACCACCATCCTGCGCCAGCGTGAGGAGCGGTTCCGGGAGCAGGGTATCGACTCCATGGTCGAATTCCGCAGGCGCAAAGCGCTGCTGGCGGAGCGGCCGCCGGCCGAGCGGCAGGCCGATCCGATCATGCAGGATCCGCACGGCGACGTCTTCCTGGTGATCGACGGCTGGCCCACCATCCGCGCCGACTACGACATGCTGGAACCGCAGCTCAACGCCATTGCGGCGCAGGGTCTTTCCTACGGTGTCCACCTGATCATCTCCTCCACCCGGTGGCCGGAGATCCGGCCGGTGGTCAAGGACCTCATCGGTACTCGCATCGAACTCCGTCTCGGTGACCCATCCGATTCGGAAATGGACCGGCGCACCGCGGTGCTTGTGCCGACCGGGCGGCCCGGCCGCGGTCTGACCGCGTCGAAGCTGCACCTGCTGGTCGCATTGCCGCGCCTGGATTCCGATTCCGACCCGCGCACCCTGTCCGAGGGTGTCGCCGCCGCCCGGGATCAGCTCGACGAGATGTACAGCGGTCGGCGCGCGCCGGATGTCCGCATGCTGCCCATGGAGCTGTCCCGGGAGGCGCTGCTCGCGGAGGCCGCCCGGCGCGGTATCACCGAGAGCAAGACCCGGGCGGTCGTCGGTGTCGGCGAGACCGAGATCCAGCCGATCGTGCTGGATTTCGAGGTGCAGCCGCATTTCTTCTTCTTCGCCGATGTGGAATGCGGCAAGACCACACTGTTGCGCAATATCGTCGCGGGCATCACGGCGAACTCCACCGCCGAAGACGCCCGCGTCATCCTGATCGACTACCGGCGCACCATGCTCGGCGTGCTCGAGGGCCAGCAGCTGGCCGGGTACTCGACGTCCTCGCAGACCTCCTTCGGGATGATCAAGGAGGTCGTGAACTACCTGACCAAGCGGATCCCCGGCAACGACATCACACCGCAGCAGCTGCGCGAGCGCAGCTGGTGGTCCGGACCCGAGATCTACATCGTGGTCGACGATTACGAGATGGTGGTCTCCGGCGGCCGCAACCCGCTGGAACCCTTGATCGAGATGCTGCCGCAGGCGCGCGATATCGGTCTGCACGTGGTGATCGCCCGTCGTGCCGGTGGCGCCAGCCGGGCGATGTACGACAAGGTGCTCGGCACGCTGAAGGAGATGGGTGTCGACGCCCTGCTGATGAGTGCGCCCAAGGACGAGGGCAAGCTGCTTGGCGATATTCGCGCTACCAAGCTGCCGCCCGGGCGCGGCACGCTGATTACCCGCAGCGGCAACGAGATGATGCAGGTCGCGCACATGCCGGTGCTGTAGCAGTCCATGGACGAAGCCCCCGCAGTTCGTTTCAGAACTGCGGGGCTTTCACATTCAGCGGAGCGTGCTCACCACTCCGGTAAACGCCGACGGCCCGCGACGATGTCGCGTACCAGATCGTCATAGGCATCGGCCAATTCGGCCAGATGGTGCCACGCACTGTGCAGCAGCTCGTCATGAGCGTCGAGGGTCATCAGCGCGTGATGCGCGCGAACCGAGGACTCGGCCAGCCGATCGATCACCGACCCGACCGTCTCGGTGTGCAGAGTCGCGCCGAGTCTGTGCTGGGGCACGCAGCGCGCTACCCAATCATCCACCGCCATCACCAATTCGGTGCGGCGGCGCTCTACTTCGAGGATCACGCCGGGGTCGACGTCGATCACGGGGGCGCCCTCCGACGGCGCGATCGCGAGCAACGGCAACCGCAGACGCCGTTCGTGCAGTACCGCGAGATCGCGGGCAAACCACAGCAGCGGCCCACCGACTACGCGGTGGCCGCGGCACGCTCTCACGAGTAGATCCGAGGTCGGCAGTTGCCCCGAATTCACGGGCTGCACTGCCGGATCGGCGCAACGGGGTGCGCCGGGAAGAGCCATAACTACCGTTGATGAATCCGAACCTGCCACGTTGCCTCGCCGTTCATAGCCGCACAACACCGGATCAGGACGTTGATTACAATAAACCTCTGAAGGGACCTGTCAAGCGTTACCGGGCCGGAGAAAGCCGCGAAGAGTACACTTCGTTACCTGCGACCAACCGAGGAGCACGATGGCGGACGGTCCGACATACCAACGGATCGCAGACCTGCTTCGCGAGGAGATCCGCGCGGGCAAGTGGAATCCAGGTGCCCGGCTCCCCAGCCACGCCGAGCTTGCCGATCAGATGCAGGTCTCGATCACGACCGCGCGCAACGCCATTCAGGTCCTGGTCACCGAAAACCTGGTCTACACCGCGACTTCCCGCGGCACCATCGTGCGCAATCAGGAAGTGCTGGAGTCGGTGGTCACCGACCACATCCGCCCGGATCGCCCACGTGCCGCCCACGATATCTTCGAAGAGATCGCGCGGGCGGCGAATCGGGAACCCGCCAAGGAATTCAGCGCCCGGATGGAGCCCGCGTCCGCCGAGGTCGCCCAGTGGCTCGGGGTCCCGGAGAAGTCCTGGGTGCTGGCCCGCACCGTCGTCCAATACCTCGACAACGAACCGTGGTCCTGGGAAGTCAGCTTCTACCCGCGTGACCTGGCCGAAGCCACCGGAATCGACTCACCGCACGACATTCCCGAGGGCACCACGCGGCGGCTCGCCGACCGCGGCCACGCCGAGACCGCGCACCGCGACACCGTGTGCGCCCGGCCCGCCACCGCGGAGGAAGCCGTCGTGCTCGGCGTCGGAGCCGGGACGATTCTGCTGGACCACCTGCGGATCGGCGCCGACCACGGACGGGTCACCCGCGCCACCCGGCACCGCTCCATCGCCACCCGTAACCGCCTGTCCTACGAGATCGGCGACGACGAAGGGATAGCCGTAATTCGCGACACGCTGGGCGCTGCCTACCGGCGTGGCATCTGCCCCCCTTGACCAAGAGAACACTGTGTTGCCATGAACCCCGTGATTCGTCAGGCAACCTTCGGCGACCTGGGCACGATCTGCCGCCTTCGCCTCCAACGCACCGCCTGGCTCACCGCCCGAGGGTCGGACCAGTGGACCGTGGCCGGACACGGCAAGCCCATAGAAACCTTCGCGCACGCCGTCGGCCGATCACTGGAAGCCGGGGAGAGCTGGATCGCGGACTGCGACGGCGAGGCCGCGGGCACCATCACCGTCAACCGGCACGCCGATCCGCACCTGTGGTCGCCGTGTGAACTCGAGGACGCGGTCATCGTCCACTACATGATCGTCGACCTGCGCTTCGCCGGACATCGCATCGGCCACCACCTGCTCGCGCACGCCGGGCGGCTCGCCCACGACCAGCACCGCAAATGGGTGCGCCTGGACGCCTGGACCACCAACACCGAGCTGCACGACTACTACCGGCGCGCCGGATTCCAGCTGCGGCGCATCGCCGGACCGCTCGCCACGGGCCCGTCCTGCGCGCTCTTCGAACGCCCCACCGCCTCGTGGTACCACCCCCAGCTCACCGGGGTCGTGGTCAGTGGAAGTGGCGGTGATCCACGTTGAACTCGTCGGCGACCGTGGCGGCCAACTCGACATAGGCGCGCTTGGCCTGCTTGCTCAGGCGATGCAGGTCGATCTCGGCGCCCTCGGAGAGGTGGTCGTCGAAGGGGATGATGTGGACGGCGCGGCAGCGGGCCAGGAAGTACTCGCGCAGCTGCTGGATACCGACATTCACCGAACCCTCACGCGGCAGGTTGATCACGACGACCGCGTTGCGCACCAGATGGTCGTGGCCGTGCAGCGACAGCCAGTCCAGGGTGGATGCGGCGCTGCGCGCGCCATCGATGGCGGCCGAGGAGATCAGCACCAGCGAGTGCGCGAGGTCGAGGACGCCGCCCATCGCCGAGTGGGTCAGTCCGGTGCCGCAGTCGGTCAGGATGATGTTGTAGTACCGCTGCAGAATCCGTGCGACGGCCCGGTACTCGTGCTCGTTGAACTGCTCGGACGCGGCCGGGTCACGTTCGGAGGCAAGCACTTCCAGGCGGCTGGTGGCCTGCGAGGTGTGCTTGCGGACATCGGAGTAGCGCTCCACGTTCGGATCCAGCAGCAGATCCCGCACCGTGGAGCGGGTCTGCAACGGGACGCGCTGGGACAGCGTGCCGAAGTCCGGATTGGCGTCCACGGCGATCACCCGGTCGCCGCGGATCGAGGCGTAGATCGAGCCGAGACCCATGGTGGTGGTGGTCTTTCCGACACCGCCCTTCAGCGACAGCACCGCGATCCGGTAGTCGCCGCGCACGGGCTGCCGGATCCGGGCGACCAGCTCCTGGAGCCGCAACTCCTCCGCGGACATACCGGGGTTGATCGTGCCGCCGGAAATATGGTGCACCGCTTTACGCCAGCCACCGCCGGGCGCTTTCTTCGCCCGGCGCAGCGGCACATCGTCGAGTGAGGGCTGCGGGCCACCCGGCCGCGGGCCGTTGTTCCACTGCCCCGGCGGCGGTTGCCGATACCCGCCACCCTGCGGCGGCTGCTGATTCGCGCCCTGCTGCCAGCCCGCGGGGCCACCCGGCGGGTACCCGCCGGGCGCTTGCCCATCGGCGGACGCCGGGTAGGCATTGGGCTGCCCGTTGAACGCGTTCGGGTCGCGACGCTCACCCGCCTGACCGGCGCCCGGCGCGCCACCCTGTTCGCCAGGGGGCTGGTTGAAGACTCCCGGGTCACGCCGTTCACCCGGCGCGGCCTGATCGCCGATCGGTGCGCGATGATCGCGCCCCGACGGCGCGAAACCACCCGCACCGCCAGGCTGTCCGCTGGTTGCCGGTGCGAAACCACCTGTATTGCTTGGCTGTCCACCGGCTGCTGGCGCGAATCCGCCTGTGCTGCCGGGCTGGCCGCTGGTAGCCGGCGCGAATGCTCCTGGCGCGCCGCCTTGTTCGGCCGGGGGCTGGTTGAAGACTCCCGGGTCGCGGCGTTCGCCGGGTGCGGGTTGGTCCCCGATGGGGGCGCGGTGGTCGCGCCCGGCCGGTGCGAAACCAGGGGTGGCCGGTGCGAATGCTCCTGGTGCGCCGCCCTGTTCGGCCGGGGGCTGGTTGAACAGCCCGGGGTCGCGGCGTTCGCCGGGGGCGGGTTGGTCCCCGATCGGCGCGCGGTGGTCGCGCCCGGCCGGTGCGAATCCGCCTGTGCTGCCGGCTGCCGGAGCGAATGCTCCTGGCGTGCCGCTCTGTTCGGCCGGGGGCTGATTGAACAGCCCCGGGTCGCGGCGTTCGCCCGGTGCGGGTTGGTCGCCTACGGGCGCGCGGTGGTCGCGTCCCGTCGGTGCGAAGCCGCGGCCGTCGGCTGCCTGCTGCTCTCCTGCTGCTGGTGCGAATGCTCCTGGCGCGCCGCCCTGTTCGTCCGGCGCTTGGCCGGGGTCGCGGCGTTCGCCGAGGAGCGGTTGGTCGCCGATGGGGGTGCGAGGATCTTCTGCGGCTGCGAAAGTGCCCGGTGCTCCGGGTTGTTCGCCGACCGTGTCGAAAGTGTCCGGCTCGTCGGGGAGTTCGCCGATGGGGGTGCGGGTGTCGGGGACCGGGGCGAAAGTGTCTGCGCCGCCGGGCTGTTCACCGGCCTCCTCGTCGGAGGGGAGCCAGTGCCGATCCTCGGGGTTCGGCCGTTCGCCGCCGGAGTTGTCGTCCGGGGCAGCGGGGTCCAGGCCGAGCCGGCTCTGGTCGGTCGGGCCCGCCAGCCAGGGCGGGGGGCCGTCCGTGGGCGGCGGCCCGGGCAGCGGCGGACGGCTGCCGGATGCCGGTGGCGCGCTGTCGAATTCACGCGCCGGCGGCGGGCCGGGCAGGTCGGGACGCGCGGGCGAGGCAACCGGCTGCTCGCCGGTGATACCGGAGCCCGGCGGCGGGCCGGGCAGGTCGGGGCGTGCGGGTGGGGCAACCGGCTGCTCGCCGGTGATTCCGGAGCCTGGCGGCGGGCCGGGCAGGTACGGGCGTTCACCGGTGGTGGGTGACTCCGGCAAAGGCAGGTCCGGCAGCCGCGCGGGCGGCTCGGGCAACCGGGCGGCGGGCTCCGACGGGCGTGCGGGCGGTTCCGGCAGCCGCGCGGGCGGTTCGGGTAGGCGCGCGGGCAGTTCCGGACGCGGGGCAGCGGCTTCCGGCTCAGGCCGGGTGTAGCGCGTCGTCGCCTCGTTGGACGGCATCGGATCCGGGGCGCCGGGGTGCTGGCCCAGTGGTTGGAAGGATTCGCGATGCTCACCCGGATGCCGGGTCGGCAGGCCGGGGGGTGGACCGGGCTGCTCGGGCGGGCGTACGTCCGCGGGGTGCGGGGGAGCGGGCGGCCCCGGTCGGCGCGGTGCGTCCGGCGTCCAGGCCTCGGCGCCGGACCACGAGGAACCGCCGCGCGGCACTTCCTCTTGCGGCTGCGGTTGCGACCACGAATCGGAACGGGGCTCGGGCGCCGGATCGACGGGTGCTTCCTTGTCCCGGCCGAACAGCCCCTTGCGCTTCTTTTTCTCCTTGCGGCGGGGCGAGTCATCGATCAGATCGTCGTGCGGCAGGTTCTGGACCGGTGCTTCGTACCCGCCGCCACCACCGTCATCGGACTCCGCCAACCACGGCGGCAGCATGGGCAAGCTGTCGTTGTTACGACTCACGACTGCGCCTCACCGACCAGAAGGATGATGTTGGACTCGGTACGCTTCACTCATCCCCCTGGATCTGCTCGATCGATTTCTGGATCGCGCCCAGTTTACGCGACACTCCGGGCCCGTCGTGGGCCCGGTCACCTCGTCTCGCGCGGGCCCGTTTTTGCCTGATCGGACCCCTGCCGGTAAGCTGGAGCGGCGGTGCACCCAGGCGCCGACTGTTTGCGTGCCTTGCCTCTCCCCGAGGTGGCCGCGATCAGACACCAGGCAATCTAAACCAGGTTCGGGCGTAAGCGCTCGCCGAACCGGGATCGCGGAGGACATGGCGAAGAAAGACGGGGCCATCGAGGTCGAGGGTCGAGTTGTCGAGCCGCTGCCCAATGCGATGTTCCGGATCGAGCTCGAGAACGGTCACAAAGTTCTCGCGCACATCAGCGGAAAGATGCGGCAGCACTACATTCGTATCCTTCCCGAGGACCGGGTGGTTGTTGAGCTTTCCCCCTACGACCTGAGCCGCGGCCGGATCGTTTACCGCTACAAGTGACGGCGTTCACGCTGTCGCCCGCAGACTTCCCCGGTCTTCCGGCCGGGGAAAAACTGTGTTCACACCCGTGTGAACCACCAAGAAAGATTGGACGGACGTGAAGGTTCAGCCGAGCGTCAAGAAGATCTGCGAGAAGTGCAAGGTGATCCGCCGTCACGGCCGGGTCATGGTGATCTGCGACAACCTGCGTCACAAGCAGCGTCAGGGCTGATTCGAGCCCAGGTCACCAGCCAAGCATCGAACGCAGTTCGGATTGGCTACAGAAAGAAGAACTCCCAGCTCCAGCCGCACGCTGTGGAACCATCCGGGCCAGGCCCGGGGGCGTGTGCGCCAACCACCGGCACGGAGGCCGGTGCCCCGCCAAGACGATGGGGAACGGACAGGGAGCAGACCTCCGCAACATTAAGGAACCTGCCACATGGCACGTCTCATGGGCGTTGATCTCCCGCGCGAAAAGCGCATGGAGATCGCGCTGACCTACATTTTCGGCATCGGGCGTACCCGTGCCAAGGAGATCCTGGACGCGACCGGCGTGAGCCCGGACCTGCGCTCCAAGGACCTCAGCGACGAGCAGGTCACGCAGCTGCGTGACTACATCGAAGGCTCGGCCCTCAAGGTCGAAGGTGATCTGCGCCGTGAGGTGCAGGCCGATATCCGTCGCAAGATCGAGATCGGCTGCTACCAGGGTCTGCGCCACCGTCGTGGCCTGCCCGTGCGTGGCCAGCGCACCAAGACCAATGCCCGTACCCGCAAGGGTCCGAAGCGCACCGTCGCCGGCAAGAAGAAGTAGGGATAACCGATGCCTCCGAAGAGTCGTACCTCGGGTCCTAAGAAGACCCAGAAGTCGCGTCGTAGGGACAAGAAGAACGTCCCGCACGGCAACGCGCACATCAAGAGCACGTTCAACAACACGATCGTGTCCATTACCGACCCCAACGGCAACGTCATCTCCTGGGCGTCCTCGGGTCACGTCGGCTTCAAGGGTTCGCGTAAGTCGACCCCGTTCGCCGCGCAGCTCGCTGCCGAGAACGCTGCCCGCAAGGCGCAGGAGCACGGCGTCAAGAAGGTCGACGTGTTCGTCAAGGGCCCGGGTTCGGGCCGCGAGACCGCGATCCGTTCGCTCCAGGCCGCCGGCCTGGAGGTCGGCACGATCTCCGATGTCACCCCGCAGCCGCACAACGGCTGCCGTCCGCCCAAGCGGCGTCGCGTCTAGCGGGAAAGGATTTAGCGAAAAATGGCTCGTTATACAGGCCCCATCACCCGCAAGTCGCGTCGTCTGCGCGTCGACCTCGTCGGAGGCGACCAGGCGTTCGAGCGTCGCCCCTACCCGCCCGGCCAGCACGGCCGCGCGCGGATCAAGGAGAGCGAGTACCTGCTCCAGCTGCAGGAGAAGCAGAAGGCTCGCTTCTCCTACGGCGTCATGGAGAAGCAGTTCCGCCGGTACTACGAAGAGGCCAACCGCCTCAAGGGCAAGACCGGTGACAACCTGCTCCGTCTCCTGGAGTGCCGTCTGGACAACGTCGTGTACCGCGCCGGTCTGGCCCGTACCCGTCGCCAGGCCCGTCAGCTGGTCAGCCACGGCCACTTCCTGGTCAACAACCGCGCGGTCAACGTGCCGAGCTTCCAGGTGACCCAGTACGACATCATCGATGTCAAGGAGAAGTCGCTGCCGATGCTGCCGTTCCAGGTGGCACGCGAGACCGTCGGCGACCGCCCGGTTCCGGGCTGGCTGCAGGTGATCCCGGGCCGGCTGCGGATCCTGGTGCACCAGCTGCCCGAGCGCGCGCAGATCGATGTTCCGCTCCAGGAACAGCTGATCGTCGAGTACTACTCGAAGTAACGAGAACCCCTACCGGGCCTCAAATAGCGGGGGCCCAAAAGGAGAAGAACAATGCTGATTTCCCAGCGTCCCACCCTGACCGAAGAGGTCGTGGCGGAGAACCGCTCGAAGTTCACCATCGAACCGCTCGAGCCGGGCTTCGGTTACACCCTCGGTAACTCGCTGCGTCGCACCCTGCTCTCGAGCATCCCGGGTGCCGCCGTCACCAGCATCCGCATCGACGGCGTCCTGCACGAGTTCACCACCGTCCCCGGTGTGAAGGAAGATGTCACCGACATCATCCTGAACCTCAAGGGTCTGGTCGTGTCCTCGGAAGAGGACGAGCCGGTGACCATGTATGTGCGCAAGCAGGGCCCGGGCACCGTCACCGCCGGTGACATCGTGCCGCCCGCCGGTGTTGTCGTGCACAACCCGGACATGCACATCGCGACCCTGAACGACAAGGGCAAGCTGGAGATCGAGCTCGTTGTCGAGCGCGGTCGCGGCTACGTCCCGGCCGTGCAGAACAAGGCGTCGGGCGCGGAAATCGGCCGGATCCCGGTGGATTCGATCTACTCGCCGGTGCTCAAGGTGACCTACAAGGTGGAGGCCACCCGCGTCGAGCAGCGCACCGACTTCGACCGTCTGATCCTGGACGTGGAGACCAAGAACTCCATCAGCGCCCGGGACGCGCTCGCTTCGGCGGGCAAGACCCTGGTCGAGCTCTTCGGCCTGGCCCGTGAGCTCAATGTCGAAGCCGAAGGCATCGAGATCGGCCCCTCGCCGGCCGAGGCGGATCACATCGCCTCGTTCGGTCTGCCGATCGAGGATCTGGACCTCACCGTCCGGTCCTACAACTGCCTCAAGCGCGAAGGCGTGCACACGGTGGGCGAGCTCGTTGCCCGCACCGAGTCGGATCTGCTGGATATCCGCAACTTCGGCCAGAAGTCCATCGACGAGGTCAAGGTCAAGCTGCATGCGCTCGGCCTCTCGCTCAAGGACAGCCCGGCCTCGTTCGATCCTTCTTCCGTGGTGGGTTACGACGCGAGCACCGGAACGTGGAGCGACAGCGGCACGTTCAGTGACACCGATGGCGGCGAGCAGGACTACGCCGAGACCGAACAGCTCTAGGCCTTCGGGGTAGGCATACCCCGAACCGGCCTTACTCAAGGAGAACACAATGCCTAAGCCCAAGAAGGGTGCCCGCTTCGGCGGGTCGGCGTCGCACCAGAAGGCGATCTTCGCCAATCTGGCTACGGCGCTCTTCGAGCACGGCCGGATCACGACCACCGAGTCCAAGGCCAAGGCCGTGCGGCCCTACGCCGAGAAGCTCATCACCAAGGCGAAGGGCGGCACCCTGGCCGACCGTCGCGAGGTGCTGAAGGTCATCCGCAACAAGGATGTCGTGCACAGCCTGTTCGCGGAGATCGGCCCGTCGTTCGAGGGTCGTGAGGGTGGCTACACCCGCATCACCAAGACCGTCCCGCGCAAGGGCGACAACGCCCCGATGGCGATCATCGAGCTGGTTCGCGAGAAGACCGTGACCAACGAAGCCGATCGCGCCCGTCGCGTGGCCGCCTCGCAGCAGGCCGCTCCGGCCGCCGAGGTCGAGACCGAGGTCGTCGAGGAGGCCCCTGCGGCCGAGCCGGCCGCCGAGGTCGCCGAGGCTCCGGCCGACGAGGACAAGAAGGACGCCTGATTCGTCAGGAGTTCTCGAACGAGCCCGCCACCCGATTGGGTCGGCGGGCTCGTTCGCTTTACGCACAACGACTTTCGAGCCGGTGATGTGGATCCGTGGAGGATGCTGTGAACTCGATTCAGGAACGCGCCCTGGCGGCGCTGCCTGCTGCCGGTACGGTGCGGGTGCGCCTCGACATCTCGTATGACGGCACGGATTTCATCGGCTGGGCGCGACAGCCCGGCATGCGCACGGTGCAGGGCGTGCTGGAGGAGTCGCTGAGCAAGGTCTTTCGGGAGCCGATCGGGCTGACCGTCGCCGGGCGTACTGACGCGGGTGTGCACGCCGACGGGCAGGTCGCCCACTTCGACACCACCGCAACGGATTTCGACGGGGCGAAACTGGTGTACCGGATGGCGCGCTTCCTCCCCAAGGATGTCCGCATCAAGGCTGCGCGGCTCGCGCCCCCCGACTTCGACGCCCGCTTCTCCGCGATCCGCCGCCACTACGTCTATCGGCTCACCACGGCCCCCTACGGCGCCGCGCCGCTCGAGGCGCGCAGTGTGGTCGGCTGCCGCGGCACCGTCGATCTGGAGGCCATGCGCGTCGCCTCGCGGAAACTGTTGGGCCTGCACAACTTCGCTGCTTTCTGTCGTCGTCGCGAGGGCGCCACCACCGTGCGTGAACTTCAGCGTTTCGACTGGGAGCGCGACGGCGACCATTTGATCGCCCATGTCAGCGCCGATGCGTTCTGTTGGTCCATGGTGCGCAGTCTGGTCGGCGCGATCCTCGCGGTGGGGGAGGGGCGGCGCACCCCCGAGTGGGTCGCGGGCCTGCTGCGGGAAACCGAGCGGTCGAGCTCGGTCACGGTCGCCCCGGCGCACGGTCTGTCTCTGATCGCGGTCGACTATCCCGCCGACGGCGAACTCGCCGCTCGTAACCGCGAGACCCGCGAGGTGCGCACCGTGCCCATCGAAGGCTGCTGCGGCGAGTAGCCGCGCTCGAAACGGAACAAATCCGCGGGCGGGTCGTGTTGGCTTGGGGCATGGCATTCGAAGAACTTGGTCGGTACGGAGTCTGGTTGCCCTTCAACGGGTTCGCGCCCGGGCAGGCGCGGGAGTTGGAGGAGCTCGGGTACGGGACACTGTGGCTGGGCAGTTCGCCCGGCGTCGGTGACCTGGTCGTCGCCGAAAATCTGCTGGCGGCAACCGAATCCGTCACGGTGGCGTCCAGCATCGTGAACGTGTGGCAGACGCCCGCGGCCGAGGCGGCCGAGGTGTTCCATCGGATCGAGGCCGCGCATCCCGGTCGCTTCCTGCTCGGGATCGGCGCCGGTCATCCGGAGGCGACCGCCGCCTACAGCACGCCCTACGAGGCGCTGGTGGCCTATCTCGACGCGCTGGACGCGGCGGGCGTACCGAAGCAGCGGCGCGCGCTGGCGGCGCTCGGTCCACGCGTGCTGAAGCTGGCCCGGGATCGCACGCTCGGCGCGTTGCCGTATCTGGTGCCGGTCGAGCACACCGCCGATGCCCGGGCGATTCTCGGTGACGGCACACTGCTGGCTACCGAGCACAAGGTGGTCATCGACGAGGATCCGGCCCGCGCCCGGGTCACCGCACAGCCGCGCACCTCGTTCTATCTCGGCCTGCGGAACTACGTCGCGAACCTGCGCCGTTTCGGGCTCACCGACGAGGATCTGGCGCAGCCCGGCGGCGATCGCTTCTACGACGCGGTGGTCGCGCACGGCAGCGCCCAGGCTGTCGCCGACAAGCTCGCCGCGCACCTGGTGGCGGGCGCCGACCACGTGGCGATTCAGCCGCTCGCCGACGACCCGCTGCCGACCCTGCGCACCCTCGCGCCACTGCTGAAGTAGCGCCGCGGAACCGTCTGTGACATCCGGCGACCCGGGCAGCGATGCCCGCGGCCGACCGCCCGGACCGGGTTGCTGGATGTCCGCTGGGCATCGCCCTAAAGAACTGTTAGGAACCGGACGGCACACTTCCGTAACAACTGTGGTGACCGACACACTCGATCCGATGGCGCGAAGAAGCGTCGAAGGAGGAAGGTCTTGTCCACCACACTTAGCAAATCGCCGGAGCCCGGTTCCGCGCCATTGTCGGCGCCGACCAGTACTCGGCGGGCGATTCTGAATACGCTCAAGGGTTCGTCGGGAAATCTCGTCGAATGGTATGACGTTTACATTTATACGGTCTTCGCGACCTATTTTCAGGATCAGTTCTTCTCGCCGGAGGACAAGAACTCCACCGTCTACGTCTACGGGATCTTCGCGGTCACGTTCTTGATGCGCCCCGTCGGCTCGTGGTACTTCGGGCGCTTCGCCGACCGGCACGGACGCCGCTCCGCCCTGGTGTTCAGCGTGGCCCTGATGGCCGCCTGTTCGTTCGGCATCGCGATCATGCCGACCCGGGAATCCATCGGCTTGGCCGCCGCGTTGGTTCTCATCTTCTTCCGGCTGGTCCAAGGTTTCGCCACCGGTGGTGAGTACGGCACCTCGGCGACCTACATGTCCGAGGTGGCGACCGCCGGTAAGCGTGGTTTCTTCTCCTCGTTCCAGTACGTCACGCTGGTCGGCGGCCATGTGCTGGCGCAGGCGACCCTGCTGATCATGACCGCGTTCCTGGACAAGGGACAGATCCAGGACTGGGGCTGGCGGATCCCGTTCGCCATCGGCGGTGTGGCCGCGATCGGTGTGTTCCTGATGCGACGGGACATGGACGAGTCGCTGTCCAAGGAGCACATCGACGCCGCCCGCTCGGGCGCCGACCGCGCCTCGGGTTCGATGAGGGAACTGTTCGTCCGGCACTGGAAGCCGCTGCTGCTGTGCTTCCTGATCACCATGGGCGGCACCGTCGCGTTCTACACCTACAGCGTGAACGCCCCGGCGATCGTGAAGAAGGCCTACACCAACGACGCCATGGTTGCGACCTGGGTCAACCTGATCGGCCTGATCTTCCTGATGTGCCTGCAACCGGTCGGCGGCTGGATCAGCGACAAAGTCGGCCGCAAGCCGCTGCTGGTGTTCTTCGGCGCGACCGGCGTGATCTACACCTACTTCTTGATCACCTTCCTGCCGAAGACCACCAACCCGTTCGCCACTTTCGGACTGCTGGCCATCGGATACATCATTCTGACCGGCTACACCTCGATCAACGCACTGGTGAAAGCCGAACTGTTCCCGGCCAATGTCCGAGCGCTCGGCGTGGGTCTGGGATACGCGCTGGCAAACTCGGCCTTCGGCGGTACCGCACCGGTGATCTACGAGGCCATGAAGAAAGCCGATATGGTTCCGCAGTTCATCGGCTATGTCACCGCGCTCATCGCGGGTTCGCTCCTGGTCTACGTCTTCTTCCTGAAGAACAAGTCCACCACCGAACTCGATCGCGAGCTCGGAAGTGCCTTCGAGTCGCAGCAGGCAGCGTCGCCCGCACCGGCTCGGGTCTAGTAGCGCCGCATGGTTGCTGAGCAACCAGCCGCCTCGCCGATCCGCCCGTTATGGGAGGATCGGCGAGTGCGGCTTGCGGTTGTCGAAGATGATGATGGCGTTGGCGATGCCTTGGTCGAGGCTCTCAACGCTCGTGGCTATCGTGCCGAGCGCAAGCGACGCGGCAGCGATCTGCTGCTCGATCACCGTGGCTACGACGCGGTGATCCTGGACCTGGGCCTGCCCGACGCGGACGGTCTTCAGATCCTGCGCCAGCTGCGGGCAGTGAGCTCGGTCCCGGTGCTGGTGCTGACCGCCCGCAGCGACGAGCGATCGATCGTGCGCGGGCTGCGCGGCGGCGCGGACGATTACCTGGTGAAACCGCCGCGTATCGCCGAACTCATGGCCCGGCTCGAGACCGTGCTGCGCCGGGCGGCGGTGGCCACCCAGCCGACGCCGCCGGTGGTGGTCACCGGGGATGTCCGGGTCGACCTGGGCACGCGGATCGTCGAGGTGGCCGGTAAGCCGATCTCCTTGACGCCCAAGGAATTCGAGCTGGTCGAGGCGCTGGTGGAGCGGCCGGGTTCCGCGGTCAGCCGCCAGCAGCTGATGGACCGGATCTGGGGCGACGCCTTCGTGGCGGTGTCCCGCTCGCTCGACGTGCACATGACCGCGCTGCGCGCCAAGCTGGACCGCCCCGGCCTGATCACCACCATTCGCGGGTACGGCTACCGGTGGGGCGAATGAGCTCCGGAAGGACACCGCGGTGCGACGCCGGCTTCTGTTCGCGCTGACGGTTTTCGCGGCGATCGCGGTCCTGGCCTTCGCGGTGCCGCTCTCCCTGACCTACGCGACCAGCCGGACCCAGGAGTTGACCCTGGGCCGCAACGGTGATGCCGACCGGTTCGCGACCCTCGCCGACGCGGCGGTCGCCGACAAGGATCCGCGCGCGCTGATCGAGGAGATCGTGCGCTATCACGAGCTCTACGGCGAGAACGTGCTGGTCGTCGACGCTCGTGGCGCGACCACCGTGAATGCCGGGGTGGATGTCACCGATCCGGGTATCGCGGCCGCGGTGGCCGGTGCGCGCCGCAATCTCCGCCCGCATCCGGTGGACCGCCTGACCCCGTGGGGCGAGCCGACCATGCTGGTCGCTCGGCCGGTCGGGTCGGGGGTGCAGGTCAACGGTGCGGTGGTGATCGAGGCGTCGACCGAACGCGCGCGCAGTGATATCGCCAAGGCGTGGTCGCTGATCGGCGCGGGTGGCGTCGTCGCCATGGCGGTGTTCACCATGCTCGCGCTCACGCTCAGCCGCTGGGTGCTGCGGCCGCTGGCGGCGCTGTCGGACGCGGTGGCCGCGCTGACCGCGACGGTGCCCAAGCCCCGGAACGATTCCCCGGCTCCGGTCTCGATCGCCCGGCACTACGGCGGTCCGCCCGAAATGCGGGCGGTGGCCGAATCATTCGATGCCATGGCGCTGGCGGTCGCGGATTCCGTGGACGCGCAACGCCAACTCGTCGCCGATACCGCGCACGCCATGCGGAACCCCCTGGCGGCCTTGGCGATTCGACTGGACTCGCTCGAACTGGACATCCCCGATACGGCGGCGCCGATCTTCCGCCGGGCCAGCGCCGAAGTCGACCGGCTGACCGCCCTGCTGGACGGTCTGCTCACGCTCGCGGTCGCGGAGACCCCGACGGCCTTCGACATGTCCGCGCACGATCCCGAGAATCATTGCGACGCACGACAGGTCGTCGCGGATCGGGTCGATGCCTGGCATACGGCGTTCGAGACCGCCGGTATGGAGTTGCGCGCCGAGACGATCCGGCACCGTCCGGAACTCGCGCGGGCCGAGAGTGCGCCCGCCGGATCGGATTCGGTGCGCGCGCATACCGAACCCGGATCGGACGGTCGCGGCCCGGAATTCCCCACGCCCGGTGCCACATCGGACGGCAACGGCCAGACCCCGTCCGCCGCGCCGCGGGCCACCTCGCTCACCGAGGTATCCCTTCCCGCAGACATCCTCGCCCAGATTCTCGATGTCCCCCTGAGCAATTCGTGCCGCTACGCCGGATCCGGCGCGCACACCACGGTCACCGTGGCGACCGAACCCGGCTGGGTCACCATCACCGTGCGCGACGACGGCACCGGCGTCCCGCGTGCGGAGATCGACAAGCTCACCACCCGCTTCTTCCGCGGTTCCTCCGCGCCCGCGGGCGGTTCCGGCTTGGGCTTGCCGATCGCGGCGGCCCTGGCCCAATCCCGCGGCGGCACCCTGACCGTCGAACCGGCGCGCCCGAGCGGCCTCGCCATCATCCTGCGTCTTCCCTCGGTGGTCCCCGCATGAATATCCGGCCACACGCCAATCCGCTTACCGCACAGCCGAGTTCGCGCCGACTGGGGCGGCGCGGGTTTCTCGGGCTGGCCGCCGCGGGAGTGGCGGCCGGAATCGTCGGCTGTGGCACGAATTCCGGGGTGGGAACGGTGCGTCTGGGTTCGGGGGAGCCGGGCGGGTTCTACAACGCCTTCGCGCGCCTGCTGGCCGAGGTGGCGGACCAGGCGGGCACCGTGCGGATCGATCCGATCGACACCTACGGCTCGCGGACGAATCTGACCATGCTGGTCCGCGGCGAGGTGGATGCCGCACTGGCGCTGGTGGATTCGATCGAAGGCGGCGAGCAGGTGCTGGCGCTCGGGCGGGTGTACGAGAACTATCTGCAACTGGCGGTGCGGGTGGACAGCCCGATCCGGCGGGTGGCGGATCTGCGCGGCACCCGGGTGAACCTGGGCGCGGTGGGCTCGGGCGCCGCGCTGACCGGCGAACGGCTGCTCTGGGCGGCGGGATTCGAGCCGGGTGTGGACGTCACCGTCGAGCACCGCGGTCTGCGCGACGCGGTGGCGGCCCTGGATGCCGGGGAAGTGGACGCGCTGCTGTGGGCGGGCGGCGTGCCGACCGGTGCGCTGGCCGTGCCGCGCCTGCGGCTACTCGACCTGGACGAACTGGCCGCGCCGCTGCGTGGCCGCTTCGGGCACGTCTACGACCGGGTGCAGATCCCGGCCGACGCCTATCCGGGCGGTTCGGCCGTGCACACCATCGGGGTGGCGAATCTGCTGCTCGCCGCGCCCAGTCTGCCCGACGCGGCGGCGGCGGCCATCGTCGATCTGCTGCTGAGCCGTGCCGATGCCCTGGTGCCGGCCGAAGCCGCCGGCACCCAGTTCCTGGACGCCCGCTCACTCACCGGTACCGGTTCGATCGCCCTGCATCCGGGCGCCGCCGAGGTCTATCGCCGGCACCACGGCTGACCGGAGGTCAGGACCGGACCATGCGGGCGATGGCGTCCGTGGCTTCCTTGATCTTGGCTTCGGCTTCGGGGCCGCCCGCGACGGCGGCGTCGACGACGCAGTGGCTGATGTGGTCCTCGAGCAGGCCCATGGCCACGGCTTGCAGTGCCTTGGTCATGGCGGACACCTGGGTGAGGATGTCGATGCAGTACTTCTCTTCTTCGACCATCCGCTGCAGGCCGCGGGACTGGCCCTCGATGCGGCGCAACCGCTTGAGGTAGTCGTCCTTGGCGGTGATGTAACCGTGGGCGGAGTGGTCGTGTCCGCCGGTTTCCGGGGTGGTTGTCACCGGTGTTCTCCTCGTCCTAGCAGTGGCCGGGTTGATCTTCGCAGACGCGGGGCGCTCCGGTCGTGGGTAGATACCCCCCTAGGGTACACCTGAGTGAAGGGATTGTCAGATGCGCGGCAGCGCGGGCGCGTCCACCGCGTCGGTGCGCCCGGGTGGATCGAGCTCCGGCATGCGGCGCTGCTGGGCCAGGACGATCCCGCCGATCACCACGACACTGCCCACCAGCTGGATCGGCGCCACCGCCTCGCCGAGCAGCAGCCACGACAGCGCCACCGCGAACATGACCTCGCTGAGCAGGATCAGCGACATCAGCGTCGACCCGATCCGGGCCGCGCCCGCCACACCGCACACGTAGGCGACGACCGTGCTGATCAGAATCAGCAGCACCAGCGACAACGCCGCCGGAATTCGATGCTCCGCCAGCGTGACCGTGCCCGCGCCGGTCCGCAGCGGCAGCACCTGGGTGACCGCGAGGATCCAGCTGGTCGCGGCGGCGACCGTCAAACCGGTGCCGAGCAGCACGGTCGGGCGCACCCGCGCCGTCGCGCGCTCGGACAGCAGGAACAGCGCCGCGTTGCACACCATCGACAGCCCGGCCCAGCCCAGGCCCGGCAGGCTCAGCCCGCCCGCGTCGAAGACATTGATCACCAGCGCGGCGCCGCCGATCGCGAGCAGCGCGCCGAGGGCCGTCGCCACCGTGGGCCGCTGCCCGCGCACCGCCCAATTCCAGCCGATCACCGCGATCGGCGCCAGGAACTGGATCATCAGCGAGACTCCGACCTGGAGGTACTCCAGAGACAGGAAGAACGTCGCCTGTACGCCGGCGATCGCGATCACGCCGAAGGCGACGATCGCCCGGGCATGCCGCACGCTGTCGCGCAGCCCGGCCGGATCCCGCCACGCGGCCAGGACCAGAAGCACCACCGCCGCGCCGGACAGGCGAATCGCCAGCACCGCGCCGGGCGACCAGCCGGCGCCCAGCACCGATTTCGCGAACGATCCCGAACTCGCGAACGCCAGCCCACTCGCCACCGTCAGCCACACGCCTACCTGCGCCCGCGTCACAACCCACCTCATCCGAAAACCAAGTCATCCCATCTTTGCTGAGTGGTTTGGGATTCGAATCAACCGGGTCCGAACCCGGCTGCGGGGGCCGTGCCAGGGGACGGGAGAATCGCACGCATGAGTTCGCATCCCCGGCCTGCCCTCGCCGTCATCGGCGGTAGCGGTTTCTACGACTTCTTCGACAACGACGCGACCCACGTCGAGGTCGACACCCCCTACGGCAAGCCGAGCGCGCCCGTCGCGATCGGCGAGGTCGAGGGCCGGGCCGTCGCATTCGTTCCCCGGCACGGCAAACAGCACGAATTCGCCCCGCACACCCTGCCGTACCAGGCCAACATGTGGGCGCTGCGGTCCCTCGGCGTGCGCCGGATCTTCGCGCCCTGCGCGGTCGGCAGCCTGCGCGCCGACTGGGGGCCGGGCACCGTCGCCATACCGGACCAGCTGGTCGACCGCACCTCCGGCCGCCCGCAGACCTTCTTCGACGGCGGGGGCGTGCACGTCTCCTTCGCCGACCCCTACTGCGACGAACTACGCACCGCCGCCGCCGGAGTCGAATCCGACGCGCTGACGGTGCGGCCATCCGGCACCATGGTCGTCGTCCAGGGACCGCGCTTCTCCACCCGCGCCGAGAGCCGCTGGTTCGCCGGACAGGGCTGGGACCTGGTCAATATGACCGGCCATCCCGAAGCGGTGCTCGCCCGTGAACTCGAAATGTGCTACGCCGCAGTCGCCCTGGTCACCGACCTGGACGCGGGCCTCGAAGAGGGCGACGGCGTGCACGCGGTCGACGTATTCGCCGAATTCAAACGGAACCTGGACCCCTTCAAGGCGCTGATCCGCGGCGCCGTCGCGGCGGTCGGCGACACCGACACCTGTGATCGGTGCCGGGTGCACACCGGGGTGGCGCTGCCCTTCGAACTGCCCTGATCGAATCCTGCCTGTTTCGGCGGCGCCCGGCGCGCCGACCGGATTCGGTTCGGTTGGCTGGACCAACGGGCTCGGCGGACGTCGGGCGATGTCCGGTAGCAGTGTGGGTCGGCGCTCTACCATGATCGGTTGAGATAGCCGGGCCGGTCCCGGTGGCTCGGCGTCCCTCCGGCGGCGAGTGCGGCGCGACGCAGGTGGACACGATGAGGGTGCTGGTAACCGGGGCTGCCGGATTCATCGGATCGCGGGTGTGCAAGGTGCTGTCGGAGGCCGGGCACGCCGTCGCCCGGCTCGATCTCGTGGATTCGGACGGGGTTTCGCAAATCGACGTGCGCGACCAGGCCGCGTTGGCGCCGATGCTGAGCGACATCGACGTCGTATGCCACTTCGCGGCGCGCACCGAATCCGGCGCTGGCCCAGGAGATTACGCGTCCACCAACGACCAGGGCACGGCTGTTCTGCTGGCCGCGATGGATGCGGCGAAGGTGCGGCGCTTGGTGCTGGCGTCGTCGGCCGAGGTGTACGGCGAGGGGGTCTACCGCACCATCCGCGGCGGACCGTTCTTTCCCGGCGTGCGGCCCCGGGCCGATCTCGATCGCGGCCGGTTCGATCACCGCGCGCCCAAGAGCGGTGAAATCCTCACCTGGGAACCGATTTCCGAGGAGGCCGCACCGCGGCCCCGCAGCTTCTACGCGGCCAGCAAAGTGGCGCAAGAAAATTACGCGTTCGCCTGGGGATTGTCCACCGGCTCCGCGGTCACTGTCCTGCGGTTCGCCTCGGTGTACGGCCCGGGCGCGCACACCGGGCTGCCCGCCCGGTTCCGCGACCTGCTCGCCAACGGAACCGCGCCTCGCGTCTTCGAAGACGGCGGGCAGATCAGAGATTTCATCCATGTCGACGACGCCGCGGCGGCCACCCGGGCCGCGGCGGAATGCGCGCTACCCGGCTTCGTGCCGCTGAATATCGCTTCCGGACAACCGCTTACCGTCTGGGAGGTGGCGTCCGTGATGGCGGCGGCCGCGTCCGGGCCGCCCCCGGTCGTCACCGGTCAATACCGCCTGCCCGACGCCCGTCATCTCGCACCGGCCACGGTTCGCGCGCACCGGGCACTCGGCTTCACCGCCGCGACCCCGCCCCGCGCCGGACTTGCCGCGTTCGCCGCAGGCCCGGGGGAGGCGGTCGTGCCGACGAGTCCGGTCGTCGGTGAACGGTCACCGGGGTAGCCGGATCTTCTGTCCGAGTACTGGGGTACACCGTCGCGATCTTTCCGCATAGCCGGAATTAACGTCCGCGCCTGCCGACCAACGGGTACACCGCCCGCGACCGCGCCGTGCCTTGCACCAGCGAACGATCATCTGCGTCGCGCCAGGAGCTAGGCTCGGCGGCGTGGAGAATCCGTTGCGGCTCGAGGTCATCGTGGGCAGTACCAGGCCGGAGCGTTTCGCCCCGGTCGTCGCCACCTGGTTCGTGGGGGCCGCGCGGCGCAGAGCGGAATTCGATACGGGAGTCATCGATCTCGTGGAGGCGCGGCTGCCGGAGAACCTGGTCGACACGCCCGAGGCGGTGGCGTATCGAGCCCGACTGGCGGCCGCGGACGCCTTCGTCGTCGTGACTTCCGAGTACAACCACGGGTACCCGGCCGCGGTCAAAACCGCTTTCGACACCGCCAAACACGAATGGCGGGCCAAGCCGGTCGGATTCGTCTCCTACGGCGGTCTCTCCGGCGGCCTGCGCGCGGTGGAGCAGTTGCGGCAGGTCGCTGCGGAACTACACATGGTGTCGGTACGCGAAACTCCCAGCTTCCCTCAGGCCAAGAAGCAGTTCGACAAAACCGGCATCACCCAGAACAGCGCCGCCATCGACGCCGCCGACCGCATGCTGACCCAACTCGCCTGGTGGGCAACGACTCTGCGCACGGCGCGCGGCGTCGATCCTTACCCGGGCTAGCGGCGCGGACCCGCACCCTGCATCTGGCGTTGCGGTGGCTGTTGCTGGCGGCCGCGCGGATGGCCGATGTAGGTGGCTTCACGCGGGATCGAGACCAAGGTCAGGTCGACCTGGGCGGTGCCGGTGCGCAGGATGACGTGGTTGCCGATGGCGCCGGGCTGGTGGATCGACAGGTCGGGGCGGGTGGCGGGCCAGCCCATCGGGTCGCCGGTCACGTAGATGGTGGTGACACCGGCGTGTGGTGCGGGCGCGAGCACACCGTCGACCACGGTCGCGGTGAAACCGGCGTCGGACTGGTGGGTTTCGACCGCGATGGTCAACCGCTCCGGGTTACCGACGGTCTGCACCAGCTGTTCCCAGGCGTGTGAGCGGTCGGTGCGGATCAGGATGCGCTCGCCGACGGCCAGCGCGCGGAACACCAGCTGCTGGGCCAGATACAGCTCGCCCGCCACGTAGACGGTCGAAATACCCTGGCCGACAATACGAATCGCGACGCCCTGGTTCTCCTCGTCGGAGCCGATCAGCTGACCGCAGCCCGAGGACGGCAGGTGCAGCGCGCCGATCACATCGATCGGATACTCCGTCATCGGGACGGTGTCGTCGACGCCGGGCGCGGCCAGCGGCATGTGCCCGAGCAGGCCGTCGCGGTGCCGTCCGGCCATCGAGATCATGCCCTTGAGTTTCGAGCGCTCCGGCAGTTCCCGCGCGGTCAGTCGCCAGGCGGCGCCGATGCTGACGGTCTCGGCGGTGCTGCCCGGGCGCAGCCGCACCGCGACCGTGGTGCCGCGCGAGGGCGCGACCCACAGTTGGGCGAGCAGGTCCGAGCCCAGCCGCTTCGGGTCGACGGCGGCGCCGATGTTCACGGCATTGCCGATCTCGGCGTAGCGCCAGCGGTGGGTGAGGTTGCGCGGGTCGAAACCGGCGGTGATCTGGAGAACGGCCTTGCGGATCTCGGGTGCGGTGAGAATGCGGGCGCTGCAATCGGCGTCCTCGAGCGTGCGCATGATCCGCTGGGTTGCGATGGTGACCGCGCGTGACGCGCCCTCGGTGCCGCCGCCGCGCCGGGCCGCGGCATCCGGGCAGGCGATGGCGTCGAAGCTGATGGCCAGCCAGACGGCGCGATGCGCGGTGGCGGGCAGCGGGCCGAGCAGCGACTCGTAGATCTTGCCCGCGGGCGTACCGGCGCGGCTGCGGTGACCGTGGCTGACGATATCGATGCCGCTGAGCAGAATGTCGTGCTGGTTGAGGCATTTCGCCAGTTCGGGCAGCGGCAGCAGGTGCGAGGCGTGCACCGTGGAGGACGAGATGCGGGTCAGCCCGCCGCGCGGCGGCAGCACCTCGACGACGGTGACGACGCGGCTGCCGTCCCAGTACAGGCCGAGGGACCGGTCGTCGGGGCCGCGGAAGTCGACGGTGTCACCGATCTGGTAATCGGATTTGGTGATGTAGCGCCACCAGGTGGCGATCCAGTCGAGCAGGGTGCGCTTGGCGATCGGGATCAGCGGGATCAGCGCCGCCACCACGGCCGCGCCCAGCGCGATCCACTTGTCGACACCGAAGAGCAGCACGCCCAAACCGACAACCAGTGCGATGACCTGCGCGACCAGCAGGTTCTGTAGCGAGACCCGGCCAAAGAGCGGACGCGGCCCCACCCCGGTTGATTCGGCCATCCTCATCCCCCAAGTACCCGATATCGACCGTGATCCACCGGTCGAACTGAACAAGACTCCCCGGGAACTGTACTGTGTTGGCCGGACGTGAGCACTGTTCGGGGGAGGAAAGATGCCTTCAAAACCCACTACGCGCTGGCAGGTGAGCGGTTACCGCTTCCTGGTGCGCCGGATGGAACACGCATTGGTGCGCCGGGATGTGCGCATGCTGCACGATCCGATGCGCTCCCAATCCCGCGCCTATGCCGCGGGATTGGTGCTCGGCATCGTGATTCTGGCGGGCTGCGGCATTCTCGCGCTGCTGAAACCGCAGGGTTCGATCAAGGACAAGACCTTGCTGATCGGCAAGGAATCCGGCGGCGTCTACGTCGTGATCGACGATGTGGTGCATCCGGCGCTGAACCTGGCGTCTGCCCAGTTGGCCGCCGACGATCCGGGCAAGCCGACCTCGGTGAAGGAATCCGAGCTCAGCAAGAAGCCGCGCGGACAGCTGATCGGTATTCCCGGTGCGCCGGCCGCGCTGCGATTCGGCAAGAGCGGCGACGGCCGTAGCTGGTCGGTGTGCGATGTGCGCGGTGGCGGCGGTAGCACCGATCTCACCACCACGGTGATCGCAGGCGATCCGGAGCTGGGCGCGAAGGCTTCGGTCATGCCCGGCGACAAGGCGCTGCTGGTGCAGGCCAAGGACAAGACCTACCTGGTGTATGAGAACAAGCGCGCCGAAATCAATATGAACGAGCGCGCTGTTACCGACGCACTGGGCATCACCGGGGAGAAGCCGCAGAAGGTCAGCGACGGGCTGATCAACGCGATCCCGCCGACGCTGCCGATCAAGGCGCCAGAGTTCGAGAACCGCGGTGGTTCGGTCAACTACACGATCAACAACCACCGCATCGGTGACGTGGTGGAGGTGCCGTCGGAGAAGCAGTACCTCGTGGTGCTGAGCAACGGCTTGCAGGAGATCTCGAAACTGACTGCCGACATCATCAAGAACTCGAACCCGAGTCAGCCCGATGACAGCCGGATCAGCCAGAACGAACGCTCGAACGCGCCGGTTTCCAACTCCCTCCAGGTCCAGGACTATCCGAAGACCGCGCCGAAGCTGGTGTCCCAGGACGACCAGCTGGTCAGCTGCATGTCTTGGAAGCCGATCCCGGAGGCAGCCGACAACAAGGATGGCAAGCGAGCCGACCTGAACATCATCACCGGATTGAAGCTGCCGATCCCGGACAACGCGAAGACCGTGCCGCTGGCCCAGGCCGACGGTTCCGGCCCCAACGCCGACTCGGTCTACATTCCGCCCGCCACCGGCGCCTTCGTCCAGACCACCGGCATCGAGGCAACCAGCCGCCGCAAGGACAGCCTGTTCTACATCGCCGACACCGGCGTCCGCTACGGCATCAAGGACGCGAGAGCTCAGAAAGCACTGGGCATGGACGCCGACGCGGGCGTCAAACCGGAACCGGCGCCGTGGCAGATCATCGAATTGCTCGCCAACGGGCCGACTCTCGGCCGTGAGGAAGCCATGGTCGCCCACGACGGTGTCTCACCCGACCCGTCCCCGGCGAAGCAGACGGTCGGTAAGGCCAGCGGCTAGTTTCCGATGCGTGGTCGCGCCGGCGGCCACGCCATCGGTCGAACGTCGCGTGTCCACACCGTAAACAGCGACTTCACAGTACTTTTCGCGACTGCGCACTCGCAGTCGGTTGTGTGAGGTGATGGAAGCGCCTGTGAAGTCACTGTCGCTGGGCATGTCTCGATCGTGTGTTGCTCGTCGGCTGCGGGTCGATGCGACAGGGGCCACGGTTTGTCGCTGGGCATTGCCCCGCAACGATCGGGTATTGCCCTCAACCGGACCGCAAGGGGCGCTTGGCGAGCGTCCAGTTTCCGGCTGGGTCTGTGGAGTAAGTCCGGTAGGGCACTCGACGTGCTCAGCACATCTCGTCCCCCGGAAGGCCGGCACCGAAAGCGACCTACGACGGGGTGCTCAATCGAATTGCTCACCAGCGGAGGGACTCTCGGCCGCAGAGGTGGTGACGGGTATCGTCACGACTGGACGCCGCCACCGGTGGATCCGGGCACATGTCGGCAACCGCCGATGCGAGAACCCTCAAGTTCGCCTACGAGAAGGTCCACCGACAGGTTCAGCCCGTCGCGCGGATCGATTGCCGCCTCGAGCGGCAGCAGGCGACCGCCGCGCTCTGGTGCGTCCCGCAACGCACCAGAGCGTGATCAGCGGGCACAGCATGAGCAGTTCGGTGGCGGCCAAGCTCGTCGGCGGGTTGTAGAACGAGTCGTACCGGAGCAGAGTCAGGATCAGGACGAGTGTCTGGCCCGCCAGCACCAGGGCGCAGCCCGCGGCGACCAGGACGCGGCCCGCCGGATAGCGCCGGATCATGATCAGGAAAGCGCCGAGCAGGAGCACGGTGGCGACCAGGCCGAACGAATACATCGCGACCACCAGGACGCGGGCCGCGCTGAATTCGAACCAGGCCAGATGGATGTAGGTGCCCGCCTGGAACTTCGGGTGCGTCGACTTGTCCCAGGCCAGCACGGCCTCGAACCCCCAGACGAACGCGCCGAGCACCGCGAGAACGACCGCGGCCGCCTGTCTTCCGGACACTTGGTCACGTCCCACACCAACACTCATAACCCACTCGCTCTCACCCGCAACGATCACGGGCCGGGCTAATCGTCGCATCCGGAGCGAGTTTCAGGAGACCTGGTGCTCTTCTTTCGGAGTGCCGCGCAGTTCGGCCACCTCGCCGCGCAGCGCCCGAACCTCTTGGACCAGCAGGCCGATCTCCCGATCGGTGGCCTCGGCGGAGGCTTCGACCGCCTTCAGCTGATCCATCACCCAGCTGGTGGTGGTGCCGATCGCGAAACTGATCAGGCCGATGCCGAAGGTCATGAGGATCAGCGAGATCAGGCGGCCCTCGGTGGTGACCGGGTAGACGTCGCCGTAACCGACCGTGGTGACCGACACCGCGGACCACCACAGCGCGTCACCGAAGTTGGCGACCTTGCTGTCCGGCGCGCCGTACTCCGCGTCGAAGAACGCCAAGCTGCACAGCAGCAGCGTCAAAACCGAACTTGCGCCGACGAATACGGCCATGCGGGCGCGGGTGCGGGTGTTGCGGTTCAGCGTGTCCAGCAGCAGGAGCGCGGCGCGCAGCAGGCGCAGCGGACGGAACGGCGGCAACAGCACGATCAGCAACTCGACCGGATGATTCCGCAGGAACCGCCACCGATTCGTGGACAACCACACCCGGATCGCGAAATCCGCCGCGAACAACACCCAGATGGTGATGTCGATCCGGGTCAGCCAGGCATCGAGTACCGGAGAGGCCCCCGTATCGAGCACATGCCAGGCGTACACGCCGAGAAACGCCACCGCCAGCGCCATCATCGGCACACTCGTGGACCGCTCCCAGTGTTGACGACGACTCGGTTGGTTCTCGGACATGGTGCTACCTGCGATCGATCGGGCACGACGCCCAGCGCGCCGCCCCGCAGACGCTACTACTCGCCCCGGGGTGAACGGGGAACCGATCCCGTGCGGGCCGCGTCCAAGAGGGGAGAGGCAGACCCAACGAAAGAAGGCGTCATGAAGCAGATCGTCCTCACCAGTGCGCTGGCCGCCGCCATCGCGGGCTCGTTCGCCGCGGCGGGCACGGCGTCAGCCGAACCCTTCCACCAGGACGCGAAATTCGGATCGATCACCGCTTGCGAGCAGTATTTGATCCGCCACAACAAATCACTGTCCGTACTGACCTGTGTCCAAAAGGGTGCCGTGGTCGTCATCCGTTTCAAATCCACCCAAGCCGAGCCGGTGGTCTGATGGCTCCGTACATCGCGATCCTGCTGTTCGAGTCGAACTCCGAAGGCGCGCCCCCGCTCTACCGGGAGGACACCGTCCTGCTCTACGCGGACAACGAAATATCCGCCCGCGCCCTCGCTTTCGAGAAGGCACGCACCGAGGAGGGCGTCACCACGAACGCCCACGGTGCCACGATCACCCTGACCTTGAAGCACGTCGTAGACATCTCCCCATGCCTATCCGCCGACCTCTCCCAAACCGCCGACCTCTACTCGAAGCACTTCCGGGACTACACCTCTTATGCGCGAGCCGAACCGCTACTCGACGGGGAGCCTCTCTGACCAGCTCCCCAACCTGCGAGTGCCAACCGACCGATGCGCGTCGCTCGAGACTCGCCGGCGACGACGTCGGCCAGCACCGCTACCGCTCCGAGCGTGAAAATCGCACCCCACAGTTCAGCACTCCACACACGCGTTCGGCACTCCGCACACGCATACGGGTGTGCAGAGTCCCGAAAACCACTGTGAAGTGACCTGCCCCGGCGCGCCGAACCCCGTGTCGCAAGCGAATCTCGAGATGCCCTGAACCGGACCACAGCGGGGCCCTCGAGAACATCCAGCATCCGACTGGGACTGCGGAGGTAAGCTCGGTAGGGCACCCAACGCGCCCAGCACATCCCGTCCCCTCCCCGGAGGGGCCTCGCACCCCGCCTGAGAGCCGACCTTCTGGAGGCTCGCCGCAGTCATCGTGACTTCGCACCGTTGTTCGGTACTACGCACACACAGTGGGGTGTGCAACGTCGGGGAGTCCCCTATAACGCGCCCAGCACGTATCGCCCCTCACCAGAAGGCGCCCGTAACCCTTGCGCGGGAGTGACTTCGGAAGGGCGACCTTGTAAACAGTGTCCTCACAGGGGGTTTCCACCACTATCTACACGCAGACGCATGTGTGACGTCGCGGAAACCGTTGTGCTGTTGCCCTGTGCACGGGGGAATCGCTTCGCTCTGCTCAACGGTCCAGAACGGATGGAACCGAACCAGGCTGGAGTGCGTCATATAGGGAGAGGGCACCGAAACAACCCGGGGGAAAGTCGATTTCGTTGCCCTGGTGTGGATTGCGTACCTCGACCGAAAGGCAATGTAGGAAGCGCGTTGCCGCAGATCGAACGGACCTGGGAGACATGAAGAAGACAGTTGCATTGGCCGCAGCGTCCTTTGCCGCCATCGCCGGCCTCGCGGTCGGCCTCGGCGCAGGTACCGCGAACGCGATGAATCTGGATGAGTGCAATGCGGTTGCGGCACAAAAGATGGCGGAACACCGGGCGAGGCAGGATCCGCTTTCTACCCATACATCATGGAGTGAGTACTACTGCTATGTCGCTCACAACGACATCAACGGTAATCCGGTCTACGCGATCGGCATTCGCGGAGGCTTCGTCTAGTAGACGCTGAATGCAATCTGAGTCGTGTCAGGCAGATTGCCTGACACGACTCTTCGCATGATCTATACCTGTGACTATCCGTCGTCGATACGAAGCGCCGAACCGACGGTAGTTCGGCAGGGCGTCTAATGGTCGAGGATCATGACGGTGCCGATGATGTCCGTGCGAATGGGGCGAGACAGTTAGGGCTGTATTGCGCGGCCTTTGCCTGGGGTCGGCGCGGGAATTGTTGGCAGCGGCCGATGCTGCAGCCGAAGTCGGCGAATACAACTCGGGCCGGGTTCGAGGCTATTGCCTGAACCCGGCCCGCTGCTGTGGCGCTGTCTGTATGGGCTGTTTGTGTTGCTCGTTAGGCCTCGTCGTTGCGGACGCCGAAGCGGCGGCGGATCGGGAATGAGGCCAAGTAGCCGAGGATCAGGGCGCTGCCGATGATGCCGGTGCCGATCAGTGAGACGTTGCGGGCTGTATTGTCCGGTGGTGGTGGGGCTTTCGGCACGGCGAGCTGTTGGCTCTTGGCGGGAGTCGGGCGCTTGGGTGGAAGTTCGCCACTGACGACATCGGTCAACGCCGCGACCGGGTCGACCGCGCCGTAGCCGATGTACTTGTTCCAGCCTTCTGCCGGTGCGTGGGCGGTCGCCTGGATCCGCTTCATCACCTCGCGTGCGCTCATCTCCGGGAAGCGGGCGCGGACCAGTGCGACGACTCCCGCGACGATCGGCGAGGCGAAGCTGGTTCCGGAAATGCTCAACTGTTTGTCGCGTTCGACTTTCCCGACGGCGGTGGTCCATTGACCGTTGTCCTGAATCGGGTTGAGCGAGGTCATGTCCGAGCCGGGAGCTGCGACACTGAGCCATGGTCCAGGAACCGTGAACGACGACGGCGCACCATTGGCATCGATCGATCCGACGGACAGCACATACTCGTCCCACCGGACTGGCGTGATCTGGGTGCTGACATTGCTCCACGGGTCCGCAGTTGGATCCAGTGGATCGATCACCTGATTCGGCGTCTTGCACCTGTCTTCTTCGTTACCGGCGGATGCGACAACGACGACATTTTGATCCACGGCGTACTTGAGTGCCGCGCCGACGTCCAGATCCCCCGTGTTCGAAATACCGCATGCCACAAGGGAGATGTTGATTACGGTGGCACCTTTGTCGACCGCCCGCACGATAGCCTTTGCCATCGTGGTGGTGGATCCATAGCCTTCTGGGTAGTCTTCCGGACGCTTGTTCTGTGAGGCGCCCTCTTTCTGGTACAACTTGCTCGTTTGCCGGATGGACATTATCTGCGCCTCTGGCGCTACACCGGCGAACCCCTGTCCATCGACCCGTGTGGCTGCGATCAAGCCCGCGACGAACGTCCCGTGAGCGTCGCAATCCTCGCTTCCATCACCGGAATTCGCGACGTAATCGCCCTCGGCGCGCAGTCCAGGCAGTCGCGGATGCGGCGCGACACCGGTGTCGATCACTGCGACCACCTGACCCGCTCCCTTGGAGAACTGCCAGGCACGCTCCAAGTCCAGCGACTGTTGGGCGGCCGGAATGGTCGGGCCGTCGCCGCCTTTGACAGTGCTGTTGCAGGTGCCGTTGGATGCGGGCCGTTCGGTCTTCTCCAGGGGCACAGCGGGATCACCCGCCGGAGGCGCCACCCCATCGATCGACGGCGGCCTTTCCGCCTGCGCCACCCCAACATTCGCCCCGATCCCGAACGAAGCGCTCAACCCCACTGTGGCCGCGACCGCGGCGACCCGTAGTCCCCGCTTCACAGCCCGCGCACGAGCGAGTAGAGCGACGCTACCCAGAACACCAAGGGCAGGACGGCGGCTACGAAACCGTATTCGAGGAGTTCGATGCCGCGGCGCATGGGTGGGGTGGCTTCCTGGTTCGGGATGATGATGCCGAGGATCAGGGCCGCGATCAGCATGAGCATGGCGGCGCCGAAGATGGCCAGCGGCATCTCCATGAAGCTGGCGCCGACCAGCATGAGCAGCACGATGGAGGCGCCGCCGATGATCAGCACCACGGCCTGTTCGGCGCCCGCGTAGGTGCGGCTGCGGAACATCAGCACGACGGCGCACACCAGGGCCAGGGCGACACCGGGCCAGTAGACGCTCTTGGCCGCCGGGTCGGCGCCGGCGAGCGCGCCGACGACGGTGACCAGGGTGGTGGCGGTGACGAGGCCGCCGAGGTACATGCGGGCGCGTTCGGACTTCTGGCGCAGCGCGTCCATGGTGGGCAGCGCGCGGTGGTCGTCGGGATCGTCCTCGGTCGGGTCGATCGGGGTGCCGGGGGAGGGGACCGGCGGCAGCGGCAGCTTCGACAGCAGCATCGAGATCCGCGGCGACAGCGACAGACCGGCCAGGCCGAGCGCGGCGGCGACCGCGCCGATCGCCTTGGTCGACTGATCGGTGAGCAGGCCGACCAGCGCGGCCGGGACCGCGTAGACGGCCAGGGTGGCCGCGCCGATGAACAGCGCGAGCCCGACGCCGGTGACCCGCCAGGCCAGGACCGCGGTCGCGCCGAGCAGTACTGAGCCGAGCAGGATGTGCGCCCAGCCGTAATGGTCGGGGACGTAGAGCATGCCGGCGGTGAATGCCGCGGGCAGCGCGCATCCGCCGAGGATCAGCGCGGTGGAGGTGTCGCCGTACATCCGGCTGAGCACCATGCCGGCCACGACCAGCAGGATGCCCACGCCGAGCGGAATGGACCCGCTGACCCACACCGGCATGGCGTCCGGCGCCATGAGCAGGCCGAGGCAGCCGACCAGCATGGTCAGCGCGGCCAGCACCGAACCGGTGACGCGTGCCGTCTTGGGCGTCCAGCTGCGGTAGTGGTCGGTGTCGGCGATCGCGACGTTGTACATGATGTCGTCGAACAGCGGCACCGGCGCGATTTGCGAAGCCGACTCGAGCATGAGCAGCTCGCCGTCGCGGACGCCGTGCTCGCCGAGGCTGAGCGAGTTGGAGAAGGGCGGATGACCGATCCGGGCGAGCACCCACTCGGCCGGTTCGAAGCGCTCACCCTCGTTGTCGAAGTCATTGGAGCGGCTGTGCTGTGCGACCATGTCGACGACGCTGGGGATCACCAGGGCGACCGGCACGTCCACCGGGATGGCCATGTCGACCTGCGTGTGTTTGGCCAGAATGGTGACTCGCGCCAGATCCGGCGCACGGACGATTCCGCGCGAGGAGTCTTCGTCGATGTGGTCAAGTCGCGCGTGCGTCAAGCTTCCCCCAAATCGGTCTAACCTCTGTCTTTCCGCAGGCTCGCGCGCAGGGGGCGAGCTTGCGCACCCATCATCTGGGCAGCAGAATGCTGGTCGAACTCTACGACATCTCGGCGGGCGCCTCTACACTGAGGCCGAAGTTGCAAGCTTTCAAGAGGGGGATTCGCTTCAGCATGAGTACTGTCCGGTTTCAGAGGCGTGCGCGTCGTGAGATGCCACGAACCCCTGGCGGCGAAGTCACGTTGCAGCCACCACCCGAGATCCCCCGGGTGACGCCGGGCAATCTGCTGGGCAAGCTGATGCCCGTCGTCATGATCATCGCCATGGTCGGCATGGTCGCCCTCATGATCAGCATGCAGGGCGGCATCGACAAGCTCGGGTCCAACCCGATGACCATGATGTTCCCGCTCATGATGGTCTTCTCCATGGTCGGCATGTTCGCCGGTCAGGGCGGCGGCAAGGGACAGAAGGCGTCCGAGGCGAACGAGGATCGCAAGGACTACCTGCGCTACCTCGATCAGGTCCGCCGCGATGTCAACGAGACGGCCACCCAGCAGCGCGCCTCGGTGGAGTGGAGCCATCCCGAGCCGACGCTGATCTGGATGCTCGCGGGCACCAGCCGCATGTGGGAGCGCCGGGCCGGCGACAAGGATTTCTGCCACGCCCGGATCGGCATCGGCGGTCAGCGCCTGGCCACCCGCCTGGTCGCGCCGGAAACCGGCCCGGTCGAAGAGCTGGAACCGATCGCCGCGGTCTCGCTGCGCCGCTTCGTGCGCGCGCACTCCACGGTGCCCGACCTGCCCACCGCCATCGCGGTGAAGGGCTTCGCGACCATCGCCCTGGACGGCGATCGCGCCGAGGCCCGCGACATGACGCGCGCGATGTTGTTGCAGCTGTGCATGTTCCAGGCTCCCGATCAGGTGCTGGTCGCCGTCGTGGCGGGCCCGGACACCGCCCGCGAGTGGGAGTGGACCAAGTGGCTCCCGCACACCCAGCACCCCGATGCCCAGGACGGCATCGGGACGCAGCGCATGTTCTACGGCTCGATCCGTGAAGCCATGGCCAGCCTGCATCCGCTGCTCGCCACCCGCGTGCGCTATTCGCGCAACCAGCCCGCGAACGCGAATCTGGTGCACATCGTGATCGTGGTCGACGGCGGCCTGCTCGAGGCCGAGGACGATCAGCTGCGCGAATCCGGCTACGAGGGCGTCACCATCATCGACCTGTGCGGATACGCTCCGCGCCTGGCGATTTCGCGCGGCATCAAGATGGTCATCGAGAACGGTGAGTGCATCGGCCGCGGGGCGACCGGCAATCAGGAACGTTTCGCCACCATCGACCGGATCAGCATCCAGCAGGCCCAGCAGGTGGCCCGCCGCCTGGCCCCCTACCGCGCCGCCACACAGAAGTCCAGCGACGCGGATACCAGTGACGCCGAGGTCATTTCGACCTGGGCGCAGCTGATGCACCTGGGCGATATCGGTACCTTCAACCCCGAGCACGCCTGGCGGCCACGCTACGGCCGCGAACGCCTGCGTGTCCCGTTCGGTGTCGGCGCCGACGGCCTGCCGGTGGAACTCGACATCAAGGAAGCCGCGGAGAGCGGTATGGGCCCGCACGGTCTGTGCATCGGCGCCACCGGTTCCGGTAAGTCGGAATTCCTTCGCACCCTGGTGCTTTCGCTGCTGGCCACCCATTCGCCGGATCAGCTGAACCTGGTCCTGGTCGACTTCAAGGGTGGCGCGACCTTCCTCGGCCTCGACGGTGTGCCGCATGTGGCCGCGGTCATCACCAACCTCGAAGAGGAAGCCGACCTGGTCGACCGTATGCGGGACGCCCTGGCCGGTGAGATGAACCGCCGCCAGGAAGTGCTGCGCCAGGCCGGTAACTTCGCCAATGTCTCCGAATACGAGAAGGCCCGCGCCGCGGGCGCCGATCTGGACCCGCTGCCCGCGCTGTTCGTGGTGCTCGACGAGTTCTCCGAATTGCTCACCCAGCACCCGGATTTCGCGGAGCTGTTCGTGATGATCGGCCGGCTGGGCCGCTCGCTGCATGTGCACCTGCTGCTCGCCTCGCAGCGGCTCGAGGAGGGCAAGCTCAAGGGCCTGGAATCGCACCTGTCCTACCGGATCGGCCTGAAGACGTTCTCCGCCAACGAATCCCGCCAGGTCCTCGGTGTTCCGGACGCCTACAACCTGCCCGGTGTGCCCGGTGGTGGTTATCTCAAGTCCGACTCGGGCGAGATCCAGCGCTTCCAGGCGTCCTACGTGTCCGGTCCGTATGTCGGTGGTGGTTCGCAGCGCGATGTCACCCAGGCCGGTGTGGCCGGCGGCGAAGTCGACGTCAAGGCGCGACCGTTCACCGCCCACCACGTGGACTTCCGGGCCATCGACCGGCTTCCGCTGCCCAGCGCGGCCACTCCCGACGAGACCGAGCACATCAACGAGGACGGGGAGCAGATCTCCAACGTCAATATGCTGGTCTCCCGGATCCACGGCCACGGCCGCCCGGCACACGAGATCTGGCTGCCGCCGTTGGACGAGGCGCCCACCCTGGATGTGCTCAACCCGCGCTCGGTGCTCACCGGCGAATACTCGGCGATCGCGGGCCTGCGCGCCCCGATCGGCATCGTGGACCGTCCCTACGATCAGCGCCGCGACAACCTGGTCGTCGACCTGTCCGGCGCCCGCGGCAACGTGGCCATCGTCGGTGGTCCGCAGTCCGGTAAGTCGACCGCGCTGCGCACCCTGATCATGTCCATGTCGATGACGCACACCGCCGAACAGGTGCAGTTCTACTGCCTGGACTTCGGTGGCGGTACCTTGGCCAGCCTCGAGGGTCTGCCGCACGTCGGTTCGGTCGCGGGCCGCATGGACGAGGACAAGGTCCGGCGCACCATCGCCGAGATGACCTCGATCGTGCGCGCGCGTGAAATGCAGTTCCGCGCACTGAATATCGAGTCGATGGCGGAGTTCCGCCGCCTGCGCTCGGTGGATCCGGCCAGCAGCCCCGCCGCCGCGGGCGCGCACGAGGATCCGTTCGGTGACGTGTTCCTGGTGATCGACGGCTTCGGTTCGATCCGTCAGGATTTCGATCCGCTCGAGCAGCCGATCATGAACCTCGCGGTGCAGGGTCTGTCCTACGGCGTGCACGTCGTGATCGCGCTGGCTCGCTGGGCGGAGGCCCGTCCGGCGCTCAAGGATCAGATCGGTACCCGCATCGAGCTGCGCCTCGGTGACCCGATGGACTCCGATTTCGGCCGCAAGTTCGCGGCGCTGGTCCCGCAGGGCCGTCCGGGTCGCGGTATGACTCCCGAGACTCTGCACATGCTGACCGGTCTGCCGCGCATCGACGGCAGTTCGGACCCGACCACGCTGGGTCAGGCGGTCTCCGACGCGGTGTCGACCATTGCCCGGCTCACGCCCGGTCGCGCGGCCCCGGCCGCCCGCATGCTGCCCGAGCTGCTGCACCGCGATCAGCTGCTCTCGATGCTCGGCAATTGGCCGCAGATCCAGCCCGGTGTGCGCAATATGCGAATTCCGCTGGGTGTCAACGAATCCGAGCTCGCGCCGGTCTTCATCGACTTCAACGAGAGCGGCCACTTCATCATCATCGGTGACACCGAATCCGGTAAGACGACCCTGCTGCGCCAGATCATCGACGGTATCGCCGCCACGAACACGCCGAACGAGGCGCGCTTCATCGTCGCCGACTACCGGCGCGGCATGCTCGGCCAGATCCCCGAGGGCTACCAGGCTTCCTACGCGTCGGCCGCGCCGCTGTTCACCAAGAACATGAACGATCTGGCGGCGTATCTGACCCAGCGGCAGCCACCGGACAATGTCACGCCGCAGCAGTTGCGTGAGCGCTCCTGGTTCCAGGGGCCCGAGCTCTACGTGATCATCGACGACTACGACCTGGTCGCCACCTCGATGGGCAATCCGGTCGCGCCGCTGGTCGAACACCTGCCGCATGCTCGCGACGTCGGCTTCCACCTGGTCATCGCGCGCCGTTCCGGTGGCGCGTCACGCGCGATGTACGACAGCGTGCTGGCCCGGATGAAGGACATCGGCTCCGCCGGTCTGATCATGAGCTGCAGCAAGGACGAGGGTGTGCTCATGGGTACCGTGCGCCCGAGCCCGCAGCCGCCCGGCCGCGGTACCTACATCACCCGCAATACCCAGGGCCTCATCCAGCTGGCCTGGCAGCCGAGCGTCGAATGACCGCGGCCGCAACGGAATCCTGGGTCGAACTGATCGTGACCGACGCCCGGATCTGGGCGGTCGGTCCGAACACGCACTGGACGGTGGCGCCGTCGGTGGTGTTGGGCAGCAACGGCAATCTGGTGATCGGGGAGTCGCTGACACCGCCCACCCAGGTTTCCAGTGCGGTGCAGTTCGTTCCGGCGGATCGGATCGCGCTGGCGCCGCGGGTGCCGTCGGTGGTCGAGGCGCTGACCCATGTGGTCGGCACCATCTTCGACAATCTCGGCATCGCCACCCCCTGCGATCAGGTGACCGTGGTCTGCCCGACCGAGTGGGGTTCGGCCCGGCGCGGCATGCTCGACGATGCCGTGCGCCGCTTCACCCATCAGGTGGTGTTCGAGGACATGGCTTTTCGCGCCGTGTCCGCCGACAGCGGTACGGCGCGCAGCCGTCGCACCGTGGTCGTCGAGTTCGGCATGGTGTCCACGACCGCCACCACCGTGGTGCGCAGCCACGACGGCGTACACATCGAATCCACCGAGTTCGAGCCGGAGATCACGCTCGCGGGCAACGGTATCGCGCCGGACGCCCTGGATCGGCTGGGCGCCCTGATCGACCGTCTGCTCGACGGTCGTCCGGTCGACGCCGTCCAGATTCTCGGCATCGCGGACCCCGCCAAGCTCGATCTGGTCCGGTCGGTGGTACAGCAATCCTGTGGACCCGAGGCGGATCTGCGGTCGATTTCAGGAGTTGACTTGGTGCGCGGCTCACAGCCGG
Organism: Nocardia sp. NPDC127579; assembly: GCF_042672005.1. Classification (NCBI taxonomy): domain Bacteria; kingdom Bacillati; phylum Actinomycetota; class Actinomycetes; order Mycobacteriales; family Nocardiaceae; genus Nocardia; species Nocardia sp. NPDC127579. Next base: position 340,018 of record NZ_JBHXVZ010000001.1, on the reverse strand, counting down.
TCGAGCCGGAACGCCGTCCGGAGCCGCAGCCGCGGCCGGTGATGCCGTCCAACGAGTGGATGCAACCGCTGCGGGAGACCGCCGCGGCACAGCAGGCACCGGCCCGTCGTAAGACCGCTCTCGTGTTCGGTTCCGCCGCAGCGGTTCTCGTCGTAGTGGTGGCCGCGGTGACGGCGGTGGTCCTGCTGGGTGGCTCCGAGGACGAGGGCGGGGGCGGCACTGTCGCCGCGACGAGTTCCGCGCTGCCCCCGGACGCGGGCCTGCCGCCCGGGCCCTCGGGCAAGCCTTCGGCCAAGCCGGGCCCGCCCGGGCCGGAGGGGCAGGAGAAGTTCGGCAATGTCACCTTCGTGGCCCCGGATCTGTGGACGATCAAACCCTCGGCCGACAACAACCGGGTGGAGCTGACCCCGTTCGACGGCACCAAGCAGCGGCTGATCGTCACGCAGCGCAGGATCGCACCCGGTGTCGGTTACCAGCAGATCGCGGCCGATCTGGAGAACCAGATGAAGGACAAGCCCGTTCTCTCGGATCTGCGGCGGGACTACGTCTTCGGTGGTCGCTCCGGTCTCGGTTACACGGAGAAGCCCGGTGACGGTTCGACTGTGCGCTGGTTCATCCTGGCGGAGTACGGAATTCAGGTGAATATCGGCTGCCAGTACAAGGACGACTGGGATGCCCTGCGGGAGACTTGCGAGAAGTTCGTCGGCTCTGTGCATGTCATGCCCGACTCCTAGTCGGCCACACAAATACTCGGGCCCCGGCACACAGTGCCGGGGCCCGAGTTGTTTCCGAGCTGAACTCAGAAGAGGTTCGCCATGGCGGTGTCGGTGTTCTGCAGCTCCGAGTTACCGGTGCTGACCAGGGTGCCGGCGCCGCTGAGGGTCTCGTTCAGCTGCTGCACGTGCTGGTTCCAGGTGGCCTGGAACTGCTGGGCGGCTTCCTTCGCGGCACCGCCCTGGGTCTGGAAGAAGGCGTCGACCTTCTGGTGGAAGGCCTGCAGCTCGTCGCCGATCTCGCGGCCGCGCTTGACGATCTGCTGCGCGCCGGCCTCGACACCTTCGAAATTAGCGGAGATAGGCTTGCTCATGATGGGCTCCTAAGAGTGTGTGGCTTGTCGTGGATCAGAGCGCGGGCAGGTCGAGGCTCGAGATCTGAGCCTGCACCTTGGCAGCGTGATCGTTGACGTTCTCGTCGAACGAGTTGCTCATCTTGAAGAGCTTGTCAGCGGTCTCCATGAGCTTGTCGTTCATCTTGTCGGCCTGGACGTAGTAGCGCTCCATGAACGCGTTGAAGGCGTCACGCGCCGCACCCTGCCAGTTGGCGCCGTTGGTGACGTTGTCCTCGTCCGTCTTCAGCTGACGGATGGCGATCATCAGCTTGTCGTGCTGCTCCTGGAATTCCTTGGCCTTCGCATTGATCTCTTCAGTACTTGCAACGAATTGCTGGTTTCCCGCCATGGGGACTTCCTCCTCCTGCTTGCTGTCAACGTCCGAGGTGTCGGTTGACCCTGTTCATAATGTTGGACGCATCCTGAGCCCGATCGGTTCCATCCGAATCCGAAAGAATTCGGCGGTTCCCGTGGATCCGTGGCCCGGCGCGAAATCGACCAGCTACACCGAGGACGGGGGTCTAGATGAGATCCCCCCGGACATCTCGACCGCGGTGCCGTCGCATCGGTCGCTAGCCAGCGCGTGATCCCCTCCTTCCCCCTGCTCGCTACAACTTGTCCGCGAGTGGGCTGGCTGGGCATCACCCTACCGAATGCGATCTGCTCGCGCTACAGCGATTGGCCTGCACAAGTGCAGCAATCCCCAGGTCACCGTGTCGGCGACGAACCAGGCCCGGCCGCGGGGCGCCGCCGGGCCGCAGACGAGTCCTACTTCACAACCTCGGCGATCTTCGGGACCAGCTTCTCGACGAGCAGCGCGCTCGACTGCTCGGTCCATACCTGGAAGGCCTGCACGGTGGACAGATCGTCGACGATGACCATCCGCGCGGAGCTGTTGGCGATGCCCGTCGGCAGGCCGCGGAAGCCGCCGTTGCCCGCGTCCTTGTCGGTCCGGAAGATGATGACCACCTCGGATTCCAGATCCGAGGACGAGGCGTTGATCGAGAGCTGACGGGGTGATTTCTCGTCGCCGACGGCCTTGTACTTGGTGCTGTAGCGGAATCCGATGCCTTGCAGGAACTCGGCCTGCGAGCTCGGGTTCAAGGCCACCGACAGCGTCGCGTTGCCGTAGTTGAGCGCGGTGACCGTGCGACCGTCGAAGGCCGGATGCTGGGCGCGGACATCGGCCAGGGTCGAGCCGCCGGTGGGTTCCGGCCGGGTCAGGAAGTAGGTGCCCGCCGCGATCGCCAGGGCCACCACGACACCGATGACGGCGGGAATCAGGAACTTTCGCTTCCGCGCCGGGCTGTCGCCATGTCCGTTTCGTGCCGTATTCACCAGGGACTGATCGGTCCGCTCGATGTGATGCTGCGGGCCGGGCGTCGGCCAGTGTCCGGTCGTCTGGGGAATCGCGTTGTAGGGCGGGACCGGAGTGTGCGGCTCGACCGGGTAGGGCGTGGCGGGGGTGTGCGGTTCGATCCGGTAGCCCGGCAGCGTGGCGCGGGGATCGGTCTCGAAGCCGGGCGCGCGCTGATGCGCGGGCGTCCCGTACAGCGCCGCCTGCGCCTCGACGATGAACTCCCGGCAGGTGCCGTATCGCTCCGCCGGGTCCTTGGCCATGACCTTCGCGATGACCGCGTCCAGGGCAGGCGGCAGATCGGGCCGCAGCGCGCTGATCTTCGGCGGCGGTTCGTTCAGGTGACCCATCATGACCACGGCCGGCATGGTCGACGGGTACGGGTTCTGCCCGGTGACGAGTTTGTAGAAGGCGCAGCCCAGGCTGTAGATATCGGCCCGCGGATCGAGGCTGGTGCCGACCAGTTGCTCCGGTGGCGCGTAGGCCACGGTGGCCATGAAGTTCCCGGTCTGGGTCAGATCCTGGCCGTCCTCGGCGGACTTGGCGACACCGAAGTCGGTCAGCAGGACGCGCTCGTCATCGCCCGCGTCGGGCGCGGACAGCAGGAAGTTGGCCGGTTTCACGTCGCGATGCAGCAGACCGCGCCGATGGGCGTAATCCAGACCCTTGCCGACCTCGGCGACGATGCGCAAGGCCCGCTGCGCCGTCATGACCGCCGGACCTCGCTTCGCCTCCTCGGCGGCGTCGGTGCCCTGGACGTACTGCATCGCGATCCAGAGCTGCCCGTCCTCCTCGCCGCGGTTGTACACCGCGACGATATTCGGATGGTCCAGGCCCGCGGCGAGATTGGCTTCGCGCTCGAATCGGGCCCGGAACTCGTCGTCCGAGGATAGCTCGGAGCTGAGTACCTTCAGGGCGTCGCGGCGGGGCAGAATCGGATTCTGCGCCAGGTAGACCGTGCCCATTCCGCCGCTACCCAGCTGCTGAATCACCCGGTATCCACCCACGATCGCGCCGGGCCGCAACGCCATTCGCTCCTCCTAACGATGTCGAACGCGCCGAGCACGAGCGTTCGGGAGAAAATCTAGCAAGCCGCGGCCCGGTACACGACCTCGTGTGCTCCGGCCGATCACCCGCTGGTGAGCAGTGCGTACTGCGCGGAGATGCGCTGATACAGATCTTGCAGATTCTTGCTGCGCGCCTGCACGACATAGCGGTCCACACTCAGGATGCAGATGTGCCCCAGCAGAATGCGGCTCTCGGTGCTCGAATACTCCGCCTGGCATTCGATATTCCCGGCGATACCTCCGGGCGGATCGACGAGTTTCTCGTTCGCCTCGACCTCGCCGGAGAACTTCCACTTCTGCCACAGGGTATCCGCGCCCCGGGCGGTCCGGCTGCGGAAGACGACCGCGTCACCGAACGAAACCAATTCGACTTCACCATTTTTCAGCGTTTCCATCAGCGCCGGTCCCGCTTCGAGGAACAGCGTGGTCGCGCCGCGCCCGGTGTAGTAGCCGTCCGGCTCGGGACGATACGGTGATTCCGGATTGCTCGGCAGCGTCCGGCCGACGATCCCGGGCGGGTCCAGCGGAATTCGGGACAGCGCCGCCGCGGGGGTCGGCTCGAATGTGGCGAGCAGCGGGATCTGCGCATCCAGCAGTCGTTCGACATGGCCGACGAGCGCAGGTAGATCCGGTGCGGAGGTTTCGTCCACGACCTTGATGAAGACGATGTAGCGGTCGTGCACGGTCCACGAGCCGATGGAAGAGATGCCGGGCCGCCAATGCGCGTAGGTACCGGCGTGCTTGGTGATCGAAACCGGTTGATTCTCGGGGTTGTAGGTGAAGTCGTCGCGTTCGAGCGCCGGGCCCGCTGCTTGCGCGGACCGTGCGTCGGGGAACATCAGCACCGCGATATTGGCGGTGCGCTGCTTGCCGTCGTCCGTCGCTTCGGTCGACCAGGCATTCACCCAGCCGGCGACCAAATCCCCGGCCACCTCGTCGAAGGTGTCGTTGATGACCAGATTGCCCAGCGTCTTGTGATTGAGCACGATATGCGAGCGCAGCCGCCAGGTGTCCTCGACGTAGGCGGGGTCGGCCTCGTAGGGGAGGATGACATGATCGGCCAGCCGCTGGGCTTCCCGGGCCCGGGCCTGCCGTTCGTTCTTGGCGTTTCCGACCTGACGGGGTTTGGACTGATAGTTGCCGACATCGAGTTTCGACAGATCGGGCTGCCCGCGCAGGGCGCGACCCGAGACGGTTGCGCCGCATCCGGTGCTGCCCACGGCGAGCACCGCGACGGCCAGCAGCACGGACGCGATCCGGGACCGGTTCGATCCGATGGTCAGCTTCACAAGTCCCCCAACCCTTTACGGTGTGTGGGCCAGCAGTTTGTACTGCGCGGCGGCCATCTGGTGCAATTCCTGGATATTCTGTCCGCTGACCCGAGCGGCATAGCGTTCATAGGTGAGGAAGCAGGCCGGTGCGTATCGCGCCCCGCTCACCTTTTTGTCCTTGGTGTCGAAGCACTGCACACCCGGCATATTGGGCGGGCTGTCGATCGGGCTCCATCCGGCATTGTCGATGGCGATGAGACCGGCGATCAACCGCTGCGCGCTCGCATGGTCACGCGCCCGGTAGACGCGTGAGTTGGCATAGGCGACCAGGTCCACTCCGGCGTCGGAGTAGGCGGCCGCCGCGAGTGTCGGCTCCAATTCCAGATGCAGTGCCGCCCGGGTCGGCAGCACCCGGGACTGGTCGGACCCGTTGATTCGCTGGCGTTCCTCCAGCGGCAGCGTCCGGCTCAACAATCCATCGGTGTCGAGCGGGAGGGATTCGATGCGGTCGAGCGGCGTCGGCCGGTACTCGGCGAGCATTTCGATCTGCCTGGTGAATGCCTTCTGGGTGAATTCGGCCAGCAGTTGCGGCTCGGCCGGCTCGTTCACCGGATCCTCGGAATGCACATGGAGCACCATGTCGTTGTGTGCCAGCCAGGCATCCAGATATCGCTTGCTGATCGACCATTTCGCGCGGGCGCGGGGGAAGCCGGGAATCTCGACGGTGTCGCCGGGCAGATTCAGCGCCTGCCGATCGGCGAACGCGGTCGCGGCCGCCGCGGCGGTGTCTGCGTTGCTGTACCGCTGTAGTTCGATCGATACCGAGCTGCCGACCGACGATTGCGTTCCGGGGCGCCGCTCCGCGCTCGTCGCCCAGCCGGCGACCAGGCCCTGCGCGATCGCCGCGAATTCATCCTTGTCCAGCGAGCGCACCGTGTTGTCCGTGCCGGGCACGGTCGTTCGATCGGCTCGGGTCAAACGCTGGTGAATGTATTTGCTGTCCAGCTCGAAAGGCACCGGCATCACCGCGCCGATCCGAATCGTCTCCACGGTGGGACCGCTGAGCGGTGTCCGGGTCGCTTCGACATTCCACGGCACGATCGGATAGTTGCCCGAATTCAGCGTGGTGATATCGATGTCGGGCGTGCTCGGCCCGGAATCGTCGTCGCCGCACCCGGCGACGGCGGTGAGCAGTGCCGCGATCGAAAGGCAGAGTGTTCGTCGGATTCGCATGCCGCTCTCACTAACTCCTGGCCAGAATGGCGTATTGTGCGGCGGCGCGCTGGAACAGACTCTGATCGATACGGGCCAGGGCGGGCATCCGCGAGGTGACCACCGCGACATAGCGGTCGAAGACGACGGCGCACAGCGCGTCGTAATTCCGGATGGGGTCACGCAGATCGAGCCTGACGCAGCGGGCGTCCGGCAGCCCGGGTGGTGAGCCGAGATCCTCGTCGTTCTTTCCCATTTTCAGGAGCGCGGATTGCAGCCGGAACGCACTCGTGAGATCGCGGGCGCGGTAGACGATTCCGCTCTGCCGGGCGATCAGGTCGACTCCGCCCTGATCGAATGCCGCCTGAACCGCCGCGGGATTGCGCTCGAAATGCAACTGCCCCGACGGTTGATACGCACCGAAGTCGGTTCGGAGCATGAACGGTTCGCTGACATCCATCGAATACGGCAGCGCCCGGCGCATGATGCCGTCCGGATCCAGTGGGATGTCGAGCAGGTCGTCCAGGCGTGGTGTCTGCTGCTGGTCCAGGCGGGCCGATTGCAGGCTCAGTGTCTGCCCGATCAGCCTGGTCAGCGCGGCCGGATCCGCTGTGGGAATGCCACCGTTGACCACGACCATGTAGGGGCCGTGGGCCAGGAACGTGATCGCGGTGACATCGTTGGCCGAGGAGGTGAGCGCGTTCGGATGGCCGTCGATCGACAACGGATGGCGGCCGGGATCGGCGTTGGTGATCTGGTCGAATTGGACTGCGGCAGTGCGGCTCTGCGCCTCGGTTGGAAAGCGCAGCACCGCAATGATGAGCTTCTTGCGGCTGCGCAGATTGTCGTTGATCCGCGAGACGTAGGCGCCGGCGAGCAGATTGTTGGCGACCGCGGCGGATTCGTATTTCTCGGGGAAGGTCTCCGAGCTGACCATCGACTTGCCGTCGTAGAAGAGCTGGACGGTGCCGGGGACATCGATCTCCGGATCGATCCGGTAGGACGGCACAACATAATTGAGCAGCCGGCGGGCTTCGAGGGTGCGCAGATCGCCGACCGTGTCGATATCGGGGTCGTAGGCGGTCGGCTCCGGTGTGTGCGGACCGGTCTTCAACGCGGCCACATCGACCGGCGCCGCCATCGGGCGCGGGTTCCCGGCGACCGTCGTCGATGAGCAGCCCACGCCCACCGCGGTCAGCAGTGCCGCCAGGGCCAGTAGCCGGACTCGTCCCCCGAGGTTCACGGTCCCTCTCCTTACGCCTGATCTCGGCGCGATCCTACGGGACGCGGCTACCGACCATGCGTGAGCAGCTGGTACTGGGCTGCCATCCGCTGATTCAAGTCCGCGGGCTGGGCGGCCTCGACCTCCGCTACCAGATGCTCGTAGGCGAGATAGCAGAGGAAGCGCGGGCCGGTTTTGTCCTTGTAGCACTTGGCATCCGGCAGACCGGGCGGGCTGTCGTAGGGGTAGTGGGTGGCGGTGAGCGGGGCGCTGAGCGCCGCGAGGAGGCGCTGCGCCGCCGCGGCGTCGCGGGTGCGGTAGACCCGGGAGCCCGCGCTGGCCACCAGGTCGACTCCGGCGTCGGCGTAGGCGGGCCGCATCCGGTCCGGGCGTTCACGCAGGTGCAGGTCCGCGGCGGCGGTGTAGACGCCGGTCGGGTCCTCGTAGGTGCCTGGGCGCTCGGCCGGGAGGGTGCGAGCGAGCAGTCCTTCGGAATCGACCGGCAGCTCGGCGAGTTCGTCGGCCACCGTGGGAGTGAAGCCAGCGAGCAGCTCGAATTGCTTGTCCAGCACACGTTTGGCGAAATCGAGCAGGGGAGCCGGGTCCGGCGGGGTGGCCAGGGCATTGCTGACATAGAGCCGCACCAGGAAATCGCCGCGGGACACCCAGGTGTCGACCGCGTCGTATTGCGACAGGAAGCTGTGGCCGGGGTGTCCGGCGATCTCGAGTGGGCCCTTCGGCGGGTACTTCCGGTGGTTCTCCTCGGCGAGCACCCGGGCCGCGTTGGCGGCGAGATCGGGATTCGCGAACCGCAGCAGCGCGAGTTCGGCGTTCAACCCGAGCTGAGTGCTGTCGCGGCGCGAACCCGCGGTGCGCCAGCCCGCGATCAGGCCGGGTACCAGTTCGCCGAACCGTTCGTCCGGGGTGACCCAGGTGCCCGGCGGATGCTGGGCGGTGACCTTTCCGGCCACACCGGGCCGGCCGTATACGAGCCGGCTGTCCAGATCCATCATCAGGGGAACCACGCCGCCGAGCCGCAGGGCCTCCTGGATGGCGCCGGTTTCGGCGGTGCGCTCGCGGTCCAGATTGCGCGGTGTGATCGGGTAGTTGCCGGCATCGAGTTTGGCCGGCTCGGCCGACGGACCGGCGGAGTCACCGGCGCCGCAGCCGGTGACCAGCAGCGCCAGTGTCGTCAGTCCGGCGAGTGCGGCTCGAATCCTGGTGCGCGGAACAGACATTCGCAGCCTCATGCGCTCTTGGCCAGGATCGAGTACTGCGCGGCGGCGCGCTGATACAGCGTGGCGTCGAGTCCGCCGCCGACCTTGGCGCGATTGCCGACCACCGCGACGTAGCGGCCGTGGACCACCGCGCACAGATACTGCGTGCCCAGCGGTGGTGCGCTCGTGTCCAGCTTGACGCACTTCGCGTCGGCGACCCCGGGCGGATTCCCGATCGCCTCGTCGTCGCGGCCGAGTGCGGTGAGCGCGTGCTGTAGCCGGAACGCCGCGGCGAGATCGCGGGTCCGATAGACGATTCCGGCGTTGCGGGCCACCAGGTCGACGCCGGTGTCGGCGAAGACCTGCTTGAGGGTGGCGCCGTCCCGCTCGTAGTGCAGGTGCGCGGCCGGGTCGTAGACGCCGACGGTCTGGCGTGGCACCTCGAGATCGGTGGCCTCGGTGGACGTCGGCAGCACTCGCCGCATGATGGCGTCGGGGTTGGTCGGAAGGTCGAGGATGTCGTCGACCGGAGTCGGCGTCAGGCTCTCCAAACGCGGCAGCTGCCGGTCCAGGACGCGTTTGAACTGGTCCGCCAGGCTGTTCACGTCGGAGACCGGGATGGTGACCATGGCCAGCACGACGAACGGACCCCGGGCGGCGTAGGCGTAGCCCTTGCGGTCGTCGGCGGCCGCCGAGGCGCGCGCATCGGGATGATTCGGCACGCCCACCGGGTGGCGGTCGGGTTTGAATGCCCCGGTGGCGGCGTCGAGTTCGATCGTGGCCGTCTGTGCCAGGGCGTCGGACGGGAACCGGAGGATCCCCAGCGTCAGCCCCTTCAAAGTCCGCGGGTTCGCGTTGGAGCGGGCGGTCAGCGCGCCGGAGATGAGGTAGTTGCGTTCCAGCACCGGCTGGAACTGCGGCGGCAGATTCGCTCCGTACTCGGCGTAGAGCGCGGCCTCGCCGAGGGCGAGCAGATGGGTGCCCAGCGGGTCGGTCAGGTCGGCGTCGACCTCGTACGGTGCGACCAGCGAGCCCAGCATCCGCCGCGATTCGATCTGGAACACCCCGAGCCGGTCATCGACGACCGGTGCCCGGTCGACCGGTTTGCCTTCGAACGGGCCGATATTGAGCCGAGCCAGATCGGCCGGCGCCATCGCGGGCAGCGCCTGCCCGGGCACTGTGCCGCAGCCGGAAATCAGCAGGATGAGCGCGGTACCCCACGCTCGTACGCCCGCACGCAAACCCCTCGGCACGGCGCTCCTCCCCAGTCCTGTTCGGCTGCCGCGATCCTACTGGACCCCGGTCGCGAGCACCGGCAGCAATTCGGCGAGCAGCACGGTCTCGGAGTCCGCGGACCAGTAGCGCAGCGCGTTGACCGCTTGTGCGTCATCGATGGCCAGCACCGTGGCCTTCGCGTTGAGCAGGGCGTGCGGCAGGCCGAGCAGGCCACCGCCCCCGGCACGCGCGTCGCTGCGTACCGCGAGGATGTAACCCGAGGTCACCGCGTTGAACGCGGTGTAGAGCGACTCCTTCGGCAGTGCGCGAGTGGACTTCTCGTCGCCGCGCGCCACGAAGTAGTCGTTGTAGACGAACCCGAGCTCGCCGAGGAACTGCGCCGGCTTGGAGTTCTGTAGGTACACCGCCACATCGGGTTCGTCCTCCCGATCGGCGCCGGTCACGTCGACGATCAGGATGGGCTTGCCCGCGAACTTCGGATTGTCGCTTCGTGCTTGCTCTTTCGGAGGTAGCGAGGGCGCCGGTCGAGTGGTGGTGCTCGGTGTGGCGGTGTGCGCAGTGCTGCTGTCGCGCCCGGCGAGCCAGAGCCCGCCCCCGATGGCCAGGACGACCGCCACGGCCGCGGCGGCGATCCCGATCCAGCGTTTACCGCCGGTGGCCGCGGCGGCGGGGCGAGCCGTCGGCGCGGCGGCCCGAATCGGATAGGTGGGGGAGGTGTGCTGCGGCGCCTCGCCGCCGAGCGCGCGGGCGGCGGCATCGGTGAATTCCCGGCAGGTGGCGTATCTTTCGGCCGGGTTCTTGGCCAGCGCGCGGGCGAACACCTGATCCAGGGCGGCGGGCAGCCCCGGATGCACCGCGCTGGCCCGTGGCGGCGGCTGTTGCAGATGCCCCATCATGACCAGCGCCGGTTGCGATCCGGGGTAGGGGTTCTGGCCGGTGAGCAGCTTGTACAGCGAGCAGGCCAGGCTGTAGATGTCCGAACGCGGGTCGAGATGGCCCCCGGCCAGCTGTTCGGGCGAGGCGTAGGCGATGGTGGCCAGGAAGGTGCCGGTCTGGGTCAGCTCGTTGGCGTCATCGGAGGATTTCGCGACGCCGAAATCGGTGAGCAGTACGCGTTCCTCGTCGCTGTCCTCGTGCGAGAGCAAGAAGTTCGCGGGTTTGATGTCACGGTGCAGCAAGCCTTTTCGGTGCGCGTAGTCCAGGCCCTTGCCGACCTCGGTGATGATACGCAGCGCGCGTACGGGATTCATCGACCGTGGGTCGCGCTCCAGCTCGGCGGCCACGTCCGTGCCGCGCACGTACTGCATGGCGATCCACAGCTGCCCGTTCTCCTCGCCGCGGTTGTACACCGAGACGATATTCGGATGATCCAGTCCCGCCGCGAGATTCGCCTCGCGCTGGAACCGGGCCCGGAACTCGTCGTCGGCGGTGTGCTCGGCGCTGAGCACCTTGATGGCGTCGGTGCGCGGCAGGCTGGGATGCCTGCCCAGGTAGACCGTGCCCATCCCGCCGGCACCGAGTTTCTGCTCGATCCGATAGCCGCCGACGATGGTGCCTGGGCGCATGCGATCTCCTAGCTGTTCGCGAGCAGCGCGTACTGCGCCGCGGCTCGCTGGTGCACGTCGGCGATGGTGCGTGAACTGACGATGCCGACGTATTCGTGATAGGCCACCACACAGGTGAATTGCGCACCCGAGCCGCGCCGTTTGGTCTCCGCACATGCCGAATCGGGCAGTTGGGCCGGTGCGGCGGCCACCCGGACCTTCTCGAACGGCACGATCAGATCGGCGACGATCCGGCGTGCGGCCGCCGCGTCGGGCAGGCGAGCCACCAGGGCGTCCTCGGTCATGCCGAACGCATCGGTACCCAGGGCGGTGTAGGCGGCCTTGGCGACGGCCCGGTCCCTGGCGAAATGCAGCAGGCCCTGACGGCCGACGGTGACCCTGCGGCCGGAATAGCTCGGCTGCGGGGTCGCGGTGCTGTTCGGCAGCGCGCGGCTGACCAGATTGCCGGTATCCCAGCGCAATTGGAACATCTCGGTGGCCGACAGCGGCTGGACGCGGTCCAGCATCGGGACCTGGGTCTCGTAGGACTTCTCGGCCAGCGCCTGCAGCGCCGTCGGCTCGGTGTCCGGGGTGGACACCAGGAAGCCGACGACGAAGGGGCCGCGGGCGAGCAGGGTGCGCAGGAACGGCGTGCCCGGGCGCCAATAGGTGTGTGCCGCAGGGTACTTCGACAGCGTCACCGGCTGATTGGCCGGATTCGCGGCGAAGCTCGCCTCGTGGAACTCCCGCGCGGCCGTCTGGGCGCGCTCGGCGTCCGGGAACTGCATGACCATCGAGACGACGATCGTCTCCTCCGCGGTGGACTTCGTCGCCCAGTCGTCCGAACCGGCCGACAGGCTGAAATCCCGATCCGAACCGTTGGTCACCAGACCGTAGAGCAGCTTGTTACGGACGGCGATCGGTTCCAGATCCGCGCGGCGGCCCAGCGCGTCCGGCAGCACGCCGGTACTGATCGAATACGGCCAGTAGCCCGAGGTCAGGCGCGGATCGATATCGTAGGAGGTGGCCACGTGCTCGGCCAGGCGCATCGCGGCGATCTCCCGCTTGTACTGGAAGCTCGGCACGATCTCGTCATTGTGCGCGTGATAGGGCACGGTCGCGTATTTGCCCACATTCAAAGCGCGGACATCGATTTCACCGGGCGCCGAGGTGCCGGACACGGTCGAACCACAGGCGGTGAGCGCCAGCGCCAGCGCCAGCGCGCCGATCAGCCGCCTCATTTCGCGTTCACCAGCAGTGCGTACTGCGCAGAAATCCGCTGCTGCGCGTCCAGCAACTGCTGGGACGCGACCAGCGCGGTGTAGCGGTCGTAGGACACCGAGCAGTAGAAGCGCACCACCCACTTGTCGCTGCCGAGATATTCATGACACTCGGCCTGCGGCAGGTTCTTCGGCGACGCGACGGTGCGCAGGCGCTTGTCCAGCCGAGTCTGGCGCTCCCACAGGCGCAGCGCGGACGCCCGGTCCCGGGCCCGGTAGACCCGTGCCTGATCCTGGGCATAGCGGTCGACACCGGCGTCTTCCCAATCTGCCCGCGTCGCAGCCGGTTCCGACTCGAAATGCAATCCGGCCAGTCCCGTGTAGGCGCCCGGCGGGCTGGTGTAGAACTCCTCGTTGATCCGCGGCAGGGTCCGACCCAGCATGCCGTCGATGTCCAGTGCGAGCGTCATCAGCTGATCGGGCGGCGTGGGCGTGAATTTCGCGACCGCGGGCACGACGGTGTCCAGGCTCTTGCGCACCAGGGTCACCAACTCGTTCTGATCGACCACCTCGGCGGTGATCCGCAGATAGTCGTACACCCAGCTGTAGATCACGAGTTTGCCGCTGGCGAACCAGGATCCGATGGACTGCTTGTCCGGCTGCCAATGGGCCTTGGCCGCCGGGTAGCCGGGGATCTCCACCGGGACGTTGCGGTTGTTGTATTCGCGATCGGAGAGCTCCAGCGCGACCGCCATCTCGGCGGCCTTCTGCTCGGTCGGGAACACCAGCACCACATTCATCAGATCGATGCCCTGCATGTCCTGATCGGTGGTGCCGCCGCTGGCGAATCCGGTGACGAAATCCGGTGCGACCGAGGCGAATCGGTCCAGCTTGATGGCATCACCCAGATTGGAGTGCGCCGGATCGTAGAAGACCCGCGAGCTCAGGCTGACTCGATGTCCCAAGGCGAAGCGCGGATCGATCTCCGAAGTGAGCGGAATGAAGTTCGCCAGCCGTTCGGACTCGATGATCTTGGCCTGCTCCAGCGTGGCGACCTTGCCGTAATCCCGGGGACGGGTCGGATGGCCGCCCACATCGAGGGTGCTCAGATCGATCACCGGCTCCGGCGGCAAGGCGGCGGCCGCTGGTTGCTCCGTTCCGCACGCGCTCGCGCTCAGCGTAACCATCAGCACCGCACCCGCGAGCCGAATCGCGTTCCACCCCATGCTTCCCCTCCGACAAGCCAACTCCCGCCGGGGATGCTACAGGTGACCGCTCGGTCGGTGCCAGTCGCGAATTCGGCTACAGGCTATTGGCCAGCAGCGCGTATTGTGCCGCCACCTTCTGTCGCACGTCGGGTTCTTTGTCGCTGGTCACCAGGCCCACGTACCGCTTGTACGGCACATAGCAGCGGTACTTGTAGTCCCGCTCGGTGTCGCCTTTGTCGTTGAGCTTCAAGCACTTCGCGCCCGGCACGTCCTCCGGGGCGCCGATCGGATCGAACTTCTCGCCCGCCTCGACGATCAGCCCCGGCAGCAGCTGCTGCGCGGCGGCCTCGTCACGTGCGCGGAATACCGAGCTGGCCGAGACATGCGCTGTCTGGTCGACACCCGTGTCCGTCAGCAGTTTCGCGGCGCGGCTCTCGTCGCGGGAATCGTGAATGAAATTGTTCGGCCCGTAGATGGCGAACCGCTGCGGATCGGGTGTGTGCTCCTTGCGCTCCTGCACGGCGACCCGCGCCAACAGGCCCTGCGGGTCGACCTTCAGCCCATCGATGCGATCGGCCGGGGTGGCCTGGAAGCTGTCCAGCGCCGGAATCTGCACGGCGAGCGACTTTTCCACCCAGTTGATCAGATCGGTGCTGTCGGCGCGCGGGCGCGCGACGAACAGCGAGATCACGAAGCTCTTGTGCGCGTAGAACGCGCCGACGTTCGCGATACCCGGGCGCCAGTGCAGCAGCGCGTCCGGGTACTTGGTGGACAGCAGTTTGCGGTTGTCCGGGGAGACGCCGATATCGGCGTCCTCGAGTTCCTTGGCCGCCGATTCGGCGGCGGACTCGTCCGGGAAGCGAAGCGCCACCATGGTGATGGCGGTCGTGCCCGCGGCGGGGCGTTTCGAATCCTTCGGATCGGGTTTGTCGGCGCCGCTCGCGGCGTAGCCCGCGATCATCTTCCGGCGCTCCAGGATCGGCTTGGAGACGTTGGCCAGGTAGTCGATGGCGGTCTCGGTATCGGTGAACACGGTATTGCCGCGCCCGACGACCAGCGAGGAGTCGATCTTCACCGTCGGCGGGACGGCATCGGCCATCCGCATGCCCTCCAGCATCGCGCCCTTGCCGCCGGAACTCTGGTCGTACTTGTGCCGGTCCACCGGATAGGGCCCGACTTCCAGCTTGCGAACATCCAGCTCACCAGCGGTCGGGCTACCGGCTACGCCGCCGCACGCGCTCAGCGTCCCCGCCACCAGTACGCACGCCACCCCGATCGCGACCCGCGACATCCGAACCATGACAGGCCCTCGTTTCCTCCCGTATGTGCCCCTCGAAGTTACCGGACGACCGCCTGCGTGAGCGACCGAAAAAGTGCGCACCGCCCGCCGAAATCGACCAACCCCACCTGGTGCCGCCGCGGCCCACTACCCTGTCTGACATGACCGCGATCCGAAACCCAGCGCTGCGCGGAGGCGGATTCCGGTGAAGGATCAGCAGGTCGAGGTGGTCGCGGGTCGCCATGCGGTGGCTCGCGTGGCGAGTGCGCTGGTCGTGGTCGCGCACCGCGAACCGGCGCCGCTGACCGCGGCATCGACCGCCGCGCACGCCCTGGAATCGCTGGCCGAACTGGTCCGGTCCGCGACCGCGCAGGCACCGGCCGCGCCGGGTGCGCTGGTGGCCCGGGAGGCGACTCGCTGGCTGATGAAGCACGCCGAACAGCTCAGCCCGGGCGTGCCCATCGACTTCGGGATCCTGTCTCCGGCCGAGCACGGCGGTGTGGCGATCTTCCTGCACGGGAATGTCACGGCCGTCCTGGCCGGCGCGGTCGGCGTCGAGCAATTCCGGGGCAGCGACGCGGCGTTCACCGTCGACCGGGTCGCCGCGCTCCCGGCTCGCGCCATCGCGCTCTTCGCCGACGACCCAGGCGCCCCGACCCCGGAACTGCCCGCCGAGCCCGGTATCGGCCGGCTTGTGGCAGGCATCGCGGCGGGCGTCGGCGCGATCGTCTGGTCCGAGCCGGTCCGGTCCGGTCGCCACGCCGCGGAAACCCCTGTGGCCCAGCCTTTTCCGGGTCCGACCGCGCGCATCGATCCCGAACCGCGGCACGATCGCGAACACGCGGACACCTCGGTGCACGACCCGCACCACGCCCCCACCGAACACGGCGACCTCGAGGACAGCGGCACCAATCCGGCGCCGCCGCCGGACCCGGACCTACAGGCGCGGCTCGAAGCCACCGCCAAAGCGACCACGCTGGCCGTCAAGGTGCTGGGATTCAAATGCGCCCGTGCGCATCCCAGCGATCCGCGCTCGGCCTTCTGCACAGTGTGCGGCATGCCGGTCGATCAGACCCAGGCGATCAGCGAAGTGCTCCGCCCGCCGCTGGGCATGCTGGTACTCGACGACGGCATGACGTATCTGCTGGCCGCCGACGCCGTCCTGGGCCGCGACCCCGAACACTCCGACGCCGCGCGGCGCGGGTTGGTCCCACTGAAGGTGGAGGACTCCTCCGGCGGCATGTCCCGCGCGCACGCCGAACTGCACCTGGTGAATTGGGACGTGACACTGATCGACCGCGGCTCCACCAACGGCACCCGCACCCGCCTGCCCGGCTACCGCGACTGGGTCCGGCTCAACCCCAACCAGCCCATGGCCCTGATCCCCGGCACCGAGGTCATGATCGGCAACCGCGTCCTGCGCTTCGAAGCCGCCGCACCCCCACCCTTCGGCTGAGGGCTACGAGTAGCGCGCGGTGCAGACGTTGCTGCCGTAGAGCACTCCGGCCCGGAACGCGTCGACCCGGGAGAAACCGCTCGGGACTGTCTGTCCCTGCGTATCGCTCGCAGCCAGGCCGTCGGTCAGCAGGCCGGACACCGCCTCGTCGAGATCGCCTGCGGCCAGGATGATATCGCCCTCATCCTGCGACCGGGTGTTGTCCGCCAGCTTGCCCGTCACAACCCCGGCCAGACACGCCGCGCGCAGCCCGGTCTTCGCTCCGGTCAGCGACTGCTTGTTCTCGTGCTGCACCGCCAGGGCGTAGCGGGAGATGAACACGACGTAGCCGTTGTAGTCGCCACTGACCTTGAGCGGCAACGGATTGTCCGCGTCCTCCTTGCTGACCGACCCGCGTTTGGCCAGCGCCGCCACATCCGTGGCGATGGTGTTCTTGGCCGGGCAGTAGGTCACCGGGGGAGTGGCCGAGCCGTCCCGGCAATCGATCTTCGCGGACGAATAGTCGTAGCTGGGCGCCTTCTTCAACGGCAGGATCGCTGCGAGCGCCTTGCTCAGCTCGTTCAGTGTGTTCTTGTCGATCTCGTATTCGGTCTCGCCGCCGCCGGTGGTCTGCGGCAGATTGCCTCGGCGCGCGGTGATCTCATCGGCATCGATCCGCTTGCAGGAGGAGGGGCCGTCGGTGAAGCCGATCTGCACGGCCGTCACACGCTCGAAGGCCGAACCGTGCACGCTCTCCGGATCGTCGGGGTTGGAGTCGCGGATGGCGACGGTGGCGGCGAGCACCTTGTTCAAACCGTCGGAAGTGTTGATGGTGAAGTGTTTCGCCTTGCCCTCGGCCACATGCCGGATGAAGGCCCCCGCGAAGCAGTCGGCCTGCTGCTCCTTGACGATCACCGGGTCCTTGGTGCCGACGATCTTGGACATGGTCTGGATGGCGTGGCCGTACTCGTGCGCCAGCACCATCACCACCGACATCTTGTCGAAGGTCTCCACCATGGTGGGCAGCAGCACCGAGCGATCCCAGCCGATCGAGTTGTCCAGGCGGCAGTAGGCGGCGTTGACCAGCCGGTGGGTGGTGTCCTTGCAGAACTCCGGCGCCTGCGCGCGCGGCGCTTTCGCGCTCCAGGACAGCAGCTTGTCGACCGGGTCGAACTCGCCGTCGAAGAACTTCTTGTATTCGGCGGACCAGTAGGTCTGGATATCGTCGACCGCGTTCAGTGCGAGGGTGTCGATCTCGCCGCCGTCGCCGTTGGTCGCTTTCAGGGAGCTGTCCGGCACCCCCTGGCGCGGGCCGCTCGGGCCCTGAGTGGTGGGCAGCCCCCCGACCTTGAACGGGTCGGCGTAGACCGACACCGCGTGCCCATCCACCGAACGGGTGCAGCCGGCCAGCAATGCCACCGCGCAGAGCAGAACCGTAACCACGGCGGTCACAGGAAGTTTCGGCAAGGCTCCCCCTAAGTCGGCCGGTCTCACTAACTCAACACTCTCTTGTCATTCGCTTAACAACCGGGCGGAAGGCGCGTCGGGGGCACCGCCGATGTCCGGGTGATGGCATAGTATCCGCTGCATGTCTTCACCGGGGGCGCAGACCATCACCGTGCGCCATGATGGAACCGAACGGGTCTTCGATTCCGCGCAACAGATCACCATGGGCCGTGCGCCCGAAGTCACGCTGTATGTCAACAGTCCGCTGGTCTCGCGGGTGCACGCGACGCTGACGTGGCAGGGACACGGCTGGGTGCTGGCCGACAACGGCAGTACCAACGGTGTTTTCGTGGACGCGCGCCGGTTGAGTCAGCCGGTCACGATCGACCGGCCCACCCAGGTCCGCCTGGGCGACGCGATCACCGGGCCGCTGCTGAGCCTGACCCCGGGGCCGCGCCCACAGGCCCGCCCGCCGCAACCACCCATGCAGCCGCAGAGCTATCAGCCGCCGCCGCAACCACATCGGGCGCCGCAGCCGCCCCCCGTGCAACCCCAGAGCTACCAGCCCGCCCCGATGCAACAGCGGCCCCAGCCGCCACGCCAGCAACAGCCATACCAGCAATACCAGCCGCCGCGCCCGTCGTATCAGCCGCCGCAGCAACCGATTCCGCCGCAGCACCAGCCCGCGCCGCCGCCCATGTCCTATCAGCCGCCCGCCCAGCCGCCCACGGCCGCCGAGCCGGAGCAGCCGAACTTCAATATGACGATGAAGGCGGACTTCACCAGCCGCCCGGTCACCCCGCCCAAACGAGCCAAGGCCTCGACCCAGCCCATCGCCAAGGCCGACCGGATCCCGCCGAACGGGCTCGGCATCGGCCGCACCACCGACAATCAGATCGTCGTCAACGATCCGCTGGCCTCGCGCAAGCACGCCCGACTGGTCGCGCGCAAGGGCGAACTGGTCATCGAGGACCTCGGCTCGGCCAACGGCACCTTCGTCAACGGGCACCGCCAGCAGAGCACGGTGCTGCGCGAACGCGACGTGGTCACCATCGGCAACGTCGACTTCGAAGTCCAGGACGGCACGCTCGTCCACCGCAAGAAGCCGGCCGCCGAGCAGGGCCTGGCCGTGCACGGCGTCGGGTTCACCGTCGAGAACAACAAGCAGCTGCTGGTCGATGTCAACATGCAGGCCGGGCCGGGCTCGCTGACCGCGCTGATCGGCCCGTCCGGAGCCGGCAAGTCGACACTGGCCCGGCTCGTCGCCGGCGCCACCAACCCGTCGGTCGGCGTGGTCACCTTCGAGGGCCGCAGCCTGCACGGCGAATACGAGGCGCTGCGCTCTCGCATCGGCATGGTCCCGCAGGACGACGTGCTGCACCTCAAGCTCACCGTGCGCCAGGCCCTCGGCTACGCCGCCGAACTGCGACTGCCGCCCGACACCACCAAAGCCGATCGCCAGAAGGTGATCGACGGTGTGCTGAAAGAACTCTCGCTCACCGAGCATGCCGACACCCGGGTCGACCGGCTCTCCGGCGGCCAGCGCAAGCGCGCCTCGGTGGCGATGGAACTGCTCACCGGCCCCTCGCTGCTGATCCTGGACGAGCCGACCTCCGGCCTGGACCCGGCGCTGGACCGCCAGGTCATGGTGATGCTGCGGGAGCTGGCCGATGCCGGTCGCGTCGTCATCGTGGTCACCCACTCGGTGGCCTGCCTGGACATGTGCGATCAGGTGCTGCTGCTCGCACCCGGCGGCAAGACCGCCTTCTGCGGGCATCCCGCGGGCGTCGGCAGCGCGATGGGCACCAGCGACTGGGCCAAGATCTTCGGCGACGTCGCCGCCAATCCGGACCAGGCGTTCGCGGCCTACCGGTCCCGGCAGGCCTCCGCGCCGATGCCACCGCCACCCGCCGTGCGCAGCGGCCAGGCCGGCAAACCGCCGAAAACCAATACGCGCAAACAATTCTCGACGCTGGCGCGCCGGCAGACCCGGCTCATGTTCGCCGACCGGGTGTACATGCTGCAACTGCTGCTCATGCCGCTCGTCATCGGTTTGCTGACCTTGGCCGCGCCCGGCTCCAACGGGTTCAAACAACCGGCCATGGCACAGGACCCGATCACCGGCGATTTCAAGATCCCCTCCAGCGGCGAGGCGGCCACGCTGCTGTCGTTCCTGGTGATCGGCGCGTTCTTCATGGGCATGGCGCTCAGCGTGCGCGACCTGGTCGGCGAGCGGACCATCTATCAGCGCGAACGCGCGGTGGGCCTGTCCTCCTTCGCCTACCTGTGGTCGAAGATCGGCGTGTTCGCGGTGGCGGCGGTCTATCAGATCGCGGCCATGGTGGGCATGGTGCTGCTGCTCAAGAACCCGCCCGAGCAGGGCGTGCTCTTCCCGAAACCCGACGACGCCGCGGTCACCGCGTCCAACAGCTTCGATATGTACAACGGGCTGGGCGCGGCCGAGCTGTTCTTCGACCTGACCCTGCTCGCCATCTGCAGCGTGGTGCTCGGTCTGCTGATCTCCTCGTTCGTGAAGTCGAACGAGCAGGTCATGGCGGGTCTGGTGCTCGCGCTGGTGGTCCAGCTGGTCGCCATGGGCAGCTTCATCCCCGTCACCAAGCGGGTCGGCCTGGAACAGCTGTCCTGGCTGTTCCCCTCGCGCTGGGGATACGCGGCGAGCGCGTCGACCGTGGATCTGAAGCGGCTGGTCGTCGGGCTACAGAAGGACGACGACACCTTCTTCGATCACGACATCTTCTCCTGGGCGCTGGACGTGGGCGTGCTCGCCCTCATCGCGACGCTGCTGTCGCTGGTCATCTGGCAGCGGCTGCGCCTGAAGAAGAAGGCCGCCGCATGAACCCGGCCGCGAATACCCCGCCCGACCTGGGGTGGTCGGGCGTGGCGAGCGTTCGGTTCGGACAGCAGGCACACTTATGCCTGTGACAGTGCGTGTAGGGGCAATACATCTCGGCTGGGATGTGGTGTCCGTGGCCGCCGGCGGCGGCGGAGTGCCGATCCGTCCGGTGCAGGTCGAAGGTACCTATACCCCGCCGGCGTACCTGCTGGCCGATGCTCAGGGTCGGCTGCACACCGCGGGGGTCGAACAGGCGCGCCCGGATCTGGGCCGCGCCATCGCCGACGTCCGCGACATCCTCGGACACCCGCAGATCGTCGTCGCCGGGGCCACCTGGCCCGCCGAGCTGGTCTTCCGGGCCCGGCTCTACAACCCGCTCGCCGCCATCGGCAAACACCTGCGCGGCAAGCCGGACGTGGTGGCGCTGCCGTATCCGGACCCGTGGCCCGACGAGAAGGTCGACGTCTACGCGGCCCTGGTCGAGCAACTCGACGTGGCCGTGGAGCCGTTGCCGGAGAGCGTCGCGCTGTCCGGCTACGTGCGCGCGCTCGGCCTGGTACGCCGCCCCGACGACCGCGACCCGCGCGGTATCGGCGCGACCGGCGTCTACTCCGACGGCCGCACCATGCTGGTGGTCGCCGTGCACGGCGACGACGAGATGCCCACCGAATCGGTGGACGTCCCGGTCGACGCCGACGCCATGCGCGACGCCCGCTCCGCCGACAACGTGGTGATCGAGGTGATGGCCGCGGCCCGCTCGATCGGCGCGGACACCTCGACGGTGCTGCTGTGCGGAAACGTCTGCTTCAACGACGCGCTGCGGTTGGCGTTCCAGAATCACCTGGGCCACCGCTTACAGGTGGCGGATCACCCGATGCACGCGCTGGTGCTCGGCGCGACGCATCTGCTGGTCACCGACAACGATGCCGCCGAGCCGGTGTCCTCGGGGCGGCATGCCGAGCCCGCCCCGCCGCCGGTCCGCCGTGACATGCCGACTCAGCAGCCCGGCAGCCCGGTGGTGACCTACGGTCCTGGCTATCCGTCGGCTTCCCAGGGCGAAGCGCCGACCACCCGGGTCACCCGCGAGGAACTGCCGCAGCAGAGCTCGCACGCGCCGTATCAGCCGCCGCCCGGCCACAGCGCCCAGGAACTCTGGGGGGATCCGGGCGACGACGACGAGGACACCCACTCGCGCAAGGGCAAGCTGTGGGGCAAGACCAAGGGCAAGCTGTTCGGATCGGGTTAGCACCCGATTCGGTGAATTGATGCCGGTCCGGTATCGTGGCTCGTTGGCGTGTGGACGGCGCGGGCTTCGGCTCGGGTCGGCCACCGAGTCCCGGGTCTCCACCGGCCGCCGGGGCAGCACTCGACCGCACGCCTGGCCGGCAACACCGACTACAGACAGGGAAGCACTGTGCCTACGTACAGCCCCAAGGCTGGTGACGTGACCCGCAAGTGGTACGTCATCGACGCCACTGACGTAGTGCTCGGCCGTCTTGCCGTGCAGGCCGCTGGCCTGCTGCGTGGCAAGAACAAGCCGACCTACGCGCCGAACTTCGATGGCGGCGACTTCGTCATCATCATCAACGCTGACAAGGTTGCCATCTCCGGCAACAAGAAGCAGGACAAGCTGATCCACCACCACAGTGGCCACCCGGGCGGTCTCAAGAGCCGCACTGTCGGTCAGGTGTTGGAGACCCGTCCGGACCGTCTCGTGGAGAAGGCCGTCAAGGGCATGATCCCGAAGAACAAGCTGGGCAACGCCATCGCCGGCAAGCTCAAGGTCTACGCGGGCCCGAACCACCCGCATGCCGCTCAGCAGCCCATCCCCTTCGAGATCAAGCAGGTGGCCCAGTGACCGCTCCTGAGGAATACACCGAAGAGTTCGGCGCCGATGTCGCCGACGGTGAAGCCGTCGTCGAGGTCGTGGAGGAGGAGTACGGCTACGACGCCGAGCCCGCCACCTACGCCCCCATCGTGATCGACCGCCCGGTGCAGACCGTCGGCCGTCGTAAGGAAGCCGTCGTGCGGGTGCGGCTGCTCCCCGGCACCGGCAACTTCGTGCTCAACGGCCGCACCATCGAGGATTACTTCCCGAACAAGGTGCACCAGCAGCTGGTCAAGTCCCCGCTGGTCACGGTCGAGCGCACCGAGTCCTTCGACATCCACGCCCGCCTGGTCGGCGGCGGCCCCTCGGGTCAGGCCGGCGCCCTGCGCCTGGCCATCGCCCGCGCGCTGATCGAGGTCACCCCCGAGGATCGCCCCGCGCTCAAGCGCGCCGGCTTCCTGACCCGTGACCCGCGTGCCACCGAGCGTAAGAAGTACGGCCTCAAGAAGGCCCGTAAGGCGCCTCAGTACTCGAAGCGCTGATTTTGGCTTCGCCGGCCGTCGCCGTCCGTCACCCTGGTGGTGTCGGAGGCGGTCCGGTCGGCGCGGCAGCTGTATGAGAGCAGGCTTCCAGCTTTTCCCGCTGGTCGCCTGCTCTCGTGCTATATCCCGGCAAGGCACTAGCTACAGGGGCGACGAGGTTATGGGACGTTTGTTCGGCACCGACGGTGTTCGCGGGCTCGCTAACGAATCACTCAGTCCGGAACTGGCACTGCGGGTTTCGGGTGCGGCAGCGCAGATTCTCGGCCGGGGTAAGAAGCATCCGGTCGCGGTGGTCGGCCGGGATCCGCGGGCATCGGGGGAGATGCTCGAGGCGGCCGTGATCGCGGGCCTGACCGCCGCGGGCATGAATGTGCTTCCCGTGGGCGTACTTCCGACACCCGCCGTCGCCTACCTGACCGGGCTGTACGACGCGTGCCTCGGCGTGATGATCTCCGCCTCGCACAACCCCATGCCGGACAACGGAATCAAGATCTTCGCCGCAGGCGGCCACAAACTCGACGACGCCATCGAGGATCGCATCGAGGCGTTGCTCGCCGAGCCCCATCCGATCCGCCCGACCGGCGCGGGCATCGGTCGCGTACTGAACGCCGCCGGTGCGCGCGATCACGGCCAGGCCGTTCCCGACCAGTACAGCCTGGAGGGAACCCACGAGCGCTATGTCGCGCACCTCGTCGAGGCGACCGGCGCCGACCTGTCCGGGCTGCGGGTGGTGGTGGACTGCGCGCACGGCGCCGCCTCCGAGGTCGGCCCCGCCGCGCTGCGGGCCGCGGGCGCGACCGTCATCGCGATCCACGCCGAACCCGACGGCCTCAACATCAACGACAGCTGCGGCTCGACCCATCTGGGCACGTTGCAGCAGGCGGTCGTCGAGCACGGCGCCGACCTCGGGCTCGGTTTCGACGGTGACGCCGACCGCTGCCTGGCCGTCGACACCGCCGGCATCGTAGTCGACGGCGATTCCATCATGGCCATCCTCGCCATCGCCATGAAGGACGCAGGCACCCTGCGCGACGACACCCTGATCGCCACCGTCATGAGCAATCTGGGCCTGCACATCGCCATGCGCGACGCGGGAATCACGGTGCGTACCACCGCCGTTGGTGACCGCTACGTGCTCGAGGAACTGCGCCGCGGCAACTACACACTCGGCGGCGAGCAGTCCGGCCACACCGTCCTGCCCGAGCACGGCACCACCGGTGACGGCATCCTGACCGGTCTGAAACTGATGGCCCGCATGGCCCAGACCGGCCGCCCCCTCGCCGAACTCGCATCGGTCCTGCGCACCGTGCCCCAGGTGCTGATCAACGTTCCCGTCACCGACAAGGCGCTCGTCGCCGCCGCCCCCGAGGTGCGCGACGCGGTCGCCGAAGCCGAGGCCATCCTCGGCGACTCCGGCCGTATCCTGTTGCGCCCCAGCGGCACCGAACAGCTCGTCCGCGTCATGGTGGAAGCCACCGATCCCGAACGCGCCCAGCAGCTGGCCGATGATCTGGCGAAACGGGTTGCGGCCGTTTAGAACCGGCGCTGGCGCATCCATTTCGTCATGATCCACTTCTCGCCGCTGGTGACCAGTTCACCGCAGTGGCGGGTCAGTGGGTCCAGTTGGCCCGCGGTGTTGCAGTAGCGGAAGTAGAGGGCATCGCCCTTCTTCGGAGTGACCGAAAGCCCGGCTTCCGGGAATGAGGTGGCGCCACCGGCTTCCACATCGTTCAGGTAGACGATCAGCGTGGAAACCCGCTGACCGGCCACCGCGACGTGCTGCCAGCTACCGGCGTCCTCGGGCGGGAAATAGTCGAAGTGCGGGCGGTATTCGCCGCCGGCCGTGTAGCGCAGCGTCTGCAATCCCTCACCGTGATCCAGCGGCCAATTCATCAACGCGGAGGTTCGCCGGTCCAGCAGATCGATGAACGTGTCCTCCCCGCGCTGGAAGACCGCGCCCTCACTCGTGCGGTTGGGTATCACCTCGTCCACACCGGTCTCCCCATTGACCGTGGTGGACCGCTTCAACCGATGCCGAGACCGCTCGATCACCTGATCGCACTCATCCGCCGACAGCACATCGGCGAACAGGACGACCTGAGGTTGCTTGACCCGCAACAGCACTCGGACATCGCGGTCATGGGCGTGGATGACGTTGTCCTCGGATACCGGGCACCCGTCATACGTGTAAGCCGGATTGGCCTCCCGCGCAACAGGTTGCGCGGTCTCACCCCCCAGCGCCCGCTTCACGGCCGCCTCGGCCGCGCTTTCGGTGAACCCCGCCCCCACCATCGCGGTGACAATCGTCTCGGCGGTACAACCACGCTCGACGTTCTCGGCCAGCCAATGCTGCCAGTCGTTATCCAGCTTCAATGCCATTTTCTTTTGTGCCCCAATGGTTTTAAACGAGCCAGCTGTCGCGGCGGTAGTACTGAGAGTCCGGGTCGTCCCACTCATCGTCATCGCTGGGTGCTTCGTATCCCTGGGTTTGGCGGGACAACGCGGACCGCGCAATGGAATCGCGCTGATCACGAGCTTCGGCTTCGAGCCTTTCCTGCTCGGCGCGTGCCTCGACCTCGAGTAGTTCCCGCTCCGCCTCCGCTGCGCGAGCGGCCTCGATCTCCTCCGCGTGTTCCTCACGGAATCGACGCGCATCAGCCAACGCCTGCTCGACCGCCCTGTTGTAGGCATCCCGGGTTTCTCGCTGCTGCTCTTCGAGTTCCGCGAGATTCGCTCGTGAGCGTCGCCGGAAATCCTCGAAGGCGTACTCCATTTGCCGCACATAGTCCATCGCCACTACACCTCAACCATTTTCGGCTCGCCCTGACCGATCACAGCGGGCCCGCCTCGGACAACTCGGCACCGGTTTGGACCGGTGCAGGCTGCTGCTCGCCGGCGACCGGCGCGGTCTTCGGCGTGTGCTCGCCATCCTCGGTGGCCTTCTTCGTAGCAGCCGGTGGCACCGTCACATTGGGAGTGGGCGTAGCGGACGGCGGAGATCCAGTATTGGGGGTTCCCGTGTTCGGGGTGCCCGCGTTCGGAGTTCCGGTACTGGGAGTGCCCGGCTCGGATGTCTTCTCCTCGTCGGAAATGATCGGATTGCCGTTGGCGTCCAGCTTCACGCTGTATTCGTGCGTCTTGCCGTCCGGGCTGGTCTCGACCAGTTTCGGCTGACCGTCCGCGCCGACCTCGAGTTTGTACTGTTTTCCGTCGATAGTGAATTCGGCCGAGGTCCCCTTCTTCTCACCGTCGGTGTTGCCGTTCTTGACCTCTTCGGTCAAGTCTTCGATGGCTTCGGAGATTGTGCTGGTCAGCGTGGTCAAGCCGCTCGAGGCCAGGGTGGTCATCGCAGTCGCCGCCGACGACAATGCGGTAGTGAGGGCGGAAGCCAAGCCACTGAGAGCGGTGTTGACAAATGACGGGGTTCCCGAGACAGGTGTTCCAGATGTCGGGACACCAGCAGTTGGACTGGGCGTGGTCGGGCTGGGTGTTGTCGGACTCGGCGAGGTGGGGCTCGGTGACGCAGGGGATGGGCCCGGCGCGGACGGCGCGGGAGACGACGGGGTACCAGCGGGCTGGGGATAGGCGTCGCGGTCGAGTGGGTCCAGCGAGTTCTTCATCGTCGTGTAGTGCGACGCGATGAGTGTGTCTACATCCGTGCACATCTGGACATACTTCGACAGCTTGCCGGAAAAGTCCGATTTGAAAACCGTATCGAGCCACCGGTTGACCGCCGTCTGGGCTATCTCGGCATTATTGACTTTCCAGTCATAATTCCCGGCCTTGGCATTCGCCAGATCCTCCGAGTCGAGCTTGTTCATCTCCCCGTCTTTGTAAGTCTTGCGGACAGGGTCGTCCATCAACGACTTGGTTTCCGGGAAGTTGTCGTACACCCAGCAGATCTGGTCGTAGCTCAACCACTCTTTTGCGTTACGAATATCGATCATCTTCGCGACGGCATCGGCGTCTTTTCCGTCGATCTTCACCTCGAGGCCGCTGAAATTCTGCCCGGTCTTCCATTCGACCGCGACGCGTTCCACCCAGACTTCTTTGAGTAGAGCGAGAGTGAATTCTGCTTTGGTGTCGACGGCGGTCTTGGTGTCGTTGATGAAGGTTCCGATCGCATTGATCGCGGTCTGCAACTTCGTCACATCCGCTTCGGCGAGTCCGATCTGCTCCCAGATCATCTTCTGCGCGTTGGACGAAGCGTTGCCGCTCCACACGTTCGGCAGCCGCCCTACGACATTGCGCTGGCTGGTGATCTCCTGATCGGCGACTGTCTTAGCCTTCTTCAGGGCTTCCAGCGTCGTATTGAGCTTGACCAGGTTCATGCCCTGCTGTTCGTGGTACCGGTCGACCAGCTGCGCGACCGTGTACTGGCACTCGCCCGGCCACAGTTTCACGAAATGTGGATGAAACTGCCTCCAGTACTCCAGCCCCCGGTTCCCAGCTGTCAGGATGTCGTCAACATTTGCTTCGGCCATAGTCCCTACTCGGTCAATTCATCCGTGGCAGTTGATTTCCGAATTCCATCAGGACAGCTCGCTGACCTTCTTGGCATTGAGCGCGTCGGTATTCGAGTAAGCGATCGCGCTCTGACCGAGAGCGCTGCCGGTGGACTTCACCGCCGTGCTCCAATGCGCCAACCAGTAAGCCACCCGCTCCAGCGCGGCATTGGCTTCTTCCCCCTGCTTCTGATAGTTCTTCCCCGATTCACGTTGCCCGTTGTGGGTGCCGGTACCCCAGAGGTTGTTCTTGATGTTCGTGATCTCCGTGGCGACCGCTCCGCCCGAACGCTTCATCTCGTTCGACAGTGTCGTCAGATCGGCCGTACTGACATCTAACGTAGACATGGATCGTCCTCCATCCTGTCGTGCGTCCCACGCGCGCAGCCCATGATCGTCTCCCCTTTCTGGCTCCCGGCACCGACTCCATCGCGTTCGCCGAATGTGGCCCTACTACCTTCGACGTATGCGAGCTCGGATCGGTTCCATTCGAATCCGAGGTCACGCGCCGGCCGAGGTGTATGTTCCGGAAATCTACTGGGCCGGGGCGCAAGGTTCAATCGACTGGTTACGATCGCCCCGTGTCCGTGAAGTCTGCGCCGGGGGCGCGCAACCGCTTTCTCATCTGTTCGACGATGCTGGACCCGAGTCCTGGGTTCGGGTTCTGGCTGGACTTTCATCTGCGTCAGGCCGAGCTGATCATGATTTTCCTGGACGATCCGGACAAGCGGCCGCTGTTCGAGGAAGTGATCGGGGAGCGGCGGGTGCTGCTGCGCGTGGGGGCCGGGGACCGGCAGGACAATTCGCCGTCGGCGGTCATGCGGCGGATCATGGCCAATACCCAGGCCGCTGTAATGTATGCCACAGAGCACGGCGTGGACTGGGTCGCGGCGATCGACACCGATGAGCTGCTCTACGACGAGAGCGACGGGGCCTGGCGGCAGCAGGACCACCTCGGGCAGGTGAGCTTCGCAAACCACGAAGCGGTGCCGGTCGAGCAGGAACCCGAGAACTGTTTTGCCGAGTGCACGCTGTTCCGAGTGAACGGGCGAAGCGATTTCATGGCCTACGGCAACGGCAAGAGCGCGGTCCGCGCATCGGCCGGCGTGCGGGCCGGGATCCACGAATTCCACGACTACGAAGGTGAGCATCACTGGGCGGTCGGGCCCGTGATCCTGCACTATCCGAACTCGTCGTTCGACAGCTGGGTGGCGAAGTTCAGCAATCACGGCGAGTTCTCGAACTACTGGTGGGACAACCCGAGCCTGCCGATCCAGCTGCAATTCATGCTGCGCTCGCGAGACCTGGTGCACCGGGCAGCGGCGAGCGGGGACTGGACGGAAGCGCGAGCGTACTTCCAATCCTGGATTCCGGACGACGCGACCCGCGCACGCATGCTCGAGGCCGATGTACTGCGGATATACAGCCCGGTGACACAGTTGCTCGGGTCGGATCCGCAGCGATTGAAGGAAGCTCTGCTGGCATCGATGGCCGAGCGCTCCGAGTAGGCATTCGCAGGTTCCGATGATCCGCGCGGGAACGCGCGGATCATCGCAGCCTGCGGCCCGGGATTGCCCTTCGAAAGGGCACGGGATGCGGGGACCGTTGTGCCGAGTATAGCGGTGCTGGAGTCGAATCCGCAGCGCTCAGACCCTAAGATCGAACGGCTTGCACGATGGGGAGGAGATCGACAGTGGCGAACGGTGGACGGGTGCTGGGTGACCGTAAGGTCGCGCTGATCACCGGGGCGGGCGGGCTGCTCGGGAACGCGTTCTGTCAGGCGCTGTACACCGAGTACGACATCGTGGCCGTGCATCGCGGTCGGACGCCGGGGGTGCCGACGCAGTATGAATGGTTCATCGATCCGTTCGATCCGGAAGCCGAACTGCCGGAGAACAATTCACAGGTGTACCTGCTGAGGTCGGATCTGAACGAGCCGGGGGAAGTGGAACGGGTGGTCGATCTGGCGCTGGCCCGGTTCGGCACGGTGGATCTGCTGATCAACAATGCCGCGCACATGGCATTTCACGGGCAGGGACTGGTCGACGGCGACAACGCGCTCGACGACTTCGACAACCACTTCCACACCAATGTCGCTGTGCCGCTGCGGTTGGCGACGCGGCTGGCGCAGCGGTGCTGGATGCATGATCGCGAGACGAACCTGGCGCGCAATCGCAATATCGTCAACGTCTCGAGCATGTCGGGCTCGGAGATCTATGAGGGCGGGCAGGCGCTGTACAGCGCGTCGAAGGCGGCGCTCAATCATCTGAGCCGGCACCTGGCCGTGGAGTTCAAAGAATTCGGCGTGCGGGTGAATACCATTGCGCCCGGGGCATTTCCGGCGTCGGTGCCGGTCGAGAAGGTACTGCTGTCGATTCTGGAAGTAGACCGCGGCCGGATGACGGGTGGTGTCTACGCGATCGCGGGACCGCTGGAAACCGGAGAGCAGGCAACCAGCACGCCGGCTCCGCTGGCCACCACACCCATACCGAACTGAACGAACCTGGCCGGTGCGACCGGCCAGGTTCCGGAACTACTTGCCCAGCGAACCCTGATCGGTTCGCACCCACTCCTGGGTGCCGTCCGGGTGCTGATGGAATTCCCAGGCCGCGTAATCGCCGTCCTTCTCGACCACCTTGACGTGATCGGCGATCCCGTCGTGATCGAAATCGGACCAGACCTGCATCGACTCCTCACCGGTGGTGGTGATGGAATCGAGGTAGCCGTCGCCGTTGATGTCCTGGGTGGGATTGTCGAGCTCGACGGCGCCGAGCCCGTCGAGGGAGGTATGGGCATCGATTGTGGGTAGATCCAGACCGGAGAACTCACCCGGGACGACCATGGACTCCTCCTCGACGGACTGTGGATGCCGGTACCCGCGACGTGCGGGTCACTCCATCCTGTCATCCGCGAGCGTGCGGCGCAGCCCCTTATCCAGATCCGCACCGCACGACACAGCGCGCGATCTGCGTGGCTGTGCCGCCTCGGTGGGGAGTGTCACTTTTTCGGGATGACCAGCCACAGCACGATGTACAGCACGAACTGCGGGCCGGGCAGCAGACAGGACAGCACGAACAGCAGCCGCACGACAGCGGGACTCCAGCCGAAGTACTCGGCGAGACCGCCGCAGACTCCGGCGATCCACTTGTCGTGGGTGGAACGGGTGAGGCGGCGGGCGGGGGCGGTCATGGTGTTTCCTTTCGGTCGCTGTGACATCCACTGTCCTCCGGAGATAGCCGCCCGACATCGGTCCTCCGCCGGATCCGCACCCTGATTTCCGCGACCTGCGGGCTCAGGGTGGACCCTGAACCTCGATTACCGGACCGATCACCGCAACCGGCAGAATGCCCTGGTGAGTACCACTCTGCATGCGCGCGGACTGTCCGCCGGACACGGTGAGCGGACGCTGTTCGACGACCTCGATCTGACCCTCGCACCCGGCGATGTGATCGGCCTGGTCGGTGTGAACGGAGCGGGCAAGTCGACGCTGCTGCGCATGCTGGCGCAGCGCGACGCGCCGACCGGCAGCATCACATTGAGCCCGCCGGACGCGACGGTGGGGTATCTGGCGCAGGAACCGGAGCGGGTCGCCGGTGAGACCGTGCTCGAATTCCTGGGTCGCCGCACCGGAGTCACCGCGGCCCAGCAGCGCATGGACGCGGCGGCCGAGCGCCTGGCCGACGGCGGCGACGACGACTACACGCCCGCCCTGGAGCGCTGGCTGGCGCTGGGCGGCGCGGACCTCGAGCAGCGGGCCGAGGAGGTGGCGGCCGAACTCGGTCTCGCCGAATCCCTGGCCGGCGGACTCGATACGCCGATGACCGGCCTGTCGGGCGGGCAGGCGGCGCGAGCCGGTCTGGCCTCGGTGCTGTTGTCGCGCTTCGACATTCTGCTGCTGGACGAGCCTACGAACGACCTGGACCTGGACGGGCTGGCGCGGCTGGAGCAGTTCGTCACCGGGGTGCGGGTTCCGCTGATGGTGATCAGCCACGATCGGGAGTTCTTGGCGCGCACCGTGAATCGGATCGTGGAGCTGGATCTCGCACAGCGGCAGGTAGGGGTGTACGACGGCGGGTACGAGTCGTATCTGGCCGAGCGGGCGATCGCCCGGCAGCACGCGCGCGAGGCGTACGACGAATACGCCGACACCAAAGCGGGTTTGGAGGCCCGGGCGCAGATGCAGCGCAACTGGCTCGAACACGGTGTCCGGAATGTGCGCCGCAAGGCCAAGGGCGGGGACTCGGACAAGATGGGCCGCAAAGCCCGCGCGGAATCGACCGAGAAGCAGGCGGCCAAGGCACGGCAGACGCAGCGGCGAATCGAGCGGCTGGAGGTGGTGGAGGAGCCGCGCAAGGAATGGGAGCTGCGCATGGAGATCGCGGCGGCTCCGCGCTCCGGCGCGGTGGTGGCGACACTGTCGCGCGCCATGGTCACGCGTGGCGATTTCACGCTGGGACCTGTGACGACACAGGTGGATTGGGCCGACCGGATCGTATTGACCGGAGCGAACGGCTCGGGAAAGTCCACCCTGCTCGGCCTGCTGCTCGGAAAGATTCAGCCGGACAACGGAACTGCCACACTCGGGTCCGGTGTGGCGATCGGCGAGGTCGATCAGGCGCGTGGTCTGTTCAACGGGAATGGCGCGCTGGCGGCGACTTTCGGTGCCGAGATGCCCGACTGGCCCGATGCCGAGGTGCGCACGCTGCTGGCGAAATTCGGGCTGCGGGGACCGCATGTCACGCGGGCCTGCGCGACCCTGTCGCCCGGGGAGCGGACGCGCGCCGCCCTGGCGCTGCTGCAAGCGCGTGGCGTGAACCTGCTGGTGCTGGACGAGCCGACCAACCACCTCGACCTGCCCGCGATCGAACAGCTGGAGCAGGCGGTCGACACGTTCACCGGCACGATGATCCTGGTGACGCACGATCGCCGCATGTTGGATTCGGTGCGCGCCACCCGTCGCTGGCACATGGTGGACGGGCAGCTCACGCAGAGCTGAGCCGGATCGCCCTGCGGCGACCCGGCTCCCCTTGGTAGCGGGGACGGGATTCGAACCCGCATAACCCGGCTTATGAGACCGGTGGGCGACCTAGTTGCCTCCACCCCGCGTCGGTAATTCCATGGTAGGAACTCGAGATACCGCGTCGCAATCGAATATTCGCAGCTCCGCCGCCAACGGCGACCGGCTGCGGAAAGCCCGCATATCGATGCGCCGACGACACGTCTGCGCGGCTGCGCGTTCGATCAGCTCGATCGCCCGGCCCCAGCCCAGTCTGCGCTCGTGCCGCGCGGCTTCGACGTGCAGCGCGGACCGCGAAACCCCTTGTCGCAGCGCTGCTTGCACCGTCACCAGCACTACCGACGGGGCGGCTGTTCGCGCGACATCGAGGACCGTGCGGACGATGCCGGTGACCAGCACACCCTGCACCAGTTCGAGCTCCGCGCGATCGATCCGATCGTGATGCACCACCAGCCGTCTGGTTCGCGACGATCGCGGACCGAACACATGCGTGGCGGGCTCCTGCCCCGAAAACCCGTGCAGCTCAGCCGCAGTGCCATATCCAGCCGCCACCGACGGCAACCCCAGCGACAACCGCGCCGCCTCGACCCGCATCCGCGCCGTACACGGCGTGCCCGCCTCCCGATACACCCCGCGAAACACCCGTACCCACTCACCGCGATCCACGTGTACCCGCATCTCCCCACGCGTGTACTCGCACAGCACCTGCCACAAGGCGAACACACCGAACTGCTTGTCCCGCACATCATCCAGCCCTGGTCGCATGCCCCCCAGAGTGACCGACACCCGACTCATCTCGGTGTCGGCGGCCTGGGGAGACAGGAAATCTGTGGATAGCCGAATAGCTGTGGACAACTCGCCACCAGATGAGGCCCCCCAACCCGTGCTGGGATACCCGGGGCGAGATTCTGCTGGGCCCGACCCGTAGCCGTCGGATTGCTCTATTACGCAGCAGCTTTGGCATGTCGAGTCCGCGCGTTGGTCGTGTCCGATGCAACGCGCCGTGGTCGATTCGGAGCGGAGGATCGATGAGCGTTGGGTGTTCGGTATGCCGTCGGCGCCACATGAAGTGATCATCGACATGTTCACCGAGCAGCCAGCTCTGGTTGCATCGTTGCTGACCTCGCTCGGCTGCGAACTACCCGAATACGAGTCCGTCGTACCGCAGCATGGACGGGCGTGTGTGCTCGCCCCGACCGCGCACCACACCGCCGCGGTATTGACCTTCTGTAATGACTCAGTAGCGACATCGCGCGCGAGTACATCGCCCACGCTACCGGCATAGCCGAAAACGGAGTGGGGTCGACCCTTGATTGTCCGCGCCGGCTTACGACTTCGCTCGAGAGCGACCCCGACCGAAAGGTAGACATGACCGAGATCTCTGGTGGCAACCACCCTCTGGATGCCCTCATCAACGAGTACGACGGTGGGTTCGTTTGCTACTTCCGGGACCAGTACATCGCGGAGGGTGATGTGCCCAGCCGGGCGCTGATTCGTGCGATGGGCCGAGTGAAGGAAATAGCGCTGGGCTTGGCCGAGGCTACTTCGATTGTCCTCGACGCCCGGGGATTCACGGTGACCGACGAGATTCGGGACCGGATCACGGGTTGCAAGGATTTGGATCAATTGGAGAGGTGGCTGCGCTCAGCGCTCGACGTCGGTCGAATTGACGAACTGTTCGCCGATTCCGCACTGATCAAGCGATAATCCCTACCTCCGCAGCAACCCCACCACCGTCCCGATCCCTACCTTCGGCTTCTCCTCTTCCTGCGGTGCGTTCGGGTCGATGACCTGGGTGTGCGGGATGACGGCTTCCGGGTCGGCGAAGGGCTGGTATTTCTTGTCGCCGGTGAGCTGGTGCAGGAGGTAGCCGGTCAGGAGGGCGCGGACGGTGCGGGCGGTTTTGTGCTCGTATTTGCCGACGCCGAGGGCGGCGAGGGCGCGGCGGCCTTCGACAATGCCGTTGTTGGAGGCGCCGTCGAGGGCGCGGAGGATGGCTGGGCCTGCCCAGGCGGCGGTGAGGGGGATGGCGTTGCAGTTGACGCTGTCGATATCGGCGGCGCCGGACAGGACCAGAGCGGAGATGGTCAGCGCGGAGGCCGCGGTTTCCGAGGCTGGCGCGGTGGGTGCGGGGGCGAGCGCGCACAGGGTGGTGACCGGGCGCTGGGCGGCGGCGATCACGGCGGCCCCGGCGCCCATGCCGTGCCCGGCCAGGGCCAGCCGTTCGGGATGCACGCGCACGGTGCCGTCGCCGAGACGGACACCGGTGCAGATGTCGAGGGTGGTGAGCAGATCGGTGGCCAGACCCAGATGGGACGGGATCGGTCCGCGCTCGGTGTCGGGCGCGGCGACCACCAGGCCCCAGGAGGCCAGATGCTCCAGCGTGCCGCGATAGTGCGACACACCGGTCAGCCAACCGTGCCCGAACGCGACACACGGTAGATCCCGACCGGACTCGGGCGTGAACACCACCCCGGGTTGACCTGCGATGGCCAGGTTTCCGCGCAACACGCGGTGCGGTCCCCGGCTGGTCAGGGTGCTCAGTAGCGATTTCACAGACGCCGACACGGCATGAACGTTATCCGATAAGTACTCTGGTGAGCCATGTGCGGAATCGTTGGCTACGTCGGGTACCGGGACGCGCTCGGTGTTGTCGTTGACGCGTTGCGCCGCATGGAATATCGCGGCTACGACTCCGCGGGGGTGGCGATCCTCGACGGCGCGGGCGCGCTGGCGGTGGAACGCAAGGCGGGCCTGCTCGCGAATCTGGAGGCTGAGCTGGCCGAAGTCGGCGCCGACGCGTTCGTCGGGACGACCGGCATGGGGCACACCCGGTGGGCCACCCACGGCGCGCCGACCGATCGCAACGCGCACCCGCATCGCGACGCCACCGGCAAGATCGCGGTCGTGCACAACGGCATCATCGAGAACTTCGCGCCGCTGCGCAAAGAGCTGGAAGAGGCCGGTGTCGAGCTGCACAGCGACACCGACACCGAGGTCACGGTGCATCTGGTGGCCCGGGCCTACGCCGAGGGACCGACCGCGGGCGATTTCGAGGCGAGCGCGCTGTCGGTGCTACAGCGGCTGGAGGGCGCGTTCACGCTGGTGTTCACGCACGCCGACCACCCGGACCGGATCATCGCCGCCCGCCGCAACACGCCGCTGGTCGTCGGTGTCGGCAAGGGCGAGATGTTCATCGGCTCGGATGTGGTCGCGTTCATCGAGCACACCCGCGAGGCGGTCGAGCTCGGCCAGAACCAGGCCGTGGTGATCACCGCCGACGGCTACCAGGTCACCGATTTCGCGGGCAACCCCGAGGTGGAGACCCGCCCGTTCACGATCGACTGGGATCTGGCCGCCGCCGAGAAGGGCGGCCACGACTACTTCATGCTCAAGGAGATCGAGGAGCAGCCCGCCGCTGTCGCGGACACCCTGATCGGGCATTTCACCACCGATGAGCACGGCGGCCACATCGTCCTGGACGAACAGCGCCTGGCCGATCAGGAGCTGCGCGAATTCGACAAGGTCTTCGTCGTTGCCTGCGGCAGCTCATATCACGCGGGCCTGCTGGCCAAGTATGCGATCGAGCACTGGACCCGGCTGCCCGTCGAGGTGGAGCTGGCCAGCGAATTCCGCTATCGCGACCCGGTGCTTGACCGCTCCACGCTGGTGGTGGCGATCTCCCAGTCCGGCGAGACGGCCGACACACTGGAAGCGGTCCGCCACGCCAAGGAGCAGAAGGCTCGGGTCCTGGCCATCTGCAACACCAATGGCGCGCAGATCCCGCGCGAGTCGGACGCGGTGCTCTACACGCGGACCGGCCCGGAGATCGGAGTGGCCTCCACGAAGGCGTTCCTGGCCCAGGTCGCCGCCAATTACCTGGTCGGTCTGGCCCTGGCTCAGGCGCGTGGCACCAAATACCCCGACGAGGTGGCCCGCGAGTTCGCCGAACTCGAAGCGATGCCGAAGCTGGTCGCACGCGTGCTGGAGACGGCACCGCAGGTGCGTGCCATCGCCCGCGAGCTGGCACACGTGCCGACCGTGCTGTTCCTGGGCCGCCACGTCGGCTACCCGGTCGCCCTCGAAGGTGCGCTGAAGCTCAAGGAACTCGCCTACATGCACGCCGAGGGGTTCGCGGCGGGCGAGCTCAAGCACGGCCCGATCGCGCTGATCGAGGACGGCCTGCCGGTGATCGTCGTGATGCCGTCGCCGAAGGGGCGTGCGGTGCTGCACTCCAAGCTGCTCAGCAATATTCGTGAGATCCAGGCGCGCGGCGCCCGCACCATCGTCATCGCCGAGGAGGGCGACGACACGGTGCGCCCGTTCGCCGATCACCTGATCGAGATCCCGTCCGCGCCCACCCTGTTCCAGCCGCTGCTGTCGACGATTCCACTGCAGGTTTTCGCCGCCGAGATCGCCCAGGCGCGCGGCTACGACGTGGACAAGCCGCGCAATCTGGCGAAGTCGGTCACGGTCGAATAGTCAGTTCACGGTGACGCTGCCGCGCATCTCCGGATGCAGGGAGCACAGGTAGCGGTAGGTGCCGGCGGCGGTGAAGGTGTAGCTCCATTCGCCCTGATCGAAGATCGGGCTGTTGATGCCCATCGCCTTGTCGCCGATGCCCTGCACCGAATGCGGCACCTTGTCGTCGAACTTCCAGGTGACGGTGTCTCCGACCCGTACGGTGACGGTGTCGGGGGAGAACTTCATATCGTCGACGTCGATGGTCACCGTGCTGCGCGGGGCCGCGGTCGTGGTCACCGTCGCGGTGGTCTTGGTGGTGCTGGTCGCGGCGGGTTCGGTGTCGTCGGACCCGCATCCGGTCAGCAGTGTTGCTGCGATGGCGAAACCGGCGAGGACCCGCAAGGACTGCACGCGACTGAATGGCATGAGCCCGAAGCCTAGTCGGCGGTTACGCTGAGACGGTGTGCGGAGGCAGGTGGAGTCTGCCTCCGCACACGTGTCACTAGGCGGGGGCGAGGGCTACGCGTTGCCGGGTGGCATCGATATCGACGATGCGTACCGACAGCGTGCTACCGACCTCCGGGCCGTTCGACCAGTCCGGCCATTCGTTGCGGTGCAGCAGCCCGTGGATGCCGGGCGCCAGCTCGAGGAACGCGCCGAACGCGACGATCTGGACAACCGCGCCTTCGAGGACTCCGCCGACGCTGTGCGCCTGGACGAATTCCGGCCATTCGGGTTGGGACATGAGAATCATCTCCTTTCGGTCCCTGAAACCTGGTGGGGCAAGGGGATTGCGAAGGAGGCGGCGGGCCTCTGGCCCGCCCGGGTATCAC
Source organism: Nocardia sp. NPDC127579 (assembly GCF_042672005.1). NCBI lineage: Bacteria > Bacillati > Actinomycetota > Actinomycetes > Mycobacteriales > Nocardiaceae > Nocardia > Nocardia sp. NPDC127579. Next base: position 302,153 of record NZ_JBHXVZ010000001.1, on the reverse strand, counting down.
CGAGCGGCCGGGATACCCGTCTGTGTGCGGCGCAAGGCCGACCCGGCAGTCACGCGGCCAACAGTAGGGCACCCGGCCGTGATTCGGCAATCCCCGTTGCCGCACCGGTAGGGTCGAACCAGGTCAGGGAGCCGAATCGGGAGGCGAACGGATGTCGCAGGCGCGGGGCTACTTCACGGCCGACGAGGTGCGCTCCGCGGAGGCGGAGTTGTTCACACGGGTGCCCGGCGGAGTTCCGATGCGGCGGGCGGCTTTCGGGCTGGCGAATGTGGTGGCGGGGGAATTGCGGGTGCGAACCGGTGGGGTGGCGGGCCGATCGGTCACCTTGCTGGTGGGGTCGGGAGACAACGGTGGTGACGCGCTCTGGGCCGGAGCGTTCCTGCGCCGCCGGGGCGTGGCGGTGTCGGCGGTGTTGTCGAATCCGGAGCGTGCGCATGCGAAAGGCCTTGCGGCGCTGCGCAAAGCCGGAGGACGCGTGGCGAAGGAGATTGGCGCGCCCGATCTCGTGATCGACGGCATAGTCGGCATCTCGGGTCGCGGCCCGCTGCGGCCACACGCCGCCGAACTCGTCGCGGGTATCGAGGCCCCGATCGTTGCGGCGGACCTGCCGAGCGGGGTGGATCCGGATACTGGCGCGATCGATGGCCCGGCCGTGCGTGCCGAGGTGACGGTCGCGTTCGGCGCGTACAAACCGGTGCACGCGCTCGCCGCGCCCTGGTGCGGTCGAATCGAGCTGGTGCCCATCGGATTACGGCTTCCCGAGCCGGGCTTGGCGGCGCTGGAACCCGCCGCGATCGGCGCCCGCTGGCCGGTCCCGCGCGCCACCGACGATAAGTACACGCAAGGAGTGACCGGCGTCTGCGCGGGCAGCGCGACCTATCCCGGGGCCGCGGTCCTGTGCACCGGTGCGGCGGTCGCGGCGACCTCCGGCATGGTGCGCTATGCGGGCACCGGTGCGGCCGACGTGCTCGCTCGCTTCCCGGAAGTTGTTGCCAGCGATGATATTTCGTCGACGGGTCGGGTCCAGGCCTGGGTGTACGGCCCTGGCGTGGGCATCGATTCCGACGCACACAAGCGTCTCGCCGAGATTCTCGCCACCGATCTGCCCGTGGTGGTCGACGCCGACGGGCTCACCCTGCTGGCCGCGGATCCGGGCCTGGTGCGTGGCCGCTCCGCCCCGACCATTCTCACGCCGCACGCGGGGGAATTCGCGCGTCTGACCGGTCGCGAAATCGGTTCCGATCGGGTCGGTGCGGTTCGTGATCTCGCCGAGTCCTGGTGCCTGACAGTCCTGTTGAAGGGCCGCGCCACCGTGATCGCCGCACCCGGATGTCCCGTGCTGGTCAATGAGGCCGGAGGCTCCTGGGCCGCCACAGCCGGTTCCGGCGATGTGCTCTCCGGCATCATCGGCGCACTGCTCGCCGCCGGACTGGAACCGCGGTGGGCAGCAGCCGCTGCCGCGCGCGCCCATGCCCTCGCGGCGAATCTCGCCGCGCAGGAAGCGAATCCAGCGTCCGCGCCGATCTCCGCGTCGCCGCTGCTGGCACATTTGCGCCCCGCCATCGCAACGCTGCGCGCATTGGGCGCATAGTTCCGAACTCGCCGGCTGCCGAAACCGGCCCCCGCGGGGTGCAGCGCGCCAGCCGCTCCTCCGGCGTCATCGATCACCGGCATACCGACCTGCTCGAGGATCGGCAAATCGGGCTGCGGCCCGATGACCTGCATGGGCGTCCGGGAGCGGATGGCAGGATCAGGTCTTGTGAATGCGCAAGTGGAGACGGTCGTCGACCTGGATGCCATTGCCCACAACATGCGGATCCTGCGGGCACACGCGGGGGACGCGGCGGTGATGGCGGTCGTGAAGGCGGACGGCTACAACCACGGTGCGGTCGAGGTGGGCCGTGCCGCGCTGGCTGCCGGGGCAGCCGGGCTCGGCGTCACCACGGTCGGTGAAGGGCTGGCGCTGCGGCGGGCCGGGATCACCGCTCCGATCCTGTGCTGGCTCAATAATTCCGACGCCGATTTCGCCGCGGCGGTCGCGGCCGATATCGAGATCGGCGTGTCCTCGCTGAGCCATCTGCGGGCGGTCGAGCGCGCGGCCCGCACCGCCGGTGGCCCGGCGACGGTCTCGCTGAAGGTGGACACCGGTCTGAACCGCAATGGCATCGCGCCCACCGAATACCCCGTGGTTCTGGCGGCGCTGGAGCCGCTCGTCCGGGCGGGGACGCTGCGCCTGCGCGCGATCTTCTCCCACCTCGCGCACGCCGACGAGCCCGAGCACCCGTTCCTCGACGTGCAGCGCGACCGCTTCCTCACCGCGATCGCCACCGCGAAAACGCACGGCCTGGAACCGGAGCTGGTGCATCTGGCCAATTCCGCCGCCACGCTGACCCGGCCCGATCTGGTCTTCGACATGGTGCGCCCGGGTATCGCCATGTACGGGCTCAGCCCCGTCGCCGACGATTTCGGCCTGCGCCCCGCCATGACCCTGCAAGCCCAGGTCGCGCTGGTCAAGCGGGTCGCGGCGGGCGAGGGCGTTTCCTACGGCCACCAGTGGACCGCCCCGCGTGACACCACGGTCGCGCTGATCCCCGCGGGGTACGCCGACGGCGTGTTCCGGCCGCTGAGCAACCGTTTCGAGGTCTGGCTGGGCGGCGCCCGCCGTCGCAATATCGGGCGCGTCTGCATGGATCAGTTCGTGGTCGATCTCGGCGACAACGCCGCCGGGGTGACCGAGGGCGACACCGCCGTCCTCTTCGGGCCCGAGGGTCCGCATCCCCAGGAATGGGCCGACCTGCTCGACACCATTCACTACGAGGTCGTCTGCGCGCCGAAGGGGCGAGTCGTACGTCGACACACGGGGACCGCGCCGCGGCTGTGACCCCCGACATTGTCCGGTCACACCGCGTGTGTTCGACTCGGAGCGATAGTCAGGCTGGGTCTGAGAGGTTGTCGATGGGATCGCGACGCGCGAATCGCAGCAGGGTCATGCGGGGCGGGATGGCCACGGCGGGTGTCGTCGGCGCCCTGGCCGGGGCACACGTGCTGCGGCGGATCGGCGCGCGCGTGCTGTGGCCCGCCCGCCGCGACGAGTACCGCGACGAGGATTTCGCCCTGTTCGATCGGGACCCCGCGGGCACCGTGCGCACCGACGACGGCGTGGCGCTGGCCACCCGCACCTGCGGCGCGGCCGATGCCCCGGTCACCGTGATCTTCGTGCACGGGTTCTGCAACAGCCTGGAGTCCTTCCACTTTCAGCGCCGCGATCTCGAAAAGCGCTGGGGCGCAAGCGCGCGCCTGGTGTTCTTCGATCTGCGCGGCCACGGTGACTCCGGGGCGCCGAGCACCGAGAGCTGTACCGTCGCTCAGCTCGGCCGCGATCTGGCCGCCGTCATCGCGGCCACCACCCCGGCGGGACCCGTTGTGCTGGTGGGGCATTCGCTGGGCGGCATGGCCGTGCTGGCCGCGGCCGCGCAATTCCCGGCCCTGTTTGCCGAGCGGGTGATCGGTGTCGGCCTGCTCTCGACCGCCGCCGCCGAGGTCACCGTCGCGGGTCTGACCCAATTGCTGCGCAACCCCGCCATCGATGGCTTCCGGCTGGCCGTGCACACCGCACCGGCGCTGGTGCAGGCCGGGCGCGCCACCGTCCGCCACGTGATCAGCCCGATCCTGCACGTGAGCTCCTATCACGGCCAGGTCAGCCCCACCCTGTCGCGTTTCACCACGATGATGATCGACCGCACGCCGATCGAGACCATCGTCAAATTCCTGAAGGCCTTCGAACTGCACGACGAGTCGGCCGCGCTCCCGGCGCTGGCCGGTATTCCGGTCCTGATCATCAGCGGCCTGCATGATCTGGTCATCCCGTTCCGCAATTCCCGTGCCCTGCACCGCGATCTCCCCGGCAGCGAACTGATCCTGCTCCGTGATGCCGCTCACATGCCGCACCTGCAATTCCCGGACGTGGTCAACGAGGCGCTGAACCATCTCCTGGTCCGCGCCGGCGCGCTGGATTCGCCGCGCGCGGCCGCGGCGGAATCCGTGCGGAACTCCGGCTAGTAGGCTCCGGTCGACACGGGAACGAACACGGAGCGGAGGTCGATGGTGACGCAGCAGCGCGCGCTGTCGACGGTTGCCGACACCGAGGCATTCGGGCGGGAGCTGGCGCGGGACCTGAAGGCCGGTGACCTGGTCGTCCTCGACGGACCGCTCGGTGCCGGAAAGACCGCGCTGACCCGGGGGATCGCCGCGGGGCTCGGGGTACTGGGCCGGGTCAGCTCGCCGACCTTCATCATCGCCAGGCAGCACCGGGCCGGGGAACGCGGTATCGCCCTGGTGCATGTGGACGCCTACCGGCTCGGCGGTGACCTCGACGATCTGGACGCACTGGATCTCGATACCGACCTGAATCACGCGGTCGTCGTGGTGGAGTGGGGTCTCGGGGTGGTCGAGCACCTGGCCGACCGGCATCTGCTGGTCCGGCTGGCCCGCGAACCCGAGTCCGACGTGCGTACGGCCGTCTGGGAATGGATCGGTCCGGGGCGTGGCCCGCGACACCCTGTGCGCCCGGAGTGACCTGCGTCAATGACGGAGCGCCGGGCCGATATCGGCTCGACTGAGCCGAGCAGGTAGCACCGCACCGCGGCGAGGTACCACCCGGTATCGTTGGGGCAATCATGCTTGTACTAGCTGTCGACACCGCGACCCCGGCCGTTACGGCGGGACTGGTGGAACTCGAGCAGGACGCCACCGGCGCGGTGCGGCTGCGCACCGTCGCCTCGCGGGTCCGGGTGGACGCTCGCGCGCACGCGGAAGTGCTGACCCCGCAGATTCTCGAATGTCTCACCGAGGCAGGTCGTTCCAGGGCCGAGCTGGCCGCGGTCGTCGCCGGTGTCGGGCCCGGTCCGTTCACCGGCCTGCGGGTCGGCATGGCCACCGCCGCCGCCTTCGGTGACGCGCTCGGCATCCCCGTCCACGGCGTGAGCAGCCTGGACGCCATCGCCGCCGACGCCGCACCCGACCTCAACCCGGGGCGCGAGTTGCTCGTCGTGACCGACGCGCGCCGGCGCGAGGTGTATTGGGCGCGATACCGCGACGGTGTCCGGGTGGCCGGGCCGGGCGTGATCAAGCCGGGCGAGCTGGACACCGCCGAGGCCACGGCCATCGCCGGATCGGCCTCGCACGTCGACTTTTTCGACCTGGCCGTGCTGCCGGTGGAGACGCCCTCGGCGGCCGGTCTGGTCGCCGTGGCCGCCGCGGCCGTGCTCGCCCGGGTCGAACCCGAACCGCTGGTGCCGCTGTATCTGCGCCGGCCCGACGCGGTCGAGAACTCCTTCCGCACCCTGCCCCGGCCGGAGGTCCAAGGGAGCATGAGCCGGTGAACCCAGGCACCCGTCCCGGGCCGGTCCGAATCGAAGCGATGACCGTCGAGGACATCGATCGCTGCGTGGAACTCGAACAGCTGCTGTTCCCGGAGGACGATCCGTGGCCCGCCGTCGCGTTCCGTTCGGAGCTGGCGGCCACGCACAACCGCTACATCACCGCCCGCGACGAGCGGAACCGCATGGTCGGTTACGCCGGTATCGCGCTGCTCGGCGATGCCGAACACCCCGAGGCCGAGGTGCACACCATCGGCGTGGACCCGGTGTGTCATCGCGGTGGTGTCGGCACCCTGCTGCTGGAGGCGCTGCTCGCCGAGGCGGGCAAGCGCGGCGGCCCGGTGTTCCTCGAGGTGCGCACCGACAACGAACCCGCCATCGCCATGTACGCCAAGCACGGGTTCCACATCATCGGCCTGCGCAAGAACTACTACCATCCCAGCGGCGCCGACGCGTACACCATGCGCCGTCCCGAACTCTCGGCGCTGCCGCTACCGGACGAGGTGCTGTCGTGATCGTGATGGGCATCGAAAGCTCCTGTGACGAGACCGGAGTCGGCATCGTCCGGCGGCACGACGACGGCACCTGCGAGCTGCTCGCCGATGAGGTCGCCTCCAGCGTCGACCAGCACGCCCGCTTCGGCGGCGTGGTCCCGGAGATCGCCTCGCGCGCGCACCTGGAGGCCATCGTTCCCGCCATGCGCCGGGCGCTGGCCGCGGCGGGCATCACCAAGCCGGACGCGCTCGCCGTCACCATCGGCCCGGGCCTGGCCGGTGCGCTGCTGGTCGGGGTCGCGGCCGCGAAAGCGTATGCGGCGGCTTGGGATATCCCCTTCTACGCGCTGAACCATCTCGGCGGGCACGTGGCGGTGGACACGCTCGAGCACGGTCCGATGCCGCCGTGTGTGGCGCTGCTGGTGTCCGGTGGGCACACCCATCTGCTGCACGTCGAGGATCTGGCCGAGCCGATCCGGGAGCTCGGCAGCACCGTCGACGACGCGGCGGGGGAGGCGTTCGACAAGGTCGCGCGCCTGCTCGGCCTCGGCTATCCGGGCGGTCCCGCGCTCGATGCGGCGGCACAGTCCGGCGATCCGAAGGCCATCGCGTTCCCGCGCGGCATGACCGGGCCGCGCGACCCGCGCTACGACTTCTCCTTCTCCGGGCTCAAGACCGCGGTCGCCCGGCATGTCGAAGCGGCTCAGCGTCAAGGCATCACGCCGGAGCGGTTGCCGATCCCCGACATCGCGGCCTCGTTCCAGGAGTCGGTCGCCGACGTGCTCACCATGAAGGCGGTGCGCGCGGCTCAGGACGTCGGCGTCGACACGCTGGTGCTCGGCGGCGGCGCCACCGCGAATTCCCGGATCCGCTCGCTGGCGGAGGAGCGCTGTGCCGCGGCGGGGCTGACGCTGCGGGTGCCCAAGCCGCGACTGTGCACCGACAACGGGGTGATGATCGCGGCGCTCGGCGCCCACGTCATCGCGGGCGGTGCGCCGCCCTCGCCACTGACGGTGGCCACCGATCCGGGCCTGCCGGTATCGGTCAGCCGCGTGGGCTGATTCGCACGCCGATTCGAGCTAGAATCGAACATGAGTTCGAATATTCGAGTCGGGAGGTGCGGAAGTATGCGACCGCTCCGCCAGGCCGAGATCGCAGGATTGCTGGCCGACGACGCCGTCGCTCACCTGGCCACCCTCGATCCGGCGGGCTACCCGCACATCACCCCGATCTGGTTCCTGTGGGACGGTTCGGCGTTCCGGCTGACCAGTCGCCCGGGCCGCCCGCACGTGCGCCGGATTCACGCGAACCCGCGCGTCGGCCTGGTCGTCGATCGCGAACTCGACCGCCGCGGTGGCCGACGCCCCAACCGGCAGATCCGGATCCTGGGCGACGCCGAACTCGCGACCGACCACAACGGTCAGTGGACCGCGCGGATCCGCGAGAAATACCTCCGCGTCGACGCTGATCCGCCGCCGGTCGACCGCACCTTGATCACCATCAGCCCCACCGTCTTCCTGGCGCTGGCCGGATCGTGAAGCTCAACGGCCGTTGGACGAGCCGGAATTGTTGTGCGGCAGCGGGATCGGGATCCTGGTGTGTGCCGGGCCCGTGGTCGGGGGCGGGGGTGTGCTGTTTCCGGGTGCCGGGGTAGGCGTCGGCTGGGTGCCCAGCAGTGGACCGAGGAGTTCCGGGAAGGGGATCGGCGGCAGATTGGGATCGGGGCGGAGCGTGGGCTGCGGTGTGGTGGACTGCGGCGAACTCGGAACGGTGGTGGAACCGGTGCCGGAGGGTGGGGTGCTGCGGTCCTGGGTGACCGGCGGGATATTGCCGGTGCGCGGGACGCCGGTGCTGGGCGGTGTCGTCGGCGGGCTGGTCAGCTGTGAGCTGTTGGTGGTGCCGGCGGGGGAGACCTCGTCGTCGGAGGTCGGCGCGAGGGTCTTGACGCCGTAGCCGACGACCAAGCCGACCACGACGATCGCGCCCGCCAGCGTGCCGACCACCTTGGTGAACGTGCCGACCGGCGCGTCGTTGCCCAGCGCGGGCAGGATCGACGGCTGCGCCGCGTCCGCGACCAGTGCGGCGCCCTTGGCGATGACCGCCTCGGGATCGTCGACGCTGAGCACCGGCACCGCGAACTCGTCGGCCAGCACCGCCAGCACGCACGGAATGTTCGCGCCGCCGCCGATGACGGCGATCGCCTGCGGATGCCGTGGTGCTCTGGCGAACACCGAGCCGGTGAACTCGGCCAGATCGTCGAGCAGGTCGGCGATCAGTTCCTCGAAGTCGGCTCTGGTCAGCTTGAGCGGGCGACCGGCGACATGGTCGATGGTGACCGCGGGCGTGACCGAGAGGTGTTCCTTGGCCGCGCGGCCGCGGTTGGTGAGCATGCCGCGGTTGGGACGAGTGCCGCGGCGGGCGTAGTGCAGGTCGACCAGGTGGTGGTAGATGAGTTCGTCGATGGCGTTGCCACTGATCGTGGTGGTGCGCTCGGTGCGCAGCACGGCGCCGTCGGCCTGATCGGCGACGGTGACGCTGAGACCGGTGGCTCCGAGATCGATGATGGCGACGGTCTCGTAGCGGTCCAGCAGGCCGGTGTGCCGCAGGAAGGTCAGCGCCGCGGTGCTTTCCGGGACCAGCCGCAGATCGCGCTGCTTGCCGGTGGCCGAGCGGATCACCTGGGCCTGCTCTTTGCTGCGGTAGGCGACGGCGACATTGGTCGGGCGGGACACCGCGGCGCTCGGGGCGGGCCTGCTGCTGAAGCCGACCCCGACCGGTGTTGTGGGCCAGGCGATGTCGAAGGACACGTGCTGCGCGGAGGGGAGCTGAGTGGTCATCAGCTCGATCGAGGAGGCGACCAGATCGCCGAGGTCGGAATGGGCCGCGTCGGCGGAAACGACACGGTAGTCGAAGCTTTGGGCGCCGTTGGGCGCGGTGGCGACAAGCGCCGAGCAGACAACCTCGTTCCCGGCGGAAATGCCAAGAGACGTTCGCATGTGTTCACCTCCCTTCGAGCGGATGGTCCCCGACCATCTCGAATGGCTGCCGGACCGTCGCGTGGCGCGCTGCTCCGGGCTCGTGATCCGGTCGGCCCTCGATCCGGGTGCGGTGGGGGTGACGGCCTTGGCTCACGTGTGGACTTGCCCTCTGGTGAAGCTGGTTGACGCTGTGAAGATGGTGGTAACGCTGGGCTGCTCGGTAACGCGAAAGGTGCTCGGGCGACGCCGGTTCGAGACGAAGCTGGCTGCCGGACAAGCGACCGTCGTCCATACTGTCACAATCCGTTATCCGAACGTTACAGTTTTCCCGAACTAATGGAAAGCCCTCAGATTCCCCATGTCATATTGCCGATTTGCGACGTTGGCACTCCCCCGCCCTTGAGCGCTGGCACTCTGCTGTATAGAGTGCTAGTCGGCACTGATGCCGTGCCACCGCGGACATCTGAGCAGGGTTCCGGCACCCGCGACGACGGGGCTGTGCGCAGGGTCGGCACCATGACCGAACCGATGCGCCTGGACAACAGTCCGGCGCATAAATCCCCTGAAAGTGGAGGGCTCAACGTGGCGAGCGTGAACATCAAGCCGCTCGAGGACAAGATCCTCGTCCAGGCCAACGAGGCCGAGACGACGACGGCCTCCGGCCTGGTCATCCCCGACACGGCGAAGGAGAAGCCGCAGGAGGGCACCGTCATCGCCGTGGGCGAGGGACGCGTCTCCGAGAAGGGCGACCGCATCCCGGTCGACGTCAAGGAGGGTGACACCGTTATCTACAGCAAGTACGGCGGCACCGAGATCAAGTACCAGGGTGCGGAGTACCTCATCCTGTCGGCGCGCGACGTGCTGGCCGTCGTCACCAAGTGACCCAGTAAACGTGTGCTGCCCCGGTTTCCGCTGCGCGGGGCCGGGGCAGCACACGTTTCCGGCGCTCCTGAACCCAGAGGAATAAGACTTATGGCAAAGCAGATCGAGTTCGACGAGAAGGCTCGCCGGGCTCTGGAACGCGGTGTCGACAAGCTCGCCGACGCCGTCAAGGTCACCCTCGGCCCGCGCGGTCGCCACGTGGTGCTCGCGAAGGCCTTCGGCGGCCCGACCGTCACCAACGACGGCGTCACCATCGCGCGTGAGATCGAGCTCGAGGACCCCTTCGAGAACATGGGCGCGCAGCTGGTCAAGAGCGTCGCGACCAAGACCAACGATGTCGCGGGCGACGGCACCACCACCGCCACCGTGCTGGCCCAGGCGCTGGTGCGCGGCGGCCTGAAGAACATCGCCGCCGGCGCCAACCCGATCACGGTCGGCAAGGGCATCGCCCTGGCCGCCGACGCGGTCTCGGCCGCGCTGCTGGAGCTGGCCACCCCGGTCTCCGGTGAGCAGGCCATCGCCCAGGTCGCCACCGTCTCCTCGCGCGACGAGGAGATCGGCGAAATGGTCGGCAAGGCGCTCACCACCGTCGGCAAGGACGGCGTGGTCACCGTCGAGGAGTCCTCGACGCTGCAGACCGAGCTCGTCGTCACCGAGGGCGTGCAGTTCGACAAGGGCTACCTCTCGCCCTACTTCGTCACCGACGCCGACACCCAGCAGGCTGTCCTGGAGGACGCCTACATCCTGCTGAACCGCGAGAAGATCAGCTCCCTGCCGGACCTGCTGCCGCTGCTGGAGAAGATCGCCGAGGGCGGCAAGGCCGTGCTGATCATCGCCGAGGACGTCGAGGGCGAAGCCCTGTCCACGCTGGTGGTCAACGCGATCCGCAAGACGATCAAGGCCGTCGCGGTGAAGGCGCCGTTCTTCGGTGACCGGCGCAAGGCGTTCCTGGATGACCTGGCCGTGGTCACCGCGGGCACCGTGGTGAACCCGGATCTGGGCATCCAGCTGCGTGAGGCCGGGCTCGAGGTGCTGGGCAAGGCACGGCGCGTCGTGGTCACCAAGGACGACACCACCATCATCGATGGCGCCGGCACCGCCGAGGACATCGCGGCCCGCGGTGCGCAGCTGCGTCGCGAGATCGAGGCGACCGATTCCGACTGGGATCGGGAGAAGCTGGAGGAGCGCCTGGCCAAGCTGGCCGGCGGCGTCGCGGTGATCAAGGTCGGCGCGGCCACCGAGACCGCGCTCAAGGAGCGCAAGTACCGGGTCGAGGACGCGGTCAGCGCGGCCAAGGCCGCGGTCGAGGAGGGCATCGTGCCCGGTGGCGGCACCGCGCTGGTGCACGCGGCCGCCAAGCTGGTCGAGCTGCGCGAGTCGCTGTCCGGCGACGAGGCGGTCGGTGTCGAGGTGGTCCGCAAGGCCCTGGAGGCACCGCTGTTCTGGATCGCGACCAACGCGGGCCTGGACGGCGCGGTCGTGGTCAGCAAGGTCGGCGAGGGCAAGGAAGGCTTCAACGCCGCCACCCTCACCTACGGTGACCTGCTCACCGACGGTGTCGTCGACCCGGTCAAGGTGACTCGCTCCGCCGTCGTGAACGCGGCGTCGGTGGCGCGAATGGTGCTCACCACCGAGAGCGCCGTCGTGGACAAGCCCGCCGAAGAGGCGGACGACCACGGCCACCACGGTCATTCCCACTAGACCGAACGCAGCGAAGGCCCCTTGGACCAAGTGTCCAGGGGGCTTTCCCGCCTCTCCGCGACTTCAGGCCAGACTTGGGAGCGTGCCCGAGTCGTGTCGGCGGCTGGCGGTGAATTGAATGGCAGGGTTGGCCCGTACCCGGCGAGTTACCCATGTTCCCGCGAAATCAGTTATCGCGTAAGGACAATCCGCGCTGCTGGACGCGGGGCGTTGATTACAGGCTCGGTCTGGAGTTGACGCCCGCGAGGATGCGGTCGCGCAGGGAGGCGGGCGGCGCCGTTGCCGTCACCTCGGCCAGCGCCGCCAAGACGTCGCTGGTGTCCTGCACTTCGGCGACGAACGCGGCGCGTAGCGCGGGGTCTTCGCTGTCGAGCAGCTCTTGTACGGAATTGTGGTCTTCGTCGTCGATCGATCCGAGCGCGACGGCGTGCGCGAGATCGATCTGGCCTTCGTTCATCTCACGTCACCCCCAAACTTTTCTTCAGTCGAGTGAGTCCGTCCCGAATACGGGACTTGACGGTCGGTAACCCTACGCCAAGATGGGTCGCTACCTCTGCATAGGTGCGCCCGCCGTAGTAGGCGAGCGAGATGGCCTCCCGCTGGGTCTCGGTGAGCGTGCTCAGCCCTTGTCGGACAGCCTGCTGTTCGAGCCTGCGTTCCACCTCTTCGGTGACCTCGTCGAACTCGTTGCCGAGCACTCGTATCCCGTAGGCGACTTCGCGCTGAGTATGGGCCTGCTCGGCGCGAACTCGATCGACCGCACGCCGGTGGGCGAGCGTCATCAACCAGGTCACCGCCGACCCCTTGGCGGGATCGAAACTGGCAGCGGTACGCCAGATCTGAAGGTAGACCTCCTGGGTGGTCTCCTCCGCGTACCCCGGGTCATGCAGGACCCGGAGCACCAGACCGAAAACGCGCGCACACGTCCGGTCGTACAGTTCTGCGAAAGCCTCTTGGTCGGACTTGCCGCAACGATGCAAAAGGGCGGCGAGCTCGATGCTTTCGGCTGCGCGGGCCGACACCGCAGAATCCACGCTGGGTGGAACGGCTTCTCTTCGGTACGAGTCGCCTTCTGCGGCCGACGGCCGCGTCGTCACAACGCTCCATTCTGTGTCATCGGTCACCACCGTAGCGGGCCGCTATCGACTCCCTTCCGGTGGGGTCACGGGGAAACCGGCTGCGGCTCAGCGACTTTGCGGTAACTTCCGACACGCCTGGCTGTTCTTGAGGAACACGCCGTGACACACCGATAGCCATCGCGAAACGCCGGGCCGACAACTACGCGATCGTCGTTGCTCGACGATGTTGCAGTGGCCGGTTGTTTGCTAGGCATTCGGCGCGCCGCGCCGTCTGGATGGGAGCGAACTCGGCCGAGCTCACACGGCCAGACGACGCCGATTGCGCCGGGCGTGCATCTCGCGCTCGGTCTCCGACATTCCACCCCAGATGCCGTAGGGCTCGCTCACTTTCAGCGCGTGGCTGCGGCACTGCATGAGCACCGGGCAGCTGCGGCAGATCTCCTTGGCGCGCATCTCGCGCGCGGTGCGGGCGCGACCGCGCTCGCCGTCGGGGTGGAAGAACACCGCGGAGTCCTGTCCGCGGCAGGACCCTCGCATCTGCCAGTCCCAGACATCGGCATTCGGTCCCGGTAGGTGGGTCGGCATTGGCACGGTGAACTCCTCATGACGCGAGCTCGTCAGCATTGTCGAGCAGTTGGTTCTGCAAAGTGGTCGGTGCACGGCCGGGTCGGTGGTGTACCGAGGCTCGCCCATCTCGGTCGCTGCAATTTCGCGCGGCGCCGACCGTGGCGATGAGCTACGTTAGGTCCAGCCGCGAAATTCCGTCAATAGTTCGACGCACCGGTTCGAGAAATCTTCAATGGTGAGATTTAACCTTCCAGCTGTTTACTTCTTACGACGTTGCCGGTAATACTGTTCGGTTGACTAGTTCGCGTTCGGCCTCGGCATGGCCTCTGAACATCACTATCTCCGCTGGTGGGCAAGGCTTTTGCCCCCCTGTGACGCCCGTCTCGAGCGGTAGCTGTACTGTTCGAGCGGTGATCCGAGCCACCCTGACGGCTCGAGCCGGGGGCGATGGAGATGGCCGAAACGGGGCGTTCAGGTTAATTGCGAGAAACGCGTGTGAATATGCGTCGCAGGTACTCGCGCATTGTCCGCGGAGATTTACCTGATAGAAACACGCACGCCGCGGGAAATGCTGAATGTTTGCCAGATCGGCAATCGTGACCGGGTGGCGATGCGTCGTCGCGGTCCGGGATAGGGTTTCGCGGTGCGCGCGCCGGTTTCGTCCCTGGATACTCGTTCTGAAGTCCTCGCTACGGCAGCTTTCGGTGCCACGCCGGGGCATGCCGCTGCCGAGTTGCCGATTGCCTCAGACGGGCTCGATTCTTGGCATCGCGCGGTCGCCCTGGGCGGTCAGGGGTATTACGCGGCGGCCCGAGCCGAACTGCGCCGGCTGCCCGGGCACACCTCCGATCCGGTGCTGCGGTCGCTGGCCGCCAGCACCGAGGGTTCATTTCTCCGTCAACTCGGCTGGCACGCCGCGGCATCCGCCTACGACGGCCGAGCCGCGGCACTCGCGCTGCCACTGGACCCGGCGACCCCGGGCCGCGCCGCGGCCGTCTGCGACGCGCTGACCGGCCTGGCCGCCGACGCGCTCGGTACCGGCCGGCTCGCCCTGGCCGCGCGTCTGCTGCGGCGGACCGAGCAGACGCTGGGCGACGCGGACTGGCGGGCGCGGCTGCGCCGGCACTGGGTCGGCGCGGAAACCGCGCTCGCCGGTGGTGACGCCGCCACCGCCCGCCAGGAGGCCGAACTCGGACTCGAGCTCGCCGTGGCCGCGCCCTCGGTGCGGCACCAGGTGAAATCCCGGCTGCTGTGCGCGGCCGCACAGCTCGCCTCCGGCGAGCCGGATCTCGCCCGCTCGAACGCCGAGCTGGTCGCCGCGCAGTGTCGCGAGCACGGCCTGGTGCCGTTGCGCTGGGCTTGCGCCATGCTGCGTACCGGCCTGTCCGACTCCGCCGCCGCCACCGAAGCGCAGACCTGCGAAAACGTTATTTCCCGTCGTGGCGGGCACTTTCGCTGAGCTCGGTTGACGCCACAACCCACCGTGTTGCCCAGATGGTCGCGGTCTATCGCTATTGTTAGAGCCGTTCCGCCGGTCGGGCGGAAGCGCGGGTCATCTGACCGGTGCCACTTGTAACGCCAGGAATCTCGCTGACGATGACGAACACGGGCGAAGAGTTGGACCTCGCCGTCGCTGCCGCTGCGCAGGGCGACAGGGCCGCTTTAGCTCAGGTACTCGAACTGGTCCGTCCGTTGGTAGTCCGCTACTGCCGTGCACGGATCGGGGCCGCGGAGCGCGGACAGCTCTCCGCCGACGATGTCGCGCAGGAGGTATGTCTGGCCGTGATGACCGCCTTGCCCAGGTATCAAGACCAGGGCCGGCCCTTCATGGCTTTCGTATACGGAATCGCTTCGCACAAGGTCGCCGACGCCCATCGCAACGCCGCCCGTAACAAGGCGGAGGCGATGGCCGAAGTACCAGATGTCATATCCACCGACCACGGTCCGGAACAGCGAGCTCTCGAATCGGAAGCGAGCAGGCAGATGAACCGTCTGCTCGCCACGTTGCCTGAAAAGCATCGGGAGATCCTGGTCCTCCGCTTGGTCATGGGTTTGTCAGCAGAAGAAACCGCAGTCGCCGTGGGCAGTACGGCGGGTGCGATACGAGTCGCCCAGCACAGGGCACTCGCGAAACTCAAGTCTCAAGTGGCGAGGGCAGGTGAAATGTATGGCTAGGGATGGCGAGCGCGGTCGGGGCGACTGGAAGGCGCGACGTGGATCGCGAAACAGCGGTCCCTACGCCGAGGGAAATGGCGGCGAATCCGGCCCGGTGGACATCGCGGCAGTACGCCACGATGACGCGCTGATCGACGCTATCTCCGGCAACGGCCCCGTGCAGACCGACAGTGAGCAGGAATTCCAGCTCGCGACGCTGCTGGCGGACTGGCGCGCGGAACTACTCGCGCCGCCGCTGCCCAGCAGCCCGGATCTGGACGAGGTCGCCGCGGCGGTGAACCAGGAAATCGGCGCGCGAAAAGTGCGCGTCGGCGCCCAGGCAGGCGGGCATTTGCGCCTGGTGCGACCGATACTCGGGACCGCCGCCGCTCTCGCGCTGGTCTTCGGTGGCGTTACCGCTTTCTCCTACAACGCCGAGCCCGGAAATCCGCTGTGGAAGGTCAAAGAGGTCGTGTTCAGCGAACAGGCCCAGACCACCGTGGTGAATCGGGCCGTCGGCCCGATGGGTGAAGCACAGCAGGCGATCGACAAGTCGAATCCGACTCAGGCCGCCGCGCAATTGGGTAAGGCCAAGGATGCTGTCGACCAGGTCAGCGATTCGGGCAAGAAGGCCGAGTTGGATACCGAGTGGAAGCGGCTGGTCAATGAGTTGCGTGTCTCCTCGGCAGAAGGTGCTCGTCTCGCGGCCCTGCTGGACCCGCCCACCGATCCCGCTGATCCCACCGGCAGCACCTCCACCCCGCCCCCGGTGACGAGTATCACTACCGCGCCGGTGACGCCCGGTGGTGAATCCACGACCAAGCCGGATCCGCGTTCGTCGTCGGGCTCCGAGAGCTCGACCACGCCGGAGCCTTCGGCGACACTGCCGACCACGCCGTCCCCGGTGGACGTGGAACCTCCGACGGCACCGACCACGGTGCCGTCGACGGCGGTGCCGACGACGACGATCGTCACCCCGCCCACCCAGGTCACACCCACCGCCGGTGGAGACGTGACGATTCCCACGCAGCCGCAGCAGACGGTGCCGTCGATTCCCGGTACCACCGCGACGTTCACGATTCCGAACGTGCCCAGCCTGCCGGGTACCAACTAGCCGGAAACAATCCAGACAACGACCGCCGACCCGATTGGTCGGCGTTTTGTTGTATTCGGGAGCGCCGCGCTGTGTTCGGGTGTGCGACTGGACCGCTCAGCTGTCGAAACCGTCGAAGCCGTCGCCGTGGAAGGCCTCGTTCATCGAGGCGTCCGCGTAGCCCCGGCAGTAATCCCAGGTGACGTACGCTTCCGGCGTCGGGTCGTAGGCGGGCTCGTGCGGGCGCACCGTACCGTCGACCAGCAGCTGCAACAGGTTGGCGCGCAACATGTCCCAGTCGTGATAGTGATCTTGTCTACAGTCTTCGCAGCTGACCACGAGCCCGCGGATGCCGCGGTGCCCTAGGAGGGCCTCGTAGACCGCGAGATCGGCGAGATCCTCCTCGACCGCGAGGCGCTCGTGGGGATCCAGCGGCTCACCGGGCTCGATGGCATCGAGCGCGGCGGACGGGTCGGAGGGGTCTCCGGCGAAGGGATCCGGCGGCAAGCCAGGTGGTAGATGGTCACGCACACACCCACGGTACGCAGAACAGGGCGGTCTGCGCCAGCTATGTGGCGGGCAAGTTTCTGCGCGGCGCGAACCGCGCCTGCGGGAAGGTCGCGTTTGCTCGGCAGATACCATGGTGGCCAGGCTCCCGGGCTTCGAGCCCGGCGCCGCTGCCGTCCATCCCATCAGTTGTGCGTGACCCCGGTTCACCGGTGTCTCTCGCTTTCGACGTCCAGGAGGGGTCGATCCGAATGAGTAATCCCGTACCGGGCGAACGGCTCGCAGTCCGCCCCCCTACGGGTGGCGACGACCCGAACAAGATCGCCATGCTCGGCCTCACGTTCGACGACGTGCTGCTGCTGCCCGCCGCATCGGATCTCATCCCCAGCTCGGTGGAGACCTCCAGCCAGCTGACCCGGGAGATCCGCCTGCGCACCCCGCTGGTGAGTTCGGCCATGGACACCGTCACCGAGGCCCGCATGGCCATCGCCATGGCGCGCTCCGGCGGCATGGGCGTGCTGCACCGCAATCTCGCCGCCGCCGACCAGGCCGCCCAGGTGGAGACCGTGAAGCGCTCCGAGGCCGGCATGGTGACCGACCCGGTGACCTGCCGTCCGTCCGACACCCTCGCCGAGGTGGACGCCATGTGCGCCCGGTTCCGCATCTCCGGCCTGCCGGTGGTGGACGAGACCGGCGCGCTCGTGGGCATCATCACCAACCGCGATATGCGCTTCGAGGTGGACCAGAACCGCCGCGTTGCCGACGTGATGACCAAGGCGCCGCTGATCACCGCGCAGGAGGGCGTCACCGCCGAGGCCGCGCTGGGTCTGCTGCGCCGCCACAAGATCGAGAAACTGCCCATCGTGGACGGCAACGGCCGCCTGCGCGGGCTGATCACCGTCAAGGACTTCGTCAAGACCGATCAGTACCCCAATGCCACCAAGGACCGCGACGGCCGCCTGCTGGTCGGCGCCGCCATCGGTGTCGGTGAGGACTCCTGGTCGCGCGCCATGACCCTGGCCGACGCCGGCGTCGACGTGCTGATCGTCGATACCGCGCACGGGCATCAGGCCGGCGTGCTGAAGATGGTCACCAAGGTCAAGGCCGAGGTCGGTGAGCGCATCCAGGTGGTCGGCGGCAATGTGGCCACCCGCGCCGGCGCGCTCGCGCTGGTCGAGGCCGGCGCGGACGCGGTGAAGGTGGGTGTGGGCCCCGGCTCGATCTGTACCACCCGGGTGGTCGCCGGTGTCGGCGCGCCGCAGATCACCGCCATCCTCGAGGCCGTCGCCGCCTGCAAGCCGCACGGTGTGCCGGTGATCGCCGACGGCGGCATCCAGTACTCCGGCGATGTGGCCAAGGCCATCGCCGCGGGCGCGTCCACCGTGATGCTCGGCTCGCTGCTCGCGGGCACCGCCGAATCCCCGGGTGAGCTGATCCTGGTGGGCGGCAAGCAGTTCAAGAGCTACCGCGGCATGGGCTCGCTGGGCGCCATGCAGGGCCGCGGGCAGGGCAAGTCCTACTCCAAGGACCGCTACTTCCAGGACGACGTGCTCGCCGAGGACAAACTGGTGCCCGAAGGCATCGAGGGCCGGGTGCCGTTCCGCGGTCCGGTCAGCCAGGTCATCCATCAGCTGGTCGGCGGTCTGCGCGCGGCCATGGGCTACACCGGCTCCGGCTCGATCGAGCACCTGCAGCAAGCGCAGTTCGTGCAGATCACCGCCGCGGGCCTGAAGGAGAGCCACCCGCACGACATCACCATGACCGTCGAGGCGCCGAACTACACCGGCCGCGGCTAGCCGGCTTCGACAGTCCTGCACCGCGCGCGACCACCGGCGCGGCTATCACACACAATCAAGGAGTTCACGTGCGCGACATGGTCGAGATCGGCATGGGCCGGACCGCCCGGCGGACCTACGAGCTGGACGATGTCGACATCGTGCCCTCGCGGCGGACCCGCTCGTCCAAGCAGGTGTCGCTGGGCTGGCAGCTCGACGCCTACCGGTTCGAGATCCCGTTCCTGGCGCATCCGACCGACGCGCTGGTGTCGCCGCAGTTCGCCATCGAGCTCGGCCGGCTCGGCGGGCTCGGTGTGATCAACGGTGAGGGGCTGTGGGCCCGGCACTCCGATGTGGAGACGAAGCTCGAGCAGTTGCTCGACCTCGTCGCCAAGGGCGGGTACGAGCGGGCCATCGCGCTGTTGCAGGAACTGCATGCCGCACCGATGCGCCCGGACCTGCTCGCCGCCGCGGTGGCGCAGGTGCGGGCCGCGGGCGTGACGGTCGCGGTGCGGGTCAGCCCGCAGAACGCGCGGACGCTGACTCCCGCGCTGGTGCAGGCGGGCATCGATCTGCTGGTCGTGCACGGCACCATCATCTCCGCCGAGCACGTCGGCGACGGTGAACCGCTGAATCTCAAGACCTTCATCGCCGAACTGGATGTGCCGGTGGTCGCGGGCGGGGTGAGCGATCACAAGACCGCGCTGCATCTGATGCGTACCGGCGCGGCCGGCGTCATCGTCGGCTACGGCTCCTACCCGGGCGCCACCACCACCGGTGAGGTGCTCGGCATCGGCGTGCCGATGGCCACCGCCATTGCCGATGCCGCCGCCGCGCGCCGCGACTACCTCGACGAGACCGGCGGCCGCTACGTGCATGTCATCGCCGACGGCGATATCGCCACCTCGGGGCAGCTGGCCAAGGCCATCGCGTGCGGCGCCGACGCCGCCATGCTCGGCGTCCCGCTGGCCCTGGCCGCCGAGGCGCCGGGACGCGGCTGGTACTGGCCGTCCTCGGCCGCGCATCCGTCTGTGCCGCGCGGCTCCATGCTGCACGTGGACGATCCGTGGGATCTCGGCGGCGAGGCCACCGAACCCGCCCGCCCGTCGCTGGAGCGCGTGCTCTACGGCCCGTCCGACGATCCGTTCGGTTCGCTGAATCTGGTTGGCGGCCTGCGGCGTTCGATGGCCAAGGCCGGATACTCCGACCTCAAGGAGTTCCAGCGGGTCGGTTTGTCCGTGCGCGCCTAGCGCGCCTGCGTGAGGTGTTCGCGTAGGAATTGCCGGATCGCCCGGTTCACCGGATCCGGATGGGTCACGGTGACGGCGAGCCGCGCTCCGGAGATCTCCACATAGGTGGAGCGGGCGAGCCCGCCTGCCAGGTGCCGGGCACGGTCGTGCGCCATCCCGCTGGCCGTGGCGTGCACAACCAAAGCGGGACAGGTGATTTCGGTCAGGCGCTCGAGGACCGAGTCGCGGGCGAGCAGGCAGCCCGCGGCCACCTCGATGCCCTGGCGGTCGCGGGTCAGCCAGCGTTCGGTCCAGACCTCGCGGTATCCGTTGTCGTCGCCGATCAGCCAGTGCGCCAACTGGTTCACCGCCTGTCGGCGCGATTCCTCGTCGTACCACTGGTCCAGGAATTTCTGTGTCGCCGTGGACTGTTCGCGCGTGGGTCCGTGCGCTTCGGTGCTGATCAGGATGAGTGCGGAAACTCGTTCCGGCGCAATGAGGGCCGCGCGCAGTGCGGTGAATCCGCCCTGCGCGGTGCCGCCGATGACCGCGCGTTCGGCGCCGAGTTGATCCAGGACGGTGAGCGCGTCGCGCGCGGCGGTCCAATAGGTGAACGGCAGCCCCTGATCGGTGGTGCGTCCATGCCCGCGCGCATCCCAGGACACAATGCGGAATTCCGGTGCCAGCGCGGCCATTTGAGACGCGTACATGGTGCGGTCCATGAAGAACTCGTGGGCGAGTAACACCACCGGACCGTCACCGCCGCTGTCCTCGTAGTGGATGTCGGCGTCTATCGCGCTGGCGAATGGCACATAGAGAGAGTAATCAGCTTCGACGCGCGGTAAGTGCCGATTTGCTGGGCTGCTGCTGCCGTAGCGCGTGCCCATTGATCAGTGTCCGGTATCACGGAACTAGACTGAGCCGGTGGCAGAATCCCAGAGACCGGTCCTTGTTGTCGACTTCGGTGCGCAGTATGCCCAGCTGATCGCCCGTAGGGTTCGCGAATCGAGTGTGTACTCCGAGGTGATCCCGCACACCATGTCGGTGGCCGAGATCGCGGCGAAGCGACCGCTGGCGGTGATCCTGTCCGGTGGACCGTCCAGTGTGTACGCCGAGGGCGCGCCGCAGCTGGATCCGGCGCTGTTCGAGTACGACATCCCGGTCTTCGGTATCTGCTACGGCTTCCAGGCCATGGCCCAGGCGCTCGGCGGCACCGTCGCGCATACCGGCACCCGGGAATACGGCCGCACCGACCTGAAGGTCGAGGGCGGTTTGCTGCACGGTGGCCTGCCGGTGCAGCAACCGGTGTGGATGAGCCACGGTGACGCGGTCACCGCTGCCCCGGCCGGGTTCGAGGTCACCGGCACCAGCGCGGGTGCGCCGGTCGCCGCGTTCGAGGACCGGGCCCGGCGCCTGGCCGGTGTGCAGTACCACCCGGAGGTGCTGCACTCGCCGCACGGGCAGCAGGTGCTGAGCCGCTTCCTGCACGAGATCGCCGGGATCAAGGCCACCTGGACTCCCGCCAATATCGCCGAATCGCTGGTCGCGCAGGTGCGTGCGCAGATCGGTGACGGGCACGCCATCTGCGGCCTGTCCGGCGGCGTGGACAGCGCCGTCGCCGCCGCGCTGGTGCAGCGCGCCATCGGTGACCGGCTGACCTGTGTATTCGTCGACCACGGCCTGTTGCGGGCGGGCGAGCGCGAGCAGGTGCAGCAGGATTTCGTCGCCTCCACCGGCGCCAAGCTGGTGACTGTCGACGCGGTCGAGAAGTTCCTCGGCGAGCTGAAGGGCGTCACCGACCCGGAGGAGAAGCGCAAGATCATCGGCCGGGAGTTCATCCGGTCCTTCGAGGAGGCCGTGGCGGGCGTCGTCGCCGAACATTCGCGGGTGGCAGCCGGCCCCGGCGGGGTGGGTGAGCTCAGCGCCGTCGACGGTGCTTCCCCGAAGGTCGAATTCCTGGTGCAGGGCACGCTGTACCCCGATGTCGTGGAATCCGGTGGCGGCACCGGCACCGCGAACATCAAATCGCACCACAATGTCGGCGGCCTGCCCGACGATCTGGAGTTCGATCTGGTCGAGCCGCTGCGGCTGCTGTTCAAGGACGAGGTCCGCGCGGTCGGCCGGGAACTCGGCCTGCCCGAGGAAATCGTTGCGCGCCAGCCGTTCCCGGGCCCCGGCCTGGGTATCCGGATCATCGGCGAGGTCACCTTCGAGCGGCTGGAACTGCTGCGCCAGGCCGATGCCATCGCGCGCGAGGAGCTCACCGCCGCCGGGCTGGACAAGTCCATCTGGCAGTGCCCGGTAGTCCTGCTCGCCGACGTCCGCAGCGTCGGCGTCCAGGGTGACGGCCGCACCTACGGTCACCCGATCGTGCTGCGGCCGGTGTCCAGCGAGGACGCCATGACCGCGGACTGGACGCGCCTGCCCTATGAGGTGCTCGAGCGTATCTCGACCCGGATCACCAATGAGGTGGCCGAGGTCAACCGGGTGGTGCTCGATGTGACCAGCAAGCCACCGGGCACCATCGAATGGGAATGATCTCCCGGTAGACACATGAAAGGCCCGCCTCCCGGGGCGGGCCTTTCGCTATTCGGGTGGTCTAACGGCGTTTGCGGGGCGAGATCACCAGCAGGACGCCGGCGACGATGGCGCCGATCACCAGGGTCCAGCCGATGCTGAATCCGCCACTGGGGTCCCGGAATCCGCCGGGAGCGGCCAGGGCCCAGGCGCTGATCGACAGTGCGAGGAATCCGATGACCAGCATCGGGACGGACGGGCCGCGCTTGCGGCCGGAGTTGGTTTCGGACTGGTCAGCCACGGGTCACCTCCACATCGCCCATGTGCACGTCCACGTTCAGGGTGAGCACCGGTGCGTTCGGATTGTTCGGGCCGGTACGGCCGGTCGGGCAGCTGATGACATCACCCAGGTTCACATCGCAGGTGGTGTCGACGGTCATCGTCTGCGGGAGCAGGACTTTGGCCTCGCCCATCCGCACGGACACGTCCACGGTACGGTTCTCGGTCAGGTTCAGCGAACGCAGATCCAAGGTGCCCGAGCCCATCGATATCTCGTACTCGGTTCGCAGGTCGGCCAGGGAGTTCGGGGCCCAGGTGTGATCGCCCATGGTGGCCCGGTCGAAGTCCACCGGGCCGATCAGGGCGCTCAGCAGGACGAAACCGGCGAGCGGCGCCGTCACCACCAGCAGGCCGTGGCCGCGGCGCAGGAATCCGCCGAGCACCAGGCCGAGCCCGACCACGGCCAGCGCGATGGCGGCGATCCGCCCGGGCGTCATCCATTCCACGCCGGAGATCGCGGCCGCGCCCGCACCGGCGGCGGCCAGGATGGCCAGGCCGATCACGGTGGGGGTGAGCCGGGAGCGGGGCGGGCGGTTCACCGTGGCGATCGGCCGGGCCGGGGCGGGCTCGGGCAGGTCCCAGGCCAGCGGGGCGACGCCGAGCGGGTCCCAGGACGGCGGGGTGACGCCGCCGAACAGGTTGGCGTCGGCGAGGACTCGGCTCGGCGAGGACTCGGCCGGTGCCGGGGGAGTCGGTTCGGGCGGCGAAACCGGTGTTCCCGCAGCCGGACTCGACGTTTCACGCTTGTCCAGTGTCACGGCGGGCTCCGCATCCGTTGCGGGCGCGGGGTTTTCGGCCGGTGGATCCGGCTCGTAGGCGTCCGGCAGTTTGGTGTACGGCGAATACACCGGCATGACATCGGAGTAGTTCCCGGTGGCCGGGAACGCCGCGCCCGGATATCCGGTGGCGGTGAGCCCGGCGCCGCCGAACCCGGGGTCGCTGTCCAGCGCGCTGGTGCCGGTCGGCGGCTGGGGCAGCCGCATATGCAGCATCCACCAGCCCGCCAGCATCAGCGCCAGGCTGATCACCCCGGAGCCGGCCAGGCCCGAGCTGAACGGGCCCAGCGAGCTCACCGCGATACACAGCGCCACGATCAGCACGATGGTCTTGGTGTGCGATTGCGAGCCGTGGCCGCGGCCGAAAAGCCCTTCCGCCCGCGAGGTCTGGTCGCCGGAGGCGCTGAGCAGCAGCCAGCCCAGCAGGTACAGGACGATCCCGGCGCCGCCGAACATCGTCGACACCACGAACGCGACCCGGACCAGCACCGGGTCTATGTCGTACCGCTGGCCGAATCCGGCCGCGACACCGGCGACCGGGCCCTGCCGCGGCAATCGGACGGGGCGGGTCTGCCACATCTGCCGGAGCTGATCGCCGAAGCTCGTTCTCGTCATGACCTCCATGGTGACCGGGTACGCGGCTCGGGCACATCGGGGTGAACCCTGAATCCGTCCCGGTTTCGGACCGCTCGATGCGGTGTGACCTACTACACTCTGTAGTCTTCAAGTCATGGCTTTGTGGATCATCCCCGTTTCCTCCGTTATCAGCTGCGTCGTCATCGCCGGGCTGTTCTCCATCGGATTCCCCAAGGACTGATCCCGCGCGGCCGCCGTGCCGCGAGATCAGGGTGATTCCCGATGCCGCTTGTCACAGCGGCATGCCACTATCGAAGACATGTACCCGCCCATGCCCGCGTTCGATGCTGCCCGTGGCAGCGATCCACGCGGCAGGCCGACACTCGTGGTCCATGCCGGGGTGCCGCAGCCGAAACTGGAGCGGCGCTCGGGCGGGCGGATCGTCGGCGGCGTGGCGGGCGGTATCGCCGACCACCTCGGGGTCGACGCACTCAAGGTGCGAATGGCCTTCGTCCTGTTGTCGGCGCTGGCCGGGGCGGGCATTCTCGCCTACGGGCTGCTGTGGATCTTCACGCCCGGCGGCACCGACGAACTGAAACCCTCCGCCATCGAGCGGCGTCGCTCGATCGGTCTCGCGCTGCTCGGGCTCGGCTTGACCATCGCGGTGTCCTGGCTGATGAACGGCACCGTGGCAGCCAAGGTGATCGTGCCGATCGTCGTGGTCGCGGTCGGCGCCGCGCTGGTCTGGCGCGAGTACGACACCGACGGCCCGCGTTCGCTGCTCGGGCTGCCCGCGCATCCCTCGGTGATCACCTGGGCGCGCATCGTCGCCGGGACCACCATGATCGTGGCCGGTCTCGGTGTCGTCGTGCTGGCCCGGATCGATCTGAGTTCGCTCGGCTCCGCGCTACTGGCCGTGGGGGTCACCCTGATCGGCGCCGGCCTGCTGACGGTCCCGCTGTGGCTGCGCATGATGCGGGCGCTGAATACCGAACGCGCCGCGCGGATTCGCAACGAGGAGCGCGAGGAGATCGCCTCGCACCTGCACGATTCGGTCCTGCAAACACTCGCGCTGATCCAGCGCCAGGCCGCCGACCCGCAGGAGGTGACCAGGCTGGCCCGCAGCCAGGAACGCGAACTGCGCAAGTGGCTGTTCGAGGACTCCGGCCCGGCGGAATCGAGCCTGGCCGCCGCGCTGCGCACCATCGCCGGTGAGGTGGAGGACCAGCACGGGGTGAAGGTGACCCCGGTGACCGTCGGCGATGTCACGATGGACACCGAGGAGAGCGGAAACGGCCTGCCCAAGGAACATTTCACGGCCTTGCTCGGCGCGAGCCGGGAAGCGCTGGTGAACGCGGCCAAGCACGCCGGGGTGCCCGAGATCGACCTGTTCGCCGAGGCCGAGCCGCATCAGGTCAGCGTGTTCGTGCGCGATCGCGGCACCGGGTTCGACGTGCACGCGGTGGCGCAGGATCGACAGGGCGTGGCGAAGTCCATACGCGGGCGGATCGAACGGCGGGGCGGGCAGGTGGAGATCGTGTCGACTCCCGGCCGCGGTACCGAGGTCCGCATCATCATGCCGCGCAGTGACGCGGGCGCGGCCATCGAGCCGGATCCGCAGGAAATACCGGAGTTCGCACCGATCTCCGCCGACGCGCCGACCGCACGGATCGCCCGCCCGGTGCTCGGTGAATAGCCCGCGCGGGCGGGCGGTGTGGTACCGATGAGTGCAGTCCGGTGGGTTGGTCCACGGGTGAGGAGAAGCTAGGTGACGGTGCGGGTTTTTCTCGTCGATGATCATGCTGTGTTCCGGTCCGGTGTGCGGGCGGAGCTGAGCCGCGAGGCCGATATGGAAGTGGTCGGCGAGGCCGGCGGTGTGGCCGAGGCGATCGCCGGGATCAAGGCGAGCACTCCGGACGTGGTGCTGCTGGACGTGCACATGCCCGACGGCGGCGGGGTCGCGGTGCTGCAGGGCATCGAAGCCGGCCCGGTGTGCTTGGCGCTCAGCGTGTCCGACGCCGCCGAGGACGTGATCGCGGTGATCCGCGCGGGCGCGCGCGGGTATGTCACCAAGACCATCTCCGGCGCCGAGCTGGCCGACGGCGTGCGCCGGGTCGCCGGTGGGGACGCGGTGTTCAGCCCGCGGCTGGCCGGTTTCGTCCTCGATTCGTTCACCGGCAAGTCCCCGGTGCCCGAACCGCCGCTGGATCCGGAGCTGGATTCGTTGACGCCCCGTGAGCTCGAGGTGCTGCGGCTGCTCGCCCGCGGCTACACCTACCGCGAAATCGCCGAGAACCTGTTCATCTCGGTGAAGACGGTGGAGACCCACGCCTCCAACGTGCTTCGCAAGACCCAGCAGTCCAATCGCAACGCGTTGACCCGCTGGGCGCACCGCCGCCGGATCGACTAGCCGAATCCATTATCCCGGCAGCTACTTTCGATCGGGATCAGATCAGCGCGATGACGATGGCGATGATCAGCACCAGGCCGACCAGCAGGCCGATGGCGATGGCCAGCGGCGCGTTGCCGGACTGCGGCGGCCGCTGGCCGATGGTGTTGCGCGGACCGGCCGCACGCTGCGCGCTCGCCGCCGGCGTGGCGGTCTGCTGCTGCGGGCGGTGCGGGCGCGGCAGCGGCGCCGGGTGTGTGCTGCGTACCCCGGACGCGGAATTGCGGGTGGCCCAGGCCGGGATGGTGCCGTCCTCGGTGCGCACGGGCGCGCCGAGGATGTAGGGCCCGGTGCCGGGGCCGAAAGCGGCGGTGAGGATTTCGTCGCGGGCCTCGGCCATGGTGGGGCGGCGCTGCGGCGCCGGTTCCATCATGTGTAGCAGCGCGCTGGTGAGCACGCCGCAGTTCTGCGGCGGAATGATCTGTGCCATGGCGGCCCGCTCGACCAGCACGGCGTCGTCGTCCAGGCCGAACGGCGGTTGGCCTTCGAGCGCGGTGTACAGCGTGGCGCCGAGGGAGAACACATCGCTGGCCTCGGTCGGCCGGGCGCCGCGGGCCACCTCTGGCGGGAGGTAGGCGGGGGTGCCGGTGATCATGCCTTCGGGTTCGTCGGACAGATCGCCCGCACCGCGGGAGATGCCGAAGTCGCTGAGCTTGGCCATGCCGATGCCTTCGCCGCGGTCGGCCACCAGGATATTGCCGGGCTTGATGTCGCGGTGGGTGATGCCGACCGCGTGCGCGGCGGCCAGCGCGTCGGCGACCTGCGCGCCCATCTGTGCCACCTCGATCACCGGCAGCGTGTCGAAGACCGACATCGCCTTGGCCACGCTGCGCGAGGGCAGGTGTTCCATCACCAGCCAGGGTTCGCCGGCCTCGAGCACCACGTCGTAGACGGCGATGGCGTGCTCGTGGGATAACTTCGCCGCGACCCGGCCCTCGTGCATGATCTGGTTGCGGATCTCGGTGGCCTGACGCTCGTCGAGGCCGGACGTGGAGAGCACCTGTTTGATTGCGACGTCGCGGTCGAGCAGCCGGTCGCGTGCCAGCCAGACCGCGCCCATGCCACCGCCGCCGACTTTCGACTGGAGGCGGTAGCGGCCTGCGACCAGATAGTCGGGGCCGACGATGGGTCGGGGGCGCTCGATCATGCAGTGCAGGGTAGCCGACGCGGCGAATTCCTTCCCGGTCGAACCGTGATAAGGCGAAACGTGCCAAACGATTTCGATAACAACCGACCAGTCCCGTGAGCTGCACCGCGACCGCGAAGTCCTGAGCTCGAACAACGGTGTGGTAACCGAACCGCGCGGTGCGCTTGACGTGATGCCGGGGGCGGGCTTCTACTGGATTCGTATCGAACGTATATTCGATACGAATCGATAGCTGGATCGGTGCTGGCTGGTCTGCTCGCTTCGCCGGTAGCTGCGGGGCTCCGCCCCTTTGATCTCCGGCCGGGGCATCGCGGGAAGTAGGTGTTGGTGATGAGTTCGGACGGACGCGTGGGGGCGACACAACAACAGATGCTGGCCGAGCTCCGCAGGAAGATGGCCGCCGTGCCCGGGCGCGGCGAGTCCGCCGTCGAGCGGGTGCCGGACGCTGCCGGGTCGGGGCGGGAGGTGTTGCCCGTGCCCGCCGCACTCGCGGCATTGCTTCCGGATGGCGGCCTGGCCAAGGGGTCGGTGATCGCCTACACGGGTGCCCGCTCGCTGCTCGCGGGGATGCTCGCGGCCGTCACGGCGGCCGGTGGCCATGCCGCCGTGGTCGGTGTGCCTCGCTTCGGCCTGCTCGCCGCGGCGGAGATGGGCGCCGATCTGGAGCGCCTGGCCGTGGTCGCCGATCCCGGGCCCGACCCACTCGAGATTGCTTCGGTGTTGCTGGATGGTCTGGATCTGGTGGTGCTCGGCCTCGACGGCGGCTCCGTCGCGCCTGCTCGCGCCCGGGTGCTCGCCGCTCGCGCCCGCAACAAGGGCGCCACCCTGGTGGTCGCCGACGGCGCCTGGCCCCACCCGGCCCTGCGCATCGACGCCCGCATCGCCGGTTATGTCGGCCTCGGCACCGGTCACGGCCGCCTGCACTCCCTGACCCTGGAGGTCGAGGTGCGCGGCAAGGCCGGTGTTCCCGGTCGCGGCCACCTCGACCTCCGCCCCACCGCCGACCGCGTCCGCTGGTTCACCCGCCCCGCCGACTCCGGCGACACCGAGCTGTTCCGAGCCCGGGGTGCGGCCTCGTGAACCGGCTACCGGTAGATCGTGTGCGCCAAGCGAATTCGCTCGCACCGGGGAGTCGCACGAACAGGCTGTTCATCGGATCGGCAGGGTATGCTCCCGGCACCGTTCGGCCGGTATGCGATCGACAGCGTGAGTAGCCCGGTTACCGATGCCGGGCGGGTGGTGGCGGTGTGGTGCCCGGACTGGCCCGCGGTGGCGGCCGCTGCGGTGGCGGAACTGCCCGCGACCCGGCCCGTCGCGGTGCTGTTCGGGAATCGGGTGGTGGCGAGTTCGGCGACGGCGCGGGCCGAGGGGGTGCGGCGCGGGCTGCGCCGCCGGGAAGCCCAGGCGCGCTGCCCGGAACTGTTTCTGGCGCAGGCGGATCCGGATCGGGACGCGCGCCTGTTCGAACCGGTGGTGGCCGCCGTGGACGAAACGGTGCCCGGGGTGGAGGTCCTGCGGCCGGGACTGCTGGTGCTCGGCGCGCGCGGGGCCGCGCGGTTCTTCGGATCCGAGGCGGCGGCGGCGGAGCGGCTGGTCGACGCGGTGGCCGCGGTCGGGGCCGAAGCCCAGATCGGGATCGCCGACGAGCTGTCCACCGCGGTGATCGCGGCCAGACGCGCCGCACTCGTCGCGCCCGGCGCGGGCGCGGTTTTCCTGGCGCCGCTGCCCATCGGTGAGCTCGCCGCCGAACCGAGCCTGGCCGCGCCGGAACGTGGTGAACTGGTCGACCTGTTGCACCGCTTGGGATTACGCCGTATCGGCGACTTCGCCGCGCTGCCCCCGGCCGATGTCGCCTCACGGTTCGGCGGCGACGCGGTCCTGGCGCACCGCTGTGCCCGTGCGGTCCCGGAACGCCCACCGTCCGCGCGTCGCCCGCCACCGGAACTGAGCGTGGAATACCACTGCGATCCGCCCATCGACCGCGTCGACGCCGCCGCGTTCGCCGGCCGCATGCTCGCGGCCCGGCTGCATGCCGCGCTGCTGGCCGCGTCGCTGTCCTGCACCCGCCTGTCGGTCGTCGCCGAAACCGAAGCGGGCGAACAGCTCTCCCGCATCTGGCGCTGCGCGGCACCGCTGACCCCGGCGAGCACCGCCGATCGGGTGCGCTGGCAGCTGGACGGCTGGCTGACCCGCCGTGACCGTCCCACCGCGCCCATCATCCGGTTGCGCCTCGAACCGGTCGAGACGGCTCGTTCGGGTGCGTTGCAACTCGGCCTGTGGGGCGGGGTCGGCGCGGATACCGAACGCGCCCGCCGCGCCCTGATCCGCGTGCAGGGCCTGCTCGGCGGCGAGGCGGTGCGGTTCGGCGTGCTCAGCGGCGGTCGCGGGCCCGCCGAACGGATCACCATGGTGGTGCTCGGCGACGAACCCGTTCCGGCCGCCGACCCCGAGCAGCCCTGGCCGGGCAGCCTCCCGCGACCGGCGCCGGCCGTGCTCCTGCTGAACCGCCCGGCGGTGCTGCTGCACACGGCCGACGGCGACCCGGTCCGGATCACCGCGCGCGGCCTGTTCGCCGCCCCGCCGGCCCGGCTCACCTGGGGCCGCCGCGGCTGGTCGCTGTCCGGCTGGGCCGGACCCTGGCCCCTCGACGAACTCTGGTGGACACCCGGGGCCGCGGCGACCGCCCGCGCCCAGGTCCAGCTCGACGGCGCGCCCGCCGACACCCGGGTGCTACTGCTGCTCTATCGGGCCGGAATCTGGCATGCCGAAGGCATTTACGACTGAGCGCCCGGCTCGGGGCGGGACCAGACCATGGCGACGCTGAACGGATGCCCGCGCAGGTCGGTCCATTTGGGTTTGGCGGCCAGCCAGGTGTCGTCCACCACGGATTCGGTGATCTCGGTCAGCGCCCAGCCCGCGTTCAGGGCGGCCGTGATGTGCTCGCTGAGCAGATGCAGGTGGGTGCTGATCGCCACCGGTTCCCCCGCGTCCGGGGTGTAGTGCGTCGGCATGCCGGTCACCATGATGAACTGCGGGTGGAAGCTGACCATGACGCAGCTGCCGCCGGGCGCGGCCAGCCGCGCGGCCTCGGTGTAGAACGGTTCCAGATCGGGCAGGTGCTCATCGATCAGTGACGCGATCACCAGGTCGTAACTCCCGCTCGCGAGCCCGGTTTCGCGGACGTCCGCCTGGGTGAGCGAGGCGTGCGCGCCGCGTTCCCGGGCGCGTTCCAGCATGCCCGCGCTGAGGTCGACGCCGTCGATGCGCCGCACGCCCTGCCGCCGCAGCCAAGCCCCGGTCCGTCCGGTACCGCAGCCGAGGTCCGCGACCCGCCGCAACTGTGCCCAGCGCGGTCGGCGCAGCCGGTCCAGCAGGGCCAGATCCATGATGTCGAGCACAGTCCGCTCGTAGGTCGGCGCCCAGCCGTCGTATCCGGCGGCCACGTCCACGGTCGGATAGTTGCGTCGATCGAAATCCGCGAAAGTCGGCATGCCCGGGAGTATTTCGCGGATGGCCGATCCGCGCCACGGGTTTGTGGCCCGGAAATCGCACCGGCCAGGGGCGGCGCCGGCCTGTGACGCTGGACAAATCCCCGCCACCGAGCAGATAACTGTCCGTATCCTCGATCCTCGTGGATACGACTCGGAATGTGACGCTGGGGGGACTGCGGATCGCCTATCGCGATTCCGGCGGGCCCGGCGCACGTCCGGACGACGTGCCGGTCGTGCTGGTGCACGGCATGGGTGGCGACGGTTACACCTGGGACCGGTTCGCCCGCCGCTTGCGCCACGCCGGACGCCGGGTGATCATTCCGGATCTGCGCGGTCACGGCCGCAGTGCCCACTCCGATTCCTACCTGTTCGGCGACTTCGGAGCCGATGTCGTTCGTCTGCTCGACCGGCTCGAGATCTCCTCGGCCGATCTGGTCGGTCATTCGCTGGGCGGCTACGCGGTGTCCTGTGTCGCCCAGGAGCGACCGGGGCTGGTGCGGCGGCTGGTCATGGAGGAGTGCCCGCTGCCGCTGCGCTCCGGCGACGAACAGCAGACCCTGACGCGCCGCTTCCCGACCGTGCCGGAGCTGTGGCACGCCGGCACCAGCCTGATCCGGCATCCGCGGGCGGTGCTGGCCTTCGATCGCGGCATGACGCGGACGGCGCTGGAACAGTTCCGCAAGCCGAATCCGGAATGGTGGGAGCGGCTGGCCGACATCACCGCGCCCACCCTGGTGCTGCGCGGCGGGCCGGGCGGCATGGTGGATCCGGCGAAGCTGGCCGTGCTGAGCGCGGCCATGCCGGACTGCACGGTCGTGGATTTCACCTGCGGGCACAGCATCCATCGCGATCGGTACCGGGAGTTCGAGCGCGCGGTGCTGCCGTTCCTGAGCCGGTCGGTGCTGGACGGTCCGGTCGACGTGCCGGCATGAGCGCGGCCGAATCTGCGAGCGCCACCGTGAGTTTCGAGGGTTTGACCTGTTCCGCCGCCGCGCTCGGGGTTCCGCTGCCCGGTAGCGCGACCCGGGTCGGCGGCTGGTTGTGTGTCGAGCAGCCGGGAGCTTGGGGCCGCGATGTGCTCGGTGACGCCGTGCTCGGCCCGGAGCTCACGCCCGAGCTGGCGGCCCGCACCGCCGCCGCCGGGGTGCGCCCGACGTTGATCCGCCGCCCCGGTCGCGCCGAGTTCACCGGCACGCGGACGGTGTTGCTCGCCAGTTCGCACCCCGGGAACTTCTGGTGTGAACGCCTGGCGATCACCGATCCGAAGCAGCTGCTCGACCTCGACCTCAGTCTGCTCAACGGTCCGCCGCCGGGACTCGGTGTGCGCGTGCAGAATCCGGTGATCCTGGTCTGCGCGCACGGTAAACGCGATCAGTGCTGTGCGCGTCTGGGCCGCCCGATCGCGGCGAATCTGGCCGCCGCCTATCCCGACCGGGTGTGGGAGTGCTCGCACACCGGCGGCCACCGCTTCGCGCCCGCCATGGTGCTGCTGCCCACTGGTCTCACCTACGGCCGCGTCGATACCGAATCCGCTACGGCGGCGGTCGAAGCCGTTCACCGCGGGGCCCTGTCACCGACCGGTTTCCGCGGCCGAAGCCATCAGTCCCCGATCGAGCAGGTCGCGGAAATCGCTGTCCGGGAACAGATCCCGGCCGCGCTGGACGATCTCACCGTCGACGTCGAATCCGCCTCCGGCCCTTCCGATCCCACCCGTGCGGGCGTCGCGCTCGTCACCCACCGCGACGGCCGCCGCTGGCGGGTCATCGTCCGTACGGTCGGATTCGCTCCGCGCCAGGCCAGTTGCGGCGCCGCCCCCAAGCCCGCTACGGCCCTGGTCGCCGACCGGATCCAGCCGCTGCCCTGATCCGAATTCGAGCCGGCCGCGGCATCGTTCCATCTCTTGACATTCCAAAGTGGAGGATTAGCATTATCTTACCTTCCAATGTGGAATATGGATCGAGGAACCGATATGGATCTGTTCGCCACCCTGCTGCTGCTCGTCGTGCCGACCCTGGTGTTTCGCGGGCTCGGTGCGTTCGGTGTAAGCCGGTTCGGCACTTGGCGTTCCAGCGCTGTGCACGGCCTGGCCGTGCTACTGCTGTTGACCGGTAGCGCGCACTTCGTTCCGGACAGCGTGACGGTGATGCCGAGCCACGACGATCTGGTGGCGATGGTGCCCGATTTCGTACCGTTCCCCGATTTCACCGTCTACTTCACCGGTGTCCTGGAAATCGGCGGCGCGATCGGGCTGGTGATCCCGGCGACGCGGCGGCGCGCCGGGATCGGGCTGGCCGCGCTGTTCGTGCTGCTGCTACCCGCCAATATCCATGCGGCGCTGAACGATATCCCGCTCGACGGTGATCCGGCGACGCCGTTGTGGTTCCGGATACCCGAGCAGATCGTCTATATCGCGGTCGCGCTGTGGGGTTCGGGTGCGCTGTGGGGCGCGCGGTCGCGCACGGTGTGAGAGGGCCGGGCCCGTCGCCCCCTGCGCGACGGGCCCGGAGTTCGTCACCAGTGGGTGCCGGGCACCCAGCGGGCGGCGCGGCGCAACGCGGTGCCGGTGACCCGTCGCGCGGTGGACCGGGTCTGCGGGAGCGGTTCCAGTTGCGGCGCAGCGGTTTCGGTGTCCGCGGCCGGTGGTTCGAGCTGCTCGCCCTTGGCGGCGGGGGAGTCGGGCAGCGCTCGGTAGTAGCGGTGCAGGATGCGATCTCGGATCTTCGGGGTGACCAGCGCGCCGTACTCGGCGAGGGTGCCCAGCGGTACGTCGATCCGCTTGGGACGTTCGGCGAGTGCGCGCACGATGGTGGCGGCTGCCCATTCGGGTGATTCCGAGGGCCCCTGCTCGCCACTGGGCGTGATCATCGGGGTGCGCACCAGCGGCATGTGGATGGTGGTGAAAGTGACGCCGTCGGCCATGGTTTCGACCGCGGCGACCTCGGTGAACTTATCCAGGGCGGCCTTGCTGGCGAGGTAGGCGGAGAACCGGGGCGTCGCGACCTGCACTCCGGCGCTGCTGATCTGGACGATGTGGCCGAACTTGCGTTCGCGCATCTGGGGTAGCAGTGCCAGGGTCATCCGGAGCGCGCCGAAGTAGTTGACCGCCATGGTGCGCTCGAAGTCGTGCATGCGGTCGGTGGAGCGGTGGATGGCGCGGCGGATGGAGCGGCCCGCGTTGTTCACCAGCATGTCGACGTGGCCGTGTTCGTCCAGGATGGTCTTGACGGTGTGATCGACGGAGTCGCTGTCGGTGATGTCGCACTGGTAGCCGTGTGCGGCGCCGCCCGCGGCGCGGATCTCCGCGACGACCTCGGCGAGTTCGTCGCCGCGGCGCGCGAGCAGGAAGACGGTGGCGCCCTTGCCGGCCACGGCCAGGGCGGCGGCTCGGCCGATGCCGGAGGAGGCGCCGGTGATCAGGACATGCCTTCCGGCCAGGTCGCGGCGCGATGCTGTGGCCATTACTGCTCCTTTGCAGATCTGCTGTGGCACGAACTTACTCTGAAGTAAGTTTACCCGCCAGGGTGCCGCGCGCCACATTTCGATGCGATCGCAACTCGTTCGCAAACCTGTTCGAATCACCCTCGAATCGATCGAACATGTGTGCGATACTTCTGCCCATGGCGGACGATCGGATGGCGGAAATCTTTGCCGCGGTGCGGCTCGGCAGCGACAATCGGAAGGCGGCGCGGCACGCGCTCGAACGATTGTGGGACGAGCTCGGACGCAGTGGAGATCCGTTGCAGCGCTGCGTGATAGCGCATCATCTGGCCGTTCTGCAGGACGACGATCCGCAGGCGCTGATCTGGGATCAGCGCGCCCTGGCCGCGGTCTTCGGCCCGGGCATCCCGCTGGACGAGGGCCTGCGCTGCTTCCTGCCCTCGCTGTATCTCAATCTCGCCGACAGCCACCGCCGGGTCGGTGATTTCGAGACCGCGCGCATGCAGCTGACCATCGCGCGCGGGCACCTGGCGGTCCTGGTGTACGACGCCTACGGCGCGATGATCCGCTCCGGCCTGGACCGGGTGGAAGCCGCGCTCGACGCCGGCTCCACCGACCGTCTGCCGAGCGGCGGCGAGCCGTTGTGAACCGGGCGAGGAGGTGAGCAACTGGGAGAACGGGCCACCGAGCTGGGCGGAGCTGGAGCGGGTCCTGTCCGGGCGGCCGAGCGGTCGGACACCGGAGGACATGCACCCCGGCGACGGTGGCGACAGCCCGGCCTGGTCGCGTAAGCGCGGCGAGTACCGGGCCGAGCCGATCGCGCGGCCCGAGGGCCCGACGGTGCCGTACGCGGAGTTGCACGCGCACTCGGCGTACAGCTTCCTGGACGGCGCCAGCCAGCCCGAGGAACTGGTCGAGGAGGCGGTGCGGCTCGGTCTGGAGGCGATCGCGCTCACCGACCACGACGGGTTCTACGGGACGGTGCGCTTCTACGAGGCGGCCAAGGGATGGGGCATGCCGACCGTGTACGGGTCGGAGCTCTCGCTGGGGACCGGATTGCCGGGTCCGGCCCCCGCGTCGGCCGTGTTGCGTCGCAAGGGGATGGCGGCGCAACACGGGTCGGCGAAATCCGAAGGGGGACATGCGAACGCGCCCGATTCCGCGCCGCGCACCGGCGCGCCGGACCCGGCCGGGCCGCACCTGCTGGTGCTCGCGCGCGGTCAGGAGGGCTATCGCCGGCTCTCCCGCGAGATCGCCGCCGCGCACCTGGCGGCGGGGGAGAAGGGCATTCTCCGCTACGACCTGGACACCCTTGCCGCCGCGGCGGGCGGGCACTGGCACATCCTGACCGGCTGCCGGAAAGGTCAGGTGCGCCAGGCGCTGGATCGCGATCTGAGTTCCGGCGACACCCGGCTGCCG
Organism: Nocardia sp. NPDC127579; assembly: GCF_042672005.1. Classification (NCBI taxonomy): domain Bacteria; kingdom Bacillati; phylum Actinomycetota; class Actinomycetes; order Mycobacteriales; family Nocardiaceae; genus Nocardia; species Nocardia sp. NPDC127579. The sequence continues at coordinate 266,164 of NZ_JBHXVZ010000001.1, read as the reverse complement.
CTGGCCGAGGCGGCGCTGCGCGAGCTGATGGAACGCTTCGGCGCGGACCGGGTGAATGTGGAGCTGACCCAGCACGGCATCCCCACCGACGACGAGCGCAACGCCTACCTGCTCGCGCTCGCCGAGCGCTGCGATGTCCCCGTGATCGCCACCACCGGAGCGCATTTCGCCGCTCCCGCGCATCGGCGCCGAGCCATGGCGCTGGCCGCGATCCGGGCGCGCGCCAGCCTGGACGACATCGCCGGGTGGCTTCCGCCCGCCGGTGGCGCGCATCTGCGTTCCGGCGCGGAAATGGCGCAACTGTTCACCGCCTGCCCGCAGGCGGTGCCGAATGCCGTTGCGCTGGCCCGGGAATGCGCTTTCGACCTGCGATTGATCGCGCCGAACCTGCCGCCCTTCCAGGTGCCCGCGGGCCACGACGAGAACTCCTGGCTACGCGAACTCACCCGGCGCGGTGCGGCGGAACGCTACGGCCCGCCGGAGCGAAACCCGCGGGCGTATCGGCAGCTCGAGCACGAGCTGGCGGTGATCACCACGATGGGATACCCCGGCTATTTCCTGGTGGTGCACGACATCGTCACCTTCTGCCGGGATCACGACATCCTGTGCCAGGGCCGTGGCTCGGCCGCCAACTCCGCGGTCTGCTACGCCATCGGCATCACCAATGTCGACCCGGTCGCCAACGAGCTGCTGTTCGAACGCTTTCTGTCCCAGGAGCGAGACGGCCCGCCCGATATCGATATCGATATCGAATCCGATCGCCGCGAGGAGGCCATCCAGCACGTCTACGCCAAGTACGGCCGCGACTACGCGGCCCAGGTAGCGAACGTGATCACCTATCGGGGCAAGTCGGCGGTACGTGATGCCGCACGCGCACTGGGCTTTTCGCCGGGCCAGCAGGACGCGTGGAGCAAACAGGTGAGCCGGTGGAGCGGTATCGCGGCCGAAACCGACACCGGCATTCCCGCCGAGGTGATCGCGTTGGCGAGCGAGATCGAGGGTTTGCCGCGGCATCTGGGCATCCACTCCGGCGGCATGGTGATCTGCGATCGGCCGATCGCCGATGTCTGCCCGGTGGAATGGGCGCGCATGGCCGACCGCAGCGTGCTGCAATGGGACAAAGATGACTGTGCCGCAACAGGTCTGGTGAAGTTCGACCTGCTCGGCCTCGGCATGCTCTCGGCGCTGCACTACATGATCGACCTGGTCCGCGAGCACAAGGGCGAGACCGTCGAACTGCACCGGCTGGACCTGGCCGAGCGGGCCGTCTACGACATGCTGTGCCGCGCCGACTCGATCGGTGTCTTCCAGGTGGAGTCCCGCGCCCAGATGGCGACCCTGCCCCGGCTGAAGCCGCGCACCTTCTACGACCTGGTGGTTGAGGTCGCGCTGATCCGCCCCGGGCCGATCCAGGGCGGCTCGGTGCACCCCTACATCCGCCGCCGCAACGAGCTCGAGCCGATCACCTACGACCATCCGGCACTGGAGAATTCGTTGCAGCGCACGCTGGGGGTGCCGCTGTTCCAGGAGCAGCTCATGCAGATGGCCGTCGACGTGGCCGGTTTCTCCGCCGCCGAGGCCGACCAGTTGCGCCGCGCCATGGGATCCAAGCGGTCACCCGAACGCATGGAACGTCTGAAAGATCGCTTCTACCAGGGCATGTGGGACCAGCACGGCATCACCGGCGCGGTCGCCGACCGCATCTACGAGAAGCTCTACGCCTTCGCGAACTTCGGTTTCCCGGAAAGTCATTCGCAGAGCTTCGCCTCGATCGTGTTCTATTCGGCCTGGTTCAAACTGCATCATCCGGCCGCGTTCTGCGCCGGTCTGCTGCGCGCCCAGCCGATGGGCTTCTACTCCCCGCAGTCGCTGGTGGCCGACGCGCGACGGCACGGCGTGGTGGTGCACGGCCCGGACATCAATGCCAGCCGGGCCGAACCCACCCTGGAAAACCATGGACTGGAGGTCCGGCTCGGGTTGGCGACCGTGCGGCACATCGGCGACGCGCTCGCGGAGCGGATCGTCGCGGCCCGCGCGCGCGGGCCGTACACGTCCTTTCTCGATCTCACCGGTCGCGTGGAACTCACTGTCGCACAGGCGGAATCGCTGGCCACCGCGGGCGCGCTCGGTAGTCTCGGCATTACTCGCCGCGCGGCGCTGTGGGCCGCGGGCGCCGCCGCGGGGGAGCGCCCGGACCGGCTGCCCGGTACCGGCGCGGCCACCGAGGCACCGGTACTGCCCGGCATGAGCGATCTGGAACTCGCCGCCGCCGACGTGTGGGCCACCGGCGTCTCCCCGGGCAGCTATCCGACCGAGTTCCTGCGCCCGCGGCTGGACGCGCTCGGCGTCGTCCCGGCCTCCGGCCTGCTCTCGGTACCGGACGGCTCCCGCGTCCTGGTCGGCGGCGCGGTCACGCACCGGCAGCGGCCCGCCACCGCCGGCGGCGTCACCTTCCTGAATCTCGAGGACGAGACCGGCATGATCAATATCGTCTGCTCGGTCGGCCTGTGGGCCCGGCATCGTCGTCTCGCCCAATCGGCGTCGGCCCTGCTCGTGCGTGGCCGGGTGCAGAACGCCGAGGGTGCGGTCAGCGTGGTCGCCGAGCAGCTGCGGCCACTGGATCTCCGGATCACCGCGAAATCCCGCGACTTCCGCTGAAAAACCAGGTTACGCGCGGGATTTCGATGGGTAGTCTGGCAGCGATCCAGTCAGCGGGGAGGCGTCATGGCACACGGGGTCCTCGGCGCGGCACTCTGGGCGCGGCTCAGGGCGATTCTGCGGCCCGAGCCGCGGTCGCAACGTCCGGAACCGATCTACGAGTTCCTCGAATACACTCCCGATCCGCTGCTGTGGCCGGTGCAAACCTGGCGGCGGCGGCTGGAATCTGCGGCTTCCCTGCTGGTCGCGTTGCCCTCGATCGTGCTGAGCGCGGTGCTGCTGTGCGTGCCGTTCGCGACGTTCGGCCCGTGGGGCGCGGTGGGCGCCGGGGTGCTGTGGCTGGCCTCCGGCGCCGCGGTGCTGTTCCCGGACGACGGCGCCGTGCTGGCCCGTGTGGCCTTCGGCTTCCGCCGCCCCGGCGCCGAGGAACAGGTCGTGCTCGCGGCCGCGTGGGAGAACATCACGCGCACAGCGGGAATCGACGGCACCGGGTATTCGCTGTGGGTACACGACGCCGACGAGCTCAATGCCTTCGCGGCGCCCGGCGGCATCGTCTGCGTCACCAGCTGGGCGCTCGAGACCTTGGACAGCCGCCAGCTCGAAGGCGTACTCGCCCACGAGCTGGGGCATCACCTCGAGGGCGCGAAGCACACCGCGATCCTGGCCCGCTGGTATTCGGTGCCGGTCATGCTGATCGGCCGCATGCTCCGGTCCGGGCTGGCGCGGCTGACCGCGGTGGCCGAGTCCGTGGCCGAGGACGCGCCGGGGTTCGCCTCGGTCCTGGTGCTGGTCGGCGGGCTCGGTATGGGCGCGCTGGTGCTCACACCCCTGGTCGCGGCCCTGCTGCTGTTGATCGGCCCGCTGGCCGCGGCCGTTCTGCTGCTTCTGCTCGTGGCCGAACCCCTTGGGCAAGCCCGGCTTTCGCAGCGTGAGGAACTGCGCGCCGACCGCGTCGCCGTCGACCTCGGATACGGCCGCGAATACCGCGAGGTGCTCGACGAGTGGCTGAGCGAACACGACGACGCCTCCGCCGCGGTGTACCGCCGCTGGTTCAGCACGCATCCCGACAGCGATACCCGGATCGAGGCCGTAGAAGCCCGCATCCACGAGCACCGCCATTCCGCGACCGGATCCAATCCACCGAGAGGTCTGTGATGAGTGACCCCCGCCACCGTAGCGACTACGCTGCGGGCATGACTCCCCCTCGTCGGCGCTCGGTTCCGTCACGGCGGCACAGTCTCGCGGTGCTCTGTATCGCCCTGCTGGGCCTGACCGTGTTCGCGGGCTGCGGGTCCGACGAGCCCGCGGCTTCCAAGAGCCGGGGTGCGTCGGCCTCCTACGCGCCCGACGCGCCCGCACCGGCAATCGCGCCCGGTTTCCGGGAGCAGTCGCCAGGTGACGGGAAACAGCCCGGCGGAGAAACGCTGTCCCGCAAGGAAGTTGTCACCGGCAGCGTCAAGGTGGTCGCCGCCGACCCGGTCGCCGCGGCGGGTGCGGTCGCCGACCAGGTGATCGCCGCGGGCGGCCGAATCGACTCGCGCACCGAACAACCCGGCACCAAGGACGACGGCAAACGCCCGAGCGCCCGGCTGACGGTGCGGGTACCCGCCGACAAGACCGACGCGTTCATCGACGGTCTCGGCTCGATCGGCGAACTCGCCGAGATCACCACCGAGCGTGACGACGTCACCATGCAGTGGGAAGATCTCGACGCCCGGATCAAGGCGCTACAGGCCTCGGTGGATCGCCTACGGGCCCTCATCGCCGGCGCGACCAACACCGCGGATCTCATCACCGCCGAGGAGGCGCTGTCGGGCCGCCAGGGCGAACTCGACAGTCTCACCGCGCAGAAGCGGAGGCTCGACGATCAGGTCGCGCTGTCCACACTCACCATCTCGATCAGCACCGACGCCGAGCACTCCGACGACGGGCCGAGCAACTTCTGGGACGGCCTCGTCGACGGCTGGAACTCATTGGTCGACTGGTTGCAGGACGCGGTGGTGTTCGCCGGCAAGGCGATTCCGTGGCTGGGCTTCCTGGCGGTGATCGGGGCCGTGGTGTGGGGGCTGGTGACACTGCTGCATCGGCCCCGGCATACGGTCGCCGAGCCAACGGCCGAACCGGCCGAATCCAGTGTCGCGACAGGAGAGTCCAGTGCCCCCGACGGTAGTAAGGGCGACGATCAAGCCGAACAGTCGTAAGGGACCGCTGGTCGAGACCGCCGACGACGGCACCCTCATCCTGTTCGTCCGCGCCCCCGCCGTCGAAGGCAAAGCCAACCGGGCTGCCATCGAACTGCTCGCCGCGCACTTCGATGTCCCGAAGAGTTCGGTGCGCTTGGCCGCGGGCACCACATCCCGTTTCAAACGCTTCGAAGTAGACCGCTGAAAACAGTCCGGGCACCCGCCGTCAGCGGGTGCCCGTGGCTCGAACGTCAGCCGTTCGACCCGGCGCTGGGTGATCCCAGCGCCGGGGTGCCGGGCGAGCGTCTCAGCTCTGCCCGGCGAATACTTCACTTACGCAGCGCGCGAGCCAGATTGACGTCCAGCGCGCCGAGGAACTCCTCGGTGCTCAGGTAGCCCTGATCGCCGCCGACCAGCAGCGCGAGGTCCTTGGTCATCTGCCCGCCCTCGACGGTCTTGATGACGACGTCCTCGAGCGCCTGGGCGAAGCCGATCACCTCGGGGGTGTTGTCCAGCTTGCCGCGGTGCTCGAGCCCACGGGTCCAAGCGAAGATGGACGCGATCGGGTTGGTCGAGGTCGGCTTGCCCTGCTGGTGCTGACGGTAGTGCCGGGTGACGGTGCCGTGCGCGGCCTCCGCCTCACAGGTCTTGCCGTCCGGGGTGAGCAGCACCGAGGTCATCAGGCCGAGCGAGCCGAAGCCCTGGGCCACGGTGTCGGACTGCACGTCGCCGTCGTAGTTCTTGCAGGCCCAGACGTAGCCGCCCTCCCACTTCATCGAGGAGGCGACCATATCGTCGATCAGGCGGTGCTCGTAGGTGAGCCCGGCCGCGTCGAACTGGGTCTTGAACTCGGCGTCGAAGATGTCCTGGAAGGTGTCCTTGAACATGCCGTCGTAGGCCTTCAGGATGGTGTTCTTCGTGGAGAGATACACCGGGTAGTTCTGCTGCAGGCCGTAGTTGAACGAGGCGCGCGCGAAGTCCTCGATGGACTTCTTGAAGTTGTACATGCCCATGACGACGCCGCCGTCCTCGGGCATCTTCACGACTTCGTGCACGATCGGCTCGCTGCCGTCCTCCGGGGTGAAGGTCAGCGTGACGGTGCCGGCCTGATGCACCTTGAAGTCGGTGGCGCGGTACTGGTCACCGAAGGCGTGGCGGCCGATGATGATCGGCTTGGTCCAGCCGGGCACCAGGCGGGGCACGTTGGAGATGATGATCGGGGCCCGGAAAATGGTGCCGCCGAGGATGTTGCGGATGGTGCCGTTGGGCGACCGCCACATCTTCTTCAGCCCGAATTCCTCGACCCGCGCCTCGTCGGGGGTGATGGTGGCGCACTTCACGCCGACGCCGTGCTGCTTGATGGCGTTGGCCGCGTCGATCGTGACCTGGTCGTCTGTCTTGTCGCGGTACTCGATGCCGAGGTCGTAATACTCGAGGTTCACGTCGAGATACGGGTGGATCAGCTTGTCCTTGATGAACTGCCAGATGATCCGGGTCATCTCGTCGCCGTCGAGTTCTACGACGGTGCCTTCAACCTTGATCTTGGACATGGATCTTCGTGTCCTCCTAGGATGGTGCCCTCATTGCACGGCCAGGTGAACACGCTTGTGAGCGGACCCCAGCTGTTCCAACAGACAACGTATATGCCCCGCGTTGTCGGCGGGTCATGTGGTCAAACAGAACAAGCGTACTGCTGCTAACGATCTCACCGCGCGTCAGTACCCCCCAGTGAGAATCGTGATAAAGGTTACTGAGCAGTATTTTTGTCCATTATTTGAGAACGGCAAGGTCCGCGTATCGCGAGTTCTCGACGATACGCGGACCGAATAACCGGATCAGACTCCGACCGGAATCTTCACCTCGTCCTCCGCGCCCTCGATGAGGTTCTCCGGCTTGTCCCGGATCATCAGCGCGATCACCGGGATGGCGGCCGCGAAGAAGCCCGCACCGACATAGAACGCGACATCGTAGGAGTGGATGGAGGCCCGGGCCACCAGATCGTCGATGCCGGGATGCGCCGCCACGTAGTCCTTGGCCGCCTGCACCGAGATCGTGGTGAGCAGTGCGGTGCCGACCGCGCCGCCGACCTGCTGGGCCGCGTTCAGCAGCGCGCTGGCCACGCCGGAGTCCGCCTCCTCCACCTGGTGCAGCGCCACGGCCTGCATGCCGACGAACAGCGGGCCCATGCCGAGCGCGATCAGCAACTGGGCGGGCAGCACGCTCACGGCGTAGCTGTCGCCGAAGCCGAGCTGTGCCAGCCACAGCAGGCCGAGCACCCCCAGTGCGGCGCCGGCGACCATGAGCGGCCGCGGGCCGAGCTTGGGCAGCAGCGCGCTGGTCACGCCCGCCGAGATCGCGATGCCCACCGGGAACGGCAGGAACGCGATACCGGCCTTCAGCGGCGAGTAGCCGAGCACGTTCTGGAAGTAGAAGCTCAGGAACAGGAACATTGCGAACATTGCGATCGGGATCAGCAGGGCCGCCAGCAGTGCCCCGCCGCGGTTGATCTCACCCGGAATACGCAGCGGCAGCAGTGGATTGGCGACCCACCGTTCGATGGCGACGAAGGCCGCGAGCAGCACGACGCCCGCGCCGAGCGGCAGGATCGTGGTGATGTCGGTCCAGCCGTGCTCGGCCGCGCGACTGAAGCCGAACACGATGCCGATCAGGCCCAGGGTGACCGTGATCGCGCCGGGCACGTCGTAGCCGCCGGTGCGGGGCAGTGGCACATCCTTGGCGATGACGCCGACCGCGCCGATCAGGGCAAGGATCGCGATCGGGGTGTTGACCAGCAGCGTCCAGCGCCACGACGCGTACTCGGTGAGCGCGCCGCCCGCGATCAGGCCGATCGCCGCGCCGCCGGCGGAGATGCCTGCGAACACCGCGAACGCGCGGGCTCGTTCCTTGGCTTCGGTGAAGGTCACCGACAGCAGCGACAGCGCGGCCGGGGCGAGTAGCGCGGCGAAGGCGCCCTGTAGACCGCGTCCGGCGAACAGCTGGGGGCCGTTCTGGGCCAGGCCGGCCAGGGCCGAGGCGGCGGCGAAGCCGACCAGGCCGACCATGAAGATCGTGCGCCGTCCCATGTAGTCGGCGAGGCGGCCGCCGAGCAGCAGCAGGCCGCCGAAGATCAGGGTGTAGGCGGTCAGCATCCACTGGGTGTTGCTGTCGCTGATGTGCAGGTCACGTTGGGCGAACGGCAGCGCGATGGTGACGATGGTGGCGTCCAGCACCACCATCAGCTGGGCCAGCGCGATCACGCCGAGCGCCCACCACCGTGCCGAACCGCTCTGTTTTTCGGGGACGTCCACCGCAGGAGCAGTTTGAGTCACGGGATTCTCCCTCATCTGGGACGAGCTGTTTCGGAAGGACGAGGTCGATCCTGGCATCGCACGACTTTTGTCGTCAAGAGAAAAATGTCGCGATGCGACATTTGACTCATTCGGCCATGACTATGTCGGGCTTGCGTTAAGGTGGCGGCATGTTCGACTCAGCGCCCACCGGATTGCGGGAACGCAAGAAGCAGCAGACCCGGCTGCGGATCATCAAGGTGGCGCTGGACCTGTGCGACGAGCAGGGCTTCGAGGCGACGACCGTCGAGCAGATCGCCGACGCGGCGGATGTCTCGCCGCGCACCGTCAACCGGTATTTCGAGATCAAAGAGGACATCATTCTCGGCCCGGTGGAGGACTTCGGTCAGGCCGTCGCGGCCCGGCTCCGCGACCTGCCGGAGGTCGTCAACCCGCTGGACGGGCTGTGCACCGCCTTCCTGGACATGGTCGAGGCCGGGGCGCACGCCGACGCCGACGCGCCCATCTCACTACGCCGATTCCAGAAGATGCAGCGCATCGCGCGCAGCAGCCCGGCGGTCAACACCCGGGCGATGGAATACGGCGACCGCAAGTCCGCCGCGCTCATGCGAGCCCTGGCCGATCGCCTCGGCGTCGCACCGGATTCGCTCACCGTGCGGCTGGCGATCGGCACCTGGCAGATGATGTGCCATATCGCCTTCGCCGCCGACGAGGAACTGATCCTGACCGGCGATCCGGAGGAGGCCGCCCGCGCCACCCGGGCGACGGTGCTCGGCGCCCTCGCCGAACTGCGTCGGATCTGCGGCGCGACATCGGCGAACTGAGCCCGCCCGCCAATCGGATCGACGTGATTTCAAACGTCGACCGACCGCCGGTTACCATGTTCGTTAGGTCATGAGTGCCAGCGCGAAGCCCCGGCTCGCTGGTCGGCAACCCTCCAGCAGCGGTGGGGTGCTCCGGGTGATGACCCGGCTCTCGAGGGACGAGGGCAAGCGCGCTGTTCAGGAGGTCCCCCATGTGTGCAAATCTTCACCGCGGTGCGGTAGCGGCGTATTCCCCCGTGATCGGCCGACCGGCGTGACCGTGGAGACCGAACCGAGCGCCCGCTGCCTACTACCCGCGCCGGACGGCCGTCTGGGCACCGTTCCGATCGGGGACGTGCGCTTGGAGAACGGCGCCGTGGTCCCGGATGTGCATCTCGCGGTACAGCGCTGGGGTGAGCTCTCGCCCACGCTGGACAATGTGGTGCTGGTCGAGCATGCCCTGACCGGTGACTCGCACGTGGTCGGCGCCCCCGACACCCTGCATCGGCTGCCCGGCTGGTGGGACGGCATGGTCGGTCCCGGCGCGCCCATCGACACCGACGAGTGGTGTGTGATCGCGGCCAACGTGCTGGGCGGATGCAAGGGCAGCACCGGCCCGTCCTCGCCGGCTCCGGATGGAAAGCCCTGGGGTTCGCGGTTTCCCGAGATCTCGATTCGCGATCAGGTGACCGCGGAGGTCGCGCTGATGGACCTGCTCGGCATCGACCGCCTGGCCGCGGTCGTCGGCGGTTCGATGGGCGGCATGCGGGTCCTGGAGTGGATGATCGGGGCGCCGGACCGAGTGTCCGCGGCGCTCGTGCTCGCGGTCGGCGCCCGTGCCACCGCCGACCAGATCGGCACCCAGACCACCCAGATCGCCGCGATCACCGCCGACCCCGACTGGCAGGGCGGTGATTACCACGGCACCGGCCGGGCGCCGATGAGCGGCATGGGGCTGGCCCGGCGCATCGCGCACCTGACCTACCGCACCGAAGGCGAACTGGACCACCGTTTCGAGAACCACGCGCAGGGCGATGAGGACCCGTGGCGCGGCGGTCGCTACGCGGTGCAGAGCTACCTGGAGCATCAGGCCCGCAAACTGTGCGGCCGGTTCGATCCCGCCACCTACGTGCTGCTCACCGAGGCGATGAACCGTCACGATGTCGGCCGCGGTCGCGGCGGGATCGCGGCGGCGCTGGCGTCGACCCCGGTGCCGTGCGTGGTCGGCGGCGTCGACTCCGATCGGCTCTACCCGCTGCGTACCCAGCAGGAGCTCGCCGACGGGCTGCCCGGTTGCGCGCGACTCGAGGTCGTGCATTCCCGCGACGGCCACGACGGCTTCCTCACCGAGGCCGCCGCGGTATCCAAGCTGCTCATCGAGACCATGCGGCTGGCGCGGGAGAACCGCTGACGCACCGGAACTCGGCGCGCTACTGCACGCCGAGGCTGCTGATGGTGGCGGCGATGAAGAGAATGGCCGACCCGAGCAGGGTCAGCGCCGCGACGTCGAACGGCTTGCCGCGCACCGCGAGCAGGCCGACTCGCGCCGTGGGCAGGGCCAGGCGCAGCGCGGCCGCCAGCAGGGTGGCGCCGCCGAAGAAGAACGCGCCGCGCCGCCATCGATCACCGGCCACGAACACCACGGCGATGACGACGACCACGGCGACCGCCACCATCGGCAGGTGCACGCGCAGGAATTGCGCGCCCGCGCTGCTGGGTTGCCGTTCGGCGGAGTCGACGTCGTTCACGCACCGATTCTTGCAGGCGCACCCGGCGCGCGGCCAGCGCCCCCGCGTCAGTCCAGGACGGCGACGCCTTCGACTTCGATCAGGTGCTCCGGGGTGAACAGCGCGGCCACACCCACCAAAGTGACAGTGGTTTCCGGGAATTCGTAGTGTTCGCGCGCCGCCAGGCCCGCGGCGCCGAGCGCCTCGAACTTCGAGGGATCCCAATCCACCACATAGAAGCGGACACTCACCAGATCCGCGGCCTTGCCACCTGCCGCTTCGAGTGCGCGCCCGAGATTAATCAGCGCCTGCGTGGTCTGGGCGGCCAGGCCCCCGGGCACCACCTGCCCCGCTTCGTCGACCCCGACCTGCCCGGACAGGTGCACGATCCGGCTACCGGTGGCGACCGTGGCGTGCGCGAAACCCGGTGCGGGCGGTTCGGATCCGGCTGGATTGTGCGCAGTGCTCGTCATGGTCGAAACCCTATTCGAGAAGGCGTGGCGGCGCAGTGCTACTACAAAGCGTAGTTAAGGCGTACGGTGGGAACAGGAAACCGATGGAAGGGGTACCGGCCATGCGTGCAATCACCCGAATTCGTCACTACATCAACGCTTTTAGACAAGCAAAGCGGCATCGATCCGACCTGCCCGGCTGGTTGCTGCGCCGGCCCCTGATCGGGTTCGGCGTCGCCGTCTACGAGAGCGTGCTGGTGCTGAGCAATCAGCTGGACCCGAGACTCAAGGAACTCGCCGAGCTGAAGACCGCGGGGCTGATCAACTGCGAGTTCTGCCTCGACATCGGATCGGCGCTGGCCCGTTCGGCCGGGCTGACCGAACAGCAGCTCGCCGACCTGCCGCGCTACCGGGCCAGCAGTGCCTACAGCGAGCTGGAGAAATCGGTACTCGCCTTCGCCGAAGCCATGACCGTCACCCCCGCGGTCGACCTCGATCAGGTGCGCGCCGACCTGCTCGTGCACCTGTCCAAGGCGCAGCTGGCCGAACTGGCCGCCGCGATAGCCTGGGAGAACCAGCGTGCCCGCATCAACCAGGGCCTGGGAGTACGCCCCACGGGGATGAGTGAAGGCGGGGCCTGCGCGCTCCCGGAGCGGTCGTAACCGCAGCGCCCTGGTTGACTGGTGCGTTGTGTTTCGAGTGATGTTCCATGAGCCCGCGATCCCGGGGAATACCGGCAATGCGATCCGGATGGTCGCGGGGACCGGCTGCGAACTGCATCTGATCGAACCGCTCGGGTTCGATCTGTCGGAGTCGAAGCTGCGCCGGGCCGGATTGGACTACCACGACCTGGCCTCGGTGACGGTGCACGCGAACCTGGCCGCCGCGTGGGCGGCGCTGCGGCCCGAGCGGGTCTTCGCCTTCACCACCCAGGCGGCCACGCACTACACCGAGGTCGAGTACCGCGCGGGCGATGTCCTGCTGTTCGGCACCGAGCCCACCGGTCTGCCCGCCGAAGTCCTCGATGATCCGCGACTCACCACGCAGGTCCGCATTCCGATGCTGCCCGGGCGGCGCTCGATGAATCTGTCCAATGCCGCGGCCGTGGCGGTCTACGAGGCCTGGCGGCAGCACGGATTTCCCGGCGGCCGCTAGCAACGCGTGGGCAAGCTCACCGCCGGGTGGGGAGGGAATCCGGCCGCCGGATAGTTGACCACGGTGTGACTACGCCGACCGCAGCCACCGTTTCGCCGCACGCCGAGCGGACGACCTGGCACGTGCCCGCCATGCTGGCGCTGGCGCTGGGCGGGTTCGGGATCGGCACCACCGAGTTCGTGTCCATGGGTTTGCTGCCGAATATCGCCGAGGCCATGGACGTGTCCGAGCCGACCGCGGGGCACGCGGTCTCGGCCTACGCGCTCGGTGTCGTGGTCGGCGCACCGATCATCGCGGCACTGTGCGCGCGGGTGCCGCGCAAACGGCTGCTGGTGCTGTTGATGGTGGCGTTCACCCTGGGTAATGCGGCCACAGTGGTCGCGCCGACCTTCCAGACATTGCTCGCCGCCCGGTTCGTGTCCGGGCTGCCGCACGGCGCGTACTTCGGTGTCGCCTCGCTGGCCGCCGCGAGCCTGGCGCCGGTGGGCCAGCGCGCCAAGGCGGTTGCCGCGGTTATGCTCGGGTTGAGCGCCGCCAATGTCGTCGGCGTTCCCGGGGCCACCTGGCTCGGCCAGCATCTGGGCTGGCGCGACGCCTACCTGGTGGTCACCGTGATCGGCTTGGCCACGATCGGCGCTATTCTCGCGGTCGTCCCGGAACTCACCGGTTTCAAGACCACCAGTCCGCTCACCGAACTCGGCGCGCTGCGACGTTCGCAGGTGCTGCTGACCCTGGCCGTGGGCGCGATCGGCTTCGGCGGCATGTTCGCCGTGTACACCTACATCACCACCACGCTCACCGATGTGGCGGGCCTGCGGGCCGGGTTGGTTCCGATTGTGCTGATGCTGTTCGGCCTGGGCATGATCGCGGGAAATATCGCCGGGGGCGTGCTGGCCGATCGGGGCGTGGACCGTTCGATCTTCCTGGCGCTGGTCGCGATGGCGGTGATCCTGGCCGGGTTCGTCGCCGCCGCGCACCATCCGATCACCGCGGGCGTGGGCGCGTTCCTGGTCGGCGCCTCCGGTGCGGCACTGGCGCCCGGTCTGCAGACCCGGCTGATGGATGTCGCGGCCGACGCGCAGACACTGGCCGCGGCGCTCAACCACGCCGCCCTCAATATCGCCAATGCGGCGGGCGCCTGGCTGGGTGGTCTGGTGATCGCCGCGGGGCTCGGTTACACCGCGCCCGCGCTGGTGGGCGCGGGGCTGGCGGTGGCCGGTGTGCTGCTGTTCGCCGTGACGGTGTGGGCGGGACGCCGAGAACATACAGGTGTGTATGTAAATGCTAGAATTCCATGATGACAGCATCGCGTAGCGATTCCGTGGGGGGTGGTGGTCGGGCGACGGGCGGGCCCAGGACTTTGGGTGGCGAGAATCGACCGCGCCGGACGCAGGAGCAGCGTAGCAGCGAGATGCGCACCCGGCTGCTCGACGCCACCATCGACTGTCTGGTCGAATTCGGCTACGCGGGCACCACGACACCGCGGGTCGCCGAGCGCGCCGGTGTCACCCGCGGCGCCCAGGTGCATCATTTCGGATCCAAGAACGACCTGGTCATCGCCGCGATCAGTCATCTCGCCCAGCGCCGCACCGAGGCCGCCATGCGGGAGATCGGCCGGATCAAGGTCGGTGCGGATCCTATCGCCACCGTGCTGGACTTCCTGTGGGAACTGCACCAGGGCCCGCTGTTCATCGCCGCCATCGAACTCTGGGTAGCCGGGCGGACCGACCCGGTGCTGGCCGCCGCGGCCGGCAAGGTCGAGCCGTTCGTCAACAATGCCGTGCTGATGGCCCTGGCCCATTATGTGCCGGACGAGGTGACCCGCAGGGACGCCCGGGATTTCGTCTATACCGCCATGGACGCGCTGCGCGGCATCCTGGTGTCCAGCTTCATCGACTCCGATCCCGAACGCGCGCACCGGCGTTGGCGGCGTGCCTGCGGGCACCTGCGTGCGGCCGCGAAGGTGTCGCTGCCCGGCATCCGGCTCGACTGATCCGACGACGAAGGCCGCGGCGGGCGAATCCTGTTCGCCTGCCGCGGCCTTCGTGCTGAACGGGGTCTACCGCTGGGGCGGCAGGATATGCACGCCGTGCTTGTCCGTGGACAGCGCCAGCGAGCTGATGTACTGGATCTCGCCCTCCGGACCCGGCGCCGCCGAGGCGATCATGTCCGGACGTTCGAACTCCATTCCGGTCGCCGCGCAGGTCAGCGTGGCGCCCGACGGATTGCCGTGCTCGTCGAACATCGGCAGGTCGATGCCGTCGTCGGTGCGGCGCAGGTAGTACTTGCCCTTGGTGAGGATCGCGGTCAGCGGTGTCGCGACGAACGAGACCAGCACGGCCACGATCGGGGAGTAGGGCTTCAGCAGCTCACCGAAGAGACCGAAGAAGGCCATGATCGACAGCACCGCCGACAGGCCGAAGCCGACCAGGCCGACCGGGTTGAAGTCGTAGAGCATGCCGCGCCGGAACTCCGGCACCTTCGGCGAGAGCTTCAGGACGTACTTGTTGATCGCGATGTCCGTGGCCACGGTGACGATCCAGGCGATACCGCAGTTGGCGTAGAAGCCGAGGATGTTGTTCAGGAAGTCGAACATGTTGGCTTCCATCAGGATCAGCGCGATCGCCAGGTTCACGCCCAGGAAGATCAACCGGCCCGGGTAGGTCTTGGTGACCCGGGTGTAGGAGTTGGTCCAGGCCAGCGAGCCGGAGTAGGCATTGGTCACGTTGATCTTGATCTGGCTGATCACCACCAGCACCACCGCCAGCGTCATGGCCAGCCAGCCCGGCACCATATCGCGGTAGATCTCCAGGAACTGGTGCACCGGCTGATTCGCGATGTCCTGGGCGGCGGGCAGATTCGCGATCAGGTAGACCGCCAGGAACAGGCCGACGACCTGCTTGATCGCGCCGAAGAGCACCCAGCCCGGGCCGGCCAGCAGCATCCAGGTCCACCACCTGCGGGAGTTCTCCGGGGTGCGCGGCGGCATGAAGCGCAGGTAGTCGATCTGCTCGGCGATCTGCGCGATCAGCGACAGGCACACGCCGGCGGCCAGCAGCGTGCCGGAAATGCTCACGCCCGCACCGTCTTTGCCGCCGTAGGACCAGAACGCGTCGACCGAATCGGGGTGGCGCACCACCAGGAAGCCGAAGGGCAGCACCATCAGCAACAGCCACAGCGGGGTGGTCCACACCTGGAGTTTGGCCAGCGTATTCATGCCGTAGATGACCAGCGGGAAAATCAGCACCGTGGACAGCAGATAACCCAGCCACAGTGGAATTCCGAGCCCGAGTTCCAGGCCCTGGGCCATGATCGAACCTTCGAGCGCGAAGAAGATGAACGTGAACGACGCGAATACGATATTGGTGATCACCGAGCCGTGATAGCCGAATCCGCTACCGCGCGTGATCAAGTCGAGATCGATGTTGTAGCGGGCCGCATAATAGGCGAGCGGAAATCCGGTCAGCATGACCACGACCGCGAAGATGGCGATGCCGAGCAGCGCGTTCCCGGTGCCGTGCGCGATTCCGATATTCGCGCCGATCGCGAAATCGGCCAGGTAGGCGATGCCGCCCAGGGCCGAGATGCCGACGACCGCCGGACTCCATTTCCGATAGCTGCGCGGCGCGAAACGGAGTGTGTAGTCCTCCAGTGTCTCCTTCGCCGCCGCTATTCCATCCGCGTTCGTCGAGCGGGTGTCGACATCGACCACGTTCTTCTCCTCACCAAACATGAAGCAACCCTGTGAACTTCGCGTGCCGATGTGGACGTGGAATTTCCGAACTATTACGTATCTGTTAATCGAGTCCGGTCGTGAGTGAGGTCACACGATCGCGGTTTGCGAGGTGGGGTCGGGTGCGTTTCGACAGCATGACGACCGGTTGTATTGATCTACATACACGATCAGCTGTATGTGTCGAGTGTGGCTACTGCCTGGCTATACGGCCCATCTGCGTTACGCCGCCACCGAACTCTTGTGGAGTTACATGCATCTCTGTATGTTTGTGTCAGTTCGCACGGATCGAGAGAACTCTGAGGAGATCGATGACGAACAGGGTCTATGTGATCGGCGTCGGGATGACGAAGTTCGAGAAGCCGGGCCGCCGCAAGAACGAGGACGGCACCGACTGGGACTACCCGGACATGGCGCGCGAGTCCGGCACCAAGGCGCTCGCCGACGCCGGGATCGACTATCGCGAGGTCGAACAGGCCTACGTCGGATACGTGTACGGCGAGTCCACCTCCGGCCAGCGCGCGGTCTACGAACTCGGCATGACCGGCATTCCGGTCGTCAATGTCAACAACAACTGCTCCACCGGATCCACCGCGCTCTACCTCGCGGCCCAGGCGATTCGCGGCGGTCTCGCGGAATGCACCCTGGCGCTCGGCTTCGAGAAGATGCAGCCCGGATCGCTCGGATCCACCTGGGACGATCGCGAACAGCCGATGGCCAAGCACATCATGGCGCTCGCCGAAATCTCCGAGGTGCTGTTCCCGGTCGCGCCGTGGATGTTCGGCGCGGCCGGACGTGAACACATGAAGCAGTACGGCACCACGGCCGAACATTTCGCCAAGATCGGCCACAAGAACCACAAGCACTCGGTCAACAATCCGTATTCGCAGTTCCAGGACGAGTATTCGCTCGACGACATCCTGGGCTCACGCATGATCTACGACCCGCTGACCAAGTTGCAGTGCTCGCCCACCTCCGACGGCTCCGGGGCGGTCATCCTGGCCGGCGAGGACTTCGTGAACAAGCACGACCTCGCGGGCCAGGCGGTGGAGATCGTCGGCCAGGCCATGACCACCGACTTCGCCTCCAGCTTCGACGGCACCGCCAAGAACCTGATCGGCTACGACATGAATGTCCGTGCCGCCCAGCGGGTTTACGAACAGGCCGGGCTCGGCGCCGGCGACTTCCAGGTCATCGAACTGCACGACTGCTTCTCCGCCAACGAACTGCTGCTCTACGAGGCCCTCGGTCTGTGCGGCGAAGGCGAGGCCGGGCAGCTCATCGACACGAACCAGACCACCTACGGCGGTACCTGGGTGGTCAACCCGTCCGGCGGGCTCATCTCCAAGGGACACCCGCTGGGCGCGACGGGCCTGGCCCAGTGCTCGGAACTCACCTGGCAGCTGCGCGGCACCGCCGAGCGGCGGCAGGTCGACAACGTCACCGCCGCTCTACAGCACAACATCGGACTCGGCGGGGCCGCGGTCGTCACCGCCTACCAGCGCGCCGACCGCTGAACCAGCAACCGAAGGAGAACAACATGGGACATATCGAAGCCACCAAGGACGTCAACGCCGCGCCCGAGGCGCTCTGGGCCGTCGTCGCCGACCCACAGACCTGGGACAAGTGGTTCACCATCCACGAGCGTTTCATGGAGGAACCGCCGGCCGAACTGACCGCGGGCTCGAAACTGGTCGCCAAGATCGTCATGCTCGGCATGGCCAACAAACTGGAATGGACTGTGGTGGCGGTGGATTCGCCGAACACGCTCACCCTCGGCGGTGTCGGCATGGCCGGAGTGAAGACCGAGTTCACCTTCGACATCCAGCCCAAGGCCGAGGGCGGCTCGGTGGTGAAGGTATCCGGTGACTTCGAAGGCGCGCTGATCAAGGGGGCGCTGGGCAAAGCGGTCGAGAAGGACGGGCTCAAGCAGCTCGACAAGTCGCTCGAACAGCTCGACGCCCTGGCCGCCACGGCCGCCTGACCGTCCCAGCCGAGGAGAGCGCGCGATGACCGAAACGACCGCACGCCCGGTGGAGTTCGACGACTCCGGGCTGGAAACCTGGTGCGACGACGAGCATTTCGAGGTCACCCGGGAACGGATCGCCGAATACGCGGCGGCGACCAACGATCCCATCGAAGCCCACCTGGCTGGGAGGCTCGCCCCCCCGGTATTCGCCATCGTCCCGGTGTTCGAGGCGATGATGATGCCGGTGATCGACATCGCGCCGATGGACATCTTCGGCCGAGTCGTGCACGGAGAGCAGGACTTCCACTTCCACCGCGCGATTCGGCCGGGCGAGCGGCTGGTGTCGCGAGCCAAGGGCATCGGCTACACCAGCCGGTCCAACGGCAGCACGATCACCATTCTTGTCGAATGCCGCACCGACGCCGGCGAACTCGTCAACGAGCAGTACCTGACCGCCTTCTTCCGCGGCATCGACGCGGGTCGGACCGTGGGCGCGCCCGCGCCCGCGCACAAGTTCGACGAGGCGCTACGGCACCAGGATCCGGTGGCCGTGGTGCCGCAGCACGTGGACCTGGACCAGACCTACCGTTACGCACCGGCTTCCGGCGATCCGGTGCCGCTGCACCTCGACGAGCAGGTCGCCAAGGACGCCGGGCTGCCCGGCATCATCGCGCACGGTCTGTGCACCCAGGCGTTCGCCTCCTGGGCGGTACTCGGCGCCGTCGGCGGATCGGACGTCAACCGGCTCCGGCGGTTCGCGGTGCGCTTCGCGAAAATGGTCTTTCCCGGCGACGACCTGGAGACCCGCATCTGGAAGGTGGGATCGGAGAACGGCGTCACCACCTACGTCTTCGAGACCGCGCGCGGCGCGGACATCGTGCTCAGCGACGGCCTAGCCGAAATCGCCGACTGACCAACACATTCCGGCGCACAACCGGGATCCACAGCAAGAGGAGCCGCACACCATGGGTGCTCTCGAAGGAAAAGTCGCCGTCGTCACCGGCGCGGGCCGCGGTATCGGCCGGGAACACGCGCTGCTGTTCGCCCGTGAGGGCGCGGCGATCGTCGTCAACGATCTCGGCGGCAGCAATGCCGGTGAGGGATCCGATGTCGGCCCGGCCCAGGAAGTCGCCGACGAGATCATCGCCGCGGGTGGGCGGGCGGTCGCGAACACCGAGAACGTCGCGCACTGGGACGGCGCGAAGAAACTGGTCGATCAGGCTGTCTCGGAGTTCGGCGGCCTCGACATCGTGATCAACAACGCCGGCATTCTGCGGGACGCGTTCATCGCGGGCATGGACGAGACACAGTGGGACGCGGTCGTCGCGGTGCACCTGAAAGGGCACGCCGCGGTATTGCATCACGCGTCCGCGTACTGGAAGCAACAGAGCAAGGCGGGCAACCAGCCCAACGCCGCGGTCGTCAACACCTCCTCCGCGTCCGGTGTCACCGTGCCCAACGCGGGCCAAGCCAACTACGGTGCCGCCAAGGCCGCCATCGCCGCGCTGACGCTGGTCGCGGCCGACGAACTACAGCGCTACGGGGTCCGGGTGAACGCCATCGCGCCGATCGCGCGCACGCGGCTCACCCTGGCCACCCCCGGTATGGGCGAGATCATGGCCGCCGAGGCCGAATACCTCGAGGAGGGCGACTTCGACGCGTTCAGCCCCGCCAATATCTCCCCGCTGGTCGCCTACCTGGCCTCGGACAAGTGCGCCATCACCGGCAAGGTGTTCGCCGTGCAGGGTGGTGCGATCTCGGAACTGGCCGGCTGGCACGACGTGAAGACGATCGAGACCGAAGGGCCCTGGCTGATCGACGACATCGCGGCCCGGCTGCCCTGAAGCGCCGAGACAGGTAGGAGAACAACGATGTTCGAATGGTCCGAGACCGATGTGCTGATCCGCGACGCCGTGCGGGCGTTCATCGACAAGGAGGTCCGACCCCATCTCGAGGCGCTCGACAGCGGCGAGATGCAGCCGTACCCGGTCATCCGGAAGCTGTTCAGCGAGTTCGGGATCGACGCCATGGGCGGGGAGGCGGTCGACAAGCTGCTGAGCCGGCGGCGCACGATCGAAGATGCCGTCGCGGCCGGTGAGCCGAAACCGGAGCGCAAGGCGAAGTCGTCCGGTGGCGGGCCGTTCGCGGGGCAGGAATCGCTGATGGCGGTGCTGGTCGGCGAATTGTCCGGTGTCTGTATGGGTTTGGTCACCGCCATGGGGGTGTCGATCGGGCTGGGGGCCACCACCATCCTCTCGCGCGGCACGCTTGCACAGCAGGAACGCTGGCTGAAAGACATCGTGACCTTGCAGAAGATCGCGGCGTGGGCGATCACCGAACCCGACTCCGGCTCGGACGCGTTCGGCGGCATGAAGACCTACGTCCGGCGCGACGGCGCGGACTACATCCTCAACGGGCAGAAGACCTTCATCACCAACGGTCCGTTCGCCGATGTGATGGTGGTGTACGCCAAGCTCGACGAGGGAGACGGCGCGGACCGGCGCGAGCGCAAGGTACTGACCTTCGTCCTGGACAAGGGCATGCCCGGGCTCACCCAGGGCAAGCCCTTCAAGAAGATGGGCCTGCACTCCTCGCCGACCGGTGAATTGTTCTTCGACAATGTGCGTCTGGGCCGGGACCGGCTGCTCGGTGAGACCGAGGAGCATCGGGGCGGTGACGGACGTGAAAGCGCCCGTGCGAGTTTCACCGCCGAGCGGATCGGCGTCGGGTTCATGGCGCTGGGCATCATCAACGAATGTCACCGGCTGTGTCTGGACTACGCGCGTAATCGCAAGCTGTGGGGGCAGGAGATCGGCCGCTTCCAGTTGGTGCAGTTGAAGCTGGCGAAGATGGAGATCGCCCGGATCAACGTGCAGAACATGGTGTTCAACGTGCTGGAGCGGAGCCGGGCGGGCAAGCCACCCAGCTTGGCCGAGTCTTCCGCTATCAAGCTGTACGCGTCCGAGGCCGCCACCGAGGTCGCCATGGAAGCCGTGCAGCTCTTCGGCGGCAACGGTTATATGACCGAATACCACGTCGAGCAACTGGCCCGCGACGCCAAATCCCTGATGATCTACGCGGGCAGCAACGAAATCCAGGTCACCCACATCGCCAAGGGCCTGCTCGGCCAGTGATGATCCCGGTTGTGCCCGCGCGAACTCCGCACGGGCACAACCGATCACCCGGCCTGCCGCACCTGCAGAAGTGCGACGATATCCTCCAGCCGCTGTTTGACCCCACCCATGTCCTCCTTGAGGACACGCACATCCTCCTTGAGTACACGCACATCCTCCTTGAGTGTGGCGACGTCGGTTTTGAGTTCGGCGACGTCGGTATTGAGTGTGGCGACGTCGGTTTTGAGCGTTTCGACGTTGGTTTTGAGCGTTTCGACGTCGGCATCGATGGAGCCGACCTTGCCGGTGAGGGCATCGACCTTGCCGGTGAGGGCGTTGAGTTGGTGTTCGTGGCGGTGTTGGTTCGCCATGATGGTGTGGTGATTGGTGAGCAGGATGCCGAGCATGCGGCCGGTGGCGCGCTGGCCCTGGCGGAGGCGGCGATAGGTCTCGGTGGTGGTGCCATCGGTTGCCCTGGCGTGTTTGCGCACGTCGCCCACGATCTCGTAGATGCCGTTGACGTCCTTGCAGATCCGCCGCAGGGTGAGCGCGCTCTGTTCGGTTTCCATGCGGCCACAGTAGAAGTCGGCACCGAGACCCGCCAGACCTCTCATGCGTATTGTGGATAACTCGCTGAGCTGTGGATATTGGCTGATTCAGATGGCGCGGAGGTGGCCGCGGCTGGCGTAGACATGTTCGGCGATGAGAGTCGCGATCCGGTCGGGGGCCTCCAGCATCGGGACGTGCCCGACCTGGTTGACCAGGATGCGGTCCGCGGACTCGGGGAGTTCCCGCAGGAACCGGCGAGCGTAGACGCGATTGGGGATGACCCGGTCGTGCTCGGCCAGCAGCAGGCGCACGGGCGTGGACAGGTCCGACAGCGGGGACAGCCCCGGGGCGCGCATGGCGCCGAAGATCAGCGGCAGCATCACCGGGCAGTGCAGCGCCGCCTCGACCACCGCCGTGGTGTCCGCGCGCGCGACCGCGGCGGAATTCTTGACCAGCAGCATTTTCGTGAGCCGGTGGGTGAGCGGATTGTGCCGGACGAATCTGCCCGTGCGCTTACCGATTTCGATGATCGGCACCAGGGACAGGAATTTCAGGCCGATCCGCACCTGGGTGAACGAGGGCGCGTTCCACCCACCGGCGGGCGCGATCAGGGTGAGCGTCCGGGCGCGCCCGCGGCGCGCCAGCTCGATGCCCACCCAGCCGCCGAGTGAATTGCCCGCGATATGGCAGGTGCGCCAGCCCATTTCGTCGAGCTGTTCCTCGATCCGGTCGGCCAGGGTGTGGATATCGGTGGACCAGCCCCTGCTCGGCGCGCCGCCCCAGTGGCCCGCGAACGCGGGAGCGAACACCTCGCACCGGGCGGCCAGGCGGTGGGCGGTCTGCTCCCAGCAGTGCGGCGAGAGCATGAACCCGTGCAGCAGGAGTAGCGGATCACCGGAACCCAGGTGCAGCGCTTCGATCGGCTCGGGCCGGGCGGATGTGCGCGGCGGTGCGGGTTTTTCCGGCTCGATGCGCGCGGATTGTCCGATGCGCGAAACTTCGGCGCCATGGCGCTGCGGGGGCTCGGTGGAATCCGACATCATCGTCGTCGCCCTTTCGGGAGTTTCGTCTGACCAGCATTGTACGGTCGACAAGTGCCGTACATCATCTCGAGCGTGAATGTGAATGGTGTCCGCGCGGCCACGGGCAAGGGGATGCTCGAATGGCTGGCGGTCACCGAGGCCGACATCGTCTGCGTCCAGGAGACGCGCGCGACCGACGAGCAGACCCGGGCGGCATTGGCGCCCGCCTTGGACAGCGGCTGGTTCCTCGCGCACGCGGAGCCGGAGTCCAAGGGCCGGGCCGGGGTCGGCATCCTCTCGCGGCGCCCGCCGCGCGAGGTGCGGATCGGGTTCGGCAGCGCCGAGTTCGGTGCCTCCGGCCGTTATCTCGAAGCCGATTTCGAGGACGCCACCGTGGCCAGCGTGTATGTCCACTCGGGTGAGGAGAACACTGCGCGCCAGGATGAGAAGTACCGTTTCCTGGCCGAGTTCGGCGCCTACCTGAAGTCGCGCGGCGATGCGTACGTCGCGTGCGGTGACTGGAATATCGCTCCCACCGAACTGGATCTGAAGAACTGGAAGGGCAATCTGAAGTCGGCCGGCTTCCTGCCCGAGGAGCGAGCCTGGATCGCCGATCTGCTGGCGTCGGGCTACACCGACGTGGTGCGGCAGCTGCATCCCGGCGTCAATGGCCCTTACAGCTGGTGGTCCTATCGCGGCCGCGCTTTCGACAACGATTCGGGTTGGCGGATCGATCTTCAGCTGGCGCGCGGCGGATTGGCCGAGCGGGCGAAGCAGGCGGTGGTGGAGCGGGCGGCCGCCTACGATCAGCGCTGGTCCGATCATGCTCCGGTGACGGTGCAGTACCGATGAGACTTACGCCCGTTCGGGCATTCGGCGCACTGGCCGCGATCGTGGTCGTCGTGCTGCTGGGGATTCTCGCGGCGCGCGGCACCGACACCACACCGGCCTCGGCGCCTGGTACCACCGCGGCGCGGACGGCCACGTCCACGTCGGCCGGGCCGACCCAGGTCGCCGGCGTGCCCGATCGCGCCTACGCGACCTTGCGCGAGATCGATGCCGGCCGCTGGCCGAAGTCGGCGAACTCGCCGGGCACCAAGGGCGGCGAGCAATGGATGAACCGGGACAACCAGCTCTCCCGCACCGATGCGGCGGGGGGCGCCATCACATATCAGGAGTGGGATGTGAATCCCAAGCAGCGCAACCGGTCTCGTGATGCCGAGCGCATCGTCACCGGTAGCGACGGAACGGCCTGGTATACCGGCGATCACTACAAGACTTTCACGAGGATGCGCTGATGCCCGCACCGATCCCGCTGTCGCGCTTCCTGGCGCCGGACACCCGACCGCCCACGTCCGCACCCGCGCTGGGCGCGCTCCCGGTCGACGCCGCCGAGCTCAGCGGCCTCCGCTACGACGCGCCGCCGGGCTACGTGGTGCGGGAGTTGCGCGGAAGCAAGATGCGCACCACCGCGGGCGTTTTCGACGAGTTCGCGGCCGCCTTCCAATTCCCGTACTACTTCGGCGAGAACAAGGACGCCTTCGACGAATGCCTGCGTGATCTGGGCGAATTCGTGGGTGACGCGCCGGGATATGTCGCGGTGGTTCGGGATTCGGCCGAGCTGCTGGCCGCGGAGCCACGCGAGCGGGAGTGGTTCACAGGCGCGATCGCCGACTGCGCCGGATATTGGGCGCGGCACGGGGTCAGCTTCCGGGTGGTGCTCCAGGGGCAGGCGCCGAGCGCGCCCGCTTCGGAGGCCGCGCGGGTGGTTCGGCTCAGCCCGGGCTGAGCCGACCGGCCAGGTCCTCGCCGAGCAGCACGAAGACGTCGGTGGTGTGCTCGATCAGTTCGTCGCGGGTGATCGGGAGTTCGCCCTGCAACCACGCGGCGAGCGTCTGGACCAGGCCGCCGACCAGGTAGGTGGCCCGGAAGTCGATCACCGGGTCCGGGTGCCGGTCGGTCAGGCCGTAGAAGTCGATGCCCTGCGCGGCGACCATGCGCGCGAACAGCCGGATGGACTCGGTGGTCCGAGCGCGTAGTTCGGGGGTCGCCTGCCCGGCGACCAGCGCGACCTTCGCCTTGCGGGGATCGTCGGTGAGCAGGCGCAGACCCGCGGTGATGGCCGAGCGCGCCATGCCCCGGGTATCCGGCGGCGCGGTGCGCAGACCCTCGGCGATGGCGACGGCGAGTTCCTCGGTGACCCGGTCGATCAGGGCGGTGAGCACGGCGTCGCGGCTGTCGAAGTTCTCGTAGTAGTACCGCTCGTTCAGTCCGGCCTGCGCGCAGAGGCCGGACACGGTGAGTTTGGCCAGCCCCTGGGTACCGATGAGTTCGAGGGCGGCGTCGATCAGGGCGGTGCGGCGCTGGGCGCGTCGCTCGTCGGCGGAGACTCCACCGTAGGTCCGGGCTGCCACGCCTCGATTGTCGCAGTGCGGGCCGGGTTCTGGGCGAGGGCCTCGGCAGAATTCTGGCATTGCCTCTTGCCAGAATGTGTCCGGAGGGCGATCCTGATGACAGCGGGTCTCGATGCGGAGACTCCACTGATGAGGGACGTAGCCATGGCCACTCCGGGATATTTCGACGACCATTCGATGATCCGGCGGGTCATGCGCAAACGCGCGGTCGGACTCACCTACGGCCAGCGCGCGCTGGTCATCGGGGCTGTGCATCCGCTGCTCTACGTCGGCACCGCCGAGAACTCCGCACACCGGATGACCCCGTACACCCGGCTCGCGCTGACCGGCAAGCTGTTCGAAGCCGTCTTCCTGGGCAGCCGCGACGAGGCCGACCGCGCATTGGAGTTCACCCGCAAGCGGCACGAACCCGTACACGGCGCGCTCCCTGAGGACGCGGGCGCCCACAATCCGGCGGGCACCGCCTACTCCGCGCGCGATCCGCACCTGATGTTCATGACCATGGCGTTCACCTTCGACTCGGCCGAAGTCATGCACGACCTGCTGGTCCGCAAGCTCACGCCGGGAGAACGCGAGGGCCTGTATCAGGACTACGTGCGCTGGGGCGAGCTGTTCGGCATGCCCGCCACGGCCGCGCCCGCCGACTACCCGGCCTTCCGCCGCTACTTCGACGACTACCTGGCCTCGGACGAACCCTTCCTCACCGACGAGGCGCGCCTGGTCGGCTCCTACCTGGCCGGATCCCGGGTGCCGTATCCGCAGCGCGCGCCGCTGCAACAGGTGCTGTCCGCGTTCTACCTGCTGGTCCAGGGCAGCCTGCCGCAGCGGGTGCGCGAGATCTACGGCATGCGCTGGAGCCTGGTCGAGGAGAGCGCGTTCCGCACGCTCGCCCAGGGCCTGCGGACCGCCCACGTCGACCTGCCGCTGCTGCCGCCGCTGCTGCGCGGTCACCTGGCGGGCCCGAGCGCGCCGCTCTACAAACTCGTCGCCGACCGCGAACGTGAACTGGCCCGCGCCGGCCTGCCGAGCATGCCCGGGGTGGACCCGCAGAGCTGGGCGGCGCGAAATTCCGCTTGATCGGCATGGAAAGATCGCGGGTATGTCCAGTCCTGCACAGGCCCCGGCCGCTGAACGCAAGCAGCGCGTGCTCTCCGGGATCCAGCCCACCAGCGAGTCCTTCCACCTCGGCAACTACCTTGGCGCGCTGCAGTACTGGGTGACCTTGCAGGACGATTACGACGCCCTCTACTTCATCCCCGACCTGCACGCCATCACCGTGGCGCAGGATCCGAAGACGTTGCGGGCACGGACCAAGGCCGCCGCCGCCCAGCTGCTCGCGCTCGGTATCGACCCGACGAAGTCGACGCTGTTCGTGCAGAGTCAGGTGCCCGAGCACGCCGAACTGAGCTGGGTGCTGTCCTGCATCACCGGTTTCGGTGAAGCCAGCCGGATGACCCAGTTCAAGGACAAGTCCGCCAAGCAGGGCGCCGAGAACACGACCGTCGGCCTGTTCACCTACCCGGTGCTGATGGCCGCCGACATCCTGCTCTACCGTCCGCAGCAGGTGCCCGTCGGCGAGGATCAGCGCCAGCATCTGGAACTCACCCGTAACCTGGCGCAGCGCTTCAATACCCGCTTCAAGAAGACCTTCGTCGTGCCCGAGCCGCATATCGTCAAGGGCACCGCGAAGATCTACGACTTGCAGGACCCCACCTCGAAGATGAGCAAGTCGGCGTCCTCCGACGCCGGCCTGATCAACCTGCTCGACGATCCGAAGATCACCGCCAAGAAGATCAAGTCGGCGGTCACCGACACCGAACGCGAGATCCGCCACGACCCGGAAACCAAGCCGGGCGTCAGTAATCTGCTGGTGATCCAGAGTTCGCTGACCGGGACCCCGATCGTCACGCTGGAGCAGGACTACGCGGGCAAGGGGTACGGCGACCTGAAATCCGATGTCGCCGACGCGCTGGTGGAATTTGTCACGCCGCTGCGGGCGAAGGTGGAAGAGTACTTGGCGGATCAGGGCGAACTCGACCGCATCCTCGCCGCCGGTGCCGAGCGGGCGCGGGAGATCGCCGGCAACACTCTCGCGCAGGTCTACGAGCGGGTCGGGTTCCTGACCCGCTAGCTCGCGACAGCACCTGCCGCGTGCGACAGGCGGAGGCGGACTGGTGCTCGAGACTCTCAAAGCCGGTATCGAACAGCGCATTCAGGCCCGCCCGTGGCTGGACCACCTGGTCCGCGCGGGCGGGCGCTACACCCGGCAGCGCGGCGACTACTACGCCGCCGGGATCACCTACTTCACTGTGCTGTCCCTGTTTCCGCTGCTGATGGTGGCCTTCGCGATCGTCGGGTTCGTGTTGAGCAGTCACCCGGATCTGCTCGTCGAGATTCAGCAGAAGATCGTCGACGCGATTCCCGGTGAACTCGGCGGGCAGGTCAATCAGCTGATCGATCAGGCCATCGACGCGCGCGGCACGGTCGGCGTGCTGGGTTTGCTGGGCGCGCTGTACGCGGGGCTCGGCTGGATGGCGAATTTGCGGGCCGCGCTGACCGAGCAGTGGGAACAGCCTGTCCGGGAAGCGAATTGGTTCACGAGCAAGCTCTCCGATCTCGGCGGGCTGGTCGGGTTGGCGCTGGCGTTCCTGGTGTCGCTCGGACTGTCCGCGCTGTCGTCGAGCACGCTCGGCGCACGCCTGCTGAACGCGGTGGGGCTGTCGCATGTTCCGGGTGCGCGGTTCGTCCTGATCGTGGTATCGGCCCTGGTCGCGCTGCTGGCCACCTGGGCGGTCATGGCCTGGATCATCGCGCGTCTGCCCCGCGAACCGGTCTCGCTGGCCAGTGCCGCCAAGGCCGGACTGCTCGCCGCCGTCGCCTTCGAACTCTTCAAATACGTGGCGTCGTTCTACCTGCAGATGGTGCTGCGCACGCCGGCCGGCGCCACCTTCGGTTCCATCATCGGCCTCATGGTGTTCAGCTACATCACCTACCGTATTGTCCTGTTCGCCACCGCCTGGGCCGCCGAAGCCAGCGAATCCGCCCGCCCCGCGCCCCACCCCACACCCCCGGCCATCATCCGCCCCCGCGTCGTCACCCCGCCCTTCCCCAAGATGACCGCCGTCGTTCTTTTCACTGCGGGTGCACTCACCACCACCTTGGTATCCGCCCTCCGCCGCCGCTGATCTATCCGAACTCGACGGAACCGAGATCGCACTTGTAGCGTCCAATAACTAACGGGACAATTTGCGATCTGAGGATTCGGTGTGAGTTCATACGAGCAGGACCGGTTACAAGCCCGCGCCGCGGCGCTGCAGGGGCAGGTCGACACCATGCTTTCCACCTACGAGCAGCAGATGCGGGATATCGGCAAGGCGCGGGATGCGCTGGCGACCGCGACGGCTGAGGGCTGGTCGGATGACAGTCTGGTCCGGGTCACCACGAATTCGGCGGGCGTGCCGATCGATGTCTGGGTCGATTCGGGCGCTTTCCGGCGGTCAGCCCCGGAGAAGTTGGCAAAGTCGTTCCTGCAGGCGGCTCAGTTTGCCGCGCGTGCAGCGAAATCCGAGATCGAAGCCGTGCTCGGTCCGGTCACTGCCGCGGCCGCGGACTTCGCTCCGCAGGAGTATGTGTTCGAGGATTTGCCGTTCATGGGCCAACCCATCGGGGACATCCTGCCGCCCCCGCCGGAACCCGAGGTCGGCCATGCGCCGAGTGTAACCGAGCCCGTGCCGTTGCTCGATGAGGACGAAGGGCCGCACTGGAAGGGTTTGGGATCGAACAATGGCTGGTAACGACGACTTCAAGATCAATCCCGAGCAGGTCAAGGCGCAGGCGCCCAAGCTCGCCGAGTTGGCAACCGATCTATCCACTGGGCTGTCCGCGTTGAGGTCCGGGCTGGACAGCATCGGAAATGCCTGGGGCGATGATGAATTCGGCCAGCGGTTCGCCGCCAACTACACCTCGAAGGCTGCCGACGCGCTCAGCGCGATCGAGGGTGCGGTGCAGATGTTCCAGTTCTTGGAAAAGGGCGTCGATACCACGGGGAAGACGTTCGAGAATCTAGACGAGGAATTCCAGAGCGCAATCACGAAGATCACCAGCAAGATCGACGACAAGGACTGACCGGGGTGGGAATCGAAATACCCGATGCGCTGAAACCCGTTGCTTCGCTGGTCGTTTATCAGTGGCCGGAGACCGACGAAACCAGCCTCTGGGAAGCGGCGGATAAGTGGGACGAGATGGCGTCCCTGATAGGGCAGGTCAACGACTATGGCGGCGATGTCGTCAAAGTCGTGCTCGCGAACACCCAGGGCGAGACCCACGACAGTATCGAGCAGTTCTGGAACAAAGCCGGTGGGGACGACGGAGCTCTCGCGGACCTACAGGAATTCTGCGAGAACTTGGCGACGGCGTTGCGGATCATGGCCGCGCTCGTGCTTGCGGTCAAGCTCTTCATCATCTCGATGCTGGTCTATCTGGTTGTGCAATTGGCGATCGCGGCGGCGGCCGCGATTCCCTCCGGCGGTACCAGCGCCGCTGCCGGCGCCGCGGTGCAGGTCTCGGTGCGAACCATGATTACCCAAGCATTGAAGAAGCTGCTGGAAAACATCACCAAGTGGACCATCATCAAGGGCGCGGTATTCGGCGCGGGTGTTGGGTTCGGCAAGGAGTTCGGCTTCCAGAGCCTGGAGAAGTTTCTCGGCGTGCGTGATGGCTACGACTGGGGGGAGCTCGCATCCGATTCCGTTCGCGGCGCGGTCGTCGGTGCCATTGCGGCTCCAGTCCAGCAAATGCTGAAGAACCAGGGATTGGGAAATCTCCCTGGTGACAACATCGGTTGGAAGGTCGGTGACACTTTCGGACCGACCGCCATGATTGCGAAGACGATCGGAAACAAAGTCGTCGGTACGGTCTGGGAAGACGAAGGGATCGCTGAACGTTCGAAGGAGGTGGGGACCAAGGTGATTCGTAAGGAGATCGTCGAGGAATTGACCGAGCAGTCGAATCAGGCCCAGCCCAACTCGCAAAAGCCGTCGACTGCGGATCAGGGGTCGAGTCTGGATCTACCGGTGCAGAAGTAGGTGTTCGAGACGGTCACCGGCCGCGGGGCGGGAACTGCTGTGGTGGGTACCGGTGCTGTGGTGGGTACTGCTGTTGCAGGTACCGGTGCTGTGGTGAGTAGTGCTGCGGTGGATGCTGATTCGGCGGCGGGTACTGCGGCTGCGGGGGTGCGGGAGGTTGCTGGCCGGTGCGACCGGTCCGTCGGAGCGCTGTGACGTCGCGGCGCCGGACAACGGAGGTGTTGTCCGATTCGTCTTCGGCATCGGGCACGTCTTGAAGGACGATTACGGCAACGATGGTGACCAGTCCACGTACGAAGAACATGCCCAGGAGCTGGCCGAGCCGGACCCGGCCGCCGGTGTCGCGGCGGATCAGCACCAGGCCGAACAGGGCTTTACCGATGGTGCCGTGCAGGATTCGCTGGACGACGACCCGGTTGGTGAACGATGCCGTGAGGTAGGCGAGCACTGTCGCGCCGATCGCGAGCAGCGTTCCCCGGTCGTCGAGTTGGAGAAAGACCGCGAACGCGACGGCGAGATGCAGCGCTACGTCGGCAAGGTAGGCGAAGACCTTGCGCAGCTCGCGCGGCGACGGGTAGCGCGGGTCGCGGTCGTCACCGTGGTAGCGAGGTTGCGGGTCGGGGTCGCGGACGCGCTGGGCCCACTCTCGGAAGCTCACACCGGTCAGCATGGCACAGCGGGAAGTGTTTGTGCTCGAGCGGAATTCGATGGAACCGGAAGGGCGCAGGGTGCGTCCAATCCTGTGACGCCGCGCTTCGAGGTTGGTCGGAGTCGTCGGCGTCTGGAGGCGGTCGGTGTCCGGAGCAGGGTGGACACCGACCGCGCGGGGGTCAGCGGCGGCGGCTGGTCAGCCGATGCACGTAGAGCACCAGGGCCAGCACCGCGAGGATGCCCGCGGCCAGCAGGACGGTGCGCAGACCGGAACCGCCGGAGTCGCCCTCGGGGGCGGCCTCGTGCTTCGGAGGCGGAGAGGCCAGCGCCGCGGTGGGGTCGGGCGCGTGGCCGTTGCGGCTGGGCAGGTCGCCGACCTCGGCGGTGCGGGGGAGTGCGAAGGCGTAGTCGAGCAGGCGCGCGGCCTGCTGCCAGGGCCGGATCGGCTTCACCTCGCCCGCGAGCAGGGTGATGCACAGGCGGCGACCGTCGCGTTCGGCGGCGGCGACGAAGGTGTGCCGGGAGTCGTCGGTGAAGCCGGTCTTGCCGCCGATCGCGCCCTCGTAGTTGTAGAGCAGGTGGTTGTCGTTGGCGATGACGAAACCGGGATGGTCCTGGTCGTCCGGGATCTCGGGATCCTTGGGGTAGCCCGGGAAGTCGACCTGCTCGGTGTGGACGAGTTCGGCGAACAGCGGGATGGTCATGGCTTCGCGGAAGGCGGCGGCCAGGTCGTAGGCGGAGGTGCTCATGCCGGGGCCGTCGAGGCCGGACGGGGTGGCGACGCGGGTGTCGAGCAGGTACAGCGATTTCGCGAGCTCGTTCATCTTCGCCACCGCGCCGTCGTCACCGCCGAGCTGCGCGGCGATGGCGTGCGCGGCGTCGTTGCCGGAGGCCATGATCAGGGCCTGCATGAGCTGGCGGTTGGTGTAGCGGCCGCCCGGCCCGATACCGACGCGGGTTCCGTCGACATTCGCGTCGGCCTGGGTGCCGGTGACCACGGTGTCCAGATTCAGGGTGCGCAGCGCGACGATCGCGAGCAGCACCTTGATGGTGCTGGCGGGGCGGTAGCGGCCGTGCGGGTCCTTGGCGGCGAGGACCGCTCCGGTGTCCAGGTCGGACACCAGCCAGGCGGTCGACGAGATGTCCTGTGGGACAGCGGGAGCGCCGTTCGGCAGCACCAGACCGCATTCCGCGAGCCGGGTGCCGCCGACCGCGGGGGTCGGGACCGCGAGCGGTGTGGGCGTGGTCGAGCCCGGCGCGGGCACCTCCGAGGAGTCGACCGCCGCGGGCGGCGTCGTCTGCTGTGGGCAGCGGTCGGTATCGGGTGTGGTGAACGGTGTGCTCGTCACCGAGCTCGGCGGCGCCGGCTGCGCGACAGCTGCGCCGCTGCCGGCGAGGACGGCGGCGCCGACACACAGCGCGGTGAGGAGAGAGGTGCCCTGGATCTTCATCGGTAGCGAGCCTAACGGCCCGAGCGTGCGTGGGCCTGTGCTGCGCGGTGGCTTCCGGCGCGCCACAGCCGCATCCGGAGATATTGACATGAACTCCAAAATGGTGGTTACTATCAAAATAAAGTAGCTTTCATTTCTGGAGGGGTAATGGAACCCGCAACCACCCGGCGCTGGCTCGCCCTGGGCGCCCTGGCCTTCGCCATGCTCGTCATCGGCCTCGACATCACCGTGCTGACCATCGCGCTGCCCACACTCGCGCTCGACCTGAACGCGAATACCGCTGCGCTGCAATGGTTCAGCACCTCCTACACCCTGGCCCTGGCCGCCGTCATGCTGCCCGCGGGCGCGCTCGGCGACCGCTACGGCCGCAAGAAGCTCCTGTTCGGCGCGCTCCTGCTGTTCGGCGCGGCCTCGCTCGCGTGCGCCTTCGCCACGACCTCCGGTCAGCTGATCGCCGCCCGCGTGGTGCTCGGCATCGCCGCCGCGGCCATGACGCCACTATCGCTCGCGGTACTGCCGATCCTGTTCCCGGACAAGGATCAGCGCGCCCGCGCCATGACCATCTGGGTGACCGCCACCGCCCTCGGCCTGCCGCTGGGCCCGGTGCTCGGCGGCTGGCTGATCGACAACTTCTGGTGGGGGTCGGTGTTCTTGATCAACGTGCCGATCGCGGTCCTGGCCGCGGTCGCGGTCGCGCTGCTGGTCCCGGAATCCCGCAATCCGATCCGCCGCCGCATCGACCTCGCCGGGGTGGTGCTGTCGATGACCGGAATGTCCGCGCTCACCTACGGATTCATCCGCCTCGGCGAGGTCGGCTGGGACGACGGTCGCGGCTGGCTGCTGCTCGCCGCCGGTGTGCTGCTGCTGGCGGTCTTCCTGATCTGGCAGCGGCGCAGCCGGTCCGCGCTCATCGACCTGGCCCTGTTCGCCGGGCCCGGCTTCCGCTGGGGCACGGTGTTCACCGTGCTGATCACCTTCGCCATGTTCGGCATGTTCTTCACGGTGCCGCAGTACTTCCGGGCGGTGCTCGGCGTCGACGCGCTGGGCAGTGGTCTGCGCCTGCTCCCGATGATCGGCGGATTGATCCTCGGCGCGCGGATCAGCGATCGGCTGCTGCCGAAAGCCGGTGCGCGCGTGGTACTCCCGCTGGGGCTGGTGGTGCTGGCGCTCGGGCTCGGCCAGGGTGCGCTCACCGGGGTGGACAGCCCGTACTGGTTCACCGCCTGCTGGATCACCGTGGTCGGCGCGGGCATGGGGCTGGCCATGCCGGTCGGCTTGTCCGTCGCCGTCGACGACCTCGAGGTCGACCGCGCGGGCGTCGGTTCGGCACTGCTGCAGGCACTGCGCCAGGCCGCGGGCACCATTGGCGTCGCCCTGCTCGGCACCGTGCTGGCCACCCGCTATCGCGGCGAACTCGGCGCACTGGACCGCGCGCCGTTCGATGACGGTGTGAGCAGCGGTGTGGCGGCCGCCGCCGGTGACGCCGCGACCCTCGACGCGGTGCGGTCGGCGTTCGTCAGCGGTATGAGCCTGATGCTGTGGCTATGCACGGCCATCTGCGTGGTCGCGGCGCCGCTGGCGCTGTGGGTGCTGCCGCGGCGGTCGAGTCGGGCCGACGATGCGACCCGTGACGCACCCGATGCGTCAGAATCGACGTATGTCGGTTGAACCAGGCGAGACCCCCGCGGCGCCGGGCCTGCGCGAACGCAAGAAGGAGCGCACCCGGCGCACCATCCGCACGGAGGCCTTCCGCCTGTTCCGCGAGCAGGGCTACAGCGAGACCACCATCGAGCAGATCGCGGCGGCCGCCGAGGTATCGCCGAGCACCTTCTTCCGCTACTTTCCGAGCAAGGAGCAGTTGGTCGTCGCCGACGATCTCGACCCGCCGATGCTCGCGGAATTCCGCGCTCAGCCGCCGGAGGTCAGCCCGTTCCTGGCCCTGCGGAACGCGATCGACATCGTCTACGCCACGCTGTCTCCCGAGGAGATCGCGTTCGAGCAGGAACGCCAGGCCCTGCTCTATCACGTGCCCGAGCTGCGCCCGGCCATCGGCATGGAACTCGAGCGCGGCATCGACATGATCGCCGGGATGCTCGCCGAACGCACCGGGCGCTCGGTCGACGATTTCGAGATCCGGGTGGCCGCCGGTGCGCTGGCCGGCGCCGGTCTGGCCGTGGCCATGACCACTCCGGTCAACGACGAGAACGTCGGGCGTGCACTGGAATTCCTGGACCGGGGGATGCCGCTGGACGGCTAGCCGCGGGCGCTGACCTCCCGGATCGCTCGCACGATCTCCTCGGGTGCGTCCAGGTGCACGGTACTGTGCCGGGCGATGGGGAGCTCCCGGTATTCACCGTGGGAGACCGACTCGGCAAGTGCGGTGTACATCCGGTGTTTGCTCACGGAAAGTTCGCGCGCGGCCTGTTTGGAGAAGCCGCCGCGCTGCCCGGGATCACTGGCCAGCGCACCCAGCGCGATCACCGGAACATCCGGAAAGGGGCCGCCCGCACGCAGTTCCGTGGCCAGAGCGGGCAGGCTGCGGCGCTCCCGGGCGCCACTGACCATCCAGGCCGGCCGCACGTGACCTGCCACCAGGGCGGTGCGCACCTCCGGCGGCCACGCGGCGAACATCTTGCGGTAGAACGGTTTCGACAGCGTGCGGATCAGGGTGGTCTGGACGCGGCCGGGCAGCGCGGTGGGTGTCCGGTCCAGATGCAGGGTTTCGGGCATGTAGTCGTCCCAGTCCTCGTGGAAGGACTCCACGGCGACCAGGCCCGCCAAGTCATCGGGGAAGAGCTGGGCGAAACGGCGGGCATACGCTCCGCCCAGCCCGTGCGCCACCAGCACATACGGCCCGGGGACGGCGGCTACGCGCAGCAGCGCGTGTAATTCGGTGGCGACCTCGGCGGCGGTGCGCGGCAGGGTAATCGGATCGCTCCAGCCGGTGCCGCCGCGGTCGTAGAGCACCGAGCAGGCGAATTCGGCGACTTGTTCGTGGATTCGGAGGTAATCCAGCCCGACCGCGCCGGCGGCGGGAAGGAACACCACTGCGGGACCGCCGCTGCCGGAACTGTGCAGGAACAACCGCCGGTCCGCGAGGTCGACGCGCTGCCCGATCGGTGGGGCGCCCACCGGGCCGAGCTCACGTGAACCCTCGGGTTGTTTCATGACCACCTCTCCTGTCGGCCTGGGCGCAGCAGCAGTCTACGGACGCGGGTCGCTCAATCGGCCACCCGCAGCAGCGGCGCCGCGCACGCCCACTGCTCGCCGGCGAGCACGACATGGTCGAGAAAGCGCAGGCCGACGGTGTTCGCGGCATCGATCAGCAGCGCGGTGGCCCGGCGATCGTCCAGGCTGGGGGACGGGTCGCCGGAGGGATGGTTGTGCACCATGGCAAAGGCCCGGCCGTCGTGCCGCAGCACCGTGTTCAGGATCTCGCGGACCGGGACGGCCACCTGATCGATGGCGCCCTCGGCGACGAAAACGCTGCGCCGCAACCGATTCTGGGCGTCGCAGACCAGCACCAGCAGCCGCTCCACCCGGGCTCCCGCGAACAGCGGCCGGGCCGCGTTCGCCACATCGGACGCGCTCTCGAGCTGGACCGCGGTGTCGACACTGTGCCGGACCCGCGCGCCGAGGTGGAAGGCCGCGATGATGGTGGCCGCCTTGGCCGGGCCGATGCCGGTGCGCCGAGCCAGTTCCTCCGGCCGCGCGGCCGCCAGCCCGCCGACCCCGCCGTGCTCGGCCAGCAGCTCGGCCGCCAGTTCGAGCACGCTCGCCCCGCGCCGCCCCTGCCCCAGCAGCAGCGCGAGCAACTCGCCGTCGGTGAGCGCGTGTGGGCCGAGCTCGAGCAGGCGCTCGCGTGGCCGCTGCCGGAACGGCAGATTCGCAATCGGCACCGACATCGCAAACCCCCTCGCGTAGTGGACGACCCGAATGATGCCAGGCTCCACCGACATCCCCGGGCCCGGCGAACCAACGGTCCGGCGGGGCCTTCCGATTGCGCCGCGCGAGCCGTCGGGCAGACTGAGCACAGCCGGATCTGAGGGATAAGCGAATGTTGAAACGCCGCAAGGCAATCGTCGTCGCGGCCGCACTGCTCGCCGCCGCCTGCACCAGCGCGCCCGTCGCCGAACCGCCGAAGCCGACGCTGGACCGTTTCTATCAGCAGCAGCTGACCTGGGGTTCCTGCGCCGACTTCGCGGGCGCCGAGGCCGCCATCAAGGCCGGGATGGAATGCACCCGGATGCTGGTACCCATCGACTACGGCCGGCCCGACGGCGATACCGCCCGGATCGCGTTGTCGCGCCAGCGCTCCCGGGGCGCCAAGATCGGGTCGCTGGTCACCAATCCCGGCGGTCCCGGCGGTCCCGGCCTCGAGATGCCGGCCGTGCTGGCCGACAGCCCGCTGGCCGACCGTTTCGACGTGATCGGCATGGACGTGCGCGGCCTCGGCGCCTCGCTGCCCCGCCTGGACTGCCGCAGCAGCGAACAGCTGGCGGTCGAGCGGCAACTACTCGGCTTCAGCCACGCCTGGGGGGAGATCGATCAGGTCGAGGAGGAGAACGAGGGCTTCGTCAACTCCTGCGTGCAGCGCTCCGGTGTGAACCTGCTCGCCCACATCGGCACGGTCGATGTCGCCCGCGATATCGACGTGCTGCGCGCGGTGCTCGGCGACGAGAAGCTCACCTATTTCGGCGTCTCCTACGGCACCCGGATCGGCTCCACCTACGCCGAGATGTTCCCGACCCGGGTGCGGGCCATGGTGCTCGACGGCGCCATCGACCCGGCGCTCAACATCGCCGACCCGGTCATCGACGGCGCGGCGTTCCAGCAGGCCTTCGACGCTTATGCGGCGGATTGCACCAAAGCGCCGGACTGTCCGCTCGGCACCGATCCGGCGCGCACCACCGAGGCGTTCCACGGGCTGACCCGCCCGCTGCTGGCGCCCGAGGTGTTCGCCGATCCTTCGAAGCTCACCTACTTCGATGTGCTGCCCATAGTGATCAATTCGCTGTACCACCCGCGCTTCTGGCCCGACCTGACCCGATTGCTGACGGCCGTCAAGACCGGCGCCTCGTTCGCCATCGCGGAGGGCGCGCTCCAACTCGGCGGTGAGACCGGCGATTTCGTGCACAAGGCGGTGCTGTGCCTGGAGGAGGTCCGGGTGACCGACCGGGTGACCGCGACCGACCTGGAGCGCCGCTACCGGGCCGCCGGGCCGATCTTCGATTCAGGCGAGGCCGTCGACCAGATTCCGCTGGACGCCTGCGCCTTCTGGCCGGTGCCGCCGAATACCCAGCCGCATCGGCTGCAAGCGCCCGGGTTGCCGAAAACCGTGGTGGTGGCGACCACCGGCGACCCGGCCACGCACTATCAAGGTGGGGTGAATCTCGCCCGGGCGCTCGGCGGATCGCTGATCACCTACGAGGGGGTGCAGCACGGCGCGGTGTTCGACGGTGTGCCCTGCGTCGACGAGCCGGTGATGCGATATCTCAACGAGCTGGTCGTACCGGGCGATCTCCGCTGTACCAAGCCGGTGGCGCAGCAACCCGCCGAGGCGCCGAAACCCGCCGGATAGCGCGCTAGCCGTCGACCATGGCGCCGGTGTCCAGGGCCGGCAGCGGGCACAGGGCCGCCGAGGCGATGCGCTCCAGGGTGTGCAGCTGTCGTTCGTGCACCACGATGCGGCGCAGGGCCTCGTTGATGGTGGCGTCGGTGGCGTCGGTGCCCATGATGGCGGCCGCCGCGGCCAGCAGCTTGTGGTCGAGATCGATTCGTACGGTGCGCATGCTGTCCTCCTTCGTTGTGGCTTCGCCACAGGACTGATCGTCATCTTCCGGCATGGGCCCGCTCATACGCGGCAAATCGGTCGGTGAAGGTTGCGAAGGTGTCGGGAGCACCCTCGGTGCGGTCACCGCGCACACGCTACGCAGTGACCGGCCCGCGGCTGGCAAACGCGTTGTCGCGGATCTGTTCGGCTCGCGGCCGGGTACCCGCCGGTAATCCCGTCGGATCGAGAACGGAACTAGGCAGATTGCGCAGCTGGACGGGCTGTCGTTGTCGCGGCGGTCGGGCGGTGCTTGCATCGAGGTATGTTCACCGAAGCTCAGCTGTACTCGCCCGTGACCCGCAGCGGCGACGGCGATGTGACGGTGCATCTCAGCGACGAGCACCCCGGTGTCGGCGATCCCGACTACCGCGCCCGCCGCAACGCCATCGCGGAGTTGGCGCTCGAGTACGCACCCGGCCGGCCGTTGCCCAGCATCGCCTACACCGAGGAAGAACAACAGGTGTGGCGCACGGTTTCCTACGAGCTCGCGCGCAAGCACGAGACGTACGCGTGCCAGGAGGTGCTCGACGCGGCCGCCCGGCTGGATCTGCCCGGCGACCACATTCCGCAATTGGCCGAAGTGTCCGAGAAACTGTTCCCGCTCAGCGGTTTTCGCTATGTGCCCGCCGCCGGGCTGGTGCCGCTGCGCGAATTCTTCGGCTCCTTCGCCGACCGGGTCTTCCACTCCACCCAGTACATCCGCCACCATTCCGCGCCGCTCTACACCCCCGAACCCGACGCCATTCACGAGATCATCGGGCACGCCAATCAGATCGCCAGCCCGCGTTTCGCAGCGATCTATCAGACCGTCGGTGAGGCCGTCGCCCGCTTGAGCACCGACCGCGCCCTCAAATTCCTCGCCGATGTCTTCTGGTTCTCGCTGGAATTCGGTGTGGTCCGCGAACGCGGCGAAGTCCGCTGCTATGGCGCGGGCCTGCTCTCCTCTTTCGGCGAGATCACCGAATTCCGCGACGCCGACCTCCGCCCGCTCGACGTCGTGGCCATGGGCACCGCCACCTACGACATCACCCACTACCAGCCGATTCTCTACTGCGCGGAATCGATCTCGGAGATCGAAGACGTCGTCGGCGCCTTCTTCGCCACCATGGACGACGACACCCCGCTCCGCGCCACCCACGCCAAAACCGCCGGAGCGCAGTAGCTTTCGACGACGAAGGCCGCCCGCTGCCGAAGCAGGGGCGGCCTTCGTGGTGCGAGGTCTAGCGCGTGAAGAGCAGGGCGCGCTTGACTTCCTGAATGGCCTTCGTGACCTCGATGCCGCGGGGGCAGGCGTCGGTGCAGTTGAAGGTGGTGCGGCAGCGCCAGACGCCTTCGACGTCGTTGAGGATGTCGAGGCGCTCGCGGGCGCCCTCGTCACGGCTGTCGAAGATGAAGCGGTGCGCGTTCACGATCGCGGCCGGGCCGAAGTAGCTGCCGTCGCTCCAGTACACCGGGCAGGAGGTGGTGCAGCAGGCGCACAGGATGCACTTGGTGGTGTCGTCGAACCGGGCGCGATCGGCCTGGCTCTGAATGCGCTCGCGGGTGGGCTCGTTACCGGAGGTCATCAGGTACGGCTTCACCGCGCGGAACGCGTCGAAGAACGGCTCCATGTTCACCACGAGGTCCTTCTCCACGGGCAGGCCGCGGATCGGTTCGACCGAGATGGTGAGCGGTTTGCCGTTCTTGGGCAGCATGTCCTTCATCAGGACCTTGCAGGCCAGCCGGTTCACACCGTTGATCCGCATCGCGTCGGAACCACACACGCCGTGCGCGCAGGACCGGCGGAAGGTGAGCGTGCCGTCCAGGTAGGACTTGATGTAGATCAGCACGTTCAGGAAGCGGTCGGTCGGCAGGACCGGCACCTGGAACGACTCCCAGTGCGCGCCCTGGCCGTCCTCCGGGTTGAACCGCGCCACCTTGACGGTGACCATGACCGAGCCCTCGGGAACCGGAGCGGGCTTCTGCGTGGTGGGTTCCGCTACAGCAGTCATCAGTACTTACGCTCCATCGGCTCGTAACGGGTCTGCACCACCGGCTTGTAGTCCAGCCGGATGTCGGAGATCAGTTCCGGACCGGTCTTGTAGGCCATGGTGTGGCGCATGTAGTTGGTGTCGTCGCGGTCCGGGTAGTCCTCGCGGGCGTGGCCGCCACGCGATTCCTTGCGGTTGAGCGCGCCGACCACGGTGACCTCGGCCAGCTCCAGCAGGAAGCCCAGCTCCACGGCCTCGAGCAGATCGCTGTTGTAGCGCTTGCCCTTGTCCTGCACCGTGATCCGCGTGTAGCGCTCCTTCAGTGCGTGGATATCGGTCAGGGCCTGCTTGAGGGTGTCCTCGGTGCGGAACACGGCGGCGTTCATGTCCATCGTGTACTGCAGTTCGGTCCGGATGTCGGCGACACGCTCGTTGCCGTGGTCGGACAGGATCAGCGCCAGCCAGTCCTGCACCATCCGCGCCGGGGTCTCCGGCATCTCGACGAACTCGGTGCGCTGCGCGTACTCCGCGGCGGCGATGCCCGCGCGGCGGCCGAACACGTTGATGTCGAGCAGCGAGTTGGTGCCGAGACGGTTGGAGCCGTGCACCGACACACACGCGCACTCGCCGGCGGCGTACAGGCCCGGCACCACGTCGGTGTTGTTGCGCAGCACCTCGCCGCGGATCCGGGTCGGGATGCCGCCCATGACGTAGTGGCAGGTCGGCATGACCGGCACCAGTTCGTGCACCGGGTCGACACCCAGGTAGGTGCGGGCGAACTCGGTGATGTCGGGCAGCTTCTCCTCGAGCACGTCCTCGCCGAGGTGGGTCACGTCGATGTAGACGTAGTCCTTGTTCGGCCCGGCGCCACGGCCTTCGAGCACCTCGAGCACCATCGAGCGGGCGACGATGTCGCGCGGCGCGAGGTCCTTGATGGTGGGGGCGTAGCGCTCCATGAAGCGTTCGCCGGAGGCGTTGCGCAGGATGCCGCCCTCGCCGCGGACCGCCTCGGAGATGAGGATGCCCAGGCCCGCGAGGCCCGTCGGATGGAACTGGTGGAACTCCATGTCCTCCAGGGGCAGACCCTTGCGGAAGACGATGGCCATGCCGTCACCGGTCAGGGTGTGGGCATTGGAGGTGGTCTTGTACATGCGGCCCGAGCCGCCGGTGGCGAACACGATCGACTTCGCGTGGAAGACGTGGATGTCGCCGGTGGCCAGCTCGTAGGCGACCACACCGGTGGCGACGGGGCCGCGGTCGGTGTCGGTCATGACCAGGTCGAGCACGTAGAACTCGTTGAAGAACTCCACGTCGTGCTTGACGCAGTTCTGGTACAGCGTCTGCAGGATCATGTGACCGGTGCGGTCGGCGGCGTAACAGGCGCGCCGGACGGGGGCCTTGCCGTGATCGCGGGTGTGGCCGCCGAAGCGCCGCTGGTCGATCTTGCCTTCGGGGGTCCGGTTGAACGGCAGGCCCATCTTCTCCAGGTCCATCACCGCGTCGATGGCCTCCTTGGCCATGATCTCGGCGGCGTCCTGGTCGACGAGGTAGTCACCACCCTTGACGGTGTCGAAGGTGTGCCATTCCCAGTTGTCTTCTTCGACGTTCGCCAGCGCGGCGCACATGCCGCCCTGGGCCGCGCCGGTGTGGCTGCGGGTCGGGTACAGCTTGGTCAGCACGGCGGTGCGCGCCCGGGGCCCGGCCTCGATCGCCGCGCGCATGCCGGCGCCACCGGCGCCGACGATCACGACGTCGTAGCGATGCTCCTGAATCCGCGATTCACTCACGAGGGGTGCCTGTTCCTAACTGATGTTGGGGTCGAAGGTGAAGATGACGTAGGTGCCGACGCCCATGACCAGGATCATGGAGACGGCCAGCGCGGTCTTCAGCCAGAAGCGGGTGGAGTCCTTGCGCGAGTAGTCGTCGATGACGGTGCGCAGGCCGTTGCCGCCATGCAGCTGGGCCAGCCACAGCATGGTGAGGTCCCAGATCTGCCAGAACGGGGAGGACCAGCGGCCCGCCACGAAGGCGAAGTTGAGGCGCTTCACGCCACCGTCGAGCAGCAGCATGATCGCCATGTGGCCGAGGACCAGCACGATCAGCAGCAGGCCGGAGAAGCGCATGAACAGCCACGCGTACTTCTCGAAGTTGTTGTTGGAGCGGGCGCGCGGCGTGCGCGGCAGGTCCAGGCTCGCAGGGCGGTCGTAGGACTTCCCAAGGACAGGTGCGCTCATGCCTCCACCTCGCTGGCGCTCGGTTCCGGCATGACCGCACT
The DNA here is from genome assembly GCF_042672005.1 of Nocardia sp. NPDC127579. NCBI lineage: Bacteria > Bacillati > Actinomycetota > Actinomycetes > Mycobacteriales > Nocardiaceae > Nocardia > Nocardia sp. NPDC127579. Next base: position 223,814 of record NZ_JBHXVZ010000001.1, on the reverse strand, counting down.
TGCGGCTGAATTGCTGATTCGCAGGCTCATGTATCAGTGCTCCGTGAACAGGTAGAAGAACATGCGGCCGATGGCGGGCACGGCCAGCACGGCCCACACCGCGAGGATGACCCAGAGCATCTTGGTCTGGTACCGGGGGCCCTTGGACCAGAAGTCGACCAGGATCACGCGAACGCCGTTGAGCGCGTGGAACAGCACGCAGACGACCAGACCCATCTCCATCAGCGCGACGAGCGGGTTCTTGTAGGTCGCGATGGCCTGGTCGTAGGTGTTGGGGTCGACCCGGACCAGTGCGGTGTCCAAGACGTGCACGAAGAGGAAGAAGAAGATGGTGACACCGGTGATCCGGTGCAGCGCCCAGGACCACATACCCGGGTCGCCTCGATACAGCGTGAACTTCCGCTTCGGCGGAGCCGGAGCTTCTATCGTGGTCATAGAGTGCGGTGCCTCCAACGTCGTTGATGGACCCGGTCGCAGGCCCTGTTTCCGACTGCGGGAGGGAGCGAATGCCCAGGTGGCCGCGCTTTGTTCCTGAAGCGCGGACCCGCCGCCGGGAACCTGAACCGATCTGTTGTGGACTCTAATCCCCTACTAATGCCGGAACTAATTCGGCGTGCCGTGCGTTGCGCTACATTGGGCCGAGTTAGGTTTACCTCATTCACTGCGTTTCGGGGTGCGCCGCGGTTGCGTCGTGGGTGTCTCCGGTGCGGTAAACGGAAGGTGTCCCGTGCCGGAAATCGACTGGAATGTGCTGCGTGACAATGCAATCCGAGTCATGCGCAATGCCTATGCGCCGTATTCACGGTATCCGGTCGGCGCCGCCGCTCTCACCGCGGACGGCCGAATTGTGAGCGGTTGCAATGTGGAAAATGTCTCATATGGATTGGGCCTGTGTGCCGAATGTGTACTCATCGGTAACCTCCATTCCGGGGGTGGGGGACGGCTGCTTGCCGTCTCGGTCGCCGATTCTCGCGGCGAAATCCTGATGCCCTGCGGCCGCTGCCGTCAGCTCCTGCACGAACACGGCGGCGGAGGTCTGCTGGTCGATCATCGGGCGGGTCCACGCCCGCTCGCCACGCTGCTGCCCGACGCGTTCGGCCCCGAGGATCTCGACGCCGGACAGCTCTGACCGGCCGTCGCGCGTGCGAGACTGGCGAATGTGACGGCACTGGACGCGGTTTCGATCATTACGGCCAAGCGGGACGGCGGCGAGCTGTCGGACGCGCAGATCGACTGGGTGGTGGACGGCTTCACCACCGGCAAAGTCGCCGACGAGCAGATGAGCGCGCTGGCGATGGCGATCCTGCTGCGCGGGATGAGCAGGCGGGAGACGGCGCGCTGGACGGCCGCGATGATCGCCTCCGGCAGCCGCATGGACTTCACCGGCCTGTCCCGGCCGACGGTGGACAAGCATTCGACCGGCGGGGTGGGGGACAAGATCACCCTGCCGCTGGCGCCGCTGGTGGCGGCGTGCGGTGCCGCGGTGCCGCAGCTCTCGGGCCGCGGGCTCGGCCACACCGGCGGCACGCTGGACAAGCTGGAGTCGATTCCGGGCTGGCGGGCCGAGGTGCCGATCGCCCGGATGCGCGAGATCCTGGCCGATCCGGCGATCGGCGCGGTGGTGTGCGCGGCGGGCGCGGACCTGGCCCCGGCCGACAAACGCCTCTACGCGCTGCGGGACGTCACCGGGACCGTCGAGTCCATCCCGCTGATCGCCAGCTCGATCATGAGCAAGAAGATCGCCGAGGGCACCGCGTCGCTGGTGCTCGACGTCAAGGTCGGCGCGGGCGCGTTCATGAAGTCGATCGACGATGCCCGTGAATTGGCGACCGCCATGGTCGAACTGGGCGCCGACTCCGGTGTCCGCACGGTGGCCCTGCTGACCGCCATGGACACCCCGCTGGGGGACACCGCGGGCAACGCCCTCGAGGTCGCCGAATCGGTGCGGGTGCTGGCGGGCGGCGGCCCGGCCGACATCGTCGAGCTCACAGTGGCGCTGGCGCGGGAGATGGTGCGCCTGGCCGGGCTCGACGTGGATCCGGCCGAGGTGCTGGCCGACGGTCGCGCCATGGACCACTGGCGGGCCATGGTGCGCGCGCAGGGCGGCGACCCGGATGCCGCGCTGCCGGTAGCCCGGCACACCGAAACCGTGCGGGCGCCGCACACCGGTGTGCTCACCCGGCTGGACGCGATGGGCGTCGGCCTGGCGGCCTGGCGGCTCGGCGCGGGCCGGGCCCGCCAGGGCGACCCGGTCCAGTTCGGCGCGGGCGTCGAAATGCACGCCAAGCCGGGCGATTCCGTCACCGCCGGGCAACCGCTGCTCACCCTGCACACCGATACACCCGAGGCGTTCCCCGGCGCGCTCGCGGCGCTGGGCTCGGCGTTCGACATCGGCGTCGCGGACCAATGGTCCGCGCCGCCACTGCTGCTCGGCCGGATCGCCCGCTGACGAGAGCCGGATCACAGTCGGCGCCGCGGTGCGAGCTCGCCCAACCGAGGTGCCGCGGCGCGGATCTGGGGCTAGCGTGGGTTCATGACAGGACCGATGCCTTTGACCCTTGCCTCGATCCGCCAAGCTCCCAAGGCGCTGCTGCACGATCACCTCGACGGTGGTCTGCGGCCCGCGACCGTGCTGGAGCTCGCCGCCGATTGCGGTTACGACCAACTACCCGCCGATGATGCCGCCACCCTGGGCAATTGGTTCCGCGACGCCGCCGACAGCGGTTCCCTGGAGCGATATCTGGAAACCTTCGACCACACCGTCGCGGTCATGCAGACGCCGGAGGGCCTGCGCCGCGTCGCCCGCGAATGCGCGCAGGATCTCGCCGCCGACGGCGTCGTCTACGCGGAGGTGCGCTTCGCACCCGAACAGCATCTGCAACAGGGACTGAGCCTGGACGAGGTGGTCGAGCACACCCTCGCCGGTTTCCGGGAGGGCGAGCGGCTCGCGGCCGCCGAGGGCCACCCGATCGTGGTGACCTGTCTGCTCACCGCGATGCGGCACGCGGCCCGCTCCCGCGAGATCGCCGAACTCACCGTCCGGTGGCGTGATCGCGGCGTCGGCGGATTCGACATCGCCGGCGCCGAGGCCGGGTTCCCACCCAGCCGGCACCTCGATGCCTTCGAGTACATGCGAGCCAACAGCGCGCACTTCACCATTCACGCGGGCGAGGCGTTCGGCTTGCCCTCGATTCACGAGGCGCTGGCATTCTGCGGCTGCGACCGGCTCGGCCACGGTGTCCGGATCACCGACGACATCGAGGTGCCCGGCGCGATCGCGGACGCGAAGCTGGGCCTGGTCGCCAACTATGTGCGTGACCAACGGATTCCGCTGGAGCTGTGCCCGTCGTCGAACGTGCAGACCGGCGCGGTTCCGTCGCTGGACAAGCACCCGTTCGACCTGCTGGCGCAGCTGCGGTTCCGGGTCACCGTCAACACCGACAATCGCTTGATGAGCGATACCAGCATGAGTCAGGAGATGCTGAAGCTGGTGCAGACCTTCGGCTACGGCTGGTCGGATCTGGAGCGCTTCACCATCAACGCGATGAAGTCGGCGTTCATCCCGTTCCCGGAGCGGCTGCGCATCATCGACGACATCATCAAGCCCGGCTACGCCGTGCTGCTCGGCTGATCGAACGGAAAAGACCCCGGCCCGCGGCGGAAACCGCTGCGGGCCGGGGTCTTTCACCGTGCTACTTGTGCTGGTCGAGCCGCGCCTCGAAATTGCGCTCCAGTTCCCGCCAGGCCTGCGATTCCGCGCCGAACGGCGGATTCGGGGCCATCCGGCTCGGATCCGGGTTCAGCAGATAGGACACATACCAGCCCAGCGGTGTGGACACCGCCAGCGCCTGCTCGACCGCGTCGTCGTCGGCGTAATCGGAGGCGTCGGTGAACAATTCGACCGCCAGCTCCAGCTGCTCGAAATCCACCGCGTCCGGGCCCTCGGCCAGATCCTCGGTCAGACCGGGCAGCACGTAGACGTTCTCGTCGGTCACCTCGACCTCGAGCGAACCGTCCACCGCCGCCGTCTGCACCTCGGTGTAGGTGCTGACCTGGGCCAGGTCGTGTTCGTGATCGTCGGCCAGGTAACGCGCCAGCGCCCGCTCGGAACCGAACACCGTGATGGTGCCGTCCTTGCCGAGGAAGATCGGTTCGTCGTCGAGGTAGCAGCGCAGCGTGAAGTGCGTGCCCTCGGAGGTGATGATCTTGACCGGGTCGATGCCGACCTCGTGCCAGAACGAATCGTCCTCGTCGTCCTCGGATTCGTCGTCCTCGTCGTCCTTCTTCAGGTCGACGGTTTCGAACTCCTCTTCCTCGTCGCTGTCGGCCGCGTCGTCGGCGTCGACGACGTTCTCCTCGGCGGCCAGCAACTCGGCCTCGGCGACGGCCACGGCGGCCTTGTCCACCTCGGGGGTGGACACCACCGAATCGACGGCGTCGAGCACGTCGTCCCAGTCCTTGATGATGGCGGCGCCGATCTGATCCCAGATCTCCTCGCCCTCACGGTCCTCGAAGAACCGTGCGCCCGCGGCGAGCGCACCGAGCGAGGGATGCGAACCGAAGAACTTGGTGACCACCTGGAGCTCGCACACCTCGCCGATATTGCGCACCATCGACAGGGTCTCCTCGAGCTCGGCGACGGTGTCCACGTCGGGATCACCGGCCGCCAGCTCCGGCACCGCGACCAGATCGTAGGAGTGGGCGTCCTCGGGCTCCAGTTCCGCCGCCGACAGACCCGCGACGACCTTCCACGCGGGATGGTCGACGAGGTCGTTGTCGGAGTCGGTCCGGATGAACGCGGCCAGCTCCGCGACGGACTCGAAACCATAGAGCGAATCCTCGTGTCCGAGGAACGCCTCCCACTCGTCGTCACCGTCTCGCCAGCGCGGTGCCCACAGTGTGACGAGATCGCCGTCGGTCAGGCCGAGCTCGATCGGGACGATGTCTCCAGAAGCCATGAGCGGAAGCCTAACGACTCGCCGAGTCAGGCACGATCCGGCCCGCCCCCAACGGTGCCCGAAGCGTCCGTTCCGGCCGGAACGAACGACTCGTTCAGTGCGGCAATGACGTTCGAGCGCTGCCCGCCGGCGTCCTCCGCGGCCTGCCGACAGGCCCAGACGATCAGCTGCGAGACGTCGGCGGGCGCCATCGACGTGACCGTCTCCGAGAGCTGTAGCGCGACCAGGGCACCGTCGCTGTCCACCTCGACGCTGACCGCGCCGTCCTCGGTGGTGAAGGCGCCACGCACCTGCTTGAGGCCGTACAGCGCGGCCTCGAGGGCTTCCAGCTTCGCCGTCGCGTTGGCGACCAGCGCGTCCATTTCGGCACTCATCAGACCGGCCTCATCCAGCTCGTTTGCCCTGTGTCGGCGTCATCGATGCGGTCCAGTTCGTCGACCGCCTGCTGCCGGGTCGGCAGCCCCAGCTTGTCCAGCACCTCGGCGGACATGCCCGTCTCGGCCAGCACCTCGCGGCGGCGAGCCCGGGCGGCGATCGCGGAGCGCTTGGTCAGGCGCAGAATCTCGGCCGCGAGAGCCTGTGCGCCGTAGCGGTATTCGCTGCGCTCGAACTTGATCTCGACCGGCATGCCCTGATCGGTGGCGCGTACCGCGATGGTGCCGGACCGGTTCTGGCTGACCGCCAGGGTGACGTTCGGAATCTCCTGCGGGTTGGTCATGACGTCGGCCTGTAGAAGCCGTAGAACTCCATACCAATGTTCTCCGTTCGGATGGAACTGACCGAGACCGGATCGCCGGCCTCGACGAGTTGCCCGTTGCCGATGACCATGGCGACGTGACCGTCCCATACGGCCAGGTCGCCGGGCTGTAGATCGCCGGGCGAGATCTGCTGGTGTCCGATGTGCTGTTCCTGGGCCAGGCGGGGCAGCTCGACGCCGGCCTCGCTGTAGGCCCATTTCGTCAGGCCGGAGCAGTCGATGCCGCTCTTGGGGTCGTTGCCGCCCCACAGATACGGGGTGCCGACCGCCGAGAGCGCCGAGGTGACCGCCTTGGCGGCCTTCTCGTTCGGCGCCTCGACCACGCTGCCGTCGGGCAGCGTGACCTTCACGCCGCCGTTCTCCGTCTTCTCGGTCTTGACCTCGTTGTTCGCCTTGAGCGAGCTGCTCGGGCTGGAGGTGGTGTTCTTGTTGGTCCCCGAGACCTGGCTGGTGGCGCTGCTCACCAGGGAGGCGCCGGTACTGAGCGCGGTGGAGGCCAGGCTGGCACCGGTACCGCTGGTCAGGCTGTCCAAGGCGGATTTCGCGGTGGTGAGCAGGTTGGTGCCGGTGGACGCGGGCGTCGTGGAGGGCGCCGGGGTCAGCTCGTTCATGCTCGCGGTGGAGGTGCTGAGCTCGGTCTGGGTCTTGTTCACCACGGCGATGCCCTGATTCAGGTGATCGATCGCGGTGCTCACCAGGGCGGTCAGGCCGACCGGGTTGGTGATGTTGGGCAGCAGGGTGGTCGCGTCGCTGATGAACGACTGTACGACCGTGTCGAGCTGCTTCTGGCCCGTCTCGATCTGTGCGGCAGCCTGATTGACGACCGCGGCCATCTCGGTCAGCGCGTCCGAGGTCTGCGCCGAGGAGGACTGCACGCGCAGTGCCTTCGCGGTGGCCGAGTCGGCGGTCATGCCGTCCAGGGCGGTGTTGAGCTGGTTGATGCTGCTCTTGCCGAGCGTGTGCAGCGCCTCGAGCGCGCTGGAGGCCGAGGTCAGCGAATCGGAGGCGCCGCCGGAGGGGATCACTCCGGAACCGAAGCTGGACAGCAGGCTGAGCAGCGGCTGGGCCAGCAGATTGATATCGATCACCGGCTCATCCGTCCTGGTCGGCGGACTTGAACGCGACCGCGGTGCTCAGGTCTTGTTCGGCGATCGCGGTGGCGGCGGAGCCGGTGGCCAGGCCCATGCTCGACAGCACCGCCGACAGCTGCGCGATGGTCGCGACCTGCCCGGCGTGCGCCGCGGAGTAGGCGGCCATGAAATCACCGCCGATCAACCCCATGATCGGTCCGAGTAAGGCGGGATTGCCGCCCGCCGCACTCGTGGCCGCGGCGGCCATCTCGGTGGCCATCACCTCGGCGCTGGCGCTGTAAGTGGCGATGCCCTCGGCGTCGGCCGAAAACTTCCGTGCCATTGGTGCTTCCCCCATCCGTGTGTTCCCAGGCAGCGTAATCCATCCACTGACTTCGACGCGCCGTGTCGTGATTCGGTTCCAGCTCGCCGAAAAAACATTCTCGATGACCCCACCTGAAGAACGCTCGCGTCGAGCTCGGCTTCGACCTTATCGTTTCGGAATGCGTACGCACAGCGTGGACCACCCACTCGCCGCCGCCTTGTTGACCACCATGCGCGACGCGCGCACGCCCAACGCGGCGTTCCGCGCGGCGCTGCGCGATCTGACCAGGGTGCTGATCTACGAGGCGCTGCGCGACGCGCCGGTGACCCGATTCGAGATCGCCACGCCGGTGCGGGCCACCGAGGGGGTGCGGCTGGCGCAGCCGCCGCTGCTGGTGCCGGTGCTGCGGGCGGGGCTGGGCATGATCGACGCCGCCGTGGAGATGATCCCCGACGCCCGGGTCGGTTTCGTCGGCATCGCCCGGGACGAGGACACCCATCAGCCGGTTCCGTACATGCAGTCGCTGCCCGCGGATCTGGCCGGGCTGCCGGTCTTCGTGCTCGACCCGATGCTGGCCACCGGCGGGTCGATGCGTCACACGCTGGAGTTGCTGGCGGCTCGCGGCGCCACCGACATCACCGCGGTATGCGTTGTCGCGGCACCGGAAGGCATTGCCGCGCTGGAAGATTCAGGTCTTCCGGTGCGGCTGGTGACGGCCGTGGTCGACGCGGGCCTCAACGAGAACGCCTACATCGTCCCGGGCCTGGGCGACGCGGGCGATCGGCAGTTCGGGCCGCGCTAGCGCTACAGCCGGCGGCAGAACTCGGCGATCTCGGCGAGCCGGTGCGCGGCGGCGGTCCGCGTTGCCGCCAGCCCGGCCCGGTCGGCGACCGGCTCGACGACCTCGAGGTAGCACTTCAGCTTCGGCTCGGTGCCCGATGGGCGGATGACCACCCGCAGCCCGGTGCCCTCGAAGATCAGCGCGTCGGTGCGCATCCGGCCGCGTACCTGGAGTTGATCGGTGTACTTCACCGGTTCGCCCGCGATCTGCTCCGGCGGTGCGCCGCGCAGCCGGTCCACCACGGCGGCGGCCGCGTCCGCGTCGGCCAGGCGCAGCGAAACCTGCGCGCCCGCGTGCAGGCCGAATTCCAGGGCGTAGTCATCGAGTTCGTCGAGCAGTGTGCGTCCACGCGCTTTCAGCCGGGCCACCAGATCGGCGGCGACCACGGCGGCGGAGATGCCGTCCTTGTCGCGCACCGCCGCCGGGTCGACGCAGTGGCCGATCGCCTCCTCGTAGGCGTAGACGAGGCCGTTGCCCGCGCGCGCCAGCCATTTGAAGCCGGTGAGCGTCTCGGCGTAGCGGGCGCCGCGGGCGGGCGCCAGCTTCGACAGCAGCCGCGAGGACACGATCGTGGTGGCGACCAGCGCGTCCGGTGGCGCCTGCCCGAGCACGCAGTCGGCGAGCAGCACACCGGTTTCGTCGCCGCGCAGCAGCTGCCAGCCCGCGGCGCCGCGCACCCCGACGGCGCACCGGTCGGCGTCCGGGTCGAGCGCGATCGCGATATCGGCCTCGACCCGTTCGGCCAGTTCGAGCAGCAGGTCGGTGGCGCCGGGCTCCTCGGGGTTCGGGAACGCGACGGTGGGGAAGTCCGGGTCCGGTTCGAATTGCTCGGCCACCACGTGCACATCGGTGAAACCCGCTGCGGCCAGGGCGCGTACGGCCACCGCGCCGCCGACGCCGTGCAGCGCCGTGAGAGCGATCCGGATATCGGCGCGTTCGCCCAAACCGCCGATCAGATCGCGGAGCCGGCCGACCCGATCCAGGTAGCGGCGCACGAGATCGTTGTCGGCGGGGACGACGGGCAAGCGCTCCACGGGTGTGCCGACCGCCTCGATGCAGCGTTCGATCTCGGTGTCGGCGGGTGCGATGAGCTGTGAGCCGCCGTCGAGATACACCTTGTAGCCGTTGTCGGCGGGCGGATTGTGCGAGGCGGTGATCTGCACGCCGGCCACCGCGCCCAATTCCCGGACCGCGTAGGCGACCACGGGCGTCGGCACCGGTTCGGGCAGCAGCAACACCGGGAACCCGGCCGCCGCGAAGATCTCCGCGGTGGCGGTGGCGAACTCGGCGGATCCGTGCCGGGCGTCGCGGCCCACCACCACCGTGCCGCCGCCCAGACAGCGCCCGCGCAGCCAGACGCACAGGCCCGCGGTCACTCGCGACACCGTGTCCACATTCATGCCGTCCGGCCCGTCGCGCAGTGGTCCGCGCAGACCGGCGGTGCCGAACCGCAGCATCTACAACCGTTCCAGCACGCCGCGCAGCAGTTTGCCCAGCCGCGGTGCGGCCGCCTTGCCCTCGGCCAGCACCTCGGCGTGCGAGAGGTGCGCGCCGGAGATGCCCGCCGCCAGGTTGGTGACCAACGAGATACCGAGCAGCCGGGCGCCGAGCGCGCGGGCCGCGATGGCTTCCAGCACCGTGGACATGCCGACCAGGTCGGCGCCCATGGTGCGCAGCATGCGGATCTCGGCGGGGGTCTCGTACTGCGGGCCGGTCAGTCCGGCGTACACGCCGTCGGTCAGGCTCGGATCGATTTCCCTTGCCAGCGTGCGCAATTCGGGATCCCACGCGTCGACCAGGTCGACGAAGGTGGCGCCGGCCAGCGGGGTGCGGCCGGTGAGGTTGAGATGATCGCTGATCAGTACGGGCTCACCGACGTTCAGGTCGCCGCGGATACCGCCCGCGGCATTGGTGAGCAGCACGATCTCCGCGCCGGCCGCGACGGCCGCGGCCACCGGGTGCACCACCTCGGCGGGCTGGTAGCCCTCGTAGAGGTGCTGGCGGCCCATCAGCAGCAGCACGTCCTTGTCGTCCACGGGGACCGAATGCACCATCCCCACATGGCCTTGCGCGCTCGGGGTGCCGAATCCGGGCAGCTCCGGCATCGGGATCGAGGTGCCGGGCGCGCCGATCTCCGCGGCCGCCTCCTGCCAGCCCGATCCCAGCACCACCGCGATCCGGTGACGTCGGACTCCAGTTCGTTCGGCGATAGCCTCAGCGGCCTTTTCGGCAAGCATGAACCTCACGATAGTCGGGTTGTATCGCACCCGCCGGGGGCGGTCGGCTCCCCACTGCCCGGGAAGTTGCTACCCGTCGGTAGGAAAGCCGCGCGCGGGGGGATACGCTGCACGCATGCCCTACCTGGAACGTGAAGGTGATGTGTTCGTCCTGTACCTCGGAGTCGAGGGCCAGACCGACAACGAGAACCGCTTCCACCCGGACTGGATCGATCAGGTGCACGACCTGCTCGACAAGGTGGAGGCCTCCGAGGGCCCGGCCGCGCTGGTGACCACGGCGACGGGCAAATTCTTCAGCAACGGCCTGGACACCGACTGGCTGTTCGGCAACCTGGACCGCATCCACTGGTACCTGGATCGGGTGCACTCGCTCTACACCCGGCTGCTGACCTTCCCGATGCCGACCGTCGCCGCGCTCAACGGCCACGCCTTCGGCGCCGGCGCGATGCTGGCCACCAGCAACGACTTCCGGGTGATGCGCGCCGATCGCGGCTTCTGGTGCCTGCCCGAGGTGAACCTGGGCATGCCCTTCACCGTCGGCATGAACGCGCTGCTGACCGAACGCCTGAGCAACCAGGTGTGCGTGCAGGCCATGACCACCGGCCATCGCTTCCCGGCCGAGGCGGCCATCGCCGCGGGCATCGTGGACGATCAGGCCGATGCCGAGTCGTTGCTGAGCACCGCCGTGGCCCGCGCCGCGGCACTGGCGGGCAACCGCAAGCCGAACCTGCCGGTGATCAAGCAGGCGTTGCACGCCAAGGCGCTTGCCGGGCTCGCGGTGCCGACCACCCCGGAGAACCTGGCGTTCGCCGCCGGATAACTCCGCCGCGTCCCGGGCCGGGACGCACGCCGTGCTCGATTTGCGCGTCAGTGCGACACTGTGTTCCATGCCACCACCGCGTAGCGGTCCGACCGAGTCGCCCGGCGCCCACCGCGCCGGGCGCCCGTCGATGCACGGCACCCGCTCCGACCGGGCCATTCGAGACGCCGCGCCGCGGCTGATCGATCTCTCACATCGAATACACGCGGAACCGGAGCTGGCCTTCGAGGAACACCGCAGTGCGGCCAAGACGATCGAACCGCTGGCCGAACGCGGTTTCGAGATCGAAACCGGCGTCGCCGGGCTGCCCACCGCCTTTCGCGCCAGCTACGGCAGCGGCGAACTGACCGTCGCGCTCTGCGCCGAATACGACGCGCTGCCCGAACTCGGGCACGCCTGCGGACACAACATCATCGCCGCCAGCTCGGTCGGCGCGGCCCTCGGTCTCGCCGAGGTCGCCGACGAACTCGGTCTCACCGTCCAGGTGCTGGGCACCCCCGCCGAGGAAAGCGGCGGCGGCAAGGTGCTGATGCTGGAGCGCGGCATCTTCGACGAGGTCGCGATGGCGCTGATGGTGCACCCGGGCCCGGTCGACATCGTGGACGCGCACTCGCTGGCGCTGGCCGATATCGAGGTGGTGTTCCACGGGCGCGAAGCCCATGCCAGCGCGGCGCCCGAACAGGGCCGGAACGCGGGCGACGCGATCACCGTCGCCCAGGTTGCGATCGGGTTGCTGCGACAACATATCCGGCCTGGCCAGCAACTGCACGGTATAGTCGGCGACGGTGGCGTAGCCCCCAACATCGTGCCCGGACGTGCGGAACTGCTGTATTACCTACGCGCAGTCGACTCCGCATCCCTCGACGAACTGATGCGACGCGCGTCGGCTTGTTTCGAGGCGGGCGCCCTCGCGACCGGCTGCACCCACGAAATCCGGACGCTCGCACCGACATATACCGAGCTGACGCCCGATCCGGCGTTACTGTGTGCCTATCGCGAGCAGATCGCCGACCTCGGCCGGGTGCCGATCGCACCGGAACTCGAGGCGCAGCGACCGCTGGGCAGCACGGATATGGGCAATGTCACCAACATCGTCCCGGGCATCCATCCGGTTATCGGCATCGACGCCGGCGGGGCGGTGACCCACCAGCCCGGTTTCGCCGCGGCGAGCATCACGGCCTCGGCGGATCGCGCCGTCGTCGACGGTGCGCTGGCGCTCGCGCGTACCGCGGTGGCGATAGCTCGCGATGACGTACATAGAGGCAGGTTGTTGCAGCGGCTGGTTCAACGACAGGAGGACATTCGGTGAGTAGTACCGGCGGTTCGACCCCGGCGACGGGCACCGCGGCGGACCACGAGGCAATGGTGGCCGGGGTGGACGCCGCGGAGACGTTGCTACGCACGCAGGGGCCGCGCGCCGTCATCGATACCGTGGCCGCCGGCCGCGCCGCGGTCGACGCCTGGCTGGTCGAACACGCCGTCGACCTGGTCGGCTGGCGACGCCACATCCACGCCAATCCGGAGCTGTCCCGCACCGAGTTCGGAACCACCGAATTCGTCTCCTCGTGGCTCACCAAGGCCGGGTTGAACCCGCAGAAGATGCCCGGCGGCACCGGCCTGATCTGTGATATCGGACCCGCCGACGGCCCGCGCATCGGCCTTCGCGCCGATATGGACGCGCTGCCGCTGCAGGAGTTCACCGGGCTGCCGTTCGCGTCCACCGTGCCGGGCGTCTCGCATGCCTGCGGCCATGACGCGCACACCACCATCCTGCTGGGCACGGCGCTGGCACTGGCGGAGATGAACCTGCCGGTCGGCGTGCGTTTCGTGTTCCAGCCCGCCGAGGAGGTCATGCCCGGCGGCGCGATCGACATGGTCGCCGCCGGCGCGATGGAGGGTGTGGACCGCATCTTCGCGCTGCACTGCGATCCGCGCCTGGAGGTCGGACGGGTCGGAATCCGGGTCGGCGCGATCACCTCGGCCGCCGACACCGTCGAGCTGGTGCTCGACTCACCCGGCGGGCACACCTCGCGACCGCATCTGACCAGCGATCTGGTGTACGCGATCGGCACCGTCATCACCGGTCTGCCCGGTCTGCTCAGCCGCCGGATCGATCCGCGCACCAGCACCGTGATGGTGTGGGGTGCGGTGTCGGCGGGCAAGGCGCCCAACGCGATTCCGCAGACCGGCATGCTCACCGGCACGGTCCGCACCGGTGATCACGCGACCTGGTCGCTGCTGGAGCCGATGGTGCACGAGATCGTCGACGGCCTGCTGGCCCCGACCGGGGTGCGCTACCAGCTGAACTACCGCCGCGGTGTGCCGCCGGTGGTCAACGACGAGCAGTCCACCCGCATGTTCGAGTCGGCGATCCGCGCGCTCGGCCCGGACGCGCTGGCCGACACCCCGCAGTCCGGCGGCGGCGAGGACTTCTCCTGGTACCTGGAGGAGGTGCCGGGCGCGATGGCGCGCCTGGGCGTCTGGTCCGGTCACGGGGAGCAGCTGGACCTGCACCAGCCGACCTTCGATCTGGATGAGCGCGCGCTCGCGGTCGGCGTCCGAGTGCTCAGCAACATCATCCTGCACGCGGGATAACCCGCCTGTCCTACAGCGAAGGCCACCTCCGGATTTCGGAAGGTGGCCTTCGGTGGTCGATGGGCTAGCCGAAGGTGCCGGGGCCGACGTTCTTGCTGTTGCGGGTGCGCAGGGCGTGCACGTAATCCTCGGGGGCGCCGGCTTTTTCGGCCGCGTCGGCGATCACGCCTATGTAGCGCGCGGAGGGCAGGCCGCCCTCGTAGGCGTCGAGTACGTAGAGCCAGGCCAGTACCGTCTCGGCGTTGTTGTTCGGGTTGCGGGTGACGCGCAGGCGGATCTTCTTGTGTATCCCGAAATCGGAACCCTCCCAGCGATCCAGGCGCTCCTCGTCCTCCGGGGACACGTCGTAGAGCACGACGAACACCCGCGAGCCCGGATCCTCGACGACGGTGGCCAGCGGTCCTTCCCAGCCGATATCGTCGCCGGCGAACGTGAGCCGCCAGCCCTCCAACCAGCCCGTTCCGGACATGGGGGAGTGCGGACAGCGCTCGAGCATCTGGGACGAGTCCATGTTCGACCCGTAGGCGGCGTAGATCGGCACGTAGCAAAGGGTAGCCAATGACCGACCCCTGCCGTCCATATCCGGCCCAGACTGTGTTTTTTCCGGCACGGAACGCGGCGTGTTGGGTCCTTGGGTGTGGTTTGCCGCCGTGCGGATAACCTCGTAGGCGTCAGCGCCGGAGATCCCGGTCGACAGCTCGAGCGGAGGTACCCATGACCCGCATTGCCATCATCGGGGGCGGCCCGGCCGGGTACGAGGCGGCGCTGGTCGCCTCGCAGCACGGCGCCTCGGTGACGTTGATCGATTGCGACGGCATCGGCGGCGCGTGCGTGCTGTGGGACTGTGTGCCCTCCAAGACCTTCATCGCCTCCACCGGCGTGCGCACGTCGCTGCGCCGCGCCAAGGACCTGGGCATCACGCTGGAGGCGAGCCAGGCGACCGTGGACATGCCCGAGGTGAATGCTCGCGTGAAAGCGCTGGCGCTGGCCCAGTCCGCCGATATCCGTTCGAAATTGCAGGCCGCCGGGGTGTCGGTGCTGCAGGGCGGCGGCGAGATCCTGGAGGCCGGTGGGCCTTTGGCCGCGCACCGCGTGCTGGCCAAGCTGGCCACCGGCGCCGAGCAGATCATCGAGGCCGAGGTGGTGTTGATCGCCACCGGCGCCAGCCCGCGGGTGCTGCCGGGCGCCGAGCCCGACGGCGAGCGCATCCTGAACTGGCGTCAGCTCTACGATCTGCAGGAGCTGCCGGAAACGCTGGTGGTAGTCGGTTCCGGTGTCACCGGCGCCGAATTCGTCTCGGCCTATACCGAGATGGGCGTGCAGGTGAAGCTGGTCTCCAGCCGGGATCGGGTGCTGCCGGGTGAGGACGCCGACGCGGCGCTGGTGCTGGAGGAGGCGCTGGCCGAGCGCGGTGTCGAGCTGGTCAAGCACGCGCGCGCGGACGCCGTGGAGCGCACGGCGGACGGGATCGTGGTGAAGCTGTCGGACGGGCGCACGGTCACCGGCACGCACGCGCTGATGACGGTCGGCTCCACCCCCAATACCGAGGGGCTCGGGCTGGAGCGGGTCGGCATCGAACTGGATCGCGGCGGTTACCTTCGGGTGGATCGGGTTTCGCGCACCACCGTCCCCGGCATCTACGCCGCCGGTGACTGCACCGGCCTGCTGCCGCTGGCCTCGGTGGCGGCGATGCAGGGCCGGATCGCGATGTATCACGCGCTCGGTGAGGGTGTGCAGCCGATCCGGCTGAAAACCGTTGCCTCCGCCGTGTTCACCCGCCCCGAGATCGCGACGGTCGGGGTCAGCCAGACCGCCATCGACAACGGCGAGGTGCCCGCGCGCACGGTGATGCTGCCGCTGAACACCAATCCGCGCGCCAAGATGTCCGGGCTGCGGCGCGGTTTCGTCAAGATCTTCTGCCGTCCGGCGACCGGTGTGGTGATCGGCGGGGTCGTGGTGGCGCCGATCGCCTCGGAGCTGATCCTGCCGATCGCCCTTGCGGTGCAGAACAATCTGACCGTCAACGATCTGGCCCAGACCTTCTCGGTGTACCCCTCGCTGACCGGCTCGGTCACCGAGGCGGCCCGCCAGCTCATGCGCCACGACGACCTGGACTGACCGCCGCCCGAGGTGATTCCCGGCACGTTCGCCAGTATGGTTGGCGGGGCGGGGTTTTCGCCGCGTTGCCGATACCGCGAACTTGTGGTTGACTCCCCGAAGGAGATGCGATCGGCGGGCGGTCGCGTAGTTGCTGTTGTCGGGGGAGCTAGTCCTTTCAGCACAGGAACGGCGAACGGCCCACGGGTCGTCGGGGAACGTGCGTGAAAGGGACGACAGTGAAACACCGTAAGCCGAACCGGGCGCAGCGGGCGGTGGCGGGGACCACGATGCCGCTGGCGGCAGCTGCCGCCGTGGCGACACTTCTCGCAGCTCCGGCTGGGGCGGTTCCGAACGAGCCGACCACTCCCACCACGCCCGCGCCCGCACCGCAGCAGCCGGGCACCCCGGAGGAGACCCCGGAGACCACCGCTCCGGAGCAGGGTGAGCAGCAGGATCCGGGTCAGCCGACGCCGAGCCAGCCGGGTATCACCACGCCGGATCCCGATCAGGTGAAGCCGGATCCGAAGAAGGATCCCAAGCTGCCGCCGACACAGCCGGGTGTCACCAGCCCGCGCGTCGCCCCCCTTCCGGTTCCGGGTCAGCAGGCCGGGGACAAGCCGGCCGTGGCCACCGATCCGGAATCGGACGCCCCGGTCCAGCCCGGCACCGTCGCGCCGAAGCCGCCGAGTGCCGACAAGCCCGCCGAGCCGGGTACGCCGACGGCGCCGCAATCGCCTGAGGCACAGGAAAACCTGGTGCAGGAGCCACCGCGCTGGCAGGCGCCGCGACTGCAGGCCGCGCCCGCGGCCCCGGTCGTGGAGATGGAGGGCCCGCGCACCGAGGTTTCGGCGAATGTCGACGGCGGCCCGGTGCTGCCCGGCTTCGTGGCCAATACCCACCACTTCAACAACGAGGCCGGTTACGTCGGCACCATCGGTTATCGCACGCCCACCGGCGCGGGTGAGGCCGGTGTGGCGGTGGAGTACCTGACGCCGAACAGCATCAAGATCAGTAGCTACACCGGTGGCGAAGGTCTGGCCGACAACAAGAACTCGTTCGTGCTGGATACCACCCAGGCGAATGCCGCCAAGGCCGCGGTCGAGCAGTGGATCGCCGCTCAGCCGGGTGGCGCCGCTGCACTCGAAGCCGCCGCGCGCGTTACACTGCCGTCGATTATCCCGGCGGGCGATGTGGCGCCGCAGACGGTCAACGTCGGTGGAATCACCACCCAGTGGGGTGGTTCGGTCCAGTACTGAGCCGAGCTGTTTCAACGGGTGGGGCGGTCGTTTTCGACCGCCCCACACGTGTGTCCTGGGGAAAGGATCGGTAGTGGGCTCCGAGGATGATAGGGACAAAGAGTCCGGCCAGTCCCGGTCGGAATTCGGGCCGCCGGTGGGTGATTTCGGCCCGCCCGTCGGTGATTTCGGTGCACCTGTCAACGATTTCGGTGCTCCGGTGGGTGATTTCGGCCCGCCGGTGGACGATTTCGGCGGTCCACCGCTGGATCGCACCGGTCCCGGCTGGAGTGTGCCGTCCGCACCCGATCAGCCGGATCTGGGTTGGCGGCCCGCCGGTGAGGTAGCGCCGCCGTCCACGCCGACCTACCGCGCGCCGGAGCCGCAGCGCCCGCAACAGCCGGCGCCCGCCGACTTCGGTCCGGAAGTGACCGCGGAGCCGTCCTCGGCGGCCACGACCCGCTACCAGACACCGCCGGTCGCGAGCCCGTCCGCCGATGCTTCCTCGGCCGCGACCACCCGCTACCAGACCGCTCCGCCCACGGACACCTCGACCGCGGCGACCACCCGCTACCAGACCGCTCCGCCCGCGGACGCCTCGACCACCCGCTACCAGGCCGCGCCCGCCGACGAGCCCGAGCCGCGCTGGTCGGGCCGTGACGATTACAACCTCGATGACGACGAGCCGGCGCCGTCGCGCGCGTCCTCATCGTCGTCGCTGATCTCGTGGGACGACGATCCGATCGCGCAGCGCCTCGCGCCGGGCGCGTCCACGACCAAGCCGCCCGCCAAGAATGGCCGAGGCCGCTGGATCATGCTCGGCGCCGCAGGCATCCTCGCGGTCGTGATCGGCTTGGTCGCCACCGTCATCGCGCTGAACCGCAATCCCGGCGGCGACGAGGACGGCAAGCCGACGGCCGCGCCGCCGCTGCCGTCGACAACGGCTGCGTTGAACTGCCCCGCCACTACCAATGGCGACTTGACGACCGGCAACGGCGTGGGCAATACCACCAGTGGCACCGGCGCGATCCTGGGATTCCAGTACGGTTTCTATGTCGAGCGGAGCGGTGAGAAGGCGCGCGAATATGTCGCGCCGGACGCGCCGTTGATCGCGACCGCGGATCATATGCAGACGGCGATCAACAACGAGATCCCCCGGGGTACCACTCATTGTCTGCGGATCCTGGCCGTCGGGCCGGACACTTATTCGGTGGATTTGACCACGGTTCACCCGAATTCCAACCAGCCGATCGTCTACCCACAAACGGTCACCACGGTCATCCGGGATGGAAAGACATTGGTCTACACCATCGAAAAGCGCGCCGGGCATTAGCCCGACACAGTGATGAACTCCTGGTCGGCGTCATGATTCCAACCAGGAGTTCATTTGTTTTGCAGTACTTGCGATTACGGGGCGACCTGCAAGGTCGTGAGTCCGGACTCGCGGATCGGTGTTACCGAGCGCTGATGCGCCTGGAGTTCCGTTACGGTCGCGGCCCTGTGCCTACTTGTGTCACCCGATTCCGGGCTGGCGGGGGATCCAGGTCAGGATTCCTGGCTGAGTTGGAGGCGGAGCGCTCGAGCAATAGAAGGTGACTATTTCTCCGGACGGTTGACGCGCCTGTGCCGCCTTGCCTTCAATGCAGGGTTCAGTGGGGTAGACGTACCCTTCGGCCGATGCCGCAGGGATGGTCAGCAGTAGTGCGCCGACGGCCAGCGAGCCGACAGCGAGTCCACGTGCGATGCGTTTCATTTCCACTCCGTTCGTCGTGATTCGATCCGATAATTGAGGAATCGCTCACGAGGCGATGTCAGACGCTGAGCTGAATCACTGAGCGATGCAATGCAATCAGTGCGCTAGCAGATGAACTCCTGGTCGGTGTCGTGATCCGGCCAGGAGTTCACTGCGTTTCGTAATGCTTGCGATTACGGGGCGACCTGCCAGGTCATGAGTCCGGGCTGCACACCGGGCGCGTTGAGCGTGCACATGAGAATTGTTTCGTTGCCTGCCCGATCGTGGCCCGACTTGCGCAGGCCGACGGTGCCGCATCCTTCGCCGACGTTGGGGAAGTCCGGAGAGCTGTGTGCTGCGGGGACCGACAGCAGCAGCGCACCGGCGGCCAGAGCGCCGACAGCGAGACCGCGCGCGATGGATTTCATGGTTACTCCAATTCGTCGTGATTCGTACCGATCACCGAATTGGACGCAGGCAGTTGATGTTTGGATCCCCTCTGTGTCGCTGGTCACATGAGACTCGGGAGCCGGATGTCTTATCTTCACCGAAGATCTCCAGAGTTCGGCGATATGCGATTTCCTGAAGGAATCAGCCTGTGGGGCAGGTGAACTCCTGCTGGTTCGGGTTGCCGAGTGGGCCGATCGGACCAGACCAGGAGTTCCGCTGTCGGCTCTTGTGGCTAGTTGACGCCCGGCTGCTTGAAGGTCTTGAACTCCCAGATGTAGAAACTGCCGACGGGGCTGATGCACTTGTACACCGCCACGCGGTTGTCTTCGGGCTGGAACTGTTCCAGGGTGGCGCCGGGGGCGTTGCACGCGTCTCCGGTCTTGACGTTTGCGTTCGCAGCCGGCGAGGCAAGGGCGATGGCGCCCACGGTCATTGCGCCGATTGCAAGTGCAGAGGCGATGCGCTTCATGGCTTTTCGTTCCTTCGTGTCGATGGTGTCTACGAAGAGTTGGACGCCGCTGACTCCAGCTCGGTTCTGTCGAGTGATGCAGATCACCCCTGAAATCATCGGCCGCTGCCGGTCGAACCTGGCGACGATCTCGCTATATAGGATTTAAATTTCACATTCTGGTCAATATTGTGCGACCATAGGCACCGCGTACCCGGCGTTTCTCGGAGGTTCCCATGTCATCGACTATCCCGCCGCTGGCCGGCAAGCTGAGCGGCCTCCAGAGCTCGGCGATTCGCGACCTCTTGAAGCTGACCGCGCGCGCCGAGGTCATCAGCCTGGCCGGTGGGTTGCCGGATGCCGCGCTGATGCCCCGCGACCGGATCGCCGCCGCGGCGGCGGACGCGCTGTCCGGGCCGGGGTGCCTGCAATACACCGAGTCGCCCGGATGGGCGCCGCTGCGGGAGGTGCTGGCCGCTCGTGAATCGGCCCGGCTCGGCCGGGCCGTCGGTGTGGACGAGGTCTTCGTGACGCACGGTTCGCAGCAGGCGCTGTCCCTGCTGGCCGAAGTGCTGCTCGATCCCGGCGCGCTGGTGGTTGTCGAGAATCCCGCGTATGTCGGTGCGCTGCAAGTGTTCCGGGCTGCGAGCGCCCGAATCGTCGCGCTGCCCTTGGATTCCGAGGGGCTGCGTGTCGACCTGCTCGCCGAGCTGCTGGCCTCCGGTGAGCGTCCCGCGCTGGTGCACACGGTGAGCAACTTCCATAACCCGGGCGGCGTCACCATGAGTGCCGAGCGCCGGCGCGCGCTCGCCGAACTCGCCGACGCGCACGGCTTCTGGGTGATCGAGGACGACCCGTACGGCGAGCTCTACTTCGACGCGCCCGCCCCGGCACCCGTGGCAGCGTACTCCCGCAACGTGATTCGCCTATCCAGTGCGTCGAAGATCATCGCGCCCACGCTGCGCGTCGGCTGGATGACCGCCCCGCCCAGCGTCTTTCGTGGAGTGGAGCTGCTGAAGCAGGGCGCCGATCTGTGTGGCTCGGCCCTGACCCAGCAGATCGCCGCCGACCTGCTCGCGGACGCCGCCTGGCTCAGCGGCCATATCGAGTCCGTCCGCACCGCCTACGGTGCTCGGGCCAAGGCGCTGGTGCACGCGCTGCGCGACCGCTTCGGTGACCGGCTCACCTGTACCGATGCCACGGGCGGCATGTTCGTCTGGGCCGATTTCACCGACGGCACCGACGCGCAAGAACTGCTGCCTCGTGCGCTGGACGCGGGTGTCGCCTACGTGCCCGGTTCGGCGTTCGCCGTCGACGGCGGCTATCGGCACTCGATGCGCCTGTGCTTCTCCACCTCGGACGCGGCCACTCTGACCGAGGCGGTGGACCGGCTGGCCGGTGCGGGTCAGTCCGCCCAGTTGTAGGTGCGTTCCACCGCTTTGTTCCATTCCCGCAGGCGCGCTTGCCGATCCGCGTCGGACATGGTCGGCTGCCAGGTCTTGTCGGCGGCCCAGTTGGTGCGGATCTCCTCGGTGTCGGCCCAGAAACCCACCGCGAGGCCCGCGGCATAGGCGGCGCCGAGCGCGGTGGTCTCCTTGACCACCGGGCGCACGACCGGGACATCGAGGATGTCGGACTGGAACTGCATGAGCAGGTCGTTGTCGGTCATGCCGCCGTCCACCTTGAGGGTGGTCAATTCCAGGTCGAGGCGCTGGGATTCGGCGTCGGCGCGCATGGCGTCGACCACCTCGCGGGTCTGGAAGGCGGTGGATTCCAGGATCGCGCGCGCCAGATGAGCTTTGTTGACGAACCGGGTCAGCCCGGCGATGACGCCGCGCGCGTCCGGCCGCCATCGGGGCGCGAACAGTCCGGAGAAGGCGGGCACGAAATACGCGCCGCCGTTGTCTTCGACGCTGCGGGCCAGCGGCTCGATCTCGTCGGCGGAGGCGATGATGCCGAGATTGTCGCGGAACCACTGGACCAGCGAGCCGGTCACCGCGATCGACCCTTCCAGCGCGTACACCGCGTCCTGCGCGCCGAGCCGATAGCAGACGGTGGTGAGCAGGCCGTGCCTGCTGAACACCGGTGTGGTGCCGGTGTTCAGGAGCATGAAATTGCCGGTGCCGTAGGTGTTCTTGGCCTCACCTGGGGACAGGCAGGCCTGGCCGAAGGTGGCGGCCTGCTGGTCGCCGAGGATGCCCGCCACCGGAATGCCTTGCAGCGCACCCGAACTGATCTCGGCGTAGACCTCGGAGGAACTGCGGATCTCGGGCAGCATCGATTCGGGGATGCCGAACTCCGCACAGATTCGCGAATCCCATTGCAGGGTGCGTAGATCCATCAGCATGGTGCGCGAGGCATTGGTGACATCGGTGATGTGCAGGCCGGTCAGGTGCCACAGCACCCAGCTGTCCATGGTGCCGAAGCACAGTTCCCCCGCCTCGGCTCGCGCCCGGACCCCTTCGACATTGTCCAGGATCCAGCGCAGTTTGGGCCCGGCGAAGTAGGTGGACAGCGGCAGCCCGGTGCGGTCCTGGTACCGGGACGGCCCTTCCGCGCCGCCGAGCTCGGTGACCAGCTTGCCGGTGCGGGTGTCCTGCCAGACGATCGCGTTGTAGACAGGTTTGCCGGTGTCGCGCTCCCACACCACGGTGGTCTCGCGCTGATTGGTGACGCCCACCGCGGCGATGTCGCCGGCGGACAGATCGTGTTCTTTCAGTACCGCGTCGATGACGTGGCCGGTGTTGCGCCAGACCTCCTCCGGATCGTGTTCGACCCAGCCGGGCCGCGGGAAGATCTGCTCGTGCTCTCGCTGGGCGACGCCGACGACCCGGCCCTGCCGGTCGAAGACGATGCACCTGCACGATGTCGTGCCCTGATCGATGGCGGCCACATAGCGACGCATTGGTGCAGGTTACTAAACGTTCCGGAGTCCGCGCGTCAAGATCGTGACGACACGGGTTCCTCGCTTAGCCTGTAGCCGGAGCTCGATCTTGTGCACTGACAGCAGAACGAGGAGCCGAGCATGACGAAGAAACCGGAAACCCAGTTCCTCGGCCCGCGCCAGCGCCGGGAGGCGTGGGAGCGGTTCGGCAAGGAGCATTTCGACGTCGTCGTAGTGGGCGGTGGTGTGGTCGGCTCGGGTATCGCGCTGGACGCGGCGACGCGCGGATTGCGGGTGGCGCTGGTGGAGGCGCGGGATCTGGCCTCGGGCACCTCGAGCCGGTCCTCGAAGATGTTCCACGGCGGGCTGCGCTATCTGGAGCAGATGGAGTTCGGTTTGGTGCGCGAGGCGCTCAAGGAGCGCGAGCTGGCGCTGTCGTCGCTGGCGCCGCACCTGGTCAAGCCGCTGAAGTTCCTGTACCCGCTGACCCATCGGGTCTGGGAGCGGCCGTACGTGGCGGCGGGGCTGGTGCTCTACGACCGTATGGGTGGCGCGAAATCCGTTCCGGGACAGCATCACCTATCCCGTTCGGCGGCACTGCGGCTGGCGCCCGGTATGCGGCGCGACGCACTGATCGGCGGGGTCACCTACTACGACACGGTGGTCGACGACGCCCGCCACACCATGACCGTGGCCCGGACCGCGGCGCACTACGGCGCGGTCATCCGGACCTCCACCCAGGTGGTGGGTTTCCTGCGCGAGGCCGACCGGGTGACCGGCGTGAAGGTCCGCGACAGCGACGACGGCGCGACCGGCGAGATCCACGCCCATGTGGTGATCAACGCGACCGGCGTGTGGACCGACGAGCTCCAGGCGCTCGCGCACGCGCGCGGGCACTTCCATGTGCGGGCGTCCAAGGGCGTGCACATCGTCGTGCCCCGGGATCGGATCGTCAGCGATGCGGCGATCATCCTGCGCACGCCGACCTCGGTGCTGTTCGTCATCCCGTGGGACGCGCACTGGATCATCGGAACCACCGACACCGACTGGAATCTCGATCTCGCGCATCCGGCGGCGACCAAGGCCGATATCGACTACCTGCTCGACCATGTGAATCAGGTGCTGGTCACTCCACTGACCCATCAGGACATCGACGGCGTGTACGCCGGGCTGCGGCCGCTGCTGGCGGGGGAGAGCGATTCGACCTCGAAGCTGTCGCGCGAGCACGCGGTCGCGCGGATCGCGCCGGGTCTGGTCGCGATCGCGGGTGGCAAGTACACCACCTATCGGGTGATGGCCTACGACGCGGTCGATGAAGCGGCGCAGGATATTCCGGACAAGGTCGCGCCGTCGGTCACCGAGAAGGTGCCGCTGCTGGGCGCGGACGGGTACTACGCGCTGGTCAATCAGACGGTGCAGCTGGCCGAGGAGTACGGCCTGCACCCGTACCGGATCAAGCACCTGCTCAACCGCTACGGCTCGCTGATCGACGAGGTGATCGCGCTCGCCGACGGTTATCCCGAACTGCTGCAACCGATTACCGACGCGCCGTCGTATCTGCGGGTGGAGGCGGTGTACGCGGCCGCCGCCGAGGGCGCGCTGCACCTCGACGACATCCTGGCCCGCCGCACCCGCATCTCCATCGAATACCCGGATCGGGGTCGCGACTGTGCCGAGGAGGTGGCGCAGTTGGTCGCGCCCGTACTCGGCTGGGACGACGCCGATATCGACCGGGAGATCCGCACCTATCTGGCGCGGGTCGACGCCGAGATCGAGTCGCAGACCCAACCCGACGACGCGTCGGCCGACGCGTTGCGGATCGCGGCCCCGGAGCCGCGTCCGGAGATCCTGGAACCGGTGCCCTCGGACGGCTGAGAGGATACTTGCCATGCGTATCGCAGTGACCAGCGTTTTCGTCGACGACCAGGAGAAGGCGCTGGCGTTCTACACCGAGGTGCTCGGCTTCCAGAAGAAGCACGACGTCCCGGTGGGTGCATACAAGTGGCTGACAGTGGTCGCGCCGGAGGCGCCCGAGGGCACCGAGCTGCTGCTCGAACCCGACCAGAATCCGATCGCCAAGACCTACAAGACCGGCCTGCGCGAGGCCGGGCTGCCGTGCATCCAGTTCGGCGTCGAGGATGTGCGGGCCGAATACGAGCGGCTGCGCGGGCTCGGTGTCCGATTCACTCAGGAGCCGTTGAACATGGGCGAGGTAACCACGGCGGTCTTCGACGACACCTGCGGAAACCTCATCCAGCTCGCTGGTTAGGCCGGTGGCCGCGGCAGTGTAAGGGTGGCGATGGTGCCGCCGCCCGCCGCGGGTTCCATGCCCGCGGAGCCGCCGTGCAGATCGGCGATCCAGGCCACCAGCGCCAAACCGATGCCGCTGCCACGTCCCGCGCTGACGCCGCGATCGAACGGGTTGCTCGACACCTGTGGGTTCAGGCCGGGGCCGTGGTCGCGCACACTGACCCGGCCGTCGGCGACATGCACCTCGACCGGCGCGCCGCGATTGACCGCACCGTGGGTGATGGCGTTCTCCACCAGGTTCCGGATCGCCAGGCCGAGCAGCCCCGGATCGCCGATCACGACGCACGGAACCGTCTCGACCAGGATATTCGCCGGTCCGAACCCCTCGATCACGGATTCGGTGAGTTGATCCAGCAGCAGCTGCACGCGTTCGGGTTCGGCCAGGCCGGACTGCATGCGGGCCCGGGCCAGCAGCCCGGAGACGATGCGCTCCATCCGGTCGCCGAGCCCGTGCGCCTCGTGCAGGGCCCGGTCGATCTCGTGCGGGTTGCGGTGGCGCGGCGCGGTCACCAGGCGCAGTGTCGACAGCGGCGTGCGCAGTTCGTGGGCCGCGTCGCCGAGGAACTTCTCCTGCTCGTCGAGCAGCACGATGACCTGGCGCATGCTGCGCCCCGACAGCCAGTACGCGGCGAGGGCCGAGCACAGCACCAGCAGCAGGCCGCCGATCACCAGGCTCCAGATCAGCAGTGCGCGTTCGGGACCGAAGGTCTGCGGGTTGGTGCCCGCGAAGACCACCACCTCGACCTCGGAATCCTCCCAGAACAGCGGCTGGGCGACCAGGCGGACGGAGCGGCCCTGACTGTCCGTGCCGTCGCGAAAGACGCTGTCCTCGGCCAGGATCGCATCGTCGACGATGCCCGCGGCGACCTCTTTGCCGGGCAGCCAGGACCGCAGGTGGCCGAACGCCTCGGTCCAGGTGCCGTCGGCGGACTTGCTCACCACGAGCACCGCGGTCTCGCCGTTGGCCAGGTCGTAGGACTTGACGTCGGTGAGATCGAGTACCTCGTCGGTGTCGAGCGTGATGCTGCCGGCGACGCCGGTGGCGACCCGGCTGATCGCCTCGTCCACGACGCGGTCCCGGGACCTGGCGTCGATGACCGCGGCGACCAGGCCGAGCACGATCAGGCAGACGGTGCTGATCGCGGTGATCAGTACCGTCAGCTGCCAACGGGTGCGCCGCATGCGCGCGACCGCGGGGCGCGCGGCAGCGGGCGGACTCAACGTGCGAATGATTCACTTCCGATCATGAAACCCGTGCCGCGCACCGTCTCGATGACCGGCGGCGCGCCGAGTTTGCGGCGCAACTGCGCGATCACCGCGTCGACCACATTGGAGGCGGGCTCGGCCATCTCGTCCCAGCAGCATTCGATGAGTTCGCTGCGCGAGACGACACTGCCTGCCCGGGTGGCGAGCAGTTCCAGCACCGCGAATTCCTTGGGGCTCAGCGAGCGCAGGATGCCGGCGCGCTGCACCCGGCGGCGGGGCAGATCGATATCGATGTCGCCCAGGACGATTCGGGCCGGGGCGGGCTGCTCGCGGCGGCGGCACAGGGCGCGCACCCGGGCCGCGAGTTCGGCCAGGGCGAACGGTTTCACGAGGTAGTCGTCGGCGCCGTGCTCGAATCCGGCGACCCGGTCGGCGATGCCGTCGCGGGCGGTGAGCATCAGCACCGGTACCCGCAGGCCCCGGTCGCGGTGGGCCGCGACGAGGGCCAGGCCGTCACCGTCGGGCAGGCCGCGGTCGACGACCAGGCAGTCGTAGCCGTTGACGGAGATCTTGAAATCCGCGTCCGCGAGCCGGGCGGCGAGGTCGACGGCGAATCCGGCCGAACGCAGGCCCGCCGCGATCTCCAGTCCCAGACCTTCGTCGTCCTCCACCACCAGTACTCGCACGAGACCAGAGAATAGGACATCTCGGACGGGCACCCGGCGCGGCCGAGTGGCTCGACCCCCGTCAGCCACTCGGCGCGGGCGGATCAGTAGGTGTGCAGGTCCCAGCCGTCGCCGACCGGCACGCACTCCCACTGGGTGCCGCCGGTGAGTGGCGAGTTGCCATCGGCGACACAGCCCTCGTAGGTGGCGTAGTTGCCGATGAACACGGCGTTCGCGACACCGGTGCTCGCGGCCACCGCGCCCAGGGCGAACATTCCGGCGACGATCGCGGTCTCGAGCTTCATAGGATTTCCTCTCGGTCGGGCGCGGTGCCTCCGCGCTGGAAACAGCACATCAACTCGACCGTGAGAATTTCGTGAGGGCAGTGAAAGTGCTGGTCAGCGCTGGGATTCCAGGCCGGTGGCCCAGTCGGTGAGCGAGCGGACGTAGGACCGGAACAGGTCGTCGGGGTAGCGGTCCGGGTCGGCCAGGTGCAGGCGCGCGAGTTCTTCGATGGCGCACAGCATGACGCGTTCGGTGGCGCCGTCCGGGTCGACGGGCACCCCGGCGAAGCGCGACAGGTGCCGCGCCCCGATCTGGCGGGCGTAGTTGCGGCCCAGCTCGAGTCGTTCGCGCAGGCCCGGCGGTCCGCCGTCGGGCGGGCTGAGCATGATCCGCCAGCTGGTCGGTGCGGCGTGCAGGTAGCTGAGCATGCCGTGGGCGAGCGCGTCCGGGTCGTCGATGTCGAGATCGACACTGCTCACTCCGGCCAGCGCGATGCCCATCTCGCGGTCCAGCAGGGTGGTCAGCAGGCCGGACAGATCGCTGAACTGCTGATAGATCAGCGCGCGGGCGACATCGGATTGCCGCGCGACACGTTCGATGGTGACCGCGGCGAACCCGTCCGCGGCGGCGATATCGCGCGCCACGTCCAAGAGCTGGGAACGCCTTTCGGCCGCGGGCATCCGGCGCTTACCGGATTTCTTAGCGGGCACTGATGTGGCGCGCTGCGTGGTCACGGCACAGACGGTAACTCGAGCAGCAGGTCCACCGCCCGCGCTGCGCTCTGCACGGCGCTTTCCATCGTGGCCGACCAGTCGGTGGCGGTCCAGTCCCCGGCCAGCGCCAGCGTCGGAATCGAAGTGCGCTGTGCGGGCCGTAGGCCGTGCGTGCCCACGACCTGGGAGAATGTCGCCTTGGGCATCGGAACCACCTGGGCCTGCACGATTTTCGCGTGCGCGGCGGCGGGGTAGTAGCGGCGCAGTAGCGCCATCTGCTCGGTGACGACCTCTTCGTGACTTTTGTGGATCTGCGCGTAGGCGCCGCTGGTGGTCAGGCAGTACAGCCAGGCCTGCTCGGTGCTGCGCCCGGTCATCCGCTGGCGGTCGAAGACCTCGTCGATGACGCCGCCGCCACCGATCAGTGCCTCGAATTCGGCCTCGGTCCCCAGCGGGCGATCCAGGTACAGGTTGGTGCTGACGATCGGGGTGTAGCCGAGTTTCTGCGCGGCCGCGTAGATTTCGGCGTGTTCGGGCAGGTCGTCGAGCAGCCCGCCGATATTGGAGTTGGGCACCGCGCACACCACCGCGTCGGCGGGGACCACCGAGCCGTCGGCCAGCGTCACACCGGTGACGCGGCCGTCGGCGATATGGATGCGCCGCGCCACCGCGCGATGGCGGACCTCGACGCCGTGCCGGGCGAAGACCTGCTGCGCGCCGGTGACGTAGAGCGTGTCCAGATCGGTGGTGGGATAGCCGATGGTGACCGGGGTGCGGTGCGCGATGCCGAGGCGGATCCCGGTGGCCAGCACGTCGGCCAGTACCTTCGCCGATTCCTGCTCGACGGGTTCGGCGGCGACGCCGAGGGCGAGCCAGTCCCACAGTGCCTCACGGGCTTTGGCGGGCATGCCGATCCGGTCGAACCACTGCTCGGAGGTGAGGTCGGCGAGGTCGGCGGGCTGGTTGAGGCATTGCCAGCCCAGTCGCACGGTGGCGCGGGCGGTGCGCAGCCGGTCCAGCGGCGTGGCGTCGGGGTGCGGGCCGGTGAAGGTGCGCCAGGCGCCCGCGCCGGTGGTGCGCATGGTGACCTTGCGCCCGTCCGGCCAGCGCAGGGTGGCGCGGTGCGGGAAGGCGACGAAGCGGCGGGTGCCGACGCTGTCCAGGTAGCGGAACAGATGGTGGTAGCCCGAGGCGATCACGTGCTGACCGTTGTCGGGCAGGTCCTCGACGGCTTCGGCCTTCATGGCGTGGGTGCGGCCGCCCAGCCGTCCGCGACGTTCCAGCAGCGTGACCTGTTTGCCGGCTTCGGCCAGCCAGACCGCGGACGCGAGCCCGGCCAGGCCGCCGCCGATCACCACATACCGCCTCGGATCGCCCATGGCGTGCTCCCTCGTCGTAACTGACAACTTGGAAGTTAGGCGGGTTCGCCGAGGGCGTCAAGGGTTTCACATACCGCGGTCGACCTCGCCCTGGGTGATCGCGGGCCGCGGCTGCTCCGAACTGCCGGGCGCGGGCGGCGTATGCAGCAGCACATAGATGAACACCACGGTGGCGACGATCGCGAGCACGGCGACGACGAGCTGTGCGGCAATCGCGATGCGCCGGGCGATCGCCGTGTGCCGCAACATGTCGTCCTGCTCCTGTGCTGTCGAATTCCGATAGGCACAGATGCTGTCGGGACGCGGCGGCCCGATGTTAGCAATGCAATGGCAAATCGCATCGCACGCTGCGGCGATCCGGACTCAGCCCACGGGCTCCGGCTGACAGCGGGGGCAGAAATAGATACCGCGCTCGCGCTGGGTGATCCGGTCGGCGGGATCGGAATCGCCGAGCAGGCGCACGAGCAGGGTGGTGCCGCAGCGTGGGCAGGGCCGCCGCTGCTTGCCGTACACCAACTGCCGCCACGGTGGCTCGTGCGCGGCCTTGCCCAGTACCCGGTGCGCCTCGTTGACCAGCGCGAGCAGATCGGGCACCGCGGCGACCGGGGTGGCCGGATGCACCTTGCGCAGAAAGCACACCTCGCTGCGGTAGATGTTGCCGATGCCCGCGAGATTGCGCTGATCCAGCAGGGCCACCCCGATCGGCTGCTCGGGATGTGTGGCCAGCCGCCGCACCGCCTCGGCGGCATCCCAGTTCGGGCCCAGCAGATCCGGGCCGAGATGGTCGATGACGGTGTGCTCCTCGACGCGGGGTAGCACCTCCACCGTGCCGAGTGCGAATCCGACGGCCTCGGTGTCGTCGGTGCCCAGGACCACCCGAGCCTGCACACGCGGCCGAGTCCACCGCTCGCCGGTGCAGTAGGTGCGCCAGACGCCCTCCATTTTCAGGTGGGTGTGGATACTCGCTCGCGGGGTGCGGATGAACAGATGCTTGCCGTAGCTGCCGACCTCCTCGATCAGCTCGCCCGCCAGGTCGACCGTGGCGTATCCGGGTACCCGGAAATCGCTGCGCACCAAGGTCTTCCCGGCCAGCGCCAGCCGCAGCCGGTGGGCGGTCAGGAATACGGCATCGCCTTCAGGCATGGCACGACCGTACCCGTGGCGGGCTCACGGCTGACCGCGTAGCCGCAGCCCGCGCGGGGTCGCGGAGAAGCCCGCGGCGGTGAGGAAGGTGGCGAAGGTATTGCCGTGCACGGTTTCACCATCGACCTTGTCGATCACCAGGGCATCGACCCGGCGGGTGCGGACCAGCCCGGCCAGCGCGGTCGCCGCGGCCTGGCGGGCGTCCGGATCCTCGCTGAAGGTGAGCAGGGTCTTGCCGCCGCGCTCCAGGTACAGGACCAGATCACCGTCCAGCAGGACCACCAGCGCGCCCGCTTTGCGGCCCGGGCGGTGGCCGCTTGCGCCGTCCCCCTTGGGCCAGGGCAGCGCCGCGCCGTAGGGGTTGGCCGGATCGCAGGCGGCCAGCGCCAGTGCCTGTGGTGCCCGCTGTCCGCCGTCGGCCGGACGGATTCGGTCGGTGTCGAAGGAGCGCAGCCGGTCGACCACGTCGGTGGTGGAGAACTGCGCGCCGCCGAGCGAGTCGACGAAATAGCCGCGGCGGCAGCGCCCTCGGTCCTCGAACTCGGTCAGCACCCGATACATCAGCGCGAAACCGCCCGGCACGCCTTCGTTCTGGACCGATCCGCGGGTCAGCACCCCGTAACGCTCCAGCAGCATGTCGGCGGTAGCGTGGGCGCGCACGGTGTTGTCCGCGACGCGTTCGGGCAGCAGCGACCAGCGTCCGGCCACCGCGGGGGGACCGGAGCGGGTCGGCAGCGTCTGCCGCGGCAGATACGCGCGGCCGCGGGGCGTGCGCCGCGGGGTGCGGTGCGCCGTGCTGGTGCGGGTGGTCCCGGACAGCAGGGCGCGCACCGGCGCGAAGGTGTCACCGGCGACCACGCCGGCCCACACCAGCTCCCACAGCGCCGCAGCCACCGTGGCGTCATCGAGCAAACCCGTGGCATCGGAGAGCTGCCGGAAGAAGTACGCCCCGCCACCCTGCAACACCGGCGGCAGGTTCAGTGCTCCACCGTCGCGCGCTGCTCCCCGGCCCACTGCGGCTCGATCGGAACCGTCCGCCGCGGGCGCGGTGCCTCGGCCGGGTTCCGGTGCGTCCAGCGAGATCGGGCCCGGTGGTGCGGGCGGCTCGGTGAGCGGAGTCCACGCCGGTATCGAAGCGCCGAGTGCGCTGAGCAGTCGCAGCTGGGTTTCGGTGAGCTCGATCTGGTCGGGCGGTGCCAGGGTGAACGGCGCCTGGTCGGCCAGGTGCAGTGCGATCCAGCCGTCCTTGGCGGTGATGGAGCCGTGCCCGGACCAGATCACCTCGCCGGTGGCCATCAGCTCGTCCAACATGGCGGGGGAGTAGTCGCGCACCCGCACGGGCAGGATCAGCGATTCCCAGGCCGAGGCCGGAATCGGCACGCCCGCAAGCTGTTCCACCACCGCGGCGACGCCGTCGACGCCGCGCAGCTCGCCACTGCCCACATGCTGCCAGGACGGCAGGAACCGGCCGAACGCGGCGGTGGCCACCGGCTCGACCTCGTGCCGCGCGGCGGCCAGCGAGCGTCGCCGCAGTCGCCGCAACACCTGCGTGTCGCACCACTCCGAGCCGCTCGCGGCAGGCGTGAATTCCCCTTCCACCACTCGTTTCTCGGCTACCAGGCGATGCAGCGCTCCCGCGGCCACCGCCGTGCCGAGCCCGAACCGCTGTGCCACGGCCTCGGTGGTGAACGGCGCGTGCGTGCGCGCGTACCGGCCGACCAGGTCACCCAGCGGATCGGGGACCGGTTCGATGAACGCCGCCGGAGTACCGATCGGCAGCGGGACGCCGAGTGCATCCCGCAGCCGGGCCGCGTCCTCCACGGCCACCCACCAGGTGCGCCCGGCGAACGAAACCTCCAGCGCGCGACGGGCTTTCAGCAACTCGGCGAACCACTCGTGATGCGCGCCCGCTATGGCCAGGTCGGGGCCGGATTTGCTGTCGATAATGTCACCGGACCCCTCGGCCGTGGTGCCCGTGTGGGCGATGATCTCGGCATCGTCGGTGGTGCCGTTCCGCGTGGGTGTCTCCGCCACCGGTGGACGGTCCGGTTCAGCGGCTGAACCCTGGTCCGACCACGGCGAAGCGGCTGGATTCCCGATTTCAAGGACGCAGCGGGCGCCGGCTTCGGCCGGTGTCAACGGGCCCAGTAGTCGCAGCAGGTCCGCCAAGCCCTCCAGGTCACGGGCGCGGCGTTCGGGGGTGCGACGCTGGAGTTCTCGTTCGGTCTGCTCGAGGATGTCGGCATCGAGCAGCTCACGCAGTTCGACCCGGCCGAGGAGTTCGGCGAGCAGGCTGGAATCCAGGGACAGGGCGGCGGCGCGACGTTCGGCCAGCGGACTGTCCCCGTCGTACATGAACTGGCCGATGTAATCGAACAGCAGGGCGCTGGCGAACGGCGACGGCGTCGCGGTCTCGACCTCGACCAGGCGCAGCTGCCGCCGCGCCACCCGGCCCAGCAGCTCGCCCAGCGCGGGCAGATCGTAGACGTCGCGCAGGCATTCGCGCACCGTCTCCAGCAGGATCGGGAAGTCGGGAAACTTGCGCGCCACATCCAGCAGCTGTGCCGAGCGCTGGCGCTGCTGCCACAGCGGCGCCCGCTTACCGGGGTCGCGGCGGGGCAGCAGCAGGGCTCGGGCCGCGCACTCGCGGAACCGGGAGGCGAAAAGCGCTGAGCCGCCTACCTGTTCGGTGACGATCTCGTCGATCTCGTCGGGGGCGAAGACGAACAGTTCCGCCCCGGGCGGATCATCGGTGGTGTCGGGCAGGCGCACCACGATCCCGTCGTCGGAGGCGTTCGGGGCGGCGTCCACGCCGAATCGCTCGCGCAGCCGGGCGCCGATGGCCAGCGCCCACGGCGCGTGCACCGGCAGTCCGTAGGGCGAGTGCAGCACCAGCCGCCAGTCGCCGAGTTCGTCCCGGAACCGTTCCACCACCAGTGTCTTGTCGGTGGGCAGCTGACCGGTGGCGGTGCGCTGTTCGTCCAGCAGTGCAAACAGGTTCGCGGTGGCGTTGTCGTTCAGCCCGGCGGTGCGCACCAGTTCCTCGGCCGCGCCCGTATCGCCCGACTTCCCGGCCTTGCGCACGAATTCGCCCAGGGCCCCGCCCAATTCGGCGGGCCGCCCGAGCCCGTCACCATGCCAGAACGGCAGTCGGCCGGGTTGCCCGAACGCCGGGGTGACCAGCACCCGGTCGAAGGTGATCTCCTCGATCCGCCAGCTGGTGGCCCCCAGGGCGAAGACATCGCCGACCCGGGACTCGTACACCATCTCCTCGTCGAGTTCGCCTACGCGGGAGCCCGGAGCGGAGCCTGCGGAGCGACCCGGTAATGCTGCTTCGCCCACCATGTACACGGCGAACATGCCGCGGTCGGGGATGGCGCCGCCGGAGGTGACCGCGAGCCGCTGGGCGCCGGGCCGCCCGGTGAGCGTGCCCGCGTCCCGATCCCACACCAATCGCGGTCGCAGTTCGGCGAATTCGTCGGAGGGGTAGCGCCCGGCAAGCAGGTCGAGCACCGATTCGTAGGCGGAGCGGGGAAGTGCGGCATAGCTGCCGGTACCGCGCACCGTATCGAACCAGGTGTCGACATCGATCGGTTCCAGCGCGCACGCGGCGACTGTCTGCTGGGCCAGGATATCGAGCGGATGCGCGGGAATGCGCAGCTCTTCGATCTGCCCGGTGAGCATGCGCTGCGCGGCGACGGCGCAGTGCACGACGTCGGTGCGATGCTTGGGAAACAGGACGCCGCGCGAGATCTCGCCGACCTGGTGCCCGGCGCGTCCGACCCGCTGCAAGCCGCTGGCCACCGACGGCGGCGCCTCCACCTGCACCACGAGATCCACCGCGCCCATATCGATGCCGAGCTCCAGACTGGAGGTCGCGACCACGCAACGCAGCCGCCCGCTCTTGAGATCGTCTTCGATGAGGGCGCGCTGCTCCTTGCTCACCGATCCGTGGTGTGCGCGCGCGAGCAGCGGGCCTGCGCCGTGGATCACCTCGGTGGAGGCGCCGAGCTGCGCGGGCGGGGCGTGCTCGAGTGGGACCGGCTCACCGAGCCGCTCGGCATACGCCTCGTTCAGGCGGGCGGTGAGCCGTTCGGCCAGTCGCCGCGAGTTGGCGAACACGATCGAGGACCGGTGCTCGAGCACCAGATCCACGATCGATTCGTCCACGTGTGGCCAGATCGAACCTGGTTGGTCCCCGTCGCCGAGTTGCCGCAGCATCGCGGAGCGATTCGATGAGGGGTGGTGGTCGGGCGACGGGTGGGCCATGTCCGGGACCGGTACCCGTACAGAGAGGTCGAAGGTTTTCGGCGCAGGCGGATTCACGATGGTGATGGGCGCGTTCCCGGCCAGGAATCGCCCGATCTCCTCCGGTGGCCGCACCGTCGCCGACAGCCCGACCCGTTGCGCGGGCCGCTCCGCCAGCTCGTCCAGCCGGGCCAGCGAGAGGGCCAGGTGCGCACCGCGCTTGCCGCCGGCGATGGCGTGCACCTCGTCGACGATCACGGTGCCGACCGTGCGCAGCGTCTCCCGCGCCGCCGAGGTGAGCATGAGGAACAGCGATTCGGGCGTGGTGATGAGAATGTCGGGCGGTGTGCGCTGCATGGCGCGCCGATCGGCCGAGCTGGTGTCGCCCGAGCGCACGCCCACGGTGATCTCCGGCGGATCGAGACCGAGCCGCTTCGCGGTCTGGGTCACCCCGACCAGCGGCGCCCGCAGATTCCGCTCCACATCCACCGCGAGTGCCTTGAGCGGCGAGACGTACAGCACCGAGGTGCCCGGCACCGGCTCGGTGCGACCGGCGAGCCGATCGATCGCCCAGAGGAACGCCGACAGCGTCTTGCCGGAGCCGGTCGGCGCCACCACCAGCGTGTGCTCCCCGGCCGCGATCGCCTGCCAGGCGCCGAGCTGCGCGGACGTCGGCGCGGGAAACGCGCCGTCGAACCAGGCTCGGGTCGCCGGGGAGAACGCGGCGGTGGTGAACGGGGCCATGTACCTCAGTTTGCACCCGGCCACCGACAGGTAGCCGCTAGCCGTACGCTTCCAGGGGTGCAAAAGGTGCTCAGACTCGACCTGGTCAGCCATGGCATGACCGAGGCGATGCGAAAGGCACGTTTTCCAGTCGATGAATCCCTGACCGCGGCCGGCCGCCGCGCCATCTCCGCCACCACCCGGCTGACGGCGGCGCGGGTGCTGACCGGACCGGAACGGCGGACGGTGGAGACCGCCGCCCTCATGGGCTTGCCCGGCGACGAGGACGATCGCCTGCGCGATCTGGACGCGGGAGCCTGGCGGGGCGGCGAGCTGATGTCGGTCGCGCAGGACGAGCTCTACGCCTGGCTCACCGATCCCGCGTTCAAGGGACACGGCGGCGAATCGGTGTGCGAGGTGATCGAGCGGACCCGGTTCTGGATGGCCGAGATCGCCTCGGAGGGGATGTCCACCGTCGCGGTCACCCATCCGGCTGTGATCCGGGCCGCGCTGCTGGTCACGCTGGACGCACCGCCGAAGTCGTTCTGGCGCATCGATATTCCGCCGGGGCATGTCACCCGCCTGCACTATCGCGGCGAGTGGACGCTGCACTATTCGGTCTGATCAGGCCCGAGCGGGCGTCCCGAGGCTGACCAGCAGGCGCACGGCGTCGGTGATCAGCCTGGCCGAGATGCTCGGATCGATGGCCCGCTGGATGCCCAGCCCCAGGCCCAGGCTCAGCACCGAGGTGGCCGCGTCCTCGGCGGGCATGGGCAGTTCCAGGCCCAGCGAGTCGGCGAGGGTCTGCAATTGTGCGGCGACGGCGCCGCGCACCGCGCTCAGACTGGAGACCAGCGCGGCCTGGAGATCCGGATCGTCGCGGGCGACGGTCGCGAACTCGAATTCCAGCAGGGTCCAGCCGACGTCACCGAGGGTGCGCTCGGCCCATTCCTGGAGTCTGCCGAGCCGGCTCTCCAGGCTGTCCGCCGTGCTGATCAGTGCGGTCACCTCGCCGAATTTGGTTTCGTGAATGAGGTCGAGGACCTCCAGGCACAGCTGCTTCTTGGTGCGGAAGTTGGAGTACACCGCGCCTTTGGAGTACCCGGCGGCCTCGGCGACTCGTTCCAGGCTGGTGCGCGCGTAGCCCTCGGTCAGGAACAGGTCTCGCGCCGTCGCGACCAGATCGGCGCGGGTGCGCGCCTGGCTTTCGGTGCGGGTCAGTCGGGCCATGCCCAGAGTCTACGTACTCGCAGATTCCGGATACCGTGGGTATTTGAATTCTGTTAGTGTCTGAAGTCATGGGTAACAGAAACAGTCCACACCGGCGTGGTCTGGCCATCGGCTGCGGCGGCACGCTCGGGGCCGCCTGGATCGTCGCGGCGCTGGCCGCCGTGCGTGATGTACTGGACTGGGATCCGCGCGAGGCGGACATCCTGATCGGCACCTCGGCGGGCGCGGAGTACGTGACCATGCTCGGCAGCGGCGTCTCCGTCGACGAACTCGTCGCCATGCAGCAGGGCCGCAGTACGCATCCGGTGCTGGCCGCGCATCTGCGGTGCGGCCCGGGAACATTCCCGCCGCTGCCGCGGCCGCGCCTGGGTGCGCCGCTGCTGCCGCTGCGGGCACCGTCGGGGCAGCGGCTGCTCACCGCGGGCAGCGGCCTACTGCCGGTCGGCGGCGGCGATGCCGACTGGTTGCAGCGCCTGGCCGATCGGCTGAATCCCGGCCGCGCCTGGGTACCGCATCCCGCCACCTGGCTGGTGAGCATGGATTACGCCACCGGACAGCGGGTTCCGTTCGGTGCGCCGCACGCTCCGGCCGCGTCGCTCGGTGCGGCGCTACGCGCCTCGTGGGCGGTTCCCGGTTGGCTGCCGCCGGTCACCATCGGCGGGCGACGATACATCGACGGCGGCGCGGGATCGACCGCCTCGGTGGACCTGCTCGCGGCACAGGACCTGGACGAACTGATCGTGCTCGCGCCGATGGCCTCGGCCGAGCGGGTGCCCGCCACCAGCCCCGGCCACCTGCTGGAGCGGCAGTTGCGAAACCGCATGAGCGCCAAGCTCGCCGCCGAGATCGCCGGTCTGCGCGCGGCGGGCACCGAGGTGCTGTTGCTCGGCGCCACCGCCGCGGATCTGGCGGTGATGGGCCCCAATTTCATGGACGGCAGCCGCCGTTCGGACACCTTCCGGCACAGTCTGCACAGCATTCGGGCCGAGCTCGAGTCGCACCGCGCCCACTCGGCCGGTTCCATTCCGCAAGGAGCTATCGCATGAAGATCTTCGGCCACGGCTACCCCGCCATCGACCTGAAGCAGGCCCGGGTGCTGATCACCGGCGGCGGCCGCGGCATCGGGCAGGCCACCGCGCATCTGTTCGCCGACCGCGGCGCCGATGTCGTGATCGCCGATGTCGACACCGCCGCGGCCACGGCGGCCGCGGCCGAGATCGGCGCTCGCGCCTACGAACTCGATGTGCGCGTCCGCGAGCAGTGGGATCGGGTGCTGGCCGAGCTGGGCGGGGTCGACATCCTGGTCAACAACGCGGGCGTGATGCCGGCCGGAGCCTTCCTCGACGAACCGGAAGCCGTCGGGCACGCCACCATGGATATCAATGTGTGGGGTCTGATCCACGGCATGCGGGCGGCGGTGCCGGGCATGATCGCGCGCGGCCACGGCCACGTTGTCAATGTGGCCTCGCTGGCGGGCAAGATCCCGGTGCCCGGGCTGGCCGTCTACAACGCAAGCAAGTTCGCGGCCGTCGGTCTCTCTGCCGCAACGCGTTTGGAGTTCGCCGAGCACGGTGTCAGTGTCAGCGCGGTGCTCCCGTCGGCGGTGCGCACCCGCCTGTCCTCGGGGATGGCGCTGGGCAAGGGCATGCCGACCGTGGATCCGCAGGACGTGGCCGCCGCCGTCGTGGCCACCTGTGACAGTCGCCGCGCCGAGGTGACCGTGCCGAACTATCTCGGTCCGGTCGACCTCGCGCTGGCCGCCGCGCCGGAGTCCGCCGTGCGACTGGTGCGCCGCCTCTTCGACGGTGACCGCGCGCTGCATCCGGCCGACACCGCGACCCGGGCCGAATACGAGAAGCAGGTGCGGTCCATTACCGACAAGTAAGCCCGTGATCTTTGCATTCCGTTGGCTGGCAGGATCAATCGAGCCCGAGTAGGGTCCCTGATCGGCGGCACTATGTGAGCCGCCATTCTGGTGCTACGCACGCGGTTTGGAGAGACCATGGAACTGACGGCACGCCAGCGGGCGGCCCTGGAGCTGATCTGCGACACCTTCGCCCCCGGTGACGGGCAGGGCCTGCCGTCCGCGGGCGAACTCGGCGTGCCGGACGCGGTACTGCAACTGCTGGCCCGCAATCCGCGACCGGAGGAGGGCAAGCAGCTCACCACCCTACTGGGCCTGTGGGATTCGCCGCTCATGAGCCTGCTCGCGGGCGCCGGCCTGCGCCGCTTCTCGGCCCGCGATCAGGCCGAGCGCGAGCGATTCCTGTTGAAGCTCGGCGATTCCGGCCTGGCGCCCAAGCGCGCCATCTTCTCCGCGCTCAAGCAGGCGACGCTGCTCGGCTACTACGGAACCCCCGGCCCGACGGGACGTAATCCGTTGTGGCAGGCCATGGATTACCCCGGCCCGCCCGGAAAGCTGGACAGCGCACCGAAACCCGCGCTGACGCCACTGCGGTACACCGAGAACACCGAACTGGACTGCGATGTCGTGATCGTTGGGTCCGGCGCGGGCGGTGGCGCGGCGGCTGCCGTGCTGGCCGAAGCGGGGCTGAATGTCGTTGTGCTGGAACGCGGTGAGTACTACGACGACGGCGACTTCGGCGACGGCGAACTCGACGCGCTGGCGAACCTGTACGCGGCCGGACCGGCGGCCACCGCCGAAGGTCAGCTCGGTCTGGTCGCGGGCAGCTGCCTGGGTGGCGGCACGGTGGTCAACTGGAGCACCTCGCTGCGTACCCCCGATGATGTGCGGGCCGAATGGGCGGGCCTGGGCGCCGCGCAATTCGCCGAGGACGAGTACGGCGCCGCGCTGGACGTCGTCGAGCAGCGGCTCGGAGTCACCTACGACAAATCCCCCCTGTCGGGCCGCGACGGTGTGCTCGAGCGCGGCGTGCAGAAGCTGGGCTGGGATCTGGGAACGTTGCCCCGCAACGTTTCCGACGCCTGCGATGCCGCCGTGGAATGCGGCCGTTGCGGCTACGGCTGCCGCCTGGGCGCCAAGCAGTCCGTCACCAAGACCTGGCTCGCCGATGCCGAGGGCAAGGGTGCGCGCCTGGTGGTCGGCGCGGACGTGCGCCGGATCGAGGTCAAGCACGGCAAAGCCGAAGGCGTGCACGCGATCACCGCGTCCGGCGCGGAGCTGACGGTGCGCGCCCGCGCGGTGGTGGTATCCGCCGGGGCCATCCAGACTCCGGCGCTGCTGCGTCGTTCGGGCCTGCGCAACAAGAACATCGGCGACTACCTGCGGCTGCACCCGGCCACGGTGGTGTTCGGCGGTTTCGACGAGGAGGTGCGGCCCTGGGAGGGCGGGCTCCAGGCCCGTATCTCGCGCGAGCACCGCGATCTGGACGGTGCCGGGTACGGCGTCATCTACGAGACCGGCCCGCTGCACCCGGCGCTGCTGATGGGCTTCATGGGCTGGCGCGGTGCCACCGAGCATCGCGACACCGTGCTGAACCTGCGCAACAGCATGGCCGTCGGCGTCATCACCCGCGACCGTGACCACGGCAGCGTGACCGTCGACAAAGCCGGCGAGGCGATCGTCAAGTACACCATGTCCGCGCGCGACGCCGCGCACATGCACGCCGGAGTCAGCGGCGCCGCCGAGATTCTCGAAGCCGCGGGGGCGAACCGGATCTACACCGGGCATCAGGCGGGCGTGTCCTATCAGCCGGGCGTGCGCGGTACACACGCCGAATTCGCCGCCGCCGCACAGGCCGCCGGATACGGTCCCGGCCGGTGCAATATGGGCGCGCTGCACATCATGGGCTCGGCGCGCATGGGCGGTTCCGCCGAGATCTCGGCCACCGATCCCGACGGCGCGACCTGGGAGGTGCCCAATATCGTGGTCGCGGACGCGTCCTGCTTCCCGACCGCCTCGGGTGTGAACCCGATGGTGTCGATCGAGGCGATCGCGTACATGAACGCGAAACGCTTGGTCTCCCGCCTGAACTGACGCGCACGCGATCGGGATCCGGTCCAACCCGGCCGGATCCCGGACCGGGCTTCAGAGCGACTGGATTCCCTTCAGCAGCGCCCGCAACATGGTGATATCGCTGGTGCCGACCCCGGTTTCGGGCGTCGCCACCGGTGCGCGGAAATCCAGCACGCCATCGCCGATGAGGTCACCGACCAGGATCTTGGTGGTCGTCATCGGCAGTCGCAGATGCGCGGCGATCTCGGCCACCGACTGCGGTGTGCGGGCCAGATGCTGGATCGCCGCGTATTCGGGTTCGTGGCGGCGCAACCGGCCCATGGGCGAGGTGACCACCAGCGTGAGCATATTGACATCGGTCCGCGCGCTACCGGATCGACCGCGCGTGAGCGCGAACAGCCGGACGACGGGTCCGGCTTCGTCGTCGTACCAGGATTCGCGCGGATCGTTCATGAGTTCCCAGGATAGGTGTCGGTCGTGCGCTGCCGCCGCGGCAAACCGGGCCGCTCGGCCGCGGCGGCCGGAGCTTCCGGCGTAGCGGTGATGCCGGCGGGCCGGTCGAAGGATTCCACGGGCGTCAGGGAGCCGAGACCTTGGAAGCCCCGCGGCGCGGCCAGCACGTCCGGCGCGGTGAGTTCGGCCGGAATCAGCACGATCGCCTTGATGCCGCCGTAGTCCGAATCCGTCAGCCGCACCGAGATGCCGTGGCGGACGGCCAGTTTCGCGACCACGAAGAGCCCGAGCCGGGCATCCCCGGAGAGCGCGGCGACACTGAAGTCCGGCGGGTCGGCCAGCACGGCGTTGCGCTGCGCGAGATCCTCGGCGGTCATGCCGAGCCCCTGGTCGGAGATCTCCAGGGCCGTGCCCCGGCCGACCAGGTTTCCGGTGATCTCGACCCGCGACTCCGGCGG
Source organism: Nocardia sp. NPDC127579 (assembly GCF_042672005.1). NCBI lineage: Bacteria > Bacillati > Actinomycetota > Actinomycetes > Mycobacteriales > Nocardiaceae > Nocardia > Nocardia sp. NPDC127579. Next base: position 182,612 of record NZ_JBHXVZ010000001.1, on the reverse strand, counting down.
CGAGTACGCGGTGGCGTTGTCGGCCAGCTCGGCCAGCAGATGGATGACGTCGGCCACCGCGGCGCCGGTGATCTGGTTCTCGGGCAGACGGCCGATGTGGATGCGGGTGTAGTCCTGGCTTTCGGCCACCGCGCCGCGGATCACGTCGATCAGCGGCACCGGGTTGCGCCAGCGGCGGCCGGGCTGTTCGCCGCCGAGGATGATCAGGTTCTCGGCATTGCGGCGGGCACGGGTGGCCAGGTGATCGAGTTCGAAGAGCAGGTCCAGCCGTTCGGGGGTCTCTTCCTCGCGTTCGGCCTGGTCCAGCAGGCCGAGCTGGCGGTGCACCACCACCTGGCTGCGATGCGCGATATTCAGGAAGACGGCGTTGACGCCGGCCCGGGTCTGGGATTCGGCGACCGCCGCGGCGACGGCGGCGCTGTGCGCGCGGTTGAACGCGTCGGCGACCTGGCCGATCTCGTCGGTGCCGTAATCCAGCTGTGCGACTTCGCCGTCGGCGACGGCGTGACCGCTGCTGAGCTGGCGAATGGTTTCCGGCAGGCGTTCGTCGGCGAGTACCAGGGTGTCGCGGCGCAGCCGCTTCATCCGGCCGATGAACCGGTTGGCCAGCAGCGCGGCCGCGAGGAAGGCCAGCAGGGCGAGCGAGAAGATCCCCGCGCCGCCGAGAATCGAGTTGCGGGAGATACGGTCGCCGGATGCGGTCGCGGCGACGTGTGCGTCCGCGCTCTGGTCCTCCCACAGCTGAAGCAGGTCGGTGCGCACCGTGCCCGCGGCCCGCTGCCATTCCACGACGTCCATCGGCAGTTCCGGCACCGTGGATTTGCGGTTGTCGGCGGCGGTGACCGGGCCGCGTTGCAGCAGAGCGTCTTCCATGGCGATCACGCGCTGCCAGTCCGCGCCGCCGGTCAGCTTCTTCCACTGTTCGAGCCGCGCGCCGGTGAGTACCGCGCCGACATAGGTGATTTCGCCGCGGCCGTCGCCGATGTAGCCGCTGAGCTCGGCCAGCGTCTCCGGTGTCAGCTCCTCGCTGAGCAGCGAGACGGATCCGAGGCTGCTGGTGCGCGAGACCGCCTCGGCGGCGCGCAGGGCATGCACGGCCTTGTACAGCTCGACCGCGACCTCGGCGTCCGGCGCGACCTCCGCGGCCAGCAGCGATGCCAGTGTGATGACCTGGATGATCTGACTGAACACCGCGAAGACCTGCGGGGCGGGCAGTGCGCGGGCGTCGATGCCCGCGCGCAGGCCGGGCAGCTGCTTGTACAGCTCGTTGTAGCCGTCGATATCGCTGGCGAGGTCCGGTCGCAGCTCCGAGACGGCCGCGCCCTGGGCGGCGACCGCCGCCAGCGCCAGATCGGACTGTTTGCGCGAGGCGGGCAGGTTGGGTGCGGCGGTGTTGTCCCCGGCCAGGTGCAGCAGTGAGATGCGGCGTTCCTCCTGGAAGGCCTCCACCATCATGATCGCCGGAGCGGTTGTCCCGCTGGCCAATTCGGCGAACCGGTTCGCCTTGCGTCCGCTCTGCACCAGGTAGGTGGCGCCACCGATGCCGGTGGCCAACAGCGCCAGACTCGGGATCAGCACGATGAGGAGCAGCCGGGCGCGGACGCCGACCGTGCGCGTGGTCCGAAGGCGGGGGAATTTACTACCGATCACCGATGTACTTGCCTACTTCTGGGCACGGCGGCCCCCTCGCTTTGTGAGTCGTGAACACCTAATCACTGAATATGCACTCGTGCAACAGCTTCGGGATTCACGCAACCTGGTCGTATTCCCGCGAATCGATAGTCGCCGACGGCTCAGTCGAAACTTCGGTTAGGAGAATGTTAAATAACTTGGTAGTTGTCAGAGCGCACGGATTCCATCGCGTAGCGCCCGCAGCATCGCGATATCGCCGGTGCCCGAACCATTTCCGGAATTCGACAGCGGTACCCGGAAATCCAGCACCCCGTCGCCGATCAGATCGCCCACCAGAATCTTGGTGGCGGTCATCGGCAGCCGCAGCCGCGCGGCCAGCTCGGCCACCGACTGCGGCTCCCGGGCCAGGCGCACGATCTGGGCGTATTCGGGCTCATGGCGGCGCAGCACTCCGAACTCGGAGGTGGCCACCAGCGTGAGCATGTCGATATCGGTGCGGCGCGTGGCCGACCGGCCGCGGGTGACCGCGAACAGCCGGACGACCGGCCCGGCCTCGTCGTCGTACCAGGATTCCCTCGGCCCGCTCATGACTGCCCCGAACCCACCTGGTCGAGGCCGTTCGGGCGGGGATCGACCGACAGGTGACCGCCGACTCGCTGCACGGTCTGGTTCATCTCGTAGGCCACCATGCCCAGGCTGGCGGTCTCCGAGGTCAGAACGGCCAGACAGGCATTGGCGCCGGCGGCGGTGATGAACAGTACGGCGCGATCCAGCTCCACCACCGTCTGGCAGACGCCGCCCGCGTCGAAATGCGTGCCGGCGCTGCGGGCTACACCGTGCAGGGTGGAGGCCATGGCGCAGAATCGCTCGGCGTCGGAGCGGTCCATCGAGCTGCTCTTGCCCAGCAGCAGGCCGTCGGTGGACAGCACGACCGCGTCGCGGACATCGGGCAGCCGCTGTAGGAGGTCATCGAGTAACCAGTCGAGATTGCGTGACGCGGTCAACGTCACCACCGCCCTTCGTGGACATCGGGATCGCTGGGATTCTGGTCGGCGTCGACGCGGTTCATGCGGCCCTGCCGGGTGCCGTTCTCGATGGCCGACATCAGGTTTCGCGCCTCGTCGGCCGTGCGCTGGCGCGCTGCGGGCTCGGGTTCGGGTAGCGCCGCAGTGGCGGGGCCGGTGGTGCGGCGCCGCCGGGGCAGATCCGGCTTCTCGTGGCGCCCCGTGGTCTGCGCCGGATTCCCGACCGGAGGCAGGTTCAGTGCGGTGGGGTCGGGGTCCTTCGGCCGCCCGGAATCGGCCGGCTGCCCGAAACTTTCGGCATGCCGCGCGCTCTCGGACCTGCCGAATCCGGTCGGCGGATGGTGGTTCGGGGCCGGCTCTCGCTGCTCGAAGGCGCTGTTCTGTCCGTACGCCTCGGAGCGGGCGAGACCGCTGGTGCGGACCGGGATCTCGGCTCCACCGCCGATCACGCCGCCCGTGCCGAACGCGTCGAACCCTCCGGACTTGCCGACCGCGGCGACCTGACCGGTGAGGGCGTACTCGGCCCCGCCGGTCAGAGCCGGTCGGCTGGTCGCGGGCGCGGCTTCGAGCTCGCTGGTGGTCAAGGACACCGGAACCAGCACGATCGCCTTCACGCCGCCGTAGTCGGATTCCGCCAGCCGCACCGAGATACCGTGTCGCGCAGCTAGTTTGGCGACCACGAACAGGCCGAGACGGGCATCGCTGGACAGCGCCGCGACACTGAAGTCCGGGGGATTGGCCAGCAGGGTGTTGCGCTCGCCGAACTCCGACACCGACATGCCGAGCCCCTGATCGGAGATCTCGATCGCCACACCGCGGCCCACCAGATTGCCGGTGATCTCCACCTTCGCCTCCGGCGGTGAGTACGCGGTGGCGTTGTCGGCCAGCTCGGCCAGCAGATGGATCATGTCGGCGACCGCGGCGCCGGTGATCTGCGTCTGCGGCAACTGGCCGATCTGGATCCGGGTGTAGTCCAGGCTCTCAGCGACCGCACCGCGGACCACGTCGACCAGCGGGATCGGATTGCGCCACTTCCGGCCCGGCTGCTCGCCGCCGAGAATGATCAGGTTCTCGGCATTGCGGCGGGCACGGGTGGCCAGGTGATCGAGCTGGAACAGCAGATCCAGGCGTTCCGGGTTCTCCTCCTCGCGTTCGGCCTGATCCAGCAGCACCAGCTGGCGGTGTACCACCACCTGGCTGCGATGGGCGATATTGAGGAATACCGCGTTCACGCCCGCGCGGGTCTTGGACTCGGCGACCGCGGCCGACACCGCGGAGTGGTGCGCACGGTTGAAAGCATCCGCCACCTGGCCGATCTCATCGGCGCCGAAGTCCAGCCGGGTGCGATCGTCGGTGTCCGCCGCCGTGCCGCCGTCGCTGAGCCGGCGGATGGTCTCGGGCAGGCGCTCGTCGGCCAATTCGAGTGTGTCCCGGCGCAGCCGCTTCATCCGGCGGACGAACCGGTTGGACAGCAATACCGTCGCGAGCAGCGCGAGCAGGGCGACCGCGAGCACAGCCGCGCCACCGAGCATCGAATTGCGGGAGATGCGATCGCCGGATTCGGTCGCGGCGGTCTGCGCGTCGGTGCTCTGGTCTTTCCACATCTGTAGCAGGTCGGTGCGGACCTGATCCGCGGCGAGCTGCCATTCGGTGACATCCATCGGCAGTTCGACCGCGGTGGACCGGCGCTTGTCGACGGCGGGCACCGGCCCGCGCTCGAGCAGCGCGTTCTCCATCGCGACGACACGCTGCCACTCCGGTCCGTCGGTCAGCCGTTTCCACTGCTCGTGGTGCGCGCCGGTCGTGATCGCCCCGATATAGGTGACCTCGCCGCGACCATCGCCGATGTAGTCGCCGAGCTCGGACAGGGTCTGCGGGGACAGCTCCTCGGTCAGCAGCGCGACCGAGCCCAGGCTCGCGGTGCGGGCCACGGCCTCGGACGCGCGCAGGGCGTGCAGCGACTTGTACAGCCCCACCGCGACCTTCGCGTCCGGCGCGATCTGGGCCGCCAGCAGCCAGCCACGCGAGACCACTCGGATGATCGTGCTGAAGGCCGTGAATGCCTCCGGCGCGGGCACTCGGCGGCCGTCGATACCGGCCCGTAGCGACGGCAATACCTCGTACAGCTCGTTGAAGCCGGCGATGTCACCGGCGACATGCGGCAGCGATTCGGAGATCGCCGCACCCACCGCCATGACCGCGACCAGCGCCTGATCGGATTGTTTGCGCGCGGCGGGTAGATGGGGCGCCGCGGTGTCGTCTCCGGCCAGATGCAGCAGCGAGATCCGGCGCTCCTGTTGGAAGGATTCGACCATCATGATCGATGGGCCGGAGATGTCTCTGGTCAGTTCGGCGAATCGCTTCGCCTCGCGGCCGTCCTGCACCAGGTAGGTGGCGCCGGTGATGCCCGTGGCCAGCAGCGCCACGCTGGGAATCAGGACAATCGCCAGTAGCCGGGTCCGGACACCGACGGTCCGGCTCAGATATGCCGGGGTTATGCGGGACAAACTACTGCCGATCACCGAATGTCTTGCCTACTCCCGGGCACACGCTGCCCCCTCGCCAGTGGGTCCAGCAAACTTAATCACTGAAGGTTCACGGCTGCAACATTTTCCAGGCCGCCCGGCATCGGGTGAGTGAACCTTCGTTTCCGAGGTGACGGCAGGTGCGATCAGTCGAGTTCGCCGAACCGCCCGGTGGCCAGCGCGGCCGCACGGAGCCGGTCCGGGAAACCGGGCCCGAGCTCGACCGATACCTCACGGTGGCGCAGCGGTTCACGGCAGTGCGCGCACACCACCTCGGCATGGGTGTCGTGATCGCAGGTCTCGTGGTGCAGTACCACCGGCGGGCCGTCGGGAGCCAGCCAGCGATCACCCCAGCGCATCATGGCGACGACGACCGGGAAGAAATCCCGGCCCTTGTCGGTGAGGTGATATTCGTCGCGCGGCGGGCGGTCCTGGTAGCGCACCCGCTCCAGCAGGCCCTCCTCGGTGAGCCGGTTCAGGCGCTGGCTCAGCACATTCCGGCTCAGGCCGAGTACCCGTTCGAACTGCTCGAAGCGCCGGGCGCCGTAGAACGCCTCGCGCAGCACCAGCGGCGTCCACCAGTCGCCGATGAGATCCACCGTGCGCGCCACGGTGCAGGGCCAGTCGGCGAACGTCGTCCGTTTCATGCACTCACGGTATCCAGGCGGGCGGGCACATACTTGTGCCACGGGGTGCCCACCCATTCGTCGCGGGAATCGAACTCGGTGAGCTCATTGGGCGCCGCGCCTGTGGTGACGGCACCGCCGGTCGGATCGGTGACCGTGAGCCCGAAACCGTTGGGCAGCGCCAGATGGCCCGGGCGCATCCGGTCGGTGGGCTCGACCGGGACCTGCGTGCTGCCCCGGCGGGTGGTGACGCGGACCAGGTCGCCCGGGTTCAGGCCGAGGCGCGCGGCGTCGGTGCTGCTCATGCGCAGCGTGCCTGTGCTGTCGCGCTTGCGCCAGGCCGGATCGCGCACGATGGTATTGGCGGTGAATGCGCGCCGCTCACCCGCCGAGAGCACGAACGGCCATTCGCCGGGCTCGGCGGCGGGCTCGGGCAGGGTCGCCACCACCTCCAGCAGATCGGCCAGGTGTAGCTGAATCTTGTTGCCGCGCAATCGGCTCCAGGTCACCTCGAAGTCGTCCTCGGTGATCACGATGCCGTGCTTGCCCGAGAGGATCGCCTCGAAGAGGCGCTCGCCCGCACCCGGGCCGGTGCCGTAACCGGCGCGTTCGACGCTGTCGGGGAACTTGCGCACACAGTTGTAGGCCGCCGCCCAGAGTAGGGCCGCCGCGGCCGCGCCGTCCGGCAACGTCGGGCCGAGCGTGCGATACAGCAGTACCGGAGCGAGTTTCGCGCGTCGCGGATCGGCGAGCACGCCGAGGAAAGCCAGCGCGAACGCTTCCCGGCCCTGGGCGAGGGCGGCGCGTAGCGGCGCGTAATCGTCCTCGCCGAGCGCACCGGCGGCCTCCACCAGGCGAGCATGGATTTCCGGCTCGGGCAGCACGCCCGGCGGTGCGGACAGTACCGGGTGCCGGAGGTGGAAGATATTGCGCGGGAAGTCGAAATTGAAGAACGTGGCCTCGAACTTCTCGTACTGGGTGGGTACCGGCAGGACATAGTCGGCCAGCCGGGCGGTCTCGGTCATCGCCACATCGATGACCAGCACCAGCTCCAGGGACCGCAATGCTTCGCGCATGCGCGCCGAATCGGCCAGGGAGTGCGCGGGATTGCTGCTCTCGATCAGCATCGCCCGGTAGCGGTCCGGGTGATCGGTGAGTATCTCCTCGGTGATCACATTGCAGGGCACCAGTCCGCTGATGATCGGCGCGCCCGCGACCGGGCTGCGCGGCCCTTCGCCCGCCGGATGGCCGCGATCGTGGCCGAGCGCGGCCAGTCCGGTGAACGCGTACTGGGTGCCGGGTTTGCCGAGATTGCCGGTCAGCAGCCAGACCAGTTTCTCGACGTAGCTGACCACGGTGGAGTACCGGTTCATCTGCACGCCGAGATCTTCCAGTGCCGCGACCGATGTCGCGGCGGCCAGCCGCCGGGTGGCCGCTGTCACCAGCTCCAGGTCGACATCGGCGATGGCGCAGTACTTTTCGATCGGTACCGCCCGCAGCACCGTGAGCACCTCGGCGACGCCGTCGGCGTGTTCGGCCAGCCACGGTTCGTCGATCAGGTTGTCGCGCACCAGAATCGCGGCCATCGCCGCCAGCAGGTACACATCGGTGCCCGGCCGCAGTTGCAGGTGGAAGTCGGCCAGTTCGGCGGTCTCGGTGCGCACCGGATCCAGCACGATCATCGAACGTGCCGGATCGCGCGCGATTTCCTTCAGGACCGTGCGCGCTCGCGGAAACCCATGTGACTGATAGGGATTCTTGCCGATGAAGAATGCCACCTCGGCATGCTCGACATCGGCTCGTACCGGATGCCCGGCCATCCGCGCCCCGACCCAGAAGTCACCGGTCTTCTCCTGCGCCAGCGCACTGGACCGGTACTTCATCCCGTACGCCGCCATCGTCGCCGGTGCATACGCCCCGCCCAGATGATTCCCCTGCCCACCCCCGCCGTAATAGAAGATCGATTCACCCCCGTACCGCAGCCCGATCTCCCGCATCCGCGCCGAGATCTCCGAAATCGCCGTCCCCCAGTCGATTTCCTCGAACTCCCCATCCGCCCGCCGCCGCAGCGGCGCGGTAACCCGCCCGCCCCGCCCATTCTGATAATGATCCAGCCGCAACGCTTTGTTGCACGTATACCCCGCCGAAGCCGGATGCTCCTTGTCCCCCCGGATCTTCTCGAACGCCCCCTCCGCGCTCACCAACACCTGAATCCCGCAGTTGCATTCGCACAGGATGCACGCCGTAGGCCGCCACTCCGTCATGTCAGTAGCGTAAACGAGTGAGTTCACTTACGCTACTCACTTGTTGCCACCCACAACGATGCTTCGCGCCGACGGTTGACTGGATAGTGGCTGACGGTGACGATTGGACAATGGATCCTGTTACGGCAGTAGTGGCTTCGGCTATCGCCGCGGGGGCGGTGACAGGGCTGGGCGATACCCCTTCCCAGGCGGTGCTGGACGCCTACAGCGGGTTGCGGCGCCTGATTTCCGACAAGTACCAGGGCGTCGATCTGACTGCGGTAGAACGGAAACCGGACTCGCAGTCCAAACGAGAGTCGTTGGCCGAGGATCTGCAGGACGCGGGTGCCGCCGGTGACGCGGAGTTGGCCCAGGCTGCGGTCGCGGTGCTGGAGGCGGTGCGGCGACACGCCGCCGGGGCGGTCGTCGGCGTGGATCTGAGCGATCTGGTGGCTGCGGCACTCGATGTGGTCGATGTGAAGTCCGCCGGCGACGGTGTGCGCGTGGTAGGTGGCACGATCGCCGGGGCGGTACGCATTCACGGCGTGGAAGCCGGGTTCCAGGCGCCGCCGGACCCTTACAGCGCGCGGCCCTGACACCCGGTACCACCGCGCGTTCCACCCCACCGGGCAACGTCACTGCCGCCGTCACGGGAAACAACATCGGCGGCGATTTCATCATCGGTCATCCGGTCGCGGATGCGGCCCCACGGCAGCTCCACGAGCTCGTCGCAGTATTCGGCAGCGACGATCTTCCCCGGATCGACGAGGTCAACCCGTATCTGCTGGGAGCCGCGGCTTCCGAGTACGGCAATGCGCACGACTACGGGCGAGCCGATCCCTATGTCGCCCGGACGCGTGATCGGGTCGACGACCGCTTGGCGGCGGCGCTGGCCGGACCGCGCCTGGTGCTGGTGATCGGGTCGCAGAGGGTCGGTAAGACGCGGACCTTGTTCGAGGCGGTCCGCAATCACGAACCGACCGCTCGGGTATTGGTCCCGGCCCGGAACTGCCTGGGGGAACTCCTCACCCACACGCGGCTCGCCGATACCGACGATTCGATCGTGGTCTGGCTCGACGACCTGCACGAGTACTCGGGCGCGGCTGATTCGCTCACCCCGGGAATGCTGACTCGACTGACCGCGCGGTCCGGCCGAACCGCGGTCGTGGCGACCCTGCGCACCGGGGTCTACCAGCAGTTGCGCGGTGATCCGACGCTGCCGCGCGAGACGCGTCTGCTGCTCGACCATGCGCTGGTCATCGAACTGGCATCCACCGGGGAGGACCCCGGCGAACACGCCCTCGCCATGCACACGTATGACCTCGATCCGGCCTTGCGCACCCAGGGATTGGGCGAATTTCTCGGCGGCGGACCGCACCTCACCTACCAGCAGCAGGAGGCATACCGGGTCGCAGCCGAACAGAAGGACCGAGAAGACCCGGGATGGGCCTATCGGCTGGCTGCGGAGTCCGGCGATCTCGATGCGATGTACGAGTTGGGGTGCAGGCTCGGAGCGGCCGTGAACTGGGGGGAGCCGGTCACGGTGGATAGTCTGTTCGGCGTGGGTACCGCAGCGGTCGTCATCGACAGCGCGCGGCTGCGGGAGGGGGAATCCTGGTTGCGCCGGGCTGCCGAAGCGGGGCAGCCCGAGGCGATGGCCCGGCTGAGTGCTGTGCTCAGTCGGCGCGGTGCGTCCGAGGAGGCTTCGTCCTGGAATCGTCGGGCCGCCGACGCCGGTCATCCCAGGACGATGTACGACCTGGGTTCCGCGCTCGTAGCGGACGGTCGGCTGTCCGAGGCGGAGGTTTGGTTCCAGCGAGCGGCCGAGGTGGACTATCGTGATGCATCGTTCCAGCTCGCCGATGTGAGGTACCGGATCGGTGTCGCCCTCGTCGACAGTGGCGAGTTCGCCGAGGCGGAGCGCTGGTACCGCAGGATGGATCCGCGCGATACCCACGGCGGGATGCGTGAGCTCGCCTGGCGCTACCACCTGTTCGGGGCCGAACATGTGGACCGGGGTGAACTCGATGAAGCGAAGTCCTGGTATCGCAAGGCGATCGGCACCGGCTGTGCGAGGACCTCAGCCGGATTCGGTGCGGCGTTGTTCGAGCTCGCGGCCGCGCTCGAAGCGAGTGGTGACAGCGCGGACGGAGAATCCTGGTATCGCGAGGCGGCCGAAGCAGGGTCCGCCGAGGGGATGTACAAGCTCAGTTCGCTGCTCGCCGGGCGCGGTGCTTCCGAGGCCGAATCCTGGTTGCGCAGAGCCGCGGACAATCACCACACCCGGGCGATGAGCGACCTCGGTGATCTGCTCGCCGCACGCTATCTACGCGACGAAGCTCGAGCCTGGTACGAAAAGGCAGCCCAGCGGGGAAGTTCCGAAGCGGCGGCCGAGCTCGGGATCATCCTGGCGCATCGGGGCAAGCACCTCGAGGCCGAGGTCTGGCTGGGCCAGGCGGCCGAAGCGGGTCATCCCACGGCGATGTTCAACCTCAGCGTGCTCTTGGCCGATCGTGGTGCGCGGCAGGAGGCGGAATCCTGGTTGCGCAAAGCCGCTGCCGCGGGCGTGCCGGAGGCGGTCGGCAGGCTTCGTGCCAAGGGGTGGCGACGATGGCTGCCAGGCTGACGAATCGCGGAAAAACAGCCCCGGAACCACTGGTTCCGGGGCGGATGAAGGGCTTCGCCTGGGCTGTCGGCCCTCGCCACCATCATCGGCATGAAAGTCCTCATCGACGTCGTCGACGAACCCGAATGGGATAGACAAGAGGTACGGACTCGAAACCCGGCGCAGGATAAGAATCTTGACCGACCGCGATATCCGAGAACTGAAGAGCCGCGGCCACGACGAGCATCAGGTGGCGCTGCTGGCGGACTCAGGGCTGACGCTACGAATCGTCATCCGGCGACGAGAACTGCCGAAATGAAAAGCGGCCCGGAATGTTGTCATTCCGAGCCGCTTTCTCTTGTAGCGGGGACAGGATTTGAACCTGCGACCTCTGGGTTATGAGCCCAGCGAGCTACCGAGCTGCTCCACCCCGCGTCGGTAGAGACAACACTACACAGGGGGTGGGGGGAGTGCCTAATCGCCTGGTCGGGCGGGGTTTTCAGCCGAATTGGATGCCTTGGGCCAGGGGGAGGTCGGCGGAGTAGTTGATCGTGTTGGTGGCGCGGCGCATGTAGGCCTTCCAGGAGTCGGAACCGGATTCGCGACCGCCGCCGGTGTGTTTCTCGCCGCCGAACGCGCCGCCGATCTCCGCGCCGGAGGTGCCGATATTGACATTGGCGATGCCGCAGTCGGAGCCGTCGGCGGCCAGGAAGCGCTCCGCCTCGCGTTGATCGGCGGTGAAGATGGCCGACGAAAGGCCCTGTGGCACTCCGTTGTGCAGTTCGATGGCGTGGTCGAGGTCCCGGTAGGTCAGGACATACAGGATCGGCGCGAACGTCTCCTCGCGCACCACGGCGGTCTGCGCCGGCATCCGGACGACCGCGGGCCGCACGTAGAACGCTTCGTCACCGAAATCGTCGACTCGGGTACCGCCGCACACCAATTCGCCGCCGTCGCCCAGCGCGCGTTCCAGTGCGCGCTGCATGCCGTCGTAGGACCGCCGATTGATGAGCGGCCCGACGAGCACGCCGTCGGCGAGCGGATTGCCCACCCGCAACTGCTCGTAGGCTTTCGCGATCCGATCCAGCAGCGGACCCACCACATCGGCGTGCACGATCAGCCGCCGCAGCGTGGTGCAGCGCTGCCCGGCCGTGCCCGCCGCGGCGAACACGATGCCGCGCGCGGCCAGCTCCAGATCGGCCGACGGCGTCACGATCGCCGCATTGTTGCCACCCAGCTCGAGCAGGCACCGTCCGAACCGTGCCGCCACCTTCGGGGCCACGGTCTGGCCCATCCGCACGGACCCGGTCGCGCTCACCAGCGCCACCCGTTCGTCGTCCACCAGCCGGGCGCCCACCGCGGCGTCACCCTGGATCAGCTGGTGCACTTCGGGGTCCGCGCCGACGTCGGCGGCGGCCCGGCGCAGCAGCGTGTGACAGGCCAGCGCCGTCAACGGTGTTGTCTCCGAAGGCTTCCAGACCACGGTGTCGCCGCAGACCAGCGCCAGTGCGGTATTCCACGCCCACACCGCGACGGGGAAGTTGAATGCCGAGATCACGCCGACCACGCCGAGTGGATGCCAGGTTTCCATCAGCCGATGGCCCGGCCGCTCCGAGGGCATGGTGAATCCGTAGAGCTGGCGCGACAAACCGAGGGCGAACTCGCAGATGTCGATCATTTCCTGCACTTCGCCCACCGCCTCGGGCCCGATCTTGCCGGCCTCCAGCGTGACCAGCTCACCGAGTTCGGTCTTGTGCGTGGTGAGCAGTTCCGCCAGGCGGCGCACCAGGGCCGCGCGCACCGGCGCGGGCACCGTGCGCCAGTTCCGAAAAGCGTTGGCTGCCCGTTCGATCGCGGCGTCGACGGTGTCGAGGGAGTCCGCCGGTAGCGTCAGCAGCGTGCCGCCGGTGATCGGGGTGCGTGCCGACAATGTTGCCGCCACCTGACCGGAGGTCCCCGGGGCGGAGCCCCGCAGCTCGGGGGGTGCGGGGGCCGCCCCCGCAGGAGTTGCGATTTCGGCGCCGAACCCGCGCAGCAGGGCGGCGGCGCGCTCGGACAGTTCTGTGGTGAGCTGGTCACCGATCGTCTTCGTCATGGTTTGCTCCGCTGTAGCCTTCCCTCGCGCAGTCGCCCTTTCGTGCCCCGAGTCGCGCCCGCCGGGTTAGCCTTCCCTGATGGCGGATACACCGGCAAGACCCGTACTCGATGACACCGATCGACTGCTGATTCGTGAACTGATGGCCGATGGCCGGGCCACCCTGTCGAACCTGGCCGAGAAGGCCAGTTTGTCGGTGTCCGCGGTGCAGTCCCGGGTACGGCGGCTCGAGGCGCGCGGCGTGATTCGCGGGTACAGCGCCCACGTGGATCCGGAGGCACTGGGCCAGCTGCTCTCGGCATTTGTCGCGATCACTCCTCTCGACCCGTCGCAGCCCGATGACGCGCCTGCCGTCCTGCAACATATCCCGGGGATCGAGGCATGCCACTCCGTCGCGGGCGACGAGAGTTACGTGTTGCTGGTGCGGGTGGCGTCACCGCGGCACTTGGAGCAGCTGCTGCAGGAGATCAGGGCGACCGCCAACGTCAGAACTCGAAGCACCATCATCTTGCAGACATTCTACGACAGGTAGCACTTTGCGGTAATTAATCCGGAAAGTTGTAGATCCTGACGAATTTTTTACGTACGCTACCGGTGTGACCCTCGAACTGGAGCGAACCCGAGGTGCGGTCACCCCCGCTACCCGGGTACATGAGATCTTGTCGGCGCACATCCTCGCCGACGGCTTCGACCTGGTGCTCGATCTGGCGAATTCGCGCGGCTGCCGGCTCGTCGACGAACGTGACGGCACCAGCTACCTGGATATGTTCGGCTTCTTCGCCTCGAACGCGCTCGGCATGAACCATCCGGCGCTGGCCGAGAACGCCGAATTCCGGGCCGAACTGACCACGGCGGCGTTGAACAAACCAAGCAACTCCGACATCTACACCGTCGAGATGGCCCGCTTCGTGGCCGCTTTCGTGCGCGTGCTGGGTGATCCGCGGTTGCCGCACCTGTTCTTCATCGACGGCGGCGCCCTGGCGGTCGAGAACGCGCTCAAGATCGCGTTCGACTGGAAGAGCCGGCACAACGAAAGCCACGGCCGCCCAGCCGAACTCGGTACCAAGGTGCTGCATCTGACCGGGGCCTTCCACGGCCGCACCGGCTACACGATGTCGCTGACCAACACCGATCCGGTGAAGGTGGCGCGCTTCCCGAAGTTCGACTGGCCACGCATCGAGACCCCCTATCTCACCGATGAGCGCGAGATCGAGGCGGCCGAGGCGCAGGCGCTCGAGCAGGCGCGCCAGGCGTTCGCCGCGCACCCGCACGACATCGCCTGCTTCATCGCCGAACCCATTCAGGGTGAGGGCGGCGACCGGCATATGCGCCCGGAGTTCCTGCGGGCCGTCCAACGGCTCTGTCACGACAACGACGCGCTGTTCATTCTCGACGAGGTGCAGACCGGGGTCGGCATGACCGGAACCACCTGGGCCTACCAGCAACTGGGGCTCGCGCCGGACGTGGTCGCCTTCGGCAAGAAGACGCAGGTCTGCGGCGTAATGGCCGGTGGCCGGGTCGACGAGGTGGCCGACAATGTCTTCGCGGTCAGCTCCCGGCTGAACTCCACCTGGGGCGGCAATCTCACCGATATGGTGCGCACCCGGCGCATTCTCGAGGTGCTGGAACAGGACGGATTGGTCGAGCGGTCACGAGAACTCGGCGCGCACCTGCTGCGTCGGCTCGAGGAACTGGCCGCGGCGCATCCGCGCGTCACCGAACCGCGCGGGCGCGGCCTGATGTGCGCGATCACCCTGGATTCGGCGGACGTGCGAGACGAGGTGGTGACGCTGCTGCGCGAACGCGAGCACGTGCTGATCCTCGGCACCGGTGAGCGCGGCATTCGGTTCCGGCCGCCGCTGACGGTGACCATCGCCGAACTCGACGCCGCCGTGGACGCCCTCGATCGGGTGCTGACCGACTACTGAGGCGGCGCCCACGGCCGCACCTCCGGCCCCTATCCGACCGGGTACACCGGCGTGATGCGGTAGCTCAGATTTCGAGTTCGGACCATGGGATCCGAATGGGGAAGGGGTGATCGATGATGATGCCGTCGAGTTGGATCGGTGGCGTCCACTCGCCGATGACGAGATAGTTGGTCGGTCGCAAGGGTTTGATCCCTTCCGGCAGGTGCCCGTGGTCGTCGGTGGTCAGCGCGAAAGCCCGGACCATCGCGACGGCGGCGTCGGGACGAGCGAGGCTGACCTCCCAGTAGTACGGGATGCGTTCACTCGCGTAACGAGCTTTCTTGGCTTCGATGTCGGTCTGCGTATTGGACGGCGAATGGACCTCTCCGGCCAGCAGGACATCGCTGGCGCGGACATCGAGGTACGGTCGCTCGAGACAGCGGTAGACCATGAAGTCGGGGGTGACGAAGTTCGATTTGTTGCCACCGAAGAACACGTTTGTTTCGAACGTGACGCGCCAACACTGATCCGAATCGGTCGCCATCGTCGCACGGGCGCACCGTTCGATCTCGTTGGTCAGACGGCGGGTAATCGTTTGATGTTCGCTGGGGCCGCGGCGAACCCAGACCACCTTGCCGTCCCAGAGTTCGATCTGGTTGGCGATCTCGTCCGGAAGTAGCTCCAGCTCTTCCCAGGTCATGTACTCCGGGAGATCGGGCGGCTCTATTTCTGGCATGGCCATAGCCTCATGCTATCTCCAGTCCCAAGGCGCCCGTAGCGAATCTGCGGACGGTGGTGAGGCCCTGCTGCAATGCCTCGTCGTAGCCCGCGCGGGCCCACCCGGTGAGTTCGGCCGCGCCTTCGGTGGTGGGGGTTACGCCGATCTCGGCGACCATTTCTGCGGTGGTGGGTTCGCAGACCGCCCACGAGTAGTGGATCTCCTTATCCCACTGGGCGGCTCGGCGGGCGACATAGTCGGGGTCGGTGATGCCGCCGGCGGCGAGCGCGGGACGGTCGTCGATGCGGTCGTCGGCGCGCAGCGCGCGCAGATACCAGCTGCCGGCATTGATCTCGATGGGTTCCATCAGTCGTCCTCGCAGCGTCGATCACCGATTGGGCAGGGTCACAGCAAAGGCTAGCGTCCCGCCGCGACCTTCCGGCCCACGGAATCGCCGATATGTCCGAATCATGGTGGGTATGTTCGGCTCGGGAAGCGTGGATCGCGGGCGGGTACCTCGTGGATGGATCTTTCCACGTGAGGAGCAGGCCCATGGGCGACCAGTCGTTCAGCCCGTATCGGTTGCGGCAGCCGCTCGGGCGGGGCGGTAGCGGGGCAGGTGTGGCCGGCCTTCGATTTCGCGACCGAACGGCTGGTCGCGCTGAAGATCGTGGCGGCCGGAGTGTCGCGGGGCGGTATCGGCGCAGGCGGATCCCGAGTTCGGTACGGACCCGCGCTACCGGCAGCGGTTCGAACGGGAAGCGCACGTGGCTGCCGCGCTCGAGGGGGCAGATCACGCTGTCCTGCACCATGATCGGTGATCTGCTCGCGATCCGGGCACCGGTTCTGGTGGGTCTGCCGGACAACGGGCAGGCAAAACCGGACGACGGTGGGCCGGGCAACAACGGCGGGCACGGCAAGCCGAAACCGAAGCGGTCGACGTCGGTCAGGTCACAGCTGTTCCTGCTACAGGTGCCGGGGCGGCGGGGGTTAGGCTCCGAGGAAGACCGCGGTGAGCACTCGGAGGTGAGGGATGGGCGTGCGATTCGGCCCGTACCGGCTCGAGCGGCTGCTCGGCAAGGGCGGGATGGGGGAGGTATGGCTCGCCGCCACCAGCACCGGTCACCGTGTCGCCGTGAAAATGCTGGCCGCCGAGCACGCGGCCGACAGCGGTTATCGGGCCCGTTTCGAGCGGGAAGCCGAACTGGCGGCGGCCCTGAGCGATCCGCATATCGTGCCGATCCACGCGCACGGCGCGATCGATGGCCGCCTGTTCATCGAAATGGCATTCCTCGAGGGAACCGACCTGTCGACGCGCCTGGCCAAGGGCCCGCTGCCGATCGCCGCGGCGGTGGACATCGTCGGCCAGATCGCGGGCGCGCTCGACACCGCGCACGGAATCGGCCTGGTGCACCGCGATATCAAGCCCTCCAATATTCTGGTCCGCCCGGACGGCTTCGCCTATCTCATCGATTTCGGCTTGGCCCGCTCCCTGGGCGCGTCCACGCTCACCGCCACCGGGATGGCCATCGGCACCCTCGCGTATATGGCCCCGGAACGCTTCACCGGCACCGGCGATGCCCGCTCCGACACCTATTCGCTGGCCTGCGTCCTCTACGAATGCCTCACCGGCGTCCGCCCTTTCGGCGATACCGACGCCGCCCGGCAAATGCACGCTCACCTCATGTCCGCCCCGCCCCGCGCGGCCCACCACAACTCCGCCATCCCCACCGCCCTCGACGAGGTCATCCTGCGCGGTCTTGCCAAGGACCCCGCCGCCCGCCACCGAACCGCAGGCGCTTTCGCCACCGCCGCCACCCGGGCACTCACCTCCGAACACCCGCCGACCCACGCGGCGACAGTCGCGGCTCGACCAGTGCCGACGCGAGCGGAATCGGTTGTGGCGGGACCGGTGCCGACCAGAGCGGAATCGGTTGTGGCAGGGCCGATGCCGACCAAAGTGCAGACTGTTGTAAGTGGGTCGATGCCGAGTTCGGCGTTGCCCGTGGTGCAGCGGGGTGGGCTGGGGGCAGGGCGGCGGTGGTATCTGCGGCGACGTGGTGCGGTCGCTGGAGCTGGCGGGGTTGTGAGTGCGAGGTCCGGGCCGGTGTGGGCGCCCGCACCGGTGCGACGGCAGGTCTTGCCCTCGCGGGGCCCGGGCTACCGTGTACCGGCGCGGCCGGCCCCGAGGCGGCGTAAGGGCGGTTTTCTGCGGAAGCTGTTCTGGATGCTGATCGTGCTGTTCGTCCTGCCGCTCGGCGTGGCCGCCGGATGTTTCGCACTGGTGGCGAGCAGCACCGACCAGACCGGTGGGGTGACGGCGAATCCGCCGGGAGTCGCCGAGCCCGCGGCGGAGCCCGAGGTCGCGCCAGCCGGTACTCCGGTGCGCGACGGGAAGTTCGAATTCGCGGTCACCGAGGTGGAATCGGGCGTGCGCAAGATCGGATCGCAGACGGCGGCGGGCTCGTTCCTGGTCGTCACGGTGACCGTGCGGAACATCTCCGACGAGCAGAAGTGGTTCACCCCGTTCGGGCAGAAGCTGGTCGATACCGCGGGTAACCGGATCGATCCGCATCTGCTCGCAACGTATATGCGTGGTAACGGCAAGCATCGCAACACAATTCAATTGAATCCCGGCGAATCCGCAACCGGAAAACTAGTTTTCGATGTTCCGAATGCCGCGACACCGAGTCATCTTGTTCTGCACGACTTCCCGCTGTCCGGCGGTGTCGAGGTGGCCCTGTACTAGGCGACGCGCACGGCCTCGGTGAGCGCGTCGAGCACCGCGTGCCGCCCGATCTCGAGCGCGGCGGTGAGCAGGTCGGTGTCGCGGGAGGAACTGGAGACGGTGGGGGAGCCGAGTGGGGGATGGATCTGCATGGCCGCCGTGCCCAGTTCGGCCAGGAATCCGTCCTCGACCCGCTGCTGGCCGGGCCGGGCGCTCCAGGCGCGATAGGCGCCGGGCGCGCGTAGTCGCAGATATCCGCCGCCGACCACCTGATGCAGGAAGGGGTCGCGCGGTCGCGTCTCGTCGACGCGCCGGGTGCGCAACACCAGGGCGTGGGTGGCGCCGTCGCGCACCGCCATCCGAATCGGCACCGATTCCGCCAGCCCACCGTCGAGATAGGCGGCGTCGCCCAGCGGCACCGGCGGCCCCGCCAGAATCGGCAGCCCGGCCGAGGCCCGCAGCGCGGTCTGCAAGGTCGGTTTGTCGGTGATGAACGGATGCAGATCGACCGCGAGCCCGGTGCGGATATCGGTGGCCACGGGATGGAAGGTCGTCGGGTTGCCCAGGATCGCCGGGAAGTCCATCGGCTCGATCCCGTCGTAGACCTGCTCGACCAGCCAGTGCAGGTCGAATGCCCGGCGGCCGCGCAGCATGCGCGCCGAATCGACGGTGCGCCGCAGGATCATGGGGTCGGTCCAGGTCCGCATGCCGGGCACGACCCGGCCGCTGAGGAACCAGGCACCGTTGAGCGCGCCCGCCGAGGTGCCGTACACCGCGTCGAAGATGCCGCCGAGCCCGAGTTCCTCGAGCGCGCACACCATGCCGCCGGCGTAGACGCCGCGACTGCCGCCGCCTTCGATGACGAGGACCAGCCGGTTCCCGTCCGTGCGGTTTCCGGCGGTACTGCGTCCCCGAATCACCTCGGCAACAGTGGAGCTGGTCACCGGACCACCATACGACAGGTCGCCGCGGGCGGATCAGGACGGCAACGCGAAGCGGGCGTGAACAGTCGTCCACGCCCGCTTGCGGTAATGCTTGTCTACTTGATCTCCGCCAGCACGGTGCCCTGGGTGATCGCGGCGCCCGCCTCGACGGACAAACCGGTGACCACGCCCGACTTGTGCGCGTTGACCGGGTTCTCCATCTTCATGGCCTCGAGCACGACGATCAGGTCGCCTGCCTCGACGGTCTGGCCTTCGGCCACGGCGACCTTGACCACGGTGCCCTGCATGGGCGCGGTGACCGCGTCACCGGAGGCGGCGCCGCCGCCCGCTCCGCCGCGCTTGCGCGGCTTGGGCTTCTTGCGGATCGCACCGGCGCCGTTGCCCGCGCCACCGCCGACGGTGAAGTTGCCCGGCAGCGACACCTCGACGCGTCGCCCACCGACCTCGACGACGACCTTCTGCCGCGGCAGCGCCTCGTCGTCGTCTTCGGCGGCCGCACCCGGGGTGAACGGCTCGACGGTGTTGACCCACTCGGTTTCGATCCACTTGGTGTAGACGTCGAACTTCTCGCCGTCGCCCACGAAGGCCGGGTCTTCGACGATGGCCCGGTGGAACGGGATGACGGTGGCCAGGCCGTCGACCTCGAATTCGGCGAGCGCGCGGCGGGCGCGCTGCAGCGCCTGGTCACGGTTCTCGCCGGTGACGATCAGCTTGGCCAGCATGGAGTCGAACTGGCCGCCGATGACGCTGCCCTGCACCACGCCGGAGTCGACGCGCACGCCGGGGCCGGTCGGCTCCTTGTAGACCGCGACCGGGCCGGGGGCGGGCAGGAAGCCACGTCCGGCGTCTTCGCCGTTGATCCGGAACTCGAAGGAGTGCCCGCGCGGAGTCGGGTCTTCCTTGATCGACAGTTCGTGGCCCTCGGCGATGCGGAACTGCTGGCGTACCAGGTCGATGCCCGCAGTTTCCTCGGTGACGGGGTGCTCGACCTGGAGGCGGGTGTTCACCTCGAGGAAGGACACCGTCTCGCCCTGCACCAGGTATTCGACGGTGCCGGCGCCGTAGTAGCCCGCTTCGCGGCAGATCCGCTTGGCGGATTCGTGGATCTTGCTGCGCACCTCGTCGGAGAGGAACGGCGCGGGCGCTTCCTCGACCAGCTTCTGGAAGCGGCGCTGCAGCGAGCAGTCGCGCGTGCCCGCGACCACGACGTTGCCGTGCTTGTCGGCGATGACCTGTGCTTCGACGTGGCGGGCCTTGTCCAGGTACTGCTCGACGAAGCATTCGCCGCGGCCGAAGGCGGCGATGGCCTCACGGGTGGCGGAGTCGAAGAGTTCGGGGATCTCCTCGATGGTGTGCGCGACCTTCATGCCGCGGCCGCCACCACCGAAGGCGGCTTTGATGGCGACCGGAACGCCGTACTGCTTGGCGAATTCGACGACCTCGTCGGCGTTTTTGACCGGGTCCTTGGTGCCCGCGGCCATCGGCGCGCTGGCGCGCTCGGCGATGTGGCGGGCGGTGACCTTGTCGCCGAGGTCGCGGATGGACTGCGGGGACGGGCCGATCCAGATCAGCCCGGCGTCGATGACGGCCTGGGCGAATTCGGCGTTCTCGGACAGGAAGCCGTAGCCGGGGTGGATGGCGTCGGCGCCGGACTTGGCGGCGGCGTCGAGGATCTTGTCGAACACGAGGTACGACTCGGCCGAGGTCTGGCCGCCCAGGGCGAAGGCTTCGTCGGCGAGTTGCACGAAGGGGGCCTCGGCATCGGGTTCCGCGTAGACCGCGACGCTACCGATTCCGGCGTCCTTGGCCGCCCGGATCACGCGCACGGCGATCTCGCCTCGATTGGCTACGAGTACCTTCGTGATTCGCGCGCTGGCATGGCTGGGCACTGAGCCTCCTGGTTTGCAATCTTTGGTCGCTTCGCGGGGATGGGGCTGCGCAGGCTTCCGCTCCCGTGGGTCGACAATTTACATCTCGGGCGAGTGTAGGCAGTCTGCCAATAGAACCCGAACTCGGATAGCCCTACTCGACAGTAGGTCGCACATCACACCTGCGTATCGGGTGTGTGGCAGCGCTCAGGCGGGCGCGGGCGGGATCATCCCGGGTTCAGCCCCCCTGACAATCGGCATCCGGACCGAGTTGCCCCATTCCGCCCAGGATCCGTCGTAGTTGCGGACGGTCCGGAATCCCAGCAGATAGGTGAGCACGAACCAGCTCAGGCTGGAGCGCTCGCCGATCCGGCTGTAGACGATGAGGTCGTCGGAATCGGTGAGTCCGCGGTAGAGCTCGTCGAGTTCGGCCCGGGACCGGAAGCGCCCGCCCGCGCCGATCGCCTGCGTCCACTCGATATTGCGCGCGGTCGGAATGTGCCCGGCGCGCAGCGCCGACGCCTCCTCGCCCGCGTACTCCTCCGGTGCGCGCACATCCACCAGCGGCTTGCCCAGGTGCCCCAAGACGTCGTCGCGGAAGGCGCGCGCGGTGCGGTCGTCGCGTTCGACCTCGGGGTAGGCGCTGCGCACCGGATAGGTCACGTCGAAGGTGGTGTCGCGTTCCTCGGACAGCCAGGCCGCGCGACCGCCGTCGAGCAGGCGCACGTCCGGGTGTCCGAACAGTGTGAACAGCCACAGTGTGTGGGCGGCCTGCGCGTTGTACCGGTCGCCGTAGAGCACCACGGTGTCGTCGCGGTCGATGCCCTTGGCGCGCATGAGTTCGGTGAAGCGTTCGCCGTCGAGATAGTCGCGGGTGACCGGATCGCTCAGATCGCCTCGCCAGTCGATCTTGATCGCGCCGGGGACGTGACCGATGTCATATAGCAGGACGTCCTCGTTGGACTCGATGATCTTCAGACCCGGCGCGCCGATGTTTGCCGACAGCCACTCTGTGGTTACTAATCGGTGAGGATGTGCGTAACTTCCGAAGGTAGTGGCTAGGTCCGGGGCGACGGGCACGATAGGGATCCTTCAGGCGAGGTAGACGATGGTTTCGGCGGTTCGTGCTGCATAACGATGGTATGTGTGCTGGGTTGTTGAATCTCATGTCAGATCACAAATCGGCTGAATGGGCGAATAAATCGCACCCGCATCCGATAAAGTCTCCCGGGAGGAGGGGTGAGCTATGTCCGATTCGTGGCCGCGACGGCGACTGCTCGCGATCCTACGTGGCGCCAGCGAGCCGCTCGATGCCCAGGAACTGGCCCGAATCACCGGACAGCACGTCACGACCGTCCGCTTCCACCTCGATGTCCTGACCAAGGAATCGCTGGTACGCCAGTTCCAGCAACCCCCGCGCGGCCGTGGTCGCCCGCGTATCGGCTACAGCGCCGTGCAACGCTCGGTCGGCTATCAGGAACTCGCGCAGGTGCTCGCCGATCAGCTCGGCAACGATCCGCGCCGCCGCTCCGACGCCGCGATCACCGCGGGCCGCGCCTGGGGCGCCAAGCTGGACGCCGGTGATCATCCCGTGGATTCACTCGAGGACGCCCGCGAGGTCACCATGACCCTGCTCTCGGAACTGGGCTTCGCCCCGGAACGCGACCCGGAGGCGGCCGAACCCGAGGATCAGGTACTGATCCGGATGACGGCGTGCCCGCTGCGCGATCTGGCCCGCACCCACTCCGAGGTGGTGTGCGGTGTGCACCTGGGCTTGATCCAGGAAGTACTGGACCGCAACGGCGGCCGCGATACCGTCAGCGCCCGGCTGCTGCCGTTCGTGGAGCCGGAACTGTGCGTCGCGCGATTGGAACTGCTGGCGCGCCGCGAGGCCACGCCGGTGGCGGTCGGGGCCGAGAGTCCCGCCCCGGAACCGGTATTGGCGCCGCCGTCAGCGGGTCGGATGCCCCCACAGCTGCGCAACGGTGACCCCAACGTCGCCAAGCAGTCGGCGCAGCAGTGGTAACCCGATCCCGATGACACTGGACGGATCGCCCTCGATCCGATCCACGAACCAGCCGCCCATGCCGTCCAGTGTGAACGCGCCCGCCACCTGGAGCGGTTCGCCGGTGGCGATGTAGGCGTCGAGTTCCGCGGGATCCGGAGCGGCGAAATGCACGGTGGTGGAACTGCAATCGACGGCGACCGCGGCGACGGCGCCGTCCTGGATGCGCAGCACACAGTGCCCGGTCAGCAGGTCGGCGCTGCGGCCGGCCATCTCGGCCCAGCGGGCTCGCGCCACCTCGGGCGTGCGCGGCTTGCCCTGCAGCACCCCGTCGACGAGCAGCATCGAATCACAGCCGACGAGAACGCAATCGGCGGGAATGTCGCCCGCGGCGGCCACCGATTCGGCCTTGGCGCGGGCCAGCTCCACGACGACGACCTCGGGGGCCGAGCCCGCGGGCAGGGCCGCGGCGACAGCGTCCTCGTCGACGTCGGAGACCCGCACCACCGGATCGATGCCCGCGGAGCGGAGCACCTCCCGGCGGGCGGGTGAGGCGGAACCGAGTACGAGCACCCGGGGTGGCTGGCCGGCGGGGCGGACCGAACCGGTGGGCTGGGTCGATCCCAGCGTGCTCAACGCAGGTGCGACAGTTGGGGATACGCGTACGGGGAGAAGGGCGAGGTGCCGCGGTGCAGCATCGTCGGCCGGCCCCACAGATCCTGCGGGCCCGAATCGGCCGCCGCGGCAGCGCTGTTGGCGGCCGCGCCGAACACGCAGACCAGTGCCGCGAGCTCGACATCGGTCGGCGCGCCCTTGACGACGCGGAACAGCGGCTGGCCCGTCGCGTCCGTGGCCACGGCGGCAGGCGCCTCGTCCGCGATCGGGTCGACGGTGAGTTCCAACTCGACGGCGGTCAACACATCTTCTTCTGCCACGGTCGTCACAGTGCCAGATCCTCTCTGTCGCTTCTCCGCAGACGTATCGCGAAACACTATCGCGCCGCTACAGCGGGATGTTGCCGTGCTTCTTCGGCGGCAGTGTCACCATCTTGCGTTCCAGCAGCCGCAGCGCCGACACGATCTGACCGCGGGTGTGCGAGGGCGGGATGACCGCGTCGACGTAACCGCGTTCGGCGGCCACATACGGGTTCACCAGGGTGTCCTCGTACTCATTCTGCAGTTCCAGGCGCAGGGCGTCCACGTCACCGCCGCTCTTGGCGGCTTCGGAAAGCTGCTTGCGGTAGACGAATCCGACCGCGCCGGAGGCGCCCATGACGGCGATCTGCGCGGTGGGCCAGGCCAGGTTGACGTCGGCGCCCATGTGCTTGGAGCCCATCACGTCGTAGGCGCCGCCGTAGGCCTTGCGGGTGATGATCGTGATCTTGCCCACAGTGGCCTCGCCGTAGGCGTAGAGCAGCTTGGCGCCACGCCGGATGATGCCGTTGTACTCCTGGCCGGTGCCGGGCAGGAAGCCGGGCACGTCGACCAGCGTGATGATCGGGATGTTGAAGGCATCGCAGGTGCGCACGAAGCGCGCGGCCTTCTCCGAGGCGTCGATGTCCAGGCAGCCCGCGAACTGGGTGGGCTGGTTGGCGACGATGCCGACGCTGCGGCCGTCGACCCGGCCGAAGCCGACGATGATGTTCATCGCGCGCTCGGCCTGCACCTCGAGGAATTCGTCGTCGTCGAGCAGACGACGGATGACCTCGTGCATGTCGTAGGGCTGGTTCGGCGAGTCCGGGATGATCGCGTCGAGCTCGCGGTCCTCGTCGGTGAGCGAGTCCTCGATGGCGCCGGAGATCGGGTCGGTGGCCGGGAACCGGGGCGCTTCGGCGCGGTTGTTGCTCGGCAGGTAGGACAGCAGATCCTTGACGTAGTCCAGGGCGTCCTGCTCGCCGGAGGCGACATAGTGCGCCACACCGGATTTCGTCATGTGGGTGTGCGCGCCGCCCAGGTCTTCCATGGTGACGTCTTCACCGGTGACGGTCTTGATCACGTCCGGGCCGGTGACGAACATCTGCGAGGTGCCGTCGACCATGACCACGAAGTCGGTGAGCGCTGGGGAGTAGACGTGCCCGCCCGCGGCCGGGCCCATGATCAGCGAGATCTGCGGGATCACGCCGGAGGCCTGGATATTGCGGTGGAAGATCTCGCCGTAGAGGCCGAGCGAGACGACACCCTCCTGGATGCGCGCGCCCGCGCCTTCGTTGATGCCGACGAGCGGGCGGCCGGTCTTGAGCGCCAGGTCCATCACCTTGACGATCTTCTCGCCGTAGACCTCGCCGAGGCTGCCGCCGAAGACGGTGACGTCCTGGCTGAAGATGCAGACGTCGCGGCCGTCGATGGTGCCGTAGCCGGTGACGACGCCGTCGCCGAGCGGCCGGTTGCTCTCCAGCCCGAAGTTGACGCTGCGGTGGCGGGCCAGCGCGTCGAGTTCGACGAAACTGCCTTCGTCGAGCAGTGCGAGGATGCGTTCGCGGGCGGTCATCTTGCCCTTGGCGTGCACCTTGTCGACCGCGGCCTCACCCATCGGGTGCTTGGCTTCGTCCAGACGATTCCGCAGGTCGGCCAGCTTCCCAGCGGTGGTGTGGATATCGGGGGCGTCTGCCGGTTCAGGCGCAGACTGCTGCTGGACACTCGTCATGGCTCCGGAGTGTAACCAGTGACAGTTGCCCTCACTAACCTGAGTGGGGCTACCCGCGAGTACGAAAAACGCAGCTAGATCATTCCGGCGACGCCGCGAACAGGGCGTTCACCTCCTACGATGTGTGCCCGGCACCGAGTAGCGTGGCCGATTGTGCAAACGCCTTCGATGGATTCCGTGCCGCGCCCGCCCCTGGATATAGAACAGCTGCGGCGCGTCGTCGCCGAGTTGTCCTTCTATTCCGGCATCGAGGTGGTGGAGTCGACCGGCTCGACCAACGCCGACCTGATCGCCCGCGCGAGCGAACCGGGTATCGATCAGACGGTGCTGCTGGCGGAGGCGCAGCAGGCCGGGCGGGGACGGCACGCGCGCACCTGGGTGAGTCCGCCGCGCGCCCAGATCTCGATGTCGATGCTGGTGCGTCTGCGCGGGATCGCACCCGAGGTGCTGGGCTGGCTGCCGCTGCTGACCGGTATCGCCGTGGTGGACGCGCTGCGCGCCACCGCGGGCGTGGACGCGAACCTGAAGTGGCCCAACGATGTGCTGATCGGCGGCGGATCGCGGTCGGCGCGGGCAGGCAAGGTCGCCGGGATTCTCGCCGAGGTCGCCACCAGCGGTGACGCACCCGCGGTGGTGGTCGGCGTCGGCGTCAACGTCAGTCTGACCGAGGCGGAACTGCCGGTGCCGCACGCGACTTCGCTGCTGTTGGCCGGTGCGACCGAACTCGATCGCACCACGCTGGTTTGCGCGCTGCTGACCGAGTTCGCTCGCCGCTTCGACACCTGGCGCGCCGCGGGCTGGGACATCGGGAGCCTGCTCGACGACTACCGCGCGCGCTGCGTCACCATCGGCGCCGAGGTCCGGGCCGAACTGCCGGGCGGCGAGGTGCTGACGGGCGTCGCCACCGGCATCGACGACCACGGCCGCCTCCTGATCGGCGACCGGGCCGTCTCGGCGGGCGACGTCACCCACCTGCGCGCCGAGGGCTGAACTCAGGAGACGGGCAGCAGACCGCGGGCGGCTTCGCGGGCCAGCATGCGGTCGCGCTGCTCCTCGAACTTGAGTACGTCCTGCTCCAGCTTCAGCAGGAATTCGCCGAGCCGGTCGCGGGCCTGCTCGCCGCGCGGGCCGAAGTCGGTGCGTTCGAAGATCTCCCACTTCTTCAGGCACGGCTGCACCACTTCCTCGAGGTGCTGGCGCAGGTCGTAGATGCCGTGCTTGGCCATGAGCACGCCGTTGCGGCGGAAGTTCGGCATGCCGTAGCCGGGCATGACGAAATGCTCGAGGATGACGGTGATCGCCTCCATCGCCTGATCGGGCACCAGGTCCAGACCGGCCGCGCACAGGTTGCGGTAGAAGATCATGTGCAGGTTCTCGTCGGCGGCGATGCGCTGGAGCATGCGGTCGGCGATCGGGTCGTCGCAGGCGCGGCCGGTATTGCGGTGGCTGACCCGGGTGGCCAGCTCCTGGAAGGTCACGTAGGCGACATTGACCAGGAATCCACCCCAATTGTCCGGGGAGTGCACGCCATTGGTCATGTGCGCCATGCGCGCGTTCTCCAGGGCGACCGGGTCGACGCCGCGGGTGACCACCAGGTAGTCGCGCATGACGATGCCGTGCCGGTTCTCCTCGGCGGTCCAGCGGCCGACCCAGGTGCGCCACGCGCCGTCCATGCCGAAGTGCTCGGCGATCTCGCGGTGGTAGGAGGGCAGGTTGTCCTCGGTGAGCAGGTTGGTGATCATGGCCGCCTTGGCGACCTCGCTCAGCGTGGATTGTTCTGGGTCCCAGTCGGTTCCGCCCATGGCCGCGAAGTTGCGGCCCTCGTCCCACGGGACGTAGTCGTGCGGGTGCCAGTCCTTGGTCATCGACAGGTGCCGGTTCAGGTTCGCCTCGGCCACCGGCTCCAATTCGGTGAGGATTTCCAGCTGGGTCAGGTCCCTGGTCACACACGCCTCCACGGTCTTTGTCGAACATGGCTTTTCGAGCAGGACAGAACTTGAGCAGTGCAAAACTTGCCGACGCGAAAGAGATCGACCCACGCAGGCTGACGATTGTGGCAGCACGCCGGGCTCGGTGTCAGGCATTCTGGCATCTTCGAGCGGTAGGGTTCGACCATGGGTTCCCCCGAGGAGGCGCTGGCCCCGGATGAGCGGCTCGTCCTGCATCGCCATCCGCATTGGAAGATGCTGTTCTGGCCCGTCGTGACGCTGGTGCTGGCCACCGCCGTCGCGGGTTTCCTTGGGGGACTTGCCTCCCGGCGTCTGGAGGGCTCCGCGCGCACCGTCGTGCTGCTGGTGATCCTGGCGCTGTGGCTGGGTGTGCTCGCCTGGCGCTGCGCGGCGCCCGTCCTGAGCTGGAAGTCGACGCATTTCCTGGTCACCGATCGGCGGGTGCTGGTGCGCCAGGGCGTGCTCACCCACACCGGTATCGATATTCCGATGAGCCGGATCTCGAGTGTGCAGTTCCGGCACGGACTCTTCGATCGAATGCTGGGCACCGGCACGCTGATCATCGGCTCCTCGTCGGAGGAGCCGCTGGAATTCGATGACATCCCACAGGTCCAGCAGGTGCATCATCTGCTCTACCACCAGGTGTTCGATGAGGAGCGCCGTCCCGCCGATCCGCAGTGGGGCCCGTAACCTGGTTCCATGACCGCCGTACTGCTCGCCGAGGACGACGAGGCCATCGCCGCACCGCTTTCCCGCGCGCTGGGGCGTGAGGGCTACACGGTCACCGTCGAGAGTTTCGGGCCGAACGTGCTACGCCGCGCCCTGGAGGGCGGACACGATCTGCTCATCCTGGATCTCGGCCTGCCGGGGATGGACGGGCTGGAGGTGTGCCGTCAGGTGCGCGCCCGCGGCGCCGATCTGGCGGTGCTGATGCTCACCGCGCGCACCGACGAGGTCGATTTCGTGGTGGGTCTGGACGCGGGCGCCGACGACTACGTCGGCAAACCGTTCCGGCTCGCCGAACTGCTGGCCCGGGTGCGAGCCCTGTTGCGCCGCAGCGGAATCGGCGACGAGACGGTGGAGGTGGGTGGGATCCGGCTGGAGCCCGCCGCGCGCCGCGTCCTGGTCAACGGCGTCGAGATCGGTTTGGCGAACAAGGAATACGAGCTGCTCAAGGTGCTGATCGACCGGGCCGGTCAGGTGGTGCCGCGCGAGACCATCCTGCGCGAGGTCTGGGGTGACGCGGAGCTGCGCGGTTCCAAGACCCTCGACATGCACATGTCGTGGCTGCGCCGCAAGATCGGTGACGAGGGCCCGATGGCCGAGCGGCGCATCGTCACGGTGCGCGGTGTCGGTTTCCGGCTGAACTCGGCATGAGCCCGGTAGTGGCGCGGCGTGGCCGACATCGTGTGAGCCGCTGAGGTGCGCCGCCGAATTCTGCGGTCCATGCTCACCGTGCTGACCCTCACCACGGTGATCCTCGGCGTGCCGCTGATCTATACCGCCTGGTTGTGGGTGGAGGACATCACCCGCACCGATCTGCGTGGCCGGCTGGATCGGATCGCGCTGGAGGTGATCGCGCAGGAGCAGGCCGACGGGCTGGTCCGCGGCGGTTTGGATATCCGCACGGTGCGTCCGCTGGTGCCCAAGGACGGCAAGCTCACCATCGTCTATCCGACGCCGCAGGACAGTGCCTCGCGCATCGATATCGGCGCGGCCGAGGTGCCGGATCCGCTGATGGAATCACTGGCCATGGGCACCTCGGGGTCGCTGCGGCTGGAGGTGCCGGCCGGGCCGATGCACGTCAAGCAGCGGCAGGCGGTCGCGGCGGTGGCGCTGGCGGTGCTGGCCTCGCTGGGCGCGGCGGTGACGGTCGCGGTGGTGACCGCGCGCCGGGTGGCCGATCCGCTGCGTGATGTGGCGGCGCGGGCCGCGCGCCTGGCCATGGGTGATTTCCGGCCCGACCCGCGCCGGCACGGCATCTCCGAACTGGATCGGGTCTCCGATGTGCTCGATTCCGCGACGGTGGAGATCGCCGGGCGGTTGCAGCGCGAGCACGCGCTGGTCGCGGATGTCTCGCATCAGCTGCGTTCCCGGCTGACCGCGGTGCGCCTGCGCCTGGACGAGCTGTCCGCGCACACCGATCCGGAGGTGGTTCACGAGGCGGAGGAGGCGATGGCACAGGTCGACCGGCTCACCGACGCCATCGACGATCTGGTGCGCGCGTCCCGCGACGAGGACGCCGCCGACCGGGACCCGATTCCGGTGATGGACGAGCTGCGCGGTGTGGTCGCGGAGTGGCGGCACCCGTTCAACGAGGCGGGCCGGACCCTGGTGCTCACCGGGGACAAGACATTGCGGGCGCCGATCACCGGGCAGCGGTTGCGGGAGGCGGTCGCGGTGCTGGTCGACAACGCCCTGATGCACGGTGGCGGCACCTGCACGGTGTCGGTGCGTACGGTGCGGCCCTCGGT
This sequence comes from Nocardia sp. NPDC127579, assembly GCF_042672005.1. Taxonomy (NCBI): domain Bacteria; kingdom Bacillati; phylum Actinomycetota; class Actinomycetes; order Mycobacteriales; family Nocardiaceae; genus Nocardia; species Nocardia sp. NPDC127579. The sequence goes on along the minus strand of NZ_JBHXVZ010000001.1, from coordinate 152,625 downwards.
GCTGGCGGGCGGTGAGGCCGAGCGCGGCAGTGCGCGCGAACCGCTGGTGTGTGTGGAGGTCGCCGACGAGGGGGAGGGTGTGCGGGACGAGCTCGCGCCGCACATCTTCGACCGGGGTTTCTCGGCCGGAGGTTCGACCGGGGTGGGGCTCGCACTGGCCCGGGCGCTGATCGAGGCGGACGGCGGGCGACTGGAATTGCAGCGGCGTCGGCCGGCGCTGTTCGCGGTCTTCCTGGGGGCCACGACCCCGCGGATCGCCTCGAACGCCGTGATCGCCGAACCGCGTTAGCTGTGGCCCAGCTGCTCTTCCTCGAACAGGAACTCGTCTTCGAATTCCTCGACCAGCTGGTTCATTTCGTCAGGGAACACCCAGCGCCGCATGGCCCAGAACCGGAACGCCATCTGCAACAGGTTGCCGATGATGAACGCGCTGATGAAGTCGGCGATGTTCTCCACCATCAGGCTGACCGCGGGCACACGTAGATCGAAGACGTAGCTCGAGACCCACAGCGGCAGGAAGCTCAGCACCACGCCGACGCCGCTGACGGCGAAGAACAGCAGTGCTTCGTGGTGGCGTTCGCGCCCGCCGCGATTACGGAAGGACCATTCGCGGTTGAGGATGTAGGACGCGATGACGGCGATGACGCCGGAGATGATCTTGGCGGTGACCGGCTTCTCGGTGAGTACGCTCAGCTTGAGCACGTAGAAGATGCCGCTGTCGATGACGAATGTGATGCCCCCGACGATCGCGAACTTGATCAGCTCGTGGTGGCGGAAAGCGATCTCCGCCAGGGGTCTGGGGAGAACGTTGACTACGCCGTCGACGAATGACACAAGGATCGAGTGTACCGGTAGCGCTCATTCGGCCCGCACATGACAAGATTGCCAGACGTGACCCCCGCACGATTCTCCGATTCTTCCGCGCTGCCCACCGTGACCATGGTCGGCGGCGGTCAGCTGGCGCGGATGACGCATCAGGCCGCGATCGCGCTCGGTCAGCGGCTGCGCGTGCTGGCCGAGCGTCCCGAGGACCCGGCCGCCCAGGTCAGCCCGGAGATCGTGCTCGGCAGCCATAACGATCTGGCCGCGCTGCGCAAGGCCGCCGTGGGTTCGCACGCGCTCACCTTCGACCACGAGGGTGTGCCGACCGAGCATCTGGAGGCGCTGGTCGCCGAGGGTGTGAACGTGCAGCCGCCGCCGTCGGCGCTGGTGTTCGCCCAGGACAAGCTGGCCATGCGCACCAAGCTGGCCGAACTGGGTCTGCCGGTGCCCGCGTTCACCGCGGTGACCGCGCCCGCCGAGGCGGTGCGCTTCGGCGACGAGCACGGCTGGCCGTTCGTGTTGAAGGCGGTGCGTGGCGGCTACGACGGTCGCGGGGTGTGGATGCCCGCCGACCCGGCCGCCGCCGAGGCGGTCGTGGCCGAGCAGCTCGCGCACGGTGTGCGGCTGCTGGCCGAGGCGAAGGTCGATTTGAAGCGGGAGCTGTCGGCGATGGTGGCGCGCTCGCCGTACGGGCAGGCGGCGACCTGGCCGGTGGTGGAGACGGTCCAGCGCAACGGCCAGTGCGCGGTGGTGCTGGCCCCGGCCCCCGACCTGTCCGAGGAGCTTGCGCTGCAAGCGGAGTCGCTGGCGCTGAACCTGGCGCGGGAGCTGGGCGTGGTCGGCGCGATGGCGGTGGAGCTGTTCGAGACCCACGACGGCGAGCTGCTGATCAACGAGCTCGCCATGCGCCCGCACAATTCCGGTCACTGGGGTATGGACGGTGCCCGCACCGGCCAGTTCGAGCAGCATCTGCGCGCGGTGCTGGACTATCCGCTGGGTGACACCACTCCGCTGGCTCCAGTCACGGTGATGGCCAATATCCTGGGCGCGCCGCAGGCTCCGGCGATGTCGATGGATGAGCGCCTGCATCACCTGTTCGCGCGGCTGCCGCAGGCGAAGGTGCACATGTACGGCAAGAGCGAACGCCCGGACCGCAAGATCGGGCACGTCAATGTGCTCGGCGACGATGTCGCGGTGGTGCGGGAGCAGGCAGAGCGGGCGGCGCATTGGATGTCGCACGCGGTTTGGACCGACGGATGGGATCCCCACGCATGAGCACTGCGCAAGTTGGCCTGATCATGGGCAGCGATTCCGACTGGCCCACCATGGAGGCCGCCGCGGAAGCCTTGGCGGAGTTCGATATTCGCTTCGAGGTCGGCGTCGTGTCCGCGCACCGCACTCCGCAGCGCATGCTCGATTACGCGCGCGAGGCCGCGGGGCGCGGCGTCCAGGTGATCATCGCGGGCGCGGGTGGCGCCGCCCACCTGCCCGGCATGGTCGCCTCGGCCACCCCGCTCCCGGTCATCGGCGTCCCCGTGCCGCTGAAGTACTTGGACGGCATGGATTCGCTGCTGTCGATCGTGCAGATGCCGGCCGGTGTCCCGGTGGCCACGGTCTCCATCGGCGGCGCTCGCAACGCGGGTCTGCTCGCCGTCCGTATTCTCGCCGCCCACGACCCCGACCTGCGTTCCCGCATGGAGCGGTTCCAGGCCGGTCTCGAGCAGATGGTGCTCGACAAGGACCAGGCGCTGCGCGACAAACTGCTGGGCTGATGGTCGCCGAGGACGCCGCGCAGTTCCGGCTGGCGGTGGTGGATCAGGCGCTGCGGTTGTTCGCCGAGCAGGGGTACGAGGCGACGACTGTCGACGAGATCGCGGAGGCGGCGGGGATCAGCCGCCGGACGTTCTTCCGGCAGTTCCGCTCCAAGGAGGACGTGATCTTCGCCGATCACGAGGCGCAACTGGCGCAGGCGGCAGCGGATCTGGCGGCGTCGCAGGCGGATCCGTGGGACGCGGTGTGCGACGCGGTGGTCGGGGTGTTCGAGCGGTTCACCCAGTGGCGCGATATCGCGGCCCGGCGGTATCGGGTGGTGCGTCAGGTGCCTGCGTTGCGCGAACGCGAGATCGTGGCGGTGTTCCGGTACGACCGGCTGTTCATCGACTTCCTGCGCGACCGGCTGCCCGATGCGCCGGATCTGGCCCGGGTGCAGTTCACCGCGGCGGTGACGGCGACGCACAACTATCTGCTGCGGCGGATGGCCCGGGGCGAGTCGGATGCGGGTGCGGCCGATCTGCGGGTGCAGCTGGCGGTGATTCCGCGCGGTCAGGTCGCGCGGCGCGGGGCCGATGAGCTGGTGGTCGCGGTGTTTCCGCGGGACATGCCGCCGCGCCGGATAGCCGATCTGGTGACCCGCAAGCTGGGTACGCTGGATTCCGAAACCGACGTGTGAACTGACACTCAGTGCCATTCGGTATCTGCATGTCGTCCGATAGCGCTGCGTATACTAAGCGATTAATGTGGCACTGAGTGCCGACATCGATCACGACACAGCCAGGAGTGTGCCCCATGGCGGGAAACCCGGATTTCGATCTCTTCAAGCTCGAGGACTTCCACGACGAACTGCGCGGTGCCATCCGCGGGCTGGCGGAGAAGGAAATCGCCCCGCACGCCAAGGACGTCGACGGTAACTCCCGCTTCCCCGAAGAGGCGCTCACCGCGCTGAACGCCGCGGGCTTCAACGCTGTGCACGTGCCGGAGGCGTACGGCGGCCAGGGCGCCGACTCGGTGGCCACCTGCATCGTGATCGAAGAGGTCGCCCGGGTCTGCGGATCCTCCTCGCTGATCCCCGCGGTCAACAAGCTCGGCACCATGGGCCTGATCCTCAACGGTTCCGAGGAGCTGAAGACCAAGGTCCTCGCCGATATCGTCGCGGGCAGGATGGCGTCCTACGCGCTGTCCGAGCGTGAGGCCGGCTCCGACGCGGCCTCCATGCGCACCCGGGCCCGCCAGGACGGCGACGGCTGGATCATCAACGGCTCCAAGTGTTGGATCACCAACGGCGGCAAGTCCGATTGGTACACCGTCATGGCCGTGACCGACCCCGACAAGGGCGCCAACGGTATCTCCGCGTTCATGGTGCACTCCGATGACGAGGGCTTCGTCGTGGGCCCGCTCGAGCACAAGCTGGGCATCAAGGGTTCCCCGACCGCCGAGCTGTACTTCGAGAACTGCAAGGTGCCCGGCGACCGCATCATCGGCGAGCCCGGCACCGGTTTCAAGACCGCGCTGCAGACCTTGGATCACACCCGCCCGACCATCGGCGCGCAGGCCGTCGGTATCGCGCAGGGCGCCCTGGACGCGGCCATCGCCTACACCAAGGACCGCAAGCAGTTCGGCAAGACCATCGCCAGCTTCCAGAACACCGAGTTCATGCTGGCCGATATGGCCATGAAGATCGAGGCCGCGCGCCTGATGGTCTACACCTCGGCCGCTCGCGCCGAGCGCGGTGAGAAGAACCTGGGCTTCATCTCCGCGGCCGCCAAGTGCTTCGCCTCCGATGTGGCCATGGAGGTCACCACCAACGCGGTGCAGCTCTTCGGTGGCGCCGGCTACACCACCGATTTCCCGGTGGAGCGCATGATGCGCGACGCGAAGATCACCCAGATCTACGAGGGCACCAACCAGATCCAGCGCGTCGTCATGTCGCGCGCCCTGCTCCGGGGCTGATTCCGCGCGGTCGTCGCACACCGGATTATCGCCGGTTCGGATCATCGGCCCAATCAGCGAAAGTGCTGCGGGAGCGACGTTTCGGTGACTAACTTTGCCTGCACCACTGGCACGTAGCCAGACTTGCAGGTAGGCGATAATTCGGTGTTCAGCAGTAGATTCCTCGATATGACCTCCGCGCGGTGGCGGCGGGTCGTCAGTGTCCGGACCAGGGTGCTGGTCATCGTTCTCATCCCGAGCGTCGCGCTCCTCGCGGTCGGGGTGGGCGGATCTGCCTATCTGGTGCAGAGCGGACGGGAGGCCAATCGGTTCGCCGAGCTGGCGCGTGGCACCTCCGGGCCGTCGATCATGATGATCGAAGCCTTCCAGGAGGAGCGCAGGCTTTCGCTGCTGTTCCTGGCCGGGGACGCCTCGACGGGGCTCGCATTGGCCGAGGCGCGCAAGCAATCCGATGTGGGATACGCGGCGGTGGTGGCCCAAGCCAATGCGTTGTCGGAATTGCGGCCCGACCTGAAGGAAGGATTCTTCCGGGTCGGTGTCGGCCAGAAGGTGCCTGCCCTGCGCGCCGCCATCGATGCGCGCACGATCCCGGCCGCGGACGCGTTCACCGCGTACAGCATGGCGGTGGCGGCCATCATCAACGGCTGGCTGATCTCGGCGAGCGTCGCGCCCGATTCCCATATCGCGGTCGAGCTGTACAAGTCGGTCCATGCGCTGCGGGCCGCCGAATCCATATCGCGCACCAGCGGATTGGGTTCGCTGGTGCTGCTCACCGGGCAGTTGTCGCCGGAGTTGCTGGTGGAGTTGGCCGGCTATATCGGCGACGGGCGAGGCGAGATCGCCTATGTCGGGTCGGTGCTCCAGGGGGCACACCTGGACCGATGGAAGGCGATCACCGCCGGCTCGGATTGGCAGCGGCTGCGCGCCATGGAGGACGCGATCCTCGAGCATGGCCCGGTCACCGGTTCTTCCTCCGGCATATCCGTCGATGAGCTGCCACTGACGCTGACCGAATGGCAGCAGGTCGCCGGCAAGGTCCGGCGCGATCTACTGGGCCTGTGGGAGGCTCAGAGCGTCGACGCGCATTTCGAAGCGACCGAACAGGGCAATCGACTCAACCGGAACTCGCTGGCCGCCGGGGCGGGCGTGCTCTCGCTCGCGCTGGTGGCGTTCCTTGCGGCGCTGGTCCTGGCCAACAGGTTCATCGCGCGCCTGCGTCGGCTACGCCGGGAAACGCTGGAATTGGCCGACGAGCGGCTGCCGGACACCATCCGGCGACTTTCGGGCGGCGAGGAATTCGATGAGGCCGCGGACCGATTGGATTTCGGAACCGACGAGATCGGCCACGTCGCCGACGCCTTCAACCGCGCGCACCAGGCGGCGGTGGCGGCGGCGGTGGCCGAGGCGAAAACCCGGGCGGGCGTGAACGCGGTGTTCGTCAAAATCGCCCACCGCTCGCAGGGGGTGGTGCACCGCCAGTTGGCCCTGCTCGACAAAGCCGAGCGGGAGGAACAGGAATCGGACCGGCTGACGTTGCTGTTCCAGCTCGACCACCTGGCGACTCGGGCTCGCCGCAATTCCGAGAACCTCATCGTGCTCGGCGGGGAACAGCCGGGCCGAAAGTGGCGTCATCCGGTGCCGCTGGTCGATGTGGTTCGCGGTGCGGCCGCGGAATCACTGGACTACACCAGAATTCATGTCCGGAAACTGCCGGAGACACAGATCGTCGGCGCGGCCGTCACCGATATCATCCACCTCTTGGCGGAACTGGCCGACAATGCCACCGCGTTCTCTCCGCCCGACTCGTCCGTCGAGGTCACCAGCGGGACGGTCGGCAAGGGAATCGCCATCGAGATCTCCGATCAGGGCCTCGGCATGTCGGCCGCGGATATGGCCGCACGCAATGCGCTACTGGCACAGCCGCCGGATTTCAGCGTCGCGACCATGTCCGGAGATAGTCGGCTCGGATTGTTTGTGGTCGCCAAATTGGCTGCTCGCCACGGCATTACGGTTCGGCTTACCGCGTCCGACTACGGCGGGGTGAAGGCGATCGTGCTGATTCCGAGATCGCTCACGACCGCCACGGTGCAGCGGTCCTCGAACGTTGCTCGAGTGCAATAATTCCGATGCTGACGCGTGACCTGACCATTCTTATATAAATCGGCTGATCCGGCCGATGTGTTACCGGTTCTGGTCGGCGAATTTGCGAAGGCGCAGCCCCGAAATCGTGGACTGAAATATAGGTAGGAATAGGAGCGATAAGGGAGGATACTCGACCTCATAACGTGACGAGGTGACCATGACCAAGATCGTTATCGGACCGCGGTCGGGGATGAATTGGATCCCGCAGTCCACGAACGAAATATCATGCCCGTTCACAAGATCGACGATGGGCATTATTCGCGGCTGGGCGCGAACCTATCTGACCGGGCACACGGCCGAACTCGGCCGGGAGGGCCCGGTGTGCCCGTACGTCGGCCCCTCGATCCGGCGCGATCTCATGTGGATCGGCCAGATCCCCGGTGCGCACCCACGTCCGGCGGCCGTACGGCGGGTGCTCGCGGACGCGCTGGCGCTGTTTCCCGAACTGCCGCCTGCCGAGGGCGGGGCCGCCGCGCTGCGCACCCTGATCACCGCGCTACCCGACCTGAACGAGTACACCCTCATCGATGAGCTGCACGCCGAACTCAAGACGTCGTTCGTCGAGCAGGGGCTCATGCTCGGCCAGTTCTATCCCGGGTGTGACCAGCCCGGGCTCTGGAACAAGGAGTTCCATCCGCTGGACGCGCCGATCCCCATGCTCGTCGTGCGGACCATGATGGCCACCGACTTCCCGTTCCTGCTGGCCCGGCCGGAATGGATGACGGCGTATGTGAAGAAGTTCGCGCCCGGCCTGCCCGCCCATGTGCGGTACGCGGTGGTCAGCCGGCTGACGGCGCAGCCGGACACCGAAGTCCCGGCCTACGAGGTGCGGCCCGAGCCGCTTCCGGTCGCGCACAGCCGCACCAACGGCGAACCGGTTCCGGCCGGTCCGCGGCATCACCACTGACCTTCGGGGGTTCGACATGGCGGACGACCTGGTGACGGAGTTTCCGCTCACGCCCGCACAGCTGGGCATGTGGTACGCCCAGCAACTCGATCCGGGGGTGCCGCTCTACGAGGCGCAGTACATCGAGATGCGCGGCCGGTTGGATATCGACGCGCTGGCGGATGCCTGTCGCCGGGCGGCCCGGGAATTCGGCTCCGGCATTCTGCGGCTCGCCGAAAACGACTTGGGCCCTTACCAGCTCACCGACGAGCGGCTGGAACCCCGGGTGGAGTACCGGGACTTCCGGATGACCGCTGATCCGGACGCGGCGGCGCTGCGCTGGATGCGCACCGACGTGGCCGAGCCGATCGACCTGCTCGCCGACCGCCTCGGCCGGACGGCGCTCCTGCGCGTGGGACCCGAACGGGTGCTGTGGTATTCGCGGATCCACCACATCGTGCTGGACGGGTTCGGGTCGGTGACCATGCTGTACCGGGTCGCCGAGCTGTACAACGCGGCGCTGGCGGGCGAGGAGCCGAAAGCTGTTGCGGCGGCGTCACTCCACGAGCTGTACCGGGACGAGCTGCGCTATCGCGAGTCGAGCCGGTTCGCGGCCGACGCCGACTACTGGCGGGAGCGGGTCGCGCGCATGCCGCAGCGATGCAGTCTGGTCGAGGCCCGCGCGCCCGCACACGCACTGGGGCGGCAGCGGCGAATGATGCTGCCGCAGTCGATGAACGAACTGATCGACCTCGCGGCCGAGCGGCACGGCGTGGGTGCGCCCGCGCTGGTGATGGCCGCGCTCGCGGTGTATTACGGGCGACTGACCGGGCAGTCCGAGGTGGTGCTGAGTCTGCCGGTGTCGGGTCGCACCACCGCGCTGCTGCGGCGTTCCGGCGGCATGCTGGCCAACGTGGTGCCGCTGCGGGTCGAGGTCGCCGAGCGGCGGACGGTCGCCGAAGTCGTCGACGCCCTCCGGGTGGAGGTGTCGGGTGCGTTGCGCCACCAGCGTTTCCGGCACGAGGAGATCCGCGCGGAGGGCGCGGACAGCCTCGGCGGACGCGGCTTCGTCGGGCCGGTCGTCAACATCATGCTGTTCCCCGCGCGGGTCGATTTCACCGGCATCGAGACCGATCTGCACGTGCTCACCTCCGGCCCGATCGAAGACCTCTTCGTCAACCTCTACCAGCACGGCCAGGGCAGCCCGATCCACGTCGACTTCACCGCCAACCCCGACCTGTACGACCCGAATGCCCTGTCCCGCCACCACCGTCGCTTCCTGCGCCTGTTCGAATCCCTGCTCGCCGCCGCCCCGGACACTCCACTGCGTGATCTGTCCTGCTTCCTGGACGAGGAACGCCACCTGCTCACCGGCTTGCGGGGAGCGCCCGCACCCGACCCGCGTCTGCTACCGGATCTACTCGACGACGGCCTGCGCGCGGCGGGCCCCGACGCTACCGCCGTGCACACCTTCTCCGGCGACCTCACGTACGGCCAACTAGACACTGCCGCAACCCGATTGGCCCGCACCATGACCGCCGCGGGAGCGGGCCCCGAAACCGCCATCCTGGTCGCCCTGCCACGCTCGATCGCCGCGATAGTCGCCTTCTGGGCCATCGCCCGCACCGGCGCCGCCTACACCCCGATCGGCACTGGCAACCCACCGGCCCGAGTCTCCCGCATGGCCACCGAATGCGGTGCGCACCTGGGCATCACGACCCCGGACCTGATCGACACCCTGCCCGCCGACATCGATTGGATCCCGATTTCCCTGACTGCTGCGCCCGGCACGACCGGAACCCGTCGCGCGGTAGGTCTGCCAGCACGCGAGCCCGTTGAAGACATACCGGATGCAAGCGCGGTGTCCGGCGAGTCGAGGCCGCGCGGGGACTCGAATTCGGCGGAGCGTGATCGGGACCCCGCGGAACGTCGCGACGCACTCGAGGGCGTGCCCATGGCCGATGGTGGCGGATTGCCTGGGGAGCGCGAGCCAGAGCTGCTCGATCCGGTGGATGTTGTCGTCGAGCGCGTTGTGCCACTACCCGGGCGGGAGGGCACGCCAGATCGGTGCGTGGGCGACCCGGACACCGAATCGGGTGACCCGTCGGCCGGAGCAGTGCCGGGCGGGGCTCGCGACTCGACGTCTTCCGATCGGGAGGTGGTTGTTGGTTCGGGTGATCGTGCCTGGGTCCAGGATCGGGAGGTGGTTGTCGGTTCGGGTGATCGTGCCTGGGTCCAGGATCGGGAGGTGGTTGCCGGCTCGGGTGATCGTGCCTGCGTCCAGGATCGGGAGGTGGTTGCCGGCTCGGGTGAACGCGCCCGCGTCGGCGATCCGGTGGGGGTACCGCAACGGGTGGGCCGGGGTGCGAGGGAGCAGTGGGCGCGCCGGGCGGATATTCGGCCGGGTGGGGCCGCGTACATCGTGTTCACGTCCGGCTCGACCGGGGTGCCCAAGGGCGTGGTGGTGACGCATGCGGGGTTGGCTGGGTTGGTGGCCGGGGTGCGGGAGGCTTATCGCGCGGGGCCGGGCGCGCGGGTATTGCATTGTCTCAACCCGGGTTTCGACGCGTCGCTGCTGGAGTTGCTGGTGGCCTTCACCAGCGGGGCGACGTTGGTGATCGCCGAGGGGGAGGTGATGGCCGGAGCGGAATTGACAACGGCTGTCCGCGAGCTCGGGGCAACCTATCTGTGTTCGACACCCGCGGTGCTGGCGACATTGCCGGAGGGGGCGCTGGACGCGATTCAGGTCGTGTCGACCGGTGGTGAGAGTTGCCCACCGGAGCTGGTGCAGCGCTTCGGAATCGGGCGGCGGATGCTGAACTCATACGGCCCGTCCGAAGCGTCGGTGGCGGTGACGTTCACCGAACCGCTGGTGGCAGACAGTGATTCGGGAATCGGCATGCCGGTGCCGGGTGCCGCCCTCTACGTTCTGGATCGTCGCCTGCGACCGGTGCCGATCGGGACCCCGGGCGAGCTGTATGTGAGCGGGCCCGGACTGGCGCGAGGTTACGCCGGGCAAGCGAGCCTGACCGCCGAACGTTTTGTGGCGGATCCCTTCGCGACGACCGGTGTCGATCCTGTCGTGCCGGGTGGTGTCGATCCTGTCGTGCCGGGTGGTGCCGATCCCGTCGCGGCGGGTGGTGTGGATTCCGTCGTGCGGGGTGGTGCGGGTTCCGTCGCGGCGGCGGGGCCGGACCCCTCTGCGCGGGGTGCGCATTTCGCCGCGCCGGATAGCGTGCGTCCATCCAGGGCTGAGGGTGTGCGGATGTACCGCACCGGTGATCTCGTGCGGTGGCGTTCGGACGGCGGCGGACTGGACTACTTGGGCCGCACGGACTTTCAGGTGAAATTGCGCGGGATGCGGGTCGAGCCCGGCGAAGTGGACGCGGCGCTGGCCGCGCACCCGGAGGTCGAGATCGCCGCGACGGTGCCGAGGGCGGGTGTGCAGGGGCGGACGGTGCTCGCGTCGTATGTGGTTCCCGTGCGGCCGGGGATAGTGCATATCGAACAGTTGCGCGCGTTCTGCGCGCGGCGGCTCCCGGCGCATATGGTGCCCGCGACGATCACTGTGCTGTCCGAGCTGCCGCTCACCGGTAACGGGAAGGTCGATCGGAGCAGGCTGCCGGAGCCGGTGCTCGAACCAGACGAATCCGCTACCGAGACAGCCGATTCCGTGCACGCTCTGGCGGCGGTGTTCGCCGACGTGCTCGGCGTGCCGACGGTCGCGCCGGAGTCGTCGTTCTTCGCGCTCGGCGGTGATTCCATTCTGTCGATCCGCCTGGTCGCCCAGGCCAGGAAAGCCGGTCTGGTGTTCACGCCGCGGGAGGTGTTCGAGCAGCAGACTCCCGCCGCGCTCGCCGCGATCGCGGGTAGCGCCGCGGACGACGCGGCGGAACCGAACACTCCGGAGCTCGTCACGCTGACACCGGACCAGCACGCCGACCTGATCGCGAAATACCCTGGTACCGAAGAGATCTGGCCGCTCACACCGCTGCAACGCGGCCTGCTGTTCCATGCGCGGCTGGCGGCCGGCGGCCCGGATGCCTACACGGTCCAGGCAGTCTTCGAGTTCGCCGGGACGGTGGACACCGCCCGTTTGGCCGCCGCTGCCGCCGCGTTGATCGAGCGTCATCAGGTGCTGCGCACCGCCTTCGATGTGGACACCGGTGTGCAGGTCGTCCTGGACCAGGTCGAAATGCCTTGGCGAACTGTGGAAGCCACGCGTGGTGAGGTCGCCGATCTGGTCGCGAACGAGCTCGCTCGTCCATTCGACCCGGCACGAGCGCCATTGATCCGGTTTCTCTGCATCCGGTGCGGCCCGGCGGACGTGCGATTGGTGGTCACCAACCACCATCTGATCCTGGACGGTTGGTCCATGCCGCTGCTCTTCGGCGAGTTCCTCATCCTGTACGAAACGTCAGGTGACAGTGCGGGATTCGGCGCGCCCCCATCTTACCGCCGGTATCTCGAGTGGCTGGCCCGCCGCGATGCCCGCTCGGGACTCGAGGTGTGGCGTACGGCGCTGGCCGACCTGCCCGAGCCGACCCTGGTGACCGGTCCTCGTCCACCGATCGAGGATCCCGAGGCTCCGGCCAAACGCGAAATCGCCGTCCCCCTACCGACCACGACCACGACAACCTTGGCCGATCTCACCGCTGCCCGCGGAATTACCGTCAACACGGTGATCCAGGTCGCCTGGGCTCTGCTGCTGACCGAACTGACCGGCCACACCGACCTGGTCTTCGGCGCGACCGTCTCGGGCCGCCCCGCCGGTCTCCCGGACGCCGACCGAATCATCGGCATGCTGGTGAACACCATCCCGGTCCGCGTCACCCTGCGCCCGGACGAGCCGGTGCGCGATCTCCTGGCCCGCGTCCAGCGCGAGCAGGGCGCCTTGATCGAGCACCACACCGCGGGCTTGAGCGATATCCAGGCGGACGCGGGTCTGGGCCCACTGTTCGACACCACCCTGGTCGTCGAGTCCTACCCGCTGGATCTACCCGCTCTGCTGACCGCCGCCGACCGTGCCGCACTACAGGTCACGAATTTCCGCACCCGCAACGCCACGCACTATCCACTGTCACTGGAGGCGAAGGTGCACGATGGCCTGCGGATGACCCTGACGTGTTCGAGCCGCTATTTCACGGCGGGTGAGTCCGGTGCGATCGCCGCTCGACTGTCTCGCCTGCTCGCCCGGATCATCGAGAATCCCGGCCGCCGTACCGTCGAACTCCGCGGCACGGACCACGCCGATATCCTGCACGCCCGTCCCCAGCCCATTCGCCTGCTACCCGACCTGCTGAGGACCGGCATCCACCCCGGCACCGCAATCGCCTGGGAGAGTTCCGAACTCACCTACGCCGACCTCGACCACCAGTCGACCGAGCTGGCACACACCCTCGTCGCGGCCGGCGCGGCCCCGGAATCCACTGTCCTGCTGGCCCTGCCCCGTTCCCCCGAATGGCTCCTGGCAGCCTGGGCAATAACCAGATCCGGTGCCGCCTTCGTCCCGGTCGACATCGACCACCCACCCGACCGCCTCACCACCATCGCCGCCGATTGCGGGGCACGCCTGGGTATCACGACCAATGAGTACCGAAACCGCCTGCCCGACAGCATCACCTGGCTCCTACCGCCCACGATTCAGCCCACCGTACAGAGTGAGGCGGCCGGGAGCATCACTGCCGCGAAACCGCCCGGGATCGATACTGCCGCGATTGATGAACTGCCCCGGACGGATTCTGTCGCGGCTAGTGAACTGGGCCCGATCGGGACAGGCTCCGGCGGTGAAATCCCGCCTGCCGAAATCGGACCGAGTTCGCGGGACCGCTCGTCGGCTGCTCGCTCTCGATCACCGGAGCATTCGGCGGACTCATGCGCTGCCCCGGCTCGCTCAGACCGGCCCGCAGAGGAAGCAGGTTTGACGGCTTCCGATCAGGCCGGGGCCGAGCAAGATCGGCAGTGCACGGCCGGATCACCGCCTGTACCGGCAATTCTCGACCGGCAGCACCCGGTGCGGGCTGGCAATCCGGCCTACGTCGTCTATACGTCCGGGTCGACCGGGCGGCCCAAGGGGGTGGTGGTGACTCATGCCGGTTTGAGTGGGCTGGTCGCCGGGGTGGCGGCGAAGGTGCGGGCGCGTCCGGGGGACCGGGTGCTGTTGTGTATGAACCCGAATTTCGATGCGGCGATCATGGTGTGGCTGTCGAGCTTCGCGTCGGGGGCGACCGTGGTGGTGGCGCCGCCGGAGGTGAACGCGGGTACCGAACTCGCGCGCCTGATCGCTGATTCCGGTGCTACCCACGTCTTTTCGACACCCGCGGTGCTCGCGACGCTACCCAGTGCGGCATTGGTCGGGGTGCGGGTGCTGGTCACCGGGGGTGAGGCGTGCCCGCCCGAGCTGACGGCGCGGCTCGGAGCCGGGCGGCGGCTGTTGAACTCCTATGGGCCCGCCGAGACTACGGTCGCCGCCAGTTTCACCGGTGCGCTGGCCGCGGGTGACACCGCGACGCTCGGTGCGCCGATGCCGGGAACCGGACTGGCCGTGCTCGATTCGTGGTTGCGACCGGTGCCGGTGGGCGTTGTCGGAGAGCTGTACGTGATGGGGTCTGGGCTCGCACGCGGCTATATCGGCCGGCCGGGCAGCACCGGCGCGCGTTTCGTGGCGAATCCGTTCGGTGCGCCCGGTGCGCGGATGTACCGGACCGGTGATCTGGTCCGGCGGTCGGCACGGACCCGGCTGGAGTATGTGGGCCGCAACGACGCTCAGATCAAACTGCACGGAATCCGAGTGGAGCCGGGGGAGATCGATGCAGCGCTGCGCTCGAACGCGGGTGTCGCGCTGGCGGTGACCGTGCCCCGGCCGGGTCCCAGCGGTGACCGCGTGCTCGACACCTATGTGGTCCCGGCGACCGGCACCGAACTCGCCCCGGCCGTCCTGCGGGAATTTCTCGCGCACCGCCTGCCCAGACATCTGCTGCCCGCGACGCTGACCGTGCTGGATGCGCTGCCGCTCACCGGAAACGGAAAGGCCGACCTGCGCGCTCTCCCGGACCCGATACCGGAATCCACCGAGTACATCGCCCCGGTCGGGGCCGAACGGGTGGTCGCCGACGTGTACGCCGGTGTCCTGAACCGCACCGAGGTCGGCGCATCCGACGACTTCTTCCTCCTGGGCGGCGACTCCCTCTCGGCCACCCGCGCCGCCGCCCGCTTGAGCGCCGCGCTGCGGATCGATGTTCCGGTGCGCATGCTTTTCGAGGCCCCGACCGTCCGCGCACTCGCGGCTTCGCTCCGTGATTTCCCCTCGGATTCGTCCTCCGGCTCCGCGGCCGGCGGTCAACTCCCGGATGACCACCCTGCCGAGCGCTCGAGCTCCGGTCCGCGCCCGGAGCTCGTTCCGTTGTCCCCGGCCCAGCAGCGGATGTGGTTCGTCAACCGGTACGACCCCGATTCGGGCGGATACAACATCCCGATCGTGTTGCGGCTCACCGGCAGTCTGGATCTCGCGGCGCTGGGTGCCGCGGTCGCGGATGTACTCGACCGGCACGAGTCGCTGCGCACCGTGTACCCGGCGCGCGATGGTGTCGGCTACCAGGTGGTCCTGCCCACCGAAATCGTGGCGGAGCAGCTGCGTCCGACGCGGCACACGGTGTCGGAATCCGAACTGGCAATCGCTGTAATCGACTGCATCGGAGCTGGATTCGACGTCACCGCGCAGGTGCCTGTTCGGCTGCGCCTGTTCGAGACCTCGGCGGAGCACTACGTGCTGGTCGTGGTGGTGCACCACATCAGCGCGGACGGATTCTCGATGGGCCCCCTCGCCCGCGATGTCATGACCGCGTATGCGGCCCGGCGACGTGGCGGTGCGCCCGACTGGTCGCCGCTGCCAGTGCAGTACGCGGATTACACACTGTGGCAACGAGATCGACTGGGCAGTGCCCGGGACCGCGATTCGCTGCTGTCCCGCCAGCTCGACTATTGGACCCGAACACTGCGCGAGCTGCCCGATCAGCTCGCCCTACCCGCCGACCACCACCGTCCCGCGTCCGCCTCATTGCGCGGCGCGACCGTGCACACCAGGGTCGATGCCGCGCTGCTCGCCGGGCTCACCGATCTCGCACGCACCCACCGGTGCTCGCGGTTCATGGTGTTGCACAGCGCGCTGGCGGTCTTGTGCGCCCGGCTGAGCGGCGGCTCCGATATAGCGATCGGCACGCCGGTCGCCGGTCGCGGCGCGGCCGAACTCGACGACGTGATCGGTATGTTCGTCAATACGGTGGTCCTGCGCACGGAAGTGGCACTCGACCAGGAGTTTCCGCAGCTGCTCGGCCGGGTTCGCCGCACCGACCTGGATGCGTTCGCGCACGCCGATATCCCGTTCGAACAGCTGGTGGACGTGCTGGATCCCGCGCGCTCGGCGGCCCGGCACCCCTTGATCCAGATCATGCTGGTGTATCAGAATCTCGCGCCGGTGCGGTTCACCCTTCCGGATCTGACCGTGGAACCCGTTGCCCTGGATCAACAGTCGATCCGCTTCGATCTCAGCGTCACGGTCACCGAGGAGGCCGACGGCCTATCGGTGAGTTTCGGCTATGCCACCGATCTGTTCGCCCCCGCCACCATCGAGCGCTTCGCCGACTACTGGCTGCGACTGTTGCGAGCCGTCGCCACGAATCCCGCTGTCCCCGTGGGTGATATCGATCTGCTCGATCCGCTCGAGCGCGACGACGCGCTCGCCGAATCCGCACCCTCGGCCGCTGCACCCGCTCTGCTGCCCGAATTGCTCGCCGCCGCGGTGGCGGAGAATCCGAACGGCATCGCGGTGGTCGATGGCCCGCTCGAATCGACCTATCGGGACCTGGACCGGCGGTCGAATCAATTGGCCCGGTTGCTGATCGAAGCGGGAGCGGGCCCGGATACGACGGTCGCGGTGGCCCTGCGCCGCTCGCTGGATGCGGTCCTGGCGGTCTGGGCGGTCGCGAAGTCGGGCGCGGCGTTCGTCCCGGTCGATCCGGCCTATCCGGGCGAGCGAATCCTCCAGATCCTGCGGGACTCGGGCGCTTCGCTCGGGCTCACGACAGACCGGGCGAGACCGCCGAAAGAAGCGGCGCAGACCCGGTGGATCGTGCTCGACAATCCGGGACTGGCTGAAACTCTTGTCACGACAGAGGATTCGGCTATCGCGCCGACCGAACTCGCCCGCCCGATCCACCGCGGCAACCCGGCGTACATCATCTTCACCTCCGGTTCGACCGGCACGCCCAAGGGCGTCGTCGTCACCCATGCCGGTCTGGCGAATATCGCTGCCCTCCAACGTGCTCGACTGCGCAGCGACCCGGCCTCCCGTTTCCTCGCCCTGGCCTCCCCGAGCTTCGACGCCTCGGTGCTGGATCTCCTGCTCGCGGTGGGCGCGGCGGCGACCCAGGTGATTGCCGGACCCACCGCCTTCGGCGGCTCGGAACTCGCCGAAACCATGGCCCGCCAACGTATTACGCATATCGCGCTCACTCCGTCGGCGCTGGCATCGGTCGATCCCGCCGACGTCGGCTCCACGCTGCGCGCCATCATCACCGGCGGCGAACCCTGCCCACCCGAACTGGTCGCGCAGTGGGCCGGTGACCACCGGTACTTCAACGACTACGGCCCCAGCGAAACCACCATCTGGGCCACCGGAAGCCGCGCGCTGCGACCGGGTGGCGCGGTCACCATCGGCGCGCCGATCGCGGGCATACGGGCCCTGGTACTCGATGACCGGCTGCATCCGGTGCCCGTCGGCGTCGCGGGCGAACTGTATCTGTCCGGCCCGGCCCTGGCCCGCGGCTACCACGGCCGCACCGGCCAGACCGCCACCAGGTTCCTGGCGAACCCGTTCGGCCCGGCGGGGGAGCGGATGTATCGCACCGGCGACCTGGTTCGGCGGCGCGACGGCGAACTCGAGTACCTGGGCCGCACTGATCTCCAGGTGAAGCTGCGCGGTCTGCGGATCGAATTGGGCGAGATCGAATCCGCGCTGCTGGCCCAGGAATGCGTGCATCAGGCCGCGGTCGCCGTGCACTGCGATCCGGCGGTCGGTGAACTGCTGGTCGGCTACGTGGTACTCGAACATGACGCCGATCCGCGCCTCGACGATCTGAAATCGGCTGTCGGGCAGCGTCTTCCGTCCTACATGGTCCCGGCGGTGATCATGCGGCTCGCCGATCTGCCGCGCACCGCCACCGGAAAACTCGACCGTCGCGCCCTGCCCGCCCCGGATATCCGTTCCGGCCGCTATCGCCGCCCCGAGTCGCCCGCCGAACGCGCCGTCGCCGATACCTTCGCCGACCTGCTCGGCGTTCCCCGCGTCGGTCTGGACGACAATTTCTTCGCCCTGGGCGGCAATTCGCTCATCGCCACCCGGATCGTGGCCCGCCTGGGCGCGGTGCTCAACACCCGCATCCCGGTCCGCACCGTTTTCGACGCGCCCACCGTCGCCGAACTCGCGCGGGCGGTGCGCGAGGCGACCGCACCGCCCGGCCCGCGCCCTGGACCGCGCAAGCGTCCGGAGCACGTCCCGCTCTCGGCGGCCCAGCGCCGCATGTGGTTCCTCAACCGCTACGACCCCGAGTCACCCGCGCACAATGTGCCGATCGTGCTCGATCTGCACGGCGATCTCGATCCGCTACTGCTGCAAACCGGGCTGATGGACGTGATCGCCCGGCACGAGACGCTGCGCACGGTCTACCCGGTGGACGCGCTCGGCGAGCCATACCAGCAGGTCCGGTCGCTGGCCGAAGCGTTTGTGCCGGTGCGGGTTTCAGATCTCGAACCGGCCGACGAGCAAGCGGTGCTCGCCCGGCTGCTGGCGCCCGGTTTCGACCTGACCGTCGATCTGCCGATCCGGGTGCACCTGCTGCGGCTCGAGCCGGGGCATGCTCGCCTGGTCGTCGTCATGCATCACATCTGTTCCGACGGTTGGTCACTCGCACCGCTGTCCCGCGATGTCATGGTCGCGGTGAGCGCCCGGCGTGCCGGTGCCGCACCGCAATTCCCGCCGCTGCCACTGCAATACGCGGACTACGCGCTGTGGCAGGAGGAGGTGCTCGGCACCGAGGACGACCCCGGGAGCGTCGCGCACCGGCAGCTGGAGTTCTGGCGCACCACGCTCGACGGTATTCCGGAGGTCTCGGCGCTGCCGAGCGATCATCCCCGCCCCGCCGTGCGCGGCCCGCGGGCGGGGCTGGTCGAATTCGGTCTCGGCGTCGACGTCCAGCTGCGGGTGCGGCGGCTCGCGCGCTGGTACGGTGTCAGCCCGTTCATGGTGGTGCATGCCGCGCTCGCGGTGCTGCTGGCCCGGCTCAGCGGACAATCCGAGGTGGCGATCGGTTCGGTGATCGCCGGCCGTGGCGACGGCGAACTCGACGATCTGGTCGGCATGTTCGTCAATACGCTGGTGCTGCGCAGCCGGGTCGATCCGGCCGCCACCTTCGAAACCCTGCTCGCCGCGACGAAGGACGCCGACCTGGACGCCTTCGGCAATGCCGATCTGCCGTTCGAGCGACTGGTCGAGGTGCTCGCGCCCGCGCGCTCCACCGCGCAGCATCCGCTGTTCCAGGTGGTGCTGGTCTTCCAGAACTTCGAATGGGTTCAGCTGGAGCTACCCGGCTTCGAGGTGCGCACCGTCAAGACCGGGGCGGTCGGCGCGAAATTCGATCTGGAGTGGATGCTGGCCGAGGAGACCGACGCCGAGGGCGCCCCGGCGGGCATCACCGGCAGTCTCACCTACGCGCGGGATCTGTTCGAGCCGGAGACAGCGGAAACGCTGGCCCGCCGCTTCGCCGACCTGCTCGATGCCGTGACCGCCGACCCGGCCCTGGTCATCGCCGACCTCGATGTCACCGCGCCGCCCGGCACCGTCGTCCATCCCGCGCCGCCGACGCTTCAGCGGCGCGCGGACCTGCCCTACCGTCCGCCCGAGTCCGACGCCGAGCGCGCGGTCGTCGCCGCGTTCGAGGCGGTACTGGGCGCGGAGCGGGTCGGATTGGACGACAATTTCTTCGAACTCGGCGGCACCTCCATGGTCGCCACCCGGCTGGTCACGGAAATCCGTGCGCGCCTGGACTTCTCGATGCCGGTGCAGTGGATGTTCGGCGATCCCACCCCGGGTGCGCTGGCCCGCCGGATCACCTCGGGTGACGGCGATTCGGC
Organism: Nocardia sp. NPDC127579; assembly: GCF_042672005.1. Classification (NCBI taxonomy): domain Bacteria; kingdom Bacillati; phylum Actinomycetota; class Actinomycetes; order Mycobacteriales; family Nocardiaceae; genus Nocardia; species Nocardia sp. NPDC127579. The sequence continues at coordinate 132,863 of NZ_JBHXVZ010000001.1, read as the reverse complement.
CCGCGCGCTCGCCACCATCCTGCCGTTGCGCGCCACCGGCTCCGGTCCGGCCCTGTTCTGTATCCATCCGGCCGTCGGATTGGCCTGGGGCTATGCGGGTCTGGTGCGATATCTGGATCCGGGCTACCCGGTGTACGGGGTGCAGTCGCCGGGCGTGCGCGGCCCCGAAGCCGAAGCGCCCCTGCGTGACCGGGTGCGGCTCTACGCCGACGAGATCCAGCGCACCCAGGCCGCCGGCCCGTACCGGCTGCTCGGCTATTCGGCGGGCGGGCCGCTCGCGCACGCCGTCGCCGTCGAACTCCAGCGCCGGGGCGCCGAGGTCGCCGCCCTCATCATCCTGGACGCGCGAGCCGACGCCGAACCCGAAGCGGCACAGCATCTTCCGCCACCGGAAGCGCTGCTCGTGGAGTTCGGCGGAATCGACGCCGCGGCCATCGGTTTCGATCCCGACGCGGCCTCGGATCCCGAACCCGCGCGCGATATCGGCCCGCTCGCCGCCCGCGCCGCCGAGCTACTGGGCGAAGCCGGCGGCACCTTCGCCGCACTCACCGCCGAGAACCTGCGCGACCTCTACCGCGACTACCAGAACCTGATCCGGCAGACCGCCACCTACCGCCCCGAACCGTTCGACGGCGACATCCTGTTCTGTAGCAGCACCGATGTGCGCTCCGGCGCGACCCCGAACCCCGACACCTGGCGGCCCTACTGCACCGGCACGGTCACCAACCACGACATCCCGTTCGAGCACAACAAACTCACCACCCCCGAGGCGTTCACGCTGATCGGCCCGATCGTGTCCGGCCACCTGCGCGGCTAGGCGACGAGGTCGGCGTACTCCTTGTGCTCGGCGATGTACTTCTCGACGTACCAGCAGGTCGGGATGACCGTGTAGCCCGCGGCGCGCGATTCCCGCAGGGCGTAGTCGACCACCTGCGCCGCGACGCCCTGACCGCGGAACTCCGGGAAGGTCATGGTGTGGTGGAAATCGCGGACCTGCACGCCTTCGCGGTCGGCGTAGTCGGCGTACCCGGCGAGGGTGTCGTCGATGAAGATCTCGAAACGGGTGTCGGCGACATTGTGCTCGAGCCTGGTGGTCATGAGAAGAGCGAACTCCTTCGCGGACGGGTTTGTTCCCGAGTCTAGTCAGAGGATGGCGCCCGGATTGAGGATGCCGTGCGGGTCCAGGGCGTCCTTGATCCGCCGGGTCAGCTCCATCACATCCGGGCCCAGCTGATTCGGCAACCAGCCCTTCTTCAAGCGGCCCACGCCGTGCTCACCGGTGATGGTGCCGCCGAGTTCGATGGCCAGATCCATGATCTCGCCGAAGGCCCGATGCGCTCGCGCGGTGTTGTCGGCGTCGGCGGGGTCGTGCACGATCAGCGGGTGCGTATTGCCGTCACCGGCGTGCGCGATCACCGACACCAGGACGTTGTTGCGTTCGGCGATGGCCGCGATCCCGGTGACCAGATCACCCAGCCGGGGCAGCGGCACCCCGACATCCTCGAGCAGCAGCGAGCCGATCTTCTCCACCGCCGGAATGGCGAAACGCCGTGCGGCGGTGAAGGTCTCGCCCTCCTCCGCGTCCTCCGTGCGGAAAACCTCGGTGGCCCCGGCCTTCTCGCAGGCTTCGAGCATGAGTTGTGCTTCGCGGGCGGCGAATTCGCCGGGAGCGTCGGACCGGGCGACCAGCAGTGCGGCGGCCGCGCGATCCAAACCCATGCGCATCTCGTCCTCCACCGCGTTGATCGCGACGGTGTCCATGAATTCGAGCATGGACGGGCGCAGCGTACCGGTGATGTCCAGGATCGCCGCGGTGGCCGCGGTCAGCGTCGGGAAGCTGGCGACCACCGTGCTCTGCGGCGGCTGCGCGGGCAGCAGACGCAGGGTCAGTTCGGTGATGACGCCGAGCGTGCCCTCGCTGCCGACGAACAGCTTGGTCAGCGACAGGCCCGCCGAATCCTTCAGCCGCGGCCCGCCCAGGCGCACCACCGTGCCGTCGGCCAGCACTACTTCCATGCCGAGCACGTAATCGGTGGTGACGCCGTACTTCACACAGCACAGGCCGCCCGCGTTGGTCGCCGCGTTCCCGCCGATGGAGCAGAACTCGAACGACGACGGGTCCGGCGGATACCACAGGCCGTGCTCGGCGACCGCCCGCTTCACCTCGGCGTTGAACAGGCCGGGCTGCACCACCGCGGTCCGGGTGACCGGGTCGACGGTGAGCTCGCGCATCCGCTCGGTGCACAGCACGATGCCGCCGTCGAGTGCGGTCGACCCGCCCGAGAGCCCCGAACCCGCCCCGCGCGGCACCACCGGAACACCGTGCGCGCTCGCCCACTTCAGCGTGGTGACCACGTCCGCGGTGGTCCGTGCGCGCACCACCGCCAGCGCCGTCCCGGCATCCGGGTCGAACGCCCGGTCCTGCCGGTAGGAGGCGAGCAGATCCGGGTCGGTCAGCACGGTGCCGTCGGGAAGCTGGTCGATCAGGTCATGCGGGTCCACGGGGTAGACGCTAGCCGCCGACGCCGATACCGCGGAACTGCGGTCTTACCAGAATCCGTGCGCGCCGATACCGTGGCATCGTGGCCCGTACGCCACCGCAGGGAGGAATCACACATGCAGGGGCCGGACTATCGCGAACTGGTGGCTGCCGTCTTCGCCGCCGAGTTCGACGAGGGCGTCGTCGAGGTGGCGGTGCTGCGCCGCATCCACGCGGGGCAGGTCACGGAGTGGCTGGAAGCTCTGGACCGATCCGGACTGTTCGGCCGAGACGCGCTCGCCACCATCGCCGACCAATGGCGCGCCGACCCGGCGGTACTGTTGGACGCGCTGCTCAGCACCTCCGACGATGTGACCCGGCGGCGCTGGCTGATGGCCTGGTCGGCACTGGACCGCCCGGAGCCGCTGGGCCGGATCGGCTGATCGGTTCGCTCCCCGCTCACCTTCCCGTCATCTGACGCTGGCACTGTGGTCGTGTGCTCGATACGGCGACCACCGACACCCGCCCGGACCGGTTCACCCGGTGCTGCGCCGCCGTCGCCGCGCGCCTGCCCTTCGGCCTGAATCGTGTTGTCCCCGCGACATTCCTGGGTTTCGCGCTGATCAACAGTTTCACCTTCGGTGTGGACCTGGTGCTGCTGACACTGTGCCGCGGTGTGATCGGGCTGCCACTGTGGCTGTCGATCACTATCGGCTACCTGTGCGCGTTCGGGTTGGCGTTCGTGCTGAACCGCAGATTCAACTTCCACTCCCACGCCCCCGTCGGGCGACAGGCCGCGATCTACGTGGTGGTGGTGATCGTCAACTATCTGGCATTCATCCTCGGCGTGGGCACCGGGCTCACCGCCCTCGGCCTGGACTATCGGCTGTCCCGATTGCTCGCCGGCGGCTGCGAGGCGATCTACATGTATTCGGCCATGCGATGGATCGTCTTCCGCAAGACCGACTGTTAGTCTCGCTGACAAGCGATCATCGAGTGCCAGGGGGTGCGCATGCGGGCAATAGTGGCGGCGGTGGGGGTCGGCGCGATGCTGCTGGTGGTGGGGTGTACGGACAAGCCCGCCGGAACCGGGATGCCGACAGCGGAGCCGAGTAGTGCGAAGTTGAGCAAGGAGCAGCTTTGGGATCCTTGTTCGTTGCCGGATTCGGTGGTGGCGGCGACTGGGGCTGATCCGGGTACGGAGAACACCACGCCTGCGGTGGTGGAGCGGCCGGATTGGCGGTTGTGCCAGTGGACCGCTCCGCCGGGGTCCGACGGGCGGTGGGGTTACTACGTTCTAGGGTCATCCACGAATAAGACTTTGGACGAGTTCCGCAGCAACACCTACTTCCACGATTTCAGCGATGTCGAGGTCAAAGGTCGACCCGCGCTGCGGTTCTTGCTCGGATCGTGGGGCAACGAATGTGAGTTCGCCTTCGAAACCAGTCAGGGAGTGGTTTCCGTCAACGCGAACAAGTACATCGACAGCAAGTCCGCGACTGATCCGTGTGTGCTGGCCCTCGCGGCCGCCGAGCAGATAGTGGACGTCATCCCCCGCTGACAGCGGCGTGGGATTCGATCCGAAGGACAGCGGAGATGGCAACACCCCAAGAGACAACAAAGGAATTTCAGCGGCTTGCTGGCGAGGCTCAGTCGGGGAATTTCTACATTGAAGCGGATGCGGCAAACCAGCTCATATCAGAATGTGACACCTATATCGCCGGGTTGCGTGACCTCGCGGTCGCAGCTCAGCGCACCGTCCGTGTCGAATCATTCGGCACCCTGACATCGGCTAAGGCCCTCGGGCAGAAGTTCTACGATCTCGCCAACGGTGGGCCTGGGAGTGGCTCTTATACCGCAGCGATCCTTGAGCACATCACGGTTCTCGAGGCGTTGAAGGACATGTACCAGAAGGCTGCCGCTGCCTACCAAGCATGTGACGACGACACCAAGGCCAAGATCAAACAACAGCAACACAAGCTCAACTGGTAGGACATCGGGGGATTGGAATGACTTTCGGTAACTTCACCGGCACCATCGCGTCATTGTCGGGCCGTGTCGTTGACCTGTTCAGCAGCGGTATTTCGCCTGTCCAGGCCGAGAAGGACGCGCAAGCGGCCGGAAACACGGATCGCGACCGCCTGTACGCGGAAAACAAGGCGCTCGCAACAGGATTCAATGGTGAGTACGCGAATACTGTTGTCCCGCCTGTGATCGAGCCGTTCGTCGGGATGAAGCACTCCGAGATCACCGCGTTCATCGAGAGTATCGATCTGCCCACCATGTGGGGCAGTGTTCAGTCCTGGAAGGACCTCGCCACCAACACCAAATCCAAAGGTGACGCCTTCTACAACAGCACGAAGGCCAAGATGGACAGCGGTTGGTCCGGTACCGCCGCGTCCAGCGCCCTGGCCAGCGTCCAGGCCTACCTCGGTGACGTGAAGAAGGTCGAACAGGCTTCGAATCTGATCGCGAACAAACTCGAAGAGGCGTTCACCGGGTTCAGTCAGGTCACCTATCAGGTCCCGCACGAGTCCGAGGGCCGCTCGGGCGGCATGCTCGCCAATATCGTCGGCTCCATCGGTGACGTGGTCGGGTTCGGTGGCGATCGGATCAGCAGCACCGACGCCGGTCGGCAGAAGAACGCCGAGGATCTGGCGAACGAGGTGATGCGCACCGTCTACCGCCCGGTGGCGCTGCAAGCCGACGCCAATGTGCCGAAGATTCCCTCGCCCGCCACCGAGCCGGCGCAGCCGAATGTCGTCATCCCCAATCCGAACGACAACGGCAATGGGAACGGTAACGGGAACGGGAATCCGAATACCGGCCAGCCCGGTGAGACGAAACCTGCCTCCACCGATCCCGGGACCACGAACGCGCCGTCGCCGTCGACCACCCCGCAGTCGACGAATACCCCGTCAGCGTCGACGACTCCGCAGTCGGCTACCCCGTCGTCGTCGGTTCCTCAGTCGGCGGTCCCGTCGTCCTCGAATGTTCCGTCCTCTTCCGCGCCGCGTTCGAACGTGCCGTCTTCCAATGTCCCCAGGTCCGCCGTCCCAGCGTCGAACACCCCGAAAACCGGTACCCCCAAAACGGTTTCGGGTGTCCCGGGCACCGGTACCCCCAAGTCGTCCGCCGCGTCCAACTCCGCAAAGGCGGCCTCCGCGGGCCGGTCCGGCATGCCTGGCATGGGCGGTATGCCCGGCCGAGGCAACAGCAACAAGGACGAGGACGACGAGCACTCGTCGCCCGACTACCTGCACGGCTACCACGAAGAACTACTCGGCCCCGAAAAGCTGCACGTCCCACCGGTCATCGGCGGCGACGCATGAACAACCCACATCACAGGGCGCTTTCGCACATGCCGGGGCTGAGTGCCAGCAAGGTGCGGGCGTGAGCGGACGGTGTGAGCGAGCCATGTCGCGGGGCGTTTCGTGCACGCTGGGTCTGGGTGTCTGCGAGGTGCGGGCGTGAGCGGACGGAGTGAGCGAGCCATGTTCCGGCGCGTTTCGCGGTCGCTGGGGCTGGGTGTCTGCGAGGTGCGGGCGTGAGCGGACGGAGTGAGCGAGCCATGTTCCGGCGCGTTTCGCGGTCGCTGGGGCTGGGTGTTGGCGAGGGCGCGGGTGTGAGCGGGCGGGGTGAGCGAGCCATGTTCCGGCGCGTTTCGCGGTCGCTGGGGCTGG
>NZ_JBHXVZ010000001.1:123498-126602 GCF_042672005.1 Nocardia sp. NPDC127579 | reverse complement strand
CGCGGTCGCTGGGGCTGGGTGTTGGCGAGGGCGCGGGTGTGAGCGGGCGGGGTGAGCGAGCCATGTTCCGGCGCGTTTCGCGGTCGCTGGGGCTGAGTGTCTGCGAGGTGCGGGCGTGAGCGGGATCTGGGAGTTGACTCCGATCGAATCCTGGGTCGCGTGGGAGACTCTCGGCCGTCGTACGCCGTTCCCGTTCCCGTTGACGTTCGCCGCCGAGGTGGAAACTCAGGTCGAGTTCGATCTGCAACGGCGGGCCGCGGCGGATGCGCTGTGTGCGGGTGTGAACGGGTGGGGGGAGCGGGCTATGTCGCGGGGCGTTTCGTGCACGCTGGGGCTGAGTGTTGGCGAGGGTGCGGGTGTGGGCGGGTGGGGGGAGCGAGCCATGTCGCGGGGCGTTTCGTGCATGCCGGGGCTGAGGGTCTGCGAGGTGTGGGCGTGAGCGGCACCTGGGAGTTGACTCCGATCGAATTCTGGGTCGCGTGGGAGACTCTCGGCCGGGATCGTATGCCGTTCCCGTTGACGTTCGCCGCCGAGGTGGAAACTCAGGTCGAGTTCGATCTGCAACGGCGAGCCGCGGCGGATGCGCTGTTGTCCCGCATGGGTTCCGATGATTCGCTCTATCACGCCCTGCACGCGCTGGCCCATGCCGACGTGCGGATCGAGCTGTTCGGCTACCGCTATGACGGCCGCGACCGGATGATCCGTGCGTGCGCCGCCCGCGAATCCACCAATGGTGTTGTGGCCGCGCAGATCCCGGGCCCGAACTTCGGCGACGGCGGCAATATCCGGGTCGATCTGCGCCCCGCACACGCCATCGTTTCCCGCCTGCTCTCGGTGCTCCCCGATGTCCCCGCGGGCTCCGGCACCCCCATCGACATGCACCGCAACGATCTGAACCGCCCGCCCCGCCCCAACTCGCACCGCCGTTCGGCCCCCGAGCAGGCGATCGCTTTCCTCCAGCGCCCCTACCGCACCTACGCCGAACTACGCGTAGTCACCGGCCCCGCCCTCGACGGCTGGCACGAGGGCGGCACCCGCCTGCACGTCATCGACTACCGCAACGACGGCCGCTACCTCATCCACGACAACGAACGAGTCCAAGTAATCCCCGCCACCCCCAAACGCCTCCACATCGAAACCACCCGCCTCCTCGAAGAATCCACCACCAAACCCGCCGCCGCCACCTGGCCGACTTGACCTGCCCCACCACCGAACTCGCCGACGCCACCTGCCCCGCTGGCCTGGCTCGTCATCGATCTCGCCGACGTCACCTGCCCCGCTGGCCTGGCTCGTCATCGATCTCGGTGACGTCTTCTGGCTGGCTGGGGTGGCTTGTCGCCGATCTCGGTGACGTCTTCTGGCTGGCTGGGGTGGCTTGTCGCCGATCTCGGTGACGTCTCCTGGCTGGCGTGGCTCGTCATCGATCTCGCTGACGTCTTCTGGCTGGCTGGTCTGGCCCGTCGCCGAACTCGCCGACGCCACCTGGCCGACTTGACCTGCCCACCGCCGAGCTACCGACGTCACCTGGTCGGCCCGGCCCATCGCCGATCTCGCCGACGCCACCTGGCCAGTTCGACCTGCCCACCACAACAGCGACCCGCTATACGTCAGGCCGCCCGATGCTGCCGACGCCTACGCGGCAAGCAATCAGCGGCGAAGGAACCTCGTTCCGGTCGTCGGCGATAGCTGGGCAGTGCTCGTCGAGCACTGGTTCAGCAGCAGAGTTGTCGCAGCAGGCGGCGGCATCATCGAAGGAGCAGGCCCGTCCCCGAGACCTGCCTCATCCTGGCAGGCCCCCTCGGCGCCGGCACGGCCGCCGCATTCATGCGCGCCCGCTAGAACTCGCGCCGACAATCCACCCAGCCCACCCCTGACTCTCGAGGCTCTGACGTACCCAACCTGGACCCGGCCCTCTTGACCGCCCCCACCTCCAACAGCGCCCTCCCATTCGGCAACTCGCCACTCAGGCCCCCACCACCTCGGCTTCCGCCCTTCGCCCACCAGCATCGCGATACTGGGGAAAGTGGGACACCACTGTGGGGGCTTCTCGCGAAATGCCACCGTCATGTCCCGCTTCCAGCTCCGCCGATTGTGGATGGTGAGGTTTTCTGGGGATGGGCGGTTGGTGGGGGGTTGGTGGGGGGAGGATTGGTGGGTGGAGGTGGGTGACGAACCGTTTTTGGGGAGCTGGGCTTTGGGTGGGGGGCGGGTGAGTGGTTGGGAGCTCCGGAAGGATTTCGCCCGGGTTCATCCGAATGTGTATGTGCGCAAGGGGGTTGAGTTGGATGCGCGGGGTCGCGCGCATGCCGCTGCGCACTGGTCGCGTGACCGGGGTGTGCTGGTCGGGTATTCGGCGGCGGCACTGCACGGCGCGAAGTGGCTGGATCGCAAGCCTGCCGAGATCGCGGTGCCCGGCCATGTTCGCGCGCCGCGCGGTGTCCGGGTGTTTCGCGATGTCATACCCGAGGATCAGGTGTCCGAGATCGACGGGGTCCGCTGCACGACACCGGCCCGCACGGCCTACGATCTCGGTCGCCGCCTCGATTTCGACGAAGCAGTAGAGACCATCGACGCGCTCTGCCACGCAACCCGGCTCGTTCCCGACGCGGTCGCCGAACTGGTCGCCTCGCTGGCGCGTGCGCGTGGCGGCACCCGGGTTCGGAACCTGCTGCGCTATGTGGACGGCGGTGCCGAATCGATCCCGGAATCGCGCACCCGGCTACTGCTCCAGCAGGCCGGCCTGCCGAAACCGCACACCCAGATCCGCGTCATCGGCCCCGACGGCTTCGTCGTGGCCCGGCTCGACATGGGCTGGCCCGAATGGCGCGTGGCGGTCGAGTACGACGGCGCTCACCACTGGACCGATCCCGCCCAGCGCACCTGGGATATCGACCGCAACCAGTACCTCAACGACCTGGGCTGGACCATAATCCACGTCAGCGCCGCCCTCCTGCGCACCCGCCCCCACCACATCCTCTCCCGAGTCACCCACGCCCTCCGCGCCCGCGGCGCCCCACTCTGACGGGCGCCCCACTCTGACGGGCGCCCCACTCTGACGGGCGCCCCACTCTGACGGGCGCCCCACTCTGACGGGCGCCCCACTC
>NZ_JBHXVZ010000001.1:0-123402 GCF_042672005.1 Nocardia sp. NPDC127579 | reverse complement strand
GCGGCGCCCCACTCTGACGGGCGCCCCACTCTGACGGGCGCCCCACTCTGACGGGCGCCCCACTCTGACGGGCGCCCCACTCTGACGGGCGCCCCACCCTGACGGGCGCCCCACCCTGACAGGCGGGACACCCTGCGGCACCTTCTCGCGCCGATCCGCCGCGGTGTCGGCCCGAGCGCGACCGGCACCGGATTTCGCCGATCCGGCCCACATCGGGATGACGGTGGCGTTTCCCAGGCCGCTGCACAGTCGACGGCCGCTCACCCGCCGGAGACCAGCGACCCGATATCGGGCAGATTCCCGATCCGCTGGGTCAGCGGCCGCCCCGGCGCGTCGACCTGCGGTGGCCCCGATGATGGAAACCCGCAGCCTCGAAGGCCGGCCCGCCTACCGCGACGCCATCGACCGGGTGCCACGTTTCGTGCCGCGCCCGCCGGGGATCAGGATGCCGTTCAGTACGGGGCGGGCACGCGGGGGCCAGGCCGTGGGCCTCGTTGCCGAAGAGCCAGGCGACCGGGCCGGCGAGGATTTCATCGGCGTCGTCGAGGTCGACTGCGCCGCGAGGGTGGCGGCGCCGGGTTCACCGCGAACCGGATTGAGCCGCAGCGCGATTGCCAGCGGATCCGGAGCAGCGTCGATGACGACCTCGGGCGGAGTGGGGTTGGTGCTGACCTGGACCGCGGCCCGCACCCTCGAGGGTGAAGAAGGCGGCAGGCCGCGGCGAGTGTAGGCGAGGTTGGCCAGGGGTGCGGCGTCGGCGGGGCCGCCGATCTCCGTGCCAGCCGTAGTGGCCGTCGTACTGGGTGGTGCGGGTCTCGGTACGGTGTCGAGGTTGCGCAGGGTGACCGTGGCCGAGACCTCTGGGCCATGTCGCGGAATGCTCCTGGACGAGATCAACTCCTGGCGATATTCGCTGCCGTGTGCCCGGTCAGGCCAGGAGTTCGGGGGAGTCGCCGTCGACCACCACGACTCCGTCGTCGGTCAGTGCCCAGTGTGGGAGCCCCGCGGCGGTGTACTGGGCGACGAGGCGGTTGCCGAAGTCGTCGGGGTCGAGGGCGGAGTCGACGTGCGGGACTATGCGGTGGTCGACGAGACCCAGTCCGTCCCAGAGAGGTTCGATGCCGCAGGTGGGCCGGACTTCGGCGGGGTCGTCGCTGGATTCCAGGCCGTGCAGGTCGGGCGTGAGGAGGCAGGCGCCGGCGCTGTAGCCGGAGTAGACGAGGGCGTCCTCGGCCAGCAGCCGGGGCAGGACGAGATCGGCTCCGCTGCGGGCGAATTGGGCGCGCAGGACGAAGGTGTTACCGCCGCGGACCCACAGGAGTGGGTATTCGCGCAGGGTGCGCTCCAATTCCGTTGGGCGCGTGATGAAGTCGCGGAGGTCGAGAATCTCGGGTGAGTAACCGTGGCGGCGCAGGGGGACGAGGTCGCTGGTGACGGCCGACTCCCAGTAGTCCGGCCAGGCGTCACAGGCGTTGGGAATCACCGCGACTCGGCCGGGCGTGCCGACGAGCTCGGCGAGCCGGTCGGCGTGTGCGCCGAAGCGGTAGCTCGCCAGGAACAGCCGCATCAGAGCGTGAACGCGAGATTGCGCACCAGGCGGCGGCCGAGCTCCTCGTCACCCGCGATCTCGATCTCGTCCGAGTGCGCGTCGGCGGTGGTGCGCCCGCCGCCGAGCCGTACCAAAAGACTGGAGTTCAAGCCGATCCGGACGGTCGGGTCCCCGTCGAAGGAGTCCACGTACCCGGCTCGTCCGTCCACCTGAACGCGGAGCGTGCGGGTCTGCGGGCCGGTGAGCTCGAGCTCGATCCGCGACCCGTCCGGTGCCTTGCCGAGCTTGCCGATCGCCCGCGGCAGCGACACCAGGAACTCCTCGAACGCCACCGTCCCGCGCCTGCCGCCCTCGTCGACGCTGACCCCGAGCGCGTCGGCCACGTCGAGTTCGTGCATCCAGCAGTCGAACAGCCGCACCCGCATGAATCGCGCGTAGGGCACCTGCCCGATCGGCGATTGTGTCGGCACCGACCATTCCTCGTCGCTCAGCTTCGCCAGTGCCGCGCGCCGCCGATCGGTGACCTCGCCGAACAGTTCGAGCAGCCGGGCGCCCGGCAGCGGCCGCAGCCGATCGATCCAGATCTCGTTGAGCACCGCGACCTCGTTGCGCACATGCGGCAGGGTCCGCACATCGGTTTTGGGCCGCATCGGATCATGTGCGGGCGGTTGTTCGCCCAGCAGCCAGGATTCGGTTCCCACCACGTGCGCGACCACATCGAACACGGTCCACCCGGGCAGCGGCGACGGTGTGCGCCACCGGTTTTCGGGCAGGCCGTCGACCAGTGCGGCGATGGCGTCCCACTGCTGCCCGAGCAGTGTGGTCAGCTCATCTCGATCGAAGGTCATGCCTGGGTTCCTTCCACGGGGTCGGTGTCTTCGGTGGCCAGCGCGGCGATTCCGGCCCGGATTGCCGCGGCGGTGCCCTCCGGATCGTGCGGGCGGCGCAGCAGAAAGCCTTTGGCGAAGCTGAGGGTGTCGCCGTGCCGACGGGGGATGACGTGCAGGTGGACGTGCGCGACGGTCTGGAACGCGGCTTTGCCGTCGTTCATCACCAGGTTCGCGCCGTCGGCGGCGAGGGTGCTGCGCCGCATGGCCAGGGCCAGCCGATGTCCGGCCCGGAAGATGCGCGCGCCGGTGTCGGCGTCGAGGTCTTCGAGTTCGGCGGCGTGTGTCTTGGGAATGATCAGGGTGTGCCCGCGTGCGATGGGCCGGATGTCGAGGAAGGCGCACAGGGTGTCGTCCTCGTAGACCGTGGTCGCCGGCGCGGTACCCGCCACGATGCGGCAGAAGACGCATTCACTCACAGGCCAGACCATACGGCGTACAGCCGCCGCCGAACAGCCGAAAGCGCCATTCGACATGACGCACGTCACTCTTGGTGCCGCGGCGGCGCTCTGACCTGCCAGCCCACCTCAGGGTAAGTATCCGACCGGTAGGTGCGCTCTTGTGGCGTCCACCTGCGCCGACGACTATACGAAGGCGAGGTGGCGAGCCGATCGCGAAGGCGATCGGGGGAACGAGGAGCGGATTTTCGCCACCATCGCGTGAGGGGCGTCTCAACTACCCTCACACCAGCCCGGGTACAGTTGCGAGGATTTGGACGAACTTACTCACAAGTAGCATCGTCCAGCCCTCGTTTACCGACGTCACGCACACCAGCACCACGTCGTGGGTAACGCTGAGCCAGTTCGAGTAAGGAAGTCTGACAAGTGGAGACAACGCAAAACGTCGGCGATTCGTCGCCGCACGGAGCGCGTGTCGGAGTCGTTCGCGAATCCAGCGCGGGCGAGCGACGTGTCGCATTGGTGCCCAAGATCATTCCGGCGCTGCAGAAGCAGGGCGTCGAGGTCGTCGTGGAGGCGGGCGCCGGACTCGGCGCGCTCATCCCCGACGAGGCCTACGTCGCGGCCGGCGCGACCATCGGCGATCCCTGGTCGGCCGAGGTGGTCGTCAAGGTCGCCCCGCCGACCGACGCCGAGGTGGCGCGACTGTCCGCCGGGCAGACGCTGATCGGGTTCCTCGCGCCGCGTAACGCCGACAACCAGATCGGCGCGCTGAAGACCGCCGGTGTGCAGGCCTTCGCCGTCGAGGCGATCCCGCGTATTTCGCGCGCGCAGGTGATGGACGCTCTGTCCTCACAGGCCAATGTCGCCGGATACAAGGCCGTGCTGCTCGCGGCCTCCGAATCGACCCGGTTCTTCCCGATGCTCACCACCGCCGCGGGCACCGTGAAGCCCGCGACCGTGCTCGTGCTCGGCGTCGGTGTCGCCGGTCTGCAGGCGCTGGCCACGGCCAAGCGGCTCGGCGGGCGCACCACCGGCTACGACGTGCGTCCCGAGGTCGCCGACCAGGTGCGCTCGGTCGGTGCGCAGTGGCTCGATCTCGGCATCGACGCCGCCGGTGAGGGCGGCTACGCCCGCGAGCTCACCGACGAGGAGAAGGCCAAGCAGCAGCAGGCGCTCGAGGACGCGATCAAGGGCTTCGACGTGGTGATCACCACCGCGCTGGTCCCGGGCCGCCCCGCACCGCGCCTGGTCACCGCTGCCGCGGTGGAGGGCATGAAGCCCGGCAGCGTGATCGTCGACCTGGCCGGTGAGACCGGCGGCAACTGCGAGCTGACCGAACCGGGCCAGACCGTGGTCAAGCACGAGGTCACCATCTGCTCGCCGCTGAACCTGCCCGCGACCATGCCCGAGCATGCCAGCGAGCTGTATTCGAAGAACATCGCGGCCCTGCTGGAACTGATGTTGGTGGACGGCAAACTCGCCCCCGACTTCGCCGATCAGGTGCTCGCGGATTCCTGCGTTACTCGTGAGGTGGACGCCTGATGTACACCGGACTTCTGGCCAATATCGCGATCCTGGTGCTGTCCGGGTTCGTGGGCTTCGCCGTCATCTCCAAGGTGCCCAACACCCTGCACACGCCGCTGATGTCGGGCACCAACGCCATTCACGGCATCGTCGTGCTCGGCGCGCTGGTCACCCTGGGCAAGATGGAGGATCCCTCCCTCGGCATCCAGATCATTCTGTTCGTGGCGCTGGTCTTCGGAACCCTGAACGTCATCGGTGGTTTCGTGGTGACCGACCGCATGCTCGGCATGTTCAAGGGCAAGAAGAACACCGCCGTCGAGAAGGCGGAGAAGTAAGCCATGGACAATCTCGTCAATATTCTCTACATCGTCTCCTTCGCGCTCTTCATCTATGGCCTGATGGGCCTGACCGGGCCGAAGACCGCCGTGCGCGGCAACTGGATCGCCGCGGTGGGCATGTTCCTCGCGGTGGTCGCGACCCTGATCTCGGTGCGCGACACCAGCAACTGGATCCTGATCGTCGGCGGCCTGGTCGTCGGTGTCGCGCTCGGCATTCCGCCGGCGCTGCGCACCAAGATGACCGCGATGCCGCAGCTGGTCGCCGCCTTCAACGGCGTCGGCGGTGGCACCGTCGCGCTCATCGCGTGGGCCGAATTCCTGGACACCACCGGGTTTTCCGCGTTCAAGCACGGCGAGTCCCCGACGGTGCACATCATCGTGGGTTCGCTGTTCGCGGCGATCATCGGTTCGGTGTCGTTCTGGGGTTCGCTGATCGCCTTCCTCAAGCTGCAGGAGACCCTGCCGGGCCGCCCGATCGGCATCGGCAAACTGCAGCAGCCGCTGAACCTGCTGCTGCTGCTCGTCGCGGTGGGCGCCGCGGTGCTCATCGGGATCCGGGCCGCCGACGGTGGCGCGCCCTGGTGGACGATGGTGCTGCTGCTGCTCGCGGCCGGCGTGCTCGGCCTGATGGTGGTGCTGCCGATCGGCGGCGCGGATATGCCGGTGGTCATCTCGCTGCTGAACGCGCTGACCGGTCTGTCGGCCGCCGCGGCGGGTCTGGCGCTGAACAACACCGCCATGATCGTGGCGGGCATGATCGTCGGCGCGTCCGGCACCATCCTGACCAACCTGATGGCCAAGGCGATGAACCGGTCCATTCCGGCGATCGTGGCCGGTGGGTTCGGCGGCGGCGGTACCGCTCCCGGTGCGTCCGACGGCGAGCAGAAGCAGGCCAAGGCCACCTCCGCGGCCGATGCCGCGATCCAGATGGCCTACGCCAACCAGGTCATCGTGGTGCCCGGCTACGGCATGGCCGTCGCCCAGGCGCAGCACGCGGTCAAGGAGATGGCGGCGCTGCTCGAGGCCAAGGGCGTCGAGGTCAAGTACGCCATCCACCCGGTGGCGGGCCGCATGCCCGGTCACATGAACGTGCTGCTGGCCGAGGCCGAGGTTTCCTACGACGCCATGAAGGAAATGGACGACATCAACGGCGAATTCAGCCGGACCGATGTGGCCCTGGTGATCGGCGCCAACGACGTCACCAACCCGGCGGCCCGCGAGGACAGCTCCAGCCCGATCTACGGTATGCCGGTGCTGAACGTGGATCAGGCCAAGAGCGTCATCGTGCTCAAGCGCTCGATGAACTCCGGTTTCGCGGGCATCGACAACCCGCTGTTCTACGCTGACACCACCTCGATGCTGTTCGGCGACGCGAAGAAGTCCGTCGGTGCGGTCACCGAGGAACTGAAAGCGCTGTAGCCGGTTCGACGCTGCGGCCCTCCGTTTCCGAACGGAGGGCCGCTTCGTCTGTGTCTGAGAGTTGCCCGAGACAAACGCATGACCATGCCCCCGAATTACGGCCCGCCGCCGCGATATCCGTACCCTCCGTCCCCGTTTCCGCCGCCGACTCCCCGCGACAAGGTCATGGGCTGGGTGAAGGTCGTGGCCCCCGTGGTGGTGCTGTTCCTGGTGGCGGGAGTGTTCTGGCTGCTGCGGGGGAGCGGGCCGAGCATCGCGATCGGCGAATGCGGCACCCTGTCCGGCAGCCCGGCCGAGGCGAAGTTCACCCCGGCGGACTGTGCCGACCCCACGGCCAACTACGTGGTGGCGCAGCGGCTGGACGGCGCCGACGCCGACTGCGCGACAAAGGATTACGCCAGCTACTACCAGGACGGCGGCACCGAGTTCACGCTCTGCCTGCGCCTGAACGCCGCCGAGGGCGACTGTTTCGTCGGCGGTTCGTCCCGGGCCAGCACGAGAGTGGAGTGCACCGGACTCGCCGACTTCAAGGTCGGCCGGATCGTCCGGGGAGCAGCCGCCGTGTCGGCGTGCGGCGCGGTCGGCGCGGTGGACAACACCTTCGTCTTCCCGGAGCCGGAACCGCTGACCTTCTGTCTGGTCGCGCCGAAGTAGGCTGCGTCGCTGCGCCATTGGGGTCCGCCGGGCTGTTAGCGTCGAACCCATGACCAGTGTCGGCGCGCGTCTGCTGCGGACGCGCTGGTTCGTGCGCGCACCCATCGGCCTGTTCCGGGCCGGTCTCGGGTTCCTGTTCGGCTCGCGATTGCTGCTGCTCGAGCACGTCGGCCGGACCTCGGGCGCGGCGCGCTACGTCGCCCTGGAGACGGTGGCGCGGCCCAGCCCGGACCGGATCGTCATCGCGTCCGGCTTCGGCGCCTCGTCGCAGTGGTACCGCAACCTGCTGGTCACGCCCGAGTGTCATGTCTGGATCGGTTTCCGGCGGCGCGTGCCCGCCGTGGCCCGCGTCCTCGACCGGACCGAAGCCGCGAATGTGCTGGCGGACTACAAGATTCGGCACCCGGCGGCGTACCGCGAACTGGGCGGCATCATTCAGGAGGCCACCGGCCGGGGTATCGACACGGTGCCCATGGTGGAGCTGGAACTCACGCCGTGACCCGGTCTCTCGGCGGCGCCACCACACCGGCCTGCCAGGCGCACAGCAGCAGGAGCAGCAGGGGCGCGGCGAGTGCGGTGGTCAGTGGGACCAACGCGGTGAGCCAGCCGATGACGGCCGGGCCCGCGAGCAGGCCCAGATAGCCGAGACCGAACACCCGCGACATATCGGTCGCCGCCGTGCGGGAGCCGAGATTGCCTGCCGCCGTGAATATCTGAGGGATACCGCCGGACAGGCCGATACCGCACAGCGCCCAGCCGAACAGCGTCGTCGCGGCCCAGGGGGAGACGATGATCAGCCCGAGCCCGAACGCGCAGATCAGGCTGCCGTAGCGGACCACCGCCACCCGGCCGAACACACCCGCGATGCGGTCGGTGGCGAAACGGCCCGCGGTCATCGTGAACGAGAACGCGGCGAAAGCCAGTGCGGCCGTGGCCTCGTCGGCATCCAAGTGTTCACGGACCTGTAGTGCGCTCCAATCCGCCGCTGCCCCTTCGCAGAGCAGCAGCACGAACGCGATCAGACCCAGCGCCAGCACTTTTCGGGTGCGCCGGGACATCCGGGGCGCAGTGGGCTCGGACACCTCGTCGACCTGGACGGCCTCGGCGACCGCCCTGGTGTCACGCAGTAGCAGCGGCAGCAGCGCCGCGGTGAGCCCCAGGCAGACCACCGCCGCCAGGCCCAACGTGAGGCGTACGTCCCAGTCCGCGCGCTGGGCGGCCGCGCCCAGCACCGACCCCAGGAAACCGCCGCCGGAGAACAGCGCGTGGAAGGCCGACATGATCGGCCGCCCGTAGGCCCGCTCCACGTGCACCGCCTGGGTGTTCATCGACACGTCCAGCGCGCCGTTGCCGAAACCGAAGCAGGCCAGCCCGATGGCGAGCGCGACCGGGCCGGTGGCCAGGCCGGGGCCGAGCACGGTGAGCGAGGTGATCGCGGCGGCGGCTCCGACCAGCGTGCGGCTGCCGAACCGGTCGGCCAGCGGGCCCGCGATTCGCATGCCGACGATGCCCGCGCCCGCCAGCATCAGGATGAACGTGCCCAGCGTCGATTTGGCGACTCCGGTCCGGTCGGTGATGACCGGAATGTGCACGACCCAAAGGGCCAGCAGGAATCCGTTGAGCGCGAAGACGGCGAACACTGCCGCCCGCGCCCGCCGCAGCCGAGGACCCACCGTCGAAGCCAGCATCACTAGACGGTACCGACGCACCGCGCACCCCACGCCGACTTCGGTCCCGCTGTTCGGCGGAAGGCCGGGCTGCCCGTGACCGCGCGCTGCGGGCACCCGGCTCCGGTACCGCGAGCGCCCGGTTCTGCGTGTATCCAGCGGAAGAGCCCGGGTCGCGCGACCGTTCGCGATCACGTGGTCGCGTCTACAGTGGATGTGTGGATGCGCTCGCCAGCCTGCTCGAAGGTCCACGCGCCCGGGGTGCGTTCGTCATGTGCTCCCTGCTGGACCCGCCGTGGTCGCTGCGGATCCAGGACGAGGCCCCGCTGACGGTGGTGTCGATGGTCCGCGGCAGCGCCTGGATCCTCGCCGACGGCTCCGATCCGCGCCCGCTCACCGCCGGCGAGGTGGCGATCTTCCGTGGGCCGCAACCGTATACGGTCGCCGACGACCCGGCCACCGAGCCGCAGATCATCATTCATCCGGGCCAGGTCACCAAGACGCCCGATGGTGAGATCCTTTGCGAGACACTGAGTCTCGGCACCCGTCAGTGGGGCACCGATCCCGAGGGCGCCGCCGTGATGGTCACCGGCACCTACGAGTCCGCGGGCGCGGCCAGTCAGCGTCTGCTGCGCGCGTTGCCGCCGGTGCTCGTGCTGCCGCACGGCGATCTCGACACCCGCCTGCTCGATCTGCTGGCCGACGAGGCCACCAAGGACCAACCGGCCCAGAGCGCGGTCCTGGACCGCCTGCTCGATCTGGTGCTGATCGCCGCGCTGCGCGCCTGGTTCGCCCGGCACGAGGCCCCGGCCTGGTACCACGCCTACAGCGATCCGCTGGTCGGCAAGGCCCTGCGCTTGCTCCAGCACAATCCGGCGCACGGGTGGACGGTGGCCGGGCTGGCCGAGGCGGTCGGGGTGTCCCGGGCGGCGCTGGCTCGTCGGTTCACCGATCTGGTCGGCGAGCCGCCGATGGCGTTTCTCACCGAGTGGCGGCTGGCGCTGGCCGCCGACCTGCTCCAGGAAACCGACTCGACCATCGAGTCGATCGCGGGCAAGGTCGGATACGGCAGTGCGTTCGCGCTGAGCGCCGCGTTCAAGCGGCACTTCGGCGTCAGCCCGCGTGACCACCGGCAGGGGGCCGCGGCCGCTCCGCTATCGTCGGCCGGGTGAGTGAGCAGTATCCGGTCCTGTGGCCGATGCCGACGCGGTGGGCGGACAACGACCACTACGGTCACGTCAACAACGTGACCTACTATTCGTACTTCGATACCGCGGTCAACGCGTGGCTGATGCAGGCCACCGGCACCGATATCCGTGACCTGCCCGCGCTGGGCGTGGTCGCCCAGACCTCCTGCCAGTATCTGGGTTCGATCAGTTTCCCGGACCAGCTGCGGGTCGGCCTGCGGATCTCCCGCCTGGGCCGCTCCAGCATCACCTACGACCTGGCCATCTTCCGCGAGACCCCCGACGGTCTGGAACTCGCCGCGAAGGGTGTCTTCGTCCACGTCTATGTGGATTCGCAGACCCGCAAGCCGATCGAGATCCCGGAGGTCATCCGCACCGCGGCCGCCGCCCTGGTTGCTCGACCGGTCGTCTAGCGGCGGCGCCAGAAGCGTTTCGGCTCGGATTTCGCCGGGGCACTTCGTGTTCGGTCGTCGAACTGCAATGCGACGTCGCGGTGCAGGCGAGTGAGTTCGGTCAGCGGGCAGGTGGTTCGGCTGGTCGCCGAGATATCGTCGCCCTCGGCGCTCCACAGCGGTGGGTAGATAGACAGCCCCTGCCCGGGTGACAGCGGCCGTACTTCGTCCACCCATCCGGGCCAGCGCAGCCCGCCGTAGAGATCGGCCAAACCTCCGTTGAGCGCCCACATTACGAACGCCGAATGGCCGAAGCCGGTTGATTCCCAGGTCAGGCTGTCGGGCATGAGATAGCAGACGTCACCCGGATTCGCGGGCAGGCCACCGCCGTTGATCACGAACTGGCCGCCCAGCACATCCAGCGCAACGACCAGTGACGGTGGAACTCCGCTGTCGTGCTGGGCGCCGATCTCGCTCATGGTGGCGATATCGGGCAATTCGGAATGTCCGCCGCCGAGCATTCGGAGCCAGCCTTGGTCGAGAAGCAGACCGCCGGTGTGCAGGGCGAGCGCGCCCAGTGTCGAGCGTGCGGTTACCTGTAGCCGCCGCAGGGTTTCCTGCGCGCGTCTGGCTTCGACCGGCAGGACGGCGACGGAGACCGTCGCGGTGGCCAGGTCATCCTGGAGGTCGGGCCAGGCCGGGTCATCGACATCGGCGAGTTCATCGAAGGTACGAAGCTTCACGCCACCGATTGTTATACGTCGATGCCGAGAAAGGCGCAGGCCCGCGCGAGATTTGATAGTCGATTGACATCGCACCGCTGCCTATGCGCCCAGCATCGTCTGGAAGCGCCGCATGCCGTCGAGCCAGCGGTCGTAGTCGGTGCCCTTGCGCTGGTACATGGTCAGGACCTCCGGGTGCGGGAGGATGAGGAAGGTTTCCGCCGCGACACCCGAGACGATCGACTCCGCTACGTGTTCCGGTGTGAGGACAGCGCCTGCGGTCCGCACAGCTTTGACGGCGAGTTCCGCGGCCTCCGGGTGGTCCGGGATCAGATCGCCCTTCAGCAGTCGGGTGTCCACACCCATCGGGCACACACAGCTGACTTGAATGCCCTTGTCCCCGTAGGTGACCGACAGCCATTCGGCGAATCCGACCGCGGCGTGCTTGGTGACCGAGTACGGCGCGGAACCGATCTGGGTGAGCAGGCCCGCCGCCGACGCGGTGGTGACGAAGTATCCGCTGCGTCGTTCCAGCCAGCCGGGCGTCAGCAGGCGCGCGGCCCGTACATGGGCCAGCACATTGACTTCCAGTGCGGCCGACCACTGTTCGTCGGTGCTGTCCAGCCCCGGCCCGCCACCGATACCGGCGTTCGCGAAATACAGGTCCACCGGCCCGAATTCGGCCTCGGCCCGGGCAATGAGGCCCGCGATCACCTGCTCGTCGGACACATCGCCGCCGACCGCGACGGCATGCGCGCCGATCGATTCGGCTACCCGTGCGGCGCCGGCGGAATCCAGGTCGGCGATCACCACCCGCGCCCCGCCGTCCGCGAGCCGCCGTGCCAGCGCCGCCCCGATCCCCGCGCCGCCCCCGGTGACAATCGCGACCTTGCCCGAAATCTCCATTCCCGCACCCTACGGGGTGCCGAAGGTCAAGGGTTTCCGGCGGCGAGGCGCTCCAGCAGCGGTGCGGTGCGCGGGCCGACCAGTTCACGCATGACCAGGGCCATATTGGTGCGTTCGACGCCGGGGATCTTGAGGATCTGCCCGGCGATCCGGTACAGGTCGTCGGCGTCGCGCGCCACCACCCGCACGGTCAGGTCGGTCAGCCCGGTCATGCCGCACACCTCGGTGACCTCGGGTACCTCGGCCAGGGCATCCACCACCGCGTCCAGTTGATGCTGGTCGACGACGACCGCCACGAACGCCGACAGCGGATAGCCCAGAGCGCGTGGGCGCACCCGGCGTTCGAAGCTGCCGAGGACGCCGCTGGCCTCCCAGCGCGTCAGCCGCGCCTGCACGGTATTGCGGGACAGGCCGAGTCGGGTGGCGAGCTCGACGCCGGTGGCGCGCGGGTTGGCGACCAACTCCAACAGCAGTCGCGCGTCGGTGGCGTCCAAGGTCGGGTCGGCGGGTTCTCTACTGGACATATGCGCAGTATGACACCGATCCCGCCCGAACTTTTGAGCATTCTGCTCAGGGCGTTCCGTGCCACTTGCGCACTTCGCCTGTCCGGGCATGCTGTGAGGTAGAGCACACAATGCTCGGTGTCCGTGGTAGGAGGCGATCCCGGTGCCCGACAAACCCGCGTATCCGGTCCAGTTGATCCAGCCCGACGGCCGCCGCGTCCTCGATCGGGAGCATGCCGCCCTGGTCGCCGACATCGGCCCGGCCGAATTGCGCGCGCTGTACGAGGATCTGGTGGTCAGCCGCCGGATCGATACCGAGGCGACCGCGCTGCAACGGCAGGGGCAGCTGGGACTGTGGCCCCCGCTGCTCGGCCAGGAAGCCGCCCAGGTCGGCTCGGCCCGCGCACTGCACCCCGACGACTACGTGTTCTGTAGCTATCGCGAAGCCGCCGTCGCCTACTGTCGCGGCGTGAATCCGCGTGAGCTGACCCGGCTCTGGCGTGGCGCCGCCCACTCCTGCTGGGATCCCGAGGCGGTGCGGATGACCAACCCGAATATCGTCGTCGGCGCGCAGGGCCTGCACGCCACCGGCTACGCCTACGCCGCCCACCTGGACGGCGCCGAGATCGCGACCCTCACCTACTTCGGCGACGGCGGCAGCAGCCAGGGCGATATCGCCGAGGCGCTGGGTTTCGCGTCGAGCTGGAGCGCGCCGGTGGTGTTCTTCTGCCAGAACAACGGGTGGGCGATCAGCGCACCGGTACGGGTGCAGAGCGCGACCCCGATCGTGCGCCGCGCCTACGGTTACGGGATACCCGGTGTCCAGGTCGACGGCAACGACGTGCTCGCGGTGCTGGCGGTGACCCGTCAGGCGGTCGGCCGGGCGCGCAGCGGCGGCGGCCCCTCCTTCATCGAGGCGCTGACCTACCGGATGGGCCCGCACACCACCGCCGACGATCCGACCCGCTACCGTGCGGCCGCCGAGACCGAGGAGTGGAAGCGCCGCGACCCGATCGACCGGTTGCGCCGCCTGCTCGAGCGAGAAGACCTGTACGACAGCGTGTTCGAGCGCTCGGTCGCCGAGCGGGCCGACACCGTCGCCGAACAGGTGCGCACCGCCACCATCGAGATGCCCGATCCGGCGCCGGCCGAGCTGTTCGAACACGTCTACTCGACCCCGCATCCGCTCGTCACCGAAGAGCGGCGCGAGTATCTGCGGTACCTGACCGGCGATCCTGGCGCGGTACCCGTGCACGAAGGAGCCCGCCCATGATCACCACCTTCGCCGCCGCGCTCAACGCCGGTCTGCGCAAAGCCCTCGAGGACGATCCGAAGGTCCTGCTGATGGGCGAGGACATCGGCCGGCTCGGCGGTGTGTTCCGGGTGACCGACACCTTGCAGAAGGACTTCGGCAACAACCGCGTCGTCGACACCCCGCTGGCCGAATCCGGGATTGTCGGAACGGCTTTCGGCATGGCGCTGCGCGGCTACCGCCCGGTCTGTGAGATCCAGTTCGACGGGTTCGTCTACCCGGCCTTCGATCAGATCGTCTCCCAGGTCGCCAAGATCCACTACCGAACCCAGGGAAAGGTCAAGGCGCCCTTGACGATCCGCATTCCCTTCGGCGGCGGTATCGGTTCGGTGGAGCACCACTCCGAATCACCGGAGGCGTATTTCGCGCACACCGCTGGCCTGCGCGTGGTCGCGCCGAGCACACCCGCCGACGCGTATCACCTGATCCGCCAGGCGATCGCCCTGGACGACCCGGTGATCTTCTTCGAACCCAAACGGCGCTACTGGGACAAGGCCGAGGTCGACTTCGGCACCGAGCCGGAGCTGCCGATGGATCGCGCGCGGGTTTGCGCGACCGGGACCGACGCCACTGTCGTCGCCTACGGCGGCACGGTCGCCACCGCACTCACCTCCGCGAAAATCGCTGAAACCGAGGGACATTTGCTCGAGGTGATCGATCTGCGGAGCCTCTCGCCGATCGACTTCGACACCATCGAGTCCTCGGTCACCAAGACCGGCCGGCTCGTTGTGGTGCACGAAGCACCGGTGTTCGGCGGGCTCGGCGCCGAGATCGCGGCCCGGATCACCGAACGGTGCTTCTATCACCTGGAGGCCCCGGTATTGCGCGTCGGCGGCTTCGACATCCCCTACCCCCCGGCTAAGCTCGAAAAACACCACCTGCCCGATCCCGATCGCATCCTGGCCGCGGTCGACCGTTCGCTCGCCGCCTGAGAGGTGCCGCCCGTGCCCGACAGCAACGTCCTGGAGTTCCGGCTACCGGATCTCGGCGAGGGACTGACCGACGCCGAACTGCAATCCTGGGCGGTGGCCGTCGGCGACACCGTCGAACTGAACCAGACCATCGCGGAGGTGGAGACGGCCAAGGCGGTCGTGGCGCTGCCGTGTCCGTTCGCGGGGGTCGTGGTCGAACTGCTGGCCGAGCCGGGCGACACGGTCGAGGTGGGTGCGCCGCTCATCCGGGTGCGCAGCGATCAGGACGCACCCGCCAACGGTGCACGCACCTCCGTGCTGGTGGGGTACGGGCCGGAGGGGGAGACCGTCTCGCGCCGTCGTCGTCCGGCGGTGGAAAGTGATGCGGCCGAGTCGATTCCGCCCAGACCCGACGGCGCCCGGGCCGCGGCCACCCCCGCGGCCCGCAAGCTCGCCAAGGAATTGGGGATCGACCTGTGGTTCATCGCCGGGTCCGGTCCCGACGGCGCGGTAACCGTGGAGGACGTGCGCGGTTCGGTTCCGGTGTCGCAGCCGCGCAAGCCCGGCGTGGCCACCCCCGCACCGCGACACGATCAGCCGCGCGGGCGCGAGGAACGCACCCCGGTCAGCGGGGTCCGCAAACGGATCGCGTCCGCCATGGTGGCCAGTGCTCGCACCATCCCGCAGGCCAGCACCTTCATCACCGTCGACTGCACCGCGTCGATGGAGATGCTCGATCATCTGCGCACCACCAAATCCTTCGAGGGCCTGACTCTGACCCCGTTGACGCTGGTGGCCAAGGCCGTGCTGGTCGCGATCAACGATTTCCCGGCGATCAACTCCGCCTGGGACGAAGCCAATCAGGAGATCATCACCAGGTTCTCGGTGAATCTGGGCATCGCGGTCGCCACCGATTTCGGCCTGCTGGTGCCCAATCTCAAGGACGCCGAGTCGGCGAGCCTGCGCGATCTGTGCAAGGAACTCGGCTGGCTCGCCGACACCGCCCGCTCCGGCAGCGCCACACCCGTCGACCTGCGCGGCGGCACCTTCACCATCACCAACGTCGGTGTCTTCGGCGTGGATTCCGGTGTGCCGCTGGTGAACCCGGGCGAAGCCGCCATCCTCTGCCTCGGCGCCATCGCCAAACGCCCCTGGGTCGTACGCGACGAACTCGCCGTCCGCTGGGTCACCACCCTGGGCCTCAGCTTCGACCACCGCCTCGTCGACGGTGAACTCGCCGCGCGCTTCCTCGCCACCGTCGCCGGCCTCCTCGAGGACCCGCTCACCCTGCTCAGCCGCGGCTGAGCAGGTGTCACCTGGGAGAAACACGCAGCATCGGGCGCGCGTAACGCGTGCCGGATACCTCTAGTACATGGCAGTAGCAGCACACCCCGTGGATACCCGATTGCCGTTCGGGCGGCAGCTGGCGTTCGGTATCCAGCACGTTCTCATCATGTACACCGGATGTATCACGGTCCCGCTCGTCTTCGGCGCGGCGGCGGGGCTCGATCGGGCGACGGTGGGCTTGTTGATCAGCGCCGACCTGCTGGTCGCGGGGATCATCACCCTGATCCAGAGCCTGGGTGTGGGCAGACTCGCGGGCGCGCGGTTGCCGATCATCTGCGGAGCCACCTTCGTCGGGTTGAATCCCATGATCCTGATCGCCAAGGAGTACGGTCTCGACGCGGTGTACGGGTCGATGCTGGTCGGCGGCGTGGTCGGCGTCGCGCTGGCGTATCCGTTCGCGCGGGTGGTGCGGTTCTTTCCGCCGCTGGTCACCGGCACCGTGCTCACCGTGGTCGGTGTCTCCCTGATCGGCGTGGCGGGTGGTTTGATCATCGGAACCGATCCGAAGGCGCCGAGTTTCGCCGCGCCGTCGCATATCGGCCTGGCCGCGGTCGTGGTGCTGGTCGCGGTCGGGTTCATCTGTGTCGGGCGGGGGGTGTGGTCGCAGCTCGGAGTGCTGATCGCTCTGGTCACGGGCATCGTGATCGCGATCCCGATGGGACTGGTCAGCGCCGATGGCATCGGCGGCACCGCGTGGCTCGGCGTGCCGCGGCCGTTCCATTTCGGCTCGCCGGAGTTTCCGGTGACCGCGGTGGTGGCCATGAGCATTGTCATGGCGGTGGTGTTCGCGGAGTCCACGGCCAGCATGCTCGCGCTCAGCGAGATCACCGGCAAGCCGATCGGCAAGGGGGATCTGGCGCGCGGCCTGGTGGGTGACGGGCTCTCGGGTGTGCTCGGCGGTGTCTTCACCGCGTTCGTCGACACCATTTTCAATCAGAATGTGGGTTCGGTGGCGGCCACCCGGGTGTTCAGCCGCTATGTGACGGCGGTCAGCGGCGTGCTGCTGATCGTGCTCGGCCTGGTGCCCCGCTTCGGGGCGGTGGTGGCGGCGGTGCCCAAGCCGGTGGTGGGTGGGGTCGGGCTGGTGCTGTTCGCGACCGTCACCGTGGTCGGCGTCCAAACCCTGCTGCGCGCCGACCTTTCCGATCGGATCAATGCCACCATCGTGGCCGCCGCGGTCGGTATCGGGCTGCTCCCGGAGATGGCGGGCGAGATGTTCGCGAAATTCCCCTCGTCCGCGCAGATCCTGCTGACCAGCGGTGTAACCCTGGGTGCGGGAACAGCTTTCGCCCTGAACCTGCTCTTCAATCACACCCGGTTGGGCGGCCTGGCCCGGCGGGCCGAGCCGGAACCGGTTACGGCCGGGGTACCCAGCCGCAGCTGAATCCCAAATGCAATACCAAGTTGGTATCATACTCGGTATGTCCAAGCAGATCACTGTCCGACTTCCTGACGAGCTGGTCACCTTCATGGACTCCGAGGTGACTGCTCAGCACTGCTCCTCCCGAGCCGCGCTCGTTGCCGCCGCGCTCGAGCATTATCGCGACCGCGTCATCGGTGAAGCTATCGTGGCGGGCTACCAGGCCATCCCGGATGGGGACGACGAGGATCTAGACGAATTCCTGGCTGCCGCGGAGCAGTCGGTCTGGAGTGACGAGCAGTGAGGCCGATTCATGTGGCCGAACTGGGGACCAAATCCCGGCCCGTGCTCGTACTCACCCGCGATGTTGCACGGCCGGTGCTCAATACGGTCACCGTCGCGCCGATTACCAGCACTATCCGCGACATTCCCACGGAAGTGCGGTTGGATGCCTCGAACGGTATCGCTCATGAATCCGTCGTGCTGCTGGACAAGGTGACGACGATTCCCGCTACTGCTCTGGGACGCCGAATCGGTTCGTTGCATCCCGGTCAAGAGCAGGCGCTCACCGATGCGATCCATGCCGCTTATGCGTTGAAATAGCCCACGTCGAATTCTCGGCCGCAGGTCTGGTGCTGGTCGCAGTCGGATTCATCTGTATCGGGCGCGGCTGCCCGCAGCCGTTCCGCGGTGGTCATGAGCATTGTCATGGCCGGGGTGTGAGGACCCAGCGGACCAGGAGTCCGGCCAGTAGCGCCCAGAAGGCCGCGCCGACGCCGAGGAAGCCGACTCCGGAGGCCGCGATCAGGAAGGTGACGATTCCGGCTTCGCGGTGTTCCTCGGCGCGCAGCGCACCGGCGACGGCGGCGGCCAAGGTCCCCAGGAGGGCAAGGCCCGCAACGGTTTCCAAGGTGCCCGAGGGCGCGGCGGCCACCACGGCGACCAGAGCGGCCGAGCCGAGGGCCAGCACCAGATAGGCGGCGCCCGCCGTGCAGGCGGCAACCCAGCGGCGCCTCGGGTTCGGGTGGGCGGCGGGCGCGGCGGACAGCGCCGCGCTGATCGCGGCGAGATTGATCGCGTGCCCGCCCGCGGGCGCGCCGAGCGCGGTACCGATCCCGGTGACCGTCATGGCGGACCGCCAGGGCACCCGGTAGTCGAAGGACTTCATCACCGCCGTGCCCGGAATATTCTGCGAGGCCATGGTGACGATGTACAGCGGGATCGCCACGCCGATCATCGTCTGCCAATTCCACTGCGGCAGCGTTAATTCCACCGTCGGCACGAGCGCCGACGCCGCGAGCGGCCGATCCCGCACCACAATGCTGATCGCCGCGCCCACGGCCGCAGTGACGAACGCCGCCAGCACCGCCCAGCGTGTGGCGAAGCGCTGGAGCACCAGCCACACCAGGATCACCGGGACCACCACGGCGGGACTGGTGCGCACCGCCTGCACCGGCGCCAGGCACATCGGCAACAGCACCCCCGCCAGCATGGCCTGCGCGATCTCCACCGGAATCGCGGCGACCAGCTCACCCAGTCGCTGCCACCACCCGGTGATCACGATCAGCACGCCGGTCAGCGCGAACGCACCCACCGCGGCGGCCCACCCGCCGCTCACCGCGCCGGTACTCGCGAGCAGCGCGGCGCCCGGCGTGGACCACGCGAGCGTGATCGGCATCCGATACCGGTAGCTCAGCAGCATCATCCCGATCGCCTGGGTGACGCACAGCGCGAGCAGACCCGACGCCGCCTGCGCCGAATCCGCGCCGACGGCCGTCAATCCGGCCAGCACCACCGCGAACGAACTGGTGAACCCGACCAGCGCCGTCACCACCCCGGCGCCGATCGGCTGTCCCAGGCCCACCTCGGGGGCGGACGGATCGGCTGCGGCGGGCGCGGAAACCTTGGACATTGCCGGAATCCTGCCCCGAGCCCACCGCCGTGTCCGCGTCCACTCCCGCGAAACTGGTCTGAATCAGGTGCGGGCGGCCAGTGACCCGACCGGAACCAGCACGCGCCGTTGCCGCCGAACGGGTGCAGCAGCACGAACGGTATGCCTCCCACCGCGCCGCCCGCCCGGCACAGACGTAGCATCGGACGACAAGCAGCGGACTTCGACCCGAGGAGCTGGATTGGGCGCCGTACTGATTTCGCCGGAGCAACTTCGAGAAGCGTTGGCGAACAATAGGGTTCGTCTCCTGGATGTGCGCTGGGCGCTCGGCGATCCGGACGGGCCCCAACACTATCTGGACGGGCACATCCCCGGCGCGATCTTCGTCGACCTGGAAACCGAACTGGCCGCTCCCGCCTCACCGGCGCGCGGCCGCCATCCGCTGCCCGAAGTCGCGCAGTTGCAGAAATGCGCGCGCAGCTGGGGAATTCGCGTCGGTGAGGCAGTGGTGGTCTACGACGCCACCGGCGGCATGGCCGCCGCCCGCGCGTGGTGGCTGCTGCGCTGGGCCGGCCTCGAGGACGTCCGCATTCTCGACGGCGGCCTCCCGGCCTGGCAGCGCACGGGCGGCACGCTGGCCCAGGGTGCCGAACCCGATCCCGAACCCGGCGATGTCGTCCTGAGCTCGGGCCATCTGCCCGTGGTCGACGCCGATGCCGTCGCCGGTTGGGAGGGCCTGCTGCTGGATGCCCGCGCCGGCGAACGCTACCGCGGCGAGGTCGAACCGGTGGATCCGCGCGCGGGACACGTCCCCGGCGCGGTCAGCGCGCCGACCGCCGACAATCTCGACAGCGACGGCCGGTTCCACGCCGTCGATCTGCTGCGCGAACGCTTTACGGGCCTCGGTTCGGGCCCGGTCGCCGTCTACTGCGGGTCCGGCGTCACCGCCGCACACCAGATCGCCGCGCTCGCCACCGCCGGCATCGACGCCGCGCTCTATCCCGGATCCTGGTCGCAGTGGTCCAACGACCCCAAGCGTCCCGTCGCCACCGGCGCCGAATGACCGCTCCCGCATCGGTTCACGGGCACCCGCGGGCGAGATCGGCCAGTACCGCGTTGTCGGCGGCGGTGATCGGGAGGTCGTAGTGCACCGCCACGGTGAGGTAGCGGCCCGCGTAGAAGCAATGGTTGGCCCGGGCCGGTGGTAGCCAGCCGGCCGGGGTGCTGTCGCGTTTGGACTGGTTGACAGCGGCGTCGGTGGCCAGCAATTCGAGATCGACGTCATTGGCGAAGGCCACGCGGCGCTCGGCGGGCCACGCCGACGCTCCCATATCCCAGGCGGCGGCCAGCGCGTACACGTGATCGACCTGGATCTCGCGGGCTTTCGCCTTGGTAAAGGGGAGTCGACGGCCGGAGTACAGATCGTCGAGAGTGCCGGACACGACCACGCAATCCCGCGTGCCGGGCCGGAAGGCCACGTCGGTGAGTTGCCCGGCCAGCACATTGTTTCGAGTGTCGCACCCGTCGTGACCGCCCGGCCCGTCGTGATCGTCGGTCCACGATGCGCCGAAGACGCACGCCTGCCCCGGATCACAGCCGCGTTCGTAGCCGCCGGGATGCGGCCGTTCGGCGATCACGCGGACCGAGGCGAGCAGCTGCTCGACCTGAGCCCGGGAGGGGCTGCCCGGCGCCGGCGCGACCGGCTCGTCACCGCGGACACAGGCGGTGAGCGCGAGCAGCAGCGCCACCACCAGCCATCCCCGAATGCCCATGGGCCCAGTTCTACCCGCGGGCACCGACATCCGGAGTGCGGCTACATCCAGGCGCGGGTGAGCAGCTCGTCCTCGGCCGACTCGACCGCCTGCGGCGGGAATCGGGTCGCCCCGATCGTCTGGTGCCGGGCGCCGTCGTGCCCGATCACCCACGAGCCGCCGCGCTCCTGGCACTCGGCGATCTTCGCGAAGGTCGCGAGCAGGAAGGTGATGGCGTCGGCCGGGGCCGGGGTGCGCGCCAGACGCTGTGATTCACCGGGCCGCGAGAGATCCAGCCACACACCGGACTGACCGTCCAAGCGCATGCCGACGATCTTCCCCGCATCGACGAAGGTGAATTTGCGCCGCTCCCACGGAGTCGTCGGCGTATAGCTCTGCTCGAGTACCTGGAGCAGAATCGTCATGCTGCTGCCCTGCCTTTCTAGGCTGGGGTATTACCGCGAATTAGCGGATCTGATGCTATGACCAGCGGATATTCAATTATGAGCTGACCGGGCGGAGAAATCCAGGAATCCGCGGACGCGACCTGGAAGCTGTCGGTGGCACCTGATTGGATGGGCGGATGCTGCACGGGCTGTGGTCACCGGGTTCCGGGTTGCTGCTGTGGACCGACACGGTGGTGCCCGAGGATTTGCCGGATCCACTGGGCAGTGCGCTGCGGGCCGCCAGGTGGCGCCACCGCGCGGAGGTGCTGCTCGCCGGAGAACGCGCCAAGGTGCAGGCCCACGCCATGGCGCCCGCGGCAGCCGCCGCCGCGCTGCGCCAACGCCTGCCCGCCGGGCAGGTTGCGGGGGATCTGCGCTTCCTGGCCCACGTCGCCGCCGGTATCGAACGGTGGGCCCGGGCCGGGCGGGTGGTACCGGAATTGCGCCGGGAAGACGGGCAGTGGTGGCCGCGCTGGCGGCTGCTCGGTGGCGCCCGCCAGCGTGCCTGGCTGGCCGAACTGTCGGTGGCGATGCCGCCCGCGCTGCGGGTCGCGGGTCGCCCGGCTGCCGTACTCGACGATCTTGTCGCCGAACTCACCGATCCGATCGTCAGCGAACTCCTGGATGCTCCCGTGCCCACGCATCCACTGCTGGCCGCGCTGCTCGGCGATACCGATCTCGAGGCGGGCAGCCACCAGCTGTCGGAGATGCTGGAGCGCTGGCGGGCCAGCCTCACCGTCGACGAGCCCGAATTGGTGCTGCGTCTGCTCGAACCCGACGGCGACGAGGAACTTCCATTGTGGCGGCTCGAAGTCTGCCTGCGCACCGAGGGCGAGGCCCCGGTTCCGATTCCGCTGCACGGTGATCCGAGCCTGGTGCACACCGCCGCCGAGAAACTCGGCGAAGCGCGCCGGGCCTACCCGCGGTTGCGCGATCTGCCCTCCGACGGCCACACCATGGACCTGCTGCTACCCACCGCCGTGGTGGCCGATCTGGTCGAACACGGCGCGCACGCATTACGCGCGGCGGGCGTCAAACTGCTGCTGCCGCGCGCCTGGAACATCACCGAGCCGTCGCTGCGCCTCCAGGTCACCAGTGCGGTCCCGGCCGCCGAGAGTACCGTCGGCATGCGCGGATTGGTCTCCTACCGTTGGGAATTGGCGCTCGGCGACACGGTGCTCACCAAGGCCGAGATGGAGCGTCTGGTGCGCTCGAAATCGGATCTGGTGCAGTTGCGGGGCGAATGGGTGCAGGCCGATCACCGAGTGCTGGCCGCGGCGGCACGCTACGTCGCCGCGCACTCCGACACCTCGCCGATCACTCTGGCCGACATGCTCGGCGAACTCGCCGGCGGTCAGGTTGCCCAGGTGCCGGTCACCGAGGTCTCCGCCACCGGCTGGGCCGCGGAAATCCTGGAACGGCAACATGATCCGGAACCCGTCGCCGCGCCGGCGGGCCTGCGCGCGCGATTGCGGCCGTACCAGCAGCGGGGTCTGTCCTGGCTGGCCACCATGAACCGGATGGGTTGCGGCGCGGTACTCGCCGACGATATGGGCCTCGGCAAGACCGTGCAGGTGCTCGCCCTGCTCGCCCACGAGCGGGAAACCCCTGCGGGACAGGCGGATCCGGGCCCGACCCTGCTGGTGTGCCCGATGTCGGTGGTGGGCAACTGGCAGCGCGAGGCGCAGCGATTCACCCCCGGCCTGCGCGTGCTGGTGCATCACGGCGTCGGCCGTCGTTCCGGCGCGGAACTGGACGCGGCCGTCGCCGCGGCCGACCTGGTGATCACCACCTATGCCCTGCTGGCCCGCGACCTCGAGGAGTTCCGTCGCCAGGCGTGGGAGCGCATCGTGCTGGACGAGGCGCAGCACATCAAGAACGCCAACACCCGCCAGGCCCGCGCCGCTCGCGCCCTGCCGGCTCGACATCGCCTGGCCCTCACCGGAACTCCGGTGGAGAATCGCCTGGAGGAGCTGCGCTCCATCCTGGACTTCGCGCAGCCCAGATTGCTGGGCACCCCGCAGACCTTCCGTGCCCGCTTCGCGGTGCCGATCGAGCGGGAACGCGACCAGAACGCGATCTCGCGGCTACGGTTCCTCACCCAGCCGTTCGTACTGCGCCGGGTGAAGACCGATCCGGCCGTCATCTCCGATCTGCCGGAGAAGCTCGAGATCACGGTGCGCGCCAATCTGACCGTGGAGCAGGCCGCGCTCTATCAGGCCGTCGTCGAGGACATGCTGGAAAAGATCAAGGGCGCCAAGGGAATGGCGCGCAAGGGCGCGGTGCTCGGCGCGCTGACCCGGCTCAAACAGGTCTGCAACCATCCCGCGCACTTCCTGGGCGACGGGTCCGCCGTGCTGCTGCGCGGCAACCACCGCTCGGGCAAACTGGCCCTGGTCGAGGATGTGCTGGAGTCGGTGCTCGCCGACGGTGAGAAAGCCTTGCTGTTCACCCAGTTCCGCGAGTTCGGCGAGATCATCGCCCCCTATCTGACCGAGCGCTTCGGCACCGAGATCCCGTTCCTGCACGGCGGCGTCGTCAAACGGCGGCGCGACAGCATGGTCGAGCGGTTCCAGTCCGCGGACGGGCCGCCGCTGATGTTGCTCTCGCTCAAGGCCGGTGGCACCGGTCTGAATCTCACCGCGGCCAATCATGTTGTGCACCTGGACCGCTGGTGGAATCCGGCGGTGGAGAACCAAGCCACCGACCGCGCCTACCGGATCGGGCAGCAGCGCAATGTGCAGGTCCGCAAGCTGGTCTGCGTCGACACCATCGAGGAGCGGATCGACGAGATGATCAACGGCAAACGGCATCTCGCCGAGCTGGCGGTGGGCGTGGGGGAGAACTGGATCACCGAGTTGAGCACCGACGAGCTGCGTGAGCTGTTCACCCTCGGTGCGGAAGCGGTGGGCGAATGACCGACTATAGCAAGTACGGAAAACGGCTGCCGGTGCGCGGTGGCGTCGAAGCCCGCAGTCGCCGTGGTGGATTCGGCCGCACCTGGTGGGGCAAGGCGCTGATCGAAGCGGTGGAGGCGATGGCCGAACCGGGGCGATTGGCACGCGGTCGCACCTACGCCCGCTCCGGTCAGGTGGTGAGCTATCGCATCGAACCGGGCGCGGTGACCGCGGAAGTGCAAGGGAGCCAACCACGTCCGTTCACCGCGGTGTTCGCCGTCCGTGCGCTGCGCGAGGAGGAACTCGATCTGCTGATCGACACCATTCGCGCCGCACCCGGCATGCTCGCCGATATCGCCTCCGGCGCGCTGCCCATCGGCCTGGGCCCGCTGCTGCTGCCGACCACCGCCGCCGACCTGGATTTCGAATGCACCTGCCCTGATCCGGGCTGGCCGTGCAAACACGTGGCCGCAGTCTGCTACCTGCTCGCCGAACGGCTGGACGAGCGCCCGCGCGAGATCCTCACCCTGCGCGGCCTGGACCTCGACACCCTGATCGCCGGTATCGAACGCGATCCGCAGCCGGCGGAATCAGCCGACCCCTACGGCGACGAAGCGGTGCTTCCGGATCTCCCGAAGCCCGAATTCTGCCCGGCCCTAGATGATTTGGACCCCACCCTGCTGCGCCGTGCCATGCGGATGAGCAGCGAGGACGAGTCGATGGCCGCGGCGGGTCTGCGTGAATTACGCGCACTCTATGCGGTGTTGGAGGGCTGAGGTCGCCCGAGACGCCAGGTCCGCGCGCGCGGAGTCTGCGGATTCCGATGCGGGCAGTCGGACCTGGCGTCCATGGGGTGGCGGGGCATTCACAGGGGCAAGTGACTGCTCGCCAGGCACCCGGTGTCGAGGCCGACTACGCTTCCCGGGCTTGTCTGGCTGGATCCCTGCCCGGTGCGATGTGGGCCGGGACTTCCCGACGCCGGGTGCCATGTCTCAGTGTGCGCCGCTGTCCGCGGCCCGGAACTGCCCGATTACTGTCCATTCGCTGCCCTTGCGCCGTCCTTGGCTCGGGGTCCGGCCACCAGGACGGCGGCGAAACACACTGTGGCCAGGCCGGATACCACGACGGGAATTTCTGGGAAGTACAGGCAGGCGATCCAGAAGGTGCCCGCCGCGGCCGCGGTGCACGCGGCGCTGAACGCCGACCAGCGTTCGAGCAACTGCGGAGCGCGCCGGGCGGCGATCACGGCCAGCGCGCTGAACAGCAGCGCGCACAGACCCATGCCGACGCTGTAGCCGGTATTCAGGCCGAAAACAGTGACCTCGCGCCCGCCTTCGAACATCGGAGTGATGGTCTGCCGGGACAGGTCGTTGACGATTTCCTCCTCCGGACTGTCCGCACCGTTGAACGTGTGCACCACCAGCAGATGCGCCAGCCCTATGAGCCCGAGCAGTACCGCGCCCGCTGTGTGGACGGGCCCGGCCCAGGCGGCCGTGCGGGTGGGAGCGGATGTCATCGCGGTCATCGTGACCTCCAAGAATTCACGCATTCCAGAACAAAACAAAAGTTATGTTATAGGCTGGGAGTTGTGGCAGGCAAGATCTCATGGCTGACTTCCGGGCTCACCATCCTCGGCACCGCGGGCGCGCACGGTCTCACCATCGACAAACTGGTGGCCGCGACCGGGCTGAGCACCGGGTCCTTCTACCACCATTTCGGCAGCATGGCCGGCTTCAAGAAGGCCCTGCTCGCACACTTCGAAGAACTGCATACCCAGCGCTACATCCGCGAGGCCGACACTGCCGGCCCGGACGCCCGAGCCCGCCTGAACCTGCTGATCGACCTGGTGCTCGCCGACGCGGAACCGGGACGCCTCGAAGTCGCCGTCCGAGCATGGGCCCTCGATGACCCCCTCGCGGCCACCGCCAAACAACGCGTAGACGCCGCCCGCCTCGACTACCTACGCGAACTACTCCACGATTGCGGCTACCCCGCCCCCGCCGCCGAGCAAACCGCCCAGATCCTCTACCTACTGGTCCTCGGCGCAGGCGCGATCATGCCCGAACTTCCCCCCGATCAACTGCGCGTACTGTGCGAACGAGTCCTAGCATGACCCCGAGCCTCTGTCCTGGAGCCGAGCAGGCGGTATCGGGAAACCGTCGTGTGCCACGGAATTTCCGGTGGACCGGCGGAGAGATGGGAGTTGTTGTATGCCACGGGATTTGCCGCGTTCCCGCCAGCTGCGCAGGTGCCGATCTCCCGTGTCGTGGTGACCTGTCAGAGCGAATGTTCCCAGTTGCGGAACAAGGCGAGCGCCACACAGGTGCTGGTTGCAGGAATTGGCCGAACGGGAAGCCTCCGCGGGCCGGGCGGCGAGGTCCGCGGTCTCGACCGGTAGTTCGGTGCACTGTGTCATGCGCGTGAGGGGCGGGGTGGGGAAGATGGCGCAGCCTTCGGGCGATCAGGGGGAATTGTCGCCGCGGCTGGTTGCTGGGGCTCGGCAGGCGTTGTGGGCTCTGGATGATCTGGGTGCGCCGTGCCCGCTCACTCGGCCGGTGCGACGGGTGGTGTCGCTGGTGCCGTCGCTGACCGAGTCGGTGGCGTCGAGTTGTCCGGGGCTGCTGGTGGGGGCGACCGAATGGTGTTCGCACCCAGCTGATCTGGTGGTGGAGCGGGTACGGGGCACCAAGAATCCGGATGTGCGCCGGATCATCGAGATCGCGCCCGACGTGGTGCTGTGCAATCAGGAGGAGAACCGCCTGCGCGATGTCGAGAGGTTGCGTGATGCTGGGATTCCGGTGTGGGTCACCAGGATTCGTACGCTCGACGAGGCATTCCGCTCGCTGCGGCGAATGTTCACGACCGTGCTGGACGTCGATTCCCCCGCCTGGTTGGTCGAGGCCGAAACCGCCTGGGCGGCACCATTGTCCAGCCCGGTCCGCAGAGCTGTCATCCCGATTTGGCGTAATCCCTGGATGGTAGTCGGCCGCGACACCTTCACCGCCGACCTGGCCCACCGTCTCGGTCTCGACCTGGTCCACGCCGACCGGCCCGACCGCTACCCCCGTCTCGATCCCGAAGAGCTCACGGCCGGAATCGATCTCGCCGTTCTCCCCGACGAGCCGTACGTCTTCACCGAATCCGACGGCCCGGACGCCTTCCCCGCCATCCCGGTCGCTCTGGTAAGCGGCCGCGACCTCACCTGGTACGGCCCATCCTTGACCACCGCCCGCGCCACGCTCACCCGACAACTGGCCGCCGCCCGACCCCGCTGACCCGAACGTCCTGTGTTGGTCCATCGCCAAAATTGCCTGAACGATGGCTGTCGCGCCGCGCTCGGTGATCTGTGGATTTGTCACAGTCCTCCCGGCTCCCGGCTTAGTTCGCCAACCGGTACACCCGCTGGGCGGTGCCACGGAAGACCTGTGTGAGTTCGGCAGGTCCGCCGCCGTGGCTGGTTATCGCTTCGGCGATGGTTTGGATGCTGTTGGGGATGGTGGTGATGGGTTTGTCGACGGGGAAGTTGGAGCCCCAGAGCATTCGGTGCGGGCCGAAGACGGTTTGGCAGTGGTCGAGTAGGGGGCCTACTCGGTCGAGCAGGGCGGGGACGGGGGTGGGGGTGCCGCGGGGTGGGACGGGGTGGCCGAGGATCGGCATCATGGCGCCGCTGCATTTGGCTACGACATTCGGGTTGGCGGCGAGGGCGGCGAAATCGTCGCGCCAGCGGAGGAGGAGGTCGCGGCGGGTGCCGGGGTCGGTGCCGGTGTGCTTGCCGACGGGGCCGAAGAGGCCGGCGGGGGTGCCCAGGTGGTCGATGATGATGGTGACTTCGGGGTACCGCTCGGCCAGGGCGGAGACCTCGGGCAGCTGGTGCGAGTAGATCCAGGCGTCGAAGGTCAGCTCGCGTTCGGCGAGCTGGGCGAAGCCGTCCAGGAAAGCCGGTGCGGTGAGGGCGTGTTCGGTGCGGCAGAAGGAGCGCACGCCGGAGTCGGGGTGGTGCGCGACCATGGTGCGGATGCCGCGGAACAAGGGGGACGCGGATCGGTGCGCGTCGAGCAGTTCGGCGAATCGGGGGGCGGCAGGATCGGCGCTGCCGATCAATGCGCCCAGCGGAAGCTCCTCGGGCGTTGGTAGATTCGCTACCCAGGTCGTCTCGTCGGCTTTGGCCAGTGCGCCTTCGCCGGACCACTCGACCTCCATGTGCATGAACTCGTCGATCGGCGCGTCGCCGACGTCTGCGCGATAGTCCGGCGGCAGATAGCGGTTCAGATAGGCCGTGGGATCGCCGGAGAACTCACGATCTCGGCGTGGCGCGAACTTCATCGCCGTATCCACCGAAATCGGCAGGTAGCGAAAGAGTTTCGCCTTGCCGGCGAAAGCTCGCGGGGTGGTGAACGGGTCCCACTGGTGTACATGCGCGTCGATGATCCGAATGCCTGCAAGGTCCATATCGCCGTCCTACCATCAGGCCCCCGACCTCCGCGATTGTCACACGCCCGTTCACACATTACGGCGGTATTGGCCGCCCACCCGGAAGAACGTGTCGGTGATCTGCTGCAGCGTGCAGACCCGGGCGGCATCCATGAGCACCCCGAAGATGTTCTCGTCGGTGCGCGCCACCGCTTCCAGACGGGCCAGGGCGGCGTGGGCCTGATCGCGGTGCCGGTGCTGGAAGGCGCGGACCCGCTCGAGCTGCGACTGCTTCTCGGCCTCGGTACCGCGCGCCAGCTCGATGACGTGCTGCGGTTCGCCGTGCGGATTACGGAAGGTGTTGACGCCCACGATCGGCAGCGACCCGTCATGCTTGCGCTGTTCGTAACGCATGGATTCGTCCTGGATCTTGCCGCGCTGATATCCGGTCTCCATGGCGCCCAGTACGCCGCCGCGCTCGCTGATCCGCTCGAATTCGACCAGCACGGCTTCCTCGACCAGGTCGGTCAGCTCCTCGATGAGAAAGCTGCCCTGCAAAGGGTTTTCGTTCATCGCCAGGCCCCATTCGCGATTGATGACGAGCTGGATGGCGAGGGCGCGGCGCACCGATTCCTCGGTAGGGGTGGTGACCGCTTCGTCGTAGGCGTTGGTGTGCAGGCTGTTGCAGTTGTCGTAGATGGCGATCAGGGCCTGGAGCGTGGTGCGAATGTCGTTGAAGTTCATCTCCTGTGCGTGCAGCGACCGGCCCGAGGTCTGGATGTGGTACTTCAACTTCTGCGAACGATCGTTGGCGCCGTAGCGATCCCGCATGGCGATCGCCCAGATCCGGCGTGCCACCCGGCCGATCACCGAGTACTCGGGGTCCATGCCGTTGGAGAAGAAGAAGGACAGATTGGGCGCGAAGTCGTCGATGTGCATGCCGCGTGCGAGATAGGCCTCCACATAGGTGAATCCGTTGGCCAGCGTGAAGGCCAGCTGGCTGATCGGGTTCGCTCCGGCCTCGGCGATGTGATAGCCGGAGATCGACACCGAGTAGAAGTTGCGAACGCTGTTGCGCACGAACCACTCCTGGATGTCGGCCATCATGCGAAGGCTGAACTCGGTGGAGAAGATGCAGGTGTTTTGGCCCTGATCCTCCTTGAGGATGTCGGCTTGCACGGTGCCGCGCACGGTCGCCAAGGTGCGGGCCTGGAGTTCGGTGGCTTCGGCGGCGGTGGGCTCCCGGTCCTCGGCTGCGGTGAACCGTTGCAGCGCTTGATCGATCGCGGTGTTGAGGAAGTAGGCGAGGATGGTGGGTGCGGGTCCGTTGATCGTCATCGATACCGAGGTCGTGGGCGCGGTCAGATCGAAACCGTCGTAGAGCGCCTTCATGTCCTCCAGTGAGGCGATCGACACACCCGAGGTGCCGACCTTGCCGTAGATATCGGGCCGCTCGGCGGGGTCGTGGCCGTAGAGCGTCACCGAATCGAAGGCGGTGGACAGCCTTTTCGCCTCGGCGTGCTCGCTGAGCACCTTGAATCGCCGATTGGTGCGGAACGGGTCGCCCTCACCGGCGAACATCCTGGCGGGATCCTCGCCGTCGCGTTTGAACGGAAAGACACCGGCGGTGAACGGGAACCGGCCCGGCAGGTGCTCCGCGCGCAGGAACCGCAGCAGTTCACCGTGATCGGTGAACGGTGGCAATGCGACCCGCGGAATAGTGTTGCCGGACAGCGTCTCGCGCCGCAGCGCGGTGCGGATTTCCTTGTCCCGCACCCGAACCACCTGTTCCTCGCCGCGATAGGACTCGGCGAGCGCGGGCCAGCTCGCGATCAATTCGGCGCTGTCGGTGTCGAATTCGGCTCGCGCCGCTGCCGCCAGGTCGGCGAGTTCAGAGTTGCCAGGCAGTTCGGCCGCCACGGCCTCCAGTCGCTGCACCCGCTGTGCGGCGCGGGCGTGGCGGGCCGTCGCGGCGTGATAGTCGCGCACCGTCTCGGCGATCTCCGCCAGATAGCGCACGCGTGCGGGCGGAATCAGCTGCGCGAACCGCGTCGACGCGCGCGTCCGCACGCGGGGGAGCGCGCCCGGCTCCAGTCGTAGTCCGCGTGCGGCGAGCAATCCGATCAGGTGCTGGTACAGGGCGGTGACGCCGTCGTCGTTGAAAGTCGCCGCGCTGGTACCGAATACCGGCATGGCCTCCGGTGTGGCGGTGAAGTCGGCCCGATTGCGCACCAGTTGGCGCGAGACATCGCGCAGCGCGTCGGCGGCGCCGCGGCGTTCGAACTTGTTGATCGCCACCACGTCCGCGTAATCGAGCATGTCGATCTTCTCCAGCTGGGAGGCGGCGCCGAACTCCGGCGTCATCACATACAGCGCGACCTCGACATGGTCGGTGACCGCCGCGTCGCCCTGTCCGATGCCGGGTGTCTCCAGGATGACGAGGTCGTAACCGGCTGCCTTGCAGGCGTTCACGATGCCGTCGATGTTCTCCGGTAGTTCTCGGCCGCCGCGGGTGGCCAGGGAACGGAAGAAGATGTGGTTCGCGTCCAGCGCGTTCATCCGGATCCGGTCGCCGAGCAGCGCGCCACCGCCGCGCCGCCGGGTCGGGTCCACCGCGAGGATCGCCACCCGCAGCTTGTCCTGCTGGTCCGAGCGCAGTCGTCGCACCAATTCGTCGGTGAGCGAAGACTTTCCGGAGCCCCCGGTGCCGGTGATGCCGAGCACCGGCACCGTACGAGCGGCGGCGGCCGCGTCCAGTGCCTGCCGATCCGCGCCGGGCAAGGTGTCCTGTTGCAGGCAGGTGATGGCCCGGGCCAGCGCGGCGCGGTCGCCGGTGAGCACCGCGTCCAGGGCCGGCGGGTGCTCGGCCGGATCGTGGTCGCAGTCGCGGATCAGCTGATTGATCATCCCGGGCAGGCCGAGCCGCTGGCCGTCCTCGGGGGAGAAGATGGTGATGCCGGATTCGGCGAGCCGCGCGATCTCCTCTGCGACGATCACGCCACCGCCACCGCCGTAGATCCGGACGTGCCCGGCGCCCGCCGCGCGCAGCGCCGCCGCCAGGTACTCGAAGTATTCGACGTGTCCACCCTGATACGAGCTGACCGCGACACCTTGCACGTCTTCGGTGAGTACCGCGTCGACCACCTCGCTGACCGCCCGGTTGTGGCCGAGGTGGATGACCTCGGCGCCCTGGGCTTGCAGGATGCGCCGCATGATGTTGATCGCGGCATCGTGCCCGTCGAACAGGGCCGCCGAGGTGACGAAACGGACGGGGTGCTTGGGCTGGTGCAGGTCGGCCACGGCTGCCTCCGAAAGGGTGCGATTCGCCCGATAGTAGGACGTCCAACTAATTCTACGGTGATGTGGATCACTCCGCTACCGGACGCGCGGCGCTCGCTCGTCAGTGTGATGGATCACACTGTGGCTAATTACTAGGATGTCCAACTATAGGATGGCCGCAGATCAGTCGCATCGGGCTGACCAGCATCGATCAACGAGACAGGACTGGCATGGTTCGCGAACTCACGCATTTCATCGGCGGGCAGCACGTCCCCGGCACTTCCGGCAACTTCGGCGACGTGTTCGATCCGAACATCGGCCAGGTGCAGGCCCGGGTGCCGCTGGCGAGCAAGGCCGAGGTCGAGGCGGCCATCGCCGATGCCGAGGTGGCCCAGCGTGAATGGGCGGCGTTCAATCCGCAGAAGCGGGCCCGGGTGCTGATGAAGTTCCTGACCCTGGTGCAGGACGAGATGGATTCGCTGGCCGCGCTGCTGTCCTCCGAACACGGCAAGACTGTCGCCGACGCCAAGGGCGATATCCAGCGCGGCCTCGAGGTGATCGAATTCGCCTGCGGCATACCGCATCTGCTCAAGGGCGAGTACACCGAGTCGGCCGGCACCGGCATCGACGTGTACTCCATGCGCCAGCCGCTGGGCGTGGTCGCGGGTATCACCCCGTTCAACTTCCCGGCCATGATCCCGCTGTGGAAGGCCGGGCCCGCGCTGGCCACCGGTAACGCGTTCATCCTCAAGCCCTCCGAGCGCGACCCCTCGGTGCCGCTGCGGCTGGCTGAGCTGTTCCTCGCGGCCGGGCTGCCCGCAGGCGTCTTCAACGTGATCAACGGCGACAAGGAAGCCGTCGACACGCTGCTGCACGATCCCCGGATCAAGGCGGTCGGCTTCGTCGGTTCCACCCCGATCGCGCAGTACATCTACGAGACCGCTTCCGCGAACGGCAAGCGCGCCCAGTGCTTCGGCGGCGCCAAGAACCACGCCATCGTGCTGCCGGACGCCGATCTCGACGATGTCGCCGACCAGCTGATCGGCGCGGGCTACGGTTCCGCGGGCGAGCGCTGCATGGCCATTTCGGTGGCGGTGCCGGTCGGCGAGGCCACCGCGGATCGGCTGCGCGAGAAGCTGATCGAGCGCGTGCACAAGCTCAATGTCGGCCGCTCCGACGATCCGGCCGCCGACTTCGGCCCGCTGGTCGGTCGCGACGGGGTCGACCGCGTCAACTCCTATGTCCAGATCGGTGTCGACGAAGGCGCCGAGCTGGTGATCGACGGGCGCGGGCTGCGCGTCGAAGGCGGCGAGGACGGATACTTCGCCGGGGCAACGCTTTTCGATCGGGTCACACCGGATATGCGGATCTATCAGGAGGAGATCTTCGGCCCGGTCCTGTCCATCGTGCGGGCCGCGGATTACGAGGAGGGCCTGCGCCTGGCCAACGAGCACGAATACGGCAACGGCGTAGCCATTTTCACCCGCGACGGTGACGCCGCCCGTGACTTCGCGGCGCGGGTGCAGGTGGGCATGGTCGGCATCAATGTGCCGATCCCGGTGCCGATCGCCTACCACACCTTCGGCGGCTGGAAGCGGTCCGGTTTCGGCGATCTGAACCAGCACGGTCCCGACTCGATCCGCTTCTACACCAAGACCAAGACCGTCACCCAGCGCTGGCCTTCGGGGATGAAGGAATCCAATGCCTTCGTCATCCCGACGATGGACTGATCGCATGTTCGATCTGGACGACGACGAGAAGGCGATCCGCGACACCGCGCGCGGCTTCGCCGACGAGTTCCTGGCGCCGAACGCGCTGGAATGGGATGAGCAGAAGCACTTTCCGGTCGACGTGCTGCGCAAAGCGGGCCCGCTCGGGCTCGGCGGCATCTACGCCGGCGAGGACGTCGGAGGTTCGGGGCTGCGCCGCCTGGACGCGGTCCGCATCTTCGAGCAGTTGGCCACCGGCTGCCCGGCCATCGCCGCGTACATCTCCATCCACAACATGGCCACCTGGATGATCGACAGCTACGGTGACGAGCAGCAGCGCCATCGCTGGCTGCCCGAGCTGACCTCGATGAACCTGCTGGCGGGCTACGCGCTCACCGAGCCGGGCGTCGGCTCGGACGCGGCGGCGCTGAGCACCCGGGCGGTGCGCGACGGCGAGGACTACATCCTCAACGGCGCCAAGCAGTTCATCTCCGGTGCGGGCGCCAATGACGTCTACGTGATGATGGTGCGCACGGGTGAGCAAGGGGCGCGCGGTATCTCGGCGCTTGTCGTGCCCGCGGACACCCCCGGTCTCTCGGTGGGGCCGAACGAGAAGAAGATGGGCTGGAACGCCCAGCCGACCCGCCAGGTGATCCTGGAGGACGCGCGCGTGCCGGTCGCGAACCGGCTCGGCGCCGAAGGCGACGGTTTCCGGATCGCGATGAACGGGCTCAACGGTGGGCGGTTGAATATCGCCGCCTGCTCGGTCGGCGGCGCGCAGGCGGCGCTGGACAAGACCGTTCCGTATCTGGCCCAGCGCAATGCTTTCGGGCAGGCGCTGCTGAAGAATCAGGCGCTGCAATTCCAGCTCGCCGATATGCGTACCGAGCTGGAAGCGGCCCGGACGCTACTGTGGCGGGCGGCCGCCGCGCTCGACCGCGATGCGCCGGACAAGGTCGAATTGTGTGCGATGGCGAAGCGATTCGCGACCGACGCCGGGTTCGAGGTGGCGAACAAGGCGCTGCAACTGCACGGCGGCTACGGCTATCTGGCCGAGTACGGGCTGGAGAAGATCGTCCGGGATCTGCGCGTGCACCAGATTCTCGAGGGCACCAATGAAATCATGCGGGTGGTTGTCGCCCGCTCGGTGGTAGGAGCGGCATGACCGAGGTACTGATCGAAAAGCGGGACGGGCTCGGCCTGATCACGCTGAACCGGCCCAAGGCGATCAACGCGCTGAATCATCCGATGGCACTGGCCATTCTGGATGCGCTGCGCGCCTGGGCCGCCGATGACGACGTGCGCACGGTGGTCGTCACCGGCGCGGGCGAGCGCGGGCTGTGCGCGGGCGGCGATATCGTCGCGATCCACAACGACGCGAAATCCGGTGCGGCCAATGCTGATTCGCCCACCGGGCGGTTCTGGCGCGACGAGTACGTCCTCAATGCGTTGATCGGCGGTTACGCCAAGCCGTATGTGGTCGTCATGGACGGCATCGTGATGGGCGGCGGCGTCGGCCTGTCCGGGCACGGCAGCCACCGCATCGTCACCGAACGCTCCAAGGTCGGCATGCCCGAGGTCGGCATCGGGTTCGTCCCGGATGTCGGCGGCACCTACCTGCTCTCACGCACGCCGGGTGAGATCGGCACCCATGTCGGTCTCACCACCGCGCGGATGACCGCGGGTGACGCCATCGCCGCCGGTTTCGCCGACTACTACGTCACCTCCGAACACATTCCGGCCCTGCTGGATACGCTGCGCACCGAGACGGCGGAGATCGCCATCGCCAAGTTCGCCACTGCCGCACCGGAATCCGGTCTGCTGGTGCAGCAGGAGTGGATCGACGACTGCTACAGCGCGGACACCGTCGAGGAGATCGTGGCTCGTTTGCAGGCCGGCGGGGTACCCGAGGCTGCCCAGGCCGCCGCCGATATTCTCGCGAAATCACCGGTGGCGCTGAAGGTCACGCTGCGCTCGC
The DNA here is from genome assembly GCF_042672005.1 of Nocardia sp. NPDC127579. Lineage (NCBI taxonomy): Bacteria > Bacillati > Actinomycetota > Actinomycetes > Mycobacteriales > Nocardiaceae > Nocardia > Nocardia sp. NPDC127579. Next base: position 87,962 of record NZ_JBHXVZ010000001.1, on the reverse strand, counting down.
TGCGTGCGGCCCGTGCCCTGCCGACGCTGGAGGCCGTGCTGAACGAGGAGTATCGCGTGTCCATCGCGTCACTGTCCTCGCATGATCTGGTCGAGGGCATTCGCGCCCAGGTCATCGACAAGGACCGCAATCCGCAGTGGTCGCCCGCGGCGCTGGCCGAGGTGACCGACGCGCAGGTCGACGCGTACTTCGCCGAATTGGGCGACAAGGAACTGGGGTTGAGCGCATGAGCGGGAAGATCGGTTTCCTGGGACTCGGGCACATGGGCGGGCCGATGGCCGCCAATCTGGTCCGGGCGGGTTATGACGTGCTGGCCTTCGACCCGGTGCCCGCCGCGCGTGAGCAGGCGAGCGAAGACGGTGCGACCGTAGTGGATTCGGCCACGGCCGCCGTGGCGGACCGGGATATCGTCATCACGATGCTGCCCAACGGCAAGCTGGTCCTGGACGTGTACGCGGAACTGCTGCCGGTCGCGAAGCCGGGCACCCTGTTCATCGACTGCTCCACCATCGATGTCGCCGACGCCAAACAGGCCGCCGATCAGGCGATCGCGGCCGGGCACCTGGCCTTGGACGCCCCGGTGTCCGGCGGTGTCGCCGGCGCGGTCGCGGGCACGCTGACCTTCATGGCCGGCGGCACCGCGGCGGCGTTCGCGGCCGGGCTGGGCGTGCTCGAGGTGATGGGCGCCAAGGTGGTGCACTGCGGCGACTCCGGCGTCGGCCAGGCCGCCAAGATCTGCAACAACATGCTGCTCGGCATCTCCATGATCGGCCTGTCCGAAGCCATCGTGCTCGGCGAGAAGCTGGGGCTGAGCCACGAGAAGTTCTTCGACGTGGTGTCCACGGCGTCGGGCCAGTCCTGGGCGCTGACCAGCTACTGTCCGGTGCCGGGCCCCGTTCCGGCCAGCCCCGCCAACAACGACTACCAGCCCGGTTTCGCGACCGCGCTCATGTCCAAGGATCTCGGCCTGGCCGCGAACGCCTTGCAGGCCAACGGGGTCGACGGCCGGATCGGTCGGCTCGCGGCGGAGATCTACAGCCGGTTCAACCAGGAAGCGGCCGGTAGGGACTTCTCGGCTATTGTGACCGACATTCGTAAGCGATCTGGAGAGGAACCGGCGTGACCGACTTCGAGACCATTCTGCTGGAGCGTAAGGGCCGCGTCGCACTCATCACGCTGAACCGGCCGAAGGCCCTCAACGCGCTGAACTCGCAGGTACTCACCGACATCTCGGCGGCGCTGGACGAACTCGAGCATGACAGCGAGATCGGTGCGGTCGTGCTCACCGGCTCCGAGCGAGCCTTCGCTGCGGGCGCGGACATCAAGGAGATGCAGAGCAAGTCCTATATGGACATGTTCCTGGCCGACCACTTCGCGGGCTGGGACCGGCTCACCGCGTTCCGCAAGCCGATCGTCGCGGCGGTCGCCGGCTACGCCCTCGGCGGCGGCTGCGAACTGGCCATGATGTGTGACCTGCTGATCGCCGCCGACACCGCCAAGTTCGGGCAGCCCGAGATCAAGCTCGGTGTCATCCCCGGCATGGGCGGCTCCCAGCGTCTCACCCGCGCTGTCGGCAAGGCCAAGGCCATGGACCTGATCCTCACCGGCCGCAATATGGACGCCGAGGAAGCCGAGCGCGCGGGGCTGGTGTCCCGCATCGTCCCGGCTGCCGATCTGGTCGCGACCGCGCTCGAGGTGGCCGAGACCATCGCGGGCATGTCGCTGCCCGCGGTCATGATCGCCAAGGAGGCGGTCGATCGTTCCTTCGAGACCACGCTCGGCGAGGGCCTGCGTTTCGAGCGCCGGGTCTTCCACTCGCTGTTCGCCACCGAGGATCAGAAGGAAGGCATGACCGCCTTCGTCGAGAAGCGGCCCGCGGACTTCAAGCACCGTTAGCGAAACGCCGGGGGAGTATCCACATGCTCCGCCGGTGCGGGGGAGTGGCCGGGGCTGGCGTCCCGGTCCATGACCAGCACACCGGCGATGGTCGCGCCCAGGGTGGCGGTGACCGCAAGTGCGGCAATGAGTTTGCGGCGGTCACCGGGCGCGGTGGCGGCCAGGCGGGCGCGCGTCGGCCGGAATTCGGCGGCCGGGCGGCCGGTCGCGAGCAGGACCGCGCCGCGGGCGGACACCGTCTCGGGTTCGGGGTGGACGACGATCGGCAGTTCGATGTCCTCGGCGAGGGTTTCCTGAATGCTGGGGCTGCGCGTGCAGCCGCCCAGCAGCACCATGGCGTCCGGTGCCGTCTCGGCCTGCTCGATCAGCTGGTGCACGAACGACACCGAATGGTGGATGCCCGCCGCGCACAGCTCGGTGATATCGCTGCGGGTGAGTACGGCCCGCCCGCCGGACGCGCTGTCCGTCGCGGTGACCACGCGGTCGGTGCTGAGCGCTTCGCGGTGCTTGCGACAGGTTCCCTTGTCGGTCAGGACGCCGTCGCGGGCGAGTTGCCAGCGCAGTAGCGCGTCGAAGCCGTCGCCGCCGAGCACCGTGCTGCGTTTGCTGGACAGGACCGAATCGGTGCGGCAGTCGGCGTGGGTGATGGTCAGCCCAGAGCTGCCGAGGTCGTAGAGCAGGACCGTGCCGTCCTCGGGCAGGCGGCCGGTGAAGCGCAGATAACGCAGTTGCGCAAGGGGTTCGGAGACGACGGTGAGCGGGGTGTGGCCCGCGGCGGCGCGAATCGCCTCGGCGTGCAGCGGACAGCGGCAGGTCACCGCGGTGCCGGTGATCAGTTCGCCGCGCTGGTCGGCTGAGCGGCGCATGCGCCGGATCGCCTCGAAGACGGCCTCTTCCACGCCGCCGCCGGCCCGTCGGGGCACCCGGCAGCGATCGATCGGGGGTAGGTGTGGCTGATCGGAATGTGTCAGTACCGCGCGAGCGCCGCCAGCGCCTGCCGATACCCCCAAGACCAGCACCATGCGCTCCATGGTGAACCTTTTCCCGGCGGCTGCCAAGGTGGGGCGCGGCAATTCGCTAGTCGGATGCCGGAACGTTACGGACACGCCGATCGGGCCGGATATCCGACTGCCCAGTTCGCTTGCTGGTCAGTGCTCTCCGGTGACCCAGCGCGCCTGCGCGTCACCGGTATCGAAATCGCCCGCGGCATGCCGGAATTCCGCCAACAGTTGCAACAGCGTGTGCAGGCGATCCGGCGCCAGGCCGGGTTGCGCGAACACCTTCGCGTTGAGCTGTTCGGTGGCCGCCGCGACGAGTTCACGCCCGGCCTCGGTGATTTCGATGAGGGTCGCGCGGCGGTCGCTGGGATGCGGAACCCGGCGTACCAGCTGTGCCGCCTCCAGCCGGTCCACCGTATTGGTAACGCTGGTCGGATGAACCTGGAGCCGCGCACTGGCCTTCGCCATCGGGAGGGCGCCGGTCTTGCTGAAACTCAGCAGCGCGAGCAGTTCGTAACGCGAGAACGTCAGACCGGTCGGCTTCAGGGCCTCGTCGACCCGGGCCATGACGATCTGCTGCGCCCGCACCAGCGAGGTCACCGCCGCCATTCCATCGGCCACCGCGTCCCAGCCGTGGCCGACCCACTGGCGGTGGGCCTCCTCGATCGGATCGAGCGGAAGCGGGCGTGGCCGGGACATGAAGTCGATCATCGCATGCCGATGCGCGATTCGAATCAGGGTGAGCGCAACGGTGGGCCGCGGCGCCCGGAACCGGCATGGTTATGAGACCACGCGGGCGTGGCTGAGAGGTTTAGGCAGCGGTCTGCAAAGCCGTTTACGTGGGTTCGATTCCCGCCGCTCGCTCTACCGGGCTTTCTCGATTCCCGAGAAATCCCGCAGCACAACATGATTACGGTCGGCGCAGCTGCCGAGAGTGTAGAACGGCTGCAAACCGAAGAATTCGCCACGGGTAATACCGCTCCAGCGCCGGGCGTCCGGGGTGCGAGTCTTGTAGAAATTGACCATGTACCCGCCCTCGTGGATCCGCAGCAGGCTGTAGCCGCCCGGATACTCCTTCACCGCGGCCACCTCCAGGAACTCGACGGCGCAGTCCACATCCGGCCGGGTGCGGAGATTGCGGTGAGTGTGTCCGCTGTGATGCAGGAATACGCCGGGCGTACGGGCATACAGCGCCTGCAACTCGGCGGCATCGGATTGATTCAGAATGAAACCCGGCCCGGCGATATTGCTGAAACCGGACTCCCGGGTCACCGGGTGATGGCCGAACACCACCGTCGGGCGGTCCGGGTCGGCGCGCAGCGCTTCGGTGAGCCGGTCGAATTGCGGGCGTTCGATTCGCCCGCCCGCGGCATCCAGCTCACTGGTATCCAGTCCGAGTAGACGCAGGCCACCCACCTCGTGCTCGACCATGTGCTGGCGCTCGGTGAATTCCGGCCCCCAGCAATCGAAATGATCGCCGATCGGCGCACAGGATCGATAATCAGCGCCCGTATGCGGCCGGTCGTGATTGCCGCGCACCGCCAGATAGTCCTGACCGTGCGCGCCCCACCGGTCCAGCGCGCGGCGCACCCCGCGCACCTCGTCCACCTCCGCCTCCGCGGTCAGATCGCCCGCGAGCAACAGCCGTTCCGCGCCGCGCTCGGGCCGGCGCAGGTCATCCAGGAGCGCGTCCAGCATCACCTCGGGATAGGGCGGCAGATCCGGCGCCTGCCGGAACCCCGGCGGAAACGAACCCACGACCAGCCCGCTGACGGTCTCGCCGTAGTGCACGTCATTGGCCAGGGCCAGCGTGCGCAGCAGCCGCCCGGGCGGCGGCACCAGCGTGGTGAATTCGCCCGTGGCCTCCGGTGTTCCGGGCGTGATGGTGGCCGGATTCAAGCCGGGCGTGGCCCGGACGCCGTCGGACCAGACCTCGAATCGATAGGCACGCCCCGGTTCCAGGCCGTGAATCTCCGCGTAGTGGAACGGAGTTCGCTCCCCCTCGGCGTGCACCTGCACCGGCGCGCGCGGGGAATCCGCGGGACCCACCCGCACCTCACCACCCGCGTCGACAGGCAACAGCCCTACCGATTCCAGCATGCCGGTCGTCCAGGTCAACACCACCGATGTATCGGTAACGGTGACCACTTCCAGATCGGTCGCCACCATCGGATTCCCCTGCGCCCAAGCCCTACTCGCCACTTTCGGCGCGGTGGCCGACAGCAGCGCGGCCAGCCCCACAGCCCCCAGAAAGGTCCGACGCGACGGACCACAGCAGGTCATGCGGGACAGCGTACCGGCAGCCCGGGCAGACGCTGCGGGAGTAGCGCGCCAAGAGTATGCGAATGCGATGTGCCAGCGTGAGAGTGGGCCCTCAGTGCTCACTCGCCGTGTCCTGACTGCAACCCTCCGTTTCAGTGCGCGCCCGAGGGCCCGGGCCTCCGCCAGCTGTGGCGGGCAATGGCTTCCGCCCCCTCCCACCCCAACCCCCGAAGACCACCCGGCACTCCATCAAGGGGGGTCCGGGGGGCGAAGCCCCTCCGGCTGGGGCCTGGGGGCTCGGCCCCCAGAAAACACACCGAAACGAGAAACGGCCCATGCCACCTATGGGCATGGGCCAACTATCGAGTGAAGGTGCCCTCGGCAGGATTCGAACCTGCGGCCTTCTGCTCCGGAGGCCAAATCACGGTCGAAATCACGAGTGGTCAACTCCTTAACGCCCAGGTAGAGGGCGATAAATGATGTCGGGATCAATGCCGATCAGTGTGCCATAGGATACATTTTTTGGCTACAGTAGAACCATGGCAGACATACAGTTGAGCGATGGTATTTGGACAGCCTCGGTCAACCTCACCGCCGAGTCCAAGGCGGATTTGATCAAGAAAGTCGCGGCGGTCGAACGGCTCGTCAAGAAGCTCGACAAGGAGACCGCCGGCCGTCGCCGAGCCAAGGGGGAGGGCGCGCTATTCAAGCGAGCCGATGGGATGTGGGTAGGGCAGATCGAGCTCGAGGCGGATCCGGATGGCACTCGGCGCCGCTCCAAGCCGGTCTATTCGAAGGATCACGCGACCGCGCTCAAGAAGCTCGCCGCGGTCAAGGAGAACCTCTCGAAGGGGCTCGACCAACTCGACCAGCGGCTCACGGTCAAGGACTGGCTCCTCGACACCTGGCTCGAGGACATCGCCAAGCCCCGGATGAAACCGCATCCGTGGAAGAGCTACCGGAGTCTCGTGCGGAACCAGATCATTCCGGCGATCGGGGAGCGGAAGATGGCGAAGCTCCAGCCGAAGGACATCCGGTTCATGCATAAGCACATCCTCGGCTCGACCTACACGCGTCGCGACAAAGCCACCGGCGAGAAGTACGAGGTGCACTACAGCACCCGTACAGTCGAAGCCGCGCACAACTGTCTGTCCGCCGCACTGAACGATGCCGTCGGCGAGAACAAGGCTCACCGCAACGTGTGCGAGTTGGTCACCAAACCGCCAGTGCTGTCGCAGCCACGTGGCGCGCTCACCACTGAGCAGGCGCGTGCGGTGCTCCTGGCGGCACATCGAGGCAACGATCGGATGGTCACCCGGTGGGCCGCGGGCTTGATGCTCGGCGGCCGCCAGGGCGAAGTTCTCGGATTGCAGTGGGACCGAGTCGATTTCAAGAAGGGCACGCTCGATCTGTCGTGGCAGCTGGAGTGGCTGCCGTTGAAGCGAGACGCGAAGCCCGACGATCCGGACCGGTTCGACGTGCGGCCCGGCTTCGAACACATTCCGCTCTGGCGCGGCGCCGCGCTGACCCGGCCGAAAACCCAGAAGTCCGAGCGACTGATCCCGCTGCCGGCCCCGTTGGCAGCGATCCTGGAAGTGCACAGGAAGAAGTGCGAGCCGAACCCGTGGGGTCTGGTGTGGGTGTCCGGCAACGGCACCCCGATCTCGGACCGCGACGACCGCGAGGCATGGTCGGACGCTCAGTCGCGTGCCGAGGTTCCGGAGACCGAGGTGCACGGAATGCGCGGAACGACGGCAACGCTACTGCTCGAGGCCGGCGTCGATGTGAAGATCATCCAGGCCATCATGGGCCATGCCAGCGAGATCACCACTCGCGGTTACCAATTCGTCGACCTTGCGCTGGCCAGAAGAGCGCTTGGCAACCTGCATGGTCTGCTCGAGTTGGCATAGTCGGTGATCAATCGAGGGGATACACCTGTGATGCTTTTGCGCTCTCGTACGCCATCAGGTGGGGTATCCCCAGAGCGAAGTACTGCACCCACAGGTGCCAGATTCGCCGCCACTGCGGATCGGCCGGCTCGAGTTCTTTCACGGGTAGCCCTGCGCCGATCGCCTCTCGGGCGCCGATGACCGCACTGTGCGAGCTGGGTGCGCTGATGAGTGGCTTGTGGATCTTCTTACACAGATCGCGAATATCGGCGTCACTGCGATCGGGGTTGCTACTGACCGCTTTTCGGACGATGTCACCGGTGGCGGTCAATGCTGAGCGTGCCTGCTGTGCGGTGGTGGCATTGATGCCGGTAAGCATCGCGGTGTGCAGCCGCCACGTATCCGGTCGCTTCTCAACTTCTCTCATCGCACGGTCGACCGCGGTGATGAGATCCTTAGCGCTCGCCCATCGGCGTTCTCCTAGTGGAATTTGAGGATCGACCGGGCCGAGATCGGAGGTCGGTCCCATGATGATCTGGTGGGCGCCGAGCGCGACGATGGTAGCCGCGCTCTTCGCCGAATCCGGTACGACAACTGTGAATTCACGACTGGCTTTCTGGCACATCCGGGCCAAGCGGACTGCGGCGTCGCCGTCGCCGCCCGGCGAGTACAGCATGAGATGGAGATCTTTGCTGTGGTCGACCGCCTCGAGGAGTTCTGCCAGATAGGTGACGCTGGCCGGGTAGATCAAGTCGATCATCACGACCAGGTTGCAGTCGTGCGCCTGCTGATACTCCTCGATGAGTGTGCGCCTCAAGTATCGGTCCTCGTTTTGCGCACGGAAAAGTGGTGTGTAGGTGACGGGCCGGGTGGCGCCGTTGGCGGATCCGGATCCTGTTGGGGTGCTGGCTGATTCGATGCCATGAACTCCTTCCCCAGTTCCATGGCCTCGATCGTCTGTCGACGCTGCTCTTCCCAATTGAGATCCCCCTTGCTGACTCCTGCCGGCGGCGGCAGCAGGTACTCGTTCGCATCGCTCATCGTCCCCTCCTTCGCTCCGTTACGCAATCGGCGCGGCCCGTTACGGGGGCGCGATGCAAACGCGAGCGTCTTTCATTGCAGACTCTCGCCCGTGCGGCGAGGTGCCCCAGGTGCTTCCGGGACACAGACATACTGCTATATGGGTACGACAACCTTCGCTCAAGCGTTCGAGGCTGAGTATGTGCTAGCGGGTTAGCGAGTTTCAGGCGTTCACGATGTTCCATGGCCGTCGTCGTGCCAATTCCGCGTTGATGTGCTGAAGGTCCGTACTTGCAATGTGGCGCAGCCGAATTCGTAGAGTTGGCACGTCGACCCATAGCTCCTCGGCGAGTTCGCGGGGATCTTCCAAGGACACCCACATCAGCGCCGCGGTGAGATCGGGCAGGGGTATCAACCGCTCGGCGGCAATGATGCTGACTCGTCGCTCTTCGCGCGCAGCCAGTTGCGGTTGAGGTGGGACGGGGCCGCGCTCGAGGTGAACTATCTCGTGGGTGAGCGCGCACCGGCGCTCGGCTTGGCCTAGGCGGCGGTCGAGATAGATGCCGTCACTCGTCCATGACGCACGCTTTCTGCCTGGCAGTAGCTCAAGGCAGCTGACGCCGATGTGTGGGTATTCCCGTCCGAGGTGGCGCCACGGATGCCACCGCTCACGCATTCCCGAGGCTGCTGTCCCCATTCGCCAGATTCAAACATATGTGCGATAGGGATTGCTAGGGTGTGGCTCGTCGCAGTCCGATCTCGGCGTTCAGTCCTCGTCGGGCTCGTACGCTGCCAGTTCGTTCTGCGGGTTCCAGCGTGGCATCGGCGTGGCTTTGTTGATTACACGGCGACGGGGCCGGGCGATATTTCCGCTTTGTTCGGCTCGCCGGGGGCGCGTCGCACCTGGCGGCGCCGCTCGGGACTGCATACGGGCCGTGCTGTCGGATCGTTTCGGCTCCTGTCGTTCCGGAGCAGCCGCGGATGGTGTTGCTGGGCCTGGAGTGGTGGCGCCAGCCTTTTCGATTCGAGCTTGGACCTCGCGGTACTCATCCAGAATCGTTTGCATCAAGTCGATCTCTGGCTCGATGTAGAACAGCAAGCCGGATCGGATCAGCAAGGTGAACCCGGCTTGCGCAAATCGTTCCACGTCTGCGGGGGGTGCTCCAAGTTCTAGCGCCTTGGTCGCCGTCGCCCAGCTCGCATGAATCCCTTGGGCCAGTTCTCCTGCTAACACGGCCGTGCGCTCGGGGTCTTGTTCCATGCCGTCCCGAATGTTTGCAGCCTGGTCCCACAGGCGGCTGATGAGTAGTTCGTGTCCGGTATCGCTCAGTGTGACCCGCTGATCTTGCTCGATGGGTGCGTGCCGGAGTGTCGTGGGCTCTCCGCCGTCGAGGATTTCCTTCGAGCTGCCAACTGCCCACCCGAGAGCGGCGTCGAGTTTCCGGAGAGTGGAAGGGCTGACCGACTTCGCTACGCCCTTCTCGATGCCCGTTTGTGTGGTGTCTGACGGGCCACCGGCCTGCGCCACCTCTTGCTGGGTGAGGCCGAGCTCCAGTCGTCGGCTCTTCACGGCCTGCCCCAGCCTGGCCATGTTTGCTTCCATATCTTGGAACTTACCCAAGAGTTGGGCAAACCCAAACCTTTTCCAGAAAGTCGCAGGACAGGAGGGGTATTTCAGATCACGCCAGTGGAGAACATGGGGAATCAAAGGGAAAGAGAAGGGAAATCAGCGGAACTTCCGAGAGCAAGTTTGCCCAAGGCTGCCTTGCCTGGTCCCAAGGTTTGCTTTACGCTCGGCGGCGTGTCCCCAAGATCAACCCAAAGTAAGGATTTGACCCTGGCTCGGCAGGCCGTGCAACCACCGTACGTTTCGCTCAAGCATCTGAGGGGCGTTGTCGGTGTCACCCTGGATGGGCTGCGAGATCGCATCGAGGAGGAAACCGGGCACCGCTACACCCGCGGCACTCTGTCGGCCATCGAGAACGGGCACCGCGGAGCGAGCACGGAGATGCTAGGCGCGCTCGAGCTCGCCTTCGGATTGCCGCTGGGCTCACTGGACACGCAGTACCAGCCGCGTCACGGGCCTCGTGCCGACGGCAAGCCACCCGACGTAGCACCCATCGACAAAGAAGACGGAACCCGGCCATCCGACCAAGAACACCCGGGCCCCGTCATTTCCACACTCCAACCACCACAAGAGGGCTGAAGCATGTCCGACCATAACCTGCCGGTAGCCGCGAACAGCAGTTCGATGGCGAACAGTCTCGTGAGGATCCCCATCCCCGGGACCGACCAAACTCTGCTCGCGACCACCCTCGGCGGCAAGCCTTTCGCTGCACTTCGGCCCATGTGCGAGGCCCTGGGCATCGCTTACTCGGCACAGCTGCAAAAGCTGCGAACCAAGTCCTGGGCAACCGTGTCGATCAGCAACACGGTTGCCAGCGATGGGAAGTCGCGCGAGATGGCGATGATCGACCGCCGCACGATCAGCATGTGGCTGGCCACGATCGACGAGAACCGCGTCGCCGACGACGCTCGGCCGACGATCCAGGCATTCCAGCGTGAGGCGGCCGACGCACTCGACGCCTACTTCAACGACGGCGGAGCCATCAATCCCGGCGCCACGGTCGATCAGCTCGACGCCCTCGTGGTTCGGGCGATCGCGCAGGCCAATCTGATCGCCGCCCTCCGCGGCATCATCGACCCGAAGCACCTCGAGGCCAAGGCTCGTGCGGTGCTCGCTCGCGGCCTCGGCGAGCTGCCGGAGATCGCGCCCCGGGATGTCCCGCTGTACGTCAGCGACTACCTCAAGGGCCGCGGCCTGGCCTCGGACATGATCGCGGCCAAGGCATCCGGCTTCGGCAAGCGGTTGAAGGGCCTGTACATTGCCGAGCACGGCGACGCGCCGCAGAAGGCGTTCCAGGAGCTACCGAACGGCACCGTACGCGAGGTATTCGCCTATACGGAAGCCGACCGGCCGTTGTTCGACCAGGTGTGGAACCGCCACTATGAGGGCGTGACCCGCGCGGCGGGAGAACACGCGGCATGAGTGCGAAGTTCGATCAGCCACAACAGATCTCGTACAACGTCCGCCAGGCGTTCGAAGCGACGGGAATCAGCGAGCCCTCGCTGCGTCGCCTGGTCCGCGAGGCCAAGATCGCCGCCCGCTACTTCGGCTCGACGATCCTGATCGACGCCGAATCCCTTGCGGGCTATGTGCGTTCGCTACCCAGCGAGCGGCAGATCGACCGTGAGTGCGCTGCGAATCGGGGCGCCGCATGATCGCCTGGATTTACCCGCTCGTCGCGTTCGGAACCTGGTTGGTTGCGGGCATGGTCCTGGCTTGGGTGCTGATGGGTGGCCGCCGATGAGCGCCGGGCACGCTGGTCTGTATGGCTGCCATCCGGTCGGAATAGCCAGTCTGGCACAGGATCTCGAGTGGGCCGGACAGGAGGAATTCGCCGACCGCTCCCAGGCGCTCCTTGATGAGTTCCGTGCCGAGGCCAAGGTGCTCGCGGCGTATCCGCCCGGCGTGATGGTCGACGCCCGGATGGTCGGGCGGCGTCTGCTCGACCTGTTCAGCGAGTCGGCTGCCGAGCCGCCCGGAGGCATCGATGACGGCGCCGAGGGGGATCGGCCGCACGACCGCGCCGTCGATGCCCGAGCGGGGGTGTGGTGATGGCGCGCTACACCGATCACGACCAGCTCGGGGCCGCGGCGCTGGAGTTGTGCGAAGCGGTGCGCGAGATCGGACCGTTGGAGCTGTACCGGCGCCTGGCTGCGCACTGCGTGCGTGATCCGGAACGGATGGCCCAGATCCTGATGTGCCTGGCCGCGTGGGTCGACTACGACGGCCCGGCCGGCGCGCTCACCGATCGCGCCGCCGCGATCGTCGAGTGCAGGGTGCAGTCGGCGGGAGCGAGATCGGCGTCATGACGGCGTTCGTCGCGCCGATCCGGCGCAAGTCGGCCGGACGCTCGCACTACTACGTCGACGGTGCCGGCACCCGAATGCCCGGTGTGACCACCATTCTCGGCGCCGGCGTGCCGAAGAAGGCACTCATCGACTGGGCCGCGAACGCGACCGCGGACTACGCGGTGAACAACTGGGAGACCCTCGGCGACCTCGCGGTCGCTGCCCGGTTGAACAAACTGCGCAAGGCCCGCTACGAGGAACGCGACGCCGCGGCCAACCGCGGCACCCAGGTACACGCGCTCGCCGAGCAGCTCGTGCGCGGTGACACGGTGTCGGTTCCCGAGGAACTACGTGGGCACGTCGAATCGTACGTGCGGTTCCTGGACCTGTTCGACGCCGAGCCCGTGCTGATCGAGTTCGTCGTCGCCTCGTACCGATTCGGCTACGCGGGCACCGCCGACCTGATCGCTGACCTGGTCATGCCCGGTGAGACCGATCCGGTGCGGTGGCTGCTGGACATCAAGACCAACCGCTCCGGTGTGTACGGCGAGACCGCGTTGCAGCTGGCCGCTTACCGGCATGCCGATGTCTATCTCGACGCCGACGGCGCCGAGCAACCCATGATCCCGGTCGAACGCGCCGGGGTCGTTCACGTTCGCGCGGACGGGTTTTCGCTGGTCCCGGTCACCGCCGACCAGGCGCAGTTGCGGACCTTCCGCTACGTCCAGCAGATCGCGGCGTTCGTCGACGAATCGCCCGCGCTGATCGGCGCCCCCATCGACCCACCCGACGCCGACGGCGAGATCGCCCGCGTCGTCTACGAAAGGCCCACCCTGTGACCCAGATCGAGCACTACACCGCCCCCGCCGCCCCAGCACCGGTCGAACCGAACGTCGAGCTCGACGGCTGGTTCTCCGCATTCTCCAACATCGTTCGCCTGTCGGATTACATCGCCGAGACCGAGTTCGTGCCCGAAGCGATGCGCCGCAAACCGGCCGCGGTCGCCGCGGCGATCCTGACCGGCCGCGAGATGGGTATCCCGCCCATGACCGCGCTGCGTCACATCCACATCGTCAAGGGCAAGCCCGGCCAGTCCGCCGAACTCATGCGCGCCCAGGCGATGCGCGCCGGGCACGAGATCCGGTTCGTCGAAACCTCCGACACCCGATGCGTGATCGAGGGCCGCCGCCGCGACGAATCCGACTGGACCCGAGTGGCTTTCAGCGCCGCCCAAGCCAAGACTGCGGGCATCAACCTCGGCGGCTACGCCGAGGACAAGCTCGTCGCCCGCGCGTCGTCGCGGTTGTGCCGCCGCAAGTTCGCCGACGCCATCTCCGGTCTGCCCACCGTCGACGAAATCGAGGACGGCGTCGACGAGCAGGCCGTCGCGCCGATCCAGGCCAGTGCGCAACGGTTGGATACGCCACCGACTCCGGCGCCGGAGACCGTACAGCGCAAGCGCAAGCCCCGTCGGTCCGCCGAACCGAAAGCCGCGGCCGCGCCGGTGGCAGAGCCCGCCGGTGACGAGCCGCCGCTGCCCGGCGACGAGCCGCCTGTCACCGACGTGGCCGCGATGAGCGTTGTGGCACAACACCAGAAGCTGGCGATCCTGCTCGACGAGCACGGCGTCACCGAGCGTGCCGACAAGCTCGCCTACCTGACCGAGCAGTTCGGCCGCGAGTTCACCAGTTCGAAAGAACTCACCCATGCCGAAGCGTCCCAGCTGATCACGTTCCTCGCCCAGCCAGCCGCGGCCGAAGGGGGCGAGCAGTGATCGAGGTTCTCGTCCTGCCCGGCACAGGCCACCCGCGCGGCGGTGACGGTGTCAGCGAGGCGTTCATGGCCGCCCTCGACCCGGCCAGGTTCCGGCCCAGGATCGTCGCCTACCCGGCTGCCTACGGCGACCCGATGCCCTACGGGCGGTCGCGGGAGCTCGGCCGCGCGGCGCTGATCACCGCGATTCGCGCCACGCCCGAGCTGGTGGTGATCGCCGGATACAGCCAGGGAGCCGGTATCGCTGGTGACCTCGCGGCCGAGATCAGCACGGGGGTCTTGCCCGACCTCGAGGTGCTCGGCTGTGCCCTGATCGCAGACCCTGCCCGCCCCAGCGGTTCCGGCTGCCCGGGAGCGCCGACCGCGTCGGGCTACGGCGTCGCAGGGCAGCGGCCCATCCCAGGGATTCCGACATGGTGGGCCGCGGCCGAGGGCGACCCGATCACCGCGTTGCCCGCCGGGAATCCGTTGCGCTCGGTCGCCGATCTGTCCGAGTGGTACGGCCTCTCCAGCCCGGACGCGGTCTGTCGCTGGGGTGAGGATCTGGTCGAGCTGGTGCGCGAGCGCACCTTTCAGCGTTGGTGGTCGGTTCAGCATTGGCGCAGCTGGGCAGGAGCGATGGCGTATGCGCGCGGCTACCTGGTCGACGGCCGCCACGGCGCCGATTACGTCCGCCACGGGCACGTGCAGGCCCTCGCTGCGGCGGTCAACGACGAGGTGGGATAGGTGCCCTGGTTCAAGGTCGATGACAACCTCGCCTTCCACGGCAAGACCATCGCCGCGGGCAACGCGGCCATGGGCCTGTGGGTGCGGGCGGGTTCGTGGTGCTCGCAGATGCTCACCGACGGATTCGTTCCCGCGCACATGATCTCCTCGCTCGGTAAACCGGCCGAGGCCAAACGACTCGTCGAGGCCGGCCTGTGGCATCGCGTGGACGGCGGATACCGGTTCCACGAATGGGACGAACGCCAACCGTCCAAGGCCGCGACCGAACAGCGCCGCACCGAGGCCAAACAGCGAATGCAGCGCGCACGCGCAGCCAAACGTGGCGACCGTGACGCGGATGTTCGCGCGAACGACCACGACACCGGCGGCGAACGTTCGCACGAACCAGCGCGCACGTTCGACGATCGTGCGCATAACCCCGACCCGACCCGTCCCGACCCGAAAGAAACAACGACGCACCCCGAGCGGCAATCTCACGTAACCAGCGCGCCCGAGAATCAGGAGCAGCCGCGCGGCCCGGCCATCGACGCCCAGGGCTGGAAACTGGTGCGCGAGACCGTTCCTGGCGAGCACCCGCACGCCACCCGCACCGATCTAGCCATCCGCGCCGGTGCCCTGCTGCACTCCGGCACCCCGGAATCCGATGTACGCCAGGCACTCACGCTGTGGCTGGACAAACCCAAACTCGGGCCCGGCGCGCTGCCGTCGCTGGTCTCGGAGGTGGTCCGCAACCGAGCCAGACCGTACGGGCCCGCCGTCGACGGCGCTGCCACCACGAAAGCCCGTGGCTGGCTCGAACTGGGAGCGCAACTCGACCCGAACCCGCACGAGCAGAGAGCGATCCAGTGATGACCCCTGCCGAAGCAACCCGGGTTCTGGCGAAATGCGCTTGCTACGACCCGGTATTCAGCCGCCCGGACCCCGCGCTGGCTACCGGGTGGGCCGAAGCGTTCAGCCGCTACGACCTCACCCTCGCGGATCTGCTCGACGCCGTCACCCGCCACTACTGCGAGTCCGCCGACCGCGCCATGCCCGTGCACCTGATCCGCCACGCCCGCGACATCCGCCGCGACCGAGCCGAACGCGAAAAGGCCGGAATCCCAGCACTTCCCGCACCACCCGCAGGGCCGTCGCGCCGCGCCGAGGTCATGCGCTTGGTGCGTGCACTCGCCGACCGCAAGGCGGTGGACTGATGGCCAGCAACGTGATCCCGCTGCACCGGCCACCGCGGGCACAGCGCAGCCAAGACGAACAGGCCCTGCACACCTTCGCCCTCGCACGGGTCGACTGCCCCGACTGCCCCGCAACAGCCGGAAACCCTTGTGTGCGGCTCGATCACGCGGACGGCTGGCGTGAGACCCGGATCCTGCACCCGCGTCGTGTCCTGGCCGCGAAACAGCTCATTACCTCGGAGGCGATCCGATGAGCCGGTCCCGTGCCAGCGCCAGAGCCGCTGGGACTCGCCACGAGACCGCTGTCGCCCGCTACCTCGCCGAGGCACTCGACGACGACCGGATCGAACGCCGCGCCCGCACCGGCGCCCGAGACCGCGGCGACATCGCCGGCGTTCGCGCGCCCGGCGGCGGACGCATCGTCATCGAGTGCAAGAACGTCACCCGGCTCGATCTCGCCGGATGGGCGGCCGAGGCCGAGATCGAACGCGGCAACGACGACGCCCTCGCTGCCGTCGTCGTGCACAAGCGCCACGGCGTCAGCGAACCCGGCGACCAATGGGTCACGTTGACGCTGCGCGACCTCGCGGCCCTGCTGGTCGGCCATCGACCCGAGGAGAGCTGAGCAATGCCCTGGTACGACCCCTACGACGAATTCACCCGCCGCCGCGGCAACCCGACCATCGACGAGCGGCCCGGACCACCACCACGCCTGCTCGACGCCGAAGCCGTCACCACGCTTCAGCCGGGCACCCCTGCGCCGCGTCGGTGGTGGGACGCGATTCGGAGGCGGCTGTGAGCACCTCATGTGGCGTCTGCACGCGCCTGGTCGGCGACCGGCTCACGTTGTGTGAGCAGTGCGGCGAGACCCTCGTCGCCGAGCTGCTGGCCGTGCCCGGCCTGCTCGCCGACCTCGAAACCGCACGCAGCGGGCAAGCTCGCCTCGACGCCGGACGGACCGGCGGACGATCCGCCGAGGCGCCGCTGCCGATCAAGGACACCGCGAGCGAGCACCGCGGCCGCGGTGTCCGCCTGCTCGGTGAACGGGACACGACCGCACTGTCGACCGCACTGCACGGATGGGCGCGAGTGCTGGCCGAGCACCTCGGCGTCGAGATCCCCATGGAGGCCCGCTCCCTCGCGGTCCTGGCCGCCAACGCCCGGGTCACCAGCATGGCGGCCGCGGTGCCCGCGCTCGTCGTCGAGCACCGGCTCAGCGGCGGAAAGCCTGTGCGCGAAGCCCGGTTCAGTCGGCGGACCTCGGCACAGCTCATTGCACCTGTACAGCTCGACGAACGACTCGCGGTGTGGCTGGCCAGCCACCCGCACGAGCTCCGCCAGCTCGACGCCGCCGAGGAAACCTACAACGACATCGTCGGCGCCGTCGCACGCCTGCGCCGCACTGTCGACCGTCGCGCCGATCAGCGCTATCTCGGTCGCTGCCCGAACTTGCTCGCCGACCAAACCAAGTGCGCTGCGAACCTTTCCGCCGAGCCTGATGCGGCATGGGTTCGCTGTCCGCGCTGCCGCCAACAGCACGAGGTCCGCCACCTCGAAGACCAGGCCGCCGCCGCGGCCCGCGAAATGCTGTGCACCATGCCGGAATTGCTGCGCGCTTGCGCGGCCGTCGGCTCACCGATCGCACGCCGTACCGGGTACCGCTGGGCCGCCGAGCAGCGCCTCACGCGCCGAGCCTGGCTCATCCGCGGTCGTGTCGGCGTCCGCATCACCGACCTGCACGAGCCCGGCGCGGTACCGGTCTACCGAGTGGGTGATGCGCTCGACCTGGCGTGCCGCGAGCCTGTCGCAGCGTCGAACAGCGCTGCAAGATCGAACGTGCCGTGATCAGGTGCTATCGTGGATGGCACCTCGAAGCCGGTACTGACAACCCGACCCCAAATGTCGGCGACAGTACCGGTTTTCGCATGTCGCTGGCCTTTTCTCCCTGGAAGCCGGGGTAGCGTGGATCCGTTCCCGGTTATTCGTGTGTGGTGGCAACCGAGCCGTCCATATGAGAAAGGGTGTCGCATGATTCAGAGACAGGTACGCGCAGATCAGCTGCCGAACCACATCGGTAGCTACGTTCTGGGCCAGGGTGTTCTCACGAGCGCCACCGTCGTCCCTGATGGCGACATCGTGCTTGTCCAGTTCGGCAAAGGTTTCAGCCTCAAAGAATCAACATTCGCCCCCGAGGAAACTGTCACCATCGAAACCGAGAACTAGGGCAGCCCTGAGCGTGCCAGTTGAGCCGTTGCGGGCCGCCCGAGGTAGCAGCCGTCGCAGGCTGTCCGGCCAGACCCGAATCCGACGGGCGGGCACCCAGGTGCGGTGGATCGAGTTGGGAAAGCGAGACACGTCGAGCACTTATAGGCTTGATGCATGAAACATACCAAGGTCGATGACCTGCTAGACCAGCCGTGCCCCCGCTGCGGCGCCGCGCTCAAACAGTACAAGAAAGCCCGCCGTAGCCCCCAGGGCGAGTGGGAATGGATCCATGACGGAGGACCGGTGTGCGACACCGCCGGCTGTCGCTGACTGCTCCACCACTCAGCGGCCCTAGCTGAGTATGGCGAACCCGCATTGAAAGGACTCTGCTGGCGCGGCATCGTGGCGGGCGCGCTGTTGGTTGTGTGTGCTGCGCGCAGAATCTCGCCGTCAATCATTCGCAATGCGCGGGTACGCGGCGGTTCCAAGGCGGGCCTGCTACTGCATGCTGTGCAATAACCGGCGGGGCGAGGGATCGCGACAACCGGCGCGTCCGGCGCTTAGTCGGCAGCGCGGCGGACATGGAGGAAACGTCTTCTGATGGGCGTTGCTTGCTCGAGGCGAGCGGCACGAGCAAGCCGCTGGAATTCTTCATGTGCCACTGCCGCCAGGCGGCCGACGAGAGCATCTAGCTGGTCCACGTTCTCCTCGAGCTCGTCCAGATGCGGGTCGTCGTAGTCTAGTTCCGGATGATCCAGTACGTACCACGAGGCGGACTGGGTCTCGCCGATCTGGTCACGTAGTTCACGGCATACTCGAGAAACACCGGGTGCGTCGAGCATCTCAAGCGTTGTGGCGGATAGCAGCAGCTTCCGGTAGAACTCGTCTGTTTCGCCTCTGAGTTCAGCGATGCTCGGTTTGGATAGCCGGGTCCAGATGTTGTGGAACTCGTCGTGCGCGACGTGAGCGGTTTCGAGAGCCTCGGCGCACTGCCGAAGGACAGTCTCTCGCTGCCACTTTCGGAACTCGCGCACGTCGGCGGCGGCAATGGCAGCGCGATTCGTCTGATTGTTGATTCGAATGCCGATGAGCGTCACCGAAGCGATGACGAGAGAACTGATCAGCGGGAGCCACGGCGTCACGCTCACAGCATCTCACCAAGCACTGACGAGGCGCTGGAATTCGGTCGGTGACCGGCCCAGGTTCTTGGCGAAGACCGCCAGATCAATGAGAATGGACCCAGGTACAAGCCCAGCAACGGTGCAGACTACGGGGGATTCATGACAGCGGCGATGGCGGCTGCGGTGGCGGCGACATTGGGGATCATCATCGGGCGGTTTTGGGATGTTCGATCCGAAGCGGCTCGTTGGCGCCGCGACCAGATGACGGCCAGTTACCAGCGAATGGCGGAGGTCTTTCGCAAGACCACCGAGGGAATCAGGGCCGTCGCGTTGACCGCTCCAGGCGACGAGCTGTTCGCAGAGAAGGTCGATCGGGTGCGGGCCGACAGCAGTTGGGACGATGCCTATTCGGCGGTTTGGCTGCATGGATCTCCAGCGGTGGTCGAGGCGGCGAGAGAGCTCGACCTTGCAATGACCGAACTCTTCTACGATGCCCAAGATGGGGCGCATCGGATCGAGGATTGGTATCGCCTTCGGATTCCGGCGCGCGATGCATTCGAGAACTTCCTTGAGGCAGTCCGAGATGAGTTGAAGCTCAAAGTTGTTGCAGTGAAGTACTTTCCGGATGTCCCCCGTCAGGTTCCATCGCCAGTACCAGAGCGGCCATGACCACCGAGCCTTCCGGCATGCCGACATCTGGGCTACCTGACTCGCCACCCCGAGGATTTCGTCGCCGACGTAGCGCACGGAATGCCTTGCACGATGGCCGAATTGCTGCGGGCGTGCAGCAGCGCAGTCTCGATGGCCTGGTCTCGCGAGCCTGACCGCTACCGCGGTGTGCAACGAGGGCAGGCTGCTCGGATCCGGCGGCGAGACCGCCACACCTGCCAGCAGTGTGGCCAGCCAGGTCACGAGGTTGACCATATCCAGAACGTCAAGGGTGACGGCTGCGATGAAGACAGCAACCTCCGAGTGCTGTGCACTGCGTGCCACAACACCAAGACCCAGGGCGAAGCAGCGGTCGGCCGAGCCAAGCGGAGCCGCTACCGCGAGCCGGAAGAGCATCCTGGACGACTGCCGTGGCGCACCCACGGGGGTGGGGGATGACCCTCGATCGGGCCAGCGGACGGCGGTACGCATAGCACCTCCGACCATGCGTGCGTCGTTCTCGGCATTTTTCCAGCTCGCCCGTTGTGCCGTTCGTCAATGTGTAGGCCCTAGCAAACGAGGCCTAGAAAGATGCCGAGCATGGTGATGCTGATTCCCGCGAGTGCGATGCTCAGGTCACAGAATGTTGCTCGTATGGTGTGTGTTTGAACGGCCGAAACCGCCTGCTCGATGGCGTGGCGGGAACTGTCCGCCTGAGCCTGCTGGGCCGCAACGAGCTTTTCGATCCGTACCCGATGTCGCTGCAGGTCAGCGCCTACTGCTGTCAAATGATCAGCAACTTGCTCAGCGAGTGGTTTGTTGTCATCGAACTTAATGGGATGCACCTCGACATCAGACGAATCTGTTGACGATATTGAGTCATCGGCGAGAGCGTCGACTTTGACGATCTGCTGCGCGCGGGCAAGGTTCTGCCAGAACTCCTGAGCGCCCTCCCACACAATCCCGCGAAGCCGTCGGTTCGAGGCCCGATTCCAGGCGAACACGAGGCCTCCAGCTGTTACCCCAGCGCCAAACAGTTCGACCCAGCCGCTGACAGTGTCCACAAACCGACAGCGTAGCCGCTGGTCAGTGGCGCAGACGTATTTCTGTAAGTGTCAGCCGTCCTGGTGGCGGTCTGGACCCTGGAGGTCAAATGGCATCGAAATCCAGACCGCCACAAGGGCTAAAGCCCAGCGGCCGGAAGCTGTGGACCGACATCGTTGGCCGGTGGGACCTGCGTCCTGACGAACTGCGCGTGCTGCGTGAAGCCGCGCGCGAGGTTGACCTGATCGACGCGCTCGAGTCGGCGCTGAGCAAGGACTCGCTGATGATCCCCGGCTCGACGGGGCAGCAAGTGGTCAACCCGCTGGTAACCGAACTGCGCCAGCACCGCGCCGCGTTGGCCGCGCTGCTGCGGCAGCTGAAGCTTCCCGATGCCGATGGCGGCGAGGCCGAGAAGGAGTGCCGGAGCACCGCGGCGCGCGCCGCGGCCAACGCGCGCTGGTCGACCCGTGGCAAGAGCGCGTAACGCTGGCCCCGCCCTCATCACGACCGCTGAATCCGAGTTCGCTGAGATCATCCGCTGGTACGAGGATCAGCTCGAAACGACCGCCCCGCCTGTCGATCTCGAATACGAGCCGGTCAAGGTGGGCCCGGTCTGGCAGTGGGATAACGGCTGGGTACTGCCCGAGCGCACGCTCGGCTGGCGAGTGCTGGCGTGGTGCGGGAAGTGGTTGCAGGACAAGCGGGGCGCGCCCTGGCAGTTCACGCCGGAGCAAACCCGGTTCGTGCTCTGGTACTTCGCGATCGACGAGCAGGGCGACTGGCTGTTCCACAGCTCGGTGCTGCAGCGGCTGAAGGGCTGGGGCAAGGACCCGATCGCGGCGTGTCTGAGCAGCGCGGCATGCTTCGCCGAGGTCGCCTTCGACCACTGGGACGGCGAGCGCCCGGTCGGCCGCGAGGAGCCGAACGCCTGGGTGCAGATCATCGCCGTCTCGCAGGAGCAGACCAAGAACACGATGAAGCTGTTCCCCAGCTTGATCCCAGCGGAGACGCGGCGGCACTACGGAATCCAGATCGGCAAGCTCAACGTGTACGGGCTCGGCGACACTCGCCAGATCGAAGCGGTGACCAGCTCGCCGATGGCGATCGAGGGCGGCCGCCCGACGCAGGTGATCCGGGCCGAGACGCAGAACTGGAACTCGTCGAACGGCGGCCACGACATGGCAGGCGCGCTTGAGGGCAACGCCGCCAAGTCCGAAGGCGGCGCCGCGCGGATCCTCGACATCTGCAACGCGTACCGGCCCGGCGAGGATTCGGTCGGCGAGCGGGTCCGCGAGGCGTACGAGGCGACCCAAGGCGAGGACGCCACTGCGATGGAGTTCGGCCTGCTGTACGACTCGCTCGAAGCACCGCCGGAAGCACCGCTCACCGCCGAGGACGCACCCGCGGTCGTGAAGTCCATTGCGGGTGATAGCTACTGGCTCGACACCCGCCCTGGCGGTCGCATCGTGAAGTCGATCCTGAACCCGGCGAACCCGCCCTCGGAGTCTCGCCGCAAGTGGTACAACCAGGTCGTTGCCACCGCCGATGCCTGGACCACGCCGCAGCTGTGGGACCGGCTCGGCAACCCGCCCTCTCCTGTGCCCGCCGACGGCACCGAGGTCTTCCTGTTCCTCGACGGGTCGAAGTCCGACGACTCGACCGCGCTGATCGGCTGCCGACTCGACACCGGCGACGTGTGGACGGCCGGGATCTGGGAGCGCCCAGCGAATTACGACAGCAAGCGTGCGTGGCTGGTCGACCGCGCCGACGTCGACGGGCGAGTGCGGTGGGCGTGCGCCCGCTGGGATGTCTTCGGACTCTGGTGCGACCCGTCCGACGCTCGAGACGACGAGAGCGGCGAGCTGTTCTGGGAGCCGCTGTGTGACGAGTGGGCGACCATCCAGGACTGGCGGCTACCCGCGGTGAAGTCCGGTGACCGGCAGCACCCGATCATTTGGGACATGCGCGCCCCGCGGCACGCCGCGCTGCACACCGAGCACGCCGAGCGCACCGTGACCGACATCAAGGACGGCGCGTTCCGGCACGACGGACACAAGCGGCTCCGCGCGCACGTGCACAACGCGCGACGGCGCCCCGGAAAGTACGGCATCGGCCTCGGCAAATCCGCACGAGGCTCAGCGAAGAAGGTCGACGCCGCGGTTGCCATGGTCGGTGCGCGGTTGATGCGGAAGATGTGGCTGATCGCCAATCCCGAAGGCGCGAACGAGGCGTTCTTCCTGTGAGAGAGGCGGTGATCGGTGAATAGGGCACAGGCTATCGACGCCGTCCGCACCATGTTGCAGGGCCCGCGCGCCTACGAACAGCCGCGGCTGGATCTGCTCGATGCGGCGCTCAAGCCATGGCTCTCGCCCGAGGCGGCGGTGCGCGCGCTGGAGATCCGCGGCATCACTTCCTCGCAGGTGCAGGGCGCACTCGCGTCATTGGTCGGTCTCGCCACCAAGTCGCAGACCAACTTTTTGCCCTTGATCTTGGATGTATACGGCCAGGCCATGAAGGTCGGCAATTACCTGACCGCCGTCACCGTCAACGAACTCACGCAGCGCCGGACCGGAACGCCGTCCGGGCCGTGGAAGTGGTGGCAGCGCAACCGGATGGGCGCCGGCCAGACCGGCATCCACCGCTCGGCACTGCATTACGGCGCGGCATACGCGACCGTGCTGCCCTCGCTTCGCCCCTCGGACGCGACCGAAGGCAACGAGACACCGGTCTACATCCGCGGCGTCTCACCCCGGCAGATGACCGCGCTCTACGCCGAGCCGCTGGAATGGGATCCCCGTTACGGCGGCCCGGTCGATGATGCATGGCCGATCATGGCGCTCGAGATGAAAGGCGCGATGATCCGCCTCTACGACGAGCAGGCGGTGCATTTCGTCAGCGTGAAGAACGTCCCGCAATCCGGGCTGGGCTGGCGTGACCCGACCTACATCGCCGCCAGCAACTTCGAGTGGATCGAGGCCCGCCGCCACGACGTCGGCGTGTGCCCGGTGGTGCGCTACCGCGACAGGGTGCTGCTGGACGGCGAAGAGCAGTTCGGCATCATCGAGCCGCTGCTGAGCATCCAGCAGCGGATCAACGAGACCACCTATCAAATGCTGGTCGCCCAGTACTACTCGGCGTTCAAGCAGCGCTACATCATGGGCTGGCTTCCGAAGGATCAAACCGAGGCGCTCCGCCAAACCGTTTCCGACACATGGTTTTTCAAGGACTCGAACACCAAGGCGGGCGAGTTCGACGCCACCAACTTGGAGAACTACGTCAAGTCCAAGGAGTCGGCGCTGCGCGACGCCGCGGCGATCGGCCAGGTACCCGCACAGCAACTGGGGTTGTCCGGGATCTCGAACATCAGCGAGGCCTCGCTGGCCGCGCTGGAAGCGGGCAAGGACCGCAAGGCATCCGAAATTCAGACGTCCCTCGGTGAATCCCACGAGCAGACGCTGCGCACCGCGGCACACATCGCCGGAGACAGCGTGTCCGCTGCGGACTTCGCCGCCGAGGTGGTCTGGGAAGACACCACGGCGCGAAGCTTCGCTCAGACCGTCGACGGCCTCGGCAAGCTCGCGACGATGCTCGACATCCCGCCCGAGATCATCTGGGAAGACATCCCGGGCTGGGGCAAAGAGAAGGTCGAGCGGGCGCGCAACGCACGCGCTGAGCAAGCCGATCGCCTGATCGAGCTCTAAATGCTCTCCACCGCCCTGCGGCTGCTGCACAAGCTGCTCGGCGCCAGGCTCGCCCGGATCATCCTGCGCCGCATGCGATCCGACGGCGTGCCCATCACGCCCGAGCAGCGTCAGCAGATGGCGCGGCGACTGCACCGCGAGGTCGCCTCGGCCCGCCGCCGCAGCCACGACCGCGCCGCGCGATCCATCCGCGAGTTCGATCCGGATATCCGGATCCCTGAACCTGACCCGTACCCGCTCGACGCAGTCGAGGCGGCGATCGAGCGCGCCATATCGCCACGGCGGCCCACGCCAGCGCACGAGCCGGAGCCTGAGCGGCGGGCCGAGGAGCCGACGACCCGAGCGCGGGTGACCGCGCCTGAGGTCGCCGAGCGGCCGAGCGGACATGTGGCGGCACCGAGCGAACTGGATCCACAGTCTCGCCGACGATCTCGCGCGCGGGTGACCGCGCCGACCCTGGAAAACCGCAACGACCCGCGCGTGGTCGTCGAAGTGGCCGAGCGCCTCTCGGCGACCCTGGCACGTCACGCGGCGCAGGCCGGCCGAGACGCGGTGATCAACGCGGCCCTCGGCGCCGAGGAAGAGGTCGGCTGGGCCCGCGTGCTTTCCGGCGACGAGAACTGTGCGTTCTGCGCAATGCTCGCGAGCCGGGGACCGGTCTACAAATCGGACAAGTCGGCGCTGTCGGTCGTCGGCCGCGGCGGCCGACGCCGTGGAAGCCGCGCGCTCGGCGAGAAGTACCACGACCACTGCGACTGCGAGGCCGTGCTCGTCCGCCGCGGCGCTGACTGGGAAGGCCGCGAAGAGTTCGAACGCCTGGAACGCCTCTGGATCGCGGCTAGCGCCGCGGCGGCTGACCTAGACGAGGTAGCGCGGAAGAACTTCAACCGCGCGTTCCAGCGGATCGCGAAGAACCCTGCGCTCGGCGAAGAGGTCGAGCAGCTCTGGGCCACGGCAACCGAAGGCTTGACCGGCGGTGCGGCACTGCGCGCTTTCCGCGCCGCCATCAAGGACAACCCACCGGCCGCCCTGGCGGCGGCCCGAAGCCCCAGGAGGGCAACAGAATGAGCGACAACCCGGTCGGCCCCGTCATCGTCGGTGCTGGTGGCGACGGAGGCGGTACCCCATCGAGCATCGGCGCGACCACCCCTACGGACCCGCCCGTCACGCCGACCGAACCGGCGGCCCCCGTGAATCAGGCCGACCCGCCGAAGCCGAAGAAGGATTGGACTCCGGAATCCGCCGCTGCCGAGATCGCGGAACTGCGCCGCGAGAACGCCAGCTGGCGCACCAAGTACCGCGAGGCCGAGCCGATAGTCGAGGCGCACAACGCCGCACAGGAGGCGGCCAAGACCGAAGTGCAGCGCGCAACCGAACGCGCCGACGCCGCCGAGAAGGCTGCGGCCGAACGCCAGGACGAGCTGAACGTCCTGCGGGCCGCAGCCAAACACGGCATCCCCGAAGAGGATTACGACTTGCTGGGGTCCGGCACCCCGGAAGAGCTGGACGCACGCGCCGCGCGCCTCGCGGCACGGTACCCGTCCAGCGCCGCACCGCCCCCGCCGCCGAGTGATCGGCCGGTCGAGGGCTTGAGGCCGGGAGCCTCGCCCACCCCGCCGGCACAGCCGGACAACTCATACCCCGAATCGTGGCGCCCCGCGCCGCCTCGGGGGCGAACCTAGGAAAGGACTGTTCTCATGGCGAATGAGTGCACGCCGCTGTTCCGGCCCGGCAAGGACGTCACCGTCCTCACGACTGGCGCCGTAACCGGCAAGACGTTCTTGGCGATCTCCGCCGCGCCCGACACATACGGCCAGCTGAAGGCCGCCACCTGCACCGCCGCCGCCAAGGCGTTCGGCGTCGCCGCACGCGACGCCGCTTCCGGTGCTCGGGTGCTGGTCATCAAGCAGGGCATCGTGCCCGTCACCGCGGGCGGAACCATCGCCGTCGGGGCCGAGGTCGAAGTCGGGTCCAGCGGCAAGGCCGTCACTCTCGCCAGCGGCAAGGCCGTCGGCATGGCGGTCAGCGCCGGCACCAACAACAACGACGTACTCGTCGACCTGTACTGAGAAAGGGGATAAGTCATGGTTGGAACACCTGTCGCGCCGCAGTATCCACTCGCGCAGCCGACGCTGAGCGGCAACCTGATCACGGTCGACTTGATGCTCAAGGAGCCGAGCCGGATCACCGCCTACCTGTCCGACATCACCCTCCAGAACTTCTGGGCCGACCGCGTCTTCAGCGGCGCGGGCGGGGTGTCGGGCGGCGCACTGCTGTACTCGCAGCTGATGGCGAACGACCTCTACACCGAGCGCGACATCCAGAACGTCGAGCCCGGTGGCGAGTTCCCGATCGTCACCACCGCGCGTCCCGAGCCGAAGATCGCCTACGTCGAGAAGTTCGGCGGCAAGTTCGGCGTGACCGACGAGGCCCGGGATCGTAACGACCCCGTGCTGCTGCAGCAGCAGAGCCTCAAGCTCGGCAACACGATCAACCGCGGTATCCACCGCCGGGCGATCGCCACCCTCGACGCGTCGATCACCGCCATCGGTTCCGATGTGCAGATGACCGGCACCTCGTGGGCCGACGCCGCCGCGCTGACGCTGACCACCACGAACAACGCGGCCCTCCCGGCGGCGGACTTCGCGAAGACCCAGCTCAAGGCGGACACCTTCGAGCTCGGCGGCCGGTTCAACCTGTGGTTCGTCAATCCGCAGGAGTACTACAACTTCCACGTCATCTACGGCGACAAGGCGGCGGCGGTGCTCGCGGCCAACGGCGTTGAGTTGGTCTCCACCAACCGTGTTGCCGCCGGCGAGGCGTACGTCGTTGTCGAGGGCCAGGTCGGACAGCTGCGACTGGAGAAGCCCCTCTCGACCGAGACGTGGCGCGAACCGGGCGAGGAGCAGACCTGGGTTCAGGCGTCCGTGCGTCCGTTGTTCGCGGTCACCAATCCGTACAACGTGCTCAAGGTGACGGGGCTGGCGGCATGAGCAAGGGCAACGAGCGCACGGTCGTTCTCGGCTTGATGTCCTACATCGACGAGAACGGCAACCACCGCACCGCCTACAAGGGCGATGTGGTGCTCGTGCTCCCGGCGAAGCTGGAGCGGTTCGACCGCCTCAACGTCCTGATGAAAGGTCCCGACGCCGCGCCAGAACCGGTCGTCGTCGAGCCCGAGCCGGAGGCGTACCCCGAGGGTGAGCCGTCGGACACCTGGAAGGTGACTGAGCTGCAGGCGTACGCCAAGGCCAAGGGTATCGACCTCGGCGAGGCGACCAAGAAGGCCGACATCCTCGCGGCCATCACCGCGGCGAGCCGGCCCGGCGAGCCGACGGAGGGCTGACCGATGGCCTTCGCCACCTACGCCGATCTCATCGCGCGGCCGCCGGCCTTGCCCCAGGCGAGCGAGGTCCAGGTCAACACACTGATGGGCGACGCGGCGTGGTGGCTGTCGGTGTGGTTCCGGCCCTACGGTGATCTCGTCACTCTCGCTGCGGATGACGAGGAGCTGGCCGAGGGCTTGAAGATCCTGTCGTGCAGCATGGTGCGCCGGGCGCTCACCAGCGGCGCGCTGGAAGGCGCTCAATCCGCCTATCAAACCTTCGGCCCGTACAGTTCGCAGATCGCATTCCGGAACCCGGACGGCAACCTCTACATCACCAACGCCGAGCGTGACGCGATCCATGCCCTGCTCGGCGTGAATGTCTCTGGCGCCGTGTCGATGTCGGGACCGGGGCTGTAATGCAGCCGCTCCAGGCCCCGTACGGCGAACAATTCGAGGTGCTGCGCGGTGCCCGCGATCGAGTCGGCGACAAGACCCCGGCGGTCGTCGCCACCCTCGAACGCTGCGTCTACTGGACCAACGTCCCCGCCGCTCCTGACGGCGGCTATCCCACGACGGCGCGCGAATCCGCTGCCCTGACGAGCACCCTGGGGGTGCCGAAGGATCAGGCCGCGGTCCGCCACACCGATCAGGTGCGCCGAGTGGCAACCGGCGCGCTGTTCAGCGTCGTCGGACCTGCCCAGTGGGACGGCGTCCACCCGATGACCGGATGGGATCCGGGCTACGTCACCTACACGCTGAAGGCGGTAACCGGCTGATGCGCAACAACATCCCGTACCGGGACGCCTCGGGCGGCGGCAGCAATCCGGCGATCGCAGGCATTCTCCTGTCGGCCACGATGCGCGCCCTGATGTACGAACGCGCCGAGATCGCACAGGCTATCTACCGCGACATCGTCTCCAAACGTACTGGCCGCCTGGCGCGGTCCGCGCGGATCGAGACTTTCCGCGGCGGCCGCCTCAAGGATCGCTGGAAGGCGCGTCTGATCGTCGGCGGGAACGAGGCGCCGCACGGGCTCGGCCACGAGTACGGGTACGAGGTGCGCGACACCTCCGGCGAGACCACCTCGGTGGTCGCTGGCGCTCATGACCTCAACCAGGTGCTGAATCGGTTGGGCCAGCTGTGATCACCTTCCCGGACTGGTACGCGGGCGGATTCCCGGACCGCGAGGAGGTCGTCATGGACCTGATACAGCGTTACCTCGATCTCCTGACTCCCACCGGCCTCGCGGTCACCTGGATCCCGGATGACATCGAGGCCCTGATCGCTGAGGGCCGCGCCGTGGTGCGCGTCTACCGGGGCGGCCTCGGCGCCGAGGGCATCTTCGATGCCGCGAACGTGCAGCTCGGCGTGATCACGGGGAAGCGCGCCGACAGCTGGGCGGTCATGGAGTACCTGCGCCAGATGATGCTGTCCTACTGCCACGGCGGGCCCGTGCGACGTGCGGACGGCTCGATCACCCAGATCTCCTATGTCGAGGAGGTCATCGGCCCGCAGCAGCTGGCCGACTTCGATTTCGACAACAGGCTGGTCCCGGCGACCTTCCGGGTGGAGTGCCGTCTGCCCACCACCATCCCGGACTACACGCGCATCCGCGAGTCCCTCCCTCTCTGACCCATCCCCTGACGCAGCCCGCGCGCACCGTGCGCCGCGGCAAACCGTCATGCCCGAAAGGAAGTTGGCCGTGGCCGCTACTACGTTCCTCGCACTCAAGGACAAGCAAGATCCGCTCGTCACGTCCGCGCTGGATTGGCTTGTGCTGCTGCACGAATGGTCGGCCGGCGCGAGCTACATGCCCACCGACCTCACCGACGCCTCCGGTGTCCTGCAGACCCTGCCCGCAGGCTGGAAGACCTCGGGCGAGATCCAGAAGGCGGCGGGCGTTTCGCTGGCGCCCGATACCCAGACCGCCACGATCGACGGCTACGGGTCGCCGATGCCGCGCCGGGAGATCATGACCGGCGAGGCGATCTCGATCGACTACGTCGCCCAGGAGTGGCGCAAGATCAACCTCGAGTTGCAGCACAACATGTCCCTCGCGACCGTGACCGCGCAGCCCGGCAAGGGATTCCGTGCCCGCAAGACCTCGGCGCTCGATGTCCGGTACTACAGCGCGCTGGTCATCGCCAAGGACACCAACTCCGGCGGGGACCTGTATCCGTTCTTCATGTACCCGAAGTGCTCGGTCAAGAAGCGCGGCGCGATGCAGGGCCAGATTGGTAAGGAGCTCGGTATGCCGTTCACCCTCGGCGTGCTCGATGACGCCGACTTCGGCGGTTCCTACGACTTCGGTATCGCGGGCGCCGGGTTCGACTCGATCGCCACGGCCGCCGGATTCCTGGGCGCGCCGTCCTCGATCACCGTCACCCCGGCTACGCAGTCCCTCGCGGTCGGTGGCCAGGTGCAGCTGCTCGTCGTCGACAACAACGGGTTCGACCGCACCGCGGACTGCACATGGACCACCTCCAATGCCGCCCGGGCCACGGTGTCGACCACCGGTCGGGTTACCGCGGTGGCAACTGGCACGGCCGCGACGATCACCGCGACCTTGGGTGTGCTGACCGGCACGTGCGCGGTCACCGTCTCCTGATCGCTTCGAGCGCCGTCCCCGCGCCGTCCTGGCGGAGCGCGGGGGCGGCTTCCGCCAGGACCGCCAGGACTTACGGAGGAACAATGGCCAGCGCGCCCCGAAAGACCCCGCCCCGCAGGACATCACCGAAGAAGGCTCCGCCGAAGACGCTGCCCGAGAAGATCGCCGCCTTCGACGAGCTGCGCGCGATGGCCGGCGACGCCCGGCTCGTCGGCACGGTGATGGAGCCCTACGAGCTCGGCCCGGAACTCGGCTTCGATCCGCCTGTGGTGGCGCGGTTCCCGAGCGACCTCGAAGATAAGGTCGCCTTGGATATCGCGTCCCGGCGCGGTGACACCATCGGCATCCTCGCCGTGCTCCTCGGGGACGCTGGTCTGCTGCGCGTGCTGCAGGCATTCAAGACCGAGGACGACGGCGACCGACTTCTGATCGGCCTGCAGATGCGCCTGACGAACCACTTCCTCGGGCGGGGTGCGGCCGAGGCGGGGGGTACTGCGGCCTCGTCGACGTCGTAGCCGTCTACGGGGCCGCCCTCCGGTGGGATCTCCAGCAGATCCTGCGACTCGACCTGAACGATTGGCTTCGCGGAGACCGAGACTGGCGGATCCTGTTCGAATTCTTCGACCGGATCCGGGACCGCATGGGCACAGCGTGCTGGTCGCAGCGAATCCAGGACCCCGACGTTGTCGCCGAGCTGGCCAAGCAGCCCGAGCCGGATCGGCCGATACCGCCCGCGATCGAGGGATTCGGCACCCTCGAAGCTGCGCTCGCGGCCATCACCGACCGACTTGCGCAAGTCGTCTTCGCCACGGTGCGAGCAGATCCCAACGCCGCGCCGAGCTCGCCGCGCCCCGAATACCCGCATCTCGAGCTGCGCGAGCAGCTGCGTCGAGCACCGCTGATCGAGATGGAACAGCAGCTGACAGGGGGTGAGTGAGTGGCGAACTTCAGCGCCGGCACAGCCGATGTCGAAATCGGGCCCAACTTCTCGGTTTTCGTGCGGCAGCTGCGGGCAGACCTCGAAGCCGTGCAGGCCGAGCTGGGCGTCGAGATCAACCCCGACTTCACGAATTTCGTGCGCCAGCTCGAGGACTACCTCGACGCGGTGCACGCCACCCTCGACGTCGAGATCAACCCGGACCTCACCAACTTCGCCACCCAGCTGGAGCAACGTCTCAACGCGATCCGCCGGCGGATCGAGGTCGAGGTCGGCGTCGACCAGACCTCGCTCGACAATCTCGAGGCGCTGATCCAGGCGAAGCTCGCACTGATGGACCTGCGGGTGGACGTGCAGGTCGGCGCCGACACCCGCACGGCCGCAGACGAACTCGCAGCGCTCAAAGCCGCCTACCGCGAGATGACGATGAACGTCGACGCGGACACCACCGCGGCAGCGGCGCAGATCGGCGCGCTCAACGGAATACCCGTGCGAGTCGACGCCAGCCTGAACCGGGGCTCGCTGCTGTCGAGCCTGGGCAGCGAACCTCTGCTGCTCAACGTCGGCGCGCTCGGCCTGGCCGCCCTGCCCGCCGCCGCGACAGCGATCTCCTCGATCGCGGTCGACATGCAGGCGCTCACCCAGAACGCACTGCTGTTGCCCGGCATCTTCGCGGGCGCCGCGGCAGGCGCGTCGACGCTGGCCGTCGGGCTCGACGGACTCGGCGAAGCCCTCTTCGGCGACGGCAAGAAGGCGCTGCAGGCATACGAAGGACTCTCCAGCCAAGGGCGCGCCCTGGTCGACACCGCGAGAGCCCATGGGCGCGAATGGGATCGAATCGGATGCCGGATCCAGAACATCACCCTGGCCGGCCTGTCCAAGCCGCTGGATCAGATGCTCGACAACCAGCTACCCGCCCTCGACCGTGGAATGGGCGCTGTCGCAGAGCAATTCAATGCCGGATTCAAGACCCTGCTCGGCGAACTCGGCAACGAGCAGTCGACCAACGCCCTCGACAAAGTGTTCGGCAACACCGCCACCGCCGCGGGCATCCTGAACGGCGCGATCACCCCGGTCGTCAACAGCGTTCGAACCCTCGCGGGAACCGGCAGCACCTTCGGACCGCAACTGGCCCAAGGCTTCACCGACGCAACAACCAGACTCGACGCGTTCCTCACCCGCGCGAACGACCGCGGCGACCTCGCGGAATGGATGCGCGAAGGCATCGACGCCGGGCGTGACTTCCTATCGATCATCGGCAACCTCGGCTCAGCGCTGGCATCGATCCTGCGCGCGGCCAAGGGCGACGGTGAGGGATTCCTCGCGACCACCAACCGGCTCACCGAGCAGTGGGCGACATGGCTGAAGTCCACCGAGGGGCAGGTCGGGCTCAAGACGTTCTTCCGCGAAGGCGGGGAACAGATCGACCGGTGGATGCCGATCCTGCAGTCGGTCGGCTCGATGCTCAAGACCGTCTACGAGGCCGCGCAGGCATGGTCGGCGATTATCCTGCCCTTCCTCACCGCCGCGTCGTCGCTTCTCGCACAGCACGACGGGCTGCTGAAGACCGTGCTCATCTCCTACCTGGCCTTCCGCACCCTCGGCCCGATCTTCGCGGCCGTCCAGGGCGGGATCCTGTCGGCTCACGCCGCCGTCGGCCGCTTCCAAGGCGGCATGGCCAACGCCGCCGCCGGGGCGTCCGGATTCGGCCGGACCATGTCGGGCCTCGGCGCGATGCTCGGCAGCGGCGGCATCGTCATGATCGGGCTCGTCGCCGCAGCAGCCGCGGTCGGCATCCTGGCCCAGCGCCACCAGGAGGCGGCCGCAGCCGCCGCCGAGCAACGCCGTCGGCTCGACGAGCTCCGCGAAACCCTCGCCGCGTCCGGCGATGTCACCGAGGAAACGATCTCGACCACGGCCAAGGACCTGACCGAGCGTGGTTTCCTGGCGCGTGCGAGGTCGCTCGGCGTGGATCCGCAGGCGTACGTGCAGGCAGGGCTCGGGCTGGACCCGGACGCGAAGGCGGCGATCAACTCGCGCCTGACGCAAGTGATTCTCGAGGAGTACGGCAAGTCCGAAAGCTCCAAGATGCAGTTCGATCAGACGCAGCAGACCCTCGGCCTGTCGAAGGAAGACGTCGCTCGCGCGCTCCAGGGTGTCCCGGAGGCTGTGGCGAAGTTCGATGAGGCATGGGCCAAGAGCGGCAACGGGAGCATCCAGGATCTGGCCGAGTTGAAGGCCCTGCTCAACGACGCAGGCGAGTCCGCCGCGACGCTCGGCGGCGAGATGAACGGTCTGGGCACCAACACCGCCAAGGCCGGCGAGGACATGCGCGACTATCAGGCTGCCGTCGAAGGAACATTCCGGCTGACCGATGAACTCAAGGGCCGCTTCGACGAGCTCGGCGTCGCGGTGTCGAGCGTGCCGAAGGCCAACACGATTGTCGTCGACGCACCGTCGGTGGAAGCCCTGCCCGCCGAGCTGCGCGAACTGGCGGCACAGGTCACCGCGCTGCCCGGCGGCAAGGTCGAGATCATCCTGAAAGACGAAGCCGCCAAGGCGGGGATCGCGCAGATCACCGCACCCGCGACCAAGCAGGTCAAGGTCGAGCTCACCAACCAGACCGGCTACCAGCTTCCCCTCGAGACCCGTCAGAAGCTGCACGAGGACATCTCCGGCATCCCCAAGCCGAGGGCGCTCGGCGGCCCCATCGAGGGCGGCACGCCCGGCGTAGACAGTGTGCCGATCCTGGCCATGCCCGGCGAGCACATGCTCGACACCGGCGACGTCGCGCGCCTCGGTGGCCAAGCGGGCGTATACCGGTTCCGCGCCGCGCTCAAGGCCGGTCGCGTCCAGCCGATGCGCGAGGGCGGAGCAGTGAAGCCGTGGGGCGCCGCCGACGATATCGACCTCGCGCAGGCCCAGAACTCGGTGACCGAGGCCGAGGAGAAGCTCCGCGAACTCGACTTCAAGAAGAACGTCACCCCGTCGGAGCGCCGGAAGGCCGAGCTCGCGCTCCAGGAAGCGCTGCTCAAGGTCCGCCAGCTCGAAGAGCGCAAAGCAGGTGGCGGATCGACCGGGCCGAATACCGAGATCCTGCCCCAGGCACCGCTTCCCGGACGCCGCTCCAGCGCCGAACTCGACATCGCGGACGCCGACGCCGCGGTCGACCAGGCCAACACCAAGCGGAACCAGGTATACAACAACCCCGCCAGCACCGAGGACGAGAAGGCTGCCGCGGACCGTGCATACATCCGCGCCCAGAACCAGCGCGCCGAGACGCTGAAGTCCTCGAAGCAGTCCGGCAACAACGATATCGACATCAGCCTGCCCGGCATCGCTGCCAAGGGCGCAGGCATCCTCGCCGAGGGCATCCTCGCGATGTTCGGCCTCGAGAATTCCGTCCTCTCGGGCAACAACGTCTACGCGCGCAGCCTGAACACGGCGATCAACTTCTACGCCAACAAGGGCCAAGAGGGCGCGACCAGCAACGCCACCGGCGACTACGACTACACGCCGAAGAACCTGCCCGTCGACAAGGACACGCCCGCGTCGGACGACAGCGGCGACTCCAGCGCGCCGACGCGTTCGGCCGAGTCGTACAACCCCGCCAGGGGAGTGCAGCAGTGGAGCGGCACCTTCGCCCAGGTGCTGCGCGCCCTGGCGATGCCGGCCGACTGGCTGAGCCTGGGCCTGGCCCAGATGACCACCGAGTCCGGCGGCAATCCGAAGGCGATCAACAACTGGGATAGCAACGCCGCCCAGGGAACCCCGTCGAAAGGGCTGATGCAGGTAATCGACCCGACCTTCGCAGCCAACCGGTCGGCGCTGTACCCCAACGACATCTGGGACCCCTCGGCGAACATCGCCGCCAGCCTGCGCTACACGGTCGGCCGGTACGGCTCGCCGGTCGGCGTGTGGGGCCAGGGCCATGGCTATCGCGACGGCGGGTGGGTCTTCGGTCCCGGCGGCCCGCGCGACGACGGCTTCCTCGCGCCGCTGTCGAACAAAGAGTTCGTGGTTCGCGCCGAGCGGGCCGCGGAGTGGGGCCCGCAGCTGGAGGCGATCAATGCCGGCCTGCCGTTGCCGTTGCCGGCGCTCCCGGCCGGCATGAACTCGCGCGGCGGGGACACCTCGGTCCGGCGTGACCACAGCGTGAATTTCCACGCGCCTGTCTCGGTGATGGATATGGGAGAGCTTGTGCGCGAACAGGATCGGTGGGCTGCGCTGCAGGCGCAAGGCGCGATGGCAGGGCTGCCCGGGTGAGTGACTACCTGAAGCTGTACCTGATCGGTCAGGACGGTTCGCGCTGGAACCTGACCGACGAGACCGAGGGCGTGCTGCTGCGTCCCGGCCCCTCGAAGCTGATCGACGCCCCCGCCAAGACATTCTGGATCGAATCGGCCACCGGCTCGCACTACCAGGGCATGCGGTTCGAACGCAGAGATCCCGTGTTCTCGGTGCAGATCCACGGCGACGGGAACCCGCTGGTGTGGGCCGATCGTGACTCTCGGTTCCGGATGGCACTGGGCATGGTCGGCGAAGACACGTTCTGGCTGGAAGCGCATACACCGTACGGAATTCGGAAGATCGCGATGCGGCTGCTCACCGAGCCGACCGCCTACGAGACCGCCGAGTACGAGGGCAAAGACCCCTGGCTCACCCACGATTCGACCCTGGCGATCAGCGCGGCATGCGAGCAGCCGTTCTGGGAGGCGACACCGGTTGCGCTGCAATGGTCCCTGACCTCCGGCACCAGCGGCACCGGAACGCTGATGTACGAGAACCGCGGCGACGTACCGGTGTGGTGGTACGGATTCGCCACGGCGCCGGCGCGCTGGCGGGTGGCCGATCGCAGCTGGGGGCAGAAGCTCTACGCCAAGACCAGCTACCCGTTCCACCGCGCTGACGACGACGCCATCCGCATGGAGTGGCTGCCGACTCTGATCGCGGGTGAGGACACCTCGATCGACACCGACCCGGACAAGCCGACCCTGATCGCCGCCAACGGCGCACCGGTACAAAACCGGTGGCAGTCCCGGGGGCTGCTGTACCCGATCAAGCCGTGGACGCCGCCGACTCCGGTCACGGTCCAGGTGGAAGGCGCCAATCCCGGTGCGGGCATTCAGATTTGGATTCCGCGCCGGTTTTCGCGGCCGTGGGGGGTGACGATCTGACCACCACGCTCGCCGACATCCCGGCGCTGATGGAGCAGACCGACGAGATCCGCGAGAGCCTCGATCGCCTGCGCCGGATGCCGCCGCTGATCCGGCTCTGGGCGCTGAAAGAAGACGGCTCGCCCGGCATGGTGCTGCGGGGACGGGTGCCCGACACGGTGGCCGGCAAGTTCCCCTGGAAGAACAACAAAGCTCAAGGTGGGATGCTGCGGCTGCGGCTGGATCACCACCTGTCGCGGTGGCTGACCTCGATCCCCGACGACCCCGAGGCCAAGAAGAACGTCGTCGTCACGGTATGCACGATGGGCGGTGCGAAGCGCTGGTCGGGCCTGCTGAAGAACTGGAAGGTCATCACCAGAGGGCGGCTGCACTACCTCGAAGTCAACTTCGTCGACGACCTGCAATTCCTGCAGTTCATGCTCGGCCCGCCCAACCCCGCCCTGCCCATTCCGGTCTTCCAATTCCCCCGGGTGCTGCCGATTTTCGGGCCCGCGAAGTGGGCGATCTCCATGATGATCCTGATCAATCTGATCCGATTGAATGGTCACCCCTGGACATTGCCGGACGACCCCTTCAATGTCGAAAGCTACGACGACCTCTTCGACTGGTCGGACTGGCAAGTCCTGATCAAATGCAAGGCGTTCGATCTCGACGACTCGTCGCTGTGGACGATCCTCGCGACGCGCATGAACCGCATGGACCAAGTCATCGGCGACGCGCTCGACGACGCCCAGCTGACACTGACCTACCGCCGCATCCTCACCGTCGACGGCGAGACCTGCCCGGTCGACGGCGTGGACGAATGCGCCAACGGGGCACTCGTTCTCGAAGTGGTCGACAACTCGGGCTTCTACGCAGCCGACGGAACCGGTACCGGCGGCGGAATCGCCGGTGGCCTGCAGCGTTCGGTCGCGCAGTTCCTCTCCGGGTTCGTCGAGGACATCCGCGTCTTGGTCACCGACGATGAGGGCATCTGGCCCGACGAGTACTACCAGAACCACTACCACGGCACCGTGCCGTCGAGACCACACGTCACCGTCCGCGACGGACCGTACAGTCAGATCGAAACTTCCGAGCTGACCTGGTCACCAGCCACCGCGGTCAGTGTCATTGTCGGAGGAGACAATCCGCTCATCGACCAACTCGCCCGGTTGACGATCGAATCCATCGCGGCACTGATCGGCTACTTCCTCCTGGCCGGATTCTCCGGCCTCGGATCGATCGTCGCCGACGTCGTGATGCCGTTCCTGGTCGGCACGATCTTCGCGTGGCTGCAATGGACGAACACCACTCGCGCCCACAACCTCGGATGGATCCACCTCTGGGAGATCTACCAGCAAGGCGCGGAAAACAATTCCTGGTCACTGTCCGCAGTCGCCGCGCTACGTGCCGGGTTCGAATCCACGAAATCCCAGACCGCGCACATGTTCACGATGCGGTTCGGCGGCGAATACCTGCCCGGCCTGGACTACGTCGAGGGCAACCGCATCGCCTCCACCGCGGCGCACGTCACCGACAAGCTGCTCGTCGACCAGGTCGACAGCATCGAAATCGACTGGGACTTCGAGGCCGCGAAGTTCTTCGGCTGGAACACCACCGTCGGCAAGTCCGACGCCGCCCTGTCGATGGCCGAGCGCAGCGCACGACTGCTCACCAAGGCGCTGACAACGATCTCCAACATCGGCGTCCACCTCGTCTCGTAAGGGAAAACGATTGCCCGACAATGATTTTCCACCGCATCCGATCTTCCACGCCGAGGCCGATCAACTCGCCATGCTCGCGGCGCTGCTGGACGCGTTCCCCGGACAGCAGGGGAACCCGCACGTCCTGGTTCCGATCCACCCCCGGGTGCGCCGGGCGTGGGCCGAGCAGCTCATTGCCCGCGGCGTGGTCGTCGTCCCGGAGCTCATGAAACAGCTGCCGGTCGCGACCGGCGAACACCCGGAGGCGACCTGGCTGCAGCCGATGGAGTGGGTCAACCGCGCGGAGTACGAGGCCCGGCTCGCGGCCCAAGCCGAGGCCGCGGCGTACGCACCGGCGGAGAAGGCGGACGCGATTGCGCAGCAGGAGGCGCAGATGAAGGACGTGCTGCGCGCGACCAAGCCCAGCCTGCTCGAGCAGATCGAGGCACTGACCGATCCCGAGGCTCGCGCGGCAATGGCCGCCCGCCTCGAGCCAGAGATCCCCAAGCACATCAATGCCATCCAGGCGGCAGTCGAGCAGATCGAGCGCGCCCGCGCCGAGACGGCAGAAAGAGAGACAGAAGATGGCTGATCCACTCTGGTTGGCCGATGTCCTACGAGCCGAAGGACTTCAGGTCATCGAACACGACGGATGGCGCGAAAGGGGGCACGGCGACTTTCGCGACCTCCGTGGCGTGCTGTGTCATCACACCGCTGGCGGCGTCGAAAACGATTGGCGCATCGTGCAATACGGGCGGCCGGACCTGGAGGGCCCGCTGGCGCAACTGGTGCTCGAACGCGACGGCAGTTACCGCGTGATCGCCGCGGGTGTGTGCTGGCACGCGGGCCGCGGTTCCTGGCCCGGTTGGCCCACCGATGACGCCAACTATCACGTCATCGGGATCGAGGCCGTGTCGCGCGGCGACGGATCCGACTGGACCCCGGTGCAACTCGACGCCTACAAGCGCGGTTGTGCCGCGATCCTGCGCCACATCGGCCGCGACGCCGGCGACTGCGTCGCACATCGCGAGTACTCGAGCGAGGGAAAGATCGACCCGGCCGGCATCGACATGGATGCCTTCCGGGCCGAGGTTCAGGCGGTAATCGACCGCAAGCCAAAGGATTCCGTGGAGGACGACATGGGATGGCTCGATATCCAGGTCAATAACTTCAAGAACAGCGCGATGTCCTGGAAAGACATCCTCTGGTGGATGGACAAGAACACCAGCCTGTCCAAGGACCAGCTGATGGGCCCGGACGAGAAGGGCTGGCCGATCCTGGGCCGCTCCAAGTCCGCACCGCTGCGCGACAACACACTCGTCGAGGCACTCGCCGAGGTCCGCTCCGATGTTGCCGAGATCAAGCGGTTGCTGTCGGAGCGTGCGTCGTGAGGCGACCGACACGCGTCCCGGAACCCGCGCTCGTGCGGTCGGTGCTGGTCGCGATCACCGGAGTTGCCGCGTTCGTCCTCGGCCGTGAGGTCGATACCGCATGGGTCGAGACTGTGCTCACGATCTACGGGCTGCTGACCCCGCTGATCGCGGGTGCGCTGATCCGGCCGGCGGTGACTCCGATTGCCCAATCCTCGGGGGACGGCGAGTGATTCGTCTGGGCGGCTGGTGTGGCACTCGCGATGAACGTCCGTTCCTGATCGGTGGCGGTGTGCAGTGAATGATCTTGCGGCACTGTTCACCGCTACAGGTGTCGGCAGTGTGCTCACCGCCCTGGTCGCCGGCCTCTTCGGGTGGCGGGTGCGCAGCGCGAATGTTGCCCAGATAGCCGCCGAGATGTCGAGGCAGGTCGCCGCCGATGTCCGCGCCGACAACGAACGGCTCGAGGCGCGGTTCGAAGCATGTCAGGCCAGCGTCGACAGTCTGCGCGATCGGGTGGGTGAGTTGTCGGATGCCCTGCACCGGGCGATCGTCCGCCTCGACGAATACGGACACGACACCGCCAGCATGAAGGCAGTCCTCTACGGCCGCACGAACGGCCACAGCCGGTGACGTTTCCGGTAGGCGCCCCGTACGACGGCACCGACTACGGAGCTTCGGCCGATGGCTCGATCCCCGGCATGGCCGGGCGCACCGAGGCCGCTATCACCGAGCAGTTGAAATCCACTGTCGGTGACGGTCGTTGGGGGCAAATCGACGGCGGGATCCTCTACATCATCGCCGCGGCGATCCAGGCGATCCTCGGAGGCTTCGCCACCGTCATCGACGCGATCTTCGGTACGGTCGACAACGAGTACGTGGCCGCGATCCCGATCATCACCAACCACACCAACAGCATCGAAACCTTGGTGGCGCAGTTCAATCAGGTGATCCTGCAAGGCAACGCCATCGTGTTCATGTCCAACAACACCTACACCCCGACGACGGGAATCACCTCCGTCGAGGTCATCATCATCGGCGCCGGCGCGGGCGGAGCAGCAGGACGCTGGGACCTGGTCGCCGCCAACCGAAGATCCGGCGGCGGTGGTGGCGGAGGTGGGGAGATCCACTACAGCATCCCCGCATCGCTACTGCCCACGGACGGCTCCGGGAACTTCACCGGGATTCCGATCACGATCGGAGCGGGCGGATCCGGCGGGACGGGCGATGCGCAGCCCGGTGGCGGCGGTGGCAATACCGTGTTCGGAACCTTCCTCACCGCAGGCGGTGGAGTAGGCGGCGCAGCCTCGTCCGCAGCTGGCGGGCCGGGCGGCGCCGGAGGTGTGGGCATGGTTCCCGGCGGTGACGGCGGAAACGGAGCAAGCGGGGCAACCGACGTCGGCGGCCCCGCCACTGCAGGCGGATTGTCGACCTCCCAGTACGAACTCAACGGTGGCGGCGGAGGAGGCGGCGGTGGTGCCGGGTTCGTGTCCATGGGCAAGTCCGGCGGTCAGGGCGGAATCTCAGCGGGAGGCACGCCCAGCAACGCCGGCACCCCACCGACCGACGTCGTCGCAACCGGCGGGGGCGGGGGCGGAGGCGGGTTGAACCAGGGCGACAACGGAGGGGCCGGCGCGTTTCCTGCCGGCGGTGGCGGCGGTGGAGGTGGCGGCTCCAGCGCGCGCGGCAACGGCGGTAACGGAGGCAACGGCATCATGTTCGTCATCGAAAAGACCGCCTGATGTACACCGTTCTGCGCGTATACACAGCGAACGCTGTCTGGACGAAGCCGGCCGGGCTGTTCGCCGTCGACGTCGTGGTGCGCGGTGCAGGTGGCGCGGGGAACTCCACACATGGAGGCGGGGGCGGCGCGGCGGTGCTCAGCAAGAAGCGGATCCCCGAGTTCCAGCTCGACAGCGCTGTCGCTGTGATGGTCGGCTCCGGTGGGGCATCCGGTGGCGACGGCGGAGACAGCTCGTTCGGCAGCCACTTCATCGCCCCCGCAGGCAAGGGTGCGAACAACAGTGGCGCGGGAGGGTTCTCGTTCATTCGCGGTGGCGATGGAGGCGCGAGCGGTCAAGCGGGCGGGTCGACCTTCTCCTTCGTCGTACGGCTCCTGGCCGGCGGCGGAGGTGGCGGTGGCGCAGCGGCCCTCGGTGGAAAGTCGGGTCTGGTCGCCGCGGGGGTCAGCAGCCCTCCGCTGTGGCAGACCGGTCAATCGGGCGGCGGAGGCGCAGGGGGAAGCGTGGGCGGGTTTCCCGCCGGGGGAGGCGGCGCGAACGCGGCAGGAGCGCACGGCTGCGTCACGGTCATCGAGTATTTGTTCGACTAATGGAGGAGTTCCGTTGGCTAAAGCCACTATTCATGTCGCCGATGTAGGCGGCTATCCCGGTCCGGCCCGCTGCTTCGAGGTCGATCCGCCCTACGGCGGCGCGCGCTACGTGACTGTCTGGGTGCAGCGGTCTTTCGGACAGCATCAGCTGGCCGAGGCCTGCGTAGTCCCGGCGACGGAGACGGGTGCCTGCGCGGAGCACAGCCTGAAGCGGCGACCGGGATCGTATGTCCTGCACGAAGAACCGAACACGCCTCAGCGGATCGACGGCGCGTACTGGCTGGCGCTGCTCATGCTCGGCGGCTACCAGACCGAGCCAGTTGTCGATGCGCCATGACGCTCATCAGCGAACCGGTGGCCAGCATCGCCAGCGCCGACAACAACACCGTGTTCGGCTTCCAGTCGATTCTCGATCGCGAAAACGCAGCAGGCACAGGGATGGTCACCGCGGCGCTGGTCACGACCCAGGCTATCGACGGCGTGCTCCAGATCGCCCTCGATCCGGGCGAGACGATCGTGAACGTCGGGTCTCGGCGCTACCTGATCACCGTCCCCGACTCCGCGATCCCGATCAGACTCTGGCCCCTCATTCAGGCCGGACTTCCCGTCCCTCCCGCGCAGGAAGCGGCGGCGGTCCGCAACGGCGGCGGTGTGCGGCGGATCGCGGTGGCCGAACTCGACGACTATCTCGCAATGCCCAGTCCAGACCCCGAAACCGTCTACATCGTCCCCGAATAGACCAGACCACCTTGAGGCCCTCGCGACGCGAGGGCCTTTCTCGTACCCACCGATAGGAGTAGGAACCATGGCCGCCAGCGCGAAACTATATGGGCTCGCCCAGAAGTCGCTCTTCAACAAGGAGCTCGACTGGGACACCGACGCCATCAAGGTAATGCTGTGCACCGTGAGCTACACCCCCAATCAGGACACCCACCAATACAAGAGCGACATCACCGCGGAGGCGACCGGCACCGGGTACACCGCAGGCGGAGCATTGCTGACCAGCTGCACCGCCACCTACAACGCCGGCACCAACACCCTCACCCTCGATGCCGCTGACGTGTCCTGGCCGAACTCCACCATCTCCGCCCGCTACGCCGTCCTCTACAACTCGACACCCGCCACCGATGCCACCCGTCCACTCATCGGCTATGTGGACTTCGGCCAGGACATCTCCACCACCGCCGGCACCTTCTCCATCGTCTGGGATGCCGCTGGAATCATCACCGCCACAGCGGCGTAACCGGAGATCCAGCGTGGGGATATTCACCCGCGGCCGGGCGACACAGCGCATCTACCTGCCCGACGGACGCCGGGGCGCACGCGTCTACCTCGGCGAGCGCCTCGTCTGGTCCGACGTCACCCTCGGCGTCGTCGGCGTGACCACCGCACCGATGTCGGTGTCGATGCGCACGCCCCTGGTGGTGCCGGGGTTCGGTGCGCCGACCGCCGCGCTGACGCTGCAGATGCGTGCCCCGGGCGTTCACACGCACGCCACCGTGCACGCGCCGCGCGCGACGCTGTCCCTGGCAGTCCGGCCCCCGGATCTCCCGACGGTCGCTGCAGCGCCGACGGCGGAGCTGTCACTGCAGATGTTCGCGCCGACATTCATCGACGCCGAAGTCATATCCTCGCCCGCGATCCTCGTGGCGGTGATGATGCCACCACCGATCGTCGGCATCGCGGTCACACCACCAGCCATGACGGTCGCCGCCGCGCACCACACCCCGGTTGTCGCCGCATCCTCGACGGTCGCACCATCGACTGCAGCCTGGACTCTGGCCGCATCGGTGCCCGAGCTGGTGATCGCGACGGTGCCGCCGGTGATGTCGGCCGCGCTCGAGATGCACCACCCGGCGCCGACCGCGGACGCCACCGCCATTGCGCCCACAGCCGCCATGGCGATTGCGATGGCTGTTCCCGTAGCCGGTGTTGCTGTGGCACCGCCGGCTATGACCGTCGCCCTGGCTGCGGCCGTGCCGTCGTTCACAGCTGAAAGCACTGCTGCGCCGCCGGCCGCCACGACAACCGTCGCGGCGGCACCGCCAGTTGTGCACGCCGATGCCCAGGTGAGCGCACCCGCCGCCACCGCCGCCGCGGCGATGTCCGTGCCAGCCGCCACCGCGGTGAACTTCCTGCCGTCCGGCATGAACAAGAACGCGAGCACGTCATCCCCGAACACCGGCTACGCCACCATCGCTGGATGGGTAGCCGACACCGCCCTCTATCCAGGTTCGACGGTCAGCTCGGACGGTGTAGTTGCCCAGACGTCTAAACCGGGAGCAATACTCACCGCGTCCATCCCATGGACCACGAGTTTCTCCTGCACGATCACAGTGCGACTGACGGTCAACGGCACCGTACCGCCCGGCGGGACCGGCACCGGCCAGACCAGCGGATCCGGCGCGACCTCTACCGCCAGCTGCACCTACGACATCGTCGCGGGCGACGTCGTACGCGTTCAGGCGGTGTCCTCCAACGGATTCGGGACCGTCACCGCGAACACCCCCTATGTGCGAATCACCTGATCACCCGATAGGGATCAGGCGCGCGTTGACGAGCCGCACAGCCACATCCGTCGGCAGGATCTCGATCACCGTCGAAAACCCAGCGCCGAAACCCGAATCGCCCGCGATGAAGTTCTCG
Organism: Nocardia sp. NPDC127579; assembly: GCF_042672005.1. NCBI lineage: Bacteria > Bacillati > Actinomycetota > Actinomycetes > Mycobacteriales > Nocardiaceae > Nocardia > Nocardia sp. NPDC127579. Next base: position 43,512 of record NZ_JBHXVZ010000001.1, on the reverse strand, counting down.
GACTCTGTACACGGAATCCCAGAGCACCGCATGATCACGAGGACATCGAGCTTGGGATCAGCCATCTCGACCGTGTAGCGCCCAGGCGCAATCGTCTTCTGCCCGCCTGCGGGCTGGCCCACGCTGAAGACTCCGTTGCCACCCCAATTCGGCTGGGACGTAGTCCGGACCGCCGGCCTGGAGACCAGCGAGGAAGTGCTGATCACCGCCGGTGCCGCAGCGGCGGATCCCGTGCTGTCGGGCATGTTGCTTCGGTAAGACATCACCGCCGCGGTGACGAGGAGCGCCACGAACAACGTGAAGATCCCAGAGCGGATGAGGAAGGACCTGCGGCTCACAGCCGACCCCCTGAAGGCAACGGAGAACGAAACGACCAGGCTCCCAACGGAAGCCGTCGCGCTCGGCCATGATTCAGGATCGGGATGCGACGCGCCAGAGCGAATCGCGCTCGAATTCTGATCGGCCACGGCTCAGGAGGGTGCCGAGTCCCAGTGCTCACGCGGGTCATCCGGATCGACAGCGGGGACTGACCTACGTCAGCCAGGCCGCGCCGTCCGGTTCACGTCTCCGAGTAAACTCAAGCATCGGGCTCAGGCCTGAATTGTGGCCGGTCGGCACGACGGTCATTCCATCGACCAACAGTTCAGCTTACCGAGCCTTTGAGGGTTTGAATCATATTCACCAGAAGTGGCGCGGCTGCTTTTGTCCCTTCGTCATCTCCTCGAACGAACAACATTCGTCCATACCAGCCGTCGACGTAGGCGGACAATACGTATGTGCGACCCGCCTTTTGTGGATCCTGGTTATTGCCGATCTTTTCGACTTCCTGGGTAACGACGACACCATCGACTGTAAGCTTCTTTTCTGATTCTGCATTGTCTGCATCATTGGATTGAGGTTTCCCAAAGCCTAGGAGCACGTTGCCGAGGTAGGTCTCATAGGCACTGCCTGCGCCAGCCGGTTGATAGTATGAGCAGCTGCTACCCTCTGCGATCTCTCCGGACATCTGGTCGGGTGAGGAAAGGGCGACTCGTAACTCAGCAGCGTTGAAGCGGCTCATATAGAACGATTTCGAAAAATCGCACAACTCTTGAATCTTGTGATTGCTATAACCTACATCATTTGGATTTGAAGTATTGCACCCCGTGATGGTGACCAGGCAGACGATACCTAGGATGGCTCTGTAGATCATTGCGCAGACCATCTCTCCGAGTCGGGCTTGTCAATTGAAAGCACTTGGGAATTAGCGAGAGGCCATTTGTTTCCATCGAACGTCTTCGGATTCGTAATCTCAACGCCGATGGATGTCTCGACTGCCAAAATCTTTAGCTTCGTCTCACCGGTTTCGAGAGACCATTCTACAACCTTCTTGGCAATCTTAGTCAATGCGTCAATCAGATCCGACACTCCCCATGGCGCCGAAATGCCGGACATAATCTTAGTCAAGGCTGCAACGAAGTCCACGAAGAAATCTACGAGGTCTTGTGCTAGCCCAGAGTAGTACTTCCATGCCGCATCAGATGCGGCTGTCATCTGCTGACGCACCTTCTCGCAAAGATTCAAGGCTGACTCAGCTGCCGCCGCTTGAGTTGTGTGCTTTGCGAGGTACGTATTTGCCGCCGTGCCACTCCATGTTCGTTCGAGGTCGCCCCCGACGAGGATCTTGTTGCGAGCCTCGCTGGCATCTTTATATATCTCGGCCCACTCTAGGCCGGATTGCGCCAACGCAATGGGAGCATCCATCGCGTCAACAGCGGTCTGCAACTTCTGCAAAAGTTCCTGGATCAGCTTCTTGCAATGCTCCTTCTCTGCGAGAATACTGTCGCTAACCGCCCCCATGTCCACTGCTTCCGCTGCTTTGGTAACAGCTATGCCAATAGGATTGAACGCGGTTAGATAGGCGTCAAACGCGATATCAAGGGCTTCAGGAGAAGTCCTGACTAGTTCAACTTGTTCCGAGAACTTGGTTATGGCGGCCCGTATGTCTTCGAGAGATTTGTTAGTATCAGTCACTAGCGCACATCGCCTTCTAGCTGGTGTAGAACATTGGCGAAATTCTGGTCCTGTTCTTGGAGAACCTTGGAGACATGCGCGAGCGTGTTACCCATGGAATCAGTTTCGGTCTGCCCCTCTTTCATTCGGTCGCGCAAATACTGCGCCGCCCGAAGATTGGCTCCCCATGCATTCTGAAATATTCCCCAGACCACTTCACTGTTGGGATCAATGGCATCAGCCTTTGCTGCACCATTGCCAAGCGCTGTCGACGCCTCGTCCCATGCGCGAGTGACCGAAAGAAGCTTGTTGAAATCGACGGAAAATTGGGGCATTACGCGGTCCTCATCAGATAGCTCTTGAATTTTTGGAGCTCGTTCTCCAGCTCCGCATCAGTGCGATTCGACCACGGCCCTTCGTCCCGAAAAATCGGACGTTTCCGTCGAACCTCGTGCACGCACTCAAGAATATCGTGCGCAATATAGGAGGGGTCTACTCGTGACGCCCACCGTGGATCGATATCAATGCGGCTCAAACGCGATAGACTTGCATCGATATGAACGGAATTCGACCCGAATTCGGTTGCAGGTCCATAGGCTTGGAAAACGTCCCTGCCGCTCAGTGAGTCCTCCACCGCCTTGAATTCAGCGTAGGAATTGGAACTTAGGAGCCTGATAGCCGCTGCTCTGCTTGAGGGCATCGCGCTGAGTGACCTGAGCCTACCTTGAGTGATGGCAGGCGCGTCATGCCGCCACAGAGCCATGTGGTAACCGGTCATTGCAGCGTCCGAAAAATCCTTGGAATCCAGGCGGCTATGCAGAAATTTGTCTACACGAACGTGTATCGGAAGTCGATCGCTGTCGAGAGTCATCTCGAATATTCCTACCCCGACAAGCCCACCGTGGGATTTGTTGCCTGCCGCTTGAGCAAGCTGGATTAGGGGGTGGAGGTTACCTGTTGGCGTCCGTGGCACACCTGCTGCTGGAGCGACGTAATGTGCGCGCTCGTATGCGGGTGAGTGGTCCTGGAAAGAAGCCTCGGCCCGGAATGAAGGAGGAGACGGTGGTGGCGGTGTTGGGCGAACCGGCGCGGACCTCGGTTTGGCAAGTGGTTCGTCATCCCAGTATTCATCGGGATCGTCCAAATGATTGAAGTACCCACCGGCCATTACGGGACCTCACAGCGAGGTTCGGCACCCGAGTTGGGTGGTGTGTCGATCTGGTGAATTGGCATCTAATCCCCCATTCGCGTATCTGCGCTACCCCGGAATCCATCGCGACAACCCTCGCCTCTCAACTGCGACGTTGTCAACCGAAGATGCGCCGTGGAACGCGAAATCGACTGCCGCAGAAGCAACTTGGGCGACCATCCCGTGCGCTACCTACGCGGCCTGGTCCCTGATCAGCGTCTCGTAGACCACGATCGGGGTGCCGCACGATACGATCGTGCCGACTATCGTCGGCCGGTTGCGGCCGCTACACCGGATTCCGGGAGGCGGGGGATGGACGCGGAGCAGATCAAGTCGATCCATGAGACGTGGGAGTCGGTGCATTCCCGCCTGGATGAGGCGACCCGCGAGTTGGGGGTTTCGCTGTCGGAGTCCCTCGACGGTCGGTGGGGCGGGCCGGCGGCGGGTGAAGCCCAACTGGGCATCGCCGAGTTCCTGTTGGAATCGAAGAACCTGGTCGACTACGCCGGCCAGGTCGCCGCGCAGGCGAAGCTGACGCGTGCTGCGATCGAGGGGGCGCATGAGGCGGGGCGGCGGAACTGATCATGGGGCGAGGGAACCGAAGCGTCGCCTGGTGCGTCCAAGTGAGTGGGGCATGGGTGCGGCGCGGACTGGGAGGCGTGTAGTGGGACGGCGAACGACAGCGGCTACGGCGCTGGTGGCGCTGGCGGCGCTGGCGGCTGGATGTGACTCCACGGGAGGTGGTGGGGGTCCGTCGAGTACGACCGCCGCACCGGCCGCGATCTGGGATCCTTGTACCCAAATTTCGGACCAGGTCCTCAGCCAGCAGATCGGGCTCGACCCGGCAACCAAGGAGTCCGGAATCCTCGGGGTGGAGGAGCCCGGTTGGAAGATCTGCAGCTGGAACAACAACGACTACGCGCTTGGTGTCTTCTCCTCACCACGAACGGTGGAGGAGTACAAGCAAAAGCCTGACAACATCGACTTCGTCGACGTCACGATCGGGGGCCGTAAGGGCGTGCGGTACGACACGAAGTCCGACAAGGACAACAAGACCTGCGACATCACATTCCCCGCCCAGCAGGGCTCCTTCACGGTGACCATTTCCAACCGGGTCTCGTCGAAGAACAAGGTCGACCCGTGCACGCGGGCCCAGGCGGCTGCTGAGGCGCTGGTGCCGTTGTGGCCGAAATGATCACGAGAGGAAGTGCCCAGTGGCGGAGTTGAATGAGGAGATGACTCGGTGGAGCTTCCTCGCCGAGGAAGCCAAGGCCGGTCGGCTGCTCGTTGACAAGTCGGTCGCTAAGGACTGCCGCGACGCCTGCAACAAGCAGATCGCACTATATGAACGTCTGCTCACGAGCCTGGAGTTCATGAGTCGTGTGACCGGCTTGGGGCGGTTCGATTGCGCTGACAAGCTGGCGGAGATGCTGGGGGCCAAGGCGATCGGTGGCGAGGGCGATTTCTACTCGGCGATCACTGCTCATATAGCCGCTGTGACGCTCATCAGAGACACGATTGAGGTATCGGTGGCCAGGTACGACGCCCAGGACCAGGCCGCTGCGGCTGCGCAAGACAATCTATTGAACTAACCAGGGGGGATCGTGGGTCTACCACTGCTGGCAGCTGTCGCCGCGGCACTGTTCGAGTCGAGTAAGTCCGGGCCGCCCGACGTCGGGAAAGACGAAAGCCCCGACGCGACAGCGGCACGTACCAGAATCTCGGAGATCCTGGCGGCGAACGCGCTGGACTTCCAAGGCTCGAAGGTTCCTGCCGACACCTACAAGGAACCCGACGGCATGGATGACCTGTACGAGCGGGTGCAGGCCATGGACCCCGGTACGGTCACGACGATGCATCAGCGGTGGGAGACCTTCCGCAACGAACTCAACGAAGGGTTCGTCAGCTTCGGCCTCGAGATGACCAAGCTGATCGAAGCCAAATGGCAAGGCGAGGCAGCGAACTCGGCCGCCACCGGGATCACCGAGTACGTCAAGAACTCGAACACCTTGGTCGAGTCGGCGGCGTTGATGACCGCGAAGGTGAAGTTGGTGAAGTCCGCGGTCGACATCACCAAACCCGCTGTCCAGCAAGCGCCCGAGCCTTCCTGGACCAGCAACATCGCTTCCTGGGTTCCCGGGCCTACGTGGAAGCTGAACCAGCACCGCGACGAAACCTACGACACCGCAGCGGTGAACGCGGTCAAGAACGTCTTCTACCCGGCAGTCAAGGAAGCCGACGACAAGGTGCCGTTGGCGCCGACACCAGCGAACCCCGTGCAGCCCAACAACACCGACGACAGCAGCAAGCCGAAGTCCATCGTGCCGGGTACTCCGAAACCAGCCGATGACCCAGTGACACCGTCGAACACCGACGATCCGAAGACCGGTGACCAACCCGAAGAGCCGACAACGGGTGATCCGAATCAGTCTCCGGAGGACACCAACCCGGCCTCGACCAATCCGGCCTCGACCGCAGCGCCCACCACACCGTCGTCGGTCGACCCGAGCAAAACGACTGACCCGAAACTGAATTCGAGCATCCCAGGTTCGGGTACACCCGGCTCGGGTGTACCGGGGGCGAACGCGCCGGGTGCGGGGCGCACGGTCTCCGGTATCCCCGGTGGTACGGGGACCGGAACCGGTACGGCGGCGGCGCGGTCGGCAGCGGCCGCCGCGCGGAGCGGGATGCCTGGTATGGGTGGGATCTCGCCGCGCGGCAAGGACTCCGACTCCGAGCAGGAGCACCAGACCCCTGATTACCTGGTCAACATGCATAACGGCGAGGAGCTGACCGGGCTCGGCGAGATCAACCGCCACACGCCGGGTTCCCCGGTGATCGGCGAATGACCCGCCCGGATTGGCTGTTCACCGCTCTGGCGTTCAAGGTTCTGTGGCGGGCCATGGAACGGGACGTGTTGCCGTATCCGCTGCAATTCCGTTCCACCGCAGACACTGTCGAAGACTTCGAACAGGCATGGAAGAACCAAGCGGTGGCCGTAGCAGCGCATTTCGACGAGTCGCTGTACGGGGCATTGCGGGTGCTGGCCGAACCTGAAGCCCGGCTGGAGATGGCCGGGGAGATCGACGGGCAACGGCTGCGTGTCCATGCGGCGGTGCTGCATCGGCATGCTGTGCTGTTGCAGCAGGACTCCGCCGGGTCGCCCGAGCACGGCGGTAACGTGCGGATGAGAATGCTTGCTGCCGAGGAACTTCCGCGCCGGATCGCGGCAATGCTGCCGAACATCCGGCCCGGCCAGCATCCAGGGTTCGAGCATACGCGCCAGGACCTCGAAGACGCCGACAACCGGCCGCGTACGTCGCGTCTGGACGACCGGGTCTCGCCGCAGCATGAGGCGGCAGCGTTCTTCGAGCGCCCCCGCAGCGGGGTGATACAGCTGGCGGTGTATCCGGGTGCGGCGATCGACAACCGGCCGGCGCCGTCGCGGGGATTTCATGTGATGGACTACCCGGACGGCCGGTACCTGGTTCGCAGTGGGGCGACCGTGAAAGTCAGTCCGGGCGACCGCATGACGGTCGCCACGGATCTGGACCGGGTCCTCAAGGTGACGGTCGGGAGCTACCGCGAGCAACACGGTCCCAGCTATCGATAGCAACGGAGGAGGGGAAGTATGGTGCGCAGCAGCGCGAGCTTCGGTGACGCCGAATGACTGAGACGAGCGAAGCATCAGCGGTCACGCCGGTCGGAACGAATTCATCACGTCGTCGCCTGAGACTCCTACAAGTCGTGCTCGTGATTACGGTGGTTCTCTTCGTCGTGCTGTCGGTGTTCGGCGAGAAGATCATGGACGCGGTGAACGAGTCCGACCCGGCGGCCGATGCGCCGCCGGATCTGTGCGCCGCGATCGGCACCACACTGTTCGAACGGTTGGTGCCCGACGGTGTCGCGGACACGGAGACGAACTATTCCACTGGACGGGATGCGCGGTGTGCGTACCGCACCGCTGATGGCAGTCGGAGCAGCACCTCCGATACCTATGGCTTCCTTGAGGTTCGGTTGTTGCGTCACGGTCGGTTCGCATGGAAATCGCGTTCGGATGTCGCCAGCGAAGCCTTCGTGAGTGCATGCGGGAACACCAAGATCGGTGGGAAGCTCCAGGGCGAGCACGGCCTCGGAGACGAGGCATGTACGGCATATACGCAGGACGGGGCGACCGCAATCGGTTCCGCGGTCATTCGCCGCGGTGCGGATTTGTTCTGGGTGGACTACTACACGCACCCGGGATCGGGGCCTCAGGTCCGATCGGCGATGACCGAGGTTGTGTCGGCATCCCTCGCGGGTACCTCTTGACGCACGGAGCTTGAGTGGTTGCCCGGCGGTAGTCCTTGCTGGCGCCCCTGGTCGTGTGTGGTGCGGGACGGGTGTGCGGATGACGGACATTGCCGTCTGAGTTGTACCAGTCCGCGCCGGCGGGTGCTCGATGCGGTAGACCGATCTGTTGTGGAGGTCGAAGCCTCTATCCCAGCGACTCCTCGTGTCCCTGCACCGGCGATCTCTTGAGCCCTGGGACGCCGATGAATGGGTGGCAGCGACTGCATTCACGGAGCGGCATCTCGCGGGTGGTCGCAGCTGGATCCTCCCGGCTCCTGTCGAACTCATAGCCGATCTGATCCAAGAGTGCGCGCATGAGCTGGACGCACTGGCCCAGGGACAGGTGTTGGGGAAGCTCGATCGTCTTCCCGTCGAAAGCGATCCTGGCGGCCTGGATGACTCCGGCATCGACAAACCAATCAACTGGCGCGCCATCGTGTTCGGTGCGGCGGGGACCAGTCATATTCCGTGCATCGGCATCGGGGTTGGCCGGATCGGCTCGGGACGGAACGCGGATAACTTCGTCGGGGTTCGGTGCTCCGGTGGATGGGAACATGAGATTGCTACTCCTTCGGTTGACGACAGGACGAGTGATGAGGCAGCGATAGCGTTGTCCCCGCGGGGCATTGGGGCCGTGCAGGAAACAAGAGCGCGCAGGCGCGGCCGAGCTGGACTCGGGTCAGGGCGTCAACGCAATAGCCACCCCGCCCGGTCGTCGATCCAGACGACCGGGCCCGGGATGGTGTGGTCACTGACGCAGGCCCACAGCGTCTTTCGTGACGTGCCGTAGTAGTGCATTGCCTCGGTGGTGTCGGCGAACGAGACCATGTTCGGCCGCAGGAACGGTGGCCCGTCGGGCGAGTACGCGCGGATACACGCCAGCGACCACCCCGGCCACCGGCCGATCTCGATATCGGGCGAGGGAACCCATATCCGTTCGCTGTGACGCCAGCCGATGAGCTGGCGGTACGGGTGGCCCGACAGCAGGGCGAACGTCCCGAGGCCGAAGTAGCGCCGCACGCCGACATCGCGGGCATCGGGTTCGCCGAGCATCACGGCCACGGCAGTCATCGCGGCACCTCGGTTACGTGGACCATTGGTCTCGATCCTGTTCGTACTCGTAGCGGATGCGATCCCACAGACGCCGAGGCATGATCTCCAGGCACTCGCCGAGTGCGGGCCCGTGCGGCACGTCGATGACGCGGTCGGGGCTGTTGACGCGGAAGACGTGGATCACGCCCTCTCGGTCGACGAACCAATCCGCACTGGTCTGGCCGTATTCGGTGCGAAACATCGTCGAGGCACTCTCCTCGCGCGTCGGCATGTGCTCAGACCTCGAACGCATCTGGATAGTCGGAGATGTAGGGGCTCTCGGCGAGGACTTGGAGGCAGCCGGGGCCACGGCCGCCGTGCGCCGTCGCGACGTGGTGGCCATCATTCGGGGATTTCGGCAGCACTTCTGCGCCGAAGTCCTCGTGCCGACGCTGCGAGCCGTAGACGGTGACGGCGTCGACCCGGATCTCGCTGGTCACTGGGCCGCCACCTCCCCGTCGGTACGCCCCCGATGAGGTCCGGGCGTGGGCTGGCGAAGAGTCCGGCGGGCCACCATCAGGAAGATGACGTAAGGCGTGACGGCCAGGATGAGGCTCGGGATGAGTTGTGACGCGGGCATGGGAGTACCCCCAAGGTGCGGTTGTTTTGGCTGGAACCGGCCCGGAACGCCAGTTCGCAGTTATCGAAGGGACGCACCGGCAGGTGCGGCTCCCTCGGTAGTGACTTTCTGGCCGCCGGTTGCCTACAAACGATCGCATGCGTAAATGTCCTATAAAAGGGCAATCATGGGGACACTGAGCGGCCAAATTTTGGCCGCATGGCGTATTTATGTCCGCTTTCTGACTAGACTGAGGGTGTGACCAACTCGGAAGATGCGCTGCGCACGGCGCGTCTAGCACTCGGCTACCGATCTCAAGAAGCACTCGCGAAGGCGCTCAACGAGGCAGCGGCCGCGATCGGATTACGCGTGTCGATCAATGCGCGCACGGTACGCCGCTGGGAGTCCGCGGAACCTCCATGGCCGCAAGCTGAGCACGCGACAGCGCTGGAAACCCTGTTCAACCGGCCACTGAGCGAGCTCGGTTTCTCACCAACCCGCCGATCGGGCAGCGAGCAGGCCGTCCGACAGCAGGGCACCAGCTACACCGAGACTTGGGCATCGCGACATGCCGGGACCCCAGCCGGCGTCGTGCCGCCGGCCGTCGCCTCGGACTACATGTCGGCGACCGGCGCGTTCCGGCGCCTGTACTGGTCAGTGCCGCCCGCACGTCTCCAACGGCTCGTGTCCGAGCATGCCGCGCTCGGATGGGATCTGTTGCCACAGCTGCCGGGCTCCGCGAAGGTGGTGATGGCGCGTGCGGTTGCCGAATCGGCGTTACTGGCTGGGCGACTCGAGTTTTTCGACCTCCAGCAACCCGAGGTCGCGAAGCCGAGTTTTACCCTCGCGCTACAAGCCGCAGGCGAAGCCGGGGACGAGATGTTGGGCGCCGCGGTGCTCGCACACATGGCCTTCGCGCCCGCGTTCTCCGGCGATCCAGAGCGCGCCGACGAAGCCCGCGACAAGCTCCATGGGGCGCGCGCATTCGCTCGGCGGGGCGATGTCAGCGCCGAGATGGTCGCGTGGCTCGATGCGGTCGAGGCCGAGGTGGAAACCCGCTTCGGGAATCCTAAACGCGCCCTGCAACTGATCCAGCACGCCGAAGAGTCCTATGGCCAGTACAACCCGGACGAGCACGTAAGCCCGGTGTGGCTGGACTGGTTCTCAACTTCCCGGCTGGCGGGATTCAAGGGCAACACGCTGCTCGCTGCCGGGAGGGCCGCGGAAGCTCGCGAAGCGCTGGAGCGGGCGCTGGCCGAGATGCCGGTCGACGCGATCAAGCAGCGTGCGGTGTTTCATGCTGATCTCGCGGCGGCGGCCGTCCTGCAGCGGGAACCCGAGCGCGCGTGTGACCATCTTGAGGAAGCCCTCAAACTGCTCGGCGAGCACTGGTACGCCACCGCGATGGACCGCGTCAAGGACGTACGCCAGTCGTTGCGGGAGTGGGATTCGCTTCCGCGGCTGCGCAAGCTCGACGACCAGCTCTACAACTGGCACACGATGATCCGGTCGTTGTCGGCCTAACTGTCGTTTTCGGCGGCGGCGATGGCTGTGAGCTCGGTGAGGTCGTGGATCATCCAATCCGATAGCTCCGCGACCTCCGGCTTCTTCCGCTGGATCCAGCCCCAGGGGCCGCGCTGAATATAGGCGGTCCGCATCCCCACCGCCTTTGCCGGCGCGATGTCGTTTTCGATCCGGTCGCCGACGTAGACGACCTCGTGTGCGTCGCACGGCGCGACTTCGACTACCTTCTCGAAGAACTCGATGGAGGGCTTTTCGACGCCCCAATCGTCAGAGGTGGCGACGAAATCAGTAGGCAGTTCGAGACTCCGGAGGATGCGGCCGGAGCGCGCTGTCTGATTGCCGACGATCCCTACCCAAACGCCGATTTCGCGCAGTGCGGAGAGGGCGGGGCGCACATCGGGGTAGAGGTCTTCCTCGCCGTAAGTTTCGGGCTGTCCAGCCTGCGCGCGAGCCTCGCGCTCGGCAGCCAGGTCGAAGCCGGGTTTGAAGACTTGGAAGGTTTCGCGGTAGTCGCCCCCGAGGGCGATTGTGGCGCCGAAGACGCTGACGAAGGTGTGTCTGGGAACGCCCAGCCAGTCGGCCCACGTTCCGTACTCTCGGGTTTCGTCGACGAGCGTTTCGCCGACGTCGAACACAACCGCATTGATCATGGAGCACACGCTACCGATGTCGGCGGCAAGGGCCGCGCGGCAAACCGGTTCAGCCGCCGTTCCTGATGCTGCACCAGTGTCCACGCACCCCGAGTGGAGCGACTCGGCTCCTCTGTCCAGATCTGCCGCACTGGCCAGTTCGTTAGAGTCGGCGTGGTAGCCGACTTCCGGGGAGCGAATGCGGCCGCTGGTCGCGACCACGGCATAGGAGAGTTGAATGGTGCGGTTCGGTGTCACGGGCCACATGAACATCACCGAGTCCACCAAATCACTGGTGTACGAGGCGATCAGGAAGATTCTCGCCGACGCGGGCGATCCGGCCGAACTGATCGGAGTGAGCTGTATAGCCCGCGGTGCCGACACGGTGTTCGCCCAAGCCGTCCTCGACGCCGGCGGGAATCTCGAGGTCGTCTTGCCCTCGCGGAAATATCGCGAGCGCAAGGTAAAACCCGACCACGCAACGCAATTCGACACGCTTATCGAACAGGCGGCCGAAGTCCGGGTGATGGACTTCGACGACGCAGGCCGAGAAGCCTACGAAGCTGCCAACGAGGCGGTTGTCGGAACCTGCGACCAGTTGATCGCGGTGTGGGACTCCCAGATCAGCGAAAAGGGCGGCACCGGAACGGTTGTCGAATTGGCCAGGGAGAAGAGTGTTCCCGTGATCATCGTGTGGCCGGATGGTGCGGAACGGGACTGACCGTGTAATTCGTTGCAGTTCATCACGATCCGACCCATGGGACCGGATCGCGTCGCGTGGTCTGGCGGCGGTGTCTGGGTCAGATGTCTGCCTCCGGCGCCCGCCGCCGCGCCGAGCGCCGAACCTTCTCCAGGTGATCGCGGACAGTCTCCAGATCCCTTCGCAGTTCGTTGCGCTCACGCATCCCGTCATCTCGAAGCGCCGCCATCGCTTTCGCGTGTTCGCCGCTCATCGCCCGGGCGGCCTGGTCGGCGGCGGCGTGAGCCTCGGAGAGGCTGTCGAGGTGTTTCGTGTGGAGCAGCTCGACGCGCTCCTGGTGGGCCTGCCGGGACTCGTCGAGCGCCGAACGCAGCTGCGCCGCTTCGGAGCTCGCGGTCGCAGCCGCCGCGGCCGCCGTGTCACGCTCGGTCTCGGCGCGCGCCTGGGCGGCTCGGGCCTGCGCCAGTTGCTCGCGCATCTGGTCGAGCTCGCGGTCTGCCTCCTCCCGGACTTGATCGCGCTCGGCGACCGCCTCGGCGACTTGCTTGCGGGCGCGGCGGATGGACTCGACAGCGTCGGCGACGGACTGGTCGCGCTCGGCGACGGCGTGTTCGGCGGCGCCGTCGGCGAGCGCACGGTCGGCGTGCGCCTGGTCGCGCTCGGCGCGATACCGGTCGGCGGCCCGCTCGGCGCCCTCGCGCGCGGCTTCGGCATCGGAGACCAGCCGGTCGCACTCCCGGCGCACCTGAGCTATCTCGTCGGTGACCGCACGAGGGTCGGTGATCGTCGCGAGCAGATCGCCGGCGTCGTCGAATGTCGCGACCATCTCGCCGCGCAGCTCCTCGAGGCGGCGCACGAGCCCGGCCAGAGTGTCAGTCGCCTCGCTGACCGGCCGCTCGACCGGTGCCGGTTGTCGGGCAGCGGCTTTCGCGTCCTTCGCGGTGATCTTCTGCCGTTCCCGCCACGCCGTCACCGCGGTGTGGCCGGGGTTGTCGCAGTACTGGCTCGGGCGCCCGCGCTTGCCGGTCCGGGCAGCTAGTTCGACGCAGCGGGGGTACCCACAGGTGACGACGGTGGAGGTGGTCATCGGCCCGCACCTCCGCTCACGGCAGCGAATGTGATTGATTTCATATCATCACGCGGTGATGATGAAATGAAATCAATTGGTTCGGAGGGGCTCTCGGGTCCGGTCGCCGACGAGGAGACGGGCCAGACGGCGCTCCGCCGACCGGCCGAGGACAGGACATCGGAAAAGGGAACGTAGGCTACAACTTTGGCTACAGTAGCCGGATCGAAGAAAGGCCCTGAACCGTTGTTGCGCTGGTCAGGGCCTATTTTGGTGGTGCCCTCGGCAGGAATCGAACCTGCGGCCTTCTGCTCCGGAGGCAGACGCTCTATCCCCTGAGCTACGAGGGCGGGATAGTTCTCGATCGGGCCGGGGGCCGGTCCGATCGGGCGGGGAAAGCGTATCGCATACCCGGCCCACCGCCAAAAAGCAGGGCGGGCCGGGGACTTCGCGATCAGTTGAGCGGCAGGGGAGTGCTGCCGCGGGCGCTCAGCATTCGGGTGATCAGCTGGGCTTCGTTCTGCTGGGTGGCGCTCATGGTCGCGGCCAGGGTGCGCACGGCGGTGGTTTCGGCGTGCGTGGCCGCGTATTCGATCATCGACAGGCCGCCCTGGTGGTGGCGCAGCATCAGGCGCAGGAACATGGTGTCCGGTTCGGGGGCTTGGCGCAGGGCGGCCAGTTCCTCCGCGGTGGCCATGCCGGGCATGCTCGCCACCGGACCGGTGTGCTGGGCGCCGGTGCTGCCGCCGTGGTGTCCGGAGGACATGTCGGTCATCCAGCCCATGTACCCGTCCACGCTCTGCGCTGGTTTGCCCCACAGCTGCAACCAGCCCTGCATGCGGCCGACCTGGGCCTGCTGGGTGGTCATGATGTCGTAGGCGAGCCGGCGCACATCGGTGTCGGCCGAGCGCAGCAGCGCGACACCGGCCATCTCCACCGCCTGCGCGTGATGTGCGGACATGTCCTGGGTGAAGCCGATGTCGACGGTGCCCGGGTCGGGTTCGCGGCTGCCGTCCAGGGGAATGCGGGCCAGGACGCCGACGGCGAAACCGAGCAGGATCGCCCCGATGACGCCCAGGATCAGCAGTGCGGTGCGCTGGCCGCGCACCTGGCCCCGGATTCCGGTCTCGGTTTCGCTGTCGGCGCTCATCTACTGTGTCGCCGGTGGGGTGGCGGGTTCGACCGGCGCGGCGGGCGCGGTCGGCAGCCCGGTCAGGCCCGGGATGGTGGGCACACCCGGCACGCCGCCGAGTTCGCTCTGGTCGGCGGGGATGCCGGTGCCGTCCACGGGGACCGCGTCGGGTCCGGGCGGTGTCGGGTCGAACGGAAGCGGGTTGTCCCGGTCGAAGTACGGGTTGGAGCAGTCCGCGCCGACTTCGGGGTAGGCGTAGGGGTTCTGCCGCAGCGCGGTGATGAACTGTCCGACTCGCTTGTCGTTGGGGTCGTCCAGTTTCAGCTGGTGACCCCAGGATTGCAGCGACACGGCGCTGTCCAGGCCCGGGTACGGCGACAGCATCGTGTACTGCTTGCCGTCGACCTTGCGCTTGAGCACGTCGAGTCCGGCGGCGTCGACCTTGTCCGGGTTGTAGGTGATCCACACCGCTCCGTGCTCGAGCGAATGCACCGCGTTCTCGCTACGGATCGGCTTGCTGTACACCACGCCGGTGCAGGCCGCCCACTGCGAATCGTGGGGTCCGCCGAAGGCGGGGGTGGTGTCGTAGGCGACGCGCTGGGTGGGCTGGATGTGCTTGCCCGCGCCCTCCGCGTAGTCCTTCTTCACCACGCCCGGGATCTGCTCGGACGGGTCCTTGCGCTCCGCGCTGGGCGTGTATTTGTCCAGCTCGGCCTGCTCGCGGTACTTCGGGACCAGGCTGTAGGCCAGAACACCGACCAATGCGATGATTACCGTGGCGGCCCCGATGGCCAGCCATGGGATCTGGCGATTCGACGGAAGTTGGCCGCGGCCGCTTCCCCTGCGTTGGGAAGGCGAGGCTTTCCCGGCGGCTCGGACGGCCTTGGCCGATTTCGAGGCGCTTTTACTACTCGGCATCGCTCGTTGTGCTCTCTCATGTGCTGATCTGCTGCGGTGCCCGCCCGAAGGTGTTCACCTGCCCAGACCATAGGATAGTGACTCGTGACTCCAGCTGACCTTGCATCTCTCCTCCGCGCAACTGCCGCGGAGGTGCTCGTCGAACGCGGACTCGACCCTACGGTCCTGCCCGACGAGGTCACAGTGGAGCGCCCCCGTAATCCGGAACACGGTGACTATGCCACGAATGTGGCGATGCAGGTGGCCAAGAAGGTCGGCGCCAATCCGCGCGAGCTGGCCACCTGGCTGGCCGACGCGCTCGCCGCCGCCGATGGTGTGGAGACCGCGGAGGTCGCCGGTCCGGGCTTCCTGAACATCCGGCTGGCGGCGGCCGCGCAGGGCGCGATCGTGGCGAAGATCCTGGCCGCGGGCTCGGGCTACGGCACCGCCGACGCGCTGGCCGGCACCAAGATCAACCTGGAGTTCGTCTCCGCCAACCCGACCGGCCCGATCCATCTGGGCGGCACCCGGTGGGCCGCCGTCGGTGACGCGCTGGGCCGGATTCTCGCCGCGCAGGGCGCGGACGTGACCCGGGAGTACTACTTCAACGACGCCGGCGCCCAGATCGACCGGTTCGCCAATTCCCTGGTCGCCGCCGCGACCGGCGCACCCACCCCGGCGGACGGGTACGCGGGCGCCTACATCACCGAGATCGCCGGCGCGATCGTGGCGAACCATCCGGGCGCCGCCGACCTGCCCGAGCAGCAGCGCCACGAACTGTTCCGGCGCGAGGGCGTCGAGATGATGTTCACCCACATCAAGAAGACGCTGCACGATTTCGGCTGCGACTTCGACGTCTACTTCAACGAGAGCTCGCTGTTCGCCTCGGGTGCGGTGGATCAGGCCGTGGCGGAGCTGAAGGCCTCGGGCAACCTGTACGAGAAGGACGGTGCCTGGTGGATCGCCAGCACCGAGTACGGCGACGACAAGGACCGGGTGGTCCTCAAGAGCGATGGCACCTCCGCCTATATCGCCGGTGACATCGCCTACTTCCAGAACAAGCGGGCGCGCGGCTTCGACCTGTGCATCTACATGCTCGGCGCCGACCACCACGGCTACATCGGCCGTTTGAAGGCCGCCGCCGCGGCCTTCGGCGACGACCCGGACACCGTCGAGGTGTTGATCGGCCAGATGGTGAATCTGGTGAAGGACGGCGTGGCCGTGAAGATGAGCAAGCGCGCCGGCACCGTGGTCACCCTGGACGACCTGGTCGCGGAGATCGGCGTCGACGCCTCGCGGTACTCGCTGGTGCGTTCCTCGGTGAACACCAGCATCGATATCGATATCAATCTGTGGACCACGCAGGACAGCGTCAACCCGGTCTACTACGTCCAGTACGCGCACGCACGCACCTGCAGCATTCTGCGGAACGCGGCGGCGTTCGAATTCGCTTCGGTACCGGTCGATCTCAGCCTCTTGACGGCCGAGCGCGAGACCAGGCTGATCGGTGTGCTCGGTGAGTTCCCGCGCGTGGTCGCGGCCGCCGCCGAGATGCGCGAGCCGCATCGTGTGGTGCGCTACCTGGAGGAACTGGCCGGCGCCTATCACCCGTTCCAGTCCGACGACGACATGCGTGTGCTGCCCAAGGGCGACGAGCCGGTCACCCCGCGGCACGCGGCGCGCCTGGAGTTGGTCAAGGCGACCCAGCAGGTGCTGGCCAATGGCCTGGCCCTGCTGGGCGTGAGCGCACCGGAGCGGATGTGAACCCGCACCTATCGAGCCGCGCGCTCGTGAACCCCCGAAAGGAAGCATCGTGAGCGGCGCACATCCCGCTGGTCCCCGGCATGCGGAGATCCCCCATGCCCCCAATCTCCCGGAACGCCCGGGTGATCCGAAGCAGATGATCGATCTGCCCGCGAATGTGTGGCCCCGCAACGCCGTTCGCGGCGACGACGGCGCGGTCAGCCTGGCCGGTGTGCCGGTCGCGGATCTGGCCGAGCGGTTCGGCACACCACTGTTCGTGGTGGACGAGGACGATTTCCGTTCCCGCTGCCGCGATATGGTGCGCGCGTTCGGCCCGAACGCCCGGGTGCACTACGCCTCCAAGGCTTTTCTGTGCGGTGAGGTCGCGCGCTGGATCCGCGACGAGGGCCTGTCCCTGGATGTGTGCTCCGGCGGCGAACTGGCGATCGCGCTGCACGCGGGTTTCCCGGCCGAGCGAATCGCGTTGCACGGCAACAACAAATCCGTTGCCGAGCTGGAGGCCGCGGTCAGCGCGGGTGTCGGCCACGTGGTGGTCGACTCGCTGATCGAGATCGAACGCCTGGAAGCCGTGGCGGCCGCCGCGGGCGTAGTGCAGGACGTGCTGGTGCGCGTCACCGTCGGCGTGGAAGCTCATACGCACGAATACATTTCGACCGCGCACGAGGATCAGAAATTCGGTTTCTCGATCGCCGGCGGCGATGCCATGGAGGCGCTGGCCCGGGTCTTCGACGCCGACGATCTGCGACTGGTCGGCCTGCACTCGCATATCGGTTCGCAGATCTTCGAGATCGACGGCTTCGAGATCGCGGCCCGGCGCATGCTCGGCCTGCTGCGTGAGGCCATCCAGAAGTTCGGCGTGGAGCGCACCGCGCAGATCGCGACGCTGGATCTCGGTGGCGGACTTGGTATTTCGTACCTGCCGAACGATGATCCGCCGCCGCTGGACGAATTCGCGGCCAAGCTGCGCAGCCTGGTCGAGACCGAGGCGGCGCACGCGGGGCTGCCCACCCCGAAGATCGCGGTGGAACCCGGTCGCGCCATCGCCGGGCCCGGCACCGTCACGCTCTACGAGGTCGGCACCATCAAGGACGTTTCGCTGGACGGCGGCAATCGCCGCCGCTACGTCAGCGTCGACGGCGGCATGAGCGACAACATCCGGCCCGCGCTGTATCAGGCCGATTACGACTGCCGCCTGGTCTCGCGGTCCTCGGACGCGTCGGCCGTGGTCGCGCGGGTCGTCGGAAAGCATTGCGAGAGTGGCGATATCGTCATTCGCGACACCTGGATGCCCGCCGATGTCGGCCCGGGCGATCTGGTCGCCGTCGCGGCGACCGGTGCGTACTGCTATTCGATGTCGAGCCGATACAACCAGTTGACCCGTCCGGCCGTGGTGGCCGTCAAGGACGGGCAGCCGCGTCTGATTCTGCGCCGGGAGACGGTGGCGGATTTGCTCAGCCTGGAGGTGGAATGATGACAGCATCGCGTAGCGATTCCGTGGGTGGGCCCGAACAGAGAAGCGGGGCCTGGGGTATCGATCGTCCGATCGGTGTCGCGGTGCTCGGGATGGGCAATGTCGGCACCGAGGTCGTGCGGATTCTGCGGGAGCACGCCGAGGACCTGCGCTCGCGCGTGGGCGCGCCGGTCGTGCTGCGCGGTGTCGCCGTGCGCAACCTGGAGCGCGATCGCGGCCTGCCCGCCGACCTGCTGACCACCGACGCCGAAGCGCTGGTCGCGCGCCCGGATGTCGACCTGGTCGTCGAGGTCATGGGCGGTATCGACCCGGCCCGCGGCCTGATCCTGGCGGCGCTGAACGCGGGTAAGTCGGTGATCTCGGCGAACAAGGCGCTGCTGGCCGACTACACCGGCGAGCTCGCCGCCGCGGCCGAACTCAACCGCGCCGACCTGTACTTCGAGGCCGCCGTCGCCGGCGCCATCCCGGTGGTGCGCCCGCTCATCCAGTCGCTGTCCGGCGACCGGGTGAACAAGGTGGTCGGCATTGTCAACGGCACCACCAACTTCATCCTGTCCGCGATGGACGAGACCGGCGCCGACTACGGGATCACGCTGAAGGAGGCGACCCGCCTGGGCTACGCCGAGGCGGATCCCACGGCCGATGTCGAGGGCTACGACGCCGCGTCCAAGGCCGCGATCCTGGCCTCGCTGGCCTTCCACACCCGCGTCACCGCCGCCGATGTGTACCGCGAGGGCATCTCCAAGATCACCTCCGAGGATCTGGAAACCGCGTCCGCGCTGGACTGCACGGTCAAACTGCTGGCCATCTGCGAACGCATCCCGGGCAACCCGCCCGCGGCCGAGGGCGGCAAGGACCGCATCTCGGTGCGGGTCTACCCGGCGCTGATTCCGCGCAAGCACCCGCTGGCCGCGGTCAACGGCGCGTTCAACGCCGTCGTCGTCGAGGCCGAGAACGCCGGACGTCTGATGTTCTACGGCCAGGGCGCCGGTGGCGCGCCGACCGCGTCGGCGGTGCTCGGTGATCTGGTGATGGCCGCGCGCAACAAGTTCTACGGTGGACGGGCTCCGGGCGAATCGGTCTATGCTGAGCTGCCGATCGCGCCGATCGGTGACACACCGGCCCGCTACCACGTGAACTTGCAGGTAGAGGACGTTCCGGGTGTCCTGGCCAAGGTCGCGGGCGAGTTCGCCCACCACGGCGTCAGCATCTCCACCGTCCGGCAGGCCGGGCACGGCGAGGGTGCGCGCCTGGTGGTCGTCACCCATCACGCCCTCGAGTCGGCACTCGCGGACACCGTCGCCGCGCTCGCGGAGATGGAATCCGTCACATCCGTGACCAGCGTTCTGAGATTGGAAGGCACCGAAGAATGAACTCCACTGGTGTTGCACCGCAGTTGAAGGTGCACTCGCGCTGGCCGGGCCTGATCGCGGCCTACCGCGATCGGCTCGAGGGCGCGGCCGATTGGGAGCCGGTGACCCTGTTCGAGGGCGGAACCCCGCTGGTGCCCGCGCCGCACCTGTCCGAGCTGACCGGGTGCGAGGTCTACCTCAAGGTCGAGGGCGCCAACCCGACCGGTTCGTTCAAGGACCGCGGAATGACGATGGCGATGACCGACGCCAAGTACCGCGGCCAGAAGGCCGTGCTGTGTGCGTCCACCGGCAACACCTCGGCATCGGCGGCCGCCTACGCCACCCGGGCGGGGCTGAGCTGCGCGGTGCTGATCCCGCAGGGCAAGATCGCGATGGGCAAGCTGGCCCAGGCGGTCATGCTGGGCGCCAAGATCATCCAGGTGGACGGCAACTTCGACGACTGCCTCGAGCTGGCCCGCAAGGTCACCTCCGACTTCCCCGAGGTCGGCCTGGTGAACTCGGTCAACCCGGCGCGCATCGAGGGCCAGAAGACCGCGTCGTTCGAGATCTGCGATGTGCTCGGTAAGGCCCCCGACGTGCACGCGCTGCCGGTGGGCAATGCGGGCAACATCACCGCGTACTGGCGCGGTTACCGCGAGTACTACGCCGACGGCCTCATCAGCGGTCTGCCGCGCATGCTCGGCGTGCAGGCGGCCGGCGCCGCTCCGCTGGTCAACGGCGCTCCGGTGTCGAACCCGGAGACCATCGCCACCGCCATCCGGATCGGCGCGCCCGCGTCCTGGAACGGTGCGGTCGAGGCCAAGGAGCAGTCCGGCGGCGCGTTCCGCGCGGCCACCGACGAGGAGATCCTGGCGGCGTACCGCCTGGTCGCGGCCACCGAGGGCGTTTTCGTCGAGCCCGCGTCCGCGGCCTCGGTCGCCGGCGTGCTCGCCGCGCGCAAGGAGGGTTGGCTGGATTCCGGTCTCACCGTGGTGTGCACGGTGACCGGCAACGGCCTCAAGGACCCCGACACCGCGCTGCTCGGCATGCCCGACGTGCAGGCCATCGCGGTGGACCCGGTCGCCGTCGCCCACGAGCTCGAGCTGGCCTGAGTTGAATTCGCGCGAAACCCAATTGGCCCCGGAGACCGAGTCGACCCCGGCTCGGGCCCGGACGCTGCCCGCCGGAATCGCGGTCACCGCGCGTGTTCCGGCGTCCACCGCCAATCTCGGTCCCGGATTCGATTCGCTGGGAATGGCTTTGGGCCTCTACGACGAGATCGAGGTGCGCACCACCGATTCCGGGCTTACGATCCGGGTCGAGGGTGAGGGCGCCGACGATGTGCCCTGGGGCCCTTCGCATCTGGTCGTGCGCGCGATCGAGCGTGGCCTGGAGGCCGCCGGCGTCTGGGCCGACGGCCTCGATGTGGTGTGCCGCAACGTGATTCCGCATTCCCGCGGCCTCGGCTCCTCGGCCTCGGCGGTGGTCGGCGGCCTGGCCGTCGGCAGCGCGCTGGCCGCGAAGCTCGATCCCGAATTGGCGCTCGACCTCGATCAGCAGGTGCAGCTGGCCTCGGAATTCGAAGGACACCCGGACAATGCCGCGGCCAGCGTGCTCGGCGGCGTCGTCGTGTCCTGGACCGAATCCGCGGTGGAGACCGACAGTCCGCCCGGCCGCAGTTATCACGCGGTCCGCCTGGCCGCGCACGACGCGCTGCGCCCGGTGGTGCTGATTCCGGAGGAACGCTCCTCCACCGCGCACACCAGGGGTTTGCTGCCCGAGACCGTCCCGCACGGGGACGCGGCGTTCAATGTCAGCCGGGCCGCGCTCGCCGTGGTGGCCCTGACAACCCGCCCTGACCTGCTGATGTCGGCCACCATGGACCGGCTGCACCAGACTCAGCGGGCCCCCGCGCTGCCGTTGACCACGGCCTGGATCGCGCGGCTGCGCGCGGCCGGTATCCCGGCCACCGTTTCCGGCGCCGGTCCGACCGTACTGGCCTTGTGTACCAGCGAATTCCCCGCGGAATTGGCCGAACTGGCGGCCGCCGACGGCCTCCGAGTGGTCGAGCCTGGACTCGCCGAAGGAGTACAGGTCAGCTAACGGCGAGTCTGTCTTGCCGAGGCTCGCACTATCCGGCTATCCTGGGCAAGTCCGTACATCGTGCGCATCAGACGCCGGTGCTTCATCAGGGCAATCGCTCCAGCAGGTCCAGGCTCGAGCCTCCAGGCCATGGAGGTGCTGCGTAGCTGCGCAACTGGAATGATCTCTCCCACCTTCATGGAGTTGGGCCCTGCATAACCGGTGGGGCAGGTGATTTACGGCAGCCGAGTCCGGCACAGTGCCCGGACTGCGGGACGAAACCCTCGAAACAGCACACGGCGGTCGAGGGAAGGAAAGGATTTCCGTGACAGATACGGACCTGCTCGCGACACCCGGGGTGGAATCCAACCCAAGCAACTCGGGCCGCGATAGTGAATCCGGACAGATTTCGAAGATGAGCGAACACACCGACGTCGCACGATCGGGGCTGACTGGAATGTTGTTGCCGCAGTTGCGCCAGCTTGCGGGGGAGCTCGGAATCCGAGGGACCTCCGGCATGCGCAAGGGCGATTTGATCGCCGCCATCAAGGAAAATCAAGCCGGAAAGCCCGCGCCCGCCAAAGCCGAGAAGGCCGACAAGGCCCCGCGCGGTGACGCGAAGGCCGAGCAGGCGACCGCCGACGTGACGTCTGCCGCCGAGGCCGCTCCGGCCAAGGCCGCCAAGGCGTCCGCTCCCGAAGCCGCCGCTCCCGAAGCCGCACCGGCCAAGGCCGAGCAGCCGGCCAAGTCCGACGCAGCGGATGCCCCGGCGGGTGATTCCGCCGACGATGCCGGTCGCGAATCCGGCCAGCGGGGCCGCGGTCGGCAGCGGCGCGGCCGTGACCAGGCGCGATCCGGCGGCGACAACGCCGAGGCGCGTGGTGACGAGCCGAAGCAGGATGCCGAGCCGGGTGAGCGTCGCCGTGAGCGTAACCAGCAGGGCGATCGCAACCAGAACGGAAGCGGCAACCGCGGCAACGAGAACCGTGGCGGCGAGAACCGTGGTGGCGACAACCGCGGGGGCGACAACCGCGGGGGCGACAACCGAGGCGGCGACGACGAGGAAGGCGGCCGCGGTCGCCGGGGTCGTCGTTTCCGCGAGCGGCGCCGCGGGCGTGACCGCGAAGGCGGCGTCGGCGGTGGTGGTGAGGCGCGCGAGCTTGAGATCCGCGAGGACGACGTGCTGCAGCCCGTCGCGGGCATCCTCGACGTGCTGGACAACTACGCGTTCGTCCGCACCTCGGGCTATCTGGCCGGGCCCAACGATGTCTACGTGTCGATGAACCTGGTCCGCAAGAACGGCCTGCGCCGCGGTGACGCGATCACCGGCGCGGTGCGCGCCCCGCGCGACGGCGAGCAGAGCAACCAGCGCCAGAAATTCGATCCGCTGGTGCGGCTGGACACGGTCAACGGCGGTGAGGTCGATGCGGCCAAGCGGCGTCCCGAGTTCAGCAAGCTCACCCCGCTGTACCCGAACCAGCGACTGCGCCTGGAGACTCAGCAGAACAAGCTGACCACCCGCGTGATCGACCTGATCATGCCGATCGGTAAGGGCCAGCGCGCCCTGATCGTCTCGCCGCCGAAGGCCGGTAAGACGACGATCATGCAGGACATCGCCAACGCGATCGCGATCAACAACCCCGAGGTCTACCTCATGGTGGTGCTGGTCGACGAGCGTCCCGAAGAGGTCACCGACATGCAGCGTTCGGTGAAGGGTGAGGTCATCGCCTCCACCTTCGACCGGCCGCCGTCAGACCACACCTCGGTCGCCGAGCTCGCCATCGAGCGCGCCAAGCGCCTGGTGGAGATGGGCAAGGACGTTGTGGTGCTGCTCGACTCGATCACCCGATTGGGCCGCGCGTACAACAACTCCTCGCCGGCCTCGGGTCGTATCCTCTCCGGTGGTGTCGACTCGACCGCGCTGTACCCGCCCAAGCGTTTCCTGGGCGCGGCGCGCAATATCGAGAACGGCGGCTCGCTCACGATCATCGCCACCGCCATGGTGGAGACCGGTTCCACCGGTGACACGGTGATCTTCGAGGAGTTCAAGGGCACCGGTAATGCCGAGCTCAAGCTGGACCGCAAGATCGCGGAGCGGCGTGTGTTCCCGGCGGTGGATGTCAATCCGTCCGGTACCCGCAAGGATGAACTACTGCTGAGCCCGGATGAGGCGGCCGTGCTGCACAAGCTGCGCCGCGTGCTGTCCGGTCTGGATTCGCATCAGGCGATCGATCTGCTGATCGACCGTCTGAAGAAGTCCAAGAACAACCTGGAGTTCCTGATGTCGGTCAGCAAGACAGCGCCGGGTGGCGCGATCGACGAGTAGGACGAACTCTGCTGTCACCGAAAGGGTCTCGCGTAAGCGGGGCCCTTTCGGTGTTTTCGGTGCGAAGAAGAACAGTCCGATCAGAGCGGAACCGGAAATCAGGAATGTCAGGATGACGGCCGTCGGAAACGCCGCCCCGCCCGTTGCCGCCGCGTCGTAGGCGACCGTCTGCGCTGTCGCGGAGGTGGCATCGGTATCGGGCACCGCGAACCAGCCCACCACGACAGCGAGAGTCAGCGCGAGCATGATCGCCGCGGCAAATCGGCTGCTCATGTCAATTCCCCTCCTCTGTCATAGGGCACGCCGGTGTGCTTGTCTTCCAGGTCCCCAAACTCTATGAACAGACGTGTTCGCATTCTTGAGTAGCGAACTACCCGTCTTAGGCTCCCGCACGAGGGCTCGGAATGCGTGCCCGCACTTTCTGGGGCGGTGACATGGCGGCGCGGGCGCCGCGGGTTTGCGGCCCCGTGTGTCTCGCATCCGAGCGGTCGAGACTCGCGCTGCGCGCATCGCTTCGACCGCTCGGATGCGAGACGGCCGCAAACGGTCGGTCGTAAGACTCCCTCCGGGCGGGGCTGGGGCGAGACTCCCTCCGGGCGGGGCTGGGGCGGGCGCGAATGTGCTGGTGTGCCGGTGGGAACAAATTGGGGATGGGGGGCGTTTTGGCAGCATAACGGCGGTTCTGGCATACTGAATCGCTGTGCGTCTGCCCATCGGCAGACAATCCCGCCTAGTCGGCTCCGGTTCACGCTCCTGTGCGGGCGACCCGGCGGCCAATCTCGAAAGGACACCCATGAAGGCAGGAATCCACCCGACCTACGTCGACACCACCGTCGTCTGCGGTTGCGGTAACACCTTCCAGACTCGCTCCACCAAGGAGTCCGGACACATCACCGTCGAGGTCTGCTCGCAGTGCCACCCGTTCTACACCGGCAAGCAGAAGATCCTCGACACCGGCGGCCGCGTGGCCCGCTTCGAGGCTCGCTACGGCAAGCGTGCGGGCAAGAAGGCCGACGCCTCCTAGCTTCCCCGTCGACGCCCGGTTCTGCTCCGCAGACCGGGCGTCGGTGCATTTCCGGCAGGTGAACACCCGATAGGCATGAATCGGCCCGTTCGGAGGGAGTCTTACGACCGACCCGTTCGCGGCCGTCTCGCATCCGAGTAGCCGAAGCGTATGCGCGTCAGCGCGAGTCTCGGCTGCTCGGATGCGAGACACCAGGGGCCGCGAACACGCGGTGCCGCAGGCGCCGCAAAATGAGAAGGAAGCACTATGACGCAGCCGTCCGCGATCGACGACATTCTGGCCGAATACCACGGCCTGGAGACGCAGTTGGCCGATCCGTCGCTGCACAACGACGCGGGTGCCGCGCGCCGGGTCGGAAAGCGATTCGCCGAGCTGGCTCCGGTGATGTCCACCTACAACAAACTGAAGACCGCGCACGAGGATCTCGAAGTCGCCCAGGAGCTCGCGGCCGACGATCCGGCGTTCGCGGCCGAGATTCCCGAACTGATGCGCCGGACCGAGGAGCTGGAGGCGGCGCTGGCCGACCTGCTCGCCCCGCGCGATCCGCACGACGGCGACGACGTGGTGCTCGAGGTCAAGTCCGGTGAGGGCGGCGAGGAATCCGCGCTGTTCGCCTCCGATCTGGCCCGCATGTACATCCGCTACGCCGAACGGCACGGCTGGAAGGTGGAGGTGCTCGATGCCACCATCTCTGACCTGGGCGGATACAAGGAAGCCACGCTCTCGATCAAAAGTAAGGACGCCGCCCGCGACGGCGTCTGGTCGCGGTTCAAATTCGAGGGTGGCGTGCACCGGGTGCAGCGTGTGCCGGTGACCGAATCACAGGGTCGCATCCATACCTCGGCTGCGGGCGTGCTCATCTACCCGGAACCCGACGAGGTCGAAGCGGTGCAGATCGACGAAACCGATCTGCGCATCGACGTCTACCGCTCCTCCGGCAAGGGCGGCCAGGGCGTCAACACCACCGACTCCGCCGTGCGGATCACCCACCTGCCCTCCGGCATCGTCGTCACCTGCCAGAACGAGCGCTCCCAGTTGCAGAACAAGGCCCGCGCCATGCAGGTGCTGGCCGCGCGATTGCAGGCGCTGGCCGAAGAACAGGCCGAGCAGGAAGCCGCGGCGGGCCGGGCCAGCCAGATCCGCACGGTCGACCGCTCCGAGCGGATCCGCACCTACAACTTCCCGGAGAACCGGATCGCCGACCACCGCATCGGCTTCAAGGCGCATAACCTGGACGCGGTACTCGACGGGGATATGGACGCGCTGCTGGATGCGCTGGGTAAAGCGGACCGCGAAGCCCGCATGACGGAGTAATCGGGACTTGCCTCGCTGCGCTCGGCGTTCGTCCTGAGGTGGGGCGGGCGACCTGTGGTGACCAAGACGTTCGGGTGAGGCTCGAACAGGGTCGGGCGAGTACGAAAAGAAGGAGTTGATGGGCACGGTGGGAAGTGTCGGCTTGCGGTTGGGCAGCAGCGGACGCGGGCCTGGCGCGCTGAGAGTTGGGTTGTGCGGCACGGGTGGTGACGCCGGGCTGTTCGGGATGGATGGTTATGGCCGCGCGCGGCTGGCTGGTGGGCGCGCCCTTGTCGGCCAGGGGGTACAGGTTATGAACGCGCCGGGGCCGGACTTGCGTTCAGCGATCGACGGAGCTGCGGAGATGCTGCGGGTGGCGGCGGTGCGAGGCGATGCTGAGCTGCCTACCTTGCCGGTTGCGGGGGACTCGGTATGGGTGCGTCGCGGATGCCGTTGCTTCCAGCGATCAGAGCGGCTGCGGAGGTGCTGCGGGTGACGGGTGTGCAGGCGGCGCGCGGCGATGCTGAGTTACCAGCGGTCGCGCTGGCTATCGAGGTGTCGGTATGAGTGCGTCGCGGGTGCCCTTGCTTCCGGCCATCAGTCAGGCTGCGGAGGTGCTGCGGGAAGCGGGGGTGCATAGTCCGCGGGCCGATGCTGAACAGCTTGCGGCGCATCTGCTCGGGGTGGAGCGGACGCGGTTGGTGCTGGCGCCGTTGCTCGAACCCGAGCAGCTTGCCGCGTATCGGGCTCTTGTCGAGCGGCGCGCTGGGCACATTCCGCTACAGCATCTGACCGGGGTGGCGGCTATGGGCGCGATCGATCTTGCAGTCGGTCCAGGGGTTTTTGTGCCGCGGCCGGAGACCGAGCTGCTGTTCGCGTGGGGGCTGGGGTACCTGGAGACCTTGCCGCACGATCATCGGCCGGTCGTTATCGATCTGTGTGCGGGGTCGGGGGCGTTGGCGTTGGCGCTGGCCAACGCTCGGCCGGATGCCGAAGTCCATGCTGTCGAGCTCGATCCGGAGGCGCTGGTCTGGACTCGTCGCAATGCCGAAGCGCGTGCCGCCGAGGGGGACACACCGATCACCGTGCACGCCGCGGATGTCACCGATCCGGGCCTGCTCGCCGAGTTCAGCGGCCGCGTCGACTTGGTTGTCGCCAACCCGCCGTACATACCGGAGGGTGCGTCGTTGGACCCCGAAGTGGCAGACCATGATCCGCACCGCGCCCTGTTCGCGGGACCGGACGGCCTGGATGTCATCCGCCCGATGCTTCCCGTCATCTCCCGTTTGCTCCGTCCGGCCGGCGGTGTGGGAATCGAGCACGACGACACCAACGGCGACGCCACCGCCGCCCTGCTGACGGCATCCGCGGCTTTCACCGCCGTCACCGAGCACCTCGACCTCGCCGAGAAACCGCGCTTCGTCACCGCCACCCGCGTCTGAACCGCAGGCCGGGATGATCGCCTGGGTGGCATCCGCGCGCTGCCCCCCGAAGTTCGCACCTGGCCGCCCCGCCTCGGCGTGACGATCGAGCACGACGCTGTCAACGCCACCGGTGTGGCCAGTCCTGCTGTGCCGAGCGAGCTGGCCTGTCGCGTGCTCGGCGATGTGAGATCTGTGCACGGTGAGCGGTGTGGCGGGCGAGACACCCGGCGCGACAGATTCGTGAAAATCGCCCTGTGACAGGATGGGCGCCGTGAGTACCGTCTACGACTGCGCGGATCCCGACTCGCGCGCCGCCGGACTGTCCGCAGCGACGAGCGCTCTGAAGTCCGGACGACTGGTGGTCCTGCCTACCGACACGCTGTACGGCCTGGCCGCCGACGCCTTCGACTCGACCGCGGTGAATTCACTGCTCGCGGCCAAGCGGCGCGGGCGGGACATGCCGGTCCCGGTGCTGGTCGGCTCCTGGCACACCATCGACGGCCTGGTGTTCTCGGTGCGCCCGCAGGCCCGCGAGCTGATCCGTGCCTTCTGGCCGGGTGGACTGAGTCTTGTTGTGCAGCAAGCGCCTTCGCTGGCGTGGGATCTGGGTGACACCCGCGGCACGGTCATGCTGCGGATGCCGCTGCACCCGGTCGCGCTGGAATTGCTGCGCGAGGTGGGCCCGCTCGCGGTGTCCAGCGCCAATGTCTCCGGGCAGGCCCCGGCAAAAACCGCCGCCGAGGCGCGCGAGCAGCTCGGTTCGCTGGTCGGGGTGTACCTCGACGGTGGCCCAGCCGAGCACGCTGTCGCCTCCACGATCATCGACCTGACCGCCGATCAGCCCCGGATCCTGCGCGAGGGTGCGGTGCCGGTGGCCGAAATCGCCGAGGTCCTCGGGATGAAGCCGGACGAACTCACCAGTCCCGCTGCCCGGTGATCGGATGAACTCTGTTGTGCCGCTGCGCGAGCTGTTGCTCGTGCTGCTCGTCTCGGCGACGGTCACCTTTCTGGCCACCGGTGGTGTCCGGACGCTCGCCATCGCATTCGGTGCGGTGGCGGTGCCCCGGGACCGTGACGTGCACGTCAAGCCGATCCCGCGCATGGGCGGTGTCGGCATGTATATCGGCCTGGTCGCGGCCGTGCTCTTCGCGCACCAATTACCCGCACTGCGTCGCGGATTCGACTATGCGCCCGATATTCCGGCGGTGCTGGTGGCGGCGACGCTCATCGTGGTCGTCGGTATCGTGGACGATCGCTGGGGCCTGGACGCGCTGACCAAGTTCGCCGGTCAGGTGACCGCTGCGGGCGTGATGGCGGTAATGGGCCTGAGTTGGTTCACTATTTACAACGTATTCACCAATACGACAGTGGTGCTGGACGCGCTGCAAGGCGGTCTGGTCACCGTCGGCGTGACGGTGACACTGGTGAATGCGATGAACTTCGTCGACGGCCTCGACGGCCTGGCCGCAGGACTCGGATTGATTTGCGCCAGTGCTGTTTTCGTGTTTGCTGTCGGGTTGATGAACGAGCAGGACGGCTCGGTCAACACCTACCCGCCGGCGATGCTGGCCGCTGCCATGGCGGGTGCGTGCCTCGGATTTCTGCCGCACAATTTCTCGCCGGCTCGAATTTTCATGGGTGACTCCGGCTCTATGTTGATCGGCTTGGTGCTGGCCGCGGTGTCGACCAGTGCTTCCGGACGTATTCCGATGACCGGTTTCGGTACACGCGACATCGTCGGTCTGCTTTCGCCGCTGCTCCTGGTCGGTGCGGTGATGTTCATTCCGGTGCTGGATCTGGTCCTCGCGATCGTGCGCCGGGTGCGCGCGGGAGTGAGTTTTTCGACTCCGGACAAAATGCACCTGCATCACCGTTTGTTGCAGATCGGACATTCGCACCGGCGCGTGGTGCTGCTTATCTATTTGTGGGTCGGCGTGCTCGCCTTCGGCGCGGTCGGCAGTTCGCTGATGGACCGCACTGTGGTCGTTCTGGTGATGGCTGCCGGATTGCTGTTCGCTTTGGTTGTGACCGCTGTTCCGGTGCTGCACCGCAGCGGGGCCGCCGCCGACCAGCTGCCGCCCGGGTAAAGTTTCGATCGTGACTTTCACACCGAATCCCATCCCCGGTCCCGACGCTCCGCTGAAGTCGGCGCTGCGTTACGGCCTCATCGGGTTGGCCGTCCTGGTCGTGCTGGCCGTCGCGATCGGTACCGCGACGGCCGGTCTGCCCGGCCTGTGGGGTGCGCTGATCGGGGCCGCGATCGGCGGCGGATTCATCCTGACCACGGCGGCGGTGGTGCTGTTCGGCGCCAAGCTGCCGCCGAGCACCGCGGGCCTGATCATCCTGGTCAGCTGGGTCGGGAAGCTGCTCGTGGTGCTGCTGGTGGTGGCCGTGCTGCAGCAGTTCGACTTCTACAACCGGATGGCTTTGTTCCTCACCGTGGTGGGCGCGCTGCTCATTGTTCTTGGGGCCGAGACGTACGGTGTTCTGCGCCAAAAGGTTCCGTACGTGACCACTCCGGCGGGCGACTCCGATACTGGGGAGTAGGAAAAACTCTCACCCCCCTACACAGCGTCGTAGATAACTTGGTAAAGTGTTGGTAAGCAAGCACCCAAGGCAGGGGGGGTCAGCATGATCCCGCCAAGTGCCGCTATGCTTACTGCCGTACCGGGCCCGAGGGCTTCGGTTCTGCATGTCGACGATGTCGCCGACACACGTACAGACGCCACGGCGGGTTTGCCGCTCAGCTGCTGACGAACTTCGAGCCGACCTAGTCGACCCAAATTGATCGTCAATGTCCGATCGAACCGCGGGATATGACCGTACCCGCGGCCCGAACACGGGAGAGAACGCTGAGCGTCACCACTTTGGCGGCGGGCGAGTTCCACGCGCCTTCGCTAGATGACTTCTTCCCTGAAGCTGTGCTGTTCGAGGGAACGTTCTTCGAACTCGATCGCTTGATGCTCGTACGCATCTTGATGACCGCACTGCTACTGGGCTTCATGCTGCTGGCATTCCGCAGCCCGAGGATCGTTCCGCGCGGCCTCCAGAACGTCGCCGAATACGGCTTGCTCTTCGTGAAGGAGCAGATTTGCGACGAGGTCCTCGGTAAGGAATCCGGTCGCAAGTTCTTCCCGCTGATCGCGACGATCTTCTTCACGGTTCTCTTTCTGAACTTCTCCGGCGTCATTCCGGGTCTGAACATCTCGTCGAACGCCCGCATCGGCATGCCGCTGGTACTGGCCGTACTCGCCTACCTGACGTTCAACTACGTGGGTATCAAGAAGTACGGCTTCCTGAAGTACATGCGCAGCAGCATCGTGGTTCCGAATGTTCCGCCCGCGCTGCATGTGCTGCTGATCCCGATCGAG
This sequence comes from Nocardia sp. NPDC127579, assembly GCF_042672005.1. NCBI lineage: Bacteria > Bacillati > Actinomycetota > Actinomycetes > Mycobacteriales > Nocardiaceae > Nocardia > Nocardia sp. NPDC127579. The sequence continues at coordinate 12,293 of NZ_JBHXVZ010000001.1, read as the reverse complement.
TTCATCTCGACCTTCGTGCTCCGGCCGTTCACCCTGACCGTCCGACTCATGGCGAACATGCTGGCGGGCCACATCATGCTGGTCCTGTTCTTCAGCGCGACGCAGTTCTTCCTCTTCGACGCCGCGGCGTGGATGAAGATCTTCTCGCCGTTCTCGCTGCTGGCCGGCCTCGGATTCACGCTGTTCGAACTGCTGGTGGTCTTCCTGCAGGCGTATGTGTTCGCCCTGCTGACCGCCGTCTACATCGGGCTCGCGCAGCACGCAGATTCTCACTGACCGACAACTAACGACTGGATACCTGCTCACCGCCGACCGGCGGTGTGCAACAGAAAGGGAATGGAAGACTCATGAGCCTCGCGTACCTGGCCCAGGAAGCCGCCACCACCGGCGAGAAGATCAAGGGCTACGGCGCCATCGGCTACGGCCTGGCTGCCATCGGCCCCGGCATCGGCGTCGGCATCGTGGTCGGTAAGGCCATCGAGGGCATCGCCCGTCAGCCCGAGCTCCAGGGCACGATCCGGACCAACATGTTCCTCGGTATCGCGTTCACCGAGGCGCTGGCCCTGATCGGTCTCGTCGCCGGCTTCATCTTCTGATTGCCATGACCGGCATGACTGTGCTCGCGGAAGCTGCGGGGGAGGAACGCAACCCCCTCATTCCCGAGCTGTATGACATCTTTTGGTCGGCAGTCTGCCTGCTCGTCATCGGCATCGTCTTCTACAAGTACGTCGTCCCCCGCCTGATGAAGGTGCTGGACGAGCGTGCCGAGAAGATCGAGGGCGGCATCGCCCGCGCCGAGGTCGCGCAGGAAGAGGCCCAGCAGACGCTCGAGCAGTACAAGCAGCAGCTGGCCGACGCTCGCCTGGAGGCGGCGCGCATCCGTGAGGAAGCCCGCACCCAGGGGCAGGACATCCTGGCGCAGATGCGCTCGGAGGCCCAGGCCGAGAGCGATCGCATCGTGGCCGCCGGCCACAGCCAGCTGGAAGCCCAGCGCCAGCAGATCCAGAACGAGCTGCGTTCCGAAGTCGGCCGTACGGCCGTCGACCTGGCCGAGAAGGTTATCGGGCAGTCGGTTTCGGACGAAGCCAAGCAGGCGGCCTCGATCGAACGGTTCCTGACCGAACTCGATCAGTCGAATGCCGGCATCGGGGTCGGAAGGTAACGACGCGAAAGTGAGAAGCATGTACGCAGCGAGCCGCGAGGCAAGCGCCCGGTCCCGGGAAGCGCTTCGGGCGGCCCTGACCGGAAGCGACAGCGTTGCCGCCACAACGGGCTCCGAGCTGTTCGCCGTTGTCGCCGTGCTGGACGAACAGCGTTCGCTGCGTGTTGCGCTCGCGGACGTGTCGGTGCCTGGTTCGGCGCGCGCCGAGCTGAGCGAGCGGGTCTTCGGCGGCAAGGTCAGTCCTGCCACACAGGCAGTACTGACCACCGCCGTGGCCCAGGACTGGTCCCGCACCGCCGACCTGGTCGACACCCTGGTGCTGCTCGGTCAGGAGGCGCTGCTGGCGTCGGCCGCCGACAGCGGCAAGCTCGGCACGGTGGAGGACGAGCTGTTCCGGCTCGGCCGGATCATCGACGACAGCCCCGAACTGGAGCAGGCACTGTCGGATCGCGCCAAGCCGGCCCAGGCCAAGCGCGACCTGATCGCCCGGCTGCTGAACGGCAAGGCCTCCGACATCACGGTCGCCCTCGCCGAACAGGCCGTCGCCCGGCAGAAGACCAGCATCGGTGACGCGTTCGACGCGTTGTCCGACTTGGCGGCCGCCCGGCGCGAACAGGTTGTCGCGCATGTGCAGTCCGCGATCGACCTGACCCAGGAGCAGCGGGACCGGCTGGCCGGATCCCTGCAGCGCATCTACGGCAAAGCGGTCGCGGTGCACGTCGAGGTCGAACCGAGTCTGCTGAGCGGGCTGGTCGTCCGCGTCGGCGACGACGTGATCGACGGCAGCGCCATCGGCCGACTGGAGCGGCTGCGCCGCGAGCTGGCCTAGCCCAGCGGCGCCCCACCACCCGACATTCGAGACCCACACAGCGAGAGCAGGAAGAACATGGCGGAGCTGACGATCTCCTCCGACGAGATCCGTAGCGCGATCGAGAGCTACACCCAGAGCTACACCCCCGAGACCTCCATCGAAGAAATCGGTGTGGTCACCGACACCAGCGACGGCATCGCGCACGTCTCCGGCCTGCCCTCGGCGATGGCCAACGAGCTGCTCGAGTTCCCGGGCGGCGTGCTCGGCGTGGCGCTGAACCTCGAGGACCGTGAGATCGGTGCGGTCATCCTCGGCGAGTTCGCCGAGATCGAAGAGGGCCAGGAAGTCAAGCGCACCGGTGACGTGCTCTCGGTTCCGGTCGGCGACAAGTTCCTCGGCCGCGTGGTCAACCCGCTCGGTCAGCCGATCGACGGCCTCGGCGACATCGAAGCCGAGGAGCGTCGCGTGCTGGAGCTGCAGGCCGCGACCGTGCTGGAGCGCCAGCCGGTCGAGGAGCCGATGGCCACCGGCATCACCGCCATCGACGCCCTGACCGCCATCGGCCGCGGCCAGCGTCAGCTGGTCATCGGCGACCGCAAGACCGGCAAGACCGCGGTCTGCATCGACGCCATCCTGAACCAGAAGGCGAACTGGGACTCCGGCGATCCGTCGAAGCAGATGCGCTGCATCTACGTCGCGATCGGCCAGAAGGGTTCCACCATCGCGGGTGTCAAGGCCGCGCTGGAGGAGCACGGCGCGATGGAGTACACCACCATCGTCGCGGCCCCGGCCTCCGACTCCGCCGGCTTCAAGTGGCTGGCCCCCTACACCGGCTCGGCCATCGGCCAGCACTGGATGTACCAGGGCAAGCACGTCCTGATCGTGTTCGACGACCTGACCAAGCAGGCCGAGGCCTACCGCGCCATCTCGCTGCTGCTGCGTCGCCCGCCGGGCCGCGAGGCGTACCCGGGTGACGTCTTCTACCTGCACTCGCGTCTGCTCGAGCGTTGCGCCAAGCTGTCCGACGAGATGGGCGCCGGCTCGATGACCGGTCTGCCGATCATCGAGACCAAGGCCGGTGACGTCTCGGCGTTCATCCCGACCAACGTCATCTCCATCACCGACGGCCAGGTCTTCCTCGAGTCCGACCTGTTCAACAAGGGTGTCCGCCCGGCGATCAACGTCGGTACCTCGGTCTCCCGTGTCGGTGGCGCCGCCCAGACCAAGGCCATGAAGAAGGTCGCCGGTTCGCTGCGTCTGGAGCTGGCCCAGTTCCGTGAGCTGGAGGCGTTCTCCGCCTTCGCCTCCGACCTGGATGCCGCCTCGAAGGCGCAGCTCGAGCGTGGCGCCCGCTGGGTCGAGCTGCTCAAGCAGGACCAGTACTCGCCGGTTTCGGTCGAGGACCAGGTCGTCTCGATCTTCCTGGTGGACAAGGGCTACTACGACTCGGTTCCGGTCGGCGACATCCGCCGCTTCAACCGCGAGCTGCTCGAGGACCTGCACCGCAACGTGCAGGGCGCGATCGACTCGCTGCAGGGTGGCGCCAAGCCGCTCGACAGCGAGAACGCCGATGCGATCACCTCGGCCACCGACAAGTTCAAGCAGGGCTTCCTCGCCTCCGACGGCAGCCGTGTGGTGAACGAGGCGGCGGCCGGTGAGCTGGACCACGAAGAGGTCGAGCAGCTGTCGGTCACCCGCAAGCACGTCGAGAAGTAAGCCGGACGAGCTGATGCGCTATTCGGAACTGGCGAATGAAGGGAGGGTGACCAATGGCAAGCTTGCGTGAATTGCGCTCCCGCATTCGCAGTGTGAATTCGACCAAGAAGATCACCAAGGCCCAGGAGCTGATCGCGACCTCGCGAATCACCAAGGCTCAGGCCCGGGTGGCGGCCGCCAAGCCGTACGCCGAGGAGATCACCAAGGCGCTGGCCGAGCTGGCGAGCGCGTCGAAGAACCTGGCCCATCCGCTGCTGACCGAGCGGGACAACCCGCGCCGGGCAGCGGTTCTGGTGATCAGCAGTGACCGCGGCATGTGCGGTGGCTACAACTCGAACGTGTTCCGGCGCGCCGAAGAGCTGATGACCACCCTGCGTAACGAGGGCAAGGAACCGGTGCTGTACGTGATGGGCAACAAGGGCCTCACGTACTACACCTTCCGCAACCGCCGTCCGATGGCGTCGTGGACCGGGTTCTCCCAGCAGCCGAACTACACCGATGCCTCGGCCGCCTGCAACCACCTGGTCGAGGCGTTCATGGCGGGCTCGGAGGCCACGGTCGCCGCGCCGAACGGTGAGGGTGAGATCGCGGGTGTGGACGAACTGCATGTCGTCTACACGCGGTTCGTGTCCATGCTGACGCAGACCCCGGAGGTGCGCCGCCTGGCGCCGATCCAGGTCAGCTTCGTCGACGAGAACTTCGACATGGGCGAGGACTCGTTCAGCGATTCGGCCACGGCCGAGCCGCAGGCGCAGTACGAATTCGAGCCCGACGCCGATGTGCTGCTGGCGGCCCTGCTGCCGAAGTACGTCAATACGCGTATCTACGCGTCGTTGCTCGAGGCAGCGGCATCCGAGTCCGCGGCTCGGCGCACCGCAATGAAGGCGGCCACCGATAACGCCAACGAGCTCGCCAGCGTGCTTCAGCGCGAGGCGAACTCGGTGCGTCAGGCCCAGATCACGCAGGAAATCAGCGAAATCGTCGGCGGCGTCAACGCGCTGGCGTCTAGCTCGGACCGCGACTAGAAGCGCAGGAAGAGAACCAATCTAATGACCGCAGCTGTCACTCAGGACAACGCGAGCAAGGCGGGCGCAACCGCCGGTCGCGTCGTCCGTGTCATCGGCCCCGTCGTGGACGTCGAGTTCCCGCGTGGCGCCATCCCCGAGCTGTTCAACGCTCTGCACGCCGACATCGCCCTGAAGTCGGTGGCCAAGACCCTGACCCTCGAGGTCGCCCAGCACCTCGGCGACAACATCGTGCGCACCATCTCGATGCAGCCGACCGACGGCCTGGTCCGTGGCGCCACCGTCACCGACACCGGTAAGCCGATCTCGGTGCCGGTCGGTGACATCGTCAAGGGCCACGTGTTCAACGCCCTCGGCGACTGCCTGGACACCCCGGGCCTGGGCCGCGACGGCGAGAACTGGGGCATCCACCGCAAGCCGCCGAGCTTCGACCAGCTCGAGGGCAAGACCGAGATCCTCGAGACCGGCGTCAAGGTGCTCGACCTGCTGACCCCGTACGTGAAGGGCGGCAAGATCGGTCTGTTCGGTGGTGCCGGTGTCGGCAAGACCGTGCTGATCCAGGAGATGATCACCCGTATCGCGCGTGAGTTCTCCGGCACCTCGGTGTTCGCCGGTGTCGGTGAGCGCACCCGTGAGGGCACCGACCTGCGCCTGGAAATGGAAGAGATGGGCGTCCTCCCGGACACCGCCCTGGTCTTCGGTCAGATGGACGAGCCGCCGGGCACGCGTATGCGCGTCGCCCTCTCGGCCCTGACCATGGCCGAGTACTTCCGCGACGTGCAGCACCAGGACGTGCTGCTGTTCATCGACAACATCTTCCGTTTCACCCAGGCCGGTTCCGAGGTCTCGACCCTGCTGGGTCGTATGCCTTCGGCCGTGGGTTACCAGCCGACGCTGGCGGACGAGATGGGTGAGCTCCAGGAGCGCATCACCTCGACCCGTGGCCGTTCGATCACCTCGCTGCAGGCGATCTACGTCCCCGCCGACGACTACACCGACCCGGCGCCGGCGACCACCTTCGCCCACCTGGACGCGACGACCGAGCTTTCCCGCCCGATCTCGCAGAAGGGCATCTACCCGGCTGTCGACCCGCTGACCTCGACCTCTCGTATCCTCGAGGCTTCGATCGTCGGCGACCGGCACTTCGCGGTGGCCAACGAGGTCAAGCGGATCCTGCAGAAGTACAAGGAACTGCAGGACATCATCGCCATCCTCGGTATGGACGAGCTTTCCGAGGAGGACAAGGTCCTCGTCGGCCGCGCCCGTCGCCTGGAGAAGTTCCTGGGTCAGAACTTCATCGTGGCCGAGAAGTTCACCGGTCAGCCGGGTTCGGTCGTGCCGTTGGAGCAGACCATCGACGACTTCGATCGGGTCTGCAAGGGCGAGTTCGATCACTTCCCGGAGCAGGCGTTCAACTCCTGCGGTGGTCTCGACGACGTCGAGGCGGCCGCGAAGAAGATCGCCGGGAAGTAGTCCACCATGGCGGAGATGACAGTTGATCTCGTCGCTGTCGAGCGCAAGCTCTGGTCCGGCCAGGCTTCGTTCGTCAGCGCGCAGACCACCGAGGGCCAGATCGGCATCATGCCGGGCCACGAGCCGCTGCTCGGCCAGCTGGTCGAGGGCGGCACCGTGACCATCGTCCCGGTCGAGGGTGAGCGGATCGTCGCGGCGGTGCACGGCGGGTTCTTCTCCGTCACGGCCAACACGGTGCGCGTGCTGGCCGAGTCGGCGGAGTTTGCCGGTGAGGTCGATGTGGACGCGGCCCGCAAGGTGCTCGCCGATGCCGAGGCCTCCGAGGAGGATCGGACGGTGGCCCAAGCCCAGGTGCGCGCGGTCGAAGCGCTCGCCGGGCACTGAGCACCGGATCCACAATTCCATAGGCTTGTCGGCGGCGAAGGTTATCTTCGCCGCCGACAATGCTTTTCAGGCCGGTCAGGGTAACCCACTGGTCGGCCGTTTGTAGACTCGTGTTTGAATATCGCAACGGATGGGTAACGGCGGCCGCTCGTGGTCACCGGGCGAAAGGACGAACTGCATTGCAGACCGGGATGGTTGTTCTGATCACCCTGGTAGTGCTGCTGGTCGTGCTGGCCTTGATATCCACCTATCGCCTGATCATGCTGCGTCGCGGCGGCACCGCCGCACTGCTGCGGGTGCTGCCCGCGAGCGGTGGTCAGGGCTGGCGGCACGGCCTGATCCGCTACGACGAGGATCGCCTCGTCTTCTACAAGCTCACCAGCCTGAAGTTGGGCCCGGATTCGGTGATCCGCCGGCAGGGTATCGATATCGGGGAGCGTCGCGGTCCGGTCGGGGACGAATACGACATCATGACCGACGAAATCATCGTCACCGGCGTCTCGGACAATCATGGCGGCTACGAGATCGCGCTCGATCGCGGTGCGCGTGCCGCGTTCCTGTCCTGGGTGGAATCGCGGCCGTCGGACCGCACCCGCCGTCTGGGCGGACACTGATCCGGCTACTACGCTGGATGCCGTGAACGTGCACCTGACGCGGATCTATACGCGCACCGGCGATGACGGGACCACCGGTCTCAGCGATTTCTCCCGGGTCTCCAAGAACGATCCCCGGCTCGCCGCCTATGCCGATTGCGATGAGACGAATGCCGCGATCGGTGTGGCTGTCGCGCTGGGCGATCCCGAGCCCGCCGTGCTGAGCGTGCTGCGGCAGGTGCAGAACGACCTGTTCGACGCGGGCGCGGATCTGTCCACGCCGGTGGTGGCCGCGCCCAAGTATCCGCCGCTGCGCATCACCCAGGACTATATCGATCGCCTGGAGGGCTGGTGTGATGAGTTCAATGCCGAACTGGCGCCGTTGAATTCGTTCATTCTGCCCGGTGGTACGCCGCTGGCCGCGCTGTTGCACACCGCACGGACGGTCGCCCGGCGGGCCGAACGTTCGGCGTGGGCCGCGCTGGACGCTCATCCCGACGACACCAATCCGCTGCCCGCGCGCTATCTGAATCGCCTGTCGGATCTGTTGTTCATTCTGAGCCGGGTCACCAATCCGGGCGGGGATGTGCTCTGGCAGCCCGGTGGGGGGAAGTAGAAACGTCGAAGGCCCCTTGATCCGCTCGGATCAAGGGGCCTTTCGTTGTCCGGTGAACTTCAGCCGCGGACGCCGGCGCTGACGATGTCGCTGGACAGCGGCGCGATGGCGGCGATGATCTGCTCGACGGTGTCATCCGGCACCCCGGCCCCGCTGAGCGCCGCGATCAGATGCCCGGCGACCAGGTCGAAGTGCCGCTGTTCGATGCCGCGACCCTGGTGCACGTCCCGCATCGGAGCGCCGGTGTAGGCGTCGGGTCCGCCGAGGGCGGCGCAGAAGAATTCGGCCTGCATGCCCTTGAGCCGGGACATGTTCACGCCGGTGAAGAATCCGGCCAGCTCGTCGTCGGCGAGCACCCGGACGTAGAAATCGTCGACGACGGCGGCGACTGCTTCGCCCCCACCGATCCGGTCATAAATGGAATCCGCCATTGCAGGCTTCCCCTTCTCAATTGTCGTGATCGTTCGAATCTTGACCACGAATCCAATTGCACTGTAGCGCAATAGATTTGGATTCTCAGCGCCGATCAGTGGCCGAAGTCCTCGCCGCTGGTCAGCTGGGCCTGGCTCCAGTACGAGACCGACGGGGTCGGCTTGTCCACGATCTCGGCCGGCTTCGCGATCTCGGCCTGCACCGGCCGAGCGGTCGCCTTCTGCTGCCCGGCCTCGGGCCCCCCGAGCTTGTCGATCTCGCTGAACAGCGCCTCGACGATCGTGTGCATCTGCTTCTGCGCGATCTGCGCGTAGGTGCGGATGTACTCGATCTCCGCGGGCGCGGGTTCGGGTACGTCCTTCGGCACGCTGGTCAGCGAGGCGATCCCGTCGGCGGCCTGGGCCGCGGACTCCTGCGCCTGGCGCAGGATGTCGGCGTACTGCTGGCGGGCCGCCGCGACGAGTTCGCGCGCGTAGATCTCGGCCTCGGCCACGGTCGACTCCGCCGACAGCTGCGCCTGGCTGAGCATGTTCACCGCGCGGATGTTCACCCCGAGCAGGTCGTGCTGGGCTTCTTCGCGCAGCTGATGGTTTTCCCGGCGCACCGCCGCGAGATCGGCACGCAGTTGTTCCACGGTGAAGGTGTCCGTCGGCGCCGCCGAGGACTTGTACATCGCGAGCTGCCGTTCCAGATCGGCGACCCGGGAGGCGAGGTAGTCGTTGTCCGACAGCAGCGATTTGTCGCCGCTGAGTTCCAGCTGCTGGGTAAGACGTTTGTTGGTGGCATTGAGCCGCGAGACCTCGCGGGCGACCCGCTCCAGGAACTCCTCGACCTGGTTCTCGTCGTATCCCCGCCTGCCGAGCGCGGACCTCTTGAACTTCGCCTTCTCGATTTCGCGTGGCTTCAGCGCCATGTGGTCACCTCGGGTCTATCGGCACTGGGCACTGCCAGGGCATCGGCCGCTGCGGGTTCCGGCTCCGCGACCAAGTCGAACTGTTCGAATCGGAGGGCCGAGCGCGGCATCCCCACCGCGGTCAACTCGGCGGTGACGTGCTCGACCATCGGAGTGGAGCCGCACACCAGCGCGTTGTAGCCCTGCCAGTGGTGGGTCTGGGCGGCGACGGCACCGACCATGCCCTTCGCGCCGGGATAGGTCGGATCCTCGGAGACGACGGGGGTGTAGCGGAACCACGGCCGGGTATCGGCCATCTCCGTGAGGAAGTGGTGCTCGTAGAGATTCCACTGGGTCCGAACACCGTGGAAGAGATGCACATTGGTGGTGCGGCCGGTGGCGCGCCAGTCCGCGTCGAGCTGTTCGATCACCGCGCTCATCGGGGCCAGGCCGGTGCCGCCGGCGATCATCAGCACATCGCCGCGCAACTCCTCGGTCAGGGTGAGCGCCGTGCCGAGCGGCGCGCCGAGCCGGATGGTGTCGCCGGGCCGGGTCTCGCGGGCCAGCGCCGCGCTGACCTGCCCACCCGCGACGATCTGGACGTTGAGGTCGATGGTGCCGTCTTCGCGCGGCGCGTTCGCGGGGGTGTAGTAGCGCCAGAGTTTCGGCCGCTGCGGGATTTCCACGGCCATCGACTGACCGGCCACATACGGGTACGGCTCGGTCGGGCGAATTCGCAGCACCGCGACATCGATGCTGCGGCGATCGGTGCCGATGACCTCGGCTTCCCACCAGGCGGGGGAGGTTGCCTCGTCGTCCTCGGCCGCGATGACCATCAGTTTGGCGACGATGCCGTAGGCCTCGGCCCAGTCCGCGGCCAAGGTGTCGGTCCACGCGGCGCCGAGGAAGTACTGGAGGGTCGCGAGCAGCGAGGCGCCCGCGGCCGGATAGTGATCGGCGACGACCTCGAATTTGCGGTGGTCGCGGCCGAGCTGCTGCACGAAGCTGGGGTCGGCGCCGATCTTGTCGACATTGCTGACGATGCGCCCGAGCGCGGCGAAGAATTTGCCGCGTTGCGCCGACATCGATACCGGGAACATGGCGCGGACATCGGGGTGGGCCATGAACAGATGTGAGTAGAAGTACAAGACCGCTTCGTCGCCGACCTTCTCGACGTCGCGCCAGCTCGCTTGGAGTGCGGGGATGTCCATGGCGGGTCAGCAGGCGGTGCGGGGGAGAGCGCCGGGCGGTACAGCGGGGCCCGGTATGCCGGTGATCAACGGAGAAATCCTCGATCCTGTGGTGACGGTAGGGTTTTCGAGCCCAGCCGACACCAGGGTGGGCGCGACGCGCCGCGGGTTGGTCTGTCGACAATGGGCGAACTGACTGGCAAGTAGCGTAGTCGAAACGAACGCCCACCGCAGAACGAGCGGATACGCGCGAGCATCGCGGCGACCGGCGTTCGAGCGAGCGCATTCCACGCAAACCGCTCAGTCGTGCACCGGGTTCGCGTACACACGCGTATGCGGGTGCGGGGGTGGATAAGCTAGCCCCCGTGAGTGAGCGAAGCGAGGGAAGCATCGGCACAGCGCTCCCGGGCACGCCGGGACCTAGCGAGGTCATGGCGTGAGCGAGCGGTTTCTGGTCACCGGGGGCAATCGACTCGTCGGCGAGGTCTCGGTGGGCGGCGCGAAGAACAGCGTTCTCAAGCTGATGGCCGCCGCTCTCCTGGCGGAGGGCACATCGACCATCACGAACTGCCCGGACATCCTCGATGTGCCGTTGATGGCGGACGTACTGCGCGGTCTCGGTTGCGAGGTCACTATTACCGATGAGACGCCGGGCGATCGCTCGGTCGTCACCATCACCACTCCGGCCGAGCCGAAATATCACGCCGACTTCCCGGCGGTCACCCAATTCCGCGCCTCGGTCTGCGTGCTCGGCCCGCTCATGGCTCGGTGCAAGCGCGCCGTGGTCGCGCTGCCCGGCGGTGACGCCATCGGCTCCCGCCCACTCGACATGCACCAGACCGGTCTGCGCCTGCTCGGGGCGACCAGTGAGATCGAGCACGGCTGCGTCGTGGCCCAGGCCGACCAGTTGCAGGGCGCGCCCATTCGGCTCGACTTCCCGTCGGTCGGCGCGACCGAGAACATCCTCATGGCGGCCGTGCTCGCCGAGGGGGAGACCGTGATCGACAACGCGGCACGCGAACCCGACATCGTCGACCTCTGCAACATGCTGGTGCGCATGGGCGCGCGGATCAGCGGCGCGGGCACGTCGGTGCTCACCATTCAGGGCGTGAAGACGTTGAAGCCGACCGACCATCGGGTTATCGGCGACCGTATCGTCGCCGCGACCTGGGGTATCGCCGCGTCCATGACGATGGGCGATGTGAAGGTCACCGGCGTGAACCCGAAGCATCTGTCCCTGGTGCTGGACAAGCTGCGCTCGGCCGGCGCGCGAATCTGGTTCGAGGTGGACGGTTTTCGGGTCGTTCAGCAGGAGCGGCCGCGTGCGGTCAACTTCTCCACGCTGCCGTTCCCGGGTTTCCCGACCGACCTGCAGCCCATGGCCATCGGTTTGGCGGCGATCGCCGACGGCACCTCGATGATCACCGAGAACATCTTCGAGGCGCGCTTCCGTTTCGTAGAGGAGATGATTCGGCTGGGTGCCGACGCGCGGACCGACGGGCATCACGCTGTGGTGCGCGGTATTCCGCGGTTGTCCAGCGCGCCGGTCTGGTCGTCGGATATTCGCGCCGGTGCCGGTCTGGTGCTCGCGGGGCTGTGCGCCGACGGTGTCACCGAGGTGCACGATGTCTTCCACATCGACCGCGGCTACCCGAACTTCGTGGAGAAGTTGCAGGCGCTCGGCGGACAGGTGGAACGGGTCGGAGCCGCGAATTAGCCTGTTGACCAGGCGATTTGACATTGATCATCGCGCCACGTAACTTTTATCCAGTCAGAGCGACACGGACACCAACCCGGTGCTGAGGCGGACACGCCGAGCGAGGGACACGAGGTCGGACGAGGAGCGCCTGACGATCACACTAGTTCGACCAAGACCTCGGATTTGGATCCGGATGACTGGTTGGGCTAAGCTATTCAAGTTGCCTCACTGAAACCCCGAGAGATCGAGTGGCGGATGTGTGTGCGTGTGTTCTTTGAGAACTCAATAGTGTGTCGATGA